>NZ_KB851195.1 GCF_000368065.1 Acinetobacter seifertii
CAATTGGTTTTGAATTTAAATTTATTCACAAGAGTTTTCTTTTTAGACAAAATCAACTGAAATCGTCATGACAGATGTGGATAACTTGGGTAGAATGGCGACCCCTTCTTATCAGGAAGGGTTAATCTTTAAATGATTTGAATTTAAAACGCAGACATAGGGGATACACATGCTTTGGACAGACTGCTTAACTCGCTTGCGACAAGAGCTCTCTGATAACGTCTTTGCGATGTGGATTCGCCCTTTAGTAGCTGAAGAAGTGGAGGGTATACTACGTCTATATGCTCCTAATCCTTATTGGACGCGTTATATTCAAGAGAATCATTTAGAGTTAATTTCTATATTGGCAGAACAATTGTCAGAAGGGCGAGTGCGTCAAGTTGAAATCTTGGTCGATTCCCGTCCTGGTAGTATTTTGTCTTCTAATGAGCAACCTGCAACTACTACAGCAGCTTTACAGACTGCTCCTGTAGCTCAACCTGTTAAGGTTAAAAAGGAAGTAGAAGCTGTTGCTAATAATGTTGTTAATCCTAAAACATCAAAAAAGAAGCTTTTAAATCCACAATTTACATTTTCTTTATTTGTTGAAGGCCGTTCTAACCAGATGGCTGCTGAAACATGTAGGAAGGTTTTAACGCAATTAGGTGCATCTCAACACAATCCTTTGTTTTTATATGGTCCAACGGGCCTTGGTAAAACTCACTTAATGCAAGCAGTTGGTAATGCATTGCTCCAAGCTAAGCCGAATGCGAGAGTCATGTATATGACTTCGGAAAGTTTTGTACAGGATTTTGTGAGTTCCTTACAAAAAGGAAAGGTTGAAGAATTTAAGAAAAATTGTCGTTCTCTAGATTTATTATTAGTTGATGATATTCACCTTTTGGCTGGTAAAGAAGCTAGTCTTGTTGAGTTCTTTTATACATTTAACGCCTTACTTGATGAATCTAAACAAATTATTTTAACCTCTGATCGCTATCCTAAAGAATTAACAGAACTTGATCCTCGATTAGTTTCTCGTTTTTCTTGGGGGCTATCAGTCGGTGTTGAACCACCAGATATTGAAACCCGAATCGAAATTTTACTTAAAAAAGCTGAAAATAGTGGCGTTGATTTGCCTAGAAACTGCGCATTATTTATTGCTCAACAAGTTGTAGCGAACGTACGTGAACTTGAAGGTGCTTTAAATAAAGTTGTTGCGATTTCGCGTTTTAAAGGTGCTCCGATTGACCTTGATGTCGTACGAGAGTCTTTAAAAGATGTATTGGCGATTCGTGCACGTACAATTAGTGTAGAAAATATACAACGCGTGGTGAGTGAATATTTCCGTATCCCGTTAAAAGAATTAGTTGGTCCAAAACGAACACGAATTTATGCACGACCACGTCAATTGGCGATGGGGCTTGCTCGTGAATTGACGGGTGATAGTTTTCCTGAAATCGGAATGGCTTTTGGTGGACGAGACCATAGCACCGTAATGCATGCGTGTGAAAAAGTGGTTAGTTTGCGGGGAGAAGATCCTATCTTTGACGAAGATTATAAGAACTTATTACGTCTTCTTCAGAGTTAATGAAATCATAAGACGTTGTTGCAAAGTCTCCATAAGTGCAGCATAGTACACAGCTAAAAAATGAAATGTTTGCTCCAAGTTGCTAGAGGAATGAATCGTGCGTTTGAAAATCGCTAAAGAAAGTTTACTCAATGTTTTATCGCATGTTGTCGGTGCGGTAGAACGTCGTCATACCTTGAATATTCTTTCAAACGTCAAAATTCAGACTAATGGTCAAGCACTCACCATTACAGGTTCGGATTTAGAAGTTGAACTGGTGGCGAGTACTGCTTTATCAGAAGGGGCGTGCCTTGAAGCAGGTGAAACAACTGTTCCTGCGCGTAAGTTGATGGACATTTGTAAATCTTTGCCTGCAGCTGCATTAATTGATTTACAAATTACTGAAGATCAACGATGTATTTTAAAGTCTGGTAATAGCCGTTTTGTATTAGGTACTCTGCCAGCTGAAGATTATCCGTTACTCAATACTGAGAATAGCCAAGGTACACAAGTACAGGTGACTCAACGTGAATTAAAGCGTTTATTTGAAAAAACTGCTTTTGCAATGGCTGTACAAGATGTACGTTTTTATTTAACAGGTACTTTGTTAGAAATTGATGAAAATCAATTACGTGCAGTAACAACTGATGGCCACCGTCTTGCTCTTTGTGAAATTTTGGCTTCTTCTAGTTCATCTCAATTAGTACAAGCAATTGTGCCGCGTAAAGCTGTTGGTGAATTACAACGTTTACTGAGTATTGAAGATGAGCAACTTACTTTGCTTATTGGTCGTGAATTATTAAATGTAACGATTAATACGCCAAGTCGTGATAAAGAACAAGGTGATATTACCGTTCGTTTTACGACGAAATTGATTGACGGAAAATTCCCTGACTACCGCCGTGTTATTCCACGTGGTGGTGATAAACATGTTTTGATTGGTCATGATGTATTTAAGCAATCATTACAGCGTGTTGCAATTTTAAGTAATGAAAAATTACGTGGTGTTTTCTTAAACTTTAATCAAGATTCTTTGCAGCTGCGTGCAAATAACCCTGAACAAGATGAAGCGATTGAAGATTTAGCAATCCAATATCAAAATTCACCATTAGAAATGTCATTTAATGCTCAATATTTGCTTGATGTATTAGGTGTATTAGATGGTGATGATGTCAATATGAGCATGACTGAGGCGAACCAATCAGTATTGGTACAAGATCCAGCTCACCCTGATCAGACTTACGTTGTTATGCCGATGCGTGTTTAATTTGGTTTAATTCTATGCATCTTACGCGTTTAAACATAGAACGTGTGCGTAATTTAAAAACGGTTGCACTCCATGGTTTGCAACCGTTTAATGTTTTTTATGGCGCCAACGGTTCAGGAAAAACTTCAATTCTGGAAGCAATTCATTTGCTTGCAACAGGTCGTTCATTTCGTACACATATTCCAAAGAATTATATTCAATATGAAGCTGACGACGCGATTGTATTTGCTCAATCGATGACTGAAAAAATTGGTATGCAGAAACTTGCTTCTGGTGAGCAGTTGATGAAAGTGAATGGCGATACGGTAGCAACACAAGGTCAGCTCGCCAAATTACTTCCTTTACAGCATATTGACCCCCAAAGTACAGATATTATTGATCATGGCGCTAAGCCAAGACGTCAGCTTCTAGATTGGCTGATGTTCCACGTGGAACCTGAATTTTATTTTGCATGGCAATACTACTCCCGTGCATTAAAACAGCGAAATACCTTACTCAAAACAAGACGCAATCTTTCTTTGGCTGATTTAGAGCCGTGGAACAAAATGTTGAGTGATTATGGTGAAATTTTACACTCTCAGCGTTTAAGCATCGTAGAACAATGGAATGTTTATTTTCAAAATGACTTAAGTCAATTGCTGCCTGATTTAGAGATTGAACTGGAATATAGCCCAGGTTTTCATACTGAGCAGGGACTCATGCAAGACTTGTTAAATCAGCATCAAAAAGACATTGAAAGACGTTATACAGAGTATGGTCCACATCGAGCTGATTTGCGCTTAAAAACACCCTTTGGACACGCAGATGATGTTTTATCAAGAGGTCAGAAAAAACTCCTGATTATTGCTTTAAAACTGTCACAAATTGCAATGTTGCATGCGAGTAATAAGGAAACTGTGGTATTATTAGATGATCTGACAGCAGAATTAGACTTAACCGCACAACAACGTTTAATTGAACGATTAAGCCAACTTGGTAGCCAGGTTTTTATGACAACTTTAGATCATGCTTCGGTAAAAAAACACTTACATGATCTGTCCATTTCATATCAATTATTCAATGTTGAATCCGGTCAAGTTAGTCTTGCTTCACCATAATTTTTTGATGTTACCCATCTTTGAATAAACCTATATTTGCTAGGGAGAAACCATGAGTTCAGAGTCTCAATCAGCCTCTCAAACAGAACAAACCAATGAAAAGGCTTATGATTCCTCTAGTATTAAAGTATTACGTGGATTAGATGCAGTTCGTAAACGTCCGGGCATGTATATTGGGGATACAGACGACGGTACCGGTTTACACCATATGGTATTCGAGGTTGTCGATAACGCAATCGATGAAGCCTTAGCTGGCCACTGTGATGAAATCATTGTTACGATTCACGAAGATGAATCTGTGAGTGTTTCAGACAATGGTCGTGGTATTCCAACTGATATTCACCCTGAAGAAGGTGTTTCTGCAGCCGAAGTAATTCTTACTATTCTGCACGCAGGTGGTAAGTTCGATGACAACAGCTATAAAGTTTCAGGCGGTTTACACGGGGTAGGTGTTTCAGTTGTAAATGCACTTTCAAGTAAACTGCATTTAATTATTAATCGTGCTGGCCAAGTTCATGAGCAAGAATATCAACACGGCGATCCGCAATATCCTTTACGTGTGATTGGTGAAACGGATAGTAGTGGTACAACTGTACGTTTCTGGCCAAGTGAACTAACTTTTAGTCAAACCATTTTTAACGTTGAAATTTTAGCGCGTCGTTTACGTGAGCTTTCTTTCTTAAATGCGGGCGTCCGTATCGTTTTACGTGATGAGCGTATTAATCTTGAGCATGTATATGACTACGAAGGTGGTTTATCTGAGTTTGTAAAATACATTAACGAAGGTAAAACTCATCTCAATGAGATCTTCCATTTCACCGCAGATACCGAAAGTGGTATTGGTGTAGAAGTTGCATTGCAGTGGAATGAAAGTTATCAAGAAAACGTTCGTTGTTTCACAAACAACATTCCGCAAAAAGATGGTGGTACGCACTTAGCAGGTTTCCGTGCTGCTTTAACGCGTGGCTTAAACCAGTATCTTGAAAATGAAAACATTCTCAAGAAAGAGAAAGTCAATGTTACTGGTGATGATGCGCGTGAAGGTTTAACGGCGATTATTTCAGTTAAAGTTCCTGATCCAAAATTCTCGTCTCAAACGAAAGAAAAATTGGTATCAAGTGAAGTAAAACCGGCGGTTGAGCAAGCAATGAACAAAGAGTTCTCTGCTTACTTATTAGAAAACCCACAAGCTGCAAAATCGATTGCTGGAAAGATTATTGACGCTGCACGTGCACGTGATGCTGCGCGTAAGGCACGTGAAATGACACGCCGTAAGAGTGCGTTAGATATCGCTGGTTTACCAGGTAAATTAGCTGACTGTCAGGAAAAAGACCCAGCACTTTCTGAATTATATCTTGTCGAGGGTGACTCTGCGGGTGGTAGTGCCAAGCAAGGTCGTAACCGTAAAATGCAGGCTATTTTACCTTTGAAAGGTAAGATCTTGAACGTTGAACGTGCTCGCTTTGACAAAATGATTTCGAGTCAGGAAGTAGGTACATTAATTACAGCACTTGGCTGTGGTATTGGCCGTGAAGAATATAACCCTGACAAGCTTCGCTATCATAAAATTATCATCATGACCGATGCCGACGTCGATGGTTCTCACATCCGTACATTGTTATTAACGTTCTTCTTTCGTCAAATGCCAGAGTTGGTTGAACGTGGTCATATCTATATTGCACAGCCACCTTTGTATAAGTTGAAAAAAGGTAAGCAAGAGCAATACATCAAAGATAACGATGCATTAGAAACATACTTAATTTCAAATGCGATTGATGAGCTTGCTTTACATATTAGTGCTGAAGCGCCTGCGATTACAGGCGAAGCATTGGCAAAAGTGATTCAGGACTATCAAGTTTCACAAAAAAGCCTACAGCGTTTAACATTGCGTTATCCAGCGAGCTTGCTTGATGCATTACTTGAAATGGAAGCGTTTAAAGCTGACCAGAATCATGATCAAGCTTATGTACAACAATGGGCTGATCAAGTACGTGAAGCTATTCAACGACTACAGCCAAGTTTGCGTCCAGAAATTACACTGGAAACCTTTGAGCGTGAAAATGCTCAGGGTGAGAAAACTGCGCATTATTGGCCACGTGTGACAGTGTATGTTCATAACTTACCACATGCTTACTTACTTGATGCTGGCTTACTAAATTCAGCAGAATATGCTCGTTTATTGAAGAACTCGAAGAGTTGGTTCAAATTGATTGAAGACGGTGCATATTTACAGAAAGGTGATCGCCGTATTCAAGTGGCTAACTTCCATCAAGTATGGCAGCACATTTTGCAAGACTCACGTCGTGGAATGATGATTCAACGCTATAAAGGTCTGGGCGAGATGAATGCTGAACAGCTTTGGGAAACCACAATGGACCCTGAAAACCGTAATATGTTACAGGTGACTATTGATGATGCAATCGAAGCAGACCGTATGTTCTCATGCTTAATGGGTGATGATGTTGAACCACGTCGTGCTTTCATTGAAGAAAATGCATTAAATGCAGATATTGATGCTTAATTGATAGCTAGATTCTAAATCAGTCTAGGGAGAGAAGATGATGAGTCAAAAAATTTTAGCAAGTATGCTGATTTCATGTGCGGCTTTAGTGAGTCATTCTGCATTTGCAGCTGACTTGGAAGCCGACATGAAAACTTTAGCAAAGAGCACAAAAGCCTTCGCTGAAGCTAAAGATCTCAATAACGCAAAACAACAGCTTGTGATTATGCGTCAGGCAGCATTATCTTCAAAAAAATCTTTACCTCATAAGTTGGAGGGTTTACCGCCTGAAAATGTACAGGTAAAGCAATATCAAGCAGGTTTAGATCAGTTAGTTGCTGAGATTGATCGTGTTACAGTTTTGGTAAATAAGGGTCAATTAGACCAAGCAAAAACGGAAGCAATCAATTTAGTTAATATCCGTAATGAAAATCATAAGAAATTTAGATAACTTCATTTTTATCTAAATAAAATAAAGGGAATGATACAATCATTCCCTTTATTTTATTTGAAGGCACTAAATTTAAAAAAGATTAATTTTCTACTAAGTCTGTAACCTGAATGAGCGCGTGGCCAAATAAATATCCTGCTGTTAAGAGAATACAAATCCACAAAATAGCTCCAGCGACATTATAGATTAAAAATTTTCCATAACTCATATTGCTAGAGCCCGCAGCTAATGGTGCGAAAGAACGTGCAAAAGGAATAAAACGTGCCAGAAGAATAGTTTTGCCACCGTGTTGTAAGAAATAACGGTTGGTTTTATTTAAATACTCTTTCTTAATAAAACGTGATTTTGCTTCAAAAATTCTGTTACCAAAATGACGACCGATAGAATAATTCACAATATAGCCAAGCGTTGCAGCTACAGTCAGCAAAGTAATCATGTAACCTAGATGCATCATTTCAATCACTGAACACAAAGCACCAACGGTTAGAAGTAAGCTGTCCCCAGGTAAAAAGAACATAAATACAAAAGCTGTTTCAGAAAAAATAATCAAAAAGAGGATGGCATAGACCCATGCGCCATACTCCTGAATTAAAATAGGTAAAAAATGTTCAAAATTAGTAATAAAATCAATAAAATTCATTCAGTTTGTCTGATCCCGAATTAAATACCTACTAAACAAGGGTAAAAACGAAGTTACAGAATTTAGTTAAATTATCTGTGTATGGCAACCCTTAAGATGTAGCTTAAGTTTTATATGTTATCAAATTTGAATCTATCTCAAAAATTTAACAGCTGAATGAAATATTATTCGAAGTGATTCACATTTTTATATAGTAGCGCAAATAAAGCTCTTATTTGAACTAAAAGCCTGTACTGCTATTTAAAAATACCAGCACAGGCAAGAACTTAGTTCTCGAAAGAGGCTTCCATTTCCTCAAGTTCCATCATGAGTTCTAAAAGTTGCTCTTCATATTGCTCAAGTTTAGCTTTGAGTTCAGTTTGTTCATTCATCAGCTTAAGCAAATCATCTTTACGTGCAGCCTCATATAATGAGCTGTCTGCTAAAGCTTCTTCAATCTTAGCAAGCTGTGGCTGTAGCTTTTCAATTTGAGATTCAGCTTTTTCAATATTTTTACGAATAGGTCGAGTTTGTTCACGACGACGCGCGGCTTCTTTACGCTGTGCTTCTTTATCGATTTTAGCTGGGGCAGAAGTGGTAGAGGACGAGTTATTTTGTGCTACGGCAGTTTGAGCATTAATTTGTTGCTGACGGGCTTCACGTAGCCATTTAGCATAATCCTGCAAATCACCTTCAAACTCGGTACATTTACCGCCGTGTACTAAAAGAAGCTCATCACACACACTGGCAATAAGTTGACGTTCATGGGAAACCAGTACGACAGCACCTTCAAAATCTTGTAAAGCCATGCTCAGCGCATGTCGCATATCAAGATCTAAATGGTTCGTTGGTTCATCGAGAATTAAAACATTTGGACGCTGCCATACAATCAGTGCCAGAGCCAAACGAGCGCGTTCTCCACCAGAAAAGCTTTCACATGGTGTATCCATGCGTTCACCACTGAAGCCGAAACTACCTAAGAAAGAGCGTAGGGTAGCTTCACTAATTTGTTTATCTGCTATACGGGCAAGCTGTAACATTGGGCTAGCGTGACCATCTAAAGCATCCATCTGGTGCTGCGCAAAGTAACCAATATTAAGCAGCTCGGAAGCTTTACGTTCACCTGCTAAAAGTGGTAAATCACCCACCAAGCTCTTAATTAATGTTGATTTACCTGCGCCATTCATACCGAGTAAACCAATACGCGAGTTTGGTGTAATTTGAAGTCTAATTTTTTCAGCGATTTGTTTATCGCCATAACCTATGCAGGCATTGTCTAAGGTCAGCAACGGTGAACTCATTTTTGTCGGTTCACGGAAACTAAAAGTAAACGGCGTATCGACATGAGCTGGAGCGAGTTGTTGCATACGCTCAAGTTGTTTAATACGACTTTGTGCCTGACGAGCTTTAGTGGCTTTTGCTTTGAAACGGTCAATAAATTTTTGTAGGTGAGCACGTGTTTCTTGCTGCTTCTCAAAAGCTTGTTGTTGTTGTGCTAAACGTTCACTTCGAGTTGTTTCAAATGTTGAATAGTTACCCGTATAAAGCGTGAGTTCCTGATTCTCAATATGGAGAATATGATCTGTAATCGCATCTAAAAAGTCGCGGTCATGCGAAATGAGGATGAGGGTACCTTCATAGGCTTTAAGCCAGTCTTCTAACCACAAAATTGCATCTAAGTCTAAGTGGTTGGTTGGTTCGTCTAGTAATAATAAATCGGAACGGCTCATAAGGGTACGCGCCAAGTTTAAGCGCATGCGCCATCCACCAGAGAAACTCTCAACGTTCAAACGCAATTGATTTTCTAGAAAACCTAAGCCCGCCATGAGCTGTGCAGCTTTAGATGGTGCTGAATAACCATGAATTTCATCAAAACGACCATGTAATTTAGCTAACTCAAAGTCACTTAGTTGATCTGGATGAGCAAGCTTATTTTGAATATCCCAAAACTCTTCATCACCTGAAAGAACAAAATCAATTGCTGGCATATCCAAAGCTTTTACTTCTTGTGCCATATGCGCAACAGTCCAGCCTGTAGGACGGGTAAGCGAACCTTCATCTGCGCTTAAACTTCCAAGTAACGCTGCAAATAAAGTTGATTTACCTGCTCCATTGACCCCAGTCAGACCAATCTTCCAACCTGGGTGTAATTGCATAGACGCTTTTTGAAATAGAACACGTCCACCGCGGCGTAAAGAAACTTGGTCAAATTGAATCATCTTGTTTTATCGAGGTGAGTTAGGGATGCTGTATTTTAAAGAGAACTGACCGTGAAGACAAAGTTTTAGCAGTTTTAGTTTATAAATGCTGGGATTGCATGGCTAAACCTATCTCTATTTAAGCTATTCGTCTGAAAATATCTAAATTTTTAACGAGATAGACCACTTTTTAAAAAATATGGCTAAAATAAAAACAATTTAAAACTTGGTTGATAAATGAACTCCTAATAAAACTAGACTAAGGAAAGTCAAATGAAAAAAGGATTGGGGATAATTGGTACAGTATTTTGCTGTGCTATGGGAACAGCACATGCTGGGCAAAATGTATGTGTATTCGATTTATTGGGAAAATCAGGTGAATCCTACAAAATGATGGAAGAGTGGGCACTTGCAGCCAAAAGTTGGCAAGCTGACATTACTTTAATTCCATTTCAAGATGAAGCTTTGGTAGATCGTAGACTGCGAGAGGGAAAATGTGACGCAGCTTATATGACCTCTATGCGAGCAAGAAATTATAATAAATTTGCAGGTTCAATTGATGCGATTGGTGGTGTGACCAGTAATGCAATTGCTCAAAAGGCGATTAGTTATGTTTTAGATCAACGTAATAAACATCGCATGGTAACTACACAAAATGGAACAAACTACGAGGTTGTGGGTATTGTACAGATTGGTTTGGCTTATTTGTTTGTAAGAGATAAAAGCCTGAACTCAATTGAAAAAGTACGTGGTACTAAATTTGCTATTTTACAGTATGACGCAGCGCAAAAAATTATGGTTGAAAGTGTCGGTGCACATCCTATTCCATCGGAAATTACCGATTTTGTGAAAAAGTTTAATAGTGGCCAAGTCGAAGCAATTGCCGCACCTGCTTATGCTTATAAACCCTTAGAAATTGGTAAAGGTGTAGGAACGAATGGAGCAATGTTCACTTTTCCTGTTGTTAACGTTACAGGGGATTTAATAACAAGAAATGATAGATTTCCAGCCAACTTTGGAATCAAGTCTCGTGAATGGTTTATTAAACAGTTACCGCAAAACTTCAATATGGTAAAACAGTTGGAAGCAGGAGTACCGCCTAGAATTAAATTAAATTTTTCAGCTGAGGATAAGCTGAAATACCAAAAAATATTGCGTGAAGGACGGCTCAAATTAACCAAGCAAGGTGTCTATGATGCGACCATGATGAGTGTGCTGAAGCGTGCACGTTGTACGATTGAACGGACTAATTTTGAATGTACGCTCAATGATGAGTAGTTTGTTTTTTAATCACAAAATCGCTACACATATTTCAAAGCTGAATATGGGTATGAAAATTGTGAATATAAAAAGTAACTTACGGAAAATTAGAGATTTTTACTTCTAATAAATAATTTAAATAGAACAAACAATGATCCAATCAGATAAAAATATTTGAGTAAAAGCTCTATTTTTTTCTAAAAAACATGATTAATATCTGTGTTTGAAAGGAAACTTCAAACAAAAAATCTATTCCGTGGAAGGATGAAGAAAATGAAAAAAATCGTACTTGCTATGGCTGCCGCTTCTGTTGTTGGTTTTTCTGCTTCAGCACAAGCAGCGAGTACCGTGTGTGTATTCGACCTCTTAGGAAAAGCAGGCGACTCATATAAAATGATGGAAGAATGGGCTCTAGCTGCAAAAGGCTGGGGTACTGAAATTAACTTAGTTCCTCGTCAGGACGAGGCTGTTGCAGATAATGATTTTAAAGCTGGTAAATGTGATGCTGTAGCAATGACTGCTATGCGTGCACGCCAATATAACAAATTCGCAGGATCAATCGACTCGCTTGGTGGTGTTCCTAACAACCAAATCGCACAGCGTGCTATTACCTATGTATTAGATGCACGTAATGCTGCAAAAATGACAACTAACCTTGGTGGTAAAAAATACGAAGTTGCTGGTATCTCTCCGCTAGGTTCAGCATTTATTTTCGTACGTGACAAAAACATCAACTCTGTTGAAAAAGCTGCGGGTAAAAAATTCGCCGTATTAGGCTATGACGATGCACAAAAAATTATGGTGCAACGTGTAGGTGCTCAGGCAGTTCTTTCTGATATTTCAAACTTTGCTGCTAAATTTAACAATGGTCAGGTAGATATGGTAGGTGCGCCTGCTTATGCATACAAACCATTAGAACTAAACAAAGGTTTAGGTGCAAACGGTGTAATGTGGAACTTCCCAGTTTTACACGTAACTGCTGACCTTGTATTACGTGCAGATAAATTCCCAGCGGGCTTTGGTCAAAAATCTCGTGATTGGTTCGTAAAACAATTACCTAAAAACTTTGCAATGATTAACCGCCTAGAAGCACAGATTCCGGGTAAATACAAAATGAACCTAAGTGCTGAAGACAAACTTAAGTACCAAAAAATGTTACGTGATGGTCGTATGGACTTAACGAAACGTGGTATTTACGATGCGGGTATGATGTCTGTATTGAAAAAAGCACGTTGTTCTGTAGACAAAGCTAACTTTGAATGTTCAATGGCTGGTGAATAATTCATATTGATCTTAAAAGCCTAGACTTAGTTCTAGGCTTTTTTGCTTTATATAGGCTGTCAATTCAGCCATTGTGGATAGTTAGAAAGACGTTAAGCTAAATTAGATAAAAACTTCATAAGGAAACATGAAGGTATAAAAATGGATCAAGGACTTGAGTGATTAAAAATAATTGCTAATAGGTAGGTCAATCACTATCTATTTTTCATGGAAGTAAAATCATAAAAGCAAATTCGGTCTATAAAAATATTCCAACATGATTTTTAGATGAAGCCTATCCGACTCATACCTGATCGGTATGAAATTTCTTGGTATCGAAAAACAAAAACTCCACAAGGAAAGGAACAACGAATATGCAATTTTCCAAAACGCTATTACTTGCTATGGGACTTACCACAGTTTCTTTTGCAGTTCAGGCTAAACAAACGGTATGTGTTTTTGACTTCGTTGGAAAAAATGGCGACGTTTATGCACTCATGAAAGATTATCAACTTGCCGCTAAAAACTGGGGAGCTGATATCGAACTAAAAGTAAACCAGAATGAAGCAGTAATTGCTGAAGATTTTAAAGCGGGTAAATGTGACGGCATTAGCGTATCGGGTATGCGTGGTCGCCAATTTAACTCATTTACTGGTTCATTAGATGCTATTGGTGCAATTCCTGACCTCAAGCTTGCTGTTAAAGTCATGCAAGGTTTAGCGAGTCCTACTTTTAGTAAATATATGGTTAATGGCCGCTACGAGGTTGTTGGTGTTATTCCCGTAGGAGATGCTTACCTTTTAGTAAACGACCGCAGCATTAATACGGTAGCCAAAGCTGCAGGTAAAAAAATTGCTGTACTAGATTACGATGAAGCGCAAAAGATTATGGTTCAGCAGGTAGGAGCACAGGCTGTGAGTGCTGATGTGACTAACTTTGGCGCTAAATTTAATAATCATCAGGTCGATATTATTGGTGCACCAGCAGCAGCGTTTAAACCTTTAGAACTACAAAAAGGCTTAGGTACGAAAGGAGCAATCGTTAACTATCCAATCTTACAGGTGACTGGAAATATTATTATTCGTCCAGATAAATTCCCAGCTGGATTTGGTCAGAAGTCTAGAGAATGGGTGGCAGGCCAGTTACCACGTGCGTTTACCATCTTAGGAAAAATGAAAGCGGATATTCCACAAAAATACTGGATGGATGTTCCTGCTGCAGATAAACCGGGCTATCAAAAGCTTATGCGTGAATCACGAATTAATCTTACAAAGCGCGGCGTTTATGATAAACGAATGATGAAACTATTATGGCAATTCCGTTGTAAACAAGATGCGAAAAACTTCGAATGTGGCTTACAAGATGAGAATTACAAATAATCTTGATAAAAATACTCAAGATTCGCTTTAAACTTCGAAGACAGACCCTATATTGATTATGCTATACTCAATATAGGGTCTTTTTTATTTTGAAAGGCACAGCAAAATCCGAGGAACCATCATCATGAATGCCCAAGCTCTAGTTTTGACAGATAATGCTGCCAATAAGGTACGCCAACTCCGTGATAGTGAAGGGAATGACGATCTCATGTTACGTGTATATGTAACAGGTGGTGGATGTTCAGGATTTTCGTATGGCTTCAATTTTGCTGAAAGCGTAAATGAAGATGACGCAGAATTCGTAAATGGCGATGTAAAAATGCTGGTTGACTCACTTAGCTACCAATACCTTATTGGTTCAGTAGTTGACTATGTAGAAGGCCTTGAAGGTTCGCGTTTTATTGTACAAAACCCGAATGCAACAACAACATGTGGTTGTGGTTCTTCATTCTCGATTTAAAAGAATTTTAAAATTTAAAAAAACCTCTCTATTTTGAGAGGTTTTTTATTGCCTATATCCTTACTCTTCACGCACAGATTCTAAAAAAATATTGCACGAGTTCTGGTGCATTTTGATATGGAATCCAATGCGATGCATCCATAAAAACTGCGTCATAACTATTTTTAAAATAATGTGAGTTTAGCTCCGCACTTTTTTCTGTAACGGCAATATCATGCTTACCCCAAATAAACAACGTTGGAACATCTATAGCTTTAAGCGAATTCCCAGCTTTATCCCAGAAAAATCCTCGATACCAATTTAACGCCGTTGTTAATCTATTTTCTTTTATAAATTCAGTTTCGAATATTTCAATTTGTTGTTCAGTCATGCCTGATGACTTTAGAAACTTACGGCCTAATTTCGGTATCTTTTTAAATAAAAGTTCGGGCAGAATCGGTAGCTGAAAAATTGCAAAATAATAAGATTTAAAAAGTTGTCTACTGCTTAAACAAGCTTTTAAAAATGCGGCTTGATGAGGTACAGAAACTAAAGTGAGATGTTGAATATATTGTGGATACTTCATGGCTACACTAGACGCAATTACAGAACCCCAGTCGTGCCCAATTAAATAAACTGGTTGACCAATCTGCTTAATAAAGCTTGCCACATCTTCTACAAGTTCACTCAGAGAATACTGAAATCGGCTTTGAGGCCTAGCATTTAAACTATAACCACGTTGATGAATCGCAAGCGTTCTAAATCCATGCTGATGCAATAGTTCAGAAGTTTGCTCCCAACTATGGGCAGTTTCTGGAAAACCATGCAATAAAACAACGAGCGGACCATCTAGAGGGCCTGAATCAATCACATCGAATGTCCAAGCCCCACGAGTGTATTGATGAATACGGTTGGTCAAATCCATAACAACATGCCTTAAATTATTTTTGTCGGCAGTTATCATGAGTTTTTATGTCCATTTACATAACAGCATTTCGGGTCAGTAAATGTGCTATGAGGTCGAATCTGACCAATCAAATCAATTAATAGTTTTATACCGCCGTGATCGTACCTAGAATTCTAAAATTAGAAGCACCTGTTACCGCTGGCAAATTACCACTTAAACCATTTACAAAACGCATAGCTAACCATGCAAATGCGGTAGCCTCCACCCAAGTAGGGGAGAGCCCTAAAACATCTGTAGGTTGAACAGACCAATTATGTTTACGTAAACGCCAACGTAATTGCTCTAACAAATAAGAGTTATAAGCACCACCACCACATACATATACTTCACCTGTTTCCATCTCAGAGCGATAAATCGCTTTTTGAATGGCACGCACAGTAAGCTTTAATAAAGTGGCTTGGATATTTTCAGGTGTATCTTCTAACTCATCATAAGTTAAATCATTTCGCCAATCGATTAACTGATCATCTAACCAGTCAATATTGAAGTCTTCACGTCCTGTGCTCTTAGGTGGTTCTTTAGAAAAATACTCATGTGCATGAAGACGGTCGAGTAAAGAACGAATAGGATGACCATAAGCGGCCCAATCGCCATTTTCATCATATGGGTGACCCGTATGGCGATGACACCATGCATCCATCAAAATATTCGCAGGTCCCGTATCAAAACCAAATACGCCGTCAGGATTATTGGCAGGCAACATACTTACATTGGCAATGCCACCTAAATTCAAAATCACACGATGAATGCTTGGATGTTGAAATAATGCCTGATGAAAAGCTGGTACTAATGGCGCACCTTGACCACCTGCTGCCATATCTCTACGACGGAAATCTGAAACAACAGGAATCTGAGTAATTTCAGTAATGATGTTTGGATCGCCAATTTGTAACGTAAAGCCATGCTCTGGACGATGACGAATAGTTTGCCCATGTGAACCAATCGCTTTAATTTGGCTACGGTCTAATTGATGCTTTTCAATTAAGCTATTAATCCCGTGACCAATCATTTTGGCTAGGGCAACATCGGCTTTACCCATGCGGTCAATTTCATTGTCATCGGGTAAAGTTAATGCCATAAGCTCATCACGTAACTCGGGTTCGAATGGAACTGTAAGAGTGGCATGAAGCTGTAGTGGCTCAAATGAAGCCGCAACAATATCTACACCATCCATACTAGTGCCAGTCATTACGCCGATATAGATTGCGCTCATATGCAACTTCCCCTGCAAGACGCTGAAAAAATGTTAGTATATCGCACAAATTGAATAACTGATGTGTTTAGGTTTTGTGATGTCAAATTTCTTGCCCGCCGAAGAACAGCTTGCCCTCATCCAACGAGGCACGCACGAAATTATTTCAGAAGAAGATTTACTGAAAAAGCTTAAAGAGAATCGTCCTCTTAAAATTAAAGCTGGTTTTGACCCTACGGCACCAGATTTACATTTAGGACATACGGTTCTTATTAACAAACTAAAAACGTTCCAAGACTTGGGCCATGAAGTTACCTTCTTAATTGGTGACTATACAGCGATGATCGGTGACCCAACTGGTAAAAGCGCGACGCGTCCGCCGTTGTCACGTGAACAAGTAGAAGCTAATGCTAAAACTTATCAAGAACAAGTTTTCAAAATATTAGATCCAAATAAAACAAAAGTACGTTTTAACTCAGAATGGTTTAATCAAAAGTCTGCTGCTGATCTTATTCAATTAGCAAGTCAGCAAACTGTATCTCGTATGTTAGAACGTGATGACTTTACTAAGCGTTATAGCAACCATCAGCCGATTGCAATTCATGAGTTTTTATATCCTCTAGTTCAAGGTTATGACTCAATTGCACTTGAAGCTGACGTTGAGTTAGGCGGAACAGACCAGACCTTTAACTTACTTATGGGTCGTACCTTACAAAGCCGTTATGGCCAAGAATCACAAGTATGTATCACTGTGCCGATTCTAGAAGGTCTAGATGGCGTAAATAAAATGTCTAAATCTTTAGGTAACTATATTGGTGTATTTGATACACCAGGGGCAATGTACCAAAAAGTTTTATCAATGCCAGACTCTTTAATCGAACGCTATTTCGATTTATTAAGCTTCAAATCTCTTGATGAAATCAAAGCTTTATTAGATGAAATTGCTGCTGGTCGTAATCCGCAGGAAGTAAAACGTATCCTTGCGCTTGAGCTAGTTGAACGCTTCCATGATGCAGAAGCAGCTGCTAATGCCCATAAGAGTGCTGGTAATCGTATTACAGAAGGTGAAGTACCTGAAGACACACCAGAAGTGACTATTTCACTTGGTGAGTTTGGAGGAGAAATCTTTATTGCTACGATTTTACGTGTAGCTGGATTAAATCCGAATGCTGCAGCTGCAAAAGATGCCGTAGCTCGTGGTGCAGTAAAAGTTGACTGGAATGCCGTTGATGCAAGCTTCTCTGTAAAAGAAAACGGAAGCTTCATTATTCAGTCAGGTAAAAAAGCAATTGCACGTGTAACGTTCACTGACTAAGAATGTTCTGTAGTGATAAAAAGCAGGAGTAATCCTGCTTTTTTTATTTCTGGATCATAAAATCAATTAAACGTTCCACGTGGAACCCACTAAACATAATTAATGATAAAAGAAGTAATTTAAAAATAAGAAGAAATATAGGTTGAAATAGAGTATTTACTCTATTGTTTCTTTGGAATCTTTGGAATCTTTGGAATCTTTGGAATCTTTGGAATCTTTGGAATCTTTGGAATCTTTGGAATCTTTGGAATCTTTGGAATC
>NZ_KB851196.1 GCF_000368065.1 Acinetobacter seifertii
AGTAGTCAATCCGTCATAGTTAGTAGTCAATCCGTCATATTTAAACGCTGAAACCTTTGCTATATAAGGCACAGAGACGACTGAAAAGATTTAAAAGATTTAAAATATATTAAAAAGGAAAGAATGAAAAATTGCCCTATGTTTTCGCTACGCTCAAACTCTATTGAACTTCGCTTACGCTCAGTTCGAAGGGGCAATTTTTGGGTTAATCTCGTGATAACTTCAAAAAAGCAAAAGCAACTCGGAATTCGCTTCGCTCATAAGTTTTTTATACTCGCTTCGCTCGACCTAGATGCAAATTAAATCTGTTCGCACCCTCCGGGATGCTCTGTATCTCAGTCTCAGCAGCAAAGGGGAGTTTGTAATCAGGGAAAAAGCATGGCAAAAATTTTAATTGTGTCTGTTCGCTCGTAGACACTCGCTCTGTAAACTTTGGATAAAACCAACTGAGCTTAAAAACCAGGGCCACCGTAATCATAATCATCAGCTTTAGGTTGTACTGGTTCTGATTGAGTGCGTTTGGGAGGCGTATTTTGTATCGGTAATACGTATTCAGGAAGTGAATGCACCTTGAACTCAAAACATGGGGTACTGTTACGTCTTGAGTCTTCTAGTTTTTCATTCATTTCGTAGATGGACCAAGCTTCTTGTTTAAGTATAGGGCCTTGGTTTTTGATAATTTCATTCAAATCATTTTTTAGTTTGTCCTTATTTGTTGCATTCTTGATTAAGTAATTCAGGTAATACATGACTTCCAATGATGAAAATGGGTTGTTTTCAGCACTATAAAAATATTCATGTTGTTGATCTAATTGCTTTTGGCGTTCTTCGAGTTCTCGTTCTTGCTGGTTGTGTTCTCTGATTTTTTGGATTTGGGCGAGATATTCCGCTGTCGCATTTTGTTGTCCAACGCCTAGTTTTGGCTCTGGAAGGTATAGCGTGCTGTGGATCTCGTTATATTTTTCATAGCTGTCTGCTGAAACCTGATTTTTGATGGTGATGTCTTGGCCATCCAGTGTGTAGGTGACGGTCGGGCAGTGCTGTGCAAGGGCATCATTCAAATGATTTTCCCATTGTTTTCGGATATAGATCAAAAAAGTGGAATAGTCTTCATGGCCATCTTGAAGTTGGATTTTTTTGGCACCGCCTTTGGCTGGATCTTGAGGGTTATAGCGTTTGAAGTACTGTTCTGCGCTGCGTTCAATGCCGTCATCCGCTTTTAGCGAGAACATCAGATGACAATGAGGCTGATCTTCGCCACTGATACGTGATTTTACGTTGTGTATGGCGTATGAGTGCGGATATTGCTGTGGAACTATATGTTTGTCTAAAAACGTCTCTATGAGCGTTTTACGCTGTTCTGACGTGAACTCATTCGGTAGGGCAATTTCATACTCCATGTAGGCCTTGGCATTGGCTCGTTCATACGTATCTGCTGCCTGCCAAAAATCAATGGGATCTTTTACAAAGGCAGGCATACATCGACCAGGTTCAATATGTTCTATGGTCTCATTGCTGGTTTTGCGGATGCCTTCATACTGCATCAGCCGGGAAATGTAGAGATAATGGCCGGTCGCATAGCCCTTATTTTTGCTTTTGACGCTGAAGTGGTAGCTGGCCATGTTCACCTCTGCTGGGTTGTGGGTTCGGTTTTTATGCAGTGAAACGGAATGAAAACCGCCCGGATTTGAAATGCCTGTATGGCTGAAAAATCCGGTTGAAGGGGGTCAAGGGGGAAGCGCCCCATTGCGTACTAGTTTCTCCGATGAGGAGAAACTGTCAAGTGCGAATTATTTAATATAAAAATAAAATTTCTTTTCAAGAAATTTTATTTTTATATTAAATAATTATTTTCAGACTGCCCTCTTTAAATATGGTAAAACCATATTTAAAGAGGTTGCAGTTCTGAAAATTTGGCGGCAGATGATGGAAATGGAAAAAGCAAAAAAGCGTGGTCGACCTGCTCAGTTGTTACAGATTGCTGAGTTACATGCATTTGTAGAGTTTTTAGAACAGCAAGAACAGCTTTCTGATCTTCAATCTCAAGTGTTAAAGGCTTTAAATAGTGTTGATTGTAATTTTGAGGGGCTAACTCAGACAGATCAGGTTCTGGTCAAAGAGGCTTTAAAACCTTATCGTGAACATCTGAAGTTGAAATTGCTGTTTGAAGAGTTGAATAATCTGCCTCTTAAAACCGAGTATGAACAGAAGTTTTTAGATCTGTATGAACTTTTTCAAAAGAATGCACTAGATCAGATGGAACTAAATATTTTAAAAACCTTGGCGACACGGTATCTGAATTTTAAAGCGCAAAAGCTTGAATACAGTGATTTAGAATTGTATTTGAGTCAGCTACAGAAGAAGGATGCTGGGAAAAAACGCAAAGCTGAAAATCAACGTAAATTTGAATTAGGTGGTGCTGTTCTTGTCGCATTTAAGAAACTCAATATTGATATTAGCAATGATACTCCTCAACAGATTACCAATCGGATTGTGAATACGACAAAGTTTCATAATGAAGTACGTAAATCTTTAATTTTTAAAGATGTTAAGACATATGAAAATGAATATTTTAAAGCAAATAAACTTTTTATTCAGGTGTTAGAAGGATTACATACCTGGCAAAAGGGCGGAGAATTATTGTCAGTAATTGAAATTAAAAAGGCCTTAGAAAAAGGCGAAGAGTAGTTTATTTAGCAGGGATTTTAGAGAAGTTGGACATTTCTATTTTGGGCTTACAATCGAATTTCGTATACAGAGACATTATGTAAATTTAGAGTACACCCTAAAGTAACGTCATGGCGACCCCAATCCTGAACCTAAAATCAATGTTTTAGAAGCCGTGGAACATCAATTTTAGTATGCTCAAAGAAAGTCTTAGATTTATACGTGACAATAGAAAGAGCCAGTTGTATGAACTGGCTCTTTCTATTTGGGATTTACTTACCCATTGCGATTTTTTACCGTGCCTCTCATAAATTAACAGTCAAAGCTGAAGAAGTGCTCTGGGAAACAAGAAACAAAGGCTTTTTGAATATCGCTGTACTCACACTCAGGATGCTTCTCTAAATAACGTCGAGTCCAAATCAGTGTGGCTTCATAATCATTAAAGCACTGATCGAGTTGTAAAAAGATCCACAGTTCATGGGCTTTTTGAATGAAAAAGTCATTGATGATCATGAGAGCAATTTTCTTTTCAGTGTTTGAATCCGGGTATGAGTACATATTACATTTCTCCGATAGTAAGGATAAATAGGTTAGTTGATAAGCTATTTATAACACATAAAAAATGTGTTTGTCACATTTTTTATGTGTTTTTTTAAGTTTTATAGTCTGTGTTATACTTCTAATTCAAACAGATTGTATTTATCACGATGCCATACGAAGAATTTCAAAGACTTATGGGGAAAGCAGGTCTTTCAATTAAGGAATTTGCAACCTTATTGGACATGAATCCAAACTCCATAACTAACTATAAAAAGATCGGAAAAGTACCTACTCATATCGCTGTTCTGGTTTACTTACTTTCTAGCATGAAAGATGAGGGTGTAGACTTTTACCCTATTTTTGAAAAAATTAAGTCGTATTCAAAAGACTAAAACTCTCGTTTGTTGATTGTTGTAAGCTGTTAGTGATGACGTAAAAAATGCCTGAAGTTCAGGCATTTTTTTGTTTCAGGGACTTATAAGCCTCGATAGAACTTTTCAATAAAGTATCGAGTTTTGAGAACCAGGGTGATCATCAAATTCTTATGTTCTGAGATCTTAGGTCGAGCAATCGGTAAACCGGACATTTCTATTTTGGGCTTACATTGGATGTTATTCACCAATTAAAATGTCTATGCGATAAACCATTTAAAATGTCCTGTTTTTAACCACAAGAGTCAAGCACAGGATTTAACTTTCTTT
>NZ_KB851197.1 GCF_000368065.1 Acinetobacter seifertii
TAAAACGAGGTTTACCTTGCATTAAAACGAGGTTTACCTTGCATTAAAACGAGGTTTACCTTGCATTAAGCGAGTTTATGATATAGCCTCGTCTTATTGAATTAAAAATATAACCTTTTCATATGAAAACAGAACTAATAGTTAAAGATAATGCATTAATTAATGCCAGTTATAACCTTGATCTAGTCGAGCAACGGTTAATTCTTCTAGCTATTGTTGAAGCAAGGGAATCGGGTAAGGGAATAAATGCTAATGATCCATTAACAGTTCATGCTGAAAGCTACATCAATCAATTTGGTGTACACCGAAACACGGCTTATCAGGCATTAAAAGATGCTTGTGATGATCTATTTGCAAGACAATTCAGTTATCAAAGTCTTAGTGAAAAAGGCAACATTATTAATCACAAGTCAAGATGGGTGAGTGAAGTCGCTTATATTGATAATGAAGCGGTTGTTAGACTTATTTTTGCTCCCGCTATCGTGCCTTTAATTACAAGACTAGAAGAACAATTTACAAAGTATGAAATACAACAAATAAGCAATTTAACAAGTGCTTATGCCGTTCGGTTATATGAGATATTGATTGCATGGCGTAGTACAGGAAAAACGCCTCTTATAACTTTGTCTGATTTCAGACAAAAAATAGGTGTACTCGATACTGAATACAAACGAATGTATGACTTTAAAAAATATGTCTTAGACATTGCATTAAAGCAAGTAAATGAACATACCGACATTACTGTTAAAGTTGAACAGCATAAGACTGGTAGATCAATTACAGGTTTTTCATTTAGCTTTAAACAAAAAAAATCAGTAACGAAGTCAGCTAAAAGTATAGGTGTAAGCGAAGATATAACGATCACTTTAACAGATGCACAACGCTATTCATTTGCGAGTAAATTGTCAGAGCTTCCAGAAATGGGAAAACTTTCACAAGGCACCGAAACCTATGAACAATTTGCTGTACGGATTGCAGATATGCTAAAACAGCCGGAGAAATTAAAAGAACTTACTCCATTACTTCGAAAAGTTGGCTTTCAATAAATGATGTCAATTGACATTGTAAAGTTGACAGTCAAGTATTAACACAAATTGAAAACTAGTTTACATAATGAAAAAACTGTCAGTTTCAGAGTTGGCTAAGCTTTACGGATATTCACGACAAGCCATATATGCGCATATAAACAAAGGAAATTTATCTAAAGGATCTGATGGATTAATTGACTTCGCAGAAGCCATAAGAGTTTTTGGGGAACCACAAAAGAAAGATACTAATGTCAATCAAAGTCAATCAATTAACAGTCAAAACTTGACAGAAGTTGACCTATTAAAACGTCAAGTTGACATACTGGAAAAACAGTTAAATCAAGCACTGTTTAGAGAAAATCAATCACTAGAACGTGAATCGTTTTATCAAGATCAGATCGAGGCCATGCAGCGCTTACTAGAAGCACCAAAAGCCAATATGACTACGTTTACCGATCAAGAACAGTCGCAAGCGAATGTAGCTCAAGTACAGCCAGAACCTAATATTGATGCTCCTAAACATGACGGATTGACTACTCCAGAGAATAAGCGCATTCCTGTTCCAGAGCATGTTGAACCAGAGCCTAAAAAGCGTGGCTTCTGGAGTCGTTTTTTTCTTCCATATGGTTAACTTAGGCTAAATAAAACCGTGGAACATTGCTCAATAAATAAGCGTGGAACGTGAAAAATCATAAAAAAAACCCACCTTGGGGAAGATGGGCTATAAACTAGAAACTACAGCATTGATTTCTATAGATAATTATAACGCATTTCGGATAAGGTGTATTATGTTAATTTTAGAAAATCTTCAACCTCACCTTAAAGAATTAATCTACTAGAGGATGCTCTTTCATTAAATTCTGTATGTCATTTGGGTCATAACAACCACATAAGCCTAGAAGAACTATGTCGGATATAGCATCAATACAACAACCTGAAACGACTTGCATACGTTGATTTTTGTCATATCCAAAAACTGTATATGTCAAATCTTCATCATCAAAATGATCTTTACAGATTGAACAGCAATCAGGGTATTTCTTCAAAACCTTATCAATATCCTTTTGCTGAGTAACAGTAACGCTCATATAACAACTCAAATAACTTTTCTTGGTCATAATTTTACATCTATATTTTTCTGAATATCCTTTTATTTAGCATGATGGGCGTTATTTGGAACGAGAGCGGACAACTCTCGTTTTTTGTTATGGAAACTGCTAAAATACAAGTACGCCATTGACGTATAAAGAGTCCATGTTATTTATTGAAACCAGCATCTTTACCAAGCAAATTAAAGACCTTGTATCTGATGAGGAATATCGTCAACTTCAGGAAGATCTTTTGGTACAGCCTGATAGAGGTGATCTAATCAAGAATGGCGGTGGTATTCGCAAAGTACGTTGTGCTCAAGGTAACAAAGGAAAAAGTGGTGGTATTCGGGTGATTTATTATTGGGTCACCGAGGATGATCAGATATTTTTCTTATTGGCTTATCCAAAATCAGTGAAAGATAATTTAACAGATAAGGAAACAGCCATTCTGCGCCAACTCGTGAAGGAGCAATTTCATGGATAACAACTTATTTGATGACTTGGTTGCTTCAATCAAAGAAGCTGGAGCTATCAAACGTAAAGAAGTTAAAGCAAGTCGAGTTACAGAACTCGAACTACCAGATATTAAAGAAGTACGTGAAAAAACAGGCTTGAGCCAAAATGAGTTTGCTGCACGTCTGCATATTAGTCCTCGTACCCTGCAAAATTGGGAACAAGGTCGACGCTATCCAACTGGACCAGCAGCTACATTAATTCGAATTTTAGATGCTCATCCAAGCCTTATTTGAAAAAATTACTTAAAAAAATGGGAGCTTAGCTCCCATTTTTATGTTATTCACCAATTAAAATGTCTATGCGATAAACCATTTAAAATGTCCTGTTTTTAACCACAAGAGTCAAGCACAGGATTTAACTTTCTTTGT
>NZ_KB851198.1 GCF_000368065.1 Acinetobacter seifertii
GCGTTATAATTATCTATAGAAATCAATGCTGTAGTTTCTATTTTATAGCCCGAACATCCCTGTACGGGCTTTTTTTTGTGATCTTTCACGTAATATGGCTATTCTTTAATCAAATCCTTACAACTTTGATTAGCTCAGTTGAATAGTACCCTTAGCCATTCGGCAAGAAAAACCGGCTTAACCACCCTCTTTTCGGCTGCTCCGGTTCAACCGGCTCCGGCACCGGAATACGCTTATTTTCCGTTTTTTCCGGAGTAGTCAATCCGTCATGTTTGTCGTTATCTACATTCAATGTAGGTTCTACTTGAGATGGACTAGATTGCACTGAAGATTGATCTGAAGTTGGTGTGGGATGAACCTGAGTTGGCTTCATTTCAATTAGGGTAAGTAATGTATCAATACGAGAATTTGCTTTAGCTTCGCGATCTTCTGCTTTTTCTAACTGTTTCTTTAGAAAATCGATCTGATTCTTTAGTTCAATAACTGTATTGTCTGTGTATTCAGGTGTATTTATAGTTTGTGTTGGAGACGTATCAGTGTGTTTTGAGTGTTTTCCACTAAAAGGTTCACCATAAACGCGGAGTAACTCAGAGAAGTCGATAGAGCCATCATGATCACGACTTAACACCCCATTTTTTATATCTTTATAAAGTGTAGCACGAGATTTCTTATACAGTGTGGCTGCATCACTAACACTGTATTTTGTACTTGTTTTCATAGTGTATTGCTGTGTATTTAGGATACGTATTGAAGAATACAATAAGTGTATTCTTCAATACACTCAAGCTTTAAACCCTAAGTTCTTTAAGTGTGGCAAAAACTGCTGTTGTTGGTGAGGGTTTCTAAGCATATCCTTAATTTTAGCAGCTAAAATCTCATAACTTTCACCTTCTGAGGCTAAATGGGAAAGCTCATGTAAACGTGATAATTGATTCCCGAATAGATTAATTTGAGCATCAGATAGCTGATAAAAATCTTTCGAGGTATGTGTTATGGATTTAGATTTTTCTTTAAAAGAAAAGATAATATGAGTGACTTTACGCCCTGTTTTTTTCTGCTCATAAGTGACTTTTAAAGGGCTATATTCATTGATTTGGTCTATAGCAGTGTCAATTACTCGTTTCTTGAAATCAGCGAATAATGGGTACTTTTTACCGAGTTCTAACATTGTCCGTAAACTCTCAACAGAAATTTCACGCTTACCTATTTGCCGATATTGAACCAGTAGCTCATAAATACGAATACCGTATCCACTATTGATCCCAGCAATGTCTGATAAGGCATATTTGGTGAATTCTCTACTTAGATTGGAAATAAATGGCAGAATGGGTTTTGAAAAACGGATTCCAATGACACTTTGACTATCTAAAAATTGGATTTCTTGCACCCATCTCATTTTTATAGATTTATCATCAATACTGAGGTTAATAGACCTCTCATAGAGTCTATTAATACCTTCCTTTAAATCTCTGTATGCAGTTTTCTCATGTACGCCCAATTGTTTTAATTCATCGACGCTAACAGGGTATAACTCATCATCTGTAATAGGCTGATTTTTGGGAATCCGTGAAATGGCAGCTAAGACAATTCGTTGCTCTACGGCACTTAATTGATACGATGCTTCTATTACTTGATTTGATTTTACAACGTGATTTTTATTCAAAACAAAACCATTGATTTTTCTAATATATGACAAATATATACTTGTCATAGTTAGTAGTCAATCCGTCATAGTTAAGTAGTCAATCCGTCATAGTTAGTAGTCAATCCGTCATA
>NZ_KB851199.1:0-96926 GCF_000368065.1 Acinetobacter seifertii
AACTTCAACCAGTCAAAGTCATGGTGGGTCTGACAAGACTTGAACTTGTGACCCCACGCTTATCAAGCGTGTGCTCTAACCAACTGAGCTACAGACCCTCAGATACATCTATGAAGAACAACTTGTTGTGGATTCTTACCAATCGTCAATCTTTCGTTAAGGAGGTGATCCAGCCGCAGGTTCCCCTACGGCTACCTTGTTACGACTTCACCCCAGTCATCGGCCACACCGTGGTAACCGCCCTCTTTGCAGTTAGGCTAGCTACTTCTGGTGCAACAAACTCCCATGGTGTGACGGGCGGTGTGTACAAGGCCCGGGAACGTATTCACCGCGGCATTCTGATCCGCGATTACTAGCGATTCCGACTTCATGGAGTCGAGTTGCAGACTCCAATCCGGACTACGATCGGCTTTTTGAGATTAGCATCACATCGCTGTGTAGCAACCCTTTGTACCGACCATTGTAGCACGTGTGTAGCCCTGGCCGTAAGGGCCATGATGACTTGACGTCGTCCCCGCCTTCCTCCAGTTTGTCACTGGCAGTATCCTTAAAGTTCCCGACATTACTCGCTGGCAAATAAGGAAAAGGGTTGCGCTCGTTGCGGGACTTAACCCAACATCTCACGACACGAGCTGACGACAGCCATGCAGCACCTGTATGTAAGTTCCCGAAGGCACCAATCCATCTCTGGAAAGTTCTTACTATGTCAAGGCCAGGTAAGGTTCTTCGCGTTGCATCGAATTAAACCACATGCTCCACCGCTTGTGCGGGCCCCCGTCAATTCATTTGAGTTTTAGTCTTGCGACCGTACTCCCCAGGCGGTCTACTTATCGCGTTAGCTGCGCCACTAAAGCCTCAAAGGCCCCAACGGCTAGTAGACATCGTTTACGGCATGGACTACCAGGGTATCTAATCCTGTTTGCTCCCCATGCTTTCGCACCTCAGCGTCAGTGTTAGGCCAGATGGCTGCCTTCGCCATCGGTATTCCTCCAGATCTCTACGCATTTCACCGCTACACCTGGAATTCTACCATCCTCTCCCACACTCTAGCTAACCAGTATCGAATGCAATTCCCAAGTTAAGCTCGGGGATTTCACATTTGACTTAATTAGCCGCCTACGCGCGCTTTACGCCCAGTAAATCCGATTAACGCTTGCACCCTCTGTATTACCGCGGCTGCTGGCACAGAGTTAGCCGGTGCTTATTCTGCGAGTAACGTCCACTATCTCTAGGTATTAACTAAAGTAGCCTCCTCCTCGCTTAAAGTGCTTTACAACCATAAGGCCTTCTTCACACACGCGGCATGGCTGGATCAGGGTTCCCCCCATTGTCCAATATTCCCCACTGCTGCCTCCCGTAGGAGTCTGGGCCGTGTCTCAGTCCCAGTGTGGCGGATCATCCTCTCAGACCCGCTACAGATCGTCGCCTTGGTAGGCCTTTACCCCACCAACTAGCTAATCCGACTTAGGCTCATCTATTAGCGCAAGGTCCGAAGATCCCCTGCTTTCTCCCGTAGGACGTATGCGGTATTAGCATCCCTTTCGAGATGTTGTCCCCCACTAATAGGCAGATTCCTAAGCATTACTCACCCGTCCGCCGCTAGGTTCAGTAGCAAGCTACCTCTCTCCGCTCGACTTGCATGTGTTAAGCCTGCCGCCAGCGTTCAATCTGAGCCATGATCAAACTCTTCAGTTAAAATCATTTTGCACCTTATTTAAAGACAAGGTGCCAATTCTGGCTCATCAATTACTGACTTAAATTTCGCTCAAATAAACTTCGAGTAATTTAAACCAATCAATCAATGAAAATTATTTCGATTAATCAATCAGTAAAAATCCACACAAGTTGTTCTTCAATTCTCTTAATGATCTTCTTCCTGGTTCGTCACCAGCAAGCTAGGTCGGCTATATTACTCTTAATCTCTTAAAAGTCAACAGGTAATTTCGATATTTTTTAAAACTTATTTTCCAAACCACCTTATCATCAAATTCATCACTTAAAGCAACCAACTTAATAACAAGTAACTGTTTTTCAACAAGTTTCTATCTGCATCACCGCCGATGGATGTGCATTATAGGCCATTAAATTCCCTTTGCAATACCTTTCTCATATTTTATTATTCAAGCGGTCATTTTTTCGGCTTTTTCGCCATATTTCTATATTATTTGACCAATTTTACATTGATAATAGGTTATCGCTTCTGTATTAAAATATATCTCTATCCAACTGCATATTATAGATAGCCTGGCTAGCGGTTAAGGAATTATATGAATTATTCTAATTTACTATTATCGAGCTTATTAACTGTTGGTATTTATACATCAGCACACGCTCAAGAAAATCTTACTGAAGGATCTACCGCGAGTTCGGAAGATGTCGCTTCGACAGAGGATCAGCAGAGCCGCCCCCGCTCACAAATTATTAAAGACTTGAAAGGTCTAAAAGCTAAAGATTTAAAAATCAATGCAAACGCTGCTCAACCTGACACAGTAAAAGATCCATTACAGTCATTAAACCGCCCGATTTATTCTTTTAATGACATGCTAGATCGCAATTTTTTACGTCCCGTTGCAGTTCAATATAATGAAAAAACACCAGAAGATGTTCGCGGCTCTTATCGCCAGTTCCGCAAAAACCTGGGTGAGCCATGGAATGCTGTTAACCAACTCATTCAAGGTCGCCCTGGTCGCGCAGTAAAAACACTAGGTCGATTTACTGTGAATACCTTAACAACTTTAGGTTTAGCTGACCCTGCTAGTCGCTTAGGGCTTCCACCTGAAGACGAAAGTTTTGGCGTAACTCTTGGTTACTATGGTGTTCCTTCAGGACCCTTCCTAATGCTACCTTTCTTTGGCCCAAGTACTTTACGTGATGGTTTAGGCTTAGCTGTAGACTCTCAAGCTCGTCCACAAAAGTATATTATGGATAACCAAGATGGTTTGTATTGGTCAACCAACGTCTTACAAGCTGTTGATACACGTGCCCAGTATTTAGATTTGGATCAAACGATACAAGGCGATCAATATGCGATGATTCGCGACTTGTATCTTCAACGAAAGGCATTCCAGATTGCCGAGAAAAAAGGTAATTCAGCAGACGTATCTTTCATCGATGATGACGAATCTGAAGATGTTCCAGATGATAGCCAACCTAAAAGCAAGAAATAATTAAAGAGGAAAGCAAGGTATTGTATCTACCATATAGAAAGGCAATACCTTGATTTTGATTATACATCCTCTATGATGGATAAAATGATCTTGAAAAAGGACAATCATATCTTCTATGTATTTCATTAAACCGACACGCTCTATCCCTTTCTTAGAGCAAGCTCTGGATTCACTTCCAGACTTACAAGTCATTCACATAGATGATCTCGATTTATACGATCCAACAATTATCGCAATTGCTGATGTACAAGATTTCCTGACTTATAAATGGCGTTTACCTACCATTGTGATTGCTTTTGAACATGAAGGTAGTGCATTAGCTCAGGCATGGGAGGCAGGTGCTCTTGCTGGATGGGTATGGAACCAGTTACCTCAAGATCTGAATAAAGCATTAACAAGAATTGATGCTCAATATAAACGCAATCAAGATAGTCGCGACTTACCTTCGGCAGCAGAATTACAAAAACGTTTACTACCGAATCCTATTGATTTACTAAATTATGAAGTTGAAACTTTTTTCCAACCTTCCGCATATCTATCAGGTGACTGGTATGACTATTGGAAATTAAACGATAAAGAAGTTTTATTTTACCTTGCCGATGTATCAGGACACGGTGTAACAAGCAGTTTATTAACTTCATGGATGGCTGCATTTCATGGGCGCTCAAAAACTCCCCGACAGTTGATTAAAAAATTAAATGGAATGCTCGTTCAAGAGAATATTGAAAAACATATTACGATCGTGGTCGGTATTTTAAATCTTGAAACGCATAATCTTCGCTGGTCTAGTGCAGGTCACTACCCTCCTCCAATTATTTTTGAACCAAATCAACCTCCAAAAATTTTAACGACTAGTAGTTTCCCTTTGGGTTTAACAGATGAATTGGAAGTTGAAGAACATGTATGTACATTAAATCGTCATGCGCGTTTCATTGTTTGTTCAGATGGAGCACTAGAACCATTTGATGGCGGATTGAATGATCAGTTTCAACAATTGGTTCAACATTTGCAAAATCAATCATTCCAAGCCCCTGATCATGTTGCTGATGACATTGCCATCTTTAGTCTTTGTCGAATGAATTAATTTAAAAATCAATCAATTAAAAAATATACGACTTAAGGACTCTTGAGTCTGAGATGGCACTATGTGATAATTTTTCTATCCTTCTCTGAAAATGGCATTTATATGTCAACAGGTCATGTTGAATATGCAAGCTTAAATGGAACGCATATTTTCAAACTTATTGGTGAAGTGCGAGCCCATTCTTGTATAAGTCTAGACAAACTTTTAAACAGAATTGAACAGCAAGAGAATGTTGTTGGTGCAATCGTTGATTTAACCCAAACAACATTTATTGATAGTACTGTATTAGGCATCTTAGCTAAGCTAGGCTTAAAACTGAAACAGACTCATCATATTCAAGCTGTGATGCTATCTACCAATCCAGATATCACAACCTTAGCCAACAGCATGGGGCTAGGGCAGGTTTTTGTCATTCTGAATTATTGTGGCGATCCTAACGTTTGTACTTTGACGCTAACGGATGAACACATTACTCATAATGCAATGCTAAGAACCGTGCTGGATGCACACAAGACATTGATGAAACTTAATGCAAACAATCAGAATATGTTTGAGCCACTTGTTAAGCAATTGCAGAAAGAACAAGACACGCTTGAACAAGTATCTGATAAGCAAAATGCCTAAATTTTATTGCTAATCTGGATTTGTATATGACTCTTGTTTCAGTTGTTCAAATGAATTCTCAAGATGACATTGAAAGCAACTTTCAAATAATCGAGTCATTGATTCAGCAAAGCAAAGCTCAAAATGCCAGCTTAATTGTTTTTCCAGAAAACTTTGTATGTTTCGCTGCTGGTAAACAGCGTGAAACAGCTGAGCAATTTGAATCAATTCAGCAAAGACTTGAGAAACTTGCGCATCAATATCAAATTTGGATTGTTGCTGGCACTTTACCGTGCCCATTTCGTCCAGATGGTTCTATCATACAAGATGGCCGTGTGCGCACAGTAAGCTTATGTATTAGTCCAGAAAGGACAGAAGCACGTTACGACAAAATACATTTATTTGATGTTCAAGTTGGCGATGCTGTCGGTGGATATCAAGAATCCCGCTTCTTTGAACCTGGAACAGACGTTGTAGTCACATCTACCCCTTTTGGCAATATCGGGCTAATGGTATGTTATGACTTGCGTTTTCCTGAGTTAGCTTTAACCTTGAGACAACAAGGTGCTCATCTATTGACTGCACCAGCAGCATTTACCTATACAACAGGGCAAATGCACTGGCAGCTTTTATTACAAGCACGTGCGATGGATAGTCAATGTTATGTTTTAGGGGCAGCACAGCAAGGTTGGCATGGAGAAAAACGTCAAACTTGGGGACATGCAGGAGCAACTGATAGCCGTGGACAAGTTTTAAGTATGATTGAACATGAAGGTAATGGTTTAATTACTGTACCTTTTGATTTAACTGCTCAAGAGCTTGTTCGTACATCAATGCCTTTAATGACGCATCGTAAATTAATTCACTATTAAAAGCTTAATTATTCATGTGGAAATATTTAATTAGCATTTTTTGCTTAGGGGCAAATATTCACTGTTATGCAGCTGAATTTGGTGCAACAAATCATTTTGTTTCTCCAAACTTACAGCTTAAACAAGATGTCCTTCCACCTACTCCTAAAAATATCCCTCTCCCTGCTTTTGGACAACGGATTATTGGTTGGGGAACCGGTGCAGAAGGTGCGAGACAACGTTTAGAGAATATTCAACCTGCTGATGTTTCTATGATTAAAAAACAAGGAACAACCTTAGAAATGATTACAGCTTGGCAAGATTTCTATGAACAAGAACAGCAACGTAATGAAAATAACCCAACTGCAAAATATCGTGCTCGTTTAATGAAGAAAATTGCCGATCTCTGGTAACTGTTCCAAATTCATATTTTAAAGTTATAGAGTAATCTTTCGATTACTCTTTTTTTTGCGTTATCTCATTTTTATCAATAGCTCAGAATTATGAGCATTTAAGAAATCAGACATAAAGCGATATACTAGAAAAGCATCTTTTAGTTTTCTGAGGAATATATGGACCAAGACTGTCAAAATTTAAAGCTTGAGAATCAATTATGTTTCCTCATTTACTCAACAAATTTAGCTCTTAATCAGCTTTATCGAAAACTTTTGACTCCATTAGGCATTACTTATCCTCAATATTTGGTGATGTTGGTTCTATGGGAAAAAGATGAGATCACTGTTTCAGAAATTGGCAACAAACTATTTTTAGAATCTTCTACCTTAACTCCCATTTTAAAAAAATTAGAAGCAATGCAACTTGTGAATCGCACGCGTTCAAAAGAAGATGAACGCCAAGTGATTATTACACTAAGTAAAAAAGGGAAAAAACTTAAAGAACAAGCCGTAAATATTCCAGCTCATATTTTAGAAGCAAGTTCTTGTGACATGACCACCCTACTTGGTCTGAAAGATCAGCTGACACAACTTCGTACAAATATAGCTAAATAATCACCCATTTTTTTACAATTTTGGCTTGTTAAAATAATTAAGTCGTGTACGATATATTTGTATTCAATTTAATTTAGGAATTATAAGATGTCTTTAGAAAAAGTTGTGTATCGTGCAAAAGCTAAAGCAACTGGTGGCCGTGATGGTCGTGCAACTTCATCAGACGGTGTGTTAGACGTACAACTTGGTGTACCTAAAGAAATGGGCGGTGCTGGTGGTGCCGTAACCAACCCAGAACAATTATTTGCAGCTGGTTATTCAGCATGCTTTTTGGGTGCTTTAAAGTTTGTTGCAAACCGCGACAAATTTAATATTAGCAAAGATGCCTATGTTGAAGGTGAAGTCGGTATTGGTCCAATTCCTACAGGTTTTAGTATTGAAGTAACGTTAAATGTTTACTTAATCGGTATGGATCGTGAAGAAGCTGAAAAATTAGTGGAAGCAGCTCATATTGTTTGTCCATATTCAAATGCGACTCGCAATAATATTGATGTGACTTTTAATATTGTGACTGAATAAGTTTTGATATTTCAAAAATGCCCGAATCAAATCGGGCATTTTTTATATCTTCCAAATTATGCTTCACTTGCCTCATTGGTTACTCGAAGCACTTCTTCAAGTGTAGTTTTACCTGAAAGCACTTTACGCAAGCCATCATCACGAATTGAACCTGAATACTGGCGAGCATGGTTTTCTAATTCATATTCAGCGGCATTGCCATGAATAAGGCGACGCATAGGTTCATCAACAGGTACAATTTCATAAATAGCCGTACGACCATTAAACCCTAAATGTGAGCAATGATCACACCCTTTGGCTTCAGGTAACTTTAAAGCTGGCTCATGCGAGATATGTTGAAAAACCTGCTTTTCAAAAGTATCGGCTTCACGCCATGTCATACAATGTGGACATAAAGTACGAACCAAACGTTGAGCAACTACCCCAATTAAAGAGCTTGATAATAAGAACGGTTCAATCCCCATATCTTTAAGCCGAGTAACCGCACCAATAGCAGTATTGGTATGTAGTGTTGATAAAACCAAATGACCTGTTAGTGATGCCTGTACTGCAATTTCTGCTGTTTCTAAATCACGAATCTCACCAACCATGACCACATCAGGATCTTGACGTAACATTGCTTTTAAAGCACGAGCAAATGTCATATCCACTTTGGTATTCACTTGGGTTTGACCAATACCTTCGAGTTGATATTCGATAGGATCTTCGGCAGTTAAGATATTTCGGGTATTGTCATTTAGATCAGATAGAGCTGCATATAAAGTTGTTGTTTTACCCGAACCCGTAGGCCCTGTGACTAAAATAATGCCGTGTGGACGATGTACCAATTGTGTTAAACGTTCATAGTCATTTGCCATTAAACCCAAGTGAGTCATATTGAGCCGACCCGCTTGTTTATCGAGTAAACGCATAACAACCCTTTCACCATGTGACGATGGCAAAGTTGAAACACGGACATCAACTTCACGGCCAGCAAGACGTAAAGAAATACGTCCATCTTGCGGTACACGCTTTTCGGCAATATCGAGTTTCGCCATAACTTTAATACGTGAAACAAGTAACGGAGCTAGTTCACGGCGTGGCTGTACAATTTCACGCAATTGACCATCTACCCGTAAACGAACAGATAGTTTTTTTTCGAAAGCTTCAATATGAATATCTGAAGCCCCTACCCGAATTGCCTCTGAAAGTAATGCATTAATAAGACGAACAATAGGTGCATCATCTTCTTGATCCATTAAGTCTTCTGTTTCAGGAACTTGATCGGCAAGACTCAATAAATCTGGATGATCTTCTAAACCAGCCGCAACTTGTTGCGATTCCCCAGTGTCGCCTGCGTAACTCGTACTTAATAGGCTGTTAAACTCTTGTTCAGTACATAACTGATAATGTGCAGGCTTCCCCAAAATTCGTCTTGCTTCCTGCAATGCAATTTTTTCTGTATTTTGACGTCTAACAATGAAAACTTGATCACCGTCATAACGAAATAAAACACCATGACGCTTGGCAAAACTATATGGAACTTGTATTTGTTTCAATATTTGCATCACAATTTATAATGATGAGTAAGATGATTTTGAGTGTACTCTAAGCAGATTACAGCGTGAAGTCTGTTTAACAACTCGGTAGAGGAATTTTACGTCTTGTTTGAAAATAATGAATATCAGCCTCGCCCCCAAAATTCTTTAAAATGGTGGGGTGAACAGCACTTTGAAATTAACCAATCCAAAGCATGGCAATTTGGTTCAATGCTCTTTCGTTTAACGCGTGGGATAAAAGAATGGCGTATCGAATATTATCGTCCTTCTCTTCAAGATGATAATGAGCAAGATTGGCATCCAGTTGCCGACCCACATTTTGCTTTTCCACATAATGTTCAAGTCGAACGTTATATGTTTCGGAAGACCAATTCAGAATTTTTACTTATGCCACGTCTGGCAGATCGTTCTGTGGTTATCAAACCTATTGATCCGATTTATATTCCAGCAGGTCAGCGAGGAACACTTTATATTAGTACGCCTCTCTGGATTGCTGGTTTAGTTGAAAGTCAGCATGAGCCTTTATTTGAAATTCCTGTAATTCAGCCTAAAGATACATGGTTTGGGCCTAATGCACAGCAAGGTGAAATTTGCTATGCAACCTCTGTTGATGGACGTACTGATTTAAACTTGTTAACACCACGTGCGTTTCGTGCGGTTACACCCATTGATTTTCACAATACAAGTAACCATCAATTACGGTTTGATCGTATGAATGTACCAGTAACTGCCCTACCTCTTTTTTATAGTGAAAGTACTGGTCGTTTATGGACTTCTCAAATTAAAGTTTATTATGAGGGCTCTGACCGTCCTGCCCGTATTCGTATTGAAAATCGTACACCACCCCTTGCTGGTGAAGTGACTTATGTTCATCCCCCGCGGTCACCTGGTGGTGCACTATTTAATATGTTTGATTCATTCTTTTAAGGGGGTTATATGGCTGATACAAATATTCCGAAAGAAATCGCTTATAGTCTCAAAAGTATATTTACCAATGTTAATACCGAACGTATTAGTGAAATTTTAGTCGGTGTTGTGCTTTGCTTTATTGGTTTTGTTCTTGCACGCATTATTTCAAATACATTTATTAGAACTATTGGCTCACGCTTTAATGCTCATCAACGTTTAGTGTGGCGTCGTGGTATTTTTTATTTTATTTTCTTACTCTTCATTATGACGAGTTTAAAAGAGGCAGGATTTAAACTTAGTGTATTTCTTGGAGCAGCAGGGATTTTAACAGTAGCACTTGGTTTTGCTTCACAAACATCAGCCAGTAACTTAATTAGTGGTCTATTTTTGATTGGGGAAGGTTCATTTGAAGTCGGTGATACCATTCAAATTACCCTCATTCGTGGCAATACCATTGAAGGTGAAGTCATTTCAATTGACTTACTCTCGGTTAAGCTACTCACGCTCGACAATGTTTATATTCGTTTGCCGAATGAACAACTTATTCGTGCGCCTGTACACAACTTATCTAAATATCCGATACGGCGTATTCCAATTACACTCGCCATTAACTTTCACGAAGACATTATTAAAGTTCGCGAAGTGTTACTAAATGTGGCAGCTAATTATCCACTCGTATTAGATGACCCAAAACCTGCGGTAACTGTGACTGCATTTAGAGAGTCATCGATTGAGCTTTTATTTGCGATGTGGTGTCGTCAAGAAAATTCTTTAAAAGTTCGAGATGAGATGCAAGAACGTATCCGAAATGGCTTTTTAGATAATCAAATTGAAATTCCTGTTCCTAAAATGGGATTAATTGATCGTCCATCTACTGTTTTTGCTGAAGATGATATCGATCAATACAGCAACCAGAAAGAGTTAAAACAAGAGCCTAAAGCTTAGGCTCTTGATTCTTCTGCACAGAGGATGATGGTGGTAATGGTGCAAGATAAGCAATAATCAGCATTACCCCACCTGCTCCAATAAATGAAATAACTCGAGTTAATGTTGCACTTTGCGATAGATCAAGCAAAATCAGCTTTAATACAACAATCCCTAAAAGTGCAGCACCTACAAACCAGAGTTGACGAATCATTTTCCGACTAGAGTATGTGGTCAATACAAATGCCAGAATAACCCAAAGTAGTGTCAGGCTTAATTGGACTATCCCATTTGTCCAAATTGCCACGCTCCATAGTGGTGTCGCCCAGTAGTGGTGCAAGCCCCGAACGACCACACTACTGAACACCAACAGTCCCACTAAAATTGTTGTAATTTTAAAAGTCCACTCCAGTGACTTATCTTGATCAAAATCATGTTGATAAATAATAAAGAGTAGACCTGCAAATCCCGCAATTGAAAGTAAGTCAGTTAAGTTAAATAAAGGAACAAAATATAGGTACTCGGCAGAATGAATATCAACACTCATCGCAAGCAACCACAATAAGCTCAAACACCACACCGGAATTTGATGCAACAACGTCGTTTTATGAGCTTTATATGCCCAAAGTGAATACCCCCCTGGAACAAAAGCCAAAGCCACAATTGGCATTTGCGGAAAAATAGCCATACCCACTATCGCTAATACTAACCAGCTTAAACCAGCCCAGACTTTTAAGTAGCTAGACTCCCCCGACTGCGGTTGAGCGATAATAAATAAACCACTAAGAAGAATAGTACTAACAAGGAAAGTAATTTGCTGTAATGAATCTACCCATTTAAACAACGTAAAAACTTGACTTGTAAAGGCTTCACCCAAAATTAGTAACAGTAACAGACTAATTAAAAGTAACTGTAAACTTTCCCATTGGACGCGAAGCTTATAATGAATAACTGCACTAAATATTGCGATTAGGGCTATGGCAAACATCAAATATGGGCTTAAGGCATGATGATGCCATGCCATTATTTCTACACCTGCTACAGCACCCGCATACATACCTAGACATAAGAAAATGCCACTAAACATGCTTGCACTGAAATAACGTTGTTCTTTACTGTTGTATTGCAGTAAATAAAAAGCTGAAATGAATTGAGCAATTGCATAAATGCTAGTGCTTAGCGTTGGGAACTCTTCATTTGCCCAAACCTGATAAAACAGTGCAAGTGAGCTAAGTAAAACTAAAACTACACCAATATATCGGCTTAAACGGTAGCGCTCAGTTACTCCCCAAACGATTAAAGCCGTACCTTGTGCAACCCAACCAATAGCAGTCCAATGTGCCCCTTTCGCGAGTGGAAAAATTAAGGCAAAAAAAGCAACGGAAAGAATGAAAAAGCTTTTGGCAAGAACTGAAAGTTGTGGATGGGATTTTTTAATCCAATAAGTTAATACCGCATAAGTACCCGCTAATACAGCAGCGCCAATCGTCAAAGCTTGGGTAGACTCATGAACTAAATAAGCATGAAGCGTAAAACCCAGTACAGGCACACTAAAAATAAGACCAACATCTAACAGTGGAGGTAAACGAATACCCACTTGTTTATCATGTTCTGAAACCCGCGATATATTTTGGCTATAACGAACACTTAACCAAATAAACAAAGCAATATGACACCATAAGATCCAGTCTAATGTGTCAAATTTTGCTGGCTCAGCATAAAATGCGATTGCACTACCACCAATAAACATCGTGGCAAAGAAAGCAATCTGATTTAGGATTTTCCAAGGCTGAATAAAATTAACAGCAGCCACTGCAAGATTAATGACGAAGTAATAACTAAATAGAAAAATTACATCTGGGCGATATTGCGGAATAATTAAAGGAGCCGCATAAGCCATACCGAGTGCTAATATTGCCAAATAAATTGCTTGTTGTTTTAAGCTAAGGAATACTGTAATTGCTAATAAAATAGCAAATAAAATACTCGCTGTAGTGATATTGGCAATGACACTAAAATGATGTGAGAACACAAGTGTCAGGAATACAACCGCAAGCCCTACACCCTGCAATGCCACAGCAAAAAGCTGGTTTTTCTTTTGCAAGGTATACCCAAATGCTGTTAACACAGCTCCAGCAAGAGCAATAAAACCAAGTTTTACACCTAGGCTTAACTGCCAGTGCTCACTTGCAAAACGTAATAACAACACTACTCCAACCATCAGCACAGCAACAGCAACTCTTAAAATTGGATTACCATGAACCATCCAATCGACTGCTGGTTGCCACCATGCGCTTTGTACATGAGCTATTTGTTGTTCTTGATTTGAAGCTATTGTTTCAGGTAAAGCTGGCTTGACTGGCTCAACGATATTTTTTGGATCAACTTGCTCTATCGCTGGAGTTATAGCTTCTGTTTGTAGAGTATCGTTTACACGAACAGTTTGTTTTGCTGACTCAAGGAACAATAGACGAGTATGAAATGTACTAATAGTTTGAATCAAACATAATAATAAAACCAGTAATGCCCCACCAGCAATCCACATCCAATGATTGATATAAGCAACTAATGCAACCAAGGCGGCTGCATAAATTACTGTTCTTTGTATGTGTATAGAATAAAGTGGCGTTTTCTGCTGAGAAAACTGTTGTTCTAAATGAATTAAACGCTGATGCAAATTTGATAAAAATTGAACTAATATGACAGTGAGCGCAATAGATAAAGCAACAACGGCGCTTTGAAATTTAAAACCAATTGAAATGGCTAAAAACAAAGTCAAAGCGATCAAAACGACGATCATTCCCTGTTTGTCTTTTTTATACATGGGCTTTGCAATATGACACCTTCATTACATGTCATCTTACTTCAAGCCAATACAAGCGTATATTTATACATACAAAATACTGCAAAAATCATAAACCTGCATTCATAGCCGTTTTCACGTAAAATACCCCTAATTCAAATTAAGGAATTGTTCAATGCCACCATTTGTCTTGGTTGATGGGTCCTATTTTTTATTTCGTGCATATCATGCATTACCACCATTGACGACCTCTACAGGGTTACATACCAATGCAATACGTGGGGCAATTTCTGCCATTCAAAAATTAATGCGCCGTATGCAGCCAACACATATGGCTGTCATTTTTGATACGCCTGAGCCAACTTTCCGTCATAAGCTTTCACCTATTTATAAAGGTGATCGTCCAACCATGCCTGAAGAGTTATCTCAACAGATTCCATATTTGCATGCATTGATTAAAGCTCAAGGGATTCCTTTATATAGTCTTCCGGGTGCAGAAGCAGATGACATTATCGGTACACTTGCTAAACGTGCCGTACTCGAAGGCCATCATGTCCTTATCTCAACTGGAGATAAAGACATGGCCCAGCTCGTCAATGACCATGTAAAATTAGAAGATAGCTTTAAAGATCGCGTCATGGATATCGACGGCGTATTTGAAAAATTTGGTGTTTGGCCAAATCAGATTATCGATTACTTAACCCTTATGGGCGATGCGTCTGATGGCATCATGGGTGTGCCTGGCGTGGGTGCAAAAACAGCAGCTAAGTTACTAACTGAATATGGCACTTTGGATAATATCATTGCTAATGTAGACCAGCTTAAAGGCAAACTGAGCCAAAATATTAAAGACAATTTAGACAATATTAAGCTTGATCACCAATTAGCCAGTATTGTGTGTGATCTTCCTTTAGAACTCGACTGGCATGAATTAAAGCTTACTGATCCAAACGTAGAGGCTTTGCGTAATCTATACACTGAGCTTGAGTTTAGAAACCAATTACAATCGCTTGATCATCCAAACAACCCAAATAGTTCAAGCTACAAACAGCAAGCTTCACAGACTATTGTTCAAAATGAAGTTAAACCTGCTGAAACGATAGAAACCGAAGATCAAGCCAGCTTAACTAGTCAAGATGACCAGCTTGGAACTGCAAATTATCATACTGTTTTAACTCAAGAAGCTTGGGATCAACTCTGGCAACGCATGCAAAATGCTGATCATTTTGCTATTGATACAGAGACCACAAGTCTTGATTACCGTATTGCAGAAATGGTCGGTTTTTCAATCGCCTTTGATGCACAAGATGCCTACTATGTGCCTTTAGCGCATAACTATGAAAATGCACCACAACAACTGAACCGTGAACAAATTCTAGCTCAAATTAAGCCTGTGCTAGAAAATGAAGCGGTTAAAAAAATCGGTCATCACCTTAAATATGACGCCCATATTTTTGCAAACCACGGTATAGAGCTTAAAGGCTGGTATTTCGATAGCATGCTGGCATCGTATGTACTAAATGCAGCTGCTACTCGTCATGGTATGGATGATGTTGCTCGTGTCTACTTAAGTCACTTAACCACGACTTTTGAACAAATTGCTGGTAAAGGTGCAAAGCAGAAAACTTTTAATCAAATTGAGATTGAAGTTGCTGCTCATTATGCAGCCGAAGATGCACATGTGACCTATCGTTTATATGAAGTCCTTTCAAATAAACTTAAAGCACATCCTGAGCTAGAAAATATTTTATATAACATTGAAATGCCAGTTGCCCGAATTTTGTCAGGCATGGAAGAAGATGGTATTCGCCTAGATCATGCATTCTTAGACAAGTTAAGTGTTGAATTTGCAAAAACAATGGAAGGGCTTGAAAATCAAGCGATGGAAATTGCAGATGAAACTTTTAATATTGCTTCACCTAAACAAGTAGGCGAAATCCTATTTGATAAATTAGGAATCAAAGGTGGTAAAAAAACTGCAACTGGGCAATACAGCACCAGTGAAAGTGTTTTAGAAAAAATTGAACATCCTTTAGCGGAAATTATTCTAGAACATCGTGGTTTGGCAAAGCTAAAAAGTACCTATACTGACCGTTTAGTTGAGCAATCTCATAACGATACGCATCGCGTACATACGAGTTATCACCAAGCACTCACAGCGACAGGTCGTCTCTCCTCTTCTGATCCGAATTTACAAAATATTCCAATTCGTAGACAAATTGGCCGTCAAATTCGTAAGGCATTCATTGCACCAGAAGGACGAGTTTTACTAGCAGCCGATTACTCGCAAATTGAACTTCGTTTAATGGCTCATTTTTCTCAAGATGAAGCATTAGTACATGCATTCCAGCATGGGCAAGACGTTCACCGTCGTACTGCTGCCGAAGTATTAGGTATTGCAATTGAAGATGTAACCAATGACCAACGCCGCCAAGCGAAAGCAGTTAACTTTGGTCTACTGTATGGTATGTCTGAGTTTGGCTTAATTCGTCAATTAGGCTTCACACGTCAAGAATCGCAAAATTATATTAAGCAATATTTCCAACGCTATCCTGGTATTTACGAATATATGCAACGCACACGTCAAGTTGCATCAGAACAAGGCTTTGTGGAAACCATTTTAGGTCGTCGTCTATATACACCAGATATTGATGCAAGAAATGTGATGGTGCGTAAGGCTGCCGAACGTGCTGCAATTAATGCGCCTTTACAAGGTAGTGCGGCTGATATTATTAAACTTGCAATGATTGAAGTTGATAAAATCTTGCCAAAAGATCAAGCCAAGCTACTACTTCAAGTACACGATGAATTAGTATTTGAAGCTAATCAAAATATTGCTGAGGAACTTTCCAAACAAATCGCAAAAGTCATGGAATCTGTTGTAGAAATTTCCGTACCGTTAGTGGTTGAAGTTGGGCAAGGACAAAACTGGGATGACGCACACTAAGTCATCAATAAACCAATAAAAAAAGGGCTGTGAAATACAGCCCTTTTTTTATCGTCTCAACTTAAAGTCCAGTTAAAAGAACTTTAGCGACTTCATTCATTAAGATCTCGGCAATATAGAGTGCCAAGAATGCCAAAATTGGAGATAAATCAATCATTCCCATATTAGGCAACAAACGACGGAATGGTGCCAGTAATGGTTCAGCTAAATCTTGAATCACCTCAATATAAGGTGAACGCGATTGAGTGAACATAACCACCCAACTCAAAATGATTGTCGCAAAAATTAAATAACGGCAGAAACGAATCAAATCTTGAATCATGGTCACAAATGTCAGAATCACTAAATGAATCGGACTATTTGGCATTGAGCCAGAAAGATACATTACACCGAAAATTTTCAGTAAATATAAAATAATTAAAAGAACTAACGCGGCTAAATTGAATCGGCCTTTTGCGACCGTTGGAAAAATTCGGCCAAAAATATCAACAATTTTCGTCGCTTTTACTGTCGATAAAACCACAGGATTATAAGGACTTACTGCCGCCAATTGCATTAAAAAACGGAAAAAGACCAATAAAATCGCGACATTAATTAAAATTCCAAAAATTAGCGCAGAATTTGCACCCATAGTTGTCTTATCCTATTTAAGCTATTTTGCACTGTCACTCAGTTCTTGAGCCAACTCTTGACTACGCTTCTGTGCAGCAGCCAATGCAGATTGAATATTTTGGGAGATTTGTGCACGGTCAAAAACTTCAAGTGCAGCTTGTGTCGTACCATTTGGTGATGTCACATTCTTACGAAGTTCAGATGGAGTATTTGAACTCGTAATTGCCATTTGAGCTGCACCTAATGCCGTTTGAAGAGTTAAAGCAGTGGCAACTTTTTCATCAAGTCCTAAATTTTTACCAGCACGGATCATACTTTCCATGAGATAGAAAAAATATGCAGGACCTGAACCAGAAACCGCTGTTACCGCATCAATTTGAGCTTCGGAGTTTACCCAAATTGTTAAGCCTGTGGCTGCTAAAATCTGACTCGTTAATTCACGATCAGAAGTACCAACTACATCAGTCGCATAAATACCATGTGCGCCTGTTTGAACTAATGCCGGTGTATTTGGCATAACGCGAACAATTCGGTTGCTATCAATTAAGTTTGATATCGTTTGAATTTCAGCACCAGCAATAATTGATATAACCAATTTATCTGATAAAAGTCCTTTTAGAGGACGCAAAACAGTTGCCAAAACTTGTGGTTTTACTGCCAATACAACGACATCCGCATTTTTAATTGCAGCAACATTATCTTGTGTTACATGAACTTCTTTTTCTTGTAATAAATGGCGGATTTGTTCAACTGGATCTGAAACGGTAATACGTGTTGGCGGTAAACCTCTTGAAATCAGGCCACCAATCAACGCTTGGGCCATATTACCACCACCAATAAAACAGATATTACTATTTACTGCACTTGTCATAACCATATTCGCCATTTACCAGATCACAAGAATGAGAAATTAAATCTGGTTGCCATCCTCCTTGCTCACAATACGGAGACTGAGCCAACCAAAATCCTTTCGGTGTAAAAACCCCAAGCATAACATTATCTATGACTAATATTTGAATTGTATGACGAAGCCAAGGCAAAATATGTGCTTCTTGAATTGCTTTTTTTAACGGCCATTGCCCAACACGACCATATAAATGGACTTTTTCACCGCCTTGACGTCGAATTATTTTCAATTCTTTATTTAGTAAAGAATGACTCAAACCAATTTCTTTAGACAGAATATGAAAAAGTCCAGAAGGCCCCTGCCATTTTTCTTCTAATTTAAATACATGCTCGAGTTCAGCTTCAACCGGATTTAATGTTTCAGCAAGAAAATCTTGCTTACTTAATCTATAAAGGTAATTTTGATAACGGACATAGTAAAACTGATTCCAGTGCAAAGCGGCTTGCGCATCAGACTTTGAATTAATTACTTCACTCTTTAACCGCTCAACCATTTCAAATGCAGGCCGATATTGTCTATCACCTTTCATCCAAACAGAAAGTAATTGACGCTGACGTGCAGATGTCAACTCTAGTAATTTAGTTAAATCTAAACACTCAGCCGTGCCACAATGTTCTAAATCAACTTTTAAAACTTCTTCTAAAATTTCAGAAGCGTCTTGCATCAGGTAACTGGTTCGGCTTAAAGCCTGCTGCATTTTCGGAAATCGTTTTTGTAAGAATGGCCAAAGCTCTTCACGTGACCACGCCCGATCATAATGAATATCATAATTTGTAGGATCATTTACATACTCAATTTCAAGTTGAGCGGTCCAAGCAGCAATTTGTTCACGAGTTAAATCTAAAAAAGGACGCCAAATCGCCAAATCTACACGATAATCAATAGACTGCATAGCTGCAAGTCCATCAACACCAGCTCCCGACAACAATCTTAATATAACTGTTTCGGCTTGATCTTGTTGATGGTGTGCAAGCACTAAAGTTTCATTAGGTTGTAAATGCTGTAGATAAGCTTGATAACGTGCCTGACGTGCTTGAGCTTCCAAATTACCATCAGTAACTTGGACTTTTTGAATAATATAAGGGATATTTAAACTTATTGCTTGATTGGCAACTAGTTTCGACCATTCTGCACTTTGTTCTTGCAGTTGATGATCAATGTGAATTACTCGGATCTTTTGAGGGAAAATTTGAAACATCAAATGTAGCAGCAGCATTGAATCCATGCCGCCACTACATCCAATAAGAAAAGAGCTATTCTCTGAAAACTCTTGAGACTGCTTTAAGACGCTATGCCTAAATTTTCGCTGCCAAACTTCATTAAACGTTGATAACGTGCTTCGCATCGTTCATTTGCATCCATTGGTAGCAATTCATCTAAAGCTTGCTTCAAAACTACTTTTAGATTTTGCATAACACGCTCAGGGTCTAAATGAGCCCCTTCGCCTTCATCTACTACATATTCAACAATACCTAAAGATTGCAGCTTATCTGCTGTCAAACCTAAAGCTTCACTTGCTTGAGCAGCTTTTTCAGCAGTCTTCCACAAAATAGATGCACAACCTTCTGGTGAAATAACAGAATAAATACTATGAGATAGCATAATTACTCGGTCAGCAACACCAATACCTAAAGCACCACCAGAACCGCCTTCACCGAGTACTGTTGCAACTACAGGAACTTTCAAACTTGAAAGTTGAGCAAGACTCGTTGCAATTGCTTCAGCTTGTCCACGCTCTTCAGCACCAACACCTGGGTAAGCGCCCATAGTATCAATAAATGTAAAGACTGGAAGATTAAAACGCTCAGCCATATCTAATAAACGCTGAGATTTACGGTAACCTTCTGGGTTCGCCATACCAAAGTTGTGCTTTAATTTTTCACGGGTACTACGACCACGGTGTTGTCCAATGACCATCACAGGTTGACCGTCAAAACGAGCAAGACCACCTACCATCGCACCATCGTCACCAAACAAACGATCACCATGCAAGGCATCAAACTCTGTAAAGATTTCACCGACATAATCTAGAAATTGCGGACGATCAGGATGACGTGCAATTTGAACCGTTGTCCACGCTTTGGACTGAGTAGCTTTTTTCATAGGTCGAATATTATCCCTTTAATCGATAAATTTTTCCGACTGAATATTCAATTCAATGTCCCAATGCTTAAACTGCTCTTGCTCATCATGCAAGTCGGCAACTAACAATGGCCATTGTTTGGCATCACCAGAAACACTAAGCTGCCATTGTTGATCATTTATGATGGTTAATTCAATGGCAGGAAGCATCTGATCACTGCGACTATGATTGAGTAAAACTGCAAGGCGAAGTAATAAACTTAAGTAAAGTAATTTATTACCGCCAGCCTTCAAAACTTCATTTTTTACATCATTACGTAATTTACGTCGATGGTGAGCAACTAAATGTGAAAGATGATTTTGATCAATTTGTGAGAAACCAGGAATATCAGAATGCTGTAATAAATAAGCACCATGACGATGGTAACCACCATGACTAATTGCTAAACCAATTTCATGCAAATAGGCTGCTCTACGTAGTAAGTCACTGTCTTCACTGGTTAAATTAAGTGATTTTGCAACACCATCAAATAAATGTTGGGCTGTATTTACGACACGTTCTGCTTGTTTAGGATCGGCGTTATAGCGCCCCATTAAGGCCTGTACACTACGATCACGAATATCTTCATGCTTGAAACGACCTAACAGGTCATACATGACCCCTTCACGTAATGCACCATCAGAATATGCCAAACGTTCAATTTCTAAAACTTCAAAAACTGCGTACAAAATTGCCAATCCGGCTGGCAAAACTGCTCGTCGATCTTCTCGTAAACCTTCAAAATCAATTTCAGAAATATTTTTGAACTTAAGTAGTTTATCTTTGAGTTTATATAGGCCTTCTCGAGTGACATTTTCTTGCTCGTCACTTAACCCCATATTCACCATAATTTGACGGCAAGCTTTAATCGTTCCACTTGAGCCAACAACAGTATCCCAACCTTCCATCTTATAAGTCGTTGCGATTGCTGAAAGTTCTTTACGGGCAGCAACTACAGCTTTATCAAAGGCTTTTTGTGTGATTTCACCATCAGCGAAATAAGCTTTTGTATACGCCACACATCCCATTTGTAATGATTCGGTATAAATTGGCTCAAACTCTTCGCCAATAATAAACTCGGTAGATCCCCCACCAATATCTACAACTAAACGACGTCCACCATTAGCCATCGTGTGAGATACACCAAGATAAATCAAACGAGCTTCTTCACGACCCGCAATAATTTCAATAGGTTTTGGTAAAATTTCGGCTGCTTTTTGAATAAATTCATGACCATTTTTAGCCTGACGTAAAGCGTTCGTTGCCACAATTCTTAAACGATTAGGTTGAACCGAACTTAAACGTCCAACGAAACGAGCTAAACATGCTAATCCACGTTGTTGCGCTGCTTCTGTTAGGTTTTTATTTTCATCCAGACCAGCTGCAAGCTGTACTTTCTCTGACATTGAAGCCACTTTTTTAACTTCACCGTGATCTACCCGTGCAATCGCAAGGTGAAAACTGTTCGACCCCATATCTATGGCAGCAAGTAATTCTTCATCAATCAGAAAGTCAGACATTATTGAACTAAACCCATAACAATTCACGCCTAGAGTAATTCACAAGAATGCAATTGAAAAGCCATTTTCATCAACATTTATTAGCCATCGATATTTTTCTATTTGTTAAACGATTGTACAAGCCGATGATGAATATCGTGAGCATCCATTAGACAAATTTAGTTAAGCCTTGAATAATAGCATCAAACCCTTACATTGAACTAAGTAGCTATGTAATACTGATAGAGATTATATCCTCACACAGTGATAGCACTTTTTTCTAAAAATTGGAGCCGTACCATGTCTGCGACTATTGTAAATACAACTGATGATAACTTCCAAGCAGATGTTCTTGATGCTGAAACACCTGTACTTGTTGACTTCTGGGCAGGTTGGTGTGCACCTTGTAAAGCCATTGCACCTGTTCTTGAAGATTTATCAAGTGAATATGCTGGTAAAGTAAAAATCGTTAAAGTTGACGTGACTTCTTGTGAAGATACTGCAGTAAAATACAATATCCGTAATATTCCTGCTCTATTACTTTTCAAAAATGGTGAAGTAGTAGCTCAACAAATCGGTGCTGTACCTCGTTCTAAACTCGTTAGCTTTATTGACGAAAACGTTTAAAACGAAACGTTATAGATGAAAATACGCTATACCTATATAGCGTATTTTTTTCGGCTATAAATTGACAAATTAGCTGATCTCACTTATATTGCATGCTCAAGAGGCACTGAAGGGAATCGTCTTCTGTCCGGCTTCTTACAAGACACAAACATAAAGATCGCCACTCGGCAACAGAAATTGTTTTTTCACATTTCTCTTCGAAACAGTTAATCAGACTTCTGAATTGTTATTGTGTAAATACAATTGCGATACTCTTTTTTGTATGCGAGCGATTTTTCTTCTTTTAAACCACACTCTACTCTTTCCTAATTCTGACCCTTATGAATTTAACTGAACTCAAGAAAAAACCAATCGGCGAACTAATTAAAATTGCTGAATTTATGGGCCTTGAAGGTATGGCTCGTAACCGAAAGCAAGATATTATCTTTGCCATCTTGAAACGCCATGCAATGAATGGCGAAGAAATTTTTGGTGACGGCGTTCTTGAAATTCTCTCTGATGGTTTTGGTTTTTTGCGCTCTGCCGCAGGTTCGTATTTAGCAGGTCCGGATGATATTTATGTGAGTCCTTCACAAATCCGACGCTTTAACTTGCGTACAGGTGATACCATCACAGGTACTATTCGCCCTCCAAAAGAAGGTGAGCGTTATTTTGCGTTGCTCAAAGTTAATCAAATTAACTATGACACGCCAGAAAATTCTCGAAATAAAATTTTATTTGAAAACTTAACTCCTCTTTTCCCAACCGAACAATTGGTTATGGAACTAGGTAATGGTACGACAGAAGACTTAACTGCTCGTGTTGTCGACTTAGTTGCCCCAATTGGTAAAGGTCAACGTTCAATTATTGTTGCACCGCCTAAAGCGGGTAAAACAATGTTACTTCAAAACATTGCGCAATCTATTGTTAGAAACAATCCGGAAGTGTTCCTTATTGTTTTACTTATTGATGAGCGTCCAGAAGAAGTAACTGAAATGGAGCGTACTGTACGCGGTGAAGTTGTTGCCTCAACATTTGATGAAGCACCTGCACGTCACGTACAAGTTGCAGAAATGGTGATTGAAAAAGCAAAACGTCTTGTTGAACATAAAAAAGATGTTGTGATTTTGCTTGACTCTATTACACGTTTAGCTCGTGCATACAACACTGTAATTCCTTCATCTGGCAAGGTACTAACAGGTGGTGTAGATGCTCACGCATTAGAACGTCCTAAACGTTTCTTTGGTGCTGCCCGTAACATCGAAGAAGGTGGTTCTTTAACGATCATTTCTACTGCGCTTATTGAAACTGGCAGTAAAATGGACGATGTAATTTACGAAGAATTCAAAGGTACTGGTAACCAAGAAATTACACTTGATCGCCGTATTGCTGAAAAGCGTGTCTTCCCTGCCATGAATATCAAAAAGTCTGGCACACGTCGCGAAGAACGTTTAATGGATGAAGATAAATTACGTAAAGTCTGGATTCTCCGCAAACTTCTTCACCCTATGGATGAATTGGCTGCTATGGAATTCTTACTTGATCGTATGAAAGAAACCAAAACAAATGATGATTTCTTTGATCAAATGAAACGTAAAGCTTCAACTTAATCAATTTTATTATCATTGAGAAAAGCTACTCTATTGAGTAGCTTTTTATTTGGTTGACAAGCTTTACACAAAAATACATTTTGTTGTTTTCTATGTAAGAATATATTTAAGTTTTTGAAAACAAATATTTTTAGTATAAAAAAATTAGGTTTTTTAGTAGTTTACTTATACCTTTTCCAATATGTTTAATCTAATTGATTGTTTTTTTCTGTTAAAAAACAGCCTGTTTTTTCGTTTTTTCTGCGCTTTTTTGACAGGTGACAGTAGTATTTCAACATTCGCAGTGATAGCATAGCGGCAGACCAGTTAGACTGCTCCATGCGTTGTTACCTAGCTACGTTTAGGAATAATAAAAGCAAAACAGCCTAACTTAGGTTTTTTTAATCTCAAATTTTTTTTGTGAGAGTGATGCCATGTTATTCAAAAAATTCGCTGTTGCTGCTGCTGTTGCCGCTACTTTAGCTTTCGTTGGTTGTTCTAAGAAAGAAGAAGCTCCAGCTGCTGCTGCTGCATCTGAAGCTGTAGCTGCTGCTTCTGAAGCTACTGCTGCTGCATCTGAAGCTGCTGTTGCTGTTGACGCTGCTGCTTCTGAAACTGCTGCTGCTTCTGACGCTGCTGCTTCTGCTTCTGACGCTGCTGCTGCTGCTACTGACGCTGCTGCTTCTGCTGCACACTAATCTATACTCTAGATTAGATAAAAAAGAGGACTTTATGTCCTCTTTTTTTATGCTTAAATTTTATAATTTAAACAAATACATATTCGATATATGATTTAAATGAATTTGATCGCTCCATAAAACATGTTAATTCTAAAGCTGTAAAAAAATTATGAATAAAAAAAGCAGATCAATCGATCTGCTCATTTCCAACGCGTTGTCTAAATTTCTGACCTGCTCTAAAGGTCACTACTCGGCGAGCAGAAATTGGAATTTCTTCGCCTGTTTTAGGATTGCGTCCTGGACGCTCGCGTTTATCTCTAAGTTCGAAATTACCAAAACCAGAAAGCTTAACCTGCTCACCCGCAATCAGCGCTTGGCTAATTTCGTCAAAGAACAACTCGACCATTTGTTTTGCTTCACGGCGATTTAAGCTGGTTAACTCACTTAAATGATCAGCCATGTCTGCTTTAGTTAGTGCTGTCATGAGGCCCTCAATGTCGCTTGATAAGTGTTTTCCAACACTTGGATTATATTGTCCATACCAGATTTAATTTCAGCATCTTCAAGCGTACGTGAAGGATGTTGCCATAGTAGTGCAAACGCTAATGAGCGTTTACCTTCTTCGACACCCTGCCCCGTATACACATCGAATAACCAAGTAGAGTCTAAAAGCTCTCCACCAGTTTTTTCGATTAACTGCTGAATATCTCTAACATTTATATTATCAGAGATTAAAAGCGCAATATCACGTCTAACCGAAGGAAAACGTGATAATTCTGTAAAATTAGATACATAAGATTGCAAAACTGCTGCCTGATCAAGCTCAGCAACCCAAGTTGTGCTCAAATCGAGTTCATTTTCTAAAGATGGGTGTAAACGGCCTAGGTAACCAATTGATTTACCATCAACTAAAATTTCAGCTGATTGTCCTGGATGTAACCAAGTACGCTCTGAACGAACATATTCAACTTTAACACGTCCAGCAGCTAAAACTTCTTCTACTTCACCTTTGAAGTCGAAGAAATCCATTGGCTGTGGCTTAGCATGCCATGATTCAGGTTCACGAGAACCTACAGCAATTAAAGCTAATGTCGGGATTTGCTTTAAGTCTTGAATAGACGTAGCATTTTGGTAATCAAAACGCAAACCAAGCTCAAAGAAACGCACACGGCTTTGCTGACGGTTTAGATTATATTGTACACAAGGAATTAAGCTAGAAAGCAACGTGCTACGCATAGCTGCCAAATCACTTGAGATTGGATTGGCAAGCATTAACGGGTTAACTTGTGGGTTGAGCTGCTTTTCAAGTTTTGCATCAGCAAAGCTAAAGCTGATTGCTTCTTGGTAACCCAAAGTCACTACTGTTTGGCGTAGTTGTGCAATTTCAAAACGATCTTGATACTTAGCAAGCTGAACATCCATACTTGGTAAGCTAATCTGAATATTGTCATACCCATCAATACGTGCAACTTCTTCAATCAAATCTTGATAAATTGCCATATCGTAACGATGTGATGGTGGAACTACGCTCCACTCACCTTCAGCTTTAACAGTTACTTTACACCCTAGTCGAGTTAAAGCATCTGTAATGAAATCAGCAGCAACTTGATATCCCAATAATTGGTCTACTTGAGCTTGCTTAAGTTCAATAGCTTCACGTTTTGGAAGTAAATCAGTTTTTTCAGCCACAGTGATAGGACCAAACTCACCACCCGCTAATTCTTGAATGAGCTGAGAAGCACGATTCATCGCAATTAATGGCAATTCAAAATCTACACCGCGTTCATAACGTTGCGAAGAATCTGTATGTAAACCAAAACGGCGAGCACGCCCAGCAATCGCAAGTGGAGCGAAGAATGCGCTCTCCAAGAAGATATCAGCTGTATCATCAGTTACACTTGAGGCTAGACCGCCCATAATACCAGCGATTGCTAGTGCTTTCTGGTCATCTGCAATCACCATTATATCTTCTTGCAACTCAACTTCTTGATCATTCAAAAGTTGCAACTTTTCTTGTGGCTGAGCTTGGCGAACGTGTACAGTTCCTTCGATTTTAGCTAAATCGAAAGCATGCATTGGTTGACCCAATTCCATAAGGACGTAGTTCGTTACATCAACCAAAATACTGTGAGTACGAATTCCTGAACGTGCTAAAGCTTGCTCCATCCACTCTGGGGTCGCAGCTTTTACATTCACGTTTTTAACTACACGTCCTAAATAGCGTGGAGCACCATCCGTGCTGATCACTACTTTTTTCTCATCAGTGATTGTGGCATCAACCGATTTAATTTCAGGTTCATTCATTTGCAGTTGGTTAATCACTGCAATTTCACGTGCGATACCACGGATACTGAAACAGTCACCACGGTTTGGCGTAATACTGATATCGATGACGTTATCATCAAGTTTTAAATATTCACGGATGTTTACCCCTACTGGAGCATCATCAGGTAACTCAAGTAAACCATCGATTTTATCTTCAAGATCAATTTCAGAAGCGCCGCACAGCATACCTTGTGATTCGATACCACGAAGCTTACCTTTTTTGATTTTAAAATCGCCTGGTAATACTGCGCCAATAGTTGCCACAGGTGCTTTCATTCCAGCACGAACGTTCGGTGCGCCACATACAATTTGCAGCGGTTCACCCGAACCAATATTCACTGTTGTTACACGCAGACGGTCTGCATCTGGATGTTGTTCAACTGTTAGAACCTCACCAACCACAACCCCAGTAAATGGCTTAGCAACAGGTGCTAGTTCATCTACCTCAAGACCAAGCATAGTCAACTGATCAGATAATGTATCACTATCAATTGCTGGGTTAACCCATGTGCGTAACCAATTTTCGCTAATCTTCATCTTTATAAACCTTATTTAATCCTGAAAAAATGTTAGGCAAATTGGCGTAAGAAACGCACATCATTTTGATAGAACATACGCAAGTCATTAATGCCATAACGCAACATTGCAAAACGCTCTACACCTAAACCAAAAGCAAAACCTTTGTATTTATCAGGATCAATACCCGCGGCACGCAATACATTTGGATGTACCATGCCACAGCCCAATACTTCTAACCAACGTCCACGCTCATCCATGATATCCACTTCTGCACTAGGCTCTGTAAATGGGAAATATGATGGGCGGAAACGTACTTTTAAATCTTTCTCAAAAAATTCATTCAGTAGGTTAATTAACAAACCTTTTAATTCAGCAAAACTGGTGTTCTCAGCAACGTACAAACCTTCGATTTGATGGAACATTGGCGAATGCGTTTGGTCTGAGTCACAGCGATATACACGGCCCGGACATACAATACGAATTGGCGGCTGGCTTGTTTCCATGGTACGAATTTGCACACCAGAAGTATGCGTACGCAACAAATGGTTTGCATCGAAATAGAAAGTATCGTGCATGGCACGTGCAGGATGGTGCCCAGGAATATTTAATGCTTCAAAGTTATGATAGTCATCTTCAACTTCCGGTCCTGTTGCAACTGTAAAACCAGCTTTAGTAAAGAACTGGCAAATACGTTCTTGTACTTGAGTAACAGGATGAACTGTACCAATGCGCTGTCCACGACCTGGTAAAGTAATATCAATGGTCTCATTTGCTAGTTTTTGCGCTAGCGCAGCTTGTTGTAATGCCGTTTGACGCTCAGTTAAAGCGCTATTAATTGTTTCTCGAACAGCATGAATCGCAGCACCTTGTACTTTACGTTCTTCAGGGTCCATTTTCCCTAATGCTTTCGATTGTTCTGCAAGCTGGCTTTTTTTCCCTGTAAATTGCACACGCACCTGATCAAGTGCAACAAGGTCTTGAGCTGCTGCAATGGCAGCAAGCGCTTCTGTGGTCAGGGCTTCCAGTGACATATTAACTCTCAAAGCAACAAATTTAAAAATATAATAAAACACTGCATTCTAACAGTTTTTCACCGTATTGATGAAGTTTATCCATCATGAAAAATGTATTAGGCAACAAAAAGATAAAACGTATAAAATAATACTATCGTCAATGAGATCAATTATTATGGCGCTCAATCAGATTTGGAAACAACAACTTACACTTGTGACCTACGGTAATGAATACCTTCGCCAGAATTTAAGCTTCAACCAATGGCGACAACATCATATTTTTGACCAACATAGTTTTCAGTTTCGTGACTTAATTTCACAGCATTTACTTGCTCAACATTTCCAAGTTTGGCTAGAAGCACTCAAAAAACAGGGAACAACCCAAATCTCTCTTCACTTATCAACCATCTTAAATGAAGAGCAAAACCCGAATAGTAATGTCGAGCTTTTACCTTATACCCATTTTATTGTGAGCCATCAAAATAATAAAAAAATCGCATGGATTTTTGGCCAGGAGCTTGCCGAATGGTACAGCAGCGATAACGAATTTGAAGCGCCTTTAAATCAGCGTAGTGATTTACGTTTAGAAACTTTCTGGCGTTTTGAGCTAAACGAAAAATTATCTAAGAAAGTTGATGCTGACTTAAAAGCACCTCAATGGGATGAAATTGCTGACTTTATGGAAACTGAGTTATTTCGAAGTAAGTATGCAGCAGGTTTTGAAGAACCAGAATTTCAGAAAAAATATTTTGATGGGTCAAGACATCAAATTTCAGTAGATCATCAACCAACTCTTGCTCTTATTCCTGAAAACTACCCAGCAGATTGTGCACATCAACTTCTCTACCGCACTCAGGCTTTATCAGATTATTTAGAGCAGAAGAAACGCACAGCAAATGATCCTTTAGGGGAAGACTTAGACCAAGAGCAAATTATTAACTTAAGAAATTTTACTCACAAAACTGATGACCTGTTTGCAAAGTTTATTGTGAAAGCAGCAAATCATTATCAAACAGCTCAATTAAAACCTGTTGAGAAACCCTCTCCTTTTGATGCAACAAATGAGCCCGTAACTCAATTAAAAGCACCTCATCATAAAGCTGGTGGAACAGGGGTAATTAAGCTTATTGTTCTAACCGTTATTATTTGTGCCTTAGCTTATTATTTTGGACTTTAATCTTAATTAAAGTTCCCATTGATAAAGTAACTCTGTTATTCCGAAGCCGAACTCTGGTAGTTCGGCTTCACCAATTAACTTTGCTCCCATTTTTTCATAGAAGAAGCGACTCGGATTTTTATTAAAAACCTCTAAACGAATAAAAGCATAACCTTGATTTAAAGCACATTGATAGAACTTTTGGAATAACTCACGGCCTACACCTTGTTTTTGAACTTCTTTTAAAAGATAAAAAGCAAGAATTTCAGCAATATTACTCTCTGGGTTTAAGTAACCATCGAGAAAGCCTTTTACTATTCCATTTTCAGAATAGATAAATAACTCATGATCAGGACTTTTGATGATTTCTTTCCATAACTGTTCTTTATCTAGCACGTTAAGCTCATCTAATATTTCCTGCTTAATCATACATGTATAGGTTTCTTTCCAACACTGCACATGTACCTCTGCAATAGATAATGCATCCTTAAAAGTAGCTATACGAATTTCTCTTTCGTTTAGTGATCGCAATTCGTTCTCCTCATGTCACTACTTTTAAAGTGAAGCACCAATTTGTTTCATACAAACTTATTCAGCTAAAAACCACTCTCGAACATGCATTAAAGCAAATCCCAACAAATTTAGACCTTGCCATAGAGATGGATCTTCAATATCTGGATGGTCTTGGGCCATACCAATACCCCAAATTTTATCGACAGGAGATGCTTCAACCAAAATACGGTCTTTCGTTGCCAATAAGAATTTTTTCAATTCAGGATGCTGTGAAAATTTAGCAAAATTCGCCTGCACCACGATGTCAAAACGTTTTTCTCGCCATATCTGTTCGTCATAATTACGTACTTTACGGCCGAGTTGCTTTGCTTCATTCGGATTTTTAACCTGCAAAATTCGTGCAAAAATTTCTTCATCATTAAATAATTTTGCTTTTTGCGCCATCATATAGTGCTCAGCAGTAAAGTACTCGACACCTTCTACTTTGAATTGCGCTGGGAACCACTGGCTAAAACAGCTCTTATCAACAAGATTAGCTTGGTTAGGAGTATGCCCCCAAAAATATAAGTATTTATACTGGTGACCTTGCTGTACTTTTTGAATTAAATCATTTAGAAATTTTTCGTCTTTCATCATTTATCTCTGATTATTTTCTCTTTTTAAAATAGGACCACTAAAAATAAAAAAGACCGCTAAAAAGCGGTCTTTCTTTGAATCTCTAAGCTTATGCAGCTAATGCGCCTTTAGCTTTTTCAGCTAAAGCAGCAAATGCTACTGCATCATGCATAGCGATGTCAGCTAATACGCGACGGTCGATGATCACTTGAGCTTTTTTCAAGCCATCGATCATACGGCTGTAAGACAAACCGTTTTGACGAGCACCAGCATTGATACGCGCAATCCATAGAGCACGGAATTGACGTTTCTTTTGACGGCGGTCACGGTAAGCGTATTGACCAGCTTTGATTACCGCTTGGAACGCTACGCGGTAAACGCGTGAACGAGCACCATAGTAACCTTTAGCGCGAGCAAGAATTTTTTTGTGACGACGATGAGCCACTACACCACGTTTTACACGAGCCATTTATAATCTCCTTAGATGTATGGGCACATACGACGAACTGAATTCATGTCAGAAACATGAACCATTACACAGCCGCGTAATTGACGGATACGTTTAGCAGATTTTTTGGTCAAGATGTGGCGCTTGAACGCTTGTTTACGCTTAAAACCGTTTGCAGTCGCTTTGAAGCGTTTAGCTGCACCACGGCGAGTTTTTAACTTAGCCATAGTAACCTCTTTTAGGCACCTGTTCGGCGCGATCGCACCATTGCAAAATCGACCTGCAGGTAAGGAAGCGCGTATTTTATAGCATGCTGACTAAAATTAAAACTACTCTTAGCATTTTTTTAGATTACCAACTTAACAAACTAAAAAATTCATATCATTTTTTAGAAGGTAGTCATTGCTAATAAATTCAGCATCGTGGCTTATTTCACTCTATAATATGTTCAAATTATCAACATACGATATTTCAAATGCAGAAACATGATGCATTCGCTGCACTGCGCTATAGAGATTTCTCTATTGTTACCATTAATCAATTTTGCTTAACGTTAGCAATTTTGATTCAAGAAATTATTGTTGCTTATTCACTTTATCAAATTACCAAAGACCCTCTAACTTTAGGCTTAATTGGATTAGCAGAAGCCATTCCATTTATTGCCCTATCGCTTTGGGGTGGCTATTTTGCTGATAAATTTAATAAACAGATCATTATGAAAATCTGTTTATTTTTCTCAGTGCCTCTACCTTTAGTTTTGTGGCTGCTGTTTCATTTACATGGTTTAGGCCATATCAGCGTAAATTTCCTTTCTTGGGGTATTTATGCAGTGATTTTTGGCTTAGGTACCATACGTGGGTTTTACAATCCCTCTGCCACATCATTGAAACCATTCTTAATTCCACGCGAGCTTTATGCCAATGGCGCAACATGGACAACGATTGGTTGGCAAAGTGGCGTGATTATTGGGCCTATGCTAGGTGGGTTTATGCTTGCTTACTTAGGCAGAGAAACCAGTCTTTTTAGTGTTGCAGCCCTACTTAGCATCTGTTTTATTCTCATTAATTTATTACAAAAAAGAAGCTTTCCTAAAATTGAAACTACCAATGTATTAGAAAGCTTAGGTGATGGTTTCCGCTTTATTTGGAAAACCAAAATCGTTCTCTGGGCTATTTCTCTAGACCTTGCCTCTGTTTTATTTGGAGGTGTGATTGCCCTATTGCCTATCTTTGCAGAAGATATTTTAAAAGTGGGACCAGAAGGCTTAGGTTATTTACGTGCAGCCCCATCTATTGGTGCCCTCATTACCATGATTGCTTTGACTCGTTTTCCTCCAACTCAACACGCATGGCGTAACATGCTACTCGCAGTTGCTGGGTTTGGTATATTTACGATTCTTTTCGCTTTCTCAAACAATATGTGGTTATCACTATTTGCACTGGCGATGACAGGTGCTTGTGACAGTATTTCAGTTGTGGTTAGACAAACCATTTTGCAAATTTTCCCGCCAGAAAATATGCGTGGTCGCGTTGCGGCTGTAAATGGAATGTTCGTTTCATCTAGTAATGAATTGGGTGCATTTGAATCAGGCCTAGCAGCTAAATATTTGGGAACGATTGCCGCGACTATTTTTGGTGGTTGTATGACACTTGCAGTGGTCACGTTCTGTTGGTTAAAAACCAACGACCTATTTAAAGTCGACATTACCAAAAGCTCAGAAGACTAATTAAATCCTTTTAATAAAAGCATCTTCGGATGCTTTTACTTTAAATAAAGTCTGTAATTACCCAATAAATGAAAATATAACGCCCAGCCTTAGCAATAAGAACCATAAATAAAAAGCGCCAAAAATTTTCTTTGAACAAGCCAGCAACCAAAGTAATTGGATCACCAATCACAGGTGTCCAACTTAAAAGAAGCGAATAAAAGCCATACTTATGATAAAAACGTTGAGCTTGTTCTAAACGTTTTTCAGAAACTGGGAACCATTTTTTATGTTTAAACTGTTCTATTTTTAAACCTAACCACCAGTTCACACATGAACCAAGTACATTTCCGAAAGTAGCAATCGAAATGAGAAGAAAAGCGGAATGTTGATTTTTTAATAATAAAGCAGCGAGTACAGCTTCTGATTGTAGCGGTAATAATGTAGCAGCCCCAAAAGCACTCAAAAAAAGTAAAAAGTAACTTAGCATTCTAATTAAACCAAACTACCTTTCACTTTATTTATTACCTATCAAGTAAAATTAGATGACTTTAATTGATAATGCTTTTTGCACCGCAGGACGCGCTGTTAAACGGACAATGTATTCTTGCACATATGGATAATCCTCTAATTGAATACCCTGCCATTCATAGCGCAAAATCCAAGGTAAAATTGCCATATCCGCAATTGAGTATTCGCCTGCAACAAACTTTTGCCCTATAAGCTGTTTGTTTAATACACTATATAGGCGTTTAGTTTCATTCAAATAACGTTCTATGGCGTAAGGAATTTTCTCTGGTGCAAAACGGTTAAAATGATGATTTTGTCCTAACATCGGGCCTAAACCACCCATTTGCCACATAAGCCATTGTTCTACTTCAACTCGCTCTTGCTCGTCGGTTGGATAGAACAAGCCAGTTTTTCGACCTAAATATTGTAAGATTGCGCCTGATTCAAATACTGAAATTGGCTCACCACGAGGACCATCCTGATCAACAATTGCAGGAATTTTATTATTTGGAGAGATTCTTAGGAAGTCGGGTTGAAATTGATCATTTTCTAAAATATTAATTGGATAAAGAGTGTAATCCAGTCCCATTTCTTCTAAGGCAATTGTGATTTTATGTCCATTGGGTGTGCCCCAATAATATAGATCAATCATTCTATTTTCCTATTCATCGTTATCATGACTGCGTCTTGCGTTATATCATGTTTGGGTAATACAATAATATTTCCAACACCAAAAAACACATAAAATTTGAGAATAACTTTGGTTCAAAAAGTTATTAAATCGCACTTTAAAGGAACTAAACCACAAAATGACAAGCAAAAAAAAGCACTGCTTTTGCAGTGCTTTTTTTGAGTATTACTTTTTCTTTTTAGGTCCAAGTAACATACCCATTTGTCGACCTTCCATTTTCGGAGCTTGCTCTACAACCCCAAACTCAGCTACATCTGCTTCAATTTTTTGTAATTGAGCTAAACCAAGTTGTTGGTGAGCCATTTCACGACCACGGAAACGTAAGGTGATTTTGACTTTATTGCCTTCTTCAAGGAACTTCAAAATAGCACGAAGCTTAACTTGATAATCACCTACATCAGTTGCTGGGCGTAGTTTGATTTCCTTCACTTGCACTTGATGCTGTTTTTTCTTGGCATCTTTTTGCTTCTGTTTCAGGTCAAACAAGTGCTTGTTGTAATCCATGATTTTACAAACAGGCGGCTCAGCGTTTGCGACAATCTCAACAAGGTCAAGATCTGCATCCTCAGCAGCACGCAGTGCTTCATTTAATGAAACAATTCCTTTTTGCTCACCATCAGCAGCGACGAGGCGTACTTCTTTTGCACGGATCTCATCGTTAATTGCTGGACGGTTACTCTTTGCACCTTGTTGTTGGTTACGGTCAGGCTGTTTAATCTTTCTTACTCCACAATATACCGGCCACGTTCGGCGACGGCAGATTTCACTAAGTCAATGAAAGCATCCACTGACATAGTACCTAAATTTTTTCCTGAGCGAGTACGTACATTCACTGTACCTTCTTCAACTTCTCGATCACCAAGAACTAACAGGTAAGGAATGCGCTCTAGAGTACGCTCACGAATCTTAAATCCGATTTTTTCATTTCTCAAGTCAGAAATAGCGCGAAGGCCATTTTCCTTGAGTTTTGCCACAACTTGATCACTTGCTTCAGCTTGAGCGTCGGTAATGTTCATCACACATGCTTGTACAGGTGACAACCAAGGCGGCATAAAACCAGCGTAGTGTTCAATTAGTATACCAATAAAACGCTCAAAACTACCAAGAATTGCACGGTGCAACATTACAGGCTGATCACGTTCGTTTTCTTCAGTTACATAAGAAGCGTCTAAACGAACGGGCAAGTTGAAGTCACACTGAATGGTACCACATTGCCATACACGACCAAGACAGTCTTTTAAAGAGAACTCAATCTTTGGACCATAGAATGCACCTTCACCCGGCTGCAACTCCCATTTAAGACCAGCTTCATCTAAAGCATCTGCTAAAGATTTTTCAGCTAAATCCCAAAGTGCGTCGTCACCTACACGCTTTTCCGGACGAGTAGACAACTTCATTTGAACTTCTTCAAAGCCAAAGTCTTTATAAACATCTAAAGTGAGTTTAATAAAGTCTGCAACCTCTTTTCCGATCTGTTCTTTAGTACAGAAGATATGTGCATCATCTTGGGTAAAGCCACGAACACGCATAATACCGTGTAAAGAACCAGATGGTTCATTACGGTGACAAGAACCAAACTCAGCTAAACGAATTGGTAAATCACGGTAAGATTTCAAGCCTTGGTTGAACACTTGAACGTGACAAGGACAGTTCATTGGTTTTACAGCATAGTTACGACTTTCTGAATGAGTCGTAAACATATTTTCTGCATAGTTTGCTGCATGGCCAGATTTCTCCCAAAGCGTAAAGTCTACGATTTGTGGAGTTTTAATTTCTTGGTAACCATTGTCTTGCTGAACTTTACGCATGTACTGCTCTAGTACTTGATAAATAGTCCAACCATTTGCATGCCAGAACACCATACCCGGTGCTTCTTCTTGCATATGGAACAAGTCTAACGCTTTACCAATTTTACGATGGTCACGCTTTTCAGCTTCTTCAATACGCTTGATATAAGCTGCTAACTGTTTTTTATCAGCCCAAGCAGTACCATAAATACGTTGAAGCTGTTCATTCTTCGCATCACCACGCCAGTAAGCGCCAGAGATTTTTGTAAGTTTGAATGATTTTAAAAATTTAGTATTTGGTACGTGCGGACCACGACACATATCTAAATAATCTTGATGGTAGTACAAGCCCATTTGTGTTTCTTCAGGCATGTCTGCAATCAAGCGTAATTTATATTCTTCACCGCGTGCAGTAAATTCAGCAATGACTTCATCACGTGGTGTCATTTTTTTAACAACATCGTAATCTTGGTCGATGAGCTTTTTCATACGCTCTTCGATCGCTGCCATGTCATCTAATGTGAAAGGACGTGGCATCCAGATATCGTAATAAAAACCTTCTTCGATGACTGGACCAATCACCATTTTAGCTTCAGGGAAAAGCTGCTTTACAGCATGCCCTACAAGGTGTGCACAAGAATGGCGAATGATCTCAAGACCTTCTTCATCTTTTGGAGTGATAATTTGTAAGGTCGAGTCTTCGGTAATTAAGTCACATGCATCAACTAGGCGATCATTTACTCGTCCAGCAACGGTGTTTTTTGCTAAACCAGGCCCAATACTTTGAGCGACTTCCATAACAGATACAGGGTGATCAAAACTTTTTTGATCGCCATTTGGCAATGTGATAATTGGCATAAAAAAATCCTTAAGGAGTGATGCCCTATACGAAGGAGCATTTCACCGCGAGATTATGATCGAGGCGAACCTCAAAATATAAAAACGGTGTAAATCAAAATTAAAAACCAGAAAGATTTTACACTTGTTCACGCCAAGTGAAAACCTTTGTGCTCATAAAATCATAAATAGATGTTGGTTATACGGTAAACAGCAATAAGTGACTTTCGTAAGTGTTTCTCATAAATTTTAAGAAATACATAAATAGGATAATTATTCATCAGAACTGATTTAACATGATGGAAATAGCATTTGTGCTCATTTTCTGACTGAGGGGTATTTCTGTTTAAGACTAAAGCATTAATGCTTTGATTAATATTAAGTCATATTTTCAAAGAATGAATTAAAAAATAGAACATGGAGTTGTTTCACATGGTTAGTGCATACGATGAATTACCACGTACACAAGCAAACTTTGTTGCGTTATCCCCTTTGCGGTATTTAGAACGGGCAGCTTATATATATCCGGATCAGGTTTCGATTATTCATGGCAATCGCTATATTTCGTGGAAAGAAACTTATAAACGTTGTCGGCAATTTGCCTCTCAGCTTCAACAATTAGGTATTACTAAAAATGATACTGTTTCTGTATTATTGCCCAATATACCCGCAATGATCGAAGCGCATTTTGCTGTACCTATGGCTGGTGCTGTTCTTAATACATTAAATACTCGTTTAGATGCTAAAACCATCGCCTTTATGCTAGAGCATGCTGAAACTAAAGTACTTTTAGTTGACCCAGAGTTTGTTAATTTAGCCAGAGAAGCTCTCTCACTGATTCCTAACCAACGTATTATTGTGATTGATGTGGCTGATGAAGAATATGAGGGTGAAAATCAATTTCTTGGTTCATTTGAATATGAAGAATGGATTGCTCAAGGTGATGCCAATTTCGAATGGCATTTGCCGCAAGATGAGTGGGATGCGATTAGCTTAAATTACACCTCTGGGACAACAGGCAACCCTAAGGGCGTGGTTTATCACCACCGTGGGGCTTACTTAAATGCAGCGAGCAATATTCTAGCTTGTGGCATGAAACCTCGAGCCGTTTATTTATGGACGCTTCCTCTATTCCATTGTAATGGCTGGTGCTTTGCATGGAGTATTGCAGCCAGTGGTGGAACCAATATTTGTTTACGCAAAGTTGACCCTGAACTGGCTATGCAACTTATTGCAAGACATAAAGTTGATTATTTCTGCGGTGCTCCAATTGTGCTGTCCATGATTATTAACCTACCTAAAGAAAAACAGCCGAACTTAGAACATCATGTAGAAGTTATGGTTGCGGGAGCAGCTCCTCCTGTCGCTGTGATTGAAGGTATGCGAAATATTGGAATTAATGTAAACCACGTTTATGGTTTAACAGAAACTTATGGACCATCCGCGCTTTGTGCCTCTCAAGCAGGATGGAGCGATCTTTCTATTACAGAGCAAGCACAACTACATTCACGTCAGGGCGTGCCTTACCCACTTCAGGACAGTATGCGAGTGCTAGACCCTGAAACTATGCAACCTGTACCAAATGACGGTGAAACCATGGGAGAAATCATGTTCCGTGGCAATATTGTGATGAAGGGATATTTAAAAAATCCAAAAGCAACTGAAGAGGCATTTGCAGGTGGTTGGTTCCACACTGGAGATTTAGCAGTTTGTCATCCAGATGGTTATGCAAAAATTACGGATCGTTCCAAAGATATTATTATTTCCGGTGGAGAGAATATTTCATCTTTAGAAGTTGAGGATGTCTTATATAAGCATCCCGCAGTTTTAACAGCTGCTGTTGTGGCAAAACCCGATGAACGTTGGCAAGAAGTACCATGTGCATTTATTGAATTAAAAACAGGTGCTACAGCAACTCCTGAAGAAATTATTGCACACTGCCAAAAAGAGCTTGCTCGCTTTAAAGTTCCTAAGGATGTGGTCATTACCGAAATTCCAAAGACATCAACAGGCAAATTACAAAAATTTATCTTGCGTGAATGGGCAAAAGAGCGCGTTTAAATATTTTCAAATAAAAAAGCGACGTATTGAACGTCGCTTTTTTATTTGAAAGGTATTAGCCTTGATCTGACAATAAAGCAATTTGTTGCACGTAGTTAATAAACTTCTTTTTAGATGCTTCAAGATCTGCTTCTGCAACTTGCTGAGTTTTATCACGGTTAATTCTTAACACATGTTGACGCAAAGTATGACGCTCTGATGCATTATAAATTTTGCTAAACTCATTGATTGCAGGATCACCCTGTTCAATCATACGATCTACCCAACGCATAAGTTGAGCTTGCTTTTTCGCACCTTGTTGAGGTGTCAAATAAGACAAAATGACTGTCTCATCTTCATTACGCAAGAGTTTACCAACACGCTGAAACTGGCGACGGCGTGCTTCAAACGAACTAATATTCTGGACTTCTAAAAGAGCATCAATTAAACGCTCATCAACCGGAAGTTTTTGAATTTGTTTGATAGAAAGTTGTGCTAACTGCTCACCTAAAGCAGCCATACGTTGAACTGCTTTTTTCTGTTCGGTTTTACTTGCACGTCCTTCTAAAGAATCAAAATCTTCTTCAGTATAACGCTGGGGACGACGTGCCACGATTAATCTGCCTCATAAAATTTTGCGGCGAATAACGCCTGTACTTCGTTTAATGCCTGTCCTTCGTCAGCGCCATCAATGACCAAACGTAAAGTGGTCCCTTTACCTGCACCTAACATCAGTAACGACATAATATTCTTTGCATCTACCAAATGATCGCCCTTACCAATCTGAATTGACGAACGAAACTTCGTAGTGACCTCTATCAGTTTTCCTGATGCACGTGCATGTAAACCGAGTTTATTAATTACATCAACAGTTGTGTCTATCATGACCAGTGCTTCATTTCTCTGTGTAAGACCTGAACAGTCCATTCTGCCTCAAGTGCTTGTTTTAGTCTATCTACCATATAAACTGAACGATGCTGGCCGCCTGTGCAACCTATTGAAATCGTCATATAGTGACGATGCCCTTCAGCAAATGCCGGCAACCATTTTTTTAAGAAGTGGTGTATGTCCTCAAACATTTCATTTGCTTGCGGACTTGCTTCTAAAAACTGTCTTACTGGCTCATCTAAACCAGAAAAACGGCGTAATTCTAAATCCCAATGTGGATTTGGTAAATGCCGTACGTCAAAAACATAGTCAGCATCTAAAGGAATGCCATGTTTATAACCAAATGACTGCAATATAACAATCAGGTTATCCGACTGCCCTAATTTTGACAGCAAGATATGTTTTAAATCATGAACACTTTTATCTGTGGTATCAATATGAACAGTGGCACGGAACAGAATTGGAATCAGCAACTGCTTTTCTTCATGAATACACTGTAAAAGGCTTTTGAAACGGTTCGCCAGCGGATGCGGGCGACGTGAAGCACTAAATCGAGCAATTAAATCTTGATCTTGTGTTGTCAGATAAATCACATCAACCGTACCATGCTTTTGCAATTGCTCAAAAACATGATCGAACTCTTGCATATCTGCCCGTGTACTTCGGACATCTACACCTAAAGCGAGTTGTTCAAGATTATTTTCATGATCTAGCTTTGCCACAATTTCAGGCAGCAATGCCAAAGGTAAATTATCAATACAGTAATAGCCCAAATCTTCCAACACTTGAAGAGCTGAAGATTTTCCTGAACCAGACTGTCCTGTCACGATAAGTATACGCTTCATGGCATGGCTGTCCTTTTATGTATTATTGAGATGTAAAGGCAACTTGTAAATTATCAATTAAACGTGTCCCACCCAACTTAGCCGCAACAAACAACACAATATTACGATCAAATTGAGTAACAGGTAACAGATTTGACTGACGAGCTTCCACATAATCCACAACAAAACCATTGTCTGTCAACAACGTTTTTAAATCTGCCAAGACTTGTTGCAAATCCTTACCTTGATGCAATTGTTCTTCAGCTTGCTTTAGACCTTGATAGATGACTGGTGCCGTTTGACGCTGTTCAGGCGTCAAATAACCATTACGCGAACTCAATGCCAGACCATCTGCGGCACGAACAATAGGCACACCAATAACTTCTAACGGAATGTTTAAGTCTTGAACAAACTGGCGAATTACAGCTAACTGTTGATAATCTTTTTGACCAAAGAAAGCATAGTTTGGCTGCACAATATTAAAGAGTTTTGTGACAACCAGCGCTACACCATCAAAATGTCCTGGGCGTGAACTACCACACAAGTCATCCGTAATTTGACTAACACTAATGTTAGTTAAACGAGGCTGTGTACCGTACATTTGCTCGACTGAAGGTGCGAAAACGATGTCACAGCCAACATCTGCAAGTAGACGGCTATCTTGCTCCAAAGTACGTGGATAGTTATCAAAATCTTCACCCGGACCAAATTGGGTCGGATTCACAAAGATACTTACAACCACAACATCACATAACTTCTTTGCTTCACGAACAAGTGTGAGATGGCCTTCATGTAGATTTCCCATAGTTGGGACAAAACCAATGATTTTACGTGCAGCTCTAGCAGGATTTAAAGAAGCAGCTAAGCCTTGTATAGTGGTTTCTGTTTTCATGAATTACAGCTCAACATTGAAAGTATGTTCTTTGGCAGGGAACGACTGATCTTGTACAGCAGCATGAAAAGATTTAAAAGCATCTAAAATAGCTGTTTCACCAGACTGTTCTTTCATGAAGTTACGCACAAAACGTGCAACCTTACCAAACGTCAAACCTAACATGTCCTGTACAACCAATACCTGACCGTCAGTCGCATTACCTGCCCCAATACCAATCACTGGAGTATTTGGGAACAGCTCAGCAATTTCTTGGCCTAGTTGCGCAGGAACACATTCAAGCAATAGTACCGCTGCTCCAGCTTCAACCACAGCCGTACAGTCAGCAATCAGTTGATCCGCAGCTTCACGTGTTCTAGCTTGTAACTTATAACCACCAAACACATGCACAGATTGAGGTGTTAAACCTAAATGAACGCATACAGGTACACCATTACGCGTTAACACTTGTACCGTTTCACTTAGCCATGCACCGCCTTCGATTTTGATCATCTGGGCACCAGCTTGCATAACTGTTTTCGCATTCTGCAAAGCATCGTTTAAAGTGGCATAACTCATAAATGGTAAATCAGTCATAATCAATGCATGCTGGTTACCACGGCGCACCGCCGCCGTATGATAAGCCATGTCTTCAACAGTTACAGGTAACGTTGAATCACGACCTTGAATTGCCATTCCAAGAGAATCACCAATTAAGATAGTATCAATTTCAGCAAGTTCCATTGCTTTTGCCATACTTGCATCGTAACAAGTTAGACAAGAGAACTTACGTCCTTCGGCTTTAAATTTTCTTAAGTCACTAAGACTAATCATGATGGTATCCTCTACAGGAGTTTGCAGAACGTATAAGTCAGGCTTAAGCCCAAGACTCATCAGCAAGTACAGTCAGCGTCGGCTGCTGTAAGAGTTCTAAATTTTTAAGTGGCTGATCATTAATATGTAAATCAGCATCTAAATCTAATAAAGGAATCACAACAAAATCTCTTTGCAGTATTCCTACATGCGGCACAGTTAAGCGCTCATTTTGTATTTTTTCATTGCCATAAATCAGTAGATCAAGATCTAAAGTTCGCTCACCCCAATGACGTAGTCTCACACGCCCAGCTTCCTGTTCAAAGCGCTGGAGCTGGTCAAGTAAGTCAAGCGGAAGTAACTCGGTTTTTAGCTGAGCGACTGCATTTAGATAGTTAGGTTGATCTTGAGGACCCATGGGTGGGCTTTGATACAGTTTGGAGACCTTCACTTCACCAATAGATTTAAGCTTAGCTATTGCTTCAGACAAAATCTGGCGTGAGTCACCTAGGTTACTTCCTAAGCCAATATACGTGGTTACTGTCATTGTGTAGGTCCAAAAATAACTTGGCTCAAATCACGTTGTACCCGCTTGCGCTTTAAAATTGGGTGATCACTCGTCATGTTAGCTTGTGATGCAGAAGATTTTTCCATAAAGCGATCAACAGACTGCTCTTGTCGTGAGCGTTCTTTCTTACCACGACGGCTTCGAGGTTCTGGAACGTCTACCAAAGGCTCAATTTCTACATCAACTCTATTGCTTTCAATCGGTTCAGCAGCAACCTTACGACGACTTTTCGCTTTTTGACGATTATATTGGCTAATCGCAGCTTCTTTTTCGTCATTTGACATTTCTTGGTAAGCATCCCACCAACTCCCCATTCCTTGCGTTGTGTCATCACCTGACTTTTCACGAAGTAATAAGAAGTCAAAACCTGCACGGAAACGTGCATGGCTTGCCAATGCTTCAATTTGCTGTGGCTTTGGATTAAGCAATCGTGTTTGCATTTCCCAAACTTCACGAATAAAAGTTTCAGCAAAACGAGGAATGACTGTACGTGTGGCTTGACGTTTTAAAACATCTAAACCAGCCTGCGCACGAGTTTCTGCTGGAACCACACCTTTTGTTAAATAAAAATCACAGCGTTCTAAAAATGGCTGCCACAATAAAACCGCATAGAAAAATGCTGGATTAATGGTTTTACCAATTTGAATACGTTGATCTGTATTTTTTGCAGCGCGTTGAATAAATGGCGTCAGATCTGGACGAATATCAGCAAAAAGCTGCTTCCACACGCCAAATTCAATTAGCATTGGTAATACACGTGCCAAATGACCCATTGTGAAAAGCTTCTGAGACTCATCGTATAAACGGTGCGGAGAAACATCACGAAGTAACTGTGTCATCTCAACATCAAAAATATCGAGAATATTTGAGTCAATCTTGAAATTTAGCTTCGCTGCAAAACGTAATGTCCGTAGCATACGCACCGGATCTTCTTCAAAACGTTGTGCAGGATCACCCAATAAACGTAAAGTCTTATTTTTGACATCATCAATTGCTTTACAAAAATCGAGCACAATACCCTTACGTGGTTGGTAGTAAAGCGTATTGATAGAAAAATCGCGTCGAGCAAAGTCCTGCTCTATTGTTCCCCAGTTATTGTCACGCAAAATCATGCCAGAAGCGTTGGTGACTGCTTTTTTAGGAGGGGCACGGAAAGTCGCAACTTCAATTAGCTCACGCCCTGAATAGACATGTGCCAATTCAAATCGACGGCCAATAATTCGGCATCGACGACCAAAAACCTCTTTAATTTGAGAAGGTGTTGCATTGGTGACTGCATCGAAATCTTTAGGATTGAGTCCTAGCATTAAATCACGGACACCACCCCCAACAATATAAGCCTCATAGCCTGCTTTGTTCAGACTATCGATCACATCTAAAATCGAAGAAGGAAGTTGGGCTGTGGACAAACCACATTTTGACGCTCGCAAGGTTTGCAAAAGACGCTGTCTCCTACGTCAGGACGTAAATAACAAGTTGTCGCTAATCATAGCTCTAACACACACAAAGGGCAATTTGATTCTCTTTAGATTGCGCAGGAAATGATAATTGACGAACAGAACTTTTATAAGGCTAAACGCGATTTATTTTTTTCAAAAATAGCAGGCCCGATTCCTTTGACATTTTTAATTTCGTCAATATTTTTAAAACTTCCGTTCTTCTGTCTATATTCTACAATCGCTTGCGCCTTTTTCTCACCTACGCCTTTTAACTGCTGAAACTCATTTACAGTGGCCTGATTCAAGTGAATTTGCCCTGTAGAATCATTAGAACTCTTAGTATAAGAATTTTTAGAACCATAAGAATGAGAAGGCTTAGAGATGTTTAACTTTTGGTCATACATCTGCTGTTTAGCCTTCCATTCCTGAAAGTTTTGATCAAAAGATTGAGCAAAAACCGAAGGTGAAATTACCCCTAAGCACAACATCATTAAAATAAAACAATTATTTTTCCAAATTCTCATGCTGTATCGCATGTCGTTTTTCCCCTGAATGTAATTGTCGTTTTGCTTGGTTCCACAATTCATCCATCTCGGACAAAGTCATGTCTTCTAATGTTCTTTGGTGTTTTATGGCTTGCTCTTCAATAAAAGCAAAACGACTTCTAAATTTATGTATGGTTGATAAAAGTGAAGTTTCACTTGAAATGTTAAGTTTACGTCCTACATTGACTAATGAAAACAGACAATCTCCAAATTCGTCTTGAATTTCATTAATATTTTGACTTTTAAGCGCCTCTTTGAACTCACCCAATTCTTCTTCTAGTTTTGCATAAGCATCTTCTACTGTTTCAAAGTCAAAACCGACTTTTGCGACATTTTTTTGAATTTCCTGTGCTTGAGACAGTGCAGGACCATGTTTAATTTCATCTAATCTTGATTGCGGCTTGCCTTGCTTTTCTTGTTGTTTAATTTGTTTCCATAGCTCACTGACTTGTTCGGGTGTTAAGTTATTAAATTGATCAGCTTGAAACACATGTGGATGACGTCTTATTAATTTTTCACTAATTGCCTTAACTACATCTTGAAAATTGAACGCCCCTTGCTCACTAAACATTTGTGATTGAAATACAACTTGTAGTAGCAAATCACCCAACTCATTTCGAATCTCATCAATATCGCCCTGACGAATGGCAGCTTCGACTTCATATGCTTCTTCAATCGCATATTTAGTTAGTGACATTGGGGTTTGTTTTTGATCCCACGGACATTTTTCACGTAGCTCTTGCATAATTTTAAGCAATTTATCCATGGTAACCCTCAAGTTTAAAAAGTCGGTCAGTAAATTTACAATTCTAATTTGCTAGGATCAAAATTAAAGCGGCAAATCATTCGTCATATTGTAACGATAAAGAGAAAAAAAGATGAAACATAGCATTCTGATTAGTGGCGCAGCTCAAGGTATTAGAGCAGAAATTGCACGAGTATTTTATAAACAAGGATATAAAGTAGGCATTTATGATATTAACGAATCACTTGCTCAAAGCTTAGCAACAGAGTTAGGTCCCAATGCATGCGCTGGCTATTTAGATGTTAGTGATTACAGCCAGTGGCAACTTATATTAAAAGAATTTACCGACTGGGCTGGCGAGCTTAATATTTTGGTGAATAACGCAGGAATTTTATATTCTGGGGCCTTTGAACACATCGATATCAATTCACACCAAAGAACAATCAATATTAATGTAAACGGTGTAATTAACGGTTGCCATGCTGCACTGCCCTATTTAAAGCAAGCTTCTTTTGCACGAGTTATTAATCTTTCTTCGGCTTCTGCAATTTACGGACAAGCTGACCTTATTTCTTATTCCGCCAGTAAGTTTGCAGTTCGAGGAATTACCGAAGGTTTAGATGTGGAATGGAAAAAATATGGTATTCGTGTTTTAGATGTGATGCCTTTATTTGTACAAACTGCGATGGTCAATAATATGGACGCGGGTAGTATTCAAAATATGGGCGTTGACTTAACTCCAAATGATATTGCTCAGCAAGTCCTTTCACTTGTCGAAAAAAAAGCTCATTTCTGGACACCTACGCACACTCCTGTTGGTATAAAAACCAAATTGCTTTATCAACTCTCAACGATAAGCCCACAGTTTTTAAATCGGTTAACTAATATTTATTTATCGAGAAAGTAGCTTATAAAAAAGGCCGTCAATTGACGGCCTTTTTTATAGATTATTTATTTAGATAAATTGTATTAATTAGAAAAACCTTCCAATGTTTAAAAAGCAGACTAATTAAAAGTAACAATTTCATTAAATTAACACCTATTCTACTTTATGAAATTATTTAAAATTATGATGCATAAAAAATAGACTTTCATTTTCTTTGATTTACATAAAATTATTTTAATTAGTTTGTTTTACAAACAAATAAATCATTAAAAAATATTTTTAAAATAGAACTCAAAGCTATATTCCATAAGACTTTATAAATAATTTCATTAGAAAAATAAAGATTTAATAATAAAAAAAATGATTGAAATGGTTAGTTTATAAAATTATATTGCGTTTATTTTTGTAAACTTATAGGTGTTTTTTGTGAAAATTATTCCCGAAAAAGGACATTTTAAACTCCATAAAACACTTCTTAATATTTTTTTACTCACTCCCCTTGCTTCAATCACACACGCTGGCTTTTTTGATGACTACAACCAAACCGCACAGAATTTTCGTGCAAATGTCACACAACCAATTACAGAAGAAACGCTCAAATTCTTAGATAAAAAAGCGAAAGGAAGTGATGCTGCACTTTACTTACTTGAAAAAGCCCGATTACAACAGACAAACCATCAATATGAAGAAAGTGAAAAATCTTTTGAAGCTGCATTTGTCTTATTAGAACAGCGCAATAATAAAGCGAAAATAAGCGCCTCTGAACTTGGATTCAAAGCTCTTTCAATTGTGAGCAATGACAGTGTGATTCCTTATAAAATTCCAGAGTATGAACAAGTACTAGCACATGTCTATCAGGCAATAAATTTTATAGCACTGAATAATACCGAGAGTGCAGGAGTTGAAATGCGTATTGCTCAACGTATTCAACGAGAAATTGAACTTGCCCATACCAAAGAAACAGAAAAAGCTAAACAGAAAGCTGGAATAGATACTTCCGAGAGTCTAGATGAAGCTTTCGCTGGATTAGATACAATTGCTGGGAAAATTAAAAACACCTATCAAAATGCTTACGCCTTTTATATGGCTGCGACACTTTGGGAAGCTTTGGGAGAAGAAAATGATGCTCTCGTCGATTTCAAAAAAGCTTATGAATTACAACCCAATGAATTTATTAAAAATGATGTTAAACGTTTAGATTCAGCTTCTAATAAAAAATCTGGACAGTATCCCGTTGTTATTTTTCTAGAACAGGGTTTAGTACCGCAAAAAATCTCGAATACTCTTGCTCTCCCAACTCCAGATGGTTTGGTCAATATTTCTTTTGCTAGTTACAACCCCTCTACTTATAGCAGTCCAGCAAGTCTTCAGGTTCTAGTAAATGGTAGATCTGTGACGAATACATCGACATTAACAGATATAGGTGCTTTAGCAGTAAAAACGCTAAAAGAAAACGTAGCAGCCAATATGGCTACGCAGATTACACGCACGACAGCAAAATATATGGTTCAAAAAGAACTCGGAAATCGTCTCGGCGCTATCGGTCAAATTGCTGGAAATATTTACAACACTGCTTCAGAAAAAGCCGATGTACGTGCGTGGAATACATTACCAGGTAATGCTCAATTTGCTCGCCTACACATACTATCCAGCTTAAAAATGCTTATACGGTTCAAGAAGTCAGCATTGATGTTAAACCAAATCAAACCGTCTTTATTCATGGCATTGATGCAAATCAAGAAATTTTAACAGATAGTTTTTCAATTACTCATTAATTATTAAAGGATTCTCAAAATGAAAAAGACCATAATTTGTTTGAGTCTATTCACAATTACATCTGTACTTTTTACAGGTTGTACAGCTCCTAATGCTATGCAAACAAAAACTGACCCTACTACAGGTAATAGTGCGGTACGCACCCAAACTAATAATCCTATTTTAGCTACGCGTATTGGCGTTAGTCGAGTCAACATGACGACTCTAGGTGACATTAAACGAGCATCTCTTGCCCTAAAAAATGGTTGGTTCTATGCGCAAAGTTTCCAATACAAAATTGTATGGTTTGATGCAGAAGGAACGGAGATCAATCCAGAAGGTGCTATTTGGAAACCTATTTCATTACAAGGTCGCGAAGTTAAGACAGTCCAATCGGTTGCCCCTAATCCTGGTGCAGTTGATGTTTTGATTTATATGAAAAAAGACTAACCCCCATGGGAAATTAAACTTTTATCCTTAATTTCCCTGCACAAAATTCACAATATTGTTTGAAATATAGAGACAGGATATTTAAATGAAATTTAAATCACTACTACTGATTACGACCATCAGCAGTGCTGCACTTTTTTCAGGCTGTGCTTCACAAAGTGTTAGTTATGGCGATGCACAATCTGTTGAAACGTTAACCAAAGATTTTGGTTCTACAGACTTACAGCAAATTTCCACAAAAATGGTGGATGACATGCTGGCTTTCCCAACAATTATTGATATGACTAAAAATCGTCGTCCAGTTTTATTCGTTGATAAGATCAAGAATAAATCCCAAGAACATATCGATACTGAATCTATCACCGATACCATTCAAAACCGTTTAATTAATTCTGGCAAATTCCGTTTTGTAGATATGACTTCTGTAGGTGCTGTTGCAGATCAAATGGCTTATCAACAACGTAGTGGAATGGTAGATAAACGCACAGCTGTACAAGCTGGCTCACAGATTGGTGCTGAATATATGCTAAATGGTAATTTATCTAGCATTGTAAAAAATTCAGGTGGAAAAAGTGATGTTTACTACAAATTTACTTTAAAACTACTGAATTTAAAAACAGGTATTGTGGAGTGGACCAGTGAAAAAGAAATCCGTAAATCTGCAAAGAAATCAACTTTCGGCTTATAAGCATTTCTAGTTAATTACTTTCTAGCATGGCACTTTTTTACCTGTTGCCATGCTATATGAATAAAAAGAGCCTTTATGAGAACAATATTTTGTGCAGTTCTATTAAGTGTAACTGCAACCTCAAGTTTTGCTGCTTTACAAGAAGTTATGAAAGAAGCTTCTGGTAGTGGACCAACACAACAACAAGCTATTGCAGAAGCTTTACTCACCGCAGCCCAATCTGTAAATGGAACCAAAGTCAGCCCACAAGTAGGAATGGCCGAAGAAGTTAATATGGTCATGACAAATCAGCATTGGTCATATCAAGGTAAAAGCTCACCTGTTTTTAGTGTTCAAACAGAATCATCTGGTGCTATCAATCGCTTTCAAGTTCTCAGCGTTTCAGGTTCAGGTAAAAACTACAAAGCTCGGGTTCGAGCTTATATTGCTAAATATCAATCAAGTGTAGCTGATCAACATTTACGTAGAATTGCTGTTTTTCCATTTCAAGTTGTTGAGTCAAAATTTAACTTAGCTTCAGAGGAAAATCCATATGAGTTCGTGCAAGAAGTAGCGGACCTCATTGGCACACAAATGGTAAATTCAAAACAGCTCAGCTTAGTGAGTCGGGACTATGTTGATGAAATGGCAACAGAAAATGCATTCCTTGCATGGGATGGTGCTCCAGCAGAAATGGCAAGATTAGCCCAAAAAGTAGGTGCGGACTATATCCTTGTAGGTAGAATTAATGAGGCTCGTACTGTACAAGGTCAATCTTTCTACGGTGCAGTTTCCGCTGAACGAGATGCGATCAAACTCAATTGGCGTGTAATCGAAGTAAATACAGGTAAAATTGCAGCAGCTGGTTCTATCAAGCAACCACTTCAAACAAATATCGGTAATTTAGTTACCCAAGACACTCTTCCATCTAGTGCAGAAATTTTTGCAGATCAAGTGGTTAATGATGTATTACGTGGTTTATCTTTAAGACCGAACTTTTCTCAGAATCCAGATAGTTTTGATAATCAAGTAAATTCTTCTCCTTTATCAGATGCTGATCTTCCCGCTGGTTCTAGCGAAAAACCAATTCATTGGTAAATAAAAAAGGCCGTCAATTGACGGCCTTTTTACTTAGTTTATTTAAACACCTTGAATCATGCGTCGTGCGCTGATAATCCCTGGTTGCTGCTCTAAACGGGCCAACAACCGTGAAAGCTGAGCCAAACCTTTCACCTCAATGAGCAACTTCATATTGGCAATACCATCAGCCTCAGAAATTGTATTCACCTGACGGATATTAATTTGGTCAGAGAAAATCACTTGAGTTAAGTCTTTGAGTAAGCCACGACGATCATAAGCTTCAACTACAATTTGAACACTTTGACCACGAGTTGGCTGCATTTCCCAATCAGCTTCAACAGCACGTTCTGGCTCTTGCTTGATCATACGCTGATAATCAGAACACAAGACTTTGTGAATACTTACGCCACGGTTCAATGTGATATAGCCAGCAATTGATTCACCATGGACTGGTTGGCAACACTGTGCAATATGTAGCTCTACGTTGTCTAAACCATCAATCAAAATACCATGTGCAGACAAAGTATGGCTGGCACGTGGGTTTAATGTTGGCTTAAGTACCAGTTCTGGCTCATCCTGATCAAGATGCATTTGACGATTAATCTGGTTAATCAAGGCATGTAGGCTTATATCACCGCTAACCAGATTAACCAAAATATCATCGCCTGTTTTCACATTAAAATGTGATGAATAGTCGTTGAGATCGATACTCTTCGGGTGAATCGCCAATCGAGACAATTCTTTGTTCAGTAACTCACGACCAACTTCAAGGTTCTTGCTACGATCTTGCTGTCTAAACCAGTGACGTAGCTTGTCACGTGCACGAGATGTCTTGATATAACCTAGAGAATTCACCAACCAATCACGGTTTGGTTCACGGTCTTTCTTGGTTAAAATCTCAACCTGCTCACCTGTTTTTAGCGTATAGGTTAATGGCACGTAGCGCTGGTTAACACGCGCTGCATAACATTTATTCCCTACTTCTGTATGTACATGATAAGCAAAGTCTAAAACAGTCGAACCACGTGGTAATTCTTTAATATCACCATCACGACTGAAAACATAAATCTTTTCAAACCCTTCAAAGTCTTGAAGCTGATCAAAGCCTTCTGTCTCGTCTTCGTTTTGATGTACAGTGGTTTCATTACGTTCTTGGTAATGTTCCAAAACAGCACGAAGCGAATGTAAACGATGGTTAAAAGAATGGTCGGTATTCTTTGAGCCTTCTTTATAGTTAAAGTGCGAACACACGCCTAATTCTGCTTCATCATGCATCTCATGAGTACGGATTTGTACTTCTAAAGATTTATTTTCAGCAATTACAGCAGTATGTAATGAGCGATAACCATTTGCTTTCGGGTTGGTAATATAGTCATCAAACTGGTGTGGAATATGACGCCAAATTTGATGAACAATACCTAATGAGTGATAACACTCAGGTACGCTATTGACCAACACACGTAAGGCACGAATATCATAAAGCTGATCGAAACTCAGGTTTTTACTTTTCATTTTTCGATAAATCGAATAAATGTGCTTTGCTCGACCTGTAATTTCAGCTTCAATACCGTAAGACGCTAACTCATTTTTTAAGCGATCAATCACGAACTGAATATAATGTTCACGTTCTAAACGCTTTTCATTGAGTAAAGAAGCAATCTCTTTATAACGGTCTGGTGCCAAATAGCGGAAAGCTAAATCTTCGAGTTCCCACTTAAGCTGTGCAATACCTAAACGGTGCGCTAATGGAGAATAAATAGTTAGAATTTCACGTGCGACACGCTCTTGACGCTCACGTGATGAGTTTGCAAGCTCTCGTAAAGAATAAGTACGCTCGGCTAACTTAATTAAAACAACACGAACATCTTCAGTCACAGAAATCAGCATTTTATAAATGCCGCTTAAATGTTCCCGCTGGTTATTATTAAAATGGTCTTCTAATCGTTTATTTTTTTCAATGAGCTCTGAAAGCTTACCCATTGCCAAAGTGCCTTTGACAAGGTTATAGACTTGCTCACCAAATTTGCGCCTCACTTCTTCTATATCAGTAATGTCCTCACGAACACTACGATAAAGCATCGCAGCAGATAAAGTATCTTCATCTACATGTAAATGCGCCAGAATATCAGCCATTCCAACACCAGTAGCAAATGTATTGGAACGATGATTAACCGTTGAATCTAACTCTTTTTGCAGGGTTAAATGCGCAACCTCTTCGAGTTGTTTAAGCTCTGCCCCATCTAATATTTCACGAACCCGATCCAACCATGAGGCTAAACCGACTTGTGTTTCGGCGGCATGCTCTACAGTCGTTTCCTCTGACAACTCAGTTAGTTGTTCAGGTAACTGTTCACGTACTGTGACCATACCATTCTCCTAGATATGTAACTCATGTTTTTAATCGTTTATCTCTTGAATTTTTTCAAATAAAGCAATTGATTCAACATGTTCTGTATGCGTAAACATGTCCATAACCGCTGCTTTTTTTAACTGGTACCCATGTTGAACCAAAACACCGGCATCCCTTGCTAGTGTTGCTGGATTACATGATACATAAACGATTCTTTTTGCTCCAAAGTTTGGTACATACTGCATAATTTCATATGCACCGGCACGAGGAGGATCAATCAATAATGCATCAAATCCTTGATTTGCCCAAGAATGATGCGAAAAATCTTTTGTTAAATCTTGTGAAAAGAAGGTTGCTTGCACCAAATTATTGCATTTTGCATTGTCTGCTGCTCGCTGCACCATTTCTTCACTAGCTTCCACACCAACAACCTGACCATTTGCACCAACACATCGTGCAAGTGGAAGCGAAAAATTACCTAATCCACAAAACAGATCGAGTACCCTTTCACCATCTTGTAATTGAAGCAATTCACATGCCAATTGTACCATTTGTTCATTTACTGTCGCATTGACCTGCGTAAAATCCAATGGCGAAAAAGCAAAATTTACCTCAAATGCATTTAAAGCATAATGTAAGCGCATAGCACCTTGCTCTTCATCAATACGACGAAGACTTTCAGGGCCTTTGGGTTGTAAATACAATTGCCAGCCTTTGTGTAACGCAAATTGTCTTAATTGGTTGACATCAGAATTATTTAATTTTTCTACATGACGAACCAATAAAGAAGTTTCCTCATCACCTTTTGCTAATTCTACATGACCAATATGCGCTTTGCCTTTTAGACTTTGGAGTAAAGTACGCAACTCTGGCAGGCTATCTGATAACTTTTTATCCAAAACACTACAAGTATGGATAGAAGTTAAGCGATTACTATGATGCTCACGAAACCCTAAAATCAAACGGTCTGGTTTTGGCAAATATCGCACACCAATACGAGCACGACGGCGATAATCACTTTGTAAAGAACGAATTGGTTCCAACCACTGTTCAGGTTGAATACCCGCAAAGTGTTGTAAATGTGATTGGAGTACATTTTGCTTTAAGCGAATTTGCTCATCTGGATGGATATGCTGCATGCTACAACCACCACAAATACCATAATGAGGGCAAACTGCCTCTACACGATTTGGTGAAGGTTCAGCTAAAAGCTCAATCATTTCAGCTTCTTCAAGACGTTTAGCTTCATGCGTGATTTGAGCCTTTACCATTTCGCCAGGCAACGCATAACGAATAAAAACTTTTTTACCATGCTTATCTGCCGGATGATCTGGATGAGAACCATAGTGCGCAATTCCTCGCCCCTCATGAGAAAGAGTTTCAACCTGAAAAATATATTCTAGTTGTTGAGCTTTGCGAGATTTGGCTTGCTGTTTCAAAGAATGAACCTAAAAATCTAAAGGATTAAAATAGTGGGACGTAAATTCGGTGTATTTCGAAGTACGTTGCCACACTTCAAGAAAATCGGCCTGTTGAGGCATAGTTTGTAAATATTCAATACTCGAACTAATCCAATGATTATGTTCATCTGCATTTAATTGGCCTTTTAGTACTAGCCAACGCAAATAAATGAACCATGTATTGAGTACATCACCTTCACAATAACTGGTTAATTTTAACCACTGTTGATTACGAACATATTCAGGAACATGATAACCCGATTCACCACGCTTACCCGGCAAACCTAAAATACAGGCGATATCGTCAAGCTTTTGGAAATTACGACCATTAAACATTGCCATAACATCCATTAAATCAATATGACGATGGTGATAACGGTTTTGGTAATTATTAAAACGTTTTTGACTATCAAGCTCACCTTGATCAAACAAGCCTGGCGCAGAAAGACCATGATACATGGCACGGAACAAAATAACCGGCAAAACAAATTGTGAGCCATTCCAACTTACTAAAGTCGGGTGGCGCTTATCAAAAATAGATAAAAACTTCTGTAAAATTTCAGCTTCTGAATAGTGCTCTCGACTAAAAGAAAACAGTCTAAAACCCGATTCATCAATCCATAGTCCAGAAATGCAAACAATTTTGTGCAATGGTAAACGCTGAAAATCCATGCCTGATTCTTGACGGCGGATTTTGGTGAGTGCCTGTTCGACATCCGCCTCTGGCAAATCAAGATGATATAAATGCGCTCCCGCTTTTAAATCAGTTAAAGTTTCAATGTCAAAAACTAAAGTTGGGAAACGCATTCTTTCTCTCAATTATGAGTTATCGTCCTGTACTGAAAACAAACCTGTAGATAAGTAGCGGTCGCCACGGTCACAGATAATGCAAACAATAACAGCATCCGGATTTTCTTCTGCAATCTTAATTGATGCCCAAACCGCACCACCTGAAGATGTACCAGCACTAATACCTTCCATACGTGCCAGTTTACGCATGGTTTTTTCAGCTTCAATTTGAGGAATATCAATAATTCGGTCTACACGAGTGCTATCAAAAATTGTAGGTAAATATTCTTTTGGCCAACGGCGAATACCCGCAATACTTGATCCATCTGCTGGTTGTAAACCCACAATCTGAATGTCTGGATTTTGTTCTTTTAAATATTTAGAAACACCCATAATGGTACCTGTTGTACCCATTGAGCTTACAAAGTGAGTAATTTTACCACCAGTTTGTTTCCAGATTTCAGGGCCTGTCGTAAGGTAATGAGCCTCGACATTATCAGGATTACCAAACTGATTTAGAACATGACCTTTGCCGTCTTTTTCCATTTGCAAAGCTAAATCGCGTGCGCCTTCCATACCTTGTTGGGGAGTCACTTCAATTAGTTCTGCACCATAGGCCAACATCGCATCTTTGCGTTCTTGACTCATGTTATTTGGCATAATAAGTTTCATTTTATAGCCACGCATTGCCGAAACCATAGCCAGCGCAATACCTGTATTACCGCTAGTTGCCTCAATTAACGTATCGCCCGGTTTAATTCGACCACGCTTTTCTGCCTGCATAATCATGTTGTAGGCGGGACGATCTTTTACAGAACCTGCTGGATTATTACCTTCCAATTTTGCTAAAACCGTTGCTTGCGTATGACAAGCCAAGCGCTGCAAACGGACTAGAGGTGTTTTACCTACATAGTGATCTAACAAAAATTCGTCGGCTAAAAAATCAGGTTGTGTATTACTCATGATCAACACCTAAATCGGGGTGGCACTATTGTATGAAAAAATGATCGGTACTGCACCCATTTCACTATGCTTTTTAATAAAAGTGATTAAAGCACGGTCAGTTATAAAATGCCGTCTGTTTTAAAATAAAGCGTGATAATATGCCCTACAGAGAGATCAATCTGATGTAGCCATGTCTAATTTCAATAAAACCTTATCGAAACGCTTACGTCTGAATCATGCATATGGGCAATTGATTGCTCTTATTTTTGTGCCCATGATGATTTTAACAGGGGTTGGCGCATTTCTGGTTTTAACTGAAACATCTCATTCGGCCAAGCAACAGCAGCTCCATCACGCTTCGGCTATTTTGGCTCGTTATAATGAAATTGCCAAAAACCTCTACACATTGGTAGAGCTAAAACCTGATGAATATGATCATGCACAAAACATTATGCAAAGCATGTTCAGTGAAAAAGATTTAAAGCGTGCTGCTTTAATTGATAGTAATGGTCAAACATACTTAAGTGTGGGTTACCGAGATAATCGTTACTGGCCCAACTTTACCCAAAGCAGTAGTTTCTTCGGCCCTATCTCTTACAACCATAACAATATCTATGGTATTCGAGTTACTAATACCACAGGAAAAACTCCTGTTTGGCTCGTGATTGAAATGGACAATCAGCCATTAGAGCTAGCACGCTATCGTATTCTGATCGCTTTAGTCATTACCAGCCTAATGACGTTATTGTTGCTTTTGCTCTGCCTAAATTTCTTCTCTCGCCGCTGGGTTGCACCGATGTACGAAATTCGGATGCAATTACAACGACTTAATGCAGACACTTTAGATCAGCACATGATCATTAACAGTACAGGCGAATTACGATTACTCCAACGTGATATTGCAAACGTAGTAAAACGCTTACATTTTAGTTTTTTAGAGCTTAAAGAACATACAGAACAAACCGAAGAAGACTTACGCAGAACATTAGACACTTTAGAAGTTCAAAACATTACTTACCGTCAGGCACGTGACCAAGCCATTTCATCAAATCAGGCAAAATCCGTTTTCCTTGCCAATATTAGTCATGAGCTTCGTACACCGCTTAACAGTATTGATGGCTTTATTCATTTATTGCTTCGCCAACAAAACCTAAGTAACGAACAAAATCTCTATCTACAAACTATTCGAAAATCTTCTGCCCACTTATTAGCATTAATTAACGATGTATTAGATTTCTCAAAAATTGATGCAGGTAAACTAGAACTTGAAACAGCACCTTTTGATTTAGAAGAAGCTATTTTCGATGTCATGGACATGTTGTCACCTTTGGCTGCCCAAAAGCATATTGCCATGGCATTTTATTATGCAGACAACATTCCTCAACAAGTCATTGGAGATGCTTTACGCTTTAAGCAAATTTTGACTAACCTAATTTCAAATGCAATCAAGTTCACCCCAGATGGTGAAATTATTGTTCGTGTCCGAATGGAACATGACGATATTGGTCAATGCTTACTTCATTTTAGCGTTCAAGATAGTGGTATTGGTTTAAGCGGCACAGACCGTAAGAAATTATTTGAGTCGTTTTCGCAAGGCGATGCCTCTGTTACACGTCAATTTGGTGGTACAGGCTTAGGTCTCGCGATCTCCAAACAACTGGTTCACCTCATGCATGGTCAAATTGGTTTTGAAGATAACCAAGAGCGTGCGCCAACAGAAAAAGGTTCAACATTCTGGTTTACTGCACAGTTTGCTGTAGATGAAGAACATGAGATAGAACATCCTCACTTCGAACATTTACAAGTCGTGTCTTATTTAGCGCATCCAGCAACGGCAAGTGTTTTACGCTACTATCTTGAAAATTATCAAGTTCCACATATCGAAACTCAATCGATTTTGGACTTATTTAGCCGCTTAAAACACCTCGACCAGAAAGACAATACATGGCTTGTTGTTGATCATAGCGGTGACACAGAGGCTCTACTTAAAGAAATTCGTAGCCGTTATCAAGGTAACCTAGCAGTTTACGGCTACCAAATGACACTTGAGCCAAACATGCTCACCGAATATCGCGCTCGCCCACTTTATCAACCGTTAAGCCGCAGTGGACTTATTCAACTATTAAGTGACCAACCTATCTTTGAAGAGGAACAACAAGACTTTAATGGTCAGGGATTACATATTTTAGCGGTCGATGACCATTTACCGAACTTAATTGTTTTAGAAGCACTATTAGGCGAGTTAAATGTTAAAACCACTAAAGCCTTAAGTGGACAAGAAGCGCTGAATATCATCCAAGAACGCATTGATCAAAAGCTCAAACCGTTTGATTTGGTGTTTATGGACATTCAAATGCCGGTTATGTCAGGCATTGATACTACGCGGGCGATCCGCTCGTTAGAATCAACGCTAGATGGCGAAATGCAGCTTCCAATTATTGCATTAACAGCCCATGCCCTTGCTGATGAAAAACAAAAGCTTCTTAAAGTTGGTATGAATGACTATGTCACCAAGCCAATTCAAATGGAGCAGATCATTCAGATTTTAACGCAATGGACTAAAAACAATTTCACTGCACAAGCCTTAGATAAAGATCATCATGTTGTTGCCGAGGCACTAGACCCAGAAATATTAAACTGGCAGCAAAGTCTACAATTGGCAGCAAACAAAGAAGACCTTGCCCAAGACTTACTTAAAATGTTGGTGGACAGCTTCCCAACCGAGCTAGATGAAATGCAGCAGCTCATTGAACTTGAAGACTTCCCTCAACTTGAGCATGTATTACACCGCCTCTATGGTGCAACTCGCTATGTTGGCACACCAAAACTTCAACAAGTTACTGGTGACTTTGAACAGTTTGTTTCTAAGTTACGCAAAGAGCGCCGTAGAGCTGACGATGGATTTATTGAAGAAGTTACACAGCGCTTCAATGAATTAGGACTTGTCATTAAAGAAGTAGAGAGTGCAGCTCACCAAATTTTAGTTATACCGGACTAAAAAGAACCTGTAAAAAAAGGCATGACTGACCTGTCATGTTTCCAATTTCAAGCCATGTTATGCTCCGCTTATCGATAAAAAAATAAGCGGGAATTTCATGGCACTTTTACGTATTGAAAAGAATAATGGCATTGCCACAGTTTATCTAAACCGTCCGGATAAACGTAATGCCATGAGTTTCGCTCTCCTCAAAGAACTTGTTTCAACGGCTAAAGCCATACAAAAAGACCGAGAGATCCGCTGCGTAATTTTGACTGGCGAAGCACAAGTATTTAGTGCCGGAATTGATTTATCTGACCTCAACAATCCTAAAAATTCTGCATTTGCGATTTGGGAGCTTGTAAAACCAGGACAAAGCCTTTTCCAAAAAGCATTTTTGATTTGGCAAAACTTGCCTGTCCCTGTGATTGCAGCGATTGAAGGTTATTGCTTTGGCGCGGGAATGCAACTTGCGTTGGCTGCCGATATCCGTATTGCCCATCCAGAAACCAAAATGTCGATTATGGAAAGCCGCTGGGGATTAGTACCCGACATGGGGCTTACCCGCTCACTTAAAGGTTTGATTGGTGTAGACCTTGCAAAAGAACTAACCTTAACTGCGCGTGTGTTTGACGGAAATTATGCAAAAGATATTGGCCTTGTAACGCACTTAAACGAAAATCCATTACAAAAAGCGAATGCGATTGCCTCAGAAATGCTACAACGCTCACCAGATGCATTGACTGCTGCAAAACGTGTATTAGATGCAATGGAACATCAACCAGAAAAATCATTGCGTCTAGAAAAAATCTGGCAACTTAAACTATTACTTGGTAAAAATAGCAAACTCGCTCGTAAAAAAGACAAACATCCGGAAGTTAAATTTTTACCACGCCAATATAGATAAGAGCTTTGAAGATGAATTTTGATCGTAATACACCTATTGCCTTTTTAGGCATAGGGCTTATGGGAAGCCGTATGGCTAGCCGTCTTATTCAAGCAGGTTTTCAAGTTGCTGTCTGGAACAGAACAGCATCTGCTTGTGAAGAACTTATCGATATCGGCGCACACGCTCTCGATCTTTCAAACATCGGACAACACCCTGTAGTTTTAACTTGTTTAGCTGACGATAAAGCTGTGCAAGCTGTATTTGAACAAATTCAACCTCACTTAAAAGCTGGTCAAACTATTGTGGACTTCTCAAGTCTGTCTGTTGCTGCAACAAAAGCACTCGCTCAAGCTGCTGCTTCACAACACGTGACATGGATTGACTCTCCTGTTTCGGGCGGTACAGCTGGTGCTGAACAAGGCACACTTGTCATTTTTGCAGGTGGAGATGCCCAAACTATTGAAGCTTTAAGCCCTGTTTATAATGTACTTTCCCAACGTGTAACACGAATGGGGGATACTGGTACCGGCCAAGCCACTAAAATTTGCAATCAACTCATTGTGGCAGCAAATAGCGCTCTTATCGCGGAAGCTGTAGCACTAGCAGACCGCGCAGGTGTAGACACAACATTACTCGCTCCCGCGCTAGCTGGTGGATTTGCCGACTCAAAACCTTTTCAAATACTTGCGCCACGCATGGCAACTCATACATTCGAGCCTATTCAGTGGAAAGTTCAAACATTATCTAAAGATCTTAACAACGCGGTAACATTAGCTAAGAATGTTAATTTAGACATCCCTGTTGCACAAAAAGCTCTATTACAGCTACAAACTCACCAAAAAAATGGCTTTGCTGAGAAAGATTTAGCTACTATGATTCAAGTAGTAGAGCAATAATAAACGGAGTTTGTATATGGGTCGTCTTGCCGTTAACTTATCCATGATTTTTACCGAAGTTTCTTTAATTGAACGCTTTGCATTAGCCCATGCAGAGGGCTTTGAACATGTAGAAATCCAATTCCCATATGAACTTACCATTTCCGATATTCAAGACCAACTTGAACGCTATAACCTCAGTTTATGCTTAATTAATGTTCCTGCTGGCGACCTTATGCAAGGTGGAAATGGTTTGGCTGGTGTACCAGGTCAAGAAAAAGCATTTCGTGAAGCATTAGAATTAGCTATTCGTTATGCCACCGCTTTAAAAGTACCACGTGTCAATATTTTGGCAGGTAAGCAACCTCAAGATTCAGATTTACTTCCTTGCCTTAAAACTCTTGCAAGCAACTTAAAGCTAGCCTGTGACTTACTCACAGAACATGATATTGAACCTGTATTTGAGATGATTAATGGCACAGATATGCCACGCTTTTTAGTACAGAACATTGCCCAAGCCCAAGAGATGCTTGAAGCAGTCAACCACCCTGCTTTAAAAATGCAATATGACTGTTACCACATGGCGATGATGGGTGAAGATGTACTTGAAGGGTTACAAGAAAATATTCACCAGATTGGCCACATTCAGTTTGCAGACTGTCCTGGACGCCATGAACCCGATACGGCTCAAATCCCATATGAACAAATTTTTTCTTGGATTAAACAAAGCTCTTATGAGGGCTATATTGCGGCCGAGTACAAACCTAAAAACGGGTCAAATCAGTCATTTACATGGAAAAACAAATATTTTTCCGATGATGTAAATATATAAACTGTTACTAGTTTCGTTTGAAATTCTGAGTGAAAACCACTATATTAGATAGTGAGTAATTGTCAGGAAAATATACCCTATATGAATTTAGAACCATCGCCCAGCGTGTCTAATTCTCACGATTTCGCAATGAACACCTCAAATAAAGACGTACAAGCTTGTCTCAAAGTCGTCCATGACGCTTTAGTTGATGTAAAAGCAAAAGATATTCTACAGTTAGATGTTAGTTCTATTAGCAACGTTGCGGATGCTATTGTCATTGCGAGTGGTACATCTACTCGTCACGTCAAAGCACTTGCTGATAATGTTGCAGAAGAAGCTCGAAAAGCTGGTTTCCGCCCGATTGGCGTTGAAGGCGAACGAGATGCCGAATGGATCTTAATTGATCTTGGTTTTGTTGTAGTACACGTGATGCTACCAACTGCCCGCAAATTCTATGATTTAGAAAGCTTATGGCGTACTGCCCCAGAGTCAGTCGCATAAAATTTTTGCTTTTAAAAAAAGCGGCTCTTTTGAGCCGCTTTTTGTTTATATAACTAACCAAAATTTTATTTTAAAAAATTATCTTTTATAGCCTCAGATATCCTCATCAAAGTTTCAACAGCACTTACGAGCTAGTCATCAATCTTGCTTAAATTTGACATGACAAATTGTCAGAATTACAGCACTATAACCACTCTTATAGTCTCATCAATAAATAGCATAACCGGAGCACTAAAAAGTGAAAATACTCATTACAGGCGCCAACACAGGTATTGGTTTTGCCACAGCAGAAAAACTTGTACAACAAGGACAACATGTGATTTTGGCATGCCGAAATCCTCAAAAAGCACAAGAGGCACAAAACAAACTACGCTCACTCAACCAAGGACAAGTTGATGTCGTTTCTCTTGATCTGAATAGCCTTGAGCTAACGCGAAAAGCTGCTGATGAAATTACAGATAAATATGGCAGCCTTGATGTGCTTATTAATAATGCCGGGCTATTTGCAAAAACAAAACAGCTCACCGCAGATGGTTTTGAGCAACAATTTGGCGTTAATTATTTAGGTCATTTCTTACTTACTCAAAAGTTACTTCCGGCTTTAAAACAGTCACCTAAAGCACGCATTATTCATCTTGCTTCTATTGCTCATTGGGTTGGCTCAATTAAACCTAATAAATTTCGCGCAGAAGGTTTTTACAATCCCCTGTTCTATTATGGACAATCCAAGCTTGCAAACTTGCTCTTGAGCAATGCACTAGCTGAACGACTAGCAGACAGTTCAATTACCAATAATGCACTACACCCTGGTGGTGTTGCCTCCGATATTTATCGCGACTTACCCAAACCAGTTTATGCAGCCATGAAAGTAGGTTTAGTTCCAACGTCAGTTCCCGCAAAGCTCATTACAGAAATGGCGATTGGAGACTCATGGCAAAACCGCAACGGCGAATATGTCAGCGCTCATATGCCTGACTGGAAATCGTCACATGCCAAAAACCAGCAACTGGCACGTGATCTCTACCAACAATCAATGGATCTGGTCGAAAAGTTTCTTTAAATCCCCAAAAGCAAAAAACCACCCGAAGGTGGTTTTTTATTTCAAAGTAATTTAGTGACCTGTACCATTAATTGATTTAGTCATATCTTCAACAACTTTCTTAGCATCACCAAAGATCATCATTGTTTTTTCGTTATAGAACAAATCGTTGTCTAGACCAGCATAACCTGTTGCCATAGAACGCTTAATCACCATGATTGTACGTGCTTTATGCGCTTCAAGAATCGGCATACCATAAATCGGCGAGCTTGGATCATCTTTCGCAGCAGGGTTTACAACGTCGTTTGCACCAATTACAAGTACTACGTCAGTTGCAGGGAAATCCGAGTTAATCTCATCCATTTCCAAGATGTCTTCATATGCTACGTCTGCCTCAGCAAGCAACACGTTCATATGACCAGGCATACGACCTGCAACCGGGTGAATTGCGAAACGAACACGAACACCTTGCTCTTTTAGAATTTCACACAACTCTTTCACAGCATTTTGTGCACGGCCTTGCGCCATACCATAACCCGGTACAATTACAACGCTGTCTGCATTTGACATCAAGAAGCCAGCATCATCAGCAGAACCTGAACGGTAGTTACGTTGAACTTGTTCACCTTTAGCAGCTGTAGAAACTGCTGCACCCCCCATTGCACCACCAAACAATACGTTGATGATTGAACGGTTCATTGCTTTACACATGATGTAAGACAGAATCGCACCAGATGAACCTACAAGCGAACCCGCAACAATCAACATGTTGTTTTCAAGGGTAAAACCAATACCTGCTGCTGCCCAACCAGAGAACGAGTTAAGAAGCGATACAACCACTGGCATGTCACCACCACCTACCGGTGCAATCCATACCCAGCCAAATGCAAGTGCAAGTGCTGTCATTGCCCAGAAAGCAGTCATGTTGCCAGTTGTGAAGAAGTAGAAACCACAAGCCAACATCGCAATAAAGATAAGTGCTTGAACAGGTTTAACCCATGCACCAGAAATTGTTTTAGCCCATTTTTTCGCAGCCAATTTACCATATGCGAATACAGATGCAGTAAAGGTAATCGCACCAACGAAACAACCCACAAACAATTCAAATAGATGAACCTTGCTCATGTGTGCATGTTGTACGCCAGCTGCAGTCAAAGCCGCCTCATTTTGAGCAAACAGTGCAGTTAATTGGTTGTTATGTAAAATTGCAGCTATTGCAATAAGGACAGCAGCTAAACCCACCAATGAGTGCATAAGCGCAACAGTTTCAGGCATTTGTGTCATTGGCACTGTACGTGCACGTGCAATACCCACGATTGCGCCTAACACCATTGCCCCAACGATCATCCAGATGACCGGGTTGTTGGCAACAAAGAAGGTCGTTATAACGGCAATCGCCATTGCGATCATACCGTAACGGTTACCTTGAATTGCTGTTTTAGGGCCAGACAAGCCACGAAGCGTCAAGATAAAGAGGATTGCGCCCACAAGGTACAACCAGTTTGCATTTGCTTGAATAAATTCCATGTCAAAGCCCTCTTATTTCTTTTGCTTAGGCTTGAACATTTCCAGCATGCGCGCAGTTACTGCGAAGCCACCGAAAATATTAATGCTTGCTAAAAATACTGCAATTGCACCGAGTACACTCACCACATTCACACTTTGAAATGCAACATTCGCATCTACACCTAAAACAGGTAGACCTACAGTTTGCAACATCGCACCAACAACAATAATTGATGACAATGCATTAGTTACTGCCATAAGTGGCGTATGCAAAGCTGGCGTAACACCCCAAACAACGTAATAACCTACGAAGATGGCAAGGACGAAAATTGTAATAGTTTCAACCATGAGAAATCTCCTTAACCACGCTTAAGCAGCACTTGACCGCCATGAGTGACCAATAGGGCTTTTTGGATTTCGTCTTCTTGATTAATCGCAAAGTTTTTCTCTTTGTCGAATAAAGTTTCTACGAAATTAAAAACGTTACGTGCATATAAAGCAGAAGCTTCTGTTGCTACAGTTGCTGGAATATTTGGAACACCCAAAATTTTCACACCATTTTCTGTAAAAACAGTCTCGCCAACTTTAGAACCTTCAACATTACCGCCAGTTTCAACTGCCATATCCAAAATGACAGAACCTGGTTTCATCTTGGCAACAGTTTCAGCTTTGATCAGACGCGGCGCATCACGACCTGGCAACAATGCGGTTGTAATCACGATATCGGCATTAGAAACAGCTTTATCTACAATCGCAGCTTGGTCTTTAATGTATTGCTCACCCGGCATCCAGCCATAACCATTTTTTGCTGCATCTGCCGCACGTTGTTGCTCTTCTTCAGACATTGGTACGTCTAACCATTTACCACCTAAAGACTCAACTTGATCTTTAGCTGTAGGACGTAAGTCTGTTGCTTCAACAACTGCACCCAAACGTTTTGCAGTAGCAATCGCCTGAAGGCCTGCAACCCCAACTCCCATAATCACAACACGTGCAGGTTTCACAGTACCAGCAGCAGTCATAAGCATTGGGAACATGCGTTGATATTCGGCAGCAGCAAGCAAAACTGATTTATAACCAGCCAAGTTTGCCTGAGAAGACAACACATCCATGTTTTGTGCACGAGAAAGCGTACGAGGAAGCAATTCCAGAGCAAAAGCAGATACTTGCTGATTGGCAAATTGATCTAGCTCGGTATTACGATAAGGATCAAACATTGCTACAACAGCTGTATTTGCTGCAAGTTTTTGAATTTCCCCGCCTTGTGGCGCACGAACTTTCAAAATAATTTGACTACCCGTATAGGCATCATCCGTAATGGTTGCACCGACCTGTTCATAAGCACTGTCAATGTACGCAGCCTTTACACCAGCACCACGTTCAATCACAACGCTATGACCAGCGCTAATCAACTTCTTTACTGTCTCTGGCGTAGCAGCTACACGATTTTCACCGACGACAGTTTCGGTTGGGATTCCGATCTGCATGAGCGTTCCTCAAGCTAATTTCTCATTGTCAAAAACATTGCAAACTGCAATGTTTCCCCCATGTGTATTCTTTGTACAGAATTTGGATTCTAATTGAACTTTTTGAAAATACCACCCACTATTTATTTAATAAATACCCATATTTTGAACTGATGATTCACGATATTTGACTTAGAGTGTAATATAGGAAGATTTTTCTTTTTTTGCAGACAATAGTCTCTCTTATACAGTCCTGTATATGAAAATTTCTTTATCTTCGTTTCAAATTGGGTCTTTTTTTGCGCTTTGTTCTGCTTTTCTATTCAGCACAAAAGCAATCTTTATTAAACAGACTTATACCCTTTCTTCATTAGTAGACGGTACAGTCCTGATGGCTTTACGCATGTTAAGCGCTTTACCGTTCTTTCTACTCATTTGCTGGTTCAATAGGCATCATAATCAGGGCATAAAAAAGAAGGATTGGCTAATTTTAATTTTTGCTGGTCTATTAGGCTACTACTTCGCTAGTTGGCTCGATTTCATGGGTCTCATGTTTATTAGCGCCTCTTTAGAGCGGATTATCTTATTTTTATATCCAACACTTACCGTGATCGCATCAAGCCTGCTCTATAAACAAAAATTAGATGTAAAAAGTTTATTCGCCATTTTTCTTAGTTATGGTGGAACCGTATTGGTGATGCTTCAAGAGCATAACAATGCACCAATTCAGGGCAACTTTTGGTTAGGAACAAGTTTTGTATTTGCAAGCGCTGTAGCTTTTGCAGGTTATTTACTGCTAACTCCACCACTAATTAAAAAATTTGGTTCTTGGAATTTCACAGGCTTAGCGCTCACTGTCGCCTGTATTGGTGCATTAACGCATTACGCTTTGAGTACACCTCACCCTATTCAACTTATATTACAACTTCCCTCAAGCGTCATTTGGTATGGGGTCGGCTTAGGCTTTTTAGTCACCGTATTACCCACCGTTATGCTCATACAAAGCATTGAACGTCTGGGCGCATCACAATCTGCAATGATCGCTTCGATTGGACCGGTTTTAACAATTTTACTTGCCGTTCTTTTCTTAAATGAACATCTTAATATGTGGCAATGGGTTGGCTGCCTACTCAATATTGTAGGTGTCATGATGATTACGCTTAGAAAGAAAAGACTAAAACACTAAATCTGCTTGACCTCAACTTAAGTTGAGGTTGGATACTCATCTAAATTTTACTGAACGGTTGAGTTCCAATGAATAAAGAAACTTTTAAAATCATAAATCCCTCTACTTTATATAATCCAACACCGAATGCTTACAGTCATGTTGCCGTAGTCCAAAATTTTAACAACATTATTCATGTTGCGGGTCAAGGTGGTGAAGATTCAAAAGGTGAACTGAGCTCAAATTTTCAAGAACAAGCCACTCAAGTTTTTAATAACATTCAACATGCTTTAACTGCGGCAGGTGCAAAAATTTTTGATATTGCGGTTTTAAGAGTTTTAATTGTTGACCACTCGGATGAAAAACACCAAATTTTAATTAAAATCATGCAAAATCTATGGAAAAATCATCCTTTTCCAGCCTGCACGCTCATTCCTGTACCACGCCTTGCATTAGAACGCATGCTTATTGAAGTTGAAGCAACGGCATATACCTAATAAAACTGAGAGAACATCATGTCTACCCCTGAAGATATCAGTCAAAATAAACCTTTGCTTTGGTTGATGGCAGCAGCATGTGGCTTATGTGCAGGTGTGAATTATTACTGTCAGCCACTAATTCACTCTATTCAGCAAGAGTTTGCAGTAACTCAAGCGCAAGCCGCTTTAACAGTAACATTTGCTCAGGTGTCTTATGCCCTCGGTTTGCTCTTTATTGTTCCGATGGGTGACATCGTCAATAAAGCTAAGGCTATTCCATTTTTAATGGTGCTTTGCGCAGTTGGTTTATTTACTTCTGCGTTTGCTGTTAACTTGCCTATGCTCTGGATCGGTACAATTTTAGCAGGCTTGTTTTCTGTTGCTGCCCAAGTTCTTATTCCACTTGCAACTATGACGGTCAAACCTGAAAAAACGGGTGAGATTATTGGCTTTTTAATGAGCGGGTTATTGGTCGGGATTCTACTCTCTACCAGTCTAGCTGGCTTATTTTCCAATCTTTTTCATTGGAAAGTCGTTTATGTAGTAAGCGGTATATTAATGCTGCTATTGGCATTTACTTTAAAAAGTCGCCTGCCTTATGTATTGCGCATGAAAATGAACTATGGGCAAATCTTTGTTTCTATGGCTCAGCTTTTAAAGCAAGAGAAGCGACTATTATTAAGAGCGCTTACTGGTGCCTTCGCATTTGCAGCAGTCAGTATTTTATATTCTACTATCGCACTACTACTCACCTCGGCACACCATTTGCCAGATCTATTTATCGGACTCGTTCCTCTAGTTGGTATTTTTGGTGCATTATCAACCCGCTATATTGGTAAATATGCCGATCAAGGCTATACAAAATTACTTACATGGATGGGCTGCGGGCTATTTTTAGTCAGCTGGATCTGCTTCTACTTCGGACAAACTCTACTCTTCGCTTATGTTATCGGATTTGCTTTAATTCAATTAGCACTCGCACTTGTTCACACCAGTAACCAAAGTATTATTTTCCGTTTACGTCCAGATGCTAAATCTCGTATTAATGCTATTTATATGACCACTTACTTTATTGGTGGCGCAGCTGGTTCAGCATTAGGAATTTTTGCATGGAATCATGGTGGGTGGAGCATGACATGCCTTGCTGGTGTGGGACTCGTTGTGTTTTGTATTTTGTTTAGCGTGATTGATGCTTTCTTACAAAAAAAGCAGTTGGCTCAGTCATAACCTAACTTGTTAAAAATCATCTTTCTACCCCCAACTCAAGGTCGGTTATAAATTATACGGCTAAAAGCCTCTGTCGATTCAAGGCTAAACCCCGTATAATGCTGCCCTTTCTTTAATTTAGCGACTTTTGGGTCTATTGATTATGCAATCACTTCAATCGTTACAACCTCGTATTTCAGTTGCCCCAATGATGGATAGGATCAACTAAAATAAAATATCATTTATTATTAAAAACTTAGAAACAAAAATAAAATTCATGGTGTAAATTTAGTGTAAAAATTTAATTACTGAAAAATAATTTAAAAATCCAGCCCATTTATGAATGGCTGGATTTTTATTTGATCTATTTTTGATAAGCTAGCTCAAAAGATCCTATTTCCTCTAAGACATACCGAATGTGGTGGCTCGTATCAATTGCAACCCATTGCGTAGGATTTCCTATAAAATTATTAATACCGTGCGCACATTCAAAGATTTTATTGTCTCCCCAACTAAAGCTTACATCTTCATAATAGATAGAATTAATTAATCTCATTGCTAGCTGCTTTCTATGCCCATGACTTCCACCATCTCTAGAAAATGGATGGCCTCTTACGACATAGTAATTTTTATCTATAGTGTAGATAATTTTTCCATTCGTATGTTGATTAATAATCTGCTTTTCTGGAGCTGGATGTCTTGCTCCATGATCTGCAAACTTCAATTTAACATTAGGGAACATGTTTCTTAAAGTCTGCCATACAACCATTTCTTTTCGAAGTACTGGACCATCCGTATCATGATCTTCAATGGCTTCTGCAACGCTTGAAGGATATGAAGCTCCACTGATAGAAATGTATTTAAAATCATATTCAGTTAATACTTCTAAAAAGTCTCTAGACTTGCTTAGCATCTGTTCAATTGTTATACGATTGACACTTACATCCCCAAAATCTAATAATATAGAACAATTATTTTCTGCTAATTTTAAATCAGAAATAATTGATTCTAGTTGTTCTTTGAAAAAATCAGGTTCATCAATATCATACATTGCCTCACCATCTAATCTAATACAAAAATAAGGAGCCTCTGGATAATTTAAATTTTTCATTGTTTGATGATAAAGACTGCTCATTTGATCAAACCAACGGTCATAACCAATTACAGGAACTACCTTTACTCCTAATGCAAACAATTTGTTATACGTATAGGTTAGGAAATGCTCACCATTCTCCAATAAAGCTTCAGATGGTTTCCAAAAATAACCATCCACTAAAGCAATATTTCCACTCCATAATTTCCCTATTTTCTCGCAACGGCTATTAATATCAACAAGTCTTGAAACCCCTTCTTTATAAATATTAGGCATTTCAAATAAAGGGTGGAAAGTTGGCTGTATTTGATATTCTAACTGCTCAGACCTAATAGGTTTTATCGCATCAAATTCACCTTGCTTCGCTTTCATGATTGGGACATATTCTGGAATTTTCATCATCTCTACTCCTCAACACTTAATAAATGAGAATTGGTTAATAATGCCTTGACCTGATATTGACCAACCAAGTCTGAAAATAAGGTGTAATTTCCCAACTCTTTTCGAATACGCCCTGCAATGATTGCTGGATGAACTCTCAACTCTTTAGCCAACTTTTCAATAGATTCTTTACTTGGTGAGATAAATGCCTCTGTACGTCTCAAAACTCCTCTTGGTATAAATGCCTCTCTTGCCAATCGATTTGCTTCAGCCTCCCTCCGATCCTCCATACTTGATGAATCTAAATCATCGAGAAATGCTTCTGTTTCATCAACATGCTTCCAAATATGTGCGCATTCATGTAGTAACGTAAACCAAAAATTATCCAATCGGTCATATCGTAAACTTAGCCCAATAATAGGAGTGCCGTCACTGTCCTTCAATGCCGCTCCATCAAGATGCGTACCCTTAAGATGAGGCTCAATGACTACAGCAATTCCATGCTTTTCTAAGTATTCAATTGCTAATATTGGCCCATGCTCAAACCAGCTTAATTGAGCTAACTCTCTTAAAAAATTACTATTTATTAAATTAGGGTCATATTTTCCTAGACTATCTTTCTTATCTCTAGCTTGGAGAATGACTCTAGCTAGCCACGCATACAGTGCATACATCGTATTAGGTGTTTGGGCATCACCAGACAACTTTCGTTTAAAAGAAGCTGAGCCGATTTGTAACCCTGATTGAGCAATATATTTTTGGATAATACTCTCAGTTGATGCTGCCGTATCAGCAAGAAATGTTTTTAACCACCCCCTATTTTTCATCTCTTTAACAGGAAATTTAGACCAATCAATATTATTTTTATCTAATGTATTCTTTGAATTTGATAAACCAATTAATGTCTCTACCGACAGTCCCAACCCTACAGATAATGCTCGGATCATATCTACGGTTAAAGCTCTTTTTCGATTAAGAACTTCAGAAACTCTACTAGTAGTACCAAAATATGGGGCCAAATCAGCTTGTTTTAACCCTTTCTCATGCATCCTAAATAGAATTGCAACAATAGGATCTGGCGCCTCTATCGGATATTGTTTATTTTCATAATCTTCTATTAAAACCGATAATAATTCCAACCGATCACTCTCAGGACTTCCTATAGCCGGATTTAGCATAATTAAAGAATGCACTTCGTCAAGATAAGCTTGATACTGCTCTCTTGTACGAATAACTTTAAATTCCATTGTTAGCACCTTTAATGTTTACAGCTTTAATAATCGCTATTCTTTGAGAAAACGCGATTTGTAGACAAATAACCCATTTAGAGTTATGTATCGAAAATTCGAAACATTGATTTTCCAAAATAGATACTTTTGGAAATTGTTTCAGAATATCTTCCGCGCCCCGCCAATGAGCATCACGTATTTCAGAGATCCAACTTATGAGCCATTTTTTAGCAAACTCACACTCAATCACTGTTATTTTTTCAAGACCTAAAAGCTTCATTTAAAAATATTCCCAATTTGGGAATAAATTACACCATTTCAAAATACAACTCAATTCCCATTTTGGTAATTATCATAAACTAATTATTGAGAACTACTTTAATTGCTTAAATATTTATCAGTGATATGGTCTTTGTTAGATTTTTTTGAAATAAAAGAATAAATTTAATTAAATAAATCAATATTTAAAGTTTGATATGTTAGATATTGAATTGACATAAGCTGCCCATAATTCCTTCATTCAAAACCTAATTTAGTCACGGTCTTTCTAACAGAATTACAGTCTGACTAACCTCTAATGATCTTAAATAATAAATAACAGTAAAAATACTTTCTGTTATAGGGATAGGTAGTCTATAGATTGTTTTATGTATGTGGACAAATCCAGACTTGTCCACATATTTAAAATTAGGAGTCACTACCTATGCGTTTGCGTTCACGACTTCTAAAATTTTTCACATATAGGCCATCAATCATTTCTTTTGGCTCTAAAGCTAAGGCGCAATTAGCTAAAGTAGCAATTGTATTATCTGTTAACTTAAAGTCATTAGGTAAGAAACCATATTCTTTCTGACGATTACATTCAATAGCTTCAAATAAAGCTCTAAAATAATCAACTAAGGAAGCTCTCTCACCTCTTGTTGCCACTTCAGTAATAGAATCAATAGCAATAGGTACGGCCATTCTTGCATCTTCAGCGATAACTTTCATTACATCATCTAACCGAGGCCAATATTTAAGATCAAACCGACCTTGGAGTTGCTTTAATTTATCTAGCAAAGATGTTCTAAAATACGGATTATTCTGAGATGCTTCACGAATTACATTACCAATGTGATAATGGGTATCTGTCATAAAGCCAGAAGTATTTATTAACTCGGATCTAGTTTCTAGGAGAGCTGCTAATTCATGAGCTTTAATAGAAATTTGCTGATTAATCTCATTCAATTTTTTCTGAGCAGCTCTAGACTTTATTACTTCCTCTGGACTATGCATTGAAGTAATTTCTACTAACAAATCTAAAAAATTTGTGAGGGCTTGATGATATTTCCCTAGTTTTGAATACAACTCACTATAAGCATGTTGTAACTCAACTTTACGCTCAAGTAACCTATCAATGATTATATTTTCACTAGGAAGTATCTTGGCTTGCGTATTAGTAGCTTTTTTATCTAATAGAATAGCTACACATACCTCTTGAGCTTTTATTTCATCTATAGACTTCATGATTTCATCTCTGTAATTGGTTCTGCTTACAGTGTAATTAGCTCAATTAAATCTGTCGGTATCTGAGTAATAACAACTTTTGGGTGGTGTTTCAAAAAGTATGCTGACATTAAATGAAGCCATTATTGATGTAAAAAAAGGTTAAGTCGAAAGCTTTAAAATGGTTTTCAATCTTTTTTGAAAAATTACAACTCCTTCTAAAACCACGCCTAATTCGATGCCTTATTTTGCAATTATTACCTTCAATACCTACAGTAAAAAATTTACCAATACTTTGCTTGCAGTTTTTAAAAGCAGTTATGAAACTGTCCCAATGATCACTTGCAATTCGGGTGTAGTGAATACCTAATTGTTTAAGCTTTGTTTTCAATCGTTGAACTGTAGCTAAGTCTCTTTTACCCCAAACATAAGCAACAATCTCACCTGTTTCTCGATGGTAGGCGTAAATAAGCCATTGTTTATTATTTTTATTTCCCACAAAAGTCCAAAACTCATCAACTTCAAGAGACTCATAATGACTTTGTTTAGGCTGAATTTGGTAGGTCGATTCGGTTAAAGTACGTAAAACTTTACCGATACTGATTCGCTCAACTTCAGCGATATCTCGTATACCACTACCTCTGACCATCAACTGTAATATTTTTCGAGTAATGCCTGAATTACATCCTAGATAGCTCAGAGCATGGTCACCAATAAACTGACGTTTACAGTCTTTGCACTGATAGTTTTGTTTCCCATCTACTTTGATGCCATTTTTCTTTATACTGTCACTGAGGCAGGTTGGACATTTGATTTCTAGAGTTATTCGCATTTCTCTATTTTATCAAAATTCAACCTGCTTTGTTTCAGCATACTTTTTGAAACACCACCAACTTTTGTAGTACTCAGATACCTCCTTACTCATGAAAGAGTATATAAACAGTAGACTAGTTTTATTGGGAATTATATTAAGCAACTAGAGTCTAGTTAAAATTTTCCAGTTATTGATCACTAACTAAATTAGAACCAATACCACCAAAAAAAAATATAAGTGTTTGATATAAAAAATATATAAACCTTCTATATCTTTAGCCATCCTTTATTTAAGAATTTTTAATCTATAGCTAAGTAAACAGCTATTTCATCGACTACTGCTTTGGCTGTTCTAGAAACCCCAATTAATGTTGCCGATGCCATGCCTGTCCATTCACCATAACCAACTAGCCAAAGGTTGTTTATTTTTATTGAACGCCCATCATTGACAGCAACAGTCTGAACCGTACCGGGTTTGTCGGAGACTTTTTTATTTAAGTTAGGCCACCTGACCTAACGGGTTAATCTTATCATAGTACATTGCTTCAAACTCAAAAGGCGATACATAACCCAGTGCACTGTGTACACGCTTTTTATTGAACCAATCTACCCAGTTTAGTGTCGCAAGTTGTACATCTGCTAAACCTTGCCAATCTGCTTTTAAATATTCAATCACCTCTGTTTTGTATAAGCCATTCACCGTTTCAGCCAAAGCATTATCGTATGAATCACCAGTTGTACCGACTGATGCTCGTAAATTTGCTGCTTCCAAACGATGGGTGTAACGAATAGAAAGGTATTGCACGCCTCTGTCGGAATGATGAATTACATTCTTTGGCATACCGCGAGCATGTAACGCTTGTTCCAGTGCATCAAGGACCATGTCTGTATTCATCCGTGTTGATACTTTCCAGCCAACAATTGCCCGTGAGAAAACATCAATCATAAAGGCGGTATACACCCAGCCTGAATGGGTTTGAATATATGTGAAGTCTGCGACCCACAGCTGATCTGGATGATCAGCACTAAAATTCCGTTTCACCAAGTCGGCTGCTCGTTTTTGATCATCTCTGCTACGTGTCGTTTGTTTGTTCTTACCACGCCAAACACCTTGTATTCCTAGCTGTTGCATCAATCGAGCAACTGTACAGCGCGCAACAATATAACCTTCCCGTTTCAGTTTTTGCCAGACTTTACGTACACCATACCGACCTGAACTTTCCTGCCAAATTCGTTTAATTTGTTCAGCATGATGCAGGTCATGTAGATCTCTTTTCGCTCGATGTTCTGGATTGTCCGCAAGATCTAAAGTTCGATAATAGGTTGAAGTTGCGATTGGTAGAATTCTACAAATCGCCTCAACACCGTATAGGTCTTTATGGTTATGAATGAAATCCACCATTATTTGTGTGGGCGGTCGAGCTCCGCCTGGGCGAAAAAAGCAGCTGCTTTACGTAGAATTTCATTGGCTCGCTGCAGTTCTTTATTTTCGCGTTCAAGTTGTTTAATGCGTTCTTGGTCTGAAAGCTGCTGTACTTTAATTGGATTCTGTTGATTCAAATGCTTCTGATGCCAGGAACGTAGTGTTTCAGGAGTACAGCCAATCTTGGGAGCAATTGCTGTGATTGCAGCCCAAGTAGAAGGATAATCTTTTTCGGATTCAATCAATAATTGAACCGCTCTATCTCTGATTTCAGGGGTGTATTTTACTTTTTTCATCGGGACATTCTCTCAAGAAAAGTGGTCTCCGACAAACCCGGTACGGTTCAGTCTGATTAGGTTCTATCACTCCTAGACTCCTTAAGTGATTTAGGGATGCTTTGAAGCCTGTACACCAAATCACAGCATCAACCAATTGTGTTGAACCATCCTCCCAAACAACCGAATATTCTTTAAATGCTTTAAAGGGTTCTCTGCTATGTAATACCCCACGTTCACGTGCATCTTTGACACTATCAATCATGACAATATCCCCTAGACCACCAATGGGTTGATCAACTATTCGTCCCTCCTGTTGTGCCTTCAAACGTTCTGTTGCTCGAAGGAATAAAACACGCCCATCAACATCATCCGATAAAAATTGAGGAGGATTTACTGTGATCCAAATAGTGTCTGCAACTTCTGAAACTTCAGCAAGAATTTGAGCACCAGAGTTACCTCCTCCTATCACTAGAACCTTTTTATTAATAAAAGGTTCTGGATTAACATAATGTGCTGAATGGGTTTGTATTCCTTTAAATCTTTCTAATCCTTCGTAATGTGGAATATAAGGCTGACTCCATGTACCTGTAGCACTGACAACGGCCTTTGCTCGCCAATATTTATCACCCGCATATACATCTAAGCAGTCATTTTTTTTCTCAATATGATCAACATGTATAGGTCGAATGACAGGAAATTGATAGCGTTGTTCGTATGCAGATAAGTATTGAATCACCTCATTCCGCGTTGGATAAGTTTGTTCAGTTTTTGGCATCATACAGCCCGACAACGAACTCCAAGTATTTGGAGAAAAAAGACGTAAAGACTCCCAAGCATGTAACCATGCACCACCTGCCTGATTTTGGTCATCTAAAATCACAAATGGAATTTTCTTACGTTTTAAAAAATAGGCTGTAGCAAGAGCTGCTTGTCCACCACCAATAATGACTACATCTACTTCAGCTTGTAATTGAGACAAATTATCTCTCCCTCTTCTTTATTGTCATAAACAAAATCAAAAGCCCAGCCTGTTTAACAGACTGGGCTTATTTCTTAAAACTTTCAAGTGATTGAATTAGCTTTTCAATCGTTCAATTGATCTAGATATTTTTCAGCATCTAGAGCAGCCATACAGCCTGACCCAGCTGAAGTAATCGCTTGACGATAAATGCTGTCAGCGACGTCACCAGCAGCAAAAACACCAGCTACAGAAGTTGCTGTTGCATTACCAGAAGTACCGCTTTGTACTTGGATATAGCCATCACGTAAGTTTAATTGACCATCAAACATTCCAGTATTTGGTTTGTGGCCAATTGCAACGAATAGACCATGAACCTCTACGTCTTGCTTAGACTCATCTTGAGTTGATTTAAGGCGAACACTTGTTACACCAGTATTGTCACCCAATACTTCTTCAACTTCGTGATTCCAGATAATGCTGATTTTGCCTTCTTTTTCTTTAGCAAATAAATGATCTTGCAAAATCTTTTCAGAACGTAAGCTATCACGGCGGTGTACTAGCGTTACATGTGAAGCAATATTTGATAAATAAAGCGCTTCTTCAACAGCAGTGTTACCACCACCTACAACCATTACTTTTTGGTTTTTGTAGAAGAAACCATCACATGTTGCACATGCGCTTACGCCTTGTCCCATAAAGTTTTGTTCAGACTCTAGGCCAAGATATTGAGCTGTAGCACCAGTTGCAATAATCAAAGCGTCACATGTGTACTCTTCCATGTCACCTTTTAAAACAAAAGGACGTACATTTAAGTCCACTTCGTTAATATGGTCATAGACGAGTTCTGTACCAAAGCGTTCAGCATGTGCTTGCATACGATCCATTAATGCAGGACCAGTTAAACCTTCAGGATCGCCCGGCCAGTTGTCAACTTCGGTTGTTGTTGTAAGTTGCCCACCTAGTTGTAAACCCGCAATTAAAGTAGGTTTAAGGTTTGCACGCGCTGCATAGACAGCTGCACTATAGCCCGCAGGGCCAGAACCGAGAATTATCAGACGGGGACTGTTCTAAATTTTGTGTAAGTACTTAATTTTCATTTATCCTTCAGAGGATAATTACAAAAGGTACTTCACATGGATGAAGCAACAATCAAAAGTATGGCTGCCGAATTGGCTAAAGGTCTAAAAACACCAGAAGACTTAAACCAAATGACAGCAGTCTTTAAAAAATTCATGATTGAAACTGCACTCAATACTGAACTTTCAGACCATCTCGGTTATGAAAAGCATCAGCCCAAGAAAGGCTCAAATAGCCGTAATGGGTTTAGTTCTAAAACCATTACAACTCAAGATGGACAACTGGCTTTAGATATTCCCCGTGATCGAGAAGGTTCATTTGAGCCACAAATTATCAAAAAGCACCAAACACGCATCACCAGTATGGATGACCAAATCCTCTCACTGTATGCAAAAGGAATGACTAATAGGGAAATTGTAGCCTTCTTCAAAGAAATGTACGATGCCGATGTGTCAGCATCTCTCATCAGCAAAGTTACCGATGCTGTGATTGAGCAAGTGACTGAGTGGCAAAATAGAGCCTTAGATAGCCTTTATCCTGTTGTCTATCTTGACTGTATTGTTGTCAAAGTCCGTCAGCACTCCAATGTGATTAACAAGTCCGTATACCTTGCTTTAGGCATCAATATGGATGGGCAAAAAGAATTACTGGGTATGTGGATTGCTCAGACAGAAGGTGCCAAATTCTGGCTGTCAGTCATGACAGAGCTAAAAAATCGAGGAGTACAGGACATTCTTGTTGCCTGTGTAGATGGATTAAAAGGCTTCCCTGACGCGATAGCCTCTGTTTACCCTCATACTGATATTCAACTGTGTATCGTGCATGTTGTACGCAATAGCCTGAGATTTGTAAGCTGGAAAGACTACAAAGCTGTTACGTCGGGTCTGAAAGCGATTTATCAGGCAAGTACAGAGGAAAATGCTTTAAAATCCCTAGACATCTTCTGTGATCAATGGAATCACCAGTATCCCAAAATTGGAGAATCCTGGCGGGCCAATTGGGAAAATATCCGAACGATCTTTAGCTATCCAGCCGAAATACGTCATGCAATTTATACAACAAATGCGATTGAGTCGTTGAATAGCGTAATACGCCATTCAACGAAGAAAAGGAAAATCTTTTCATCTGATGACTCAGTAAAGAAGGTCATTTACTTAGCAACATCAAATGCTGCGAAGAAATGGACGATGCCAATTCAAAATTGGCGTTTAGCAATGAATTGGTTTACGATTCAGTTCGATGATCGATTAAAAGATCATTTATAAAAAATGGAACTTACACAAAATAATTTACAGGCTCGATCAGACGTGAATGTCTACTTTGCATTTAGTTCTCTCCAATGTGTTACAGACTACGCTGGTTAACACGTTTAGATAATTCTTCAGCAGATTCTTTACGCTCAGAATATCGATCAGTTAGATACAGGCTTTGTCCACGCGTAAGTAATGTAAACTTATAGAGTTCTTCCATCACATCTACTATACGATCGTAATAAGAAGATGCTTTCATACGTCCATCTTCTTCAAACTCTAAAAAGGCTTTAGGAATTGAAGATTGATTCGGGATTGTAATCATCCGCATCCAGCGCCCCAAAATACGCATCTGGTTAACGCTATTAAAAGATTGTGAACCACCACTAACTTGCATAAGTGCTAAAGTTTTACCTTGCGTCGCACGTATTGCACCACCAGCCAAAGGAATCCAGTCGATTTGGGATTTAAAAATAGAACTCATAGAACCATGACGCTCAGGTGAACACCAAACCATACCCTCTGACCAAGCCAAAAGTTCATGCAATTCTTTTACTTTTGGATGTTCAGTATCGGCATCTTCTGGCAAAGGCAATCCTTTCGGATGAAAGATTTTCACCTCAGCACCAAACTCCTCCAAGATTCGTCCTGCTTCCATCACCGCTAAACGACTATAAGAACGTTCACGATTCGAGCCATATAACAATAAGATGCGTGGTGCATGATCCAGTGCTTTAGCTTGAACTTTCTCTAAAGTAGGTCGATCAAGAAGATTCATATCAACATTTGGGAGATTCATAGATTTACACCGATTCAAAATACTTTTTTCTTAGCCATAAAGAGACACTGACCAAAGCAATCAAAACTGGTACTTCAACTAATGGCCCAATGACTGTAGTAAATGCCACAGGCGATGCTAAACCAAAGGTTGCAATGGCTACAGCCAGTGCTAACTCAAAATTATTACCCGCAGCAGTAAATGAAATTGCTGTAGTTTTTGGGTAGTCATTACCCATCCACTTACTCATAAAGAAACTAATGAAGAACATTACGATAAAGTAAATTGTTAATGGAATCGCAATTCGAATTACATCCAAAGGCAGACTCACTACATCTCCACCTTTGAGACTAAACATAGCAACAATAGTAAACAGTAATGCCAATAGACTTAATGGACTGATCTTCGGTAAAAAGACATTTTGGTACCACTCTAAGCCTTTGGCGTTGACTAAGATCAAACGGGTCAAGAAACCAAGAAAAAAAGGAATACCCAAGTAAATTAATACCGCGTGGGTAATCGTCCAAAAATCCACATTGATTACTTGCCCAGCAATACCAAAATAAGGTGGTAAGAAGGTAAGAAATAACCAAGCATAAGTACTAAAGAACAAAATCTGAAAGATACTATTGAATGCAACCAATGCTGCTACATATTGGTTATCGCCGCAGGCTAAACCATTCCAAACTAAAACCATTGCAATACAACGAGCTAATCCGATCAGGATTAGTCCAGTCATATACTCTGGATAGCTATGCAAAAAAATAATTGCTAATGCAAACATTAATACAGGAGCAATAATCCAGTTCTGTACTAAAGACAAAGTTAATGTTCTTTTGTCTTTAAATACTTGTGGTAGAGCTGCATAGTCCACTTTGGCTAACGGTGGATACATCATCAGAATCAAACCAATCGCAATTGGAATATTGACAGAATCCACACTCATTTTGTCTAAAGTAACGGAAGCTTGAGGTAAGAAGACACCTATCGCAATCCCCAACCCCATCGCAATGAAAATCCATAGCGTCAGGTTACGATCTAAAAATGACAGTCTTTGTTGAGCCATGATTTTCTCATTCAATATCTGATATGTGATTGATTGCAGCAATTAATTCAGGACGAGACATATTTGCTGTATCAAGTGCAAATAAAGCATCTAAACGACGGTTGATATGGTCTACTGTCACTTGGAAAGCTTTTAATTTTTCCTCTTTAGGCAAGTCTAAATGTGATGGATCAGCCAAGCCCCAATGTGCCTTGATCGCTCCCCCCAAATAAAGAGGACAAGCTTCTTGAGCTGCTGAATCACACACAGTAATCACTACATCAGGTTTATATTGCTCACAGTCATCAATGGTTTTACTCCATAAACCTTCTGTTGAAAGACCAAGGTTTTCCAAAGTTTCAATAGTCAATGGATGCACCTGTCCTGATGGCTTACTACCTGCACTGTATGCTTTCCAGTCATGAGGAGCACGACTGTTAAAAAGCACTTCAGACAAAATGCTACGACAACTATTTCCAGTACACAAAAAAAGGAATTTCATAATCTATTACTCACAATAACTATTTATAGAAAGCGTGTTGGTATTGCTTACAACTTGACTAGATGATGTTTTTTTTAAAGTATCTAGAATTTCAAAACACCATGCTGGAAGTTGTTGATTAATGCTGTAGTACACCCATTGGCTTTGTCGTCTGTCTTGTAAGAGACCAGAAGAGCGTAATAAAGCTAAATGCCTAGAAATCTTTGGTTGACTCAGTTGTAGCTTTTCTGTCAGATCACAAACACAGAGTTCTTTATTCTCAGCAATTAAAGTGACAATATTGAGACGGGTTTCATCTGATAAGCATTTAAAAAAATTAACTTGATCGTAAGCATCCGCTGAACGCCATCGCCAAGTTTTAACGGGGTTCAGGTTTCCAGCGGTGAGGTAGTAATTCTTCTATTTGGGGCACTTTATGTGTTGGCAACCTTTTCAGCACATCACTTAAATAGGCATACGGATCCAAGCCATTCAGCTTTGCTGACTGGATTAAAGTCATGATATTGGCAGCTCGTTGACCACTGCGCAGCGAACCTGCAAATAGCCAGTTCTTACGCCCCAAGGCCCAGGGACGCATTTGGTTCTCTATCCAATTATTGTCAATGGGTAGATTGCCATCATCCAGATAGCGGCTTAAAGCAGTCCAACGTTTTAGGCTGTAATTGATCGCCCGGGCGGTTGGAGAACTCGATGGCACCGTCAGCTGATGTTGGTTGAGCCATTCATATAGTTGTTGCATGACCGGTTGACTATGCTGTTGTCGGTATTCGCAGCGGTCTTCCGCTGTACCATCCGTCTTTTTTCTTAATTCTGCTTCTATCGCATATAATTTCTGAATCAGCACTAATGCCTGTTCAGCGACCTGACTTTTCTTGGTCACATGTAGTTCATGGAATTTACGACGTGCATGTGCCATGCAGCCCACCTCAATGACCTGACCTGATCTAAAGCGTGCTTTATAACCACTGTAATCATCACAGACCAAATGACCCTGCCAGCCTTTCAGGAAGTCTTCAGCATGCTGGCCAGAACGGCTATCTTGAAAGTCATAGATCACTGCCTGAACTGGATTGTACTGTGTGCTGGCATAGGCCCAGACATAACCTTTTTTGGGCTTTTTCTCATTTTCACCCATCTGCATGACCGTCACCGGTGTTTCATCTGCATGGATCACCTGCTGTTGCAGTACCACCTGTTTTAAGGCATTGGCCAGAGGTTCCAGTTCCACCCCACAGCGGCCAATCCAGTCAGATAACGTTGATCTAGACAGATCAACACCTGCGCGTAGAAAGATTTGACGTTGACGGTACAAAGGCAAATGATCGGCATACTTTGACACCAGCACATGGCTAAGCAATTCAGGTGAAGCAATGCCTTTATCAATCACATAGGCTGGCATCGCTTGCTGAGTCAGAGTGTCACACTGATCACAGACCCATTTACCACGCACATGCTGTTCCTTATAGAACTGTGCCGGTCTGAAATTCAGTTTTTCACTGACATCTTCACCGATACGACGCAAGGTACAGCCACAACTGCATTGTGTTGATTCAGGTTCATGCTCAATACGGAGGGTGTGTAGATGATCTGGCAACAGCCGACGTTTAGGTTTGTTGACTGGGGCTTTCTGTGCAGCTGCATTGGTTTTATCTGCATTCAGTCGTTCCAGTTCCAGATCAACCGCTGCAATATCTTCTTCAACCGCTTCATCCCAGAGATGGATTTGTTTTGCGGTTAGATGTTCGTTTTTACTGCCGAATTTATGCTGTTTAAATAGTGCAAGCTCATGCTCGTATTTTTGATTGAGAATAGAAAGATGTTGAACTTTAGAATCTAATTGCTGATTGGTGACTTCAAGATGTTGAACTCTGGCATCTAATTGCTGATTTGATTGTTCCAGTTGTTGTTTAGATTGTGCCAGAGACTGATGCTGCATCGCCAACTGTCTGGTAAATTCCAGCAGTTGTTCATGGGTCAGTTGGCTTAAATCAGGCAGCGTATTCATGACCGCAGTATGCCTGAGGTCATGATGCAGAGGAAATAGAACGTTTGGAGAATAGCAGAATGGATGAGCCTGGTTTAGAGCATTGTTACCACTTGCTGCAGTCCGATTCTTTGCCAGGGCAAACCCTGGATCAGTGCCTGTAACTGCTCCGGGCTGATCGCCATACTTTCACCCTGGTGAACTTTAGCCCAGTGGAATTTCCCCTGTTCCAGCCGCCGGGCACACAGCCAGATACCCAGTCCATCATGCACCAGCACTTTCATACGATGGCCACGCTTATTACAGAACAGGTAAGCGCAATGCGGTTTGATGTAGCCAAAGGCTCTCAGCACCTGAGCCATGGCTGTATCCATCCCTGCACGCATGTCCATCGGCTGGGTAGACAACCAGATCTCATCAATACGAATCATTGAGTCAAACCCTGGATCAGCAACAGTAATTCAGTTACTGACTCCACCGGCCAGTCGATCTCGATCATCTGATCCCTTGCGGAACTTGGTGCCTCATGTAATGGAATCCTGATATGAGCGACAGCTTTCTTCTCTGGCACAGGTGGTAGAGGTGCTTCTTGTTTGACTGGAGTCGGGTGAAGAATGACCGGAAGAAAGTCAGTCTGTGGAATGGATGGGGTTTTTAATGCAGGGGGCATTGATCTGGACTGACGAATCCATTTATGTAGCAGATTGGCATTGATCTGATGTTGCATTGCTACCTTGGCCACTGATGTATCTGGCTGCTGGCATTGCTGAATAAGTTGATGTTTAAATTCAGCTGTGAAGGTTCGACGGGGCTTTTTTAGCGTTGGTGCACTGTCTATAACTGTCTTTAAATCCATAAATAGGTGTCCACTTAAATTTAAGTGGACACTATCGCGGTATTAATGAGTTAGAAAAAGTGGGGTTCAGCGGACGCTTACACTTGATCCATCTTTGCTACCTATAAATTTGGATATGCAGATAATCACATACAAGAACTAAATTTTTTAATTTACTCTCTGACCATTTTCGTCGATCACTTGTTCACCATCTTCTTTAGTGAAAGCACCTTTTTGTGGTAATGGCAGAATATCCAAGACAACTTCTGAAGGACGACTTAAGCGAGTACCTAATTCAGTAACAACAAATGGTCGATTAATCAAAATAGGATGTTCAAGCATAAAACTGAGTAGTTGTTCATCACTCAAATCACTACGATCAAGCTGTAAATCCCGATAAGGATCTACATTCTGACGAATAGCCTCTCTTACTGTTAAGTTTGCATCCTGAATCAATTTAACTAATTCGTCATGACTAGGTGGTGTAATGAGATATTCAATAACGGTTGGTTCAATTCCTGTATTGCGAATCAAAGCCAAAGTATTCCGAGAGGTGCCACAAGCAGGATTGTGATAAATCTTTACATCTAATGAAGTTGTCATGAAACTGGGACCTCTAATATATTAATATCTTTATATATGAATTAGCATATATATGCAACTTCATATATGATGGTCTGCAAAATACAATCCATTAAATAAGCTAGTTAAATTTGAAAAACTGCTGTAAACAATTCATTTTAGATTAAGAATTTAGCAATAATATTAAATAAGCCAATATACGTATCAGTAAGTTTGAGAAACAAATGTGATCACTAACTTTTTATTCAGGCTAACTTCTTCAGTACACCACATTTGTCCACTGTACATAACCCATCACAAGTCTTTCTTATTTCTAATAGCTGCTGTATGAGTTTCTGCTGATTCCGAATATTTTCCTCTACATCGTTAATATGTGAATCGATAAGCTCATTCACATCAGAACAATTTAGATTAGGCAGATCCTTATAATTTAGTAATTTTTTGATTTCAATTAAGTTCATATTCAAAGAACGACAATTCACAATGAATTTCAACCGATCAATGTAATCTTCAGTATATAGTCTATAGTTACCTTGAGTTCGATCAGGTTGCGGGATTAAACCTTCTTTTTCATAAAACCGTATTGTCAGTACTGAGCACGACGTTTTCTCAGAGAGCTCTCCTATCTTCATAAACATTAGAAATACTCAAAATCCAACTTGACTCTATAGTAGCTATAGAGATTTTAATATGCAATAAGTAAAGATATGACTATGGGCACATCAATGAGTGGTTGCGGTTGTAATAAAGAAAGTTCTTGTGAAGACACTAAGCAAAATCAAAATGAATCAGAAACAAATTCTGGTAACAGTAAAGATTTAACTGCTGAAGAAAGTAAAAGCTCTTGTTGTGGTAATGAAGTACCACAACAATCTAAGCCAGATGAAAAAGATTCTTGTGCTAGTACTCAGCCATGTTCTACGCAGTCAAACTCATGTTGCACCCCAGATTCAATAAGTTCACCTGAGATAATCAGTGATAATGAGGGTGTAGCGACTTTCATCAGTGACTATAAAATCCCTAAAATGGATTGTTCCGCAGAGGAACAAATGGTTCGGATGACTTTATCTTCTTTGGTAAATGTTAAGAGGCTAGTTTTTGATTTGCCGAATCGAAACCTAAAAGTTATGCATAATGGTGAAAGTAATGAAATCACTGCAAAACTTGAAGCTCTTGGGTTTGGCGCTAAATTAAATAAAACTGAAGCCTATGTAAATAAAGAGCATGCAAAAGAAATCAGTACGTTTCTGATTCCGAAAATGGATTGCTCTGCTGAGGAGCAAATGGTTCGTATGGCATTGTCTCCAGTGAGTGAGGTCAAAGGACTAATATTTGATTTACCTAATCGGAAATTAAAAGTTTTTCATAATGATGGTCTTAATGAAATTACTAGCAAACTTGAAGCACTTGGTTTTGGAGCCAAACTTGAAAGTACCGCTGCCTCTGTGGGTGAAATGCCTGAAAAAGCAGATACGTCTGAACAAGCAAAAGTTTTAAAAATTCTTTTAGCGATTAATCTCCTATTATTCTTTATAGAGTTTATCAGTGGTTTGGTAGCTGCCTCTACAGGCTTGATTGCTGACTCATTGGATATGCTTGCTGATGCCACAGTGTTTGGTATAGCACTGTTTGTTGTTGGTAAAAGTGTAAAAAAACAATTAAAAGCAGCGCATCTTTCAGGCTGGTTACAGTTAATTCTCGCTACTTCTGTAATTGTAGATGTTGTGCGTCGGTTCATTTATGGTAGTGAGCCAGAGTCTTTCTTGATGATTGGAATTGCTGCTTTAGCGCTAATTGCCAATTTTTATTGTATATACCTAATGTCTCATCAAAAAAATGATGGTGCACACATGAAGGCTAGTTGGGTCTTTTTATCCAATGATATCATAGTCAATTTTGGTGTGATTTGTGCAGGGATACTAGTTGCTTTGACAGGTTCCGCATATCCAGATCTTGTTATAGGAATAATTGTTTCACTTTTCGTACTTAACGGTGCTCGAAAAATTTTGGCATTGAAATAAGAGTATTAAAAATGAATTTATTCCAAGTTAAACCAAACGAATTTGTCAAAATTGTTGACCTAAAAAAAGGTAACCAATATTTAGATAAAAATGATCCAGTTCTCGAACGACTTGAATTGTTAGGTTTCAGAATTGGTGAAACTTTACAAGTTCTAGCTAAGGGACTTTTCGGTGGTGATCCAGTATTGGTTCAAATTGAAACTTCTCGATTTGCGTTAAGAAAGAATGAAGCTGAACGAATTTTTGTAGAGATTGTTTCAAATGAACAGTAAAAATATTGCACTTATTGGTAACCCAAATTGTGGGAAAACATCTCTCTTTAATACTTTAACAGGTACTCGTCAAAAAGTAGCTAATTATGCTGGTGTTACTGTTGAGCGGAAAGAAGGTTTTTTTAAACTACCTTCTGGTGAATCAGTTCGAGTTTTAGATTTGCCCGGCACATACAGCTTAAAGCCTACGAGTCTAGATGAAGAGGTAACAAGGGCTGTATGCTTAGGTGAGCTTGAGGGTGAGGTTCTACCTGATATATATGTATGTGTGGTTGATGCCACTAATTTACATTTACATTTAAGTCTTGTGCTTGAAATAAGGGCATTGAATCGACCAATGCTTCTTGTTTTAAATATGATGGATGAGGTCAAAAAGCGTGGTATTTCGATAGATATTAATAAGCTATCAGAATTGTTGGGTATCCCTGTTATTGAGGCTGTTGCCGTTAAAACTAAAGGCGTGCAAGAACTACTAAATCAATTAGATCAAAAAAATCTATTTGTCACTCCTTATCATTCTGATCTGAATCATTTTGATCAGATTAAAAATATTACTAAACAGGTAATTTTAAAAAATGATAACGGTGATGCAAGAACAGCTTTCTTGGATAAAATTTTCTTACATCCTGTACTTGGTTTAGTCATCCTAACGCTTACCATGTTTGTCATGTTCCAAGCCGTTTTTATCTGGGCACAACCTTTTATCTCATTAATTGAAAATGCAATTGCTTGGTTAGGTAATACAATTGGCCCGCTTATTACTCATCCATTACTTAGAAGTCTTATTGTTGATGGGGTAATCGCTGGATCGGGTAGTGTTTTGGCTTATATGCCGCAGATCCTTATCTTATTCTTCTTTATTTTAATTTTAGAAGAATCAGGTTATTTGCCACGAGCAGCATTCCTTTTGGATAAATTAATGTCCAAAGCTGGTTTAAGTGGACGTTCCTTTATTCCACTATTGTCTAGTTTTGCCTGTGCTATTCCTGGTGTCATGGCAACACGAAGCATTAGTTCGGAAAGAGATCGTCTAGCAACCATTATGATTGCGCCATTAATGACTTGTTCTGCAAGATTACCTGTTTATGCTTTGCTAATTGCGGCATTCATTCCAAACAAATTAGTTTATGGTTGGTTGAGCCTACAAGGTTTAGTTCTTTTTGGACTATATATGGCTGGAATTGTTTCAGCATTATGTGTTTCTTTATTTTTGAAACTAGTTAGAAAAGATAAAACAGAAAGTATTTTTATCTTTGAGTTGCCTACTTATCGATTGCCAGATATTCGAAACGTTGCATTAGGACTTTATGATCGAGCTACGATCTTTCTAAAAAGAGTTGGTGGTATTATCGTAGCATTATCTATATTGCTTTGGGTGTTGGTTACGTTCCCTCAACCACCTGAGCATGCCACGATGCCTGCTATCAACTATAGTTTAGCTGGACAACTTGGACACATTATTCAGCCTATATTTGCACCTATTGGCTTTACTTGGGAAATCTGTATCGCATTAATTCCTGCTATGGCTGCAAGGGAAGTTGTCATTGCTGCTTTAGGTGTAATTTATGCTATGTCTGGAGATGAAGATACTGTAACTCAAACATTGTTGAGTCAAATCTCTGGTCCTGATGGTTGGGGGCTAGCTACAGGGATGTCATTATTAGTTTGGTACATTTTCGCACCACATTGTCTTGCAACATTAGCGACCATTCGTCGTGAAACTGGTAGCTGGAAACAGCCTGTTATTATGGCGACTTACTTATTTGGGCTTGCGTATTTCTTTGCCTTCATTACATATCAGCTTATTAGTAGACTTTAATCAAAATAAGAATATTTCATAAAGAAAAATGGATGCCTTCGCATCCATTTTTCTTTTAAGTATCAAACTGATTATGAGCTTTTTTTCACAGCAACAATAATCTGACTCTCACCCTCTATTTTTAATTCGAAGTCAACCTTTTCCCCTACAGTTAAACCATTCAATAATGCTGGATCTGCAACTTTAAAGCCCATGGTCATTGCAGGCCATTTAATTGCAGGAATTGCTTCATGGTCGAGTGTTAGAATATTTTCTTTCGTATCAATAGCAGTAATCACACCAACAGCTTGAGCTGTTGCAACTGTAGATGACTCTTTACTCATCTGCTCCATCGGTGCTTCCGCTTTCTTTTGCTCTGATGCCTCATTTTTGCTACATGCACTTAACGCAGCAACAGTTGCAACAAGAGCCACAATTTTCATAAATTTCAACATAATAAAACCTCTTTTGACGAAATAATAAAACTATCAATTCTTTGATAGTTTTCTTTTGATTAAAAGCTGATATGCCGCAGGGATAACAAACATAGATAAGAGAGGGGCTGAAATCATCCCCCCAACCATAGGTAAAGCAATACGACTCATTAATTCAGAACCTGTTCCAGTCCCCAACAGAATAGGGATTAACCCCGCCAAAATGACAGCGACTGTCATTGCTTTAGGGCGAACACGTAGCACGGCTCCTGTATGAATTGCCTTATTGAGTTGTTGCTCTGTTAAGGATGCCGTTGAAGAAGATAGGCTTTGCTGTGCATGCTCAATTGCTTGCTTTAAATAGAACAACATGACTACACCAAACTCTGCGGCAACACCAGCAAGTGCAATAAAACCAACAGCAATCGCAACCGAAAAGTGATAATCACTCAAGTACATAGCCCAAATACCACCAATCAAGGCAAAAGGTAGTGTTGCCATAATCAGAACAGCATCTTGTACTTGCCTAAAAATCAAATAGAGCAATAGAAAAATGATCATCAAAGTAATTGGAATAACAACTTTTAAGCGAGCATTCGCACGCTCCATGAACTCAAACTGTCCTGAATAGCTAATGCTCATGGCAGAAGAACGTTTTACTTTTTGGTCTATGGCCTGCTTCAAATCTTGTACAACCGAAGCTAAGTCACGTCCTTGTACATCGACATAGATCCAACCACTTGGACGGGCATTCTCACTTTTAAGCATTGGCGGCCCATCTGTAATTTGAATATTAGCAACACTACTCAAGACTATTTGTTGACCAGATTCAGTTAGAATCGGTAAATTTCTTAAGGCTTCCAGTGAATCTCGAATCTCTCGTGGGTAACGTACATTAATGGGATACCGTGCCAAGCCTTCAACAGTTTCACCAATATTTTCCCCGCCAATCGCTGATGAGACGATTTGCTGTACATCTTTAATATTGAGACCATATCGCGCAGCCTGCATACGGTTAATATCAACATCAACATATCGACCACCTGTGAGCCGTTCAGCTAAAGCTGAACTAACACCGGGCACCTGTTTAGCCACTTGTTCAATTTGCTGTGCTACCCGATCAATATCTTGCAGATCATTTGCTGAAACCTTAATCCCGATTGGACTTTTCACCCCAGTTGCCAACATATCAATCCGGTTACGGATAGGTGGCACCCAAATGTTTGTTAAACCCGGTACTTGGACTGCCTTATCTAGTTCTTTTATCAATTTGTCAGGTGTCATACCTGAACGCCATTCAGACCGTGGTTTGAACTGAATCGTGGTTTCAAACATTTCTAATGGTGCAGAATCTGTGGCTGACTCTGCGCGACCAGCTTTACCGAATACTGTTGCAACTTCAGGAACGGTTTTAATCATTCGATCAGTCTGTTGGAGTAGCTCAGAAGCTTTTGCTGCGGACAATCCCGGTAAAGCTGAAGGCATATACAGTAAATCACCTTCATCCATATTGGGTAGAAACTCCCCACCTAACCGTGTTAAAGGGAAAAGACTAATAAGGAAAATTAGCAATGCACCAAGTAAAATTGTCTTTGGATGAGCTAAAACCTTATCCAACATAGGGCTGTATATTTTGATCAGAAAACGGTTCAGTGGATTACGCTGTTCAGAAGGTAATTTCCCTCGAATCCAATAACCCATTAAAACGGGAATCAAGGTAATGGATAAACCTGCTGCTGCTGCCATTGCATAGGTTTTAGTAAATGCCAGTGGTGAGAACAAGCGACCTTCTTGTGCCTGTAAAGTAAAAATAGGAATGAAGGATAAGGTAATGATGAGTAGACAGAAAAATAAAGTTGGCCCGACCTCACTGGCAGAACGTGTAATGATGTTCCAACGGACTTGTGCTTCCAAGACTTGCTCAGGATGTTCGTGTTGCCAAGTTTCGATATGCTTATGTGCATTTTCAACCATTACAATTGCGGCATCGACCATAGCGCCAATCGCGATAGCAATACCACCCAACGACATGATATTGGCATTTAGCCCTTGATAATGCATCACCAAGAAAGCAGATAAAATCCCAAGCGGCAAAGAAACAATAGCCACCATTGCTGAACGTAAATGCCAGAGGAATAGTCCACAGACTAAAGCCACCACAATAAACTCTTCAATTAATTTATGGCTGAGATTTTCTACTGCTCTATCAATCAATTGACTGCGATCATATACAGGAACAACTTGTACACCTTTCGGTAGACTTTGTTGTAATTCAGCTAGCTTCGCTTTCACAGCAGTAATCGTTTCACGTGCATTTTTACCTGCTCGTAAAATCACGACACCCCCAACCGTTTCACCTTGCCCATTCAATTCACTGATGCCACGACGCATTTCTGGACCAAGTTGAATAGTTGCAACATCACCTAAAGAAACAGGAACACCGAAACTATTTGTTCGTAAAGGAATTTGGCGAAAATCATCTAAAGTTTTTAAATAACCAGAAGCCCGCACCATATATTCCGTTTCAGCCATTTCCAGAACTGAACCACCAGTTTCCTGATTAGCTTTTTGAATCGCCTCAATGACATTGTTTTGTGTGACACCTAAAGTAGCCATCTTGCTTGGGTCTAAGACAACCTGATATTGCTTAACCATTCCCCCAATTGTGGCAACTTCAGCCACGTTAGGTAATGTCTTCAGTTCATACTTTAAAAACCAGTCTTGTATGCTTCTCAGCTCCGAAAGATCATGCTGTCCTGTTGGGTCTACTAATGCATATTCATAAACCCAACCAACGCCAGTGGCATCTGGTCCCAATGAAGATTTCGCATTTGCAGGCATTTTCCCTTGAATTTGATTTAGATACTCCAATACACGAGAACGGGCCCAGTAAAGGTCAGTATGTTCATCAAAGATGACATAAACAAATGAGTCACCAAAAAAAGAATAACCGCGAACAGTTTTAACACCGGGCACCGATAACATGGTTGTTGTTAAAGGGTAGGTCACCTGATTTTCAACAATTTGTGGTGCCTGACCAGAAAAATTAGTTCGAATAATTACTTGTACATCAGACAAATCTGGTAATGCATCGACCGGAGTATTCTTTACGGCCCAAGTTCCCCAAGCAGCCAGAATTAAAGCGGCCAACAGGACAAATACACGATTTGCAATTGAAAAACGAATAATACGGGCAATCATAATCGTCCTCCCGTTTAGTTCTTCATAGATGTCATAGACATCTTGGAAATGTCAGAAATAACGTAAGTATCTCTAGCATGTGTAAAACTAAAACGGACCTGATCGCCTTGCTGAATTTGGGTAAATGGTTGCACTGGTTGTTTAAAGCTCATAGTCATAGCCCCCCAACCCAACTCAGGAATCGCCTGATGTGAAATGGTAATGTCTTGAGCTGTGACTTTTTCAACTTTACCAATGCCTTGATATATTGATGTCTTAACCACTTGAGATGAAGTCTTCGATTGTCCAGTGTTCAGCTTATCCAATACACCTTGTAAATTTGCTTCAGAATCAATCAGGAATTGCCCTGAAATTACCACCTTCTGACCAGCTTTCAACCCTTTTAGAATTGCAATTTTATTGCCATCACTTTGACCTAACTGTACTACAACAGGTTCAAAACGCCCTTGCTCATGTCCCACAATGACAACGTTCCGAGTACCTGTACGTATAACAGCTTGCTCTGGTATAACTAAATTGCTTTGTGGGTTGTTGGAGAATTTAACGGAAGCAAACATTCCCGGCTTGAGCAATCCCTCTCTATTGGGCAACTCAATACGAACTTTTATGGTTCTACTCGTGCTATCCAAAGTTGGTAAAATATCAATGACTTTACCGGACACTATTTGAGGATATGCAACAAAAGTAGCTTCAACTTTCATTCCCCGTTTTATCCCGGCAATTTGTGCTTCTGGAACAGATGCTTCTAACCAGATTGGGTTTATCCCCTTGATGGTGACAAGCGTTTGCCCCATAGCTAAAGCCATTCCATTGCGGACTTCTAACGAATCAATAAATCCACTTACAGGTGCACTTAAAGTCATATTGGATTGCACTCGATGTGTCCGCTCGACTTGATTAATCACATTTTGTGGGATTCCTAAAAGCTGTAAACGTTGTCGGCTTGCCTGAATAAGAGAACGATCTCTTGTTCGGAGTACAGCTAGAAATTCAGTTTGTTCTCCTGTCCATTCAGGTATTGAAATATCAGCTATGGGACTGCCTTGCGTCACCATATCCCCAACAGCATGTCCGTACACTCGTTGGACGAAACCACTTGCTCTTGTTTGTAAAATAGCTACCTGTCGTTCATTGGTCTGCAATATACCATTGGTTAACAAAGTATTTCCCATCACAGCTTGTTCGACTGAAGCATAACGAATTGCTAAATTTTGTTGGAGGGATGGATCAATCTTAACCGCAGGATAACTGTCTTCAGTCATCGTAGTATTTTCATCTGCATATTTAGGAACCAGTTGCATGTCCATAAATGGCGATTTCCCCGGTTTATCAAAATGCTGTTCAGGCTTCATTGGGTCGTACCAATACAACACTTTGGCAGCCTGTTGCGGACCTGATTGAGGATTGTATTTCTGATGTGCAATCCAGTATCCAGCACCACCACCCGCAGCCAGACTAATTACCGCAACGCCCATGACAGTAACTGCTAATTTATTTCTTAACATTATGGCTGCCCCTCAACATGGTTTAAGGTCGGTTCTTCAAAGGCATAATAAAGTTGGGCTTTAGTCACAGCCTGTTGCTGTTGGAGATCAATGAGACGCAAACGCTGTTCTAAAAGAGCTTGTCGAGCAGCAATAACATTAGACAAATTACTTTTACCTGCTTGATAGCTTGCCAACTGTAAACCCACTTTTTGTTTAGCGAGTGGAATACTTGTTTGCATCGCACGTCTAATTTGCTGATCAAGTGCATCAAGATCGGATAACCCATCATCTAGCATAGTGAGATGGTCACGGTATTGGACTTCTTGATCGGCGGTAATCCTGTTTTGTTCGGCTAAAGCTGCCTGAATGAGTGGACTACTACGTCTTTTTGAAAAGACAGGAAGCTCTGTTGTTAGTTGCACCCCGATCATATCGCCAAATTCGGGTGCTCGATGCTGATAAGCAAGTTCAATACCCCAATCTGGTTTCTGTAAAGCCTGAGCTTGCTTCAGTTTTGCTTCAGCAGTTTGCTTTTCTGCCTGAAATGCTTTTAATTCAGGATGTTGATGCAAATGATGATATAGCTTTGATGTATCAAGGTAGATAGATGGTGCTTGGTCAGGTAAGGTTTCAATTTGAGAGAGATTTTCAGTAGGTTCTGCACTGACTAACCGATGCAACTCTAACTTGGCTTTATTTAAATCACGAAGTAAATCATCCTTCTGGTCAAGCAATACCGTGGCTTCTTGTCTTGGATCAAGTGCATCGGCAATGATTGTACGACCAGAGATGACCTGTGTTTGAGTAATTTGAGAAAGTAATCGATTCTCTGAAAACAGTTCATCATATAGTGCTAATTTACGTTCAAGATAAAAGCGCTTAAGCCAAGCAGATGCGACTTTCTGACGTACCTCAATACGCAGAATCTCAGTTTGAGCATTGGCCGAACCTAGTTCAGCTTTTGCTAAATCGACCTCAGCTTGTCTTTTGGCACGATTTGGAAAATCTTGCATCACGCCAATTTTTTGCATAGTCATACCTTCGCGTGTGACTGACCATGCGGCATCGCCGGATACAGGGTAATTATCTAAACCTACAAATAATTTAGGGTTGGGTAAAATACCTGAAGCTGAAACCATATTTTCAGCCCCTTCAATCCTTGCACTATTTGCTCTTAGGGTAGGTGCATATTGCTCAGCAAGCTTCATAGCTGTATTCAAAGTTAATGGCTCAGCATAAGCCTGACCATAGACCAGACAGAAACAGATAGTAGCTATTGGCCATCTCTTACGATGAGATTGCTTTTCTTTATAAATATTCATATTTTTTGCTCTAAAATGTTTACGCGCACGCGCAGAACATTCATAGAAAATTCTATGAATGATAGAGGACTATCAAATTAGTTAGAGCGTGGAGGCTTCCATAAACCCGAAGGGTATGGAGAAGGAAGATTTTGATCTAAAGAGTAAAAAGCTGAGCGCTCTATAGGAAAGGAAACCATTGAGTGCAAAATACCCTGAACGTCATTAGCATATACAAGCTTGGTAAAAGACATAATGCAATCTTGTTCAGACAGACAGGATGGATCATGCAGAGTTTTTTTGGACTTTGCTTCTCCTTTCATACAATCAGTATGCATCATATTCTGATTTTTCGACTCTTCCATTTGCATGGATTGCATCTGTTCAGATGGCATTAAACATCGTTTATGTACAGACGAGGCAACAGCAGCCGATCCTACTAACAGGATAGCAAACGATAAAAACAGCGATAGGCATGTTTTTAACCACTGCATAGACATAGACCAAATTTTAAGCTTTTTTAGTTTTACAGAATTGAATCGTAATAGCAACAATTTCATGAATAGTAGCCGAAACTACTATTCATGATTTCAAGTTATAGTATTTTAAAATACCAATTCGATGCCTGCACCATATTTCCATCCTTTTTCGGACTCAGTTGCTTCTTGCACGTTAGTTGCTTTTTGTCCTTTTTCATATTGGTAAGCAACATCCACAAAAGGTCTGACTCTTTTAGTGACTTCATATCGGGTTTTAATACCGGTTTTTAGTTCAGACAAACCTGATTTTGCAGCATAGTTAGAATCATCGCTAAATACAGCATCTACTTCAAGATAAGGTTGTGTGATCAATTTCTGGGTTAACAGGAAATCACGCTCGACTTCTAAGCTTGCCCCCCAAAAATTATTCTCACCACCGTACAAATAAGCTTGGGTTTCAAAGAAATATGGAGCTAATCCCAACACGCCAACAACACCATCAACCCGATCGCTGTTGCTGTTATTTTTATCTTCACTGTATCTCACCCCAGCCTGTACATCCCAAAAGGGTGCTACATTACGGCTATAAAGCGCAGATACATCATATTTTGGATCATGACTTTCTGCTTTATCCAAATTTGCTTCAATAAATAGGCGATTTTCATCTGTACCTATCAATGTTTCAATTTTCGATCCTAAAGCACCTTTGCCATCTTCATCCACAGTCCACTCATTCTCAAACTTAGTCATTTGGAAAACTTGTCCACCATGTTCTTTCAGATGTTTATCATGATTTCGGTTATTAGAAGTTTCGGCTTCCAGGCCTATACCATTATCTCCATCATTACCAGAAGTTGAATTTTGGTAAGTATTACGATCAACATAACCTAATCCACCAGGCTCTTTTAACAGCATTTTCATACTCTCGGACTGAGAGGATTTAGTACTACTATCCATGCTTTGAACAGCAGTATCATTTGCAAAAGCTACACCTGATAATCCAATTAAAGCTATAGATAAAAATGTCTTAGAATATATTTTTTTAGTGGTGCGCATGTTGATTTACCCCCTTATCATTAGTATTAGGTTGAGCAACAACATCTTTCGAATCAGTACTATTACTATCGACATTTGCCACAATAAGTTTATTCATCATTCCAGCAGACATGTGATAGAGCAAATGGCAATGGATAGCCCATTCACCTAACTCATCAGCCGTTAATAAAGTTGTAACTGTTTTACCTGGTGGAACAATTACTGTATGTTTATTCGGCATATTGCTAGGATCTTGGCCATTTTCCAGTTGCATAAACATGCCATGTAAATGCATTGGATGAGCCATCATACTATCGTTAACAAATTTCAAGCGTATACGCTCACCATATTTCACTTTAAATGGTTCAGTTTCATTAAACTTCTTACCATTAATTGTCCAAATATAGCGCTCCATATTTCCACCTAAGCGGATTTCAATTTCACGTTCTGGAGCACGGGTATCTTTTTGGGGGGTTAAAGATTGTAAATCACTATATTGAAGTGCTTTTAGACCAGCTGGTGTTGATGCATTCGCCCATCCGTAAACCACTTGATCAGATCCAGAAGAGCTTACTGTTTTTGAAGGCATATCATGATCCATACCTTTCATTGAAGACATATCATGATCCATACCTTTCATTGAAGACATATCATGATCCAT
>NZ_KB851199.1:97082-330598 GCF_000368065.1 Acinetobacter seifertii
CATACCTTTCATTGAAGACATATCATGATCCATTCCTTTCATTGAAGACATATCATGATCCATTCCTTTCATTGAAGACATATCATGATCCATACCTTTCATTGAAGACATATCATGGTCCATTCCCATATCTTCCATCGTCAGTAAAGCACGGGGACGAGGTGTCGGCATCGTAGTACTTTTTACAAGTGAAGTATTTTCATCATGTAATGTACCAATAGAAAAACCACTTCGATCAATAGATTCAGCTTCAATCTGATAATTTGCTTGTTTCGGTTCTACAATAACATCATAAGTCTCAGCTGTTCCTATCCGGAATTCATCCACTGGCACGGGTTTTACTGGTTGTCCATCTGCGCTGACTACTGTCATTTTCAGATTAGGAATTCTTACATCGAACAAAGACATTGCCGAGGCATTAATAAACCGAAGACGTACTTTTTCTCTAGCTTTAAAATTTCCAGTCCAATTTTGTTCTGGAGTCTTACCATTCATTAAAAACGTATAGTTTGTTACATCAGACATATCTGTCTTAAGCATTCGCATCTGATTCCACATGGAACGATCTTTCCATGTTGCCTTTAAACCGTCTCTTTTAATCTGCCTAAAAACATCAAAAACTGTTTCTCTTCGATTCTGGTAGTAATCAGCTTCTTTCTTGAGATTACTCATAATCTGACCACTAGTAGAGTTGTGAAAATCAGAGAGTAAGACTACGTAATCTCTATCAGCTTTTTCTCCGGCCGTTAAAGGTACTTTATTTTTGGGATAAATGACTAAAGGGCCATACAGACCATCTTGCTCTTGACCTTTACTATGCGAGTGATACCAATAGGTTCCATTCTGACGAACCTTGAATTTATATTCATAGGTTTTATTTGGTGCAATACCATCAAACTGGTTGAACCCAGGTACTCCATCCATGATGCCAGGTAAAATTAAACCATGCCAATGAATTGAAGAATCTTGGTTTTTCAACTTGTTGTGTACACGAATAACGGCATCATCGCCTTCCTCAAACTCAAGAAGAGGCGCAACAAACTTACCATTTACAGTAATTCGTTTTAGAGGCTTTCCTGTAATATTCACCGTCTGTTCAGCAATTGTTAAATCATATTCTTTAACCGCTGCCATAACCCAAGTCGACGAAAACAATCCGACTCCTATTAAAAGGACATGACTTAATTTTCTAGACATTTATTTTCACCTATCTATAGTTAATTGAGGGCTAAGCAGGTGGATAAAATACTTTTCCCTCAATATCTTATTTCGCGTATTAATTATTTATTTGGCATATTCATTTGAGAATGGTCCATCTCACCCATTTTAGAATGATCCATATTCATCATCTTAGAATGGTCCATATTCATCATCTTAGAATGGTCCATTTGGGACATATCAGACATTTGGCTGTGATCATGCTGACTATGATTCTGTTGATTTTCCTTATCTTCTTTCATATCACAAGGTTTTTTGCATTTCTCTTGCGCTTTTGAATTTACTTTAACTTCTGTACTTAAAGTATTTTTCTGTTGAGCATCAGCAGCCCAAGATTGGCTTCCAGCAATTAAAGTCCCAACACACATAAAAGCAGTTAAGCCACGACGGAATAGAGTTTTCATTGATTGCTCCAAAAATAAATTTTATATAACTAACTTATAGGTTGGAACCGGACATCTATGTGACTTGAAAATGACATTTTTGTAATCTACATCGCATCCTGTATTTATAACGTTATTATGGTCTTAATATGCGATACGGGGCTTAATAAATGAGAATCTTACTAGTTGAAGATGAACAAAAAACTGGTGATTATCTAAAGCAAGGTCTTTCTGAAGCAGGATATATTACAGACTGGGTTACAGATGGCTTATCAGGTAAACATCAAGCTCTTTCAGAAGAATACGATCTAATTATACTAGATGTAATGTTACCGAAGTTAGATGGCTGGAATATCATTAATGATATTCGCAAAAGTGGCAAAACTATGCCTATCCTTTTTCTCTCAGCTCGTGATCAAATTGAAGATAGAGTTAAAGGCCTGGAACTAGGAGCTGATGATTATCTCGTTAAGCCTTTTGCTTTTGCAGAACTTCTTGCCCGAATTAAAACCTTACTTCGTCGCGGTCAACAAAAGGAAGATAGCAATATTATTACAATTGCTGATCTTGAACTTGATCTTCGTAAACGTCGCGTCACACGTGCTGGACAAAGAATTGACCTTACAGCTAAAGAGTTCGCATTGATGGAATTATTTATGCGTAGACGTGGAGAGATTCTACCTCGTGCTCTTATTGCTTCTCAAATATGGGATATGAATTTTGATAGTGATACCAATGTTGTAGAAGTCGCTATTAAACGTCTAAGAAATAAAATAGATAGTAATTTCAGTCCTAAGTTGATCCAAAACATCCGCGGAATGGGGTATGTCTTAGAGGTAGAAGATGACTCATAAACTGTTTAATGCGATCAGTTTCCGTATTGCGATCATTTTTTCATTATCTACCATTATTATCTTAATGATTATGGGGCTGGTCATTCATCAGCTTGTTATGCATCATTTTGAAACTCAGGACCGCACTCAGCTAGAAGGGAAAATTCAGCTTTTAGAAAATTTACTGGAACAGAATCCGAAAAACACCGATGAACTAAAGATATATTTAAAAGATGCTTTAGTTGGTCATCATGATCTAATTGTCCAGATTGAACGCCCAACTGGCCAAATCATTTTTAGTTCAGCACCTGCCGTTATAAAGGCTCAAACATTAGTAAAGTCTAAACATATCCCTTGGATAGAGTGGGAAATTCAAAATAAAACATACCGTGGCTTAGTTTATAAAAAATCGTTTGATAAAAATATGAGTGTTCCAACTGCTCAAATTATTGTTGGAATCGATACCTCCGAACATCAACATTTTTTAAACGACTTTAGACGACAATTGTTATATATCGGAGTTGTGGGCACAATTTGTTTAATGTTTTTAGGTTGGTTTGCCGCATGGAGGGGCTTACGTCCAGTTCAGAAAATGGCAAAAGTTGCAGAAGGCATTTCAGCTCAGCATCTATCTGAACGATTAGCGGTCGATAATACACGCACTGAACTAAAATCATTAGCCATAGCCTTTAACGATATGTTAGATCGGCTAGAAACGGCTGTAGAAAAACTCTCAGATTTTTCATCTGATCTGGCCCATGAAATTAGAACACCTATTAATAATTTAATGACTCAAACTCAAGTATGTTTATCTCGTAGTCGGGATATTAATACTTATCAGGAAGTCCTCTTTTCTAATCTGGAAGAGTTTGAACGTTTGGCTCGAATGGTTTCAGATATGTTATTTCTTGCAAAGGCAGAGCATGGCCTACACTTACCAAACCTACAACAGGTCAGCCTAGTAAAAGAGATTTCTGCTTTATTTGACTTCTATGATGCTATCGCTGCTGAAAAGGGAATGTCCCTAGAACAAAGTGGACAAGGATACGTAAAAGGCGATCCCTCAATGTTACGTCGTGCACTGAGTAATTTACTATCAAATGCGATCAAATATGGTAAACCTGATTCAATAATTAAGATTAATTGCCGACAAAATATTGATACCACTATATTCACAATCGAAAATGAAAGCTCACCAATAACATCTGAACAGCTGAATCGATTATTTGACCGTTTTTACCGTACGGATGCATCCAGACAAAGAGTTGAGGAAGGCACAGGTTTAGGTCTAGCAATTACCAAGTCAATTCTTGATGTACATGGCGCAACGATTCAAGCAGACTATAACAACGGTCGGATAGTTTTTAAAATAACTTTTAAAAACTAATTTTTGTAAATAAAAGACAACTGACTACTCATTTCCAGTATCTAAAAAATTATGAGTAGTCAGAAAATGATCCTTTCTTAACTACGTAGCCTTAAAGCATTACCAATAACCGATGCTGAACTTAGGCTCATTGCTAAAGCTGCGATCATAGGAGAAAGTAGCCAACCAGTAAATGGATATAAAATACCCGCGGCTAAAGGGATGCCTAATGCATTATAAAGGAATGCAAACATCAGGTTTTGCTTCATATTTTTAATAGTGGCCTCTGACAGGGAGCGAGCGATCTCTATACCTCGTAAATCACCTTTGACTAAAGTGACTTGAGCACTATTCATAGCCACATCTGTTCCAGTCCCCATTGCAATACCAATATCCGCTTGAGCTAAAGCTGGGGCATCATTGATACCGTCACCTGCCATTGCAACCATTCTTCCTTCTTTTTGTAATTTATTAACCAGTTCCAGTTTATCTGCTGGTTTAACTTCTCCGTAAACTTCATCAATACCTAATTTAGCTCCAACTGATTTTGCAGTAGTTAAACCATCTCCTGTGGCCATTATAATTCTTAATCCAGAATTCTTCAGAGCATGCACAGCTTCAGGTGTACTGACTTTGATTGGATCTGAAACAGCCAATAGTCCTACGAGCGTCCCATCAACAGCCAAATGCATAACACTTGCGCCTTCTGCTCTTAATTGCTCAGCTTGAGGGATATATGTATCAACTGATATGCCGAGTTGTTCCATTAAAGCTGTATTGCCTAATGATAATTGTTGTCCATCTAACTCACCCTTAACACCAATTCCAGAACCTGACTCAAAAGATGTTGGTGTTGTTAGTACAAGATTTCTTTCACGGGCAGCCTGTACAATTGCATCCGCTAATGGATGTTCACTACCTTGATCCAAGCTGGCAGCTAATCTGAGAACTTCATTTTCTTCATATCCAGATAAAGCAATGACCTTATCAAATGAGGGGCGACCTTCTGTTAAGGTCCCTGTTTTATCAATAATTAATGTATCAATCTTACGTAAATTTTCTATTGCTGCAGCATCACGGAAGAGTACGCCATTGGATGCACCACGACCCGTTGCCACCATGATTGACATTGGTGTGGCTAATCCTAAAGCACACGGACAAGCAATAATTAAAACTGCGACAGCATTGATTAGTCCGTATACCCAACTCGGTTCTGGTCCAAATATTCCCCACCCAAAAAAGGTAAGGATAGATATACCGATCACCACCAGTACAAACCAGCCAGCTACCTGATCTGCCATTCTTTGCATAGGGGCTTTAGAACGCTGAGCTTGCGCTACCATTTGAACTATCTGTGAAAGTACTGTTGAAGAACCGACCTTTTCCGAACGTATCACTAATGAACCGTTCATATTCATTGTCGCACCGATTACTTGGTCACCTATACGTTTTGTTACTGGAACTGGCTCTCCCGTTAACATTGATTCATCAATAGAACTTGAACCTTCTGTAATTATTCCATCAACGGGGACCTTCTCACCTGGTCGTACTCTCAGTAAATCTCCAACATGTACATGGGAAAGTGGGATATCTTCCTCTGTGCCATCTTCATTAATTTTTCTTGCGGTTTTCGGTGCCAACCCAAGTAAAGATTTTATTGCTGACGAAGTTTGCGAACGTGCCTTTAACTCAAGAACTTGACCTAATAAGGTCAGTGAAATAATTGCGGCTGTTGCCTCAAAATATACAGCAACACGCCCCATAGAGATGAAAGACGCTGGGAAAACTTGTGGGGCTAGGGTTCCAACGACACTATAAATAAATGCAGCTCCAGTCCCAATTCCAATTAAAGTCCACATATTCGGACTACGATTTAAAATTGAATGCCAACATCTAACAAAAAATGGCCAACCTGCCCAAAAGACGATAGGTAAAGTAAGAACAAGTTCAATCCAGCTTTGTACCTTCATCTCAAACCAGTTCAACTGATGACCAAACATCGCCAAAAATATGATAATGAGGGTTAACGGTAAGGTGTACCAAAATCTTCTTTTGAAATCTTTAAGTTCAGGATTATCATCGGCTTCATCTAGATTGGGAAGTAATGGTTCTAGTGACATACCGCAAATCGGACAGTTACCAGGATGATTTTGTCGGATCTCCGGATGCATTGGGCAAGTATAAATTGATGAGGTATTTACACTATCTGAGTGTGTATCCATCTTATTTAGGGAGACATTTTCGGAAACAGATCTATCTTCTTTAGCAATGTAAAAAGTAGGATCATGCTTAAATTTTATCTGACATTTTTCACTACAAAAGTAAAAAGTCTTATTGCCAACTTGTTCATGAAATTTAGATTCTTCTGTTACAGCCATGCCGCAGACAGGATCCTTTAGTACGTTATTTATAGTTTTCTTTTCATGATGATGGTACATATAGAAACCTCCTTCATATTTGATTTTAAAAAATTAATTACCTTCGTGCAGAAATACATTTCTGATTATTTGAGTATTTAATGAACATTATTCTTGATAAAGTCAGTGTAACACTTGTGAGTTTTTAATTCTAAAAATGACAAAAATGTAATTTTGGAGTCATCAAGACGTTGCTCTCTTTCTTAAATAATAAGCATACAAAGAGTGATGACCAACTCGATCAATTTAGGAATTTCACTGGGTCATTACTTAGCACGTACTAATTTTTAAAAGGTGATGAAATGAAAATTTTCCAAAATAAAGTGTCAGCTCTACGTAATGTACTAGTAGGTGCGACTATGGTTGTAGCTGCTTCAAGCGCATTTGCTCATGTCAAACTTGAAAGTGCCACTCCAGCTATTAATGCATCTGTAGCAAGTCAGCCAAAAAATATAACTTTAAATTTTGGTGAAGAAGTCATGTTAATGAATGTCAAATTACTTGATGCTCAACGTAAAGACATCCCTTTAACTTATCAGATAACTCATGATTTAAAAAAATCATTTGAAGTAGCAGTACCTAAACTTAAGAAAGGTAAATACACAGTGGTTTGGACCACAATGGGTACTGATGGCCATAACATGAATGGCGAATATAGCTTCACTATTAAATCAGCGAAATAACTATAGAGCATCAATAGTCTATATGCCAGCAGCTTGCTGGCATATTGCTATCGCAGGGAGGAAAAATATGAATCCTGAAACTTGGATATATGCAACGTGGCTGATTAAAGTCGTTTTATATTTAGGAATAGCATTTGTTGTTGGTGGTGCCTTTAGCTATTTTCTACTGGGACGTTATGTAGAAATCAGGGAAACTCTTCTAAAGTACATTACTATTGGTGCAGGATTAGGCTTTATTTCAAGCACTTTAGGCTTCTTTGTTCTTATAGGAAGTTTTGCCAATACAGGTCTTTCAGGAATGTGGGACAGTAACTACATTAATATCTTAATAAATACTCCCACTGGGCATATCCATATCATCCGCTCAGTTAGTTTTGCACTTTTATTGTTATTTATGATTGTAAAGCTTAGTAAAGGGACTATCCAAGTTTCCAAAGTAGAAGGAACAATTTTTACCATCCTACTTATCCCCATGGTTTTTAGTTTTTCACAATTAGGCCATGTCACAAACTTGCCCTTTTTCGCTCAATTCTTATTATCAATACATGTCCTTGTAATGTCCTTATGGATGGGATCACTTTTTCCTTTATGGAAAACAAGTAAAAAAATTACTGGTCTTCCATTAAAAGATCGCATGCACTTATTTGGGAGAATCGCAGCATTTGTTGTGGGAATACTACTCGCTTGTGGTGCTAGTATTGCTCTGTTACTCATTAAAGATTTCAATACTCTACTAAATACTCCTTATGGGCATGGTTTTATTATTAAGATCGCATTTGTTCTAAGCATTTTATTATTAGCTGCTTTCAACAAATGGTATTTTACCCCTCGCTTACAAGACCCGAAATTTGCCAGACAGTTGGGCTATGCCATTTTATTTGAAATGTCATTAGGCCTAATGATCCTTTTAACGACTGGATATATTACAACTGTAGTGGGAATTGATTAAATAGGTATATAGTAATTTAAAAAAGTAAAATGAAAAAAATTATCTGATTCTGCTTGATTTCATCATTGGTTCAATCCTTGATATTTTTTCTAACTCCATAAGCTTTACTATTGTAAGTAGAGTGTAGTGTAAGACTGTAGAGTCTCAGATCTTTTAAAATATAGGGGTAAAATTACTTACCCCATAATCTGCCCATGTTTTTATAAATTAATTACATGATTTTCTGTAATTCATGTATAAATAAACTTAAACAAATAATCATAACTTATACAACCATTCTTAGTGCCTGTTCCAGCCCGCGTTGTTTAAGGTTGGCTCCTACCCCAAACCATGCTGAATCTAATCGGTGATCTTTTGAGATCGCACGTCGCTCATGATCAACAAACTCGGTAATACTACAAAGCAGTCCATACGCCGTATCTTTAGCTGAAGCTAACTCGGCACCACGACCATGCCCGTTAAACATGGTCATGACCTTAGACATCGCACGTCCATTTGGCTCAGTTTTATTGTCGGTTTTGGATGAGTTGATTTGTTTAGGCGTAGCTACATTACGGTAGAACTGAATGATACTTTCATCTTGTTCAGCAATATTCAGGTTTGTATTATTGAACACTGCATCGAAGTAAGCTGCTGCTTCCTGCTGGGTGACTTTACGCTGGCTGAGCTGCTTCATTTCATACATGTGCTCGTCCCATGCATGAACCGAAATACCCAATTGCTGTTTAATCTTTTCAGCATCAAACTTGGTACTGTGTGGAACTTTCACCACACCTGCACTACTATTCTGCCCACGTAAGGCAATCGCTAAGGTGTTATTACACACCACACGTACACTTGTAAATTGCGCCGTGGTGGCTAATGTCCCATCACATGCTGTTGCCAGAAGGATATAACCATTACTCACATCCTTTCCTTTCAGTGCTGTTGATTGTCCAGTCGTAGCCAGTGCCCAGAACTTACGACCACCTTTCAATACCCCTGCTGTTTCCAGTTCAAAGCCTGATTGTTCTGTCAGGTCTTTATAGAAGTTTAATATCTCCATCGGTTGCACCTCCTGATAACGCTGACTTACCACTGATAGCGGCGCATGAGTATCTGAACGATAAAGGACTCTCTGATCTTCATACGGCATGATGATGTTTTGTCCACGTTCATTTTTTGTCATATAGCTGACATTGGATGATTCAATTCGCCAATCCATCCCTGCTTGTTGTGCCCATACTTCTAAAGGTTGATTTCTAGTGAGTTGATTGCCCAAACCATGCCAAGGGGTTTGACCTACAAAAGCCATTGTTTCAACTTGATGTGCCATGATGTTTTTCCTATTAAGTGATTTAAATAATTTGATTAAGAGTTTGGGATGAAGTTAAGAAAAGCTTGATTGCTGGATTTCAAAATGTTGCAGACACTGCTCACACTGATAATGCAAGGACACTGTATTGTCTTGATGCTGGACGTAGAGCAGAAACATGCCCCCTACAACTAAACCAACAAAGCCACCGACTAGTGGGTGAATAGGACTACGTTTTGACAATTGCATACAGGCTGCTGCCAGAGACATGGGGGAGAATGATGAAAGTTTTGCAAATACACCTTGATGGCTTTGTTCTGACTGCCGTAGTAATTTCAGATGTCTCGAATGGCAGTAAGGACATTGATGCATAGTCGTCTCCTCTCAATAAAAGGCATAAAAAAAACCACAAGCAAATGCTTGTGGTTTGATTGAGCTTTATGTCGTTTTAGATTAAGTCAAATTAACGAGTTACTTTTGGAGTCGCTAAACCTTTCTTGCTACAAGGTTGGATACTTTCAATATATTGACCATCTCCAGTGTCTTTAAAGAAACCATGTTTTGATTTGATTTCTAAACATTGCCCCTTCTTAAAAGGTTTAACTTGTGGAACGACTTTAGCTGGTATAGCGTAGCTATTTAAAATGACTTCGCCTTTAGTAGTTGGAAAAACCACCGATTCTTCGCCGTAATAGACATTGGCTTTAAGTGTAATCTGCTCAGTTTTAGCAAAAGCAATAGAACTGAGTGAAAGACTTAAAATTCCACATGCGATAAGTTTGATTGGGTTCATGGTATTTTCTCTGATTAAGTAAAGTAATAATTAAACGAATGCTACAGACCAGCTTTAATTAGTGACCAAAGCATGGCTGGTATCCTTCGTGAAGGACTTGATTGCTGTTCTTATCCCAACTCACCACATACCAAGTACATTGGTAACGGTCAGAGTCCCATGCAGTACGATAGGTCATGGTATTACCTTGCTGGCTCCATCCTTCAACTCGTTTACTCACCTGATCTGGACTTGAGCGGCCCCATACATTCATGAGATGTGACGCTAACATTTGATCAATATTCGGGATGGTTGACTTTAAATCAGCTGGAGCAGATTTGATTGGCTTTAATCCATAGCGAGAAGCATTGGAACTTAAGGTTTTCCCTTCATGGTACTCACCATCAACTTCTGAACTGAGATTACCTAGACTTGTATCTTGTGCTTTTGCCTGATCAACCGCGGCTATTGCCCCCGCAACAACCTCATCTTCAGCTTGTGAATGAGCAGATTCTGATTCCGGGTTTTCCACCATACTTTCAATTCCAGTGAAACCTGATTCAACGGGTTCCGATGCTGCTTGTGTTGTGGCAGATTGATTTTGTACCTTAGATTGTTCTAAAGCGAGTTGTGCTAACTGAAGTTCAGTTTGTCGTTTTTGATGTTGATTAAATAAAATACCGCCTGCAATTAACACCGCCATCATGACTACAGTTAACAACCAATATAACGGTGGTATCTTTTTAGTTGAGTTAGTGCTGTTCTTTATCATATTCATATCATTACCTTGAAATAGAGGATATACGGCGCTTTAGGGCTGCCTTCACTGGGGTAATATGTAAGTAAAAATTCTTTATTTTCAGTTATTGTCCAAATAGCTTTTTAATAAAGCTCTTGCTTCATTCAGTTGCTGTGCCTGACTTTCAATCAACTGACGAACAGATTCAGGTAAGTTCTGGTATTTATCGGGATGGAACTCAGCCATCTTTTTTCGGTAAGCAGATTGTAAGTTCTGCTCAGTCAGTGAATTAGGCTGAATATCAAGAAGTTTGCACGCTTGAAGTTGTCCACCGTTGAAAGTAGAAGTAGTAGACTGATTCATTTCATCAGCCAGACATTGATAGATAATTTTGACCAGATCAGGAAATACGGCTTTAGAAACATTGGATACACGACATAAATGGGTCATGAAGAGATCCGCCTGATTCTGCTCAACCTGACCCAGTGCCATGGCATAAACCAGTTGTTCGATCATCTCCGTACGAAGCTTGTAAGCCAGCACATCTTTCAGTTCTGCAAAGCGATGTAATAATTCTTCATATTCAAAGTTGGGATGTTCAGTCAGTAACCTTTTAATATAGTGCTGTGATGCTTCATCATTCAGCTTTACAAAATGTTTAGATATTGCATGACTAGATTCAGGATTCCACTTACCCATATTGAATGTGATGAAATAAGCAAACAGATCAATAATTACCTTCAGTTCTGCATCAATCTGTGGTGGAGCCCGATCGGTTTCTGTTTCACCCTGACAAACTTCATTTAGAAATGAAGCCAATGTTCGTACTGTGCCCTTATCCAGTTGGGTAAAGGTCAGGGTTTCTATACGATTCAGTACGATGCCATGATTAATGACGCCAATATCTGCCTCGACATGATGAATACTTTTAAAGAGATAAACCGCTTCATCTCCAAAGCTTTCTTTATAAAAGAGTCCTGTCGCCGTCACACAAAGTCCAGCTTTAGCACTGCCAAATACCGTATCGTCAATTAGCATAAGGATTTCATCTGGATGAATTCCTTGAGGGAGATAACTCATAGCCCCTTGCAATTTTTTATAAGGAATAGCGGGTGCAAAATAAATATTGTCACTCGCTCTTAACATCAACATCCAACGGCTTTTCTGGAGTGATTCTCTCGATATGATTGTCATGGCAACTTCCCCAATTTAGCGACTAAAACAACCAACGTAGAAAATCAGCAGGCCAAACAAGTGCCCGACCCAAAGAATATGAACCAGAATAAATAGGGTACTGCCAAATCAAATACAGCCAATAACCAATCACAATGGTGAAATAAAGGCCAATCAATGGATGTTTCATTGTAAATTCCTCATTTTTTTAGGTAAGCCTATCCAACCCACTGCTCTATGGCAGCAGGTGAGATCAAAAGACAAACTAAGATTTAATGTGAATACGAGCTCTAAAGTTTATGTGCACATTGCTGACCAGACTTAAAAGACACCTCTTCGAAATCCTCTGGCATCCTGACTTGCATCATGCCAATCGCCTCCAGCTTTTCTTCACCATAATGTTCTTCCATCCTGTCGTAGAAGCAGGAACAGAAACTGCGACTTCCTCCCGTATTCCTACAGCTTTGTTTCATACCCTTTTCGAAATCAGAAGAACAACCAGTAACCAACAAAATACTGACACCTACCAAACCCATCAAAATTTTATTTTTCATCATTTTATCCAGTGACGTCGTCATGGAGCTTAGGCTTTTTTAGGCAACACGAAGCCTTGCCATGGTGTAGCTCACATGACATTTTTTTAAGTAAATTTTTAGACGAAAAGATCTAAAGCTTGAGAAACTAGAAGTTCATCAAATCCTATTAAAACTAATCAGGCGTTATAAAAAGAATATGCATAGCCAACTCCTTTATATTGGGAGTTCTGCCAAAGCATTAGAGAATTATGGTGGCAGAACGAGAAAGGGTTGACAGACCGGATTGGATTGACACCAGCACACTCGAAAGTGTCCCTCTCCCGTCCTACCGCAACGGGAGGAGACGAGATGTACCCTCAAAATTATTCCTCAGAAGGAATAACTCTGATGCAACCCAATAAAACGGTCTGTCAAAACCGACTGGCAATGTGGCCAGCAAGCAAAGGATAATGTGCAATATTTAAGGTGTCAATGATCTATCGACTAAGTCGTAAAGTGATTGTTATTGTTTTTCATTAGATTAATTCTTTAAACTAACCATTAGGTAAATTTAAGGATGATTCAGTGTTTCGGTTAAAGTGTCTTGGTGGTCCACTGTATGGACAAGAATATTCTCATGCTCAGGATGAGTTTATTTTTAAAGACAAACAGACAGGAAAGCAGACGCGTTATCGAAAGCAGGCTTTAAACTTCACCCCACCCCAAGAGTTCTTTATAGCAGAGTCAATTTCTACAACCGTAGCCTACAATCTTGCATTGCAATTAATGAAACGCTATTGAGACCTTTTAGTAATACAAAGACATACTATTAACTAACCAATAATGAGTGATTTTCTAGCACTTGATTCAGTCCATAATAAATTTATAATCCAGTAGAATGCTTCACAGTACTACAAGTTTAGTCCAACAATTATAACTCTAAGCTACATTTTGATTTTGACTACTTTTCACCCAAAACATCGCAAGTCGGTACAGAATCATCATAAGTCGGTACATAAATGGAGTGCAGTTTAACACCTAACACCCCTCTACAAATGCTCATAATTCACTCTCAAGTTAAGCTAAATCATTTTTAAATTATAAGTAGTTACGACTTATAATATATGCACTTCTTTTAAAATGAATAAGTGAACTTGATTACATGGCAACTTCAGCTAAAAAAAATGCTAAGGCTAAACAAGAAACCACATCTACGAGTAACATCAAAAAACTTATTGGCTTAATTGACCAACTTGAAGAACATATTATTAAAAGACATAAATTTCCCTATGGTTTGCCATCAGCCTATGCCGAACACTACAAAGCTTATTTACCCGAACAAATGGAACCTATCAGTGAAGAAATGACGGATAATGACCGAAAGTGGTTTTATGAACAGCTTGATCAAGGCTTATTAAAAGAATCGCCAGAACAAAAGGCTCTCCGTCAACAGGCATGGAGATTACCCCCACCATTACTTCGAGGTAAATCGGAAATTTACATCTACATTCCCGAAGAGGACCGACTTGCCCGACACTATGGCGAAATCGCGACTGAAATTCGTAAATTCAAAAACTTGGTATCAACTAAAACCAGAATATTCAAAAAAACAGCACAACAAGCTGAGAAACATTTTGAAGAAGCATTTCGTCTCTACTCCAAACATTATGATTGTTCTTTCTATATCTACACGCTACCAGAAGATATCTATAAACAGATTAGGCAATCTCAATTAGCCCGAAACAGCCATAAAAAATCCCAGAGGGTAAAAAAAACTTACCTCTCACTTGTTCAACGTTTTATTACCAGTAATCAAAAAACTTACTCAAGTATGGATACGGTTCTAGGAGCCATTGAGCAGCAAGCTATCTCAAAAATTCCAGAATACCTCACTCAAGAATACAATGCTGAAATAGAACATTGTTTACGAAAAAAAGAAGAAGCTGAATATTTTCTTTTTGCAGCTCGAAATGATCTATCTACAGCTGAAGTCAAAGAAATTGAAGAATATGGTAAAAAAACTGTAATCATACAAGCTCAGAACCGTGATCAACCCCTAACTTCTTTTGCAGGTCGCCCTATCGAACGTTATAAGGAAATAAGAGTATTTTATCAGAAAAAGATTTCTGCCTTAGAAACTCAAAAAAGTAAAATTAGAACCGACGATCAGAGAATGAAGTTACTGAATAGCGCTAAATCTTGGTTAAAGGAAAGCGAGCCAAGCCTATATGATGCGCTGAACATTTTTATAGAAAAGAAAGGTAGAAAACTTTAGAATTCCCCTCCCACCCCAATAAAAATCCGATCACTCACATAATTTATTTAGAGCCTGTTAGTTCTACACTGACATGCTCTTAAAAAAAATTAATAAATTTTTAAAAGAGTAATAATTACAATGAAATTTCTATATTTTAAAGATTTTAAATACATATATATCAGTAGCTTAAATAAATTCTTCGCAGATTTTTAGAGGGTGCTTAATTTTTTTCTAGAATTTCCCTTATGCAATCAAGCATACAAAACTTGCTACATAAGGAACCAATATGACCAACTCAAACCTAAGCCAGCAACACATCAAATTAATAAGTACATTCAATTGGAAGCTTAGCAATTTACGGGTGTGGGTCACCCGAAGAATAGCTCAACGAAGCCATTTAAATGCTGCATAACGCAGGACATCACAACTTTTAAAAAGTCCTCGTATTACCGTCATTTTTTGGTAGAGCATTCTCGAAGTAAAGTGCAATCGGCTTTTCGGTTTAAATACAATTGTAATAAGTAATATTAGATATATGTAATTAATCTACTAGATACTTATTGTCATAAGCAGTGTGCCTTAGCAAATACTGCTTATAGATTAGATTGATTTAATTGTGTATCCATTTGAGATGAATACACTCCAGATAGATTAGCCAATATCCACTCTACGCCTACCCTAATGGACATTTCTAAACGATGTCCATAGGGAGAGCATTTACCTCATGACGCCTGATACGTAATTAATTATTTGTATGTAGGTATACTATGAAATCTCTGAACAACACAGCTAAACCAATTCTTCCACCTATCGCACAGTTCTCAGTTGCAGATAGAGATGCATTCCTAGAACAGCTCAAGGAAGATTTTTCAACTCATGAGTACATGACAGAAAACGGTAAGATTAAAGTATTCAAAACGAGTATAAACCCTGAAGTTGAAAAAATGCTCAGTCGTGTTGAGTTCATCAAGTATTTTGAGAAAGAGCGCCCAATCGCTACTCTTAAATCTGTTCAAAGTTTTAAGGGCAAAGAGCAACTACGTGTTGAATATGCGAAGGATATTCCACTTTTGCTTAAGTGCCAGCTTACAACAATCTTTGTGTCTGCTCACTCTGGCAATTACAAGATGGGCATAGAGTTACAGGCCTTTAAGGATTCATTCTTAGAACTTTCAAAGGAAGAACAATATACCCTTTATGAATTTTCTCTGATCAATCAGTGTTACACATCTGAACAGGCTCAGGCTTATGTTGCAGCTTTAATTAAATTTCAGAAGTTGTTTGCAATAAGAATGAGCAGTGCCTCAATTCGTAAACAACTTTCGAATCGTGCTAGTAATCGACGCCGTTCTAAAGAGCGTTGTGTTGAGCTTGTAGAGACTCTACTCAAGATCCATTCTCGAATCCTTGTTGTTCGAGTAGACCTAGGATTAATACGCGATCCAGCTAAGCTTCAACAGCTTGCTATCTCAACTGATTTTGCTCAGGCTGAACATGATAGTGAGTTTATGCAAGAGTCTTTTATTCGGTTCTATGATGCATCTAAGCATAATCAGCTTAAGCAAGCGCTCGGGTATATCCTGCGTATTGAACACACCCCAACCAAGGGATTCCATGGACATCTTTATTACTTCTTCAATGCCAATGACCATCGTGAGGACATCACGTGGGGCAATATATTGCTGAGAAATGGAGGGTTGCTACAAACAATCTTGGGACTGCTTTTATCTGCAATATGAAGAAAGATGAGTACCGCTATCGTGCCTTAGGCATTTTGGAGTATACCGACCATGAAATGCTTAAGAATCTCAAGGCTACGTTTGACTACATATGCAAAAATGATCAGTACTTCGCCTTTACTAATGGAGAACAAATTCGGAGCTTCCGAACAAGCCAAATACCAAAAGTTCCTGCTACCAAACTTGGCCGTCCACGCAAGTTCGAGCAACTTAACCTACTAGACTCTGATCAGTCAGATGATGCTCAAGTAGGAGGACAGTAACATGACTAAGTACGCATCAGATGCTTTACTTGCAGCTACACATTCGTCATGCAGCATTCAACCTATTTGGGCTTACGATCTGATTGGTTCTGAGAAGTCAGCAAAAGCTCTTGGGAGATCAAAAACTACAAGCATGTTTGCAAAACAAAATTCTCAAAATAGTAATCAGGCATTATCTCTCAGTAAACCTGTTGAGTTGATTAGATCAGCATATCCATTAGTGACAGGCTCCCCTGTCACTAATGGGATGTTATCTGTTCGACTAAAGCCAGAGAACGAATTGTTTATTCAGTTTATTAAACATATGGGGCCTATGCTTAATGGGGGGATTTACTGCCACGATCAGTATTTTTCTAATCAAATTACGGGCTACCAATATATGCTCAACACTAGGCAGTTTAGTGAGGATTTAACAGCTTGGAATACAGAACAAAGTCGTGCTGAAGAGTTATTTGATTCGACAATGAAGGTTCTATTCAGAGACTACGCAGGCTTCGAAACACATGAGCTATATTTGCCAATGCTATTTACGCTTTCAGCGAATACTCCAATGTATTCGAAACAACAATATTTAGATCAGCAGAAAAAAGAGATGATCGCCATTTTCCTTAATGAAGGTGGAAATAATGAAATTATTGCCGTATTTTCGAAATGGGAACTTACACCCCAAGGACAATTAGCACTTAGGCTGGTGTTTTTACTGGAACGCCAGTTCATAGATGATCCTGTTGGTTCTTCTGATGAAAATGCTTTCATTGCCTTACGAGGTAATCTGGAAGGCCTATTTAATTGCAAAGCATATCCTGTATCTATGCCATTAAACGGGTTTATGCAAACTAATCATTTTTTTAAAAGTGATCCAAGGTGCAAAGATCTTATTAAGCTGCTCAAAACGTACCTGATAGGCAGTGATGCAGTCCTTCGAATTTGGGATACACAGTCCAATTTTGATGTGTTGTATTCAAAGTTTAAAACTAACTAGTTAAGAGGCTATTTCACAATGGGTGCATTCCAGTTAAACACCGCTGATTACCTATTTATGAAATATCGCTCTATGACTGTCGAATTAATGAGCATAGTACAAGACTACTATCCTCACTTAAGCAAGGCAGAGGCGCTGAGAAAGGCAAATAATCAAGAGTTTCCTTTCTCTGTCTTTAAAATAGATTCAAGCAAACGCGCACCATTTCTGGTGCACGTTAAAGACTTGGCTGATATCTTAGATAAGAAGTATTCTGAAGCTGCTAAAGAAGGGACTGTTCTAAATTTTGTGTAAGTACTTAATTTTCATTTATCCTTCAGAGGATAATTACAAAAGGTACTTCACATGGATGAAGCAACAATCAAAAGTATGGCTGCCGAATTGGCTAAAGGTCTAAAAACACCAGAAGACTTAAACCAAATGACAGCAGTCTTTAAAAAATTCATGATTGAAACTGCACTCAATACTGAACTTTCAGACCATCTCGGTTATGAAAAGCATCAGCCCAAGAAAGGCTCAAATAGCCGTAATGGGTTTAGTTCTAAAACCATTACAACTCAAGATGGACAACTGGCTTTAGATATTCCCCGTGATCGAGAAGGTTCATTTGAGCCACAAATTATCAAAAAGCACCAAACACGCATCACCAGTATGGATGACCAAATCCTCTCACTGTATGCAAAAGGAATGACTAATAGGGAAATTGTAGCCTTCTTCAAAGAAATGTACGATGCCGATGTGTCAGCATCTCTCATCAGCAAAGTTACCGATGCTGTGATTGAGCAAGTGACTGAGTGGCAAAATAGAGCCTTAGATAGCCTTTATCCTGTTGTCTATCTTGACTGTATTGTTGTCAAAGTCCGTCAGCACTCCAATGTGATTAACAAGTCCGTATACCTTGCTTTAGGCATCAATATGGATGGGCAAAAAGAATTACTGGGTATGTGGATTGCTCAGACAGAAGGTGCCAAATTCTGGCTGTCAGTCATGACAGAGCTAAAAAATCGAGGAGTACAGGACATTCTTGTTGCCTGTGTAGATGGATTAAAAGGCTTCCCTGACGCGATAGCCTCTGTTTACCCTCATACTGATATTCAACTGTGTATCGTGCATGTTGTACGCAATAGCCTGAGATTTGTAAGCTGGAAAGACTACAAAGCTGTTACGTCGGGTCTGAAAGCGATTTATCAGGCAAGTACAGAGGAAAATGCTTTAAAATCCCTAGACATCTTCTGTGATCAATGGAATCACCAGTATCCCAAAATTGGAGAATCCTGGCGGGCCAATTGGGAAAATATCCGAACGATCTTTAGCTATCCAGCCGAAATACGTCATGCAATTTATACAACAAATGCGATTGAGTCGTTGAATAGCGTAATACGCCATTCAACGAAGAAAAGGAAAATCTTTTCATCTGATGACTCAGTAAAGAAGGTCATTTACTTAGCAACATCAAATGCTGCGAAGAAATGGACGATGCCAATTCAAAATTGGCGTTTAGCAATGAATTGGTTTACGATTCAGTTCGATGATCGATTAAAAGATCATTTATAAAAAATGGAACTTACACAAAATAATTTACAGGCTCCTAAAGACTTTGCTACGTTTCATCAATGAGGCGTAGCACCTCTTCCAATTGAATTACATTTCGCCTTGACTTCACAGAAACATACCGCTGTAAGCTCCCCCAAGAATCATGCAAACTTACTTTCTGAATTTCAGGAATAGTAAAACTTTGTTCTGCAAGTCTCGTACAACCTTCATGTCTCAAATCATGAAAATGTAAATCCTCTATTCCCAATATTTTACATGCTTCGCGAAACTCTTTTCCTATGCTTTTGGGATTCAAAGGTAATAAGAGTTGTTCATCATATCCTAATCGAAGCATACGACTCCGCACTTCATTATCTAATAAAAGTTCAATTATTGTTTTACAAGGTTCCAACACATCAAAAGACTTGTGATTACCTTTAGAACCGTTCGGATTTTTCAAATCATGAACTTTCCATGAAGAGTTGTAAGAATCATAATCTTGCAGCCATAAGCGTGTTAACTCTGCTTCACGTCTACATGAAAAAATTGCGAACCAAATAATTAAATGCATTGGATACTTAGTACCGTATTTATTTAACTTCCAACGCTCAGCAAAAAGTTTTGTTAAAGCAATTAACTCTTCCTTTGTAGGAAGCCTATCTCTCACTTTACTAGACGAGATTTGACGAGTTTTTCTAAGCTGTGCTGTAGCTTTATCGAAGTTACTTAAATCAACTTCCATACCCCACATAACAGATGCATGAGATAGAACACCTCTAATATGTAAAAGCTCATGCTGCTGTGTACTTGTTGCAATAGGTTCTAAACCAAGATTAGGCACGCCTCTTCGTCTTAGAGCCACATGCTCAGCCAAATGTATCGAATGTATTTTTGTGATAATATTGCGCGCAATTGGCAACTTCTTAATTAAGAGTAGAGAATAGCGTTTCGTCCTGCCGTACTCGCTCCCAACTTCATCCAAATATTTATCTATGGCATCTGACAAAGTTAGATCAATCAGTTGTTCTTTGCCAAGTAAAATGTCTGGATTTTCTTGAATCTCAACTTCTCTTTTTTTAAGCCAGTTTTCTGCCACTTTTTTTGAATAAAATGTTTTGCTTTCAGAATAAGCAGGATAACCTTTTTTGTTGATCCGGATAGCAGCTCGGTAACTAACACTTCCATCTGCACTTTTTCTGGCAGTAATTGACCCCATAATTTTACACCATGAACCATTTTTTTCATTATGGTGTAAATTCTGGTGTAAATGCAAACCGATTAACGCAGCTAAACATGAGTTCCCACAGATTCAAACAGGTTGCAAAACACTGATTAAAGGTATGATTTTTAATGACTATTAACAAAACCATTGAAACTATTAAATCTCCAAGAATCAGTGTAGCCCCAATGATGGACTGGACTACAAAGGATTACCGATTCTTTGCAAGGTTGTTTAACCCAAACGTTGTGCTGTATACCGAAATGGTAACGACAGGCGCGATTTTATTTGGCGATGCAAAACGCCACTTGGACTATAACGCTCAAGAACACCCGATCGTACTGCAACTCGGTGGTTCAAACCCACAAGAACTTGCCACTTGTACAAAAATGGCTGAAGACTGGGGGTATGACGAAGTCAACCTGAATGTAGGTTGCCCAAGTGACCGTGTACAGAATAATAAAATCGGTGCATGTTTAATGGCAGAACCAGACTTGGTCGCTGAATGTATTCATAGCATGCAAAAAGCCGTGAATATTCCAGTAACGGTAAAGCACCGTATCGGTATTGATGATATGCAGTCTTATGAAGAAATGCTGCACTTTGTAGATACTGTTGCGGCAACGGGCTGCACGCACTTTGTCGTCCATGCCCGTATTGCCATATTGAAAGGTTTGTCTCCGAAAGAAAACCGCGAAGTACCACCTCTACGCTATGAAGATGTTTACCGTTTAAAGCAAGAACGCCCACATCTAACTATTGAAATTAATGGTGGTATTAAAACTTTTGCTGAAACTCAAGCTCATTTACAGCATGTTGACGGCGTGATGATTGGCCGTGAAGCCTATCACAACCCTTACCTACTTGCTGAGCTCGGCCAACTCTGGAACTTAGAAGCACCAGACCGTTTCGATATTATGGAACAAATGCTGCCTTATATCGAGCAACGCATGGCTGAAGGTGCACCACTCTCTATTATTACCCGTCATATTTTAGGTTTATTTCAAAACTTACCGGGTGCACGTAAATGGCGTCAGGCATTGAGCGGTGGAAATGCGAAAACTTTAGCTGATGTAGAGAATGCAATTCGAAACATGCAAGCTGCCATCATTCGTACTGAAGAATATGTAAAAGAGCATCAGGTTTAAGCGCGCTCAGCGCCTTTAAATTGTAAGAAAATGTGGCATTTTAAATCAGAGACTTAGATTTTGAGTATATTCGCAAATGTCGGCTCAAAATATTTAAATTTAAGCTCTGATTAATTATTTAAAATGAATAATATCAAGTAATTAAATTTGACTGATTTCAGCCATCCTTTTAACTAGGCTTTTTTTCTTAGTCAGAAATAAAAACTGGAAAAAAGATACGTTATTACATAACATAAACAAAACTTTTAAGTTTGGGCAATTAGTATCTCTGAACGCCACAGGTAGGTGGTGATTTTCTAAATACGGATATAGGTAGTACGGGTAGAGATTTCACGATGATTATTTATGACGGACAAGTAGCTGATAACTATATGTATCAGGATTCAAATCAGGCAGCGATTGTTGTATCACACAGCACACCAAGCCTTCCTTATCCCTTCACCATGAAACCCAATAATCACCGCACTGAAAGCAACACCCCTCCAGCCATAGATGTAGAAAAATTCGTAGCAAAATTAGAAAGTGTTACCTCTAGACGCAGTAAAGCTCGTTGTGCACGTAGCATTCGTCTTGCACTTGAGTCTGCTGGTGCCGATGTTGAAAACCATCCAATTGCAGCATCTGATTGGGGTGATACCCTGAAAAAGATCGGCTATAAAGAAATTGATCCAGCTTTTGATGAGCCGCAAGAAGGCGACATTTACATCATTCATAGAACCCGCAATCACGTTTATGGGCATATTGCTGGTTACACAGGTAGTGAATGGGTTTCTGACTTTAAACAAAGCAGTTATGACGTCTATAAAGATGATAGCGTTACTTATACTTACTACAGATTAGGCTAATTCATTTTTTAAGATAAAACATTTGATGAATTTGCTCGGCACAGCGTTGAATCATTTCATCATGATCTTTTCTATAGACCAACTGAACTTCTGAAAGTGACAAATAATCTGCCAAAGGTAATAGCTTGACCTGATGGGGCAATATTTTCTCAAACTCTTGGGGAACAATGCTAATACCCAAATTTTCAGCGACTAACTGTAATTGGCTTAACTTACGTGATTGGATCATTGCTGCTTTAGGCCAGAAGCCAGCCCCTACACACAAGTTTGAAACCAAATAGCTTAAACCGCCTCGTTTAGAATGTGGTGTAGAAACAAAATACTCATCTTTTAGGTCTTTGACTTGAATCTCTTGTTTACTTGCAAATTTAGCATGATCAACATGCACAGCCACCATTAAAGGTTCTTCATATAGCTTAATAATACTAAGCTCATCTAAAGTGTGCCGAACGGGCGGCCGAATAAAACCAATATCAATTTCTCCACTCATTAAAGCTAGAATTTGATGCTCAGACGACAAAGTATTTATCTCAAAATTTATATGATTGGCTAAGCTAATTTCTTTTAATATATGAATCTTTCTCTCATCCATAATAATACTGCTCGAGTGAGCAATTTTAATCTGGCGATTTTTTCCTTCAGCAATATTCTTAGAAACTCCAATGATTTCATTTAAATAGTGCATATTATTTTTTATTTTTTTATAGAAAACCTCTCCTGCCGTTGTAAGCTTTACTTTCTTATCAGTGCGATCAAATAGCTGAAAGTCAATTTCTTCTTCTAATAGCTTCATTTGTCGACTTAAAGCAGACTGAGCAATAAAGAGCTTTTCTGAAGCAGCAGTAAAACTCCCTTCTTCTACAATTTTTATAAAATATTGGAATTGTTTTAATGTGAGCATTACCATCTCAAAATTAGATTATTAGGTCTATTTTCTATATTAGATTAGATAGATTGCCTTCGCTAGAATTTTATCAAGACCACTCACTTGATTGAATTATTCATGAAGTATTTTAAAGGTTTCACCATCTTTACTGTCGTTGTTCTACTTTTATGGTGTTTTAAATTTTACGATCAGCAGCTTCCAACACAGCCCAAACACGACACTATAGAGCTATATGATTAAATAGCTTTTCTCAAAAATAAAAGGCATGCACTCATATAAGCGCATGCCTTTTCAATATTTAAATTAGGCTTTCTTTAAATCAAGCTTTTTCAAAACTTCAGCCACAGCAATCATGGCAAAACTTGAAGTCACCACTACTGCGGAACCATAACCACCACAGCGGAGGCCAGCTGATGGGCAGACGTCTGCACTAGAAAATGGGTTGTCGATAGAATAAACACAAGTAATACCAAATTTCTCTTTTGGCTTTTTGCAGATGCCACGAGCACGAAGTTGACTACGTAGCTTAGCTAACATTGGGTCTTGTTCTGTTTTTGATAAATCAGCCACACGAATTTTAAGTGGATCAAGCTTACCACCCGCTCCGCCCGACACAATCAAAGGTATTTTATTAAAACGACAATGCAGCATTAAAGCGAGTTTTGCTTTAACGTCATCGATGCAGTCCAACACAATGTCTGGTACAGGGTTTAAAAGCTCTGTGACATTTTCAGGTGTTAAGAAATCATCAATAATATTAACTTTAATACGCGGGTTAATTTGACGACAACGCTCCGCCATAATTTCAACTTTTTCACAGCCCAAAGTTGATGTCATTGCCGGTAGCTGACGGTTCACATTTGATGCTGCAACCACGTCCATATCTACCAGCGTGATCTCGCCAATACCTGTACGCGCTAAAGCTTCTACCGCCCAACTACCAACACCACCAATACCAATCACCATCACATGACTTTTTTCATAGTGCTGGAACGATGAATCACCATAAATTTTGGCTACACCTGCAAAACGGCGGTCATATTCATCTTGTTGGAGATCGGTCATTGCTACTCTTTGAGGGGATATAAAACACGGGGAGTATTTTACTGCTTTTCAAAACCAAATTGCTACTTGGCACTAGCCAGCTATCTGATTGGTGCCAAAGCCATTCACAGCCTGTCGAGCATCGACAAGATACTGTTTTTGCAAAACGTAAGATACTAATTAATATTGAACAGGTTCTGTGAATGGCAATGGTTTTGCCTACTTTTGCCGAAACAAAAGTAGGGTTATGAGCTACTGCTATTAGAATTTTTTACGGGAGGACCCCGTCGTGATAATTCTTCCAATACCAACCAATAAAAATATTGATTGGTATTAATCTCAAGACAACATTAACCAGCAATCAAATTCCGCAGTACATAATGCAAAATACCACCAGCCTTAAAGTACTCCACCTCATTTAACGTATCAATTCGACATAACACATTAAAATGGCTGGCTACTCCATTTGGCCCTTTCACATCAACTTCAAGAATTTGATGAGGCTGAATACCATCCGATAAACTACGGATTGAGATGACCTCATGACCAGTTAAGTTGAGGGACTGTCTAGTTTGTCCATCAACAAACTGGAGTGGCAACACCCCCATACCCACCAAGTTTGAACGGTGAATACGCTCAAAACTTTCGGCAATCACGGCTTTTACACCTAACAAGTTCGTTCCTTTGGCAGCCCAGTCACGTGAAGAACCCGTTCCATATTCTTTACCAGCAATAATCACAAGCGGCGTATTCTCTTGTTGATAACGCATTGCTGCATCATAAATGGCAAGCTTCTCACCACTTGGTACATGAATAGTATTACCGCCTTCTTCACCGCCGAGCATTTCGTTTTTAATACGAATGTTGGCAAAGGTACCTCGCATCATGACTTCATGATTACCACGTCGCGAACCATAAGAGTTGAAGTCTTTTGGCTCAACACCTTGCTCTTGTAAATATCGGCCTGCCGGACTGTCTTTTTTGATATTACCTGCTGGCGAAATATGGTCAGTTGTTACCGAATCACCTAGCACTGCCAAAATACGTGCCTGTTCAATATTTTTAATCGGTTTTGGCGGTTCACCAATCCCTTCAAAGAACGGCGGATGGCGAATATAAGTCGAGTCATCAGCCCATTCGTAAGTTTTACTTTTTGGAATCTGAATCGATTGCCAGCTTTCATCACCATCAAATACTGCAGCATATTCTTTGTGGAACATGTCAGTATTTACTTTTTGCAGCACTTCATCAATTTCTGCTTGGCTTGGCCAGATATCTTTTAAGTAAACAGGTTGTCCATCTTTACCTTCCCCGATGGGTTGCGTCGTTAAGTCGGTACGAATATTACCAACTAAACCGTAAGCAACTACCAAAGGTGGCGAAGCAAGCCAGTTTGTTTTAACTAATGGGTGTACACGCCCTTCAAAGTTACGGTTACCAGAAAGTACAGACGCTACGTTTAAATCATGACACTGAATTGCATCTTCAATAGGTTCAGGTAGAGGACCTGAGTTACCAATACACGTTGTACAACCATAACCCACCAAGTTATAGCCCAACTCATCTAAATATGGCGTAAGCCCAGCAGCCAACAAATAGTCCGTCACAACTTTAGAGCCGGGTGCAAGTGAGCTTTTTACCCATGGTTTACGCTGCAAGCCTTTTTCAATGGCTTTTTTAGCAAGTAGACCTGCTGCCAGCATGACACTTGGATTAGAAGTATTGGTACATGAAGTAATTGCTGAAATAACGACATCGCCATGATTTAAAGGATACTTTTCTCCATCAATTACACAAGACGGGCTTTCATGCTGAATATTGGCTTTGGTCGCTTCTACAGCCGTACCACCACCGCCTTCATTTTCCAAACGCTCTTTAGCTTCTTTTACAGGCTTTAGATTTAACTCCATTAAGGCATTAAATGTTTTAGGCACTTCTGACAACAATACACGGTCTTGTGGGCGTTTTGGACCAGCTAGACTTGCCTGAACCGTACTCATATCTAAACTTAACGTATCGGTGAAAACTGGTTCATCGCCAGCATTACGCCATAAGCCTTGCGCTTTGCTGTACGCTTCAACCAATTCAATACGGTCACTTTGACGACCAGTTAATTTCAAATAGCCCAAAGTCACTTCATCGATTGGGAAGAAACCACAAGTCGCACCATATTCAGGTGCCATATTGGCAATAGTTGCGCGGTCAGCAAGTGGTAAGTCGGCTAAACCGTCTCCATAAAATTCTACAAATTTACCCACCACACCTTTTTGGCGAAGCATTTGAGTAATAGTGAGCACCAAGTCGGTCGCTGTAATCCCTTCTTGTAATTTACCTGTGAGTTTAAAACCAATCACCTCAGGAATAAGCATAGAAATAGGTTGGCCTAGCATGGCAGCTTCTGCTTCAATACCACCAACGCCCCAACCCAATACACCTAAACCATTAATCATCGTGGTATGCGAGTCTGTACCGACCAAGGTGTCAGGGAAAGCAAAAGTTTGGCCGTTATCTTCACCGAGCCATACTGCTTGAGCTAAATATTCTAAATTGACCTGATGACAAATACCTGTACCCGGAGGCACGACACTAAAGTTATTAAATGCAGATTGTCCCCAACGCAAAAATTGATATCGCTCACCATTACGTTGCATTTCAATTTGAACGTTTTCTTCAAAAGCCTGATCATCGGCAAAATGGTCAACCATCACAGAGTGGTCAATGACTAAGTCTACAGGTGATAACGGATTAATTTTTTCAGGGTCTCCACCCGCTTGTGCCATTGCTGCTCGCATGGCAGCCAAGTCAACCACAGCCGGAACACCAGTAAAATCCTGCATTAAAACCCGTGCAGGTCGGTACTGAATTTCTTGATCTGAACTACGGGTTTTTAACCACTCTGCTAAAGCATGAATGTGTTCGGTTTTAACGCTATGCTGATCTTCAAACCTTAATAAGTTTTCCAACAGTACTTTTAATGATTTCGGCAGTTTGGCAATCTCACCTAGCTTTTTCTCGGCTTGGCTTAAGCTAAAAATCTGATAATTGCTGGAACCTACTGTTAGCGTCTGTAGAGCATTAAAACTATTGATATTGCTATACTTAGCCATTGGGTTATCCTCCCATGTCTGGCAATGTTATTTTTCACGTTTTTACATGTTGTTTTCTTACTTTAAGCTTCTTTTCTAATCGCTGTGTTTTGTTTTAGTTAATATTTTTAATCTTTGATTTTTATTACGATAATTTCAAAGCAGATAAAGAGTTTTTCCACAGTTTTTCGGCTAAATCTGACTCAGCCATATTTAAATTTTCGGCCAAACTTTTGAGTACAAACGGTAAGTTTACAGGAGTATTGCGAGTACGCTGCTCAGCAGAGGTTTGACAGCAAAGTGGTGTCATATCCGGGCAGTCCGTTTCTATTACCAAATGCTCGGCACCTATAGCTTGCACAACGGTATGAAGCTTTTTCGCATTTGGGTTAGTCACTTGTCCCGTTACACCAATTTTAAAACCGAGTTTAATTAGCCCTTTTGCCTCTTCTACACCACCACTAAAGGCATGTGCAATTCCACCGAGTTTAAACTTATGCGCTTTTAATAATGCAAGCACATCGCCATGTGCTTTTCGAATATGAAGCAGCACTGGTTTTTGGTATTGCGTTGCCATTTCTAACTGGTCAGCAAAATACTGCTTTTGCTTAGCATATATATCGGGCTGCTTATGTTCTTTCAAGAAAGTATCTAAGCCAATTTCACCTACGGCTACACACTCTTCTTGCTGTAAAATTTGTTCAAGATGAGAAAGATGCTCTGGCCTATGCTGCTCGATATAAAATGGATGCAACCCCGGTGCTAAATAAGAAGTCGGCACATTATCCCACTGCTTAAGCTGGTGATGGGTTTGCAATAATTCATCAAAGCGTGACTGCAAAAAGCCAATTAACACCAAAGCATCTACACCCACTTTCTTAGCCTCAAGGGCTAACTGTTGCCGATCTTCATCAAAATCGGCAACATCAAAATGAGTATGGGTATCAAACAAATGCATTAGCTAGTACTTTTTGCAACGGGAGCCGAAGCTGGTTTGGCTTTAGGCTGTGGCAAATATTCTTCTTTCAACACATCTTGCAATTGGTCATATGGAATGACTAAACGAGGCAACCCAACCACGTAAGGCCCAATTTCGTACTCACCATATTGAAGAATCAAACCCTGATCACCTAACAAGAAGTTCTCTGTAAGTTTAAATGGCCAAGCTTGTTCATATTCACTCACACTATTGGCAAGCTTTGAGTCGGTCACCCAAACTTTAAATACTTCATGGGCTAACTTTTCTAAAGCCGCTTTTTTCTGCGGGCGTAATAAGTCTTCAAGCTTGATGTGCTTTTGTTCTTTTAAATCAAAATTATAATATTGCTGTGCTGCCGAACCATGTGCACCACCTAAATAGCTACTGCTATTAACGACAACGGTTACCACTTTACCTTGTGACTGTATAATTTTAGGTTTCACTAAAAGGTTAATTTGATGATTATTACTTAGCGCTTTTAATTCGTTGTCTAAGCCAACAAATGAATTTGCATAGCGCTGAACTTCAACATCAAAACTATCTTGTTGGTTAGCAGCAGCAACCGCAGAGGCCTCTGTATTTTTATCAGTTTTTTCTGCTTTTTGATCTGGCTTCGCAATTTCAAGAATCTGACCAAGTGCTTTTAAAACTTGTTGGTCAATAATCTTATCAATGAAAGGATAGTTACTTTGCAGGCGCTCTACTCTAAAGTCTGGGCAAGTTTTACCACTACAGTCTGGCAAAATCACCTTGCTAGGAACTGTTTCCCCTTTTAAAGTCAGCTCTACAGGCTTTTGCTCAACCACGGCGGGTTTTTGCTGATCTTCCGATTCTTTAGGATCACTTTTAGGCTGACATGCCACTAAAAATAATGCAGAAGCAAGTAGCGTTAAACGGAACGAGGCCTTAGAAGTTAACATCATATTTTGCCTTTATTCTGAGAAGATTATGCATAACTGATATGAAGTTAGCGCATCTATAAGTAGGTTGCAAATTCTGCTACCAACTTAGAACATTTGTTCATAAACCTCAGGTTGTAATATTTTTTTAGTTTGCTCTGTCGTTAAATAAATATCGAGCTGAGGAGCATCTTTGGTAATCTGATTTGCCTGATAATGCAAACCTACACCTTCACCATCAAAGAACCAGTCTGCTTGTCCCCAATATAAGGTTTTTGGGGCGTCTTTTTTAACATCAGCGCTTTGCTTTTTGAGCCAGTCTTGATAAGCAGTTTGCACGATTTGATGCACAGTGGCTTGTTGGTCTTTTTGAAGTACATCAAGCAAAGTTAAACTTTTATGCAACTTACGGTCAGCCACGAAAAAATAATAACGATCTTTTATCGTGACTTCTTCCTGTTTACTATCCAACCCTAATTGCAATAAAACATACTGATTACGCTGTGAAGCAATGCGCGTATGAATGTGTAACTCATAGGCACGGTTTTTAGAATATTTATCTTGCCATTCATCAGACTTTTTGACGTAAGCATTTACTGCTTGTTGCAAGCTCAAATCTTTTTTCAAATCAATTTGAGTCTGAATGACTTTCGCCTGATTTTTTTCAATCCAGCTATTTAACCAAGTATCTTGAGTTTTTATCGTTTGAATATCGACATCAATACAGTTTTTCTTTTCACAAAAAGGCACTGCATAATTCGCTTTAGTTTCGGTCAAATTTAAATAAGGTAGTACCTCTGCTTTCTCAGCAGAGTGATCTTTAGTAGAAGCTACATTTTTTTGAGAGGATGATGAGGACTGAGTACCCTTCCAGACAAATACAGAAATAGCAGAAATTAATGCTATGGCTGTAACTACAAGCGTAATAATTGCTTTTTTACTCAAATTCATTTCATCATCCTTTCTTATTTTTCAAAACAAAACAGCTTCTATTCGAAGCTGTTTGTTATATTTACATGATTAGTGTTCACGAGTGTTACGGAACTGAATGTCAGGCCAACGCTCTTGCATAATCTGCAAGTTCACTCGGCTTGGAGCAAGATACGTTAAGTGACCGCCACCATCAATTGAAAGCTGGTCGTGTGCTTTTTTCTTGAACTCATTAAGAATCTTGTCGTCATCACAATGAATCCAACGCACAGTATTTACACTTACTGGCTCGTAAACACAGTCAACTTTATATTCTTCTTTCAAGCGGTAAGCAACAACGTCGAACTGAAGCACACCAACTGCACCCACAATCAAATCATTGCTAATTTGCGGCATAAACACCTGAGTTGCACCTTCTTCAGACAACTCTTTCAAACCTTTTTGCAACTGTTTTGACTTTAATGGGTCTTTCAAACGTACACGGCGGAACATTTCTGGCGCGAAGTGTGGAATACCAGTGAAGTGCAAGTTTTCGCCACTAGTGAAAGTATCACCAATCTGGATAGTACCGTGGTTGTGTAAACCAATAATATCGCCCGGCCATGCTTCTTCTAAATGCTCACGCTCACCAGCCAAGAAAGTCAATGCATCACTAATGCGGACTTCTTTACCAATACGCACGTGGTTCATTTTCAGGCCTTTCTCGTATTTACCTGAACAAATACGCATGAACGCAATACGGTCACGGTGTTTAGGGTCCATGTTGGCTTGGATTTTAAATACAAAACCAGAGAAACCTTCTTCTTTCGCTTCAACCACACGCTCTTGCGTTGGGTGAGCTTTAGGTTCAGGTGCCCAGTGCATAAATGCATCTAGAACGTGGTCAACACCAAAGTTACCTAATGCTGTACCAAATAGAACAGGTGTTTGTTTACCTTGTAAGAAAAGTTCGCGGTCTAATGGCTCATTTGCCATTTGTACAAGCTCAAGCGACTCTTCAAATGAAGCCCAAGCTAACTCACCTACTTTTTCACGAATATCGGCATGGTCATAACCATCACGCACTTCAATATCTGTAATCGTTGAACCAAAACCTGCTTTGTACACATACAATTTATTTTCAAGAATATTGTATACACCAGCAAAGTCACGACCCATACCAAGTGGCCATGTAATTGGTACACAACGAATGTTTAAAACGTTTTCGATTTCGTCTAACAACTCAAGTGGTTCTCGAATTTCGCGGTCCATTTTGTTGACGAAAGAAATAATTGGTGTGTCACGCATACGACACACTTCCATCAATTTGATGGTACGCTCTTCGACACCTTTTGCACCGTCAATTACCATGAGTGCAGAGTCAACTGCGGTAAGCGTACGATAAGTATCTTCCGAAAAGTCTTCGTGCCCCGGTGTATCGAGTAAGTTAATCGTGTGACCTTTATATGGGAACTGCATAACAGACGTGGTGATCGAAATACCACGTTCTTTTTCCATTTCCATCCAGTCAGATGTAGCTGCACGGTCAGATTTACGGCTTTTTACCATCCCTGCAACCTGAATCGCTTTACCCCATAACAACAGTTTTTCTGTCATGGTGGTTTTACCGGCATCGGGGTGGGAAATAATAGCAAATGTGCGTCGTTGAGCGACCTGTGCCGCTAACTCATCTTTAAAACTCATGAAATACACCTACTGCGGAGATTGCAGTGCCAAAGATCTAAAGTCGATCAAAATAAAAATTGGCGTAATTGTAGCAGATTTATAGGTACTGTTTAGAGATTGTTGAGTTGTCTGCCCGTGTTTTCATGTCGGGAATATTTTTCGTGAAGCCCTAAAGAACTCATAGCATTCACCATTAAAAAAGCCTGTTCAATATAAACAGGCTTTTTATGAATAAACTTAGAAACTTATGCCAATTTCTTTTCTTCAATAAATTGAACATCGGCAATTTGGGCATCCCAAAATTCAGTCCACAATGCACAATAATCAAGACATAGTTTGGTTAAACTTTCATAGTCACTTGGAGTAATCGCTTGTGCTAATGCAAACCACAAGTCGTCTTGATGGTCATCATCAGCAGCTTCAGCCGTTTCATCTGTTGAAACACCATGTACGTGATAATATCCCCCACCCTCAACATCAATATTTACAAACTTGGTTGCTTGTCTTAATGGTGGGCTAAAAAGAATGACTTCTTCTTCTGCTACGGCCAATAAAGCCACAACTTTCATATAGCTATCATAAGAATCTTCTAAGAATGTTCTTACCTGATCTGAAATTTTAGAAGGTTTATAATTACGGCGGTCTGCCTCAGTCAAACCATAATCATTTAATAAATCTTCATATAAAGGATAATGTGCATATTCAGGGTTCCCTAAATAATAATTATCTTTACCTAAACCCGGTCTAAAACCGAATTCATCCAATATATTTAAGCTTAATAACACCCTAGGAAACATTTTAGCGCCAGAGTGAAGCTTTGGTTCCAACTGCTTCGTGAGAAACTGTGCCTGTAATAAAGCATCAGTAAAAATTTGTACGATGGCATGACGATATTCTAAATGAATACGTGTCAGGGTTTGTTTATCAAGATAACCGTTATTTAATATTTCAATGGCTGGATGATGACTTACTGGTAAATGTGCAATTCTATTCCTTAACTGTTTGAGAAATTGTAAGTTTTCTTCCCACTGTTGGGCAGAAATACTGTTTTTCATACCTTGTAATGCTTTTTGTCTTGGATTATCAAAGTCTTCAAATTTTTTTGACATAATCATTCTCAATAAAAAGTTTTTCTTATAGTTAAGCTGTGGGTCATCCCTCTATTTCCATTTTGCACTCATTTGCTAAAAGGATAAATTCCGTATACCCATACTTAACGATCCGATATTATGTTCATTATCTCAACAAATCAATGGATTAATTAATATTATTTAAAAAAGTAAACTATTGCCAATAAAATATAAAAATTCATAATTTTTAAAATAAACCAAACTATTGAATAAATATGATTTTTTAAATATCATAAAATAAGTTTTATTTAAGCTTTCATACTTTACAATAGCAAAGTTAATCAAAAAATATCTATGACGGGGCAACCAATGTCAAAAAGAGAAACGATTATAACAACAGCAATGACCCTTTTTAATCAAAAAAGTTATACCTCTATTGGTATTGACAAAATTATTGCTGAATCCAATGTTGCAAAAATGACGTTCTATAAGTACTTCTCTTCTAAAGAGATTTTAATTGAAGAATGTCTTCAACGACGGATTTTAGAGGTTCAGGCGTCTTTATTAGACAAAGTTAACAGTGTAAACAACCCATTAAATAAACTTAAAAGTGTTTTTAATTGGTATATCGACTGGATTAATACTGAAGATTTTAATGGATGCTTATTTAAAAAAGCGACCATTGAAGTACTACAAATGTATCCATCTGTTAAAGTTCAAGTTAATAAATACCGAAACTGGATTTACAATGTAGTCTTTGAAATATTTTCAGATTTAGAAATTGAAGATCCAAAAGTTCTAAGTAGCCTTTTTCTTAATATTATAGATGGACTTATTATTGATGCCACCATTAATAAACCAGAAATTAACCCTGAAGAAACATGGTCTTATATAAACAAACTAATTGAACTCGAAACAACTCTGAGATGTGCAGCTGCTTAAATAAACTTAATAATTTAGTTTATTTATATAAGCAGACTTGCTTCTTCTCTTAATCAATATAAATTAGGCCGATATGTACTTGCTACATAACGGCCTTAACTTTATATAACTTTAATCCTTTAAATATTCCTTAATAAAAATATAGTGTTAGGTAAGCTTATTTATTTTAATTAATCACTCATAAAAATACTCTTTAAAATATACACCAGTAACATATCTCGCGTATCTCCCCTGTTTGCATCGAGTAATTGCATAATCACCCCATCGATTACAAACAAAAACATATAAGCATCTTGTTGGGTGGCTTCTTTCTTTAGGGTTAAAAGCAAATTACAGATTTCATTAATGAGCCAATATCTATACTGCACCACCACTTGATAAGCTGTCGGGTAGATTTTTTCAATTTCAAAAATAGCTCTAAATAATAAGTAATAGTTGCCATTTAAATTGGTATGTAAAAAGAAAATCTTCTTGAGCTTTTCACGTAAGGCTAAATCTTTTTGTATGTAAATGATTGAGTGTACTTGCTCTTTTAAGGAATCTTTTTGAAAGTTTAGGCACATTTCAACCAGCCGCTGTTTAGAGTGGAAATAGTTATAAAATGAGGCTTTCGGGACCTCTGCCTCTCTCGCAAGTCGATCGACACCGACGTTGTGAAAACCATGTTGACTAAAAAGATAGCGAGACTTATGCAGCGCACTTAACGCGCGAAATGAGAGATCTGAATATGGCATATATGTACCGTTATAAATTAATTTGTTGTTGTGTCTAAATGAGAGAAAGCGGCTGCAACTTTTGCTTTAGGCAAAAAAAGCATGCAAAAGCCCCAAAGATGGCCCTAACGCATCTCAAGTTTTATTGTTCATATGATTTTTTAGTCGTGACGAACTAAAGTCTGAAAACTCAAAAGTAATCAAACCTTGTTAAAGACTAATCTGGTGGTATAAAAATAGTATGCATAGCCAACTCCTTATATTTGGAGTTCTGCCAAAGCATTAATTTAGAATTATGGTGGCAGAACGAGCAAGGGTTCGCAGACTGATAGTAAAGAATCAGCACACCCGAAGGTGTCCCTCACTCGTCCTACCGCAACGAGCGAGGGACGATTTACACACAAGACTACTCCTCAGAGGGAATAATCTGATGCCTTTACTAATCGGTCTGCGACAACCGGCTGGCAATGTAGGCCAGCAGGCAAAGGATAATCTGAGAGTTTAGAAGTGTCAATGTGGAATTTATGCCAAGATTTTAAATTTCTTATTGTTTTTCATTAGATTAACTAAATTATTATTTTAGATATTATATATAAAAGTATTTTTTAATTTTAAGCGAATGTCTAGATTAAACAAAATGAGCGCCTTGTGACTGGATCAGTTGCCCTACATTTACAGGCATACCCAACAAATAACCTTGGAACTGCTGACAGCCTAAACGCGTTAAAATTTCGACTTGCTGCTGAGTTTCTACCCCTTCGGCTGTTACGGTTAAACCTAACTTTTTTGCCAAGTGAATAATACTTTCTAAAATGACTTCTTCTTTTGAACCCGGTTTTAAATCGACAATAAAACCACGGTCAATTTTAAGCTTATCGACTGGTAAATCTTTTAAATATAAGAAGCTTGAATGCCCTGTTCCAAAGTCATCAATGGCCACTCGAATACCCATATCACGTAGTCGCTCACAAGCACGAATGCTTAAGTCGATATGTCGCATTGCTGTTGATTCGGTAATTTCAACAGTAAGGTGATGAGGCTTAATTTGGTATTTTTTTAACAGGCTTTCGAGGGTACTAAAGAGCTTTTTATTTTCAAACTGTAAGGCCGATAAATTGACTGCAACTGGATAAAAATGAGTATTATTGCGTTCCCATTCCTGAATTTGCTGGCAAGCTTGTTCAAGCGCCCAATATCCCATTGGAATAATTAAACCTGTCTTTTCTGCACCGCCAATAAACATGTGTGGTGTAAGCATACCTAACGTTGGATGGTTCCAGCGAATGAGTGCCTCTACCCCGCAAATTTCAAGATTGGTATTAAACTTCGGCTGGTAATAAAGAACAAATTGCTTTTCGTCGACTGCTTTGTATAAATCGTTGATCAGTTTTGACTGACTTCTTGTTTCTTGTTGATGAGTAGAATAACTAAAGACGGTATAAGTGTTGCGGCCTTGCTCTTTAGACATCAGCATTGCTGCATCGGCATTCATAAGTAAGTCTTGAACATTTTGCCCATGTTCAGGAAACAGTGCGATACCAAGACTCGCTGAAATGTTAATTTCTTTACCGGAAATTTGATAACTTTCTTGAATGAGCTGCAATACTTTTTCAGCTAAATACACCGCTCCATCGGTATCGGTATTTTCAGCTATTAATAAAAACTCATCACCACCAATTCTTAGCAACTTGCATTTTTCACTAAGCTGCCAATGTAAACGGTTCGCCATCTGAATAAGGAGTTGATCTCCAATATGATGTCCAAATGCATCATTTACCGATTTAAAACGATCTAAGTCTATATAAAGAAAAGCAATTTTTTGATCTTTATAACGATGATCTGAAAGGAGAACTTCGGCGTAGTCAACTAAATATAGTCTGTTTGGTAGCTTAGTTAGATTGTCTTGAATGGAAAGATTGGCGAGTTCTTTATTGGCTTTTCGGAGTTCCAAATTTCTCTGATTGAGTCGTTGTTCCAGTACAGCAACAATAAAACTCGCGACCAGCACCAAACAGGTGACTAAAATAATGGTAAACAGCAGCAAATCATGTTCAGCCTGATACTGGCTTACAAATTTATCGGTAATATTTGTCGCAATAAGTGCCGTATAGTGCATTCCCATAATGCTTAAAGTCATCATGACTGCAAAAGCTAGTTTTAAACTTACGCGATTACGGTCACTTTCTTTTAACTTATAGGCTAGTAAGAAAGCCAAGCCCGAGCCACTCATGGCAATTAATACAGAAAATAGAATTAGGAATGAGGTGTAATCTTTCTTATAAAGATCAATATTCCAACCCAACATACTCACATAGTACGAAGCGGAAATACCAATTCCCATAATGACTGAACTTAAAATCAGTCTCACTAAAGGTAAGGTATAACGAGAAGTCAACCAAATTGAGATACACGAAAGTAAGGCACTAATACCATAAGAAAGTGTAATTAATGGAACATTCGAGGCTGAAGTTTCAAATATGTGGTAAGCATTCATACCAACAATATGGACAATACTAATGGCTGCTCCGAGCAATAAACCATTCAGTATTAAAATAAGAGGCTCAACTTTCCTATAAGCTTGCTTAAATATTAACTGCTCCATGGAAATCACAATATAGCAAATAACGCCAGCCGCAATAAAAGAGCCGACGATCAATGTGCTATCGTAATCAACATGACCCATACTGGACTTCCATGATTATTCAATACTTTTTTTTATTTTGTTCAATTCATTGCACAAAATACAATTAAACACGTTAAAGAAATATTAGTAAATTTGACTTTTTTAGTCAGTTATAAACAATAACATTATCTAACATTTGGTCAAGTATTTTTTACTTTAGAAATCAATAAACTAAACAAAAATTAAGCATCCAATTATATGAAAAATATAGGATTTCTTGAGTCTAGTTCAGCTGACCTTAATGATGATTTTTTAAGCTTGGTTTTTAGCTGAATTAAAATAAAAAACCCTGCATTAAGCAGGGTTTTTTAGAAACACTAGAAAAGAGACTTAGTTTTTCTCTTTATCTACGATTTTGTTTGCTTGAATCCAAGGCATCATCGCACGTAACTTATTACCAGTTACTTCAATACCATGTGCAGCATTTTGACGACGACGAGCTGTCATAGATGGGTAGTTCAAGGCACCTTCTTGAATGAACATCTTCGCGTATTCGCCAGATTGAATACGTTTTAATGCATTACGCATTGCTTCACGAGATTGTTCGTTAATTACTTCAACGCCAGTTACGTATTCACCATATTCAGCGTTGTTAGACACTGAGTAGTTCATGTCAGCGATACCGCCTTCGAACATCAAGTCAACGATTAACTTAAGTTCGTGTAAGCACTCGAAGTAAGCCATTTCAGGAGCATAACCAGCTTCAACTAAAGTTTCGAAGCCCATTTTAACAAGTTCAACTGCACCACCACAAAGAACTGCTTGCTCACCGAATAAGTCAGTTTCAGTTTCTTCACGGAATGAAGTTTCGATAATACCTGTACGACCACCACCTACGCCAGAAGCATAAGAAAGTGCAACGTTACGCGCATTACCAGAAGCGTCTTGGTGAATTGCGATTAAGTCAGGAACACCTGAACCACGTTGGAATTCTGAACGTACTGTGTGACCAGGAGCTTTAGGCGCAACCATGATTACATCTAAGTCTTTACGTGGAACAACTTGGTTATATAGAACAGAGAAACCATGAGCAAATGCTAAAGTCGCGCCTTCTTTGATGTTTGGCTCAATCACGTCACGGTAAAGTTGTGATTGGAATTCATCTGGAGTCAAAATCATTACGAGGTCAGCTTGCTTAACTGCTGCTGGAACTTCAGCAACTTTAAGACCCGCATTTTCAGCTTTCTTCCAAGAAGCTGAACCAGCACGTAAACCTACAGTTACGTCTACGCCTGAGTCTTTAAGGTTAAGTGCATGTGCATGACCTTGAGAACCGTAACCAATAATCGCTACTTTCTTGCCTTGGATGATTGATAAGTCACAGTCTTTGTCGTAAAAAATTTGCATTTGTGTTCTCCGCTAAAATACTTTTTAAAAAATTAAATGGCTAAAACTTTTTCGCCACGGGCGATACCAGATACCCCTGAACGAACGACTTCTAGAATGGTGTTTTCTGAAAGCGCATCAATAAAACCATCTAATTTTTCAGTTGTCCCTGCTATTTGAATGGTATAGGTTGTTGATGTCACGTCTACAATTTGCGCACGGAAAATATCCGCTGTACGCTTAATTTCAGCACGTGAAGCACCTAACGCTTTTACTTTAATCAACATCAGTTCACGTTCAATGTGTGAACCTTCCGATAAATCTACTACTTTTACAACTTCAACAAGTTTGTTGAGTTGTTTCGTAATCTGTTCAATTTTATGGTCATCACCATAAGTGGTTAACGTTAAACGTGATAACGTAGGATCTTCGGTTGGGGCAACATTCAACGTCTCAATGTTGTAGTTACGTTGACTGAATAAACCCACCAAACGAGAAAGCGCACCAGCTTCGTTTTCAACGAGTACAGAAATAATATGTCTCATTATGTACGCTCCCCTTTACCTAACCACATATCCTTCATGGACTGACCTGCGATCAACATTGGATATACATGTTCTGTGCGATCAACCATAACGTTGATGAATACACATTTATCATTAATCGCCATTGCTTCAGCAAGCTTTGACTCTAATTCATCAGCATGATCAATTTGAATACCAACATGGCCATAAGCTTCCATCAACTTGCCAAAATCAGGCAATGATTCAACATATGAGCTTGAGTGACGGCCTTCATAGTTCATATCTTGCCACTGTTTAACCATACCTAAAGCACGGTTATTCAAGCATAAGATCTTCACATTCATGCCGTATTGCTTACAAGTTGAAAGCTCTTGAATACACATTTGAATTGAAGCTTCACCCGTAATACAAACAACTTGTTGATCTGGGAAAGCAAGCTTCGCAGCCATGGCATAAGGTAAACCAACACCCATGGTGCCAAGACCACCAGAGTTGATCCATTGACGTGGACGTTTGTACTTGTAGTACAACGCACCAAACATTTGATGCTGACCAACGTCTGAAGTAATGATGGCATCACCATTCGTTACTTTATATAAAGCTTCAACAACTTGCTGAGGCTTCATTGTGCCATCAGTCGGTGTTTCAAACTTCAAGCCATGAACTTTACGCCATTCATTAATTTGATCCCACCATGCAGCAATCGCTTCAGGGTTTGGCTTAGACACATTCAATTGTTTCAACTGGGTCAACATTTCCTGAAGTACAGGCTCAACTGCCCCTACAATTGGAATGTGCGCCATAATTGTTTTTGAAATGCTTGCCGGGTCAATATCAATATGAATAACTTTGGCATTTAAACAGAATTTTGCAGGATTATTAGTTACTCGGTCATCAAAACGAGCACCTACCGCAAGAATGACATCAGCATTATGCATTGTCATATTTGCTTCATAAGTACCATGCATACCTAACATACCCACGAACTGTGGATCGTCGCCCGGGAAGCCACCAAGGCCCATAAGCGTGTTAGTTACTGGATAACCTAATAAATGAGCGAGTTCAGTTAATAATGCTGAGGCATTACCTTGAACAACACCACCACCCGTATAAATGATAGGGCGCTTTGCACTTAAAAGTTCATCAATCGCTTTACGAATTTGACCAGAGTGACCACGTGAAGGTGGTTGATAAGAACGCATCTTCACTTTTTCAGGATATTCGTATGCAAATTTTTCTGCTGGATTAGTCGCATCTTTAGGAATATCGACTACAACTGGACCAGGGCGACCACTTGATGCGATATAAAATGCTTTTTTGATAATTGCAGGAATTTCACTTGCGTGACGAACTTGGAAACTGTGTTTCACGATAGGACGTGAAATACCCACCATATCAGTTTCTTGGAAAGCGTCTTCACCAATAAGATGTGATGCAACTTGGCCAGACAAAATCACCATTGGGATTGAGTCCATATAAGCTGTTGCAATTGGAGTTACTGTATTGGTTGCGCCAGGTCCTGAAGTGACCAGTACTACGCCAGTCTTACCTGTAGCACGTGAGTAAGCATCTGCCATATGACCGGCAGCTTGTTCATGACGTACGAGGTAATGATTGATTTTGTCTTGTTGAAATAGCGCATCATAAATATGTAATACAGCGCCGCCTGGATAACCAAAAACATGTTCAACGCCTTCGTCCGCAAGAGCACGAACGAGCATTTCACCACCAGATAAAAGTTCCAACGTGATTCACCCTAAATTCTTTATCACTATTTATGGAAGGCACAAATAGTGTTTCATTCATTGAATTGTCTGCACTGTTATAGCACACATATTGTCTAGTTTTCGTTGCAATAGAAAAATTTCTGTTTTTCAGCCGTATAAGCTTTTTTAACATTAATAAAGCATGTCTGGATATACATACTTTAGTAAAATCAATCTCTCGGCTAGAGAGAATGTCTATTACAAAACATGACGGTTATTCGAAGGGTGATCAAATAATCGCATATAAAACTAAAGAAAGCATTTTTGTTGTTTAATTCACTAAAGTCAAGATTAAAGGAAAGGTTTTTCCATAAAAAAAACTAGCTGACGTTTTTTTAATCTAATATCGAATCGTAAATTTGATCACCCTGCCCCATTATTTATATAAAAAACACTCTTTTTGATATAAAACCACTCATTCTAAATTGCTTATTTATGAACTTTATTTAAATATAGTCAGTATTTTTTGGGGAACATCTAATATGAACCTATCTTATTTAAAAACAAGCTTATATACAGCAGTCGCAACAGCGATTTTAGTTTGCTCAAGTCAGAGTCAGGCAGAGCAATATTACAAATGGGTAGATAAAAGTGGCTCGACACACTACACCACGACACCACCGCCTAAAGGCGCGAAACATTTGAACACAGTTTCGACTTATGGCACCCAGCCACCTGTAAAGAATTCGACACCAACACCAGAACAACAAACTCAAGATAAAACAGATAAAGTAGTACCAGCAGCTAACGCGGTACAGGAAAAAAATACAACCGTAGCAGCAGCTCCACCTGCGGCGCCGGCTCCATCTGCTACAGCACCACGTTAAGTAAAAGAAGAGTGGTGAATACTTTCAACACTCTTCCATGATTTAAAATAAAGAAGAATGAGTTGGGAAATTTTTATAGCTCATATTAAAAGATAAAATCGTGATCTAAAAACTGACATTTTCCTGTATTTTGCGCTATGCTGTGCAGCAATCTTTCATTTCAATTTTCGTTGTATAGCTTACGTCTATGACTATTTCTCACATTGACCCAGAATATCAAGCAAACACGATTGAACCATCAGTCCAACAAGATTGGGAAAATCGTAAAGTCTTTAAAGTTGCCGACACTGTCGAAGGTAAACATCGTTACATCCTGTCAATGTTCCCTTACCCAAGTGGCAAACTGCACATGGGTCATGTGCGTAACTATACAATTGGCGACGTAATTAGCCGTTTTTACCGTCTAAAAGGCGAAACCGTGCTACAACCAATGGGTTGGGACGCATTTGGTTTACCTGCGGAAAACGCTGCAATTGCCCATAAAGTTGCTCCGGCAAAATGGACATTTGAAAACATCGCTTACATGCGTGACCAATTAAAAAAATTAGGTCTATCTGTAGATTGGGACCGTGAATTTGCAACTTGTACACCAGAGTACTACCACTGGGAACAATGGTTGTTCGTTCAACTTTATAAAAAAGGCTTAATCTACCGTAAACTTTCAACAGTAAACTGGGACCCGGTTGACCAAACAGTTTTAGCTAACGAACAAGTTGAAAATGGTCGCGGATGGCGTTCTGGTGCATTGGTTGAAAAACGCGATATTCCAATGTACTACTTCCGTATTACGGACTATGCACAAGAATTATTAGACGACCTAGACACTTTACAAGACGGCTGGCCTCAACAAGTGTTGACCATGCAACGTAACTGGATTGGTCGCTCTACTGGTATGGAAATTACTTTCCCATCTGCCAATACCGAAATTTATGCTGACGGCTTAACTGTTTATACAACACGTGCTGACACGCTTATGGGCGTGACATATGTTGCTGTTGCAGCAGAACACCCTCTTGCGCTTAAAGCTGCTGAAAACAACCCTGAATTGGCTGCATTTATTGAAGAATGCCGCATGGGTTCAGTTGCAGAAGCTGACTTGGCAACAGCCGAGAAAAAAGGCATGGCAACAGGCTTGTTTGTAAAACACCCTGTAACTGGTGAACAGCTTCCTGTCTGGATCGCAAACTACGTATTAATGTCTTATGGTTCTGGTGCAGTGATGGCTGTACCAGCACATGACGAACGTGACTTTGAATTTGCGAATAAGTTCAGCTTACCAATTAAGCAAGTGATTGATGCCAAAGGCGCTGACGATGCAGACTACTCTGCAACTGAGTGGCAAGAATGGTACGGTTCTAAAGAAGGTAAACTTGTTAACTCTGGCGAGTTTGATGGTTTAGAATTCCAAGCTGCGTTTGACGCATTCCTTGCGAAATTAGAACCACAAGGTTTAGCAAACTCTAAAGTTCAATTCCGTTTACGTGACTGGGGTGTTTCTCGTCAACGTTACTGGGGTTGTCCAATTCCAATGATTAACTGTGATACTTGTGGTCAAGTCACAGTTCCAGAAGACCAACTTCCAGTTGTATTACCAACTGACGTTGTTCCAGATGGTTCAGGTAACCCGCTTAATAAAATGCCTGAATTCTATGAAACGAAATGTCCTTGCTGTGGTGGCGATGCACGCCGTGAAACAGATACATTGGATACATTCGTAGAGTCATCTTGGTACTATGCACGTTATGCGTCTCCAGACTTCACTGGCGGTATGGTGAAACCTGAAGCAGCTCAAAACTGGCTTCCTGTAAACCAATACATTGGTGGTGTTGAACACGCGATTCTTCACTTACTTTATGCACGTTTCTTCCACAAATTAATGCGTGATGAAGGCGTTGTACAAGGTAATGAACCATTTACTAACTTGTTAACTCAAGGCATGGTGCTTGCAGATACATTCTATCGTGAAGCAGAAAATGGCAAGAAAACTTGGTTCAACCCTGCTGACATCGAATTAGAACGCGATGAAAAAGGTCGTATTCTTTCTGCAAAATATTCAGGTGACGGTCAAGAAGTGATTATCGGCGGACAAGAAAAAATGTCTAAGTCGAAAAATAACGGTATTGACCCACAAGCAATTATTGACCAATACGGCGCAGATACCGCACGTGTATTCATGATGTTTGCTGCTCCACCAGATCAATCTTTAGAATGGTCTGATGCAGGTGTTGAAGGTGCTAACCGTTTCTTGAAACGTGTATGGCGTCTGGTAGCAAGCTTCCTTGAAAAAGGAAACGCTGCAACTGCAATCGATACAGCAAACTTGTCTAAAGATGCTCAAGATTTACGTCGTAAGACTCACGAAACGATTCAAAAAGTAAGTGATGATATTGAACGTCGTCATGCATTCAATACTGCTATTGCTGCTTTGATGGAATTGTTAAACGCAAGCAACAAGTTTGAAGCAAAAGATGACAATGATGTTGCTGTAGAACGTGAAGCAATCACCACATTGTTAACGTTACTTGCTCCATTTGCACCGCATTTAAGTCAAACTTTATTGACTCAGTTTGGTACAGACTTAACAGCAGCAATCTTCCCTGAGGTTGATGCTTCTGCATTAACACGTAATACCCAAACGATTGTTGTACAAGTAAATGGTAAACTTCGCGGTAAACTTGAAGTTTCTGTCGATATTTCTAAAGATGACTTATTAGCTCAGGCTAAAGCATTACCAGAAGTTCAACAGTTCTTAACAGGATCAACCAAAAAAGAAATTGTGGTTCCAAACAAATTGGTTAACCTCGTGGTTTAATTACAGGTATTAATGAGAGGATCAAGCATGCACTTAGCCAAACGTTTAGCCGCTGTTGTTTTAACCTTAGGCCTTAGTGCAGGCTTAGTCGGGTGTGGTTTCCATTTAAAAGGAACTAACCCGACTGCGACTCCACTTGTTTATAAAAAGTTAAGCCTTGAGTTACCGGCAAAAACCGATGACCTAGAAACACAATTAAAAGTGTATTTAGCTGCAAATGGCGTTCAGTTCAGTAATGATAACGATGCGTATGTTCTTCATGTTTTAGAGTACACACCGCGTCGTCAACTTCTAAATGGTAAGCTTACAGAAGTGTTGTTACGCTTGACTGTGACTTTCCAAATTGAAGACCGTCAAGGTAACAAAATTACCGAGCCACGTACTTTAACTGCATCTCGTAGTTATCAATACGACTTGGCAACGGTTAACACTGAGAACCAGCAAGAAGGTTACTTACAACGTATTGTGATTGATGACATTGCACAGCAAATTACTCGTCAAATTTCAGCAAACCGCTTACCAAAAGCTCAACCATAAGATTTAATTGTTCTTAAGTAATGAAACTTGACTATTTACAAGCTCTTAAACGCATTCCGGAAGCCCGGGGTGCGTGGATTCTGCATGGACAGGAACCATTACTTGAACAAAACTTATTAGATACTTTCCGCAAAAGCTGGCAGCAGCAAGACATTGAAAGACAGCGCTATGACATTAGTAGTGTGAGTGACTGGAAAAATGTTTTTAATGCACTGAACAGCTTGTCTTTATTTTCGCAGCAACTTGCGATTGAAGTTCATGGCAATATCAAGCCCGATGCAAATGGTCTAAAACAGCTTAAAAGCTATATCCAGCACAATGAAACGAACTTACTGTTAATTGTTTTACCTAAACAAGACAGTAGCAGTTTAAAGTCTGCTTTTTTCCAAGTTGTTGAAGCAAACGGCGTTGTGGTTGCTTTAACTGCCAACTACCCGCAAGACCGTCAAAGAATTTTAACTGCCGAAGCAGACAAGCTTGAAATTCAACTCGACAATGACGCTTGGCAGTGGCTCATGCAGCATCATGAGCACAACTTACTCGCTGCTAAAAATAGCTTAATGCGCGTACGAGATACTTTCCCTGACCAAAAGCTGATTCAAATTGAACAGTTATATGCATGTCTACAAGATCAATCTCGTTACACCACTTACGATTTAAGTGATGCTTTATTAGAAGGTAATCTTGCCCAGTCGATTAAGATTTTCCAGTATTTAATTGGTTCTGGTGAACCTGAAAGCCTGATCTTATGGACATTAAGTAAAGAAATGCGTTTACTGATGCAGTTGTTTGAACAACCGCATAATGCATTGCAACTAGGAATCTGGAAAACAAAAGTTAGCTTATATCAACAAGCTTTGAGAAGACTCAATCCACAACAGTTTTTAGGCTGGTCTACTCTACTCTTGCAAATCGATGCAGCGATCAAAGGCATGTCGAATGAAAATGCCGAACATTTAATGCAACAGGCCATTGCCGAGTTGTGTGGGAAAACATTATTTATACAATAGCGCTTAGAAATTGGGCGGCTGCTTTTGTTGAAATATCATAAAAATTCACGTTTTATCCTCATTTGACTTTTATACTAAGTGAAATTTTAGACTTTTCGACCTCTTGCCATGCCAAAAATAAAGCCAATTAAACTCGTTATTATTGTCGTCTGTATAGCAGTTATTGCTGCGCTAGCTTGGAAATTTTTAAAGCCTAAACAGCAGCAGCCTCAATATATTACCGCAGAGGTAACTCGCGGAGACATTGAAAATAATGTACTTGCCACAGGTACACTTGATGCAACCAAACTGATTAGTGTCGGTGCTCAGGTGTCTGGTCAGGTTAAAAAAATGTATGTGCAACTTGGTGATCATGTAAAACAGGGCCAACTGATTGCACAAATTGACTCAACTACCCAAGAAAACAGTTTAAAAACATCTGATGCCAACATTAAAAACTTAGAAGCTCAGCGACTTCAACAAGTGGCATCTTTAAATGAAAAACAACTTGAGTATCGTCGTCAGCAACAAATGTATGCTCAAGATGCGACACCTCGTGCCGACTTAGAATCAGCTGAAGCTGCTTATAAAACAGCTCAGGCACAAGTTAAAGCATTAGATGCACAAATTGAGTCTGCGAAAGTTACTCGTTCAACAGCACAAACAAATATTGGCTATACACGTATTGTTGCACCAACTGATGGTACGGTTGTTGCGATTGTGACTGAAGAAGGTCAAACCGTAAACGCAAATCAAAGTGCTCCAACGATCGTTAAAATTGCAAAACTACAAAATATGACGATTAAAGCACAGGTAAGTGAAGCCGATATTATGCGAGTAGAAAAAGGCCAACAAGTCTACTTCACTACTCTAGGCGATGAAACTAAACGCTATGCGACATTGCGTCAGATTGAACCAGCTCCAGATTCAATTTCTAGTGAAACAACAAGTACGACAAGCTCAACTACAAGTTCAGCCGTTTATTACAACGCTTTATTTGACGTTCCAAATACAGATGGCAAATTACGTATTGATATGACTGCTCAAGTTTATATCGTACTAGATTCAGCAAAGAATGCTTTACTGGTTCCATCTTCTGCTTTAAGTAATAAACAATTTTCTGGTCAGAAAAAATCTGGTCAGGCTACAGACAAAGCTGCTTCAACTCCAAGTGCGGAAAGAAAACAGACAGGTAATGGTGCTCGTTTAGAACGCTTAAATTTAACTGCTGAACAAAAACAACTGGTTGAACAAGGTAAGGCAACGCTTAGTGTAGTGCGTATTTTACAAGCAGATGGAACAACTAAACCGACTCAAATATTGGTAGGTATTAACAACCGTGTAAATGCTCAAGTACTTGCCGGATTAAAACAAGGTGACCAAGTTGTGATTGCAGACAGTTCAGATACTTCTGCTGCTTCTGCAAATAGTGGTAATAATCGCCGCCGTGGCCCAATGGGAATGTAAGCATGACAAAACAAGCTTTGCTTGAAGTCAGCAATCTGGTCCGGGAATTCCCTGCTGGCGAAAGCACGATACAAATTTTAAAAGGCATTGACCTTACTATTTATGAAGGTGAACTTGTTGCCATTGTCGGTCAGTCCGGTTCTGGTAAATCAACACTCATGAATATTTTAGGCTGTCTGGACCGCCCAACGAGTGGTAGCTATAAAGTTAATGGCCAAGAAACAGGTAAACTTGAACCCGACCAGTTAGCGCAGTTACGCCGTGAATATTTTGGTTTTATTTTCCAGCGCTATCATTTACTCGGTGACTTATCTGCCGAAGGTAACGTTGAAGTCCCAGCTGTTTATGCAGGTGTTACACCTTCTGATCGTAAACAGCGTGCAACCGCCCTACTCACTGAATTAGGTCTGGGCACAAAAACTCAAAACCGACCAAGCCAGCTTTCGGGTGGTCAACAGCAACGTGTTTCAATTGCACGTGCCCTCATGAATGGTGGTGATGTGATCTTGGCCGATGAGCCAACGGGTGCGCTCGATTCACATAGCGGTGTTGAGGTCATGCGAATTTTGCGTGAACTTAATGCCGCTGGTCATACCATTATTTTGGTTACACACGATATGCAAGTTGCAAAAAATGCAACGCGTATTATTGAAATTAGTGACGGAGAAATTATTAGTGACCGTCCTAATGCTCCAGACCAATCTACAGAAGAAGTTAAATCTGACCCAGATGCAGCCCCTGCTCTACAAAACAAGCAGAAAAAAGGTAAAAGTATTTCGGCTTGGCGCTCAACTTTAGACCGCTTATCTGAAGCTTTCCAAATGGCTTTACTGTCCATGAATGCCCACCGTATGCGTACCTTCCTCACCATGTTAGGTATTATTATCGGGATTGCTTCCGTGGTAACGGTTGTCGCACTGGGTAATGGCTCGCAAAAGCAGATTTTAGAAAATATTAGCGGTCTCGGTACCAATACCATTACAGTGTTTCAGGGTAAAGGTTTTGGTGACAACTCCAAAACAGCCAGTTTTAAAACTCTGGTCCCTGCCGATGCTGATGCATTAATGACCCAGCCTTATGTAAGTGCGGTCAGTCCAATGGTTAGTACATCAAAAACAATGCGTTATCAGCAAAATGAAGCAAACGCGACTATTAACGGTGTGAGCAACGATTATTTTGATGTAAAGGGTTTGGTTTTTAAAGATGGACAAACCTTTGATCAGCGTAGTGTACGTGACCGTTCACAAGATGTTGTAATTGATACCAATACACAAAAGCAGTTCTTTAGTGATGGTACTAACCCAATTGGGCAAGTGGTATTACTCGGTAGTGTACCGGCTCGTATTATCGGGATTGTAGAGCCCCAAACTAGCGGTATGGGTTCAGATGACACACTCAATGTATATATGCCCTATACCACAGTCATGAGCCGCATGTTGGGACAAGCCAATGTCCGTAATATTGTGGTTCGTATTAATGATCAATACTCAACTAGTGCAGCCGAAAATGCGATTGTTAACTTACTAACACAAAGACATGGCGCTCAAGATATTTTCACCATGAACAGTGACAGTATCCGTCAAACCATTGAGAAAACAACCAGTACTATGACGCTTCTAGTTTCAGCAATTGCTGTCATTTCTCTTGTAGTTGGTGGTATCGGTGTAATGAATATTATGTTGGTTTCGGTGACTGAACGTACACAAGAAATTGGGGTACGTATGGCTGTCGGCGCTCGACAAAGTGATATTTTGCAGCAGTTCCTAATCGAAGCAATTTTAGTGTGTTTAATTGGTGGTGTACTCGGCGTATTGCTTTCGCTGGGTCTAGGGCAGCTCATTAACAAAGTAGCCGCAGGTAATTTCGCAGTGGCATATTCGACGACTTCGATTGTGGCTGCATTTGTTTGCTCAACATTAATTGGCGTCGTATTCGGTTTCTTGCCTGCCAAAAATGCCGCAAAACTCGATCCTGTTGCAGCACTATCACGAGAATAAGGAAAATTGCATGTCTTTTTCAATGACTAAACTTAGCGCAGCACTTCTCCTCACCAGTTCTCTTGTGGGATGTGCAGCAATGGTGAAAACACCTTACCAAGCGCCGTCTGTACAGGTTCCGGGTAGCTTCCAATACGATGCAACTAAAACAAAAACAGCATCAGTCGAGCAATATTCTGACCGTTGGTGGAGGCTTTTTAACGATGCACAGCTTAATCAGCTTGTAAACAACGTATTAGAGCGTAATAGCGATTTAGCTGTTGCAGGAATCACCTTAAAGCAAGCTCGTTTAAAAGCTGATTTAACTGCAAATCAACAAGGCTTACGTACCAGTTCAAGTGTTTCTACAGGTCATACTTTTGATTTAAATTCAGGTGATGACAGCTCTAAAGGCTTATCAATGAGTGCGGGCGTAAGCTATGAGCTTGATTTGTTTGGCAAGCTTGCTCGTCAAACCGAAGCGAGCAAATGGGAAGCCTTGGCAACTGAACAAGATTTGCAGTCTACAGGGCAAAGTCTGATTGCTACTACAGCGAAACTCTACTGGCAACTCGGCTATTTAAATGAACGTTATGCAACTGCGCAGCAAAGCTTAGCCACTTCACAAAAGCTTTATCAGTTGGTTCAAACCCAATATAAAGCTGGCGCAGTTTCAGGCTTAGACCTCACGCAAGCCGAACAGTCTGTTCAAAGCCAGAAAGCAAGTTTAAGTCAAATTGAACAACAGCTTGTTGAAACCCGTACAGCCATTGCAGTGTTATTGCATCAACCTGTACAACAGCTCAACATTCAAGAACCACAACGTTTACCGCGCACTGCACTCCCTGCTATTGGTGCTGGTTTACCAGCGGATATTTTGTCACGTCGTCCAGACTTGCAAGCAGCCGAGCTTCGCTTACGAGAAACTCTAGCAACCAAAGATGCAACAAAAGCAAGCTACTATCCATCAATTAGCTTAACCAGTAGTTTAGGTTCAAGTAGCACGTCGTTAACGGAGTTATTACGTAACCCTGCCCTCACACTTGGGGCGAGTTTAAGCTTACCGTTTTTGCAATATAACGATATGAAAAAAAATATTGCGATTAGCGACCTAGACTATGAAAAAGCGATTATTCAATATCGCCAAACGCTTTATCAAGCTTTTGCTGATGTAGAAAATGCGTTATCAAGTCGTACTGAACTCGACAAACAAGTAGAGTTTCAAGCACGTAATGTTGAACTTGCAGAAAAAACCGAACGTTTAACTGAAGTGCGTTATCGTTATGGTGCTGTTGCATTGAAAACACTTCTCGATGCTCAGCAAACTACACGCACTGCGCGCTTGAGTCTTGTTGAAACCAAGCAAAGCCAATACAACGCTTATGTTACCCTTATGCAGGCGTTAGGTGGTTCGCCTGTAAAAGAGTTGCCGCAATAACTTGCGCCCACTAAAAAAGCCGTAGTCATTCAACTACGGCTTTTTTATGTCTGAATAAATTTTAAAACTTATTCATCATCCATCATAGATTGGCTCATACCTACAGTATTGAAACCACCATCTACATATAGAATTTCACCAGTAATACCTGAAGCCCAAGGTGAGCATAGGAATAACGCGGCATTACCTACTTCTTCAATCGTTACGTTACGCTTTAATGGTGCAACTTTTTCGTTAGCATCTAACATTTTACGGAAAGATTTAATACCAGAAGCAGCTAAAGTACGGATTGGACCTGCAGAAATCGCGTTTACACGGATACCATCAACACCTAAGCTTGATGCCAAGTAACGAACACCAGCTTCTAAAGATGCTTTCGCCATACCCATTACATTGTAGTTAGGCATAACGCGCTCAGAACCTTGGTAAGTCAAAGTTAATAAACAACCTTGGCGAGCTTGTAATAAAGGTTTTGCAGCACGTGCCATTGCAACAAAGCTGTATGCGCTAATGTCATGAGCAATTTTAAAACCGTCACGGTCAGTCACGTCAGTGAAGTCACCGTCAAGTGTGTGTGCAGGTGCAAAGCCAATTGAGTGCACAACACCGTCTAGGCCATCCCAATGTTTTGCAAGTTCCGCAAATGCATTATCAATTTCAGCATCAACTGCAACATCACATGGAAACACAAGCTTAGAACCGAATTGCTCAGCAAACTCATCTACACGTTTTTTTAATTTTTCGTTCGGATAAGTAAATGCAAGCTCAGCACCTTCACGGTGTAATGCTTGGGCAATACCAAAAGCAATTGATAATTTACTAGCAACGCCTGCAATCAAAAAGCGCTTACCTGCTAAAAGTCCTTGTGTCATGCCGATCTCACTCAAAACAATTTTCAGCATAATGCCAATATTCATCAGTTTTCGAAATTGCATAATGCATCTTTTTTCAAAAATCGCACGAAAAAAAATCGCCCCTATAGCGGAGCGACTTTTTATGATCTAAATTTTAGTCATCAGACAATAAGCCAAGTAGACGTAAGAACGAGATATACATCCAGACTAAAGTTGCAAGCAACGCAATACCACACAACCATTCCATGAATTTTGGAGCACGATATGCTGCGTTAGTTTCAATTAAATCAAAATCTAAAATTAGGTTAAGTGAAGCAATAACTGCAACGAATGCAGCAAAACCAATTCCTAACCAGTTACTTTCAAAAATATAAGGAACGCTTGAGCCAAACGCTAAGCGCATCACCATCTGCACGATAAATACAATAAAGATCGCTAAAGATGCAGAGATCACAACTGATTTGAACTTTTCAGTAGCGCGTATAATTTGAAACTTATATAAGCCAAACATCACTAAAGTGGTTACGAAGGTTGCCAATAAAGCTTGAAGAGGAACGCCAGGATATTTCAACTGGAAAGTAAACGAAATACCACCTAGAAACGCCCCTTCAAATAAGGCATACGGAATTGCCAATGTTGGCGCAGTTGTTGGTTTAAACGTTGTAATTAAAGCTAAAACCAAGCCACCAATTGCACCCACAATTGAAGCTGCATAAGCAATACCAACATTTGCAGTAAAGGCTGCATAGAAAAATAAAGCGACACCCACTGCGGCAGCAATGATGGTCAACATCACAGATTTTTGAATCGCACCTTGCACGGTCATCGGTTGACTATAGTCACTGACCGTTTCAACGCGAGTCAGTATCGGGTTATTACTTTGCATAAATGCTCTCTTTTTATAATAAATAAACTTAAAACATCATTTTAAGCAAAATGAATATGAAAGCCAAATTAGCCATTGGCATTATTGTAACAAGGTCCTAGCAGCAACAAAAAAGGAGGCTACTGCCCCCTTTTCATTTTTACTTGAACAACGTCATTAATCTTTACCATCAGTATTCATAATGAAAAAGTATTCACGGTAATATTTAAGTTCAGAAATTGAGTCACGAATATCATCCATTGCCAAATGCGATGCATTCTTTTTCAGACCGCTCATAATTTCAGGGCGCCAGCGTTTTGAGAGTTCTTTGATCGTAGATACATCAAGATTACGATAGTGGAAATACTGCTCAAGCTCAGGCATTAAACGATGTAAGAAACGGCGATCCTGACAAATCGAGTTACCACACATTGGTGAAATTTTTGGATTGACCCATTTTTTTAGGAATTCTAAAGTCTGTAACTCAGCATCACGGGCCGTCAACTTACTACGACGAACTCGTTCAATTAAACCTGACTGGCCATGCTGGCGAGTGTTCCACTCATCCATTGCATTTAAAATACGATCAGGTTGATGAATAGCCAAAACCGGACCTTCGGCAAGTACATTTAAATGATCATCTGTAATAATTGTTGCGATTTCAATAATCTGGTCGTTGTCGGTATCTAAACCGGTCATTTCCAGATCAATCCAAATTAATCGTGTATTTAAAGTACTGCTCATGTATGTACGTTCTAAAATGCCGTAAAAACATCAATAGTAGCAAATTTCTTGCTTCTGCGCTGTAATTCCATACCAGCTTCGTGCTATTTTTGCGGTCTTCAAACAATGGTTTTTTTGGGATATGAATGGCTCTAATTCGTAAGCGTCGTTTAACTGAGCAACAGCAACGTCGTATTGAAAAACAGCATAAAACTCGCCAAGAAGAAGTCGATACTTCACAAGATCTAGATGGGCTGGTTGTACAGCACTATGGCCGTCAACTTGAAGTACAGGCACTTTCTGTACCCGAGCATCACCCAGAAAAACCTCAAGTTGCCGAAGGCGAACCAGAACCATTCTGGAAACCAATTGAGCTCAAAAGCGTATGGCGTTGCCATACTCGAACTAATCTTGAGTTACTTGTAACTGGTGATCGTGTTAAATGGCAGGCAGACCCAAATACGGGTTTAGGCATTATTACAGCCATTCACCCACGTACTTCATTGCTTACTCGTCCAGATCGCTATCACAAAGTAAAACCTGTGGCAGCCAATATCAGTTTAATCGTTATTGTTTTTGCTCCACTTCCAGAACCAGCACCTACTTTGATTGACCGCTACTTAGTGGCATGTGCAGATGCAAATATTCCTGCTCTTTTAGTGCTGAATAAATCAGATTTACTCACTGAAAACGATCCGATTCTCGACATGCTCAAAGAGTATGAAGATTTAGGTTATGAAAGCATGATTTGTCATTCTAAAGGTGATATTTCAACATTATCTCAACGACTTGATGGTGAAACCGTTGCCTTTGTTGGTCAGTCAGGTGTTGGTAAAAGCTCGCTTATTAATGTGCTTATTCCAGATGCTGAGCAGAAAACCAATATCATTTCTGAAAACTCTGCACTTGGCCAACACACCACGACTTCTACGCGCTTAATCAACTTTGGTAAAAATGGTGCCTTAATTGATTCGCCAGGAATTCGTGAGTTTGGGCTTTGGCATCTCGATTTAGAAAAAATTCGTATGGGTTTTCCTGAAATTGAAGCGCATTTAGGTTCGTGTCAGTTCCGTAATTGCACGCATACTCATGAAAAGAACTGTGGCTTAAAGCAGGCCGTTGAAGCGGGTGAAATTTTGCCACGACGCTTAGACAGCTTCTTACGTTTAATCGATGAGATTCAAGAAGCGCAGCAAAAAAACTAATTTTCTACCCCTTTTGCCCTTGAAGTGGTGATTTTGATCACCATCTATATACGCTATACTCTAGGTCAATTTTGTTTTTAATTTTTTTAGGTGACTTGTGGAACGCTGGTTAGAGTTTATGGGGAATCACCCCATTTTGTTTGGTACACTCGGAGTCTTGATCGTATTGTTCTTCATTTTTGAAGGTCAACGTAACGGTCGTAAAATTTCTCCACAGTCGCTTGGTATTTTAGTGAAAGCGAAGAATGCTATTTTAATTGACTTACGCGATAGCAAAGACTTCCGCGAAGGTCACATTAGTGGTAGTCGCAATATTCCTTATAGCCAAATTGCAAGTCATGCTGATGAATTAAAAGCAAGTGACCGTCCATTGGTATTTATTTGCAACCTAGGGCAAGTTGCTGGTAGTGCTTTACAAAAAGTCGCTCACCATGACAGCTATCGCCTCGATGGTGGTATCAGTAACTGGAAAGCTCAAGGCTTACCTCTCGTTAAAAGCAAACCAAAAGCTTAAGGAGAATTGTCATGGCAGCAAATGTCATTGTTTACTCAACTTCTGTATGCCCATATTGCGTTCGCGCGAAACAATTACTTGAGCGTAAAGGTGTTGCTTACAAAGAAGTAAATCTTTCTGTTGAAGCACCAGAAGTACGTGTTGAATTAATGCAACGTACCAATCACCGTACTGTTCCACAAATTTTTATTAATGATCAGTTTATCGGTGGTTTTGACCAACTTTATGCTTTAGAGCGTGAAGGTAAACTCGACGAATTATTGGCTTAACCTCGCATCCATATTAAGGAAAAAACAATGAGCGAAGAACAACAAGTTCAACCACAATTAGCTTTAGAGCGTATTTATACAAAAGATATTTCTTTTGAGGTTCCAGGGGCACAAGTTTTTACTAAACAATGGCAACCTGAACTTAACATCAATCTTTCTTCTGCTGCAGAAAAGATTGACCCAACTCACTTTGAAGTATCTTTAAAAGTTGTGGTTGAAGCCAATAATGACAATGAAACAGCGTTCATCGTAGATGTAACTCAATCTGGTATTTTCTTAATCGATAACATCGAAGAAGATCGCTTACCTTACATTTTGGGTGCATACTGCCCGAACATTTTATTCCCGTTCTTACGTGAAGCTGTAAATGACCTAGTCACTAAAGGTAGCTTCCCTCAATTACTTCTTACTCCTATCAATTTTGATGCAGAGTTCGAAGCAAATATGGAACGTGCTCAAGCTGCTGCTGTTGAAGGTCAAGCTTAATTTATAGCTTGCTCTAAACAAAAAAACCGCGTAATTCGCGGTTTTTTTATATCTACTGTTTCGTTTGTTAGCCATCAAGCGAATGAAGCTGAATAGAAGGAAACTGAAACCCACGGCAAGACTGCTCGGAACGCCATGCGACCGTTAAAATCATGTTACCTAAGATAAAGTTTTGATAAGCAAACGTTCCAATAAGTTCATGCGAACATAATCCACCATGATTGGTAGGATGCGCTTGAGTATTTAAAGTATTTAAATCCAAACGTATACCAAGACCTGAAGCTTTTAAAACAGCTTCTTTAGTGGTCCAGACCTTAAACCAAAACTCTCTATCTTGTTCTAGATTTTGCCATGTTACATATTCATCAGCGTGAAAAGCATGTTGTGCCAGACAATCTAAACGTACTTTACGATCCAGTTCTTCAACATCTATACCAATATCTTTAACACGTTCACTTAATGCCAAAGCATAATATTGCTGACTATGCGAATGGTTAAAATGCAAAGTATGATCCAATAAATAAGGTTTGCCATATTCATGTTTTGCAAATTGCAAATCTTTTGGGTTTACACTTAACTTTTGAGCTAATAACTTATTTTTAATGTGCTTTATTTGCTGCTTTTTATAATCATTAAATGTACGAAAGTCGGGAAAGTCTTTTTGTTGTTGTTTTAAAAATGTATCTAGCTTTCCTGTATAGACTTCAATATTTCTCTCAATCATTTTTAAATCCATTCTATCTGGGAGTAAAGCTAATATAAAAGCAACAATAACTTATTAAACCATATAATAAAAAGCCCAAAGAATACTTTGGGCTTTTTTACATTCATACAAATTAACGGTTAAATTTCTTTTCCGCTTTCTTGAATTTCTGAATATAACGACGACGACGCGCAGCTGTACGCTCATCAACCTGACTCTTACGACCTTCAAACGGGTTTTCAGAAGTTTTAAAGTCAATACGAACTGGCGTACCTTCAAGTTTATATACTTTACGGAACACGTTCTCTAAGTAACGGCGGTAGTCCGCAGGTGTTTTATCAACCTTGTTACCATGAATCACAATAGTCGGTGGGTTTTGTCCGCCCATGTGCGCATAACGCATTTTAATACGTTTTCCACTAATCATTGGTGGTTGGTGAGCTTCTGTTGCATCACTCAAAATTTGAGTTAATTTTGCTGGTGATACTTTTAAGTTCGCAGACTCATAGGCACGATGGATAGAAGGATATAAATCACCTACCCCTGTTCCATGCAGTGCAGAAATTAAATGAATTTTTGCCCAAGGGATAAAGTCAAAACGACGTTCAACATCAAGCTTACATTGTTTACGGTCGTACTCGCTCATGTTATCCCATTTGTTAATGGCGATTACCATGGCACGACCAGCTTCAAGCGCATAGCCAATTAAATGTAAGTCTTGCTCAACAATACCTTCACGTGCATCGACCACAACTACGACAACGTGTGCATCTTTCATTGCCTGTAAAGTTTTAACAATTGAGAACTTCTCAATCATTTCATCAACTTTACCTTTACGACGCACACCCGCTGTATCAATTAAGGTGTATTTACGGCCTTCACGCTCAAACGGAATATAAATAGAATCACGAGTTGTACCCGGTTGGTCAAATGCGACTACACGGTCTTCACCAAGTAAACGGTTTACCAGCGTTGATTTACCTACGTTTGGACGACCAATAATGGCTAAACGTAAGCCAGTGTCTTTGTCATGTTCATCTGGGTTTTCATCTTCTGGAACTTCTGCAAGTACATCTTCAAGCATTTGCTGTACGCCACGACCATGGCTCGCTGCAACTTGTAATGGTTCACCCATACCAAGTTTATAAAACTCAACTAAAGCAGCTTCAGCATGAACACCATCTACCTTGTTCGCAACAAGATAAATTTTCTTACCTAAAGTACGAAGTTCACGAGCAATTTGCTCATCAGAAGCTAACAAACCGGCACGCGCATCAACTACAAAAATAATAATATTTGCTTCGTTGATGGCTGTTTTTGACTGCTCGGCCATGTAGTTATCGATACCGCCTTCACTTTCACCGATACCCCCAGTATCAACAACAATGAAAGACTTATTTTGATAAGTCGCATCACCATATTTACGGTCACGAGTCAGACCCGCGAAGTCGGCTACAAGTGCATCACGACTCTTGGTAATCTGGTTAAATAACGTTGATTTTCCGACATTCGGACGACCAATGAGCGCAATAACGGGTTTCATACAATAACCTTAATCAAGACCAGCCATATCTCATGGCATGAGCATTAGAAACAATACAGGAGATATATTTTAAGGTCAGATATGACCATAATAAAAGACGGGGCTTTGAACTGATTTAATTCAAACACCCCGATATTTTTTAACAGCGTAATTTGTTAAGCGGCTATTTTAGCACAAGCGAACAAAATTAACGATTCTGCCAAATACTTAAATCGCCTTTTTGGGTCGAAACGTAGAGTTGATTCTCAATAACACGTAATGTATTGACCTCACCACTTGTTTTAGAACGTCCTACCAATTTACCTGTTGTTGGGTCGATCAAGTGTAAAACACCATCCAAATCACCGACTATTAAATTTTGGCCTAATACAACAGGATTACTTAAATGACGATTCAATAAGCTGTCATTTTGCCAAAGCTGCTCGCCTGTCGTTAAATCATAAGCAGTCAGCTTGCCATCAGTTGACGAAACAAATACTTTATTGTCATAAACTTCTGGACGTTTGGTACTGCTTGAATCTTCACTCCAGACTACACGTTGAGAAGCCAAATCAGTCACTGTGACTTGCCCTTGGAAGCTTGTTGTCACCATAAGCTGGCCTGCAACAACTGGATCACCATCAATATCGATCAGGCGTTGAACATCAGAACGACCTTCACTTACCGCAACACGACGTTGGAAACGTGGAATACCGCTAATGATATCAATTGCATAAACATAAGCATTTGCTGAAGCAATTAAAACAGTGCGTGAATCAAGGCTCACTGGCGATGGCTGACCGCGCAGACTAAACTGAACGTTTGGCAATTTGTACGCCCAGACTTGTTGTCCTGATGATGCATCATGTGCAAAAACAGTACCGTCATTTGCAATCGTAATCACACGTCCAGACTGAACTAAAGAAGGACTTAATAATGCACCAGATAATTGTGCAGTCCATTTTTGTTCACCTGTTGCTTGATCTAAAGCAAATAGCTGACCTTTGCTGTTACCCACAACAACAATACCTTCAGCCGCTTCAACACCAGAGCTTAAGCCCAATTTACTTACTTTTTTCTCCCAAAGACGTTGTTTGCCGCGATATGCTGCAACTTCACCTTTAGGATCAAGTGTAAAGACAACGCCTTCATTAGCGTCAAGTTGTAAACGTAATGGATCTGCCTTATTCGTAGAAGAAACACTGCGTGAAAACACCGGTACTAGAGCCTTTGTCGACTCAGTCAATTTCGGTAGTGGATTTGGTTTTGCTTCTTTTACTTTGTTGCTAGAACATCCCACCAATACAGCTGATGCGATTGCAATTGCCAAAGGCAGTTTGAATTTCTGATTCATTAAGACTCTTCCACCTGTGTTTCCAAAATTGGGCGCTCAATCTGTGGATCTTCAACTAAAACGCCAACACTTTCGAGTTTAATTTGTAAAATTTGTCGCTCTTGTTTACGTTCCAGTAACGAATCCCATGCAGCTTGATACGCTTTTTTAGCAGAATCAATATCTTTCTTCGCAACAAAGATATCACCACGTAACTCTTCTACTGTTGCTTTAAATGCCGGATCGACATTACCAGACAAAGTTTTTAGAGCTTCATCATATTTGTTTTGCGCCAATTGTGCATCTGCTAAACGCAATTTTACAACCTGAATCAGTCCTTCATCTTTTACTTTTGAGTTTTCAACTTTTTTCAAAGCTTTTTCAGCAGCCGCATAATCTTGTTTTTCATATGCAAGCTTTGCCAATACAAATTGAGTTTGTATTGCCTGAACTGAATCAATATCATCTTTTACAAGTTTATCTGCCGAAGCTGTTATTGAAGCTAAAGCATTTGGATTATCGGCTGTTGCATTTGCCTCATCCATTAACTGCTGTACTTTCGCAGTTTCAGTCTGACTCGTTGCAAGATTTCTTTTTTGCCAATATTCCCACCCAAAAAAGGCAATCAATGCAATGAGAATCCCGCTAATCATGGCAGAACCATATTTTTTGGCGAACGACTTTAAGCTGTCGAATTGTTCTTCATCACTTAAGCTCATGTGATTGTCCTTTTCCAGATGTTTCAGTTTATTTTGTAAATTTTTCAATTAAGAATGGTACGAGTTCAGCTATTGCAACTTGTGTCTGCTCAGCTGTTGCTAACTCTTTGATAGCAAGCTGCTGTGCTTCCCATTCACGCTCGCCTAAAATCATGGCGTAAACAGCCCCAGCCTGATCAGCTTTTTTCATCTGACTCTTCATGCTGCCTTGTGAACCCGTTTTAATGCGAACATTGCTATTCGCTGCTTCTAGCTGATCGCGTAATTGCTCTGCCAAAACCAATGCTTTAGCTTGGTAAGCAGGCTCTGCAACCAAGAACACTTCACAATCACGTACCGTTTCAGCTTGTTCAACTTGCTCAAGTAGAAGCAATAAACGCTCCATCCCCATTGCAAAACCAACAGCTGGTACAGATTGATCTGCCTTACCTTTCAGCTGACCAACTAAACCATCATAGCGTCCACCTGCACATACTGTACCTTGCGAACCTAACGATGTTGTTGTCCATTCAAAAACAGTTTTATTGTAGTAATCTAAACCACGTACCAATTTTTGGTTAATTACAAATTTAACACCAGCAGCAGTCAAATAATCTTGTAATTGTTGAAAGTGGCTTAAGCTATCTTCTTTTAAGAAATCATGTAATTTCGGCGCATTTTCCAAAATTTTCTGAGTCGATTCAATTTTAGAATCTAAAATACGTAATGGGTTTGTCGTTAAACGACGCTGTGAATCTTCATCCAAAGCATCTTTATGCTCATTTAAGAAAGCAACCAAAGCATTACGATATTCTGTACGCTCATCTGTTTCACCTAACGTATTCAACTCAAGCTGAACCATGTGATCAACGCCCATGCGTTTCCACAAACGAGCTGTCAACAGAATCAATTCAGCATCAATATCAGGAGTTGCCACACCAAAAGTTTCAACACCGAACTGGTGGAACTGACGGTAACGGCCTTTTTGTGGTTTTTCATAACGGAACATAGGTCCCATATACCACACACGCGGCGTAGCACCACGCAATAAGTTATGTTCAACCAACGCACGTACACAACCCGCTGTCCCTTCTGGACGCAAAGTTAATGATTCAGGTGGGTTTCCTTTATCGAAGAATGTGTACATTTCTTTTTCAACGATATCGGTTGCATCACCAATAGCACGTTTAAACAGTCCCGTTTGTTCAACGATCGGCAAACGAATTTGTTGGTAACCATAAGCATCCATTAACGATGCTAAATGCTGCTCGAGACGTCTCCACGCTGATGTTTGCGTTGGTAAGACGTCATTAAAACCTTTGATTGCGACTATTGAACTCATGATGAACTACGAATAATTTCTTTAGATTTAGCTTCTTCAAGCTCTTGAACACGTTGACGAACCATTGTTTCGATTTCATCAACCAATTGATCGGTATCGATTAAATGGCTTTTCTCACCATTACGATAAACCAGTGAGCGAGGCGCAGCCCCAACAACCCCGATATCTGCTTCTTTTGCTTCACCCGGGCCATTTACCTTACAACCAATCACTGACACATCCATTGGCGTACGGATATCTTCTAAACGCTCTTCTAAGGCTTGCATCACCTGAATCACGTTAAATTCTTGACGAGAACAACTTGGACAAGCAATAAAATTAATCCCGTTAGAACGTAGACCAAGCGATTTTAAGATATCAAAACCAATCTTAATTTCGTCTTCAGGTTCAGCAGCAAGCGAAATACGCATGGTATCGCCAATGCCTTCCATCAATAACCCGCCAAGAGCAATCGCTGATTTCACAGTACCTGTACGGTAAATACCAGCCTCGGTTACACCTAAGTGCAATGGATTATCAATTTGTTGAGAAAGCAAACGATAAGCATCCATGGTCAAAAATACATTTGATGCTTTTACGCTGACTTTAAACTCATGGAAATCTAGACGGTCTAAAATATCAATATGACGTAAAGCTGACTCAAGCAGTGCCTGCCCTGTAGGCTCGCCATATTTTTTCTGTAAATCTTTTTCTAGAGAACCCGCATTCACACCAATACGCATAGAAATGCCGTGATGACGTGCAGCAGCAACAACTTCACGAACTTTCTGGTCTGAACCGATATTGCCCGGGTTAATACGCAAACAGTCTGCACCATAGTCTGCAACTGCCAAAGCAATTCTATGGTCAAAGTGAATATCAGCCACTAGTGGAACTGAAACACGTTTACGGATTGCACCAAAAGCCTCAGCTGCTTCCATAGAAGGAACTGAAACACGCATAATATCTGCACCTGCGTCAACACAACGCTCAATCTGAGCCACTGTTGCATCGACATCGCAAGTTTCGGTATTTGTCATACTTTGCACACTAATAGGTGCATCGCCACCGACATAGACCGAACCAACACGAATTTTACGTGTTGGTCGACGTTTAATTGGGTTCTCTATCATTGTATCGCTCAACTCATGGTATTAGCGGGATAAACGGAATTCAGCTTTACCGTTTACCGTATATGGAGACAATGAAATCTGTTCTTGGTTTAGACTTAATGACACAGCTGTTGCATCATCAAGACGAATCTGGAATGGAGACTCCCCATTTAAGGTTAAAGTCGATGCCTGACGACCTGTCGCTAAAACCTTACCTGTTGCATCTACAATATGAACAGAAGTTGGACGGTTAAAGTTTAACACCAATTGATCGCCTGCTGTTGCAGAGCCATTTCCTTTCATAGGTAAAACTTCAACATTAGACTGATTTGCTTTTGGCACTTCAGTCTCACCTTTGTTTGAAGTCCATTTTTGAACGCCCATCACGATCAATGACACTACAGCAATAATCAAAATCGCAAGCAATGCACGCTTTAACCATTTTTTATTACGATCACTATTAGAACCCGGTAATTTACCCATGATTTTAATTGGTGAGTTGTTTAAAGCATGATTTGGCAAAAGGCCTGTATCATTTGCATAAATCTCATCAAAACGCTGAATAATTGCAGTTGCATCAGCATTTAAATATTTTGCATAAGAACGATAATAACCTTTGATAAAAGTTGCTTCTGGCAAAGATTTATAATCGTCTTGCTCTAACGCACTTAGCGTTTTCAGCGGCATATTTAAGTCTGAAGATACTTGCTCTAATTCTTTTTTCTGAGAAACACGAATTTGACGTAAATACTCACCAGGACGTTGAATATTTCCTAAAGCAGAAGTCGGTAAGCTTGAGCCAGTTGGCTGCTGTGAATTAGGATTTATTTCCATACGGCCTCAGTACTATACTGTAATTGCAAATAACGTTGATATTCTGGACTTTCCGGGAATAAAGCACGTAATTGATTTACTAAAACTTGCATTCCCATTTTATCCGCATTGGCTCGAGCCACTCTTAAACCAATCCAAAGTGCACGAGCACCCTGATTTTTCTGCCCCACTGTACGAACATATTGCTCATACATTTGTGTAGCAGCCGGAATCTGCTGCTGCAAATAAAAAATTTCTGCTAACTCTAACATTGAAATGTAAGAGTCACGGTTAGCAAGGAGCGCTTGTTTGAATGTTTTTTCAGCACTCGCAATATCACCTAATTTTAAATAAATCCGCCCCAGATTTTCTAAGGCTTGGTAACGTTGGTCATAACCTAATGTTGCACCAGCAATACGGAACTGCTCGACAGCATCATTATAACGTTCCATTTGGTACAAATACGTACCATAATTATTACGCGCCTGAGCATTATCTGGCTCAGAAGAAATTGCACGTTTAAAATAATGTTCTGCTTTTTCTAAATTGGGTTTACTGCCTTCTTGTTGCAATAAAATACCCATCATCATATTTGCCGTTGCGTCACGACTCTCAATACTTAGAGCTTGGTCGAGGGAACGTTTTGCTGAGTCCAAGTCACCAGAACGAATGTATTCTGCAGCAAGCTGCGTACGCACCTTAACTGCTTTTTCCGGGTCCTTTTTTAGTGTTGGCGACGTCTGACAACCACTTGCCAGAAATGCAACTGCAACCCCCATACATAACATGATCTTTAACTTCGGAGTACTCAAAGTCTTCCCTCAACTTTATCCTTGTGTACGTAAAATCTCTTGACGCTGTGTCACTTTTTTCTGCCACTGTTCAGCACGGCGGGTTCTATCAGCTACTTGACCCACTAACTGTCCACATGCAGCGTCAATATCATCACCACGTGTTTGACGAATCGTACACACAAATCCGGCATCAGACAAAGTTTTTTGGAACGAGATAATACGATTTCGACTTGAGCGACCATATGGCGCGTGCGGGAATGGGTTAAATGGAATCAAGTTAATTTTACTTGGTAAATTTTTTAATAATTTAATCATTTGCTGTGCATGTTCAGGCTGATCATTCACGCCTTCTAACATCACATATTCAATGGTCACATGTTTACGCGTACTTTCATTACCATCTTTGGCAATATAGCGCTGACATGCTGCAATCAACTGAGCCAATGGATATTTTTTATTAATAGGCACAAGTTCATTACGCAACTCATCGTTTGGTGCATGTAAAGAAATTGCTAATGCAACATCAATATCTTGCGCAAGTTGGTCAATTTTCGGTACAACACCTGAAGTTGATAAGGTCACACGACGTTTTGACATACCATAAGCAAAGTCATCAAGCATAATCTGCATTGAGCTTAATACGGCATCATAGTTGAGCAAAGGCTCACCCATACCCATCATCACGACATTGGTCACTGAACGCTCACGGTCAGCAACAGGCACTTCTTCCATGTAAGAATAGTTTGCCATCCAGAGTTGCCCAATAATTTCATCTGGCGTTAAATCGCGTTGGAAACCTTGCTTACCTGTTGAACAAAATGAGCAGTCCAATGCACAGCCTACTTGTGATGAAATACACAAAGTTTTGCGTAAGCCTGTTTTATCTTCGGCAGGAATTAATACAGTTTCAACTAAAGAACCTGCACCCTCACCTACGCGAAACACCCATTTACGTGTGCCATCTTTTGAATAGTGACGATGCACAACCTCAGGAGCTTTAATCTCACAAATTTGTTCAAGTTTTGCACGCAACTTTCCTGAAATATTCGTCATTTCAGCAAAATCAGTAACAAAGTACTGATGAATCCATTTCATGACCTGTCCGGCACGAAACTTTTTCTCACCAATATCTTCAAAGAATTTTTCTAATTGCGCGCGTGACATGCCGAGTAAATTCACTTTTTCGGCAGCAGGCGATGCTGGCGTGGACGAAGATTGCTGCTGTCCATCAAGATTTTCAGATGAAACGACCACTGCAGAACTCATGTGTATTTACCTAAACCATGTCAAAAACAGAAGATATTGTTCAAGAATCAAACAATATGCTCTTGAGAGAATAAAAAAACCAGATAAGTAGTATACCACTTATCTGGTTTGAATGCTTTCGATTAACGAGTGCGTGGGCAGATCTCGTTGTCAGCAAAGAAGTAAGCAATTTCACGCTCTGCAGAAGCAACTGAGTCAGAACCGTGAGCAGCGTTTTCGTCGATGCTTACAGCGAAATCAGCACGGATAGTACCAGGAGCCGCTTCTTTAGGATTTGTAGCGCCTAAAATTTCACGGTGAGCAAGAACTGCGTTTTCGCCTTCAAGAACAGATACTACAACTGGACCAGAAGTCATGAATGCAACTAAGTCACCAAAGAAACCGCGTTCTTTGTGCTCTGCATAGAAACCTTCAGCATCAGCTTGAGAAAGGTGTTTCATTTTAGTCGCAACAATTTTTAAACCCGCTTTTTCGAAACGAGCAAAAATTTCACCGATGTGGTTTTTAGACACAGCATCAGGCTTTACGATAGACAAAGTACGTTCAATAGCCATGAGTGGCTCCTTTATTTTAAGATTTAAACTTTAAAAAATTTGCAGCATTATACCGATGTCATAGGTAATAATCAGCTTTGAATGTATAAAAGTTGCGATTTTTTCTACTGTTTTTAGCGAACTTCGTCTATCCAAGCCATTTGGATACCTTCTAACAATCCTTCGGTTGATTTATTTGGGTCATCACTGAAGTCTGGTAATGCACATACCCATGCATGTAAATCGGTAAAACGGATCCATTGCGGATCAACTTCTGGATGTGCTTCTGACAATTCAATGGCAATATCAATCGTATCTGTCCAACGTAAGCCCATAGCGGCTCCTATCTGTTTAATCTGCTAAATCACGAACTGCGTACTTTAGCAAATCCACAAACCTAATCGATAGCTTAAGCTGATAAAAATTACTGTACGTTATAAAGCAATGTTTAATAATGGCGCTACAAATATAATGATGCTTGCCACTGATGCACCAATAAGTGCCCCCACAATCACATCACTTGGATAATGAAGTCCAAGCACCATACGAGACAAAGCAACAAGTACCATGAACGGTAACATAGCGGCTAGCAACACAGGTTGGATATACCCCAACACAATTGTCACCATCACTGCATGTAGCGTATGACCTGATGGAAAACTAAAGTGATCAAGTGGTCTTTCACCAAGCACAATCACTTGATGGACTTGGTAAGGGCGTGGACGCGTCGTTTTATGTTTTAAGAATTTATAAATTGCCGTTCCTATCGAGCCACCAATTAACAAATAGATAATTTGCAAACTATAGGTAATGCCATGAATTCCCCATACAATTGCTAGCATGAGGTACCAAAATGGCCCATCGCCCGCACGGCTAATAATTTTGAAGAATAAAGCCACACGTTGTGAGTGAGAAAAATGATTGAGATATAAACAGCCTCTCAAATCGAGATCGAGTATTTTTATTTTTGCATTCTTTAATTTCATGGTCGTTCTCCTATTTTAGGATACTTAGGTGAAGTCCACCGAGGATTCCTTCACTACCTGATAAAATGCCTGTTCTAATTGCTGTACCGGAAGTTGCCAACCGCTTTGCTGTACTTTACGACAGGCTTGTATGCCCATTTCTCTAAGTTGTTGTACTGAAGGGAGTTGATAAATTTGTTGTATAAAATGGTCTTTCTGTCCAAGTGGACTTAACCAGCCACTTACGTTATGGACTAAATATTGATGTGCACATGCATAATCATACGCGATAACTGGCAAACCGCTTGCCATTGCCTCTAAAACTACGTTACCAAACGTTTCAACTTGACTCGCAAACACAAATACGTCTGCGCTTGCATAGGCAGTCGCCAACTCATGTCCACGCAAACTACCAGTAAAAACAACATTTCTCACTTCTGGCAGTGCTTTTAGTCGAGCAAGATCTGGGCCATCGGGACTGTTCTAAATTTTGTGTAAGTACTTAATTTTCATTTATCCTTCAGAGGATAATTACAAAAGGTACTTCACATGGATGAAGCAACAATCAAAAGTATGGCTGCCGAATTGGCTAAAGGTCTAAAAACACCAGAAGACTTAAACCAAATGACAGCAGTCTTTAAAAAATTCATGATTGAAACTGCACTCAATACTGAACTTTCAGACCATCTCGGTTATGAAAAGCATCAGCCCAAGAAAGGCTCAAATAGCCGTAATGGGTTTAGTTCTAAAACCATTACAACTCAAGATGGACAACTGGCTTTAGATATTCCCCGTGATCGAGAAGGTTCATTTGAGCCACAAATTATCAAAAAGCACCAAACACGCATCACCAGTATGGATGACCAAATCCTCTCACTGTATGCAAAAGGAATGACTAATAGGGAAATTGTAGCCTTCTTCAAAGAAATGTACGATGCCGATGTGTCAGCATCTCTCATCAGCAAAGTTACCGATGCTGTGATTGAGCAAGTGACTGAGTGGCAAAATAGAGCCTTAGATAGCCTTTATCCTGTTGTCTATCTTGACTGTATTGTTGTCAAAGTCCGTCAGCACTCCAATGTGATTAACAAGTCCGTATACCTTGCTTTAGGCATCAATATGGATGGGCAAAAAGAATTACTGGGTATGTGGATTGCTCAGACAGAAGGTGCCAAATTCTGGCTGTCAGTCATGACAGAGCTAAAAAATCGAGGAGTACAGGACATTCTTGTTGCCTGTGTAGATGGATTAAAAGGCTTCCCTGACGCGATAGCCTCTGTTTACCCTCATACTGATATTCAACTGTGTATCGTGCATGTTGTACGCAATAGCCTGAGATTTGTAAGCTGGAAAGACTACAAAGCTGTTACGTCGGGTCTGAAAGCGATTTATCAGGCAAGTACAGAGGAAAATGCTTTAAAATCCCTAGACATCTTCTGTGATCAATGGAATCACCAGTATCCCAAAATTGGAGAATCCTGGCGGGCCAATTGGGAAAATATCCGAACGATCTTTAGCTATCCAGCCGAAATACGTCATGCAATTTATACAACAAATGCGATTGAGTCGTTGAATAGCGTAATACGCCATTCAACGAAGAAAAGGAAAATCTTTTCATCTGATGACTCAGTAAAGAAGGTCATTTACTTAGCAACATCAAATGCTGCGAAGAAATGGACGATGCCAATTCAAAATTGGCGTTTAGCAATGAATTGGTTTACGATTCAGTTCGATGATCGATTAAAAGATCATTTATAAAAAATGGAACTTACACAAAATAATTTACAGGCTCGGGCCATCTCCTACTACCACCAATTTAGTTTTATGTTGCTGCATGTTTTGCATGGCTGCATAACTTTCAACAATCAATTGCACTTCTTTTTCTGGTGATAAACGCCCTACATACAGCATGACACGAGTATCGGCATCGACACCCCATTGCTGACGTAAACTTTCTGAACGATGCTTGGGCGAAAAGCGCATGGTATCGACCCCTCGTCCAACCACAATAAGTGGGCAGGCAATACCAAAACCACGTAAGGCTTCCTCTGTATCTTTACTCGGCACACAGGTCACTTGAGTATTGTTATGAAACCAGCAAAGGTATTTTTGGATTGGCTTAACCAAGAAAGCCAAATCAAAGAATCGACTAAAATCTTGAAATGGTGAATGAAAGCCACTAGAAACTGGAATCGATTTTGCTTTTGCTGCCTGCATCGCTGTTAAGCCTAATGGCCCTTCAGTCACAATGTGCACGACATCTGGTGCAAATTTTTCAAATGCTTTAGATACTTTTAAATATTGTGGCCAGCCGAACTGCAAAGTCGGATATTTTGGTATAGCCTGTGACATCACCAGACACTCTTGCTCTGGTAAAAAGTCATAGCATTTTGCTTTTTGTTCTGGTCGAACAAGTAAAATTTTATGCCCTTGTTTTTGAAGACCTTGGCATAACTGCAATAACGAGAGTGCTACACCATTAATCTCTGGTGGCCATGTCTCTGTGACAATCGCAATTTTTAAGCGTGGACGAACCAACTCATGGAGTTGGTGCAATTCCTGAGTATTAGACAACTGCTGTTTTTGTTTAAAATAGAATTGGAAGCTTTCAGGGAGTTGCTGTTGTTTTAATAGTGCTGTCGCGAATGAGCCTTGCATAGCGCCATCCATCAATGTATTTATTTTCATGCTTAAAGATTAAGCAACTTTCTTGACACTTTGATGATAAATGCATGACAGTTTACTGACATAAAAAATTAAAAAAGCACGCTGAGAACAGCATGCTTTTTTATAAACAATCAATAGAACTTAACGGTTCTGTAGTTTTGCATAATCCATAAGTACATTTGCCGCTTCAGTCACGAACGTTTCTTCTTCTGGCAATGCAGGACGTTGATTAGCTTTCATTTTGGCACGAGATTCAGCTAGAGCATCTAAAGAAGCTTGGTAGCTTTCCCAATTTACAAAAGGTTTTTGACCTGTTGCTGCCCGACGTTCATTTTCAGCATCTAAAGTTTGCTTTTCTAAACCAAGAAGCTCAGCACGGCGCTTATCAATATCAAGTACAACCTGCTTTTGGTCACTTGTAACCTTCGCAATAGCCGTACGTTTATTTAAATATTTAAACTGTGGGTCAACGGCTACACGCTGTTCTGAAAGTTGAGATAACTTCGCAACATATGGCTGAACAGAACCTTCACGTTTAAATGGTGCAGTCGGAATGGTATCCCACTTCAACGCATTCTTCGATTTACGCTCACCAAACTCTTCGTTATAGATGTCGACAAGTTTAATATCTGGCACTACACCTTTGTTTTGCGTACTACCACCAGTAACACGGTAGAATTTACGCTGAGTTAAGGTCGCTTGACCGTATGCCAAAGTATCAAGTTGAACTTGAGCTGTACCTTTACCTGTGGTTGTACTACCAATGATAATGCCACGCTCATAGTCTTGAATTGCCGCAGAGTAAATCTCACTTGCAGACGCTGATGCTAAGTTCACCAATACAGCAAGTGGACCTGTATAGATTTGCTGTCCGCCATCGTTGTCTTCAAATACACTGACATTACCATTGCCGTCACGAATTTGCACAACTGGACCTGACTTAATTACCTGTCCAAGCATACGTGCAACTTCTTCTAATGAACCGCCTGGGTCATTACGTAAGTCAATAATAATACCTTCTACTTTCTTAGCTTTTAATGCCTCAAAAGCATTTGCAGTGTCTTCAGAAACTGAACGATATTGCTGACCAGCTCGACGTGAACGATAGTCAAAATAGAACGATGGGATTTCAATGACACCTAATAAGTGCTTTTTACCGTCGCGTGTTACTTCTACTGTACGTGAACGAACACCAGCATCTTCTTCTTGAATAACATCACGCACTAAAGTCACATTACGTGCCTGACTCATTGATGCACCCGCACCAAGAAGCTTAAGCGTTACTTTAGTGCCACGTTTACCACGAATAAGTCCAACAATTTCCGAACTTGACCAACCCACCACATCGATCATTTTACCGCCCTCTTGAGCGACTCCAACGATTCGATCTCCTGATTTCACTTGACCAGACTTACTTGCAGGACCACCTTCTACAATGGTTTCAATCTTGGTGTAATCTTCATTGCCACGCTCTGGACGAATCGATACCCCAATACCTTCAAGTTGTAAGGTCGTTTGGCGATTTAGTTCTATCGCATCAATTGGCGGATAATAATTACTGTGCGGATCATAAGTCGCTAGCATTGCGTTTAATGTTTTATCTAAAACATCATCGCTTTTCACACGGCTAATTCTTTCAAGCTGACGTGTATAACGTTTAGTCAGAGTCTGAGCTGGTGTTAAATCTTCTGGGCCTGTTAAATCTTGACCATCAGCAAGTGATGGGTTTTCTTTAAGCGCCTTTTGTTTTGCTTGTTCCTCTTCACGGCTAATCGTCAAATTGATTAACTGTGATACCAGCATTTTACGCCAGTGATTTTGCTGCTCAGCCGTTGTTTTAAAATACGGCGCTTTTTCGCGATCTACTTCAATATAGCTATTTGGCTGTTTTAAATTTTGTGGTTGTTTTAACTCAGCCAGCATGAACTCGTAAAATTGTTTTAAGCGTTCACGATATTGCTGGTGAATTGCAAACGGTCCAGTTAAATTCCCCGCTTTTAATGAAGCACCAAAATTTGAACCATAGAGTTTTTTATAATTTTGAACTTCAGCGTCTAAAAATAATGAGTGATCTGGATCAAGACTGTCTAAGTACATATCGAGAATACGGTTAGATGTATTCGCATCTAGTCGCATATTTAAATAATGTTGGCGATCAACTAAAGTTGCCAGTTGACGAGCCACCAAGGCCTGCTCTTGCGTTGGCTGGATCGATTGAGAAACAGCAGCAGTATTAGTTGCTGCTCTTGCTTCGTTCATCGTATGAGAGAAGAATAAACCGCCAGTCGCGATTGCTACTGCACAAGCTATAGTTTGAAGTTTCATAAATTCTTAATACTTCCTTGGGTGTTCGTATCTTACACGCTCTGTTTTCGATATGAACTAAGCAGATTCAACATCTTAACCAACTAAATTGTTTATACCGTGTAGTTTTATCATATTCTGTACTGACAAAATGTAGCAAATCATTGCAAAATTCGCTTATTGTTTTTCAATCAAAATTCAAATGGAACCAATATGATTGGCGCGTTGATGCTGGACATTGCCGGCACAGAACTTACTAAAGAAGATATTGAACTATTACAAGCTCCGCAAGTCGGTGGCATGATTTTATTTGCACGAAATATTGAATCACCACAACAAGTCCGTGCTTTAACCGACCATATGCGCCAAGTTCGCCCAGATATTTTGATTGCTGTCGATCAAGAAGGTGGTCGAGTTCAACGTTTAAAATCTGGCTTTACGCTATTGCCAGCGATGGGCCGCTTTGGCGAACTCTATATCACTCAACCACAAAAGGCGCTTGAACTGGCTGAACAGTGTGGCTGGTTAATGGCAACTGAAGTCTTGGCTGTGGGGATCGATTTTAGTTTTGCACCAGTTTTAGACCTTAATGCAATTAGTGATGTGATTGGTGACCGTGGCTTCTCTAAAAACATTGAGGATATTGCCCCACTTGCTGGCGCATTTATGTGCGGTATGAAAAAAGCTGGAATGGCAAATACCGGTAAGCACTTCCCTGGTCACGGTTCAGTAAAAGCAGACTCTCATGTTGCTGCTGCAATTGATAGCCGCAGTTATGACGAAATTTATAACCATGACATGCAAAGCTTCATTAAGCTTATGCCTGAGCTTGATGCACTCATGCCTGCACATGTGATTTATGATCAGGTTGACCCAAATCCGGCAGGTTTCTCACCTTTCTGGATTCAAGAAGTTCTACGCAACCGTTTGAAATTTAATGGCGTACTTTTCTCTGATGACTTAAGCATGCAGGCTGCATGTGTAGCAGGTGGCGCAGATGCACGTATTCAGGCCGCTCTGGCAGCGGGTTGTGATATGGGGCTGGTATGTAATGACCGTAGTGCAGCATGTACAGCACTTGAAGGTATTGCGAACTTAGAGCTACCAAACCAAGAACGCCTTGAACGCATGCGTGGCCAAATTCCACAAATTCAGATTGATGAAACTTTATCGCTTGGAAATGAGTGGCAAGCTGTCAAAACAGCCATTGAAGAGTTTAAAAGCTCACTCTAAAGTATGGATACGTGGAAGCGTCATCTGCAACCTGAGCAATGCAAAAGCGTTAGCGCTTTCGCATTGCGCAAGACAAACGAAGTGCGTAGCATTTACTCAAGCATAGCTTTCGTTTTACGGTACGGCAAAGATAATTAATCTTTGCTATTCGTACCTCAGGTTTTGGTTACTTTTCCCGAAAGAAAAGTAACTCCAACTGAAAGTTCATCCCAGAATGCCAACCTAATTGACAGGACTCCGTCATGCAGGTTCATTCACCATCAATGCATTAGAACCTCTTCATTGTTATTAATAATGAAGATCACACAAAAACAATAAATCGAGTTCAGGACGAATGACACAACAACTTTCAAAACACCGCCACATCTCTTTTACAGCCCACTATACGGGTTATATCTGGTATCAAATGGGGATCTCACATGAAGCACTTGCCACTACCAAAGGCAAATCACTGGCGTATTTAGTTCATCCAATAGAATCTTGGGCTGAGAAATATATCGGCGGTAGCATGCGCACGACGCTTAAACAACGCCATACCATGCTCGATCATGATTTAGAGAAGTTAATTCAAGAAAACCCTGATTTACAGGTGCTTGAAATTGCTTGTGGTTTATCACCACGTGGCTGGTGGTTTAGACAGCATTATCCTTCGATTACCTATCGAGAGCTTGATTTACCCGATATGGCTCAGACAAAGCAAAATGCATTACAACAAATTGAAAAAAATGCACCTGAGATTTTATCAGTCGATTTATTTACCAAAGCCTTTGCTCAAGCATTTGAAGTGTTTGACCCGAACCGCCCACTGGTTGTGATCAGTGAAGGTTTGATTAACTATTTTGATAAAGACTTATTAAAACAACTGATCCAGTCGATTGCTCACTACGGAACTTCTTTTAAAAAGTTCCATTACTTAACCGACCTCTACCCTGAACCCGTTAAAAACAAACTTGCCAGCATTATCTGGAACAGCAGTAAATTATTGAAACTCATGTCTCGAAGCTCTTTTAGTTTTCATTTTAAAACGCCACTTGAGGTGAAAGACTTTTTTAAAGATGTAGGATTTAGTCAAGTGAGTGTTGAACAACCACAAATATTCTTTGGACAAGTTTCTAAAGAGAGCGATGAAGAACATTTAGGTGACTTAGTTTGGACCATTCACGCCCAAATAAAATAATAAATATAAAAAAATGGAAGCTCGAAATAAACGAACTTCCATTTATAAAAACCTAATTAAGCAGTTTGTTTTTGACGGACAATAAAACGACTTAAACGATCAGCAAGCTCAAAACTGCCATGCTTAAATAAAGCACGGATTCCGTGTTCAGTAGCTTCAAAGATTAAACATTCAATCGAGAAAGGGCCTTCCTCATCTTCTAGATGCAGAGCCAGATCCCGTGGGTGTTCATTTACAAAGTCGAGCTGTGTCACATCATCTAACTTCAAGTACATCCCAAAGAAAGTCACGTCAACAATCGTCACTGACACTTCCGTTTTACATTCACGGTGGCTCAGTTTCGTTTTAGGTTGAAGAACTGAAATCCGCTCTTCACCACGGCGCTCCATGTTTTGCATTTGTTCACGTGTCATAGGAATAATGCCATCCAAATTTTGGATAGATTCACCTTTTAAAAATGAAGTGAACAAACTCATGGTTTCTTTACGACGCTGCAACTGAGGTACATGGTCCGCATTTGCAATAAGGGCAAATTCCATATCTGGACATTGCAAAGCAAAATTGGCATTTTCATGAGGCAGAGTAAAACTGTCATACTGCCCTGCTGCAACCAGTGTTTTACATTCTGGAATTGGCACATTTGTTAACCGTAGAAGGCGATTACAGTTAATGTCATAACGTTCGCGCTCGGTACCTGTGAACTCAGCCATTTGCCTAAAAAATAATTTTTTAGCTGTAGGTGACATACGGGTTTTATCTAACTTGGCATGATTGACCAAATATAAAATTACCGCTTGCCCAAACTCTTCCATACGGTTTTCTTGCATGAGTTTGAGCGATTCTTCCAAAATCATTCGCCAGCTTTTACGGGTCTTTTGCATAACACCCATCAAAATCATACGATCCATCAAATCTGGACGGTGATAGGCAAAACAAGAAGCAACGACTGAACCCAACGACATTCCCATTACAGAAACTTTTTGTAGTCCGACAATATCTAACCAGCGACCTAACATTTCTGATAAATCAGGTAGTTCTAATGTTCCAGCAGAAATTCCAGTATCCCGATTGGTAATTTGTTGATTTGCACCCATAGATGGCAAGTCAATTAGAATGACCGGACCACTTTCAAACAGTTGCTCAACACAATATTTATAAGAGTTAAAATTTTGAAAAGCACCACCAACAATCACAATCGGTGTTTTGTGAATGGTTTTTGGGTCTGCAATCGCCATGTATTCAATTTTCCAGCCGTCAATCCATGTGGTACGAGCTGGTTGTTTAAAACTATCTCTATGGTAGATATCGAAAAACCCAAAACCGGCATAAGCTTGGTTTATCTCCGAATCCATTTGAATAATGGAATTCATATCCTTGCTTCCTCCTTGCTGTAATTTTTTTATGCTGCAAGAGTTCCTTCTTGAACATGTAATCTTTTATGCACAAATCTTTAAAATTTGTATTAGTTTGTATTGCACAAGTCCATTCTAAACAATTGTCTGAAATATACGCAATCGCTGAAATGACCGCTCATCTTGTTTAAGCCGCTAATAGTTTTCAAAATATTTAAATGTTTTTTTATAGCGGTCACATTTTTGAAAAAAAGCCATTCATTGTTCCGCATTTGACTGCTACTATCGTAGTCATTGGTAAATGATTAAAAACTGCTATGCAAGATTCAATTGAACAATACATGCAAAAAGTTGGGCAACAAGCACGTGAGGCTTCACGCGTTTTGATAAGTGCTTCAACTTCGCTTAAAAATCATGCACTCTCTGCTATTTATACTGCTTTAGAAAATAATCAGGCAGCAATCTTGGCGGCGAATCAACTCGACATGGAAAAAGGCCGTAACAACAAGCTTGATAGCGCCTTACTTGATCGTCTTGAGCTTACGCCCGCACGCTTTAAAGGGATGTTGCAAGGTTTAAAAGATGTGATCGCGCTTGTCGATCCAATTGGGGAAATTACGGATCTTGCATATCGCCCCACAGGTATTCAAATTGGAAAAATGCGTGTGCCTTTGGGTGTCGTTGGTATGATTTACGAATCACGTCCAAACGTAACACTTGAAGCTGCATCTTTAGCAATTAAATCGGGCAATGCCATTATTTTACGTGGTGGTTCAGAAGCACTTGAGTCAAACAAAGCAATCGCAGAAGCGATTAAACATGGTTTAAAAGTTGCTGGTTTACCTGAGCATTCGGTACAAGTGATTGAAACTTCTGATCGTGCAGCGGTTGGTCACCTCATTACCATGGCTGAATATGTAGATGTAATTGTTCCACGTGGTGGCAAGAGCCTAATTGAACGTGTAACCAATGAAGCTCGTATTCCTGTCATTAAGCATCTTGATGGTAACTGTCATGTGTTTGTAGAAGCTCAAGCCGACTTACAAAAAGCATTACCAATTACATTGAATGCCAAAACACATCGTTATGGCGTTTGTAATGCGATGGAAACACTGCTTGTTGACGAAAAAATTGCAGACGTTTTCTTACCACGTATTGCTGAACTTTATGCTGAAAAACAAGTCGAACTCCGTGGCTGTCCAGAAACACGTCGTATTTTAGGCGCTTCTGTAAAACCTGCGACAGAAGAAGATTGGTATACCGAATATTTAGGACCAATTCTTGCTGTTAAAGTGGTTAGTGGTATTGATGAAGCAATTGACCATATCAATAAATATGGCTCGCATCATACCGATGCAATTGTGACTGAAAACTATACTTTAGCTCGTCAGTTCTTGGCTCGTGTAGACTCAAGTTCAGTCGTGATTAACGCTTCAACTCGTTTCGCTGATGGCTTTGAATATGGTTTAGGTGCTGAAATTGGTATCTCAACAGATAAAATTCATGCACGTGGTCCAGTTGGTTTAGAAGGCTTAACTTCTCAAAAATGGATTGTGTTAGGTGACGGTCAAATTCGTCAATAAGTCCTCTCTTATTTAAATAAAACGCCAGATCAATATCAGGCGTTTTATTTTGTTAGCTCCAATAAAAAACCAGCCCAAAGGCTGGTTTTTTAATCATATGTTCATTAGAAAATAAAATCGGTATTCACAAATTTAGAATAGTGCTCAGACACCATAGAGGCCAGCATGCCTTTGCTATCATCGGTCTGTTTAGCAGCAATCATAGCGCGGATAGAGAATGCACGTAACGCATCATGCACAGACAGTGTACCTTCCGCAGAATCTTTACGGCCACCGAATGGAAACACATCTGGACCACGTTGACACTGACAGTTGATATTTACACGACAAACTTGATGTACAAGTGTATCGACTAAATGACCAATTTGCTCAGGGTCGCTACCAAAAATACTCACCTGCTGACCATGATCAGAAGTCGTAACATATTCCAGCACAGTTTCAATGTCATCATAAACAGAGACAGGCACCACTGGACCAAACTGTTCTTCGCGATACAGTCTCATCCCCTCTGTTACTGGATAAACTACAGCTGGATAAAACATGGTTTTGCAGAATTCGCCACCTTCCGGATTAACAACTTTAGCTCCTTTAGCCACGGCATCTTCAATGACTTCAGTCATATAGGTCGTACGGTGCATACCTGGCAATGGAGTAATAAATACACCTTTTTCCCATGGCATACCCACTTTTAGTTTAGTCAGTTCAGCCGTTAAGCGCTTAACAAATTCGTCAGCTATTGACCGATGTACCATCAGCATTTTGAGCGCAGTACAACGCTGACCATTAAAAGACAATGCCCCCAACAGGCACTCTTTCACTGTCAAATCCAAATCAGCATCTGGCAGAATAATGGCTGCGTTCTTTGCATCCAGTCCCAGAATCGCACGCAGACGGTGAGATTTTGGATGTTGTTTTTTCAAGTGATCGGCCACTTTACTAGAACCAATCAATGCCAATACATTAATTTTTCCAGATGCCAACAGATGTGGCACCACCAATGAACCTGGCGCATAAATGGTATTGATCACACCTTTTGGAAATGAGTCACGGAATGCTTCTAACAATGGTTCAAACAGCAAGGTCCCAAATTGAGGCGGTTTGAAGATGATTGTATTGCCCATCAGCATGGCAGGAATCAAGGTGGCAAAGGTTTCGTTCAGCGGGTAGTTGTATGGCCCCATACACAACACGACACCTAATGGAGTACGACGGATTTGACCAATCGTACCTTCAGCAATCACAAAGCGGGAGTTGGCATTATCCAGATCTTTCAGGGCATCAATCGTTTGACGCATATAGGTGACAGTACGGTCGAACTCTTTCTCGGAGTCCGCCAAGCTCTTACCAATTTCCCACATGATCAGTTTAACAATGAGGTCTCGCTGTTCCACCATACGCTGAATGAAATTCTGCATACAAGCGATGCGCTCACCAACTTTCATCATTGGCCATTCACCACGACCATTATTGTAGGCGCGTACTGCCGCTTCTAACGCTTCGTCACTTTCTTTCTCACCCATGACTGGATAACTACCAAGCTCAACTTGCTGCAAGCTAACGTCAGGCTGCTGAATCCAGATTGGAGAGAATGTCTTCTTGGTTGAACCAGCCCATAACTTCAACTCACCATCCACTAACGAGATACGCTGATGAATCTGAGATGGCAGACGTACGCTGTCAGGAATACTATCTACTGGGGGAAATTTATGTTGTAAATTATTTGAATGGCTCATTATTCTTATCTCCAATTATTTATAGATTTAAACCTAGCCCGTTATGAACAGGTCTAGTTTGTGTGAATACCAGTACTGTTACCGGTATTCACCTTGCTTGGGCCTCAGGCTATAGAGCCATCAAGATGTGAGTTTTAAATGAGGTTATCCTCGACACACACTATCAGTCACCCCTAGCTTCTGGATGACTTGTTCAATGATCTGTTCTGGTGTGAGCGCAATATCAATAGCAATTGCTTCATTCACATCTGGTTCCTCTAATGTATCTAGCTGAGTTTGTAGCAATGATGGGTCAAAGAAATGGCCTGCTCGCTCAGCAAGACGTTGCTGCAACAGCTCATAAGAACCTTTTAAGTATATAAACTTAATATTCTGGTCCTGCCCTCTTAAAATATCGCGATACATCCGCTTTAAAGATGAGCATGTAAATACAGCTGTTTCACCATCTCTTTGTTTTGTTTCAATCGCCTGACGAATGGCTTGTAACCATGGCAAACGGTCTTCATCAGTTAAAGGAATACCTTGGCTCATCTTGCTTTTATTCGCAGCCGAATGAAGCGTATCGCCATCGAGGAACTCACAAGCCAAACGCTCTGATAACAACTCGCCGATTAGGGTTTTACCTGTTCCACAGACACCCATTGCAATCACAATCATGGATTACTCACCTTTAATTATAAAATAGTGCTAAGCAGTAGCGTGAAAGATAAACCCAACACCGAAATGATCGTTTCTAATACTGACCAAGTTTTGAGTGTCTGCCCTACTGTCATACCAAAATATTCTTTGATTAGCCAAAATCCTGCGTCATTTACATGTGAGAACACCAATGAACCTGAACCCGTCGCAAGGACTAAGAGTTCCGGTCTAACAGCAACGCCAGCTGTAGCTGCAATTGGGGCAACAATGCTACAAGCGGTAGCCATAGCAACCGTTGCAGAACCTGTAGCCAAACGAATCAATGCTGCAACAAACCAGCCCAACAATAACGGCGATAAATTTGCCTTTAAAGCTGTAGATACAATCTCATCAGAAATACCGGTGTCACGCAAAATACCACCAAAACCGCCACCAGCACCTACAATCAACATAATCCCGGCAATAGAAGCTAAACACCCGCCACAGAATTTTTCAATTTGTTCACGGTTAAAGCCCTGCATCGTACCAAAGGTAATGAAGCTGACCAGTACGGCAATAAGCAACGCGATATCAGAAGTACCAATGAAACGTAGTACATCATTTGCAAAAGTTTTTGGTGCAAAGAACAGATCAGCCCAACTTCCGATTAACATGAGTACAACAGGCAACATTATCGTAAATAAGGTAATCCCAAAGCTTGGTAACTCACGGGTCTTAGTCGTATCTGCATCAACAAACTGCTTTGCTAAAGGGTTATTTTCAGGCAATTTGACGTATTTATTAATCCAGAGTGCGTACAAAGGCCCAGCCACAATAGCTGTTGGAACACCGACTATTAAACTGTAAGCAATCGTTTTACCAATATCAGCATGATATGCCTGCACTGCCAGCAAAGCTGCTGGATGTGGCGGAATTAAACCATGTACGACCGACAAACCAGCAACCATCGGCAAGCCAACAACCAGTAAGGACTTGCCTGTCCGTTTAGCAATGTTAAATGCAATTGGAATGAGTAGAACAAAACCGACTTCGAAAAATACGGGAAGACCAACAATAAGGGCAATAAACATCATGGCCCAGTGAATATTTTTCTCACCAAACCATTTAATTAAAGTAATTGCTATTCGTTCAGCACCACCCGACTCGGCCATCATTTTGCCGAGCATCGTTCCGAGTGCGATTACAATCGCAAGGTGGCCCAAGGTTTTACCAGTACCAGCTTCATATGACTTAACAATATCGCCCATTGGCATGCCAACAGCTAAAGCTAAACCAAGTGAAACAATGATAAGAACTAAAAAGGGATAAATTCTGAACTTCGCGATCATAACAACCAATGCAATAATCGCGATTACAGTGTAGATCAGCAACATGCCACCCTGAACCGTCTCCATGGGACACTTCTCCTTGGAATTATTATTTAGGCACACTGCCTAAACAAAGGTCTTCAACCACAGTAATTCCTACTGTTAAGACATTAATTTTTTATATTTAGGTGTGACCAGCACAAACTGGTCACATCAATACAGCCTTTAAAGCACATAGAATGCACTTCATTTTTTTATAAATATTGACTACATTTACAATGCTCTCAACTGACTCGCAATTTGAGCTAAACGCGTAATTTCAGCCCAGTCTTGTGCAGCAACAGCAGCTTTAGGCGTCAACCATGAACCACCTACACAAACTACGTTAGGTTGCTTCAAGAAATCTGGTGCTGACTCTGCTGTAATTCCACCTGTTGGGCAAAAACGCAAGTTTGGAAATGGACCATAAAATGCTTTGAGCATCTCGACTCCACCTGCTTGCTGCGCTGGGAAAAATTTCACAATGTCATAGCCCAACTCAATCGCCTGAATCAGATCACTTGGTGTCATAACTCCTGGTAATAAAGGTAAGCCAGCATCTTGCGCAGCCAAATGTAAGTCTTTAGTTAAACCAGGAGATACACCAAACTTAGCGCCTGCTTTTTTAGCTTGGGCGCAATGCTCAGGCTTGGTAATTGTTCCCACACCCACCACAATGTCATCTGCCAACTGGCTTGCACGCTCAATAGCAGCCAAACCAGCAGCGGTACGTAAAGTAATTTCCAGTACTTTTACACCACCAGCATGCAACGCACGTGATACATGTTCACCTTGTTCGGCGGAGTCAAAAGCCAACACGGGAATTACTGGGCCTAATTTGACCACATCTTCAATCTTGCTCATTACTTTGTAATTCCTTTGTCTCAAATATGCGCTTGTGGCTCTTCACCAACAAGTGAACCAAACACAGATGCACCATGTTCAGCAGGCGCTGCTGCTGCACGGAATACACCAAATAATTCACGCCCAAAACCGACTTCGTTTTCTGCCTGATGTTCTGGCTGTGCAACAGGGCGTGATTGCCAAGTTTGTTCATCTAACTCAATATCGAGTACACCAGCCTCAGCATCAATAACCAACATATCTCCGGTTTGGACTTTGCCAATCGGCCCATTTAGTAAGGCTTCTGGAGATAAGTGAATCACCGCAGGAACTTTGCCTGAAGCACCAGACATACGTCCATCAGTAACTAAGGCAACATGGAAACCTTGATCTTGTAAAACACCCAACACAGGCGTCAAACGATGTAACTCAGGCATACCATTCGCACGAGCACCTTGGAAACGAACGACCGCAATAAAGTCTCGGTGTAATTCGCCACGATCAAACGCTGCTTGTACCGCTTCTTGAGAGTCAAACACAATTGCTGGAGCTTTAACTTTACGGTGCTCTGGCGCAACAGCAGAAATCTTGATAACACCACGACCAAGACGACCTTGCATTAAGCGCAAGCCACCATCTGGCTGAAACGGCGCATCAATGCTACGAAGTACTTTGTCATCAAGGCTCTGAACCACACCGTCAACCCAAGTGAGCTTACCGTCAATCAATTTCGGTTCTTTGGTGTAGTGCTGTAAACCCTTACCAGCGACTGTCGTTACATCGTTATGGAGTAACCCTGCCTCAAGTAAGTTACGAATAAGGAATGCCACCCCACCCGCAGCTTGGAAATGGTTTACATCGGCCTTACCATTTGGATAGATTTTTGCGAGCAATGGAACAACAGCAGACAACTCATCAAAGTCATCCCAGTCAATCAAGACGCCAGCGGCGCGAGCAATCGCAATCAAATGCAAAGTATGGTTGGTTGAACCACCTGTAGCGAGTAACGCCACGATGCCGTTTATAATGGCTTTTTCATCGACAACATGACCGATTGGTGTGTAGTTGCCTCGCTCAGCAGTTAAGTCAAGTACACGCTTAGCAGCTTCGGCAGTGAGAGCATCACGTAATGGCGTATGAGGGTGAACAAATGCAGCGCTTGGCAAATGTAAACCCATGACTTCCATCAGCATTTGGTTGCTGTTGGCAGTACCATAGAAGGTACATGTGCCCTGACCATGATAGGCAGCCGATTCAGCTTCAAGTAAGGCATCACGGCCCACTTGACCAGTCGCAAATTGTTGACGGATTTTGGCTTTATCATCATTCGATAAACCGCTACTCATTGGACCCGCAGGCACAAAAATAGTTGGTAGATAACCAAACTGTAACGCACCAATCAGTAAGCCCGGCACAATCTTATCGCATACGCCGAGACACAATGCAGCATCAAACATATTATGAGAAAGTGCAATTGCTGTACTCATCGCAATTGTTTCACGTGAAAACAATGACAATTCCATACCAGCATTACCTTGAGTAATGCCATCACACATTGCTGGGACACCACCAGCAAACTGAGCAACACCACCATTTTCACGGGCAGCTGTTTTTATAATGTCTGGGAAGGTTTTATAAGGGGCATGTGCTGAAAGCATTTCATTATATGAAGACACAATGCCAATATTTGGTTCACGGCCAACTTTAATAATTAATTTTTCATTATCTTCCATGCTGGCAAAACCATGTGCGAGATTGGCACATGAGAGTGCTCCACGAGCAGGAAATTTACCTTGGGCATGTTCAATGCGTTGTAAATATGCAGAACGAGTTTTTTGGCTACGCGCGATTACACGCTTGGTAACTTTTGCCAATATTGGGTTCGGCAAGTCCATGCTGGACGCTCCTGTACAACCGGATAAGCCGGAAAAACAAAATAGACCAAACGATATATTTAACGATCATTTGGCAGAAGGATGAATAATATTATTAAGGCAAAAAGCGACATGCAAGTCCTTATAACTCCGAGCAATACTCTAGGCCTTAGCATTAAAGACAAATAATGTTTAAGTTTTAAACAAGAAAATGATTTTATTTTTGACTACCTTTACGGGTAAATTAAATATTAATAACTATGAGAAATTTCTCATAATATCAAAGCAATAAAATATCTTTATAAATGGGTGAGCACTGACTTTTTTATACTTATTTTGATATTAAAAATGTTTATAATTTATTCTTTTTATCCTATGTATAAACTATTAAAACTTAATTTCAATTACGTATATTATTTGTAATACTCCCCTGTGGTTTGATTAAAATAACAACACTTATTTTTTCTTAAAAAATTTATACCAAATAGTTGAAAATTACATTGATTCAAAATTTACTTTTCATAAATATATACAAAAAACTGTTTAATTCTTCTACAAAAAAACAATAAATACAGTGGTTAAGCTTTATACTCAACGAATATTAGTTATAAAAAATTTGATGGTCGATAGTGCTTAAGTCTAATGGGCTAAAGTCTATCTTGGACAGAAAAACAACACATGTTAAAACATCACAACCTGCTCTTAATGCATGTTGCAATTAATGCCTTTTGATCAGGAAGTTAGGAAAACTATTTTTAAATCAGGACTTGGGTATTTCAACGTGGCTACATCAGTATTAGTTATTAATTGCGGTTCTTCATCTATTAAATACGCGCTGGTTTCAGACCGTCGTGAAGATCGTATTTATGGTTTAGCAGAAAACTTAGGGGCGGCTGATGCTCGTATTAAAGGAATTACAGTCGGTGGAGAACCACTAGAGCTCTCAATTCCTTATGCTGACCACGCCAAAGCTTTAGAAACTTTACTTGCACGTCTTGCAAACTATAAACCTCAAGCAATCGGTCACCGTGTCGTACATGGTGGAAGCCTCACTAAAGCTGAATTACTTACTTCTGAAATTATAGAACGTATTCGTGCAGCCACCCCTCTTGCACCGCTTCATAACCCAGCCCACTTAATCGGGATTGAAGCAACGATGCGCCTATTTCCTGAATTACCTCAAGTTGCCGTATTCGACACTGCATTCCACCAAACCATGCCTGCGCATGCATACCGTTATGCAATCCCTAAATTTTTATATACAGACCATAACGTTCGCCGCTATGGCTTCCATGGCACAAGTCATGCTTATGTGTCTGACCGAGGTAGTGAACTGGCTGGTAATTTCCAAAAAGGCGGTTGGTTAACAGCACACTTGGGCAATGGTAGTTCGACTTGTGCAGTATGGAATGGACAAAGTGTTGATACTTCTATGGGCCTTACCCCGCTTGAAGGTGTTGTAATGGGAACCCGTAGTGGGGATGTCGATCCAAGCTTACACAGTTTCCTTGCAAAAAATCTTGGTTGGGACTTGGCGAAAATAGACAAAGTCTTAAATAACGAAAGTGGCTTACTTGGCTTATCACAACTCTCTAACGATATGCGCACAGTGATTGAAGCCTCTGAAAATGGCAACGAAGATGCGCGTCTTGCAATTGAAGTATTTAGCTACCGCCTTGCAAAATCACTTGCTGCACTAAGCTGTGGTTTACCAAGTATTGATGGCCTGATCTTCACAGGTGGTATTGGTGAAAACTCAGCTTATATTCGTGAAAAAACTTTAGCTTATTTACCTCACTTTGGTTTACAGCTCGATAAAGACCAGAACAACAATTTAAAACGTGGCACAGAAGGCCGTATCGATAGCGGTACAGGACCACAAATCTGGGTGATTCCAACCGATGAAGAAGGCCGTATTGCCAAAGAAACGCGTCAGGTTGTAGACGTTGCACAAAATACATCTCCTGAAATTAGCCTTGCTTAATTACAGAAGTCAAAGAACGTTATTTATAGGTTTATATGAATACAATTTTATTAATTCCTACAGGTGAAGGGGTTGGTTTAACCTCTGCCTGCTTAGGTATGATTTATGCACTTGATTGTAATGGGATTAAAGCAGGCTTTTTAAAACCGTTTTCTCAGGTAGATCAAGAAACTTTAGACCGAACTACATCTTTATTTGGTCATTTATTTCAAGGTAAAACTGTTCAATCCATTTCTCATGAAAAGTTAACCCAACGCATTGCGTCAGGTGAAGTTGATGAGCTACTTGAAGAAGCAGTGAGTCTTCATCGTAGTATTGCCGCAGACAATAATGTGATTATTGTTGAAGGCTTATTGCCAAATGGACAAGACCATTTTGCCAGTGAGCTTAATGCCAGCCTTGCCCAAGCGCTTGATGCAGAAGTAGTTTTAGTGAGCACGGCTGACATTCAAAACCCACGTAAAACAGCCGAGAAAGTTGAAGCTCACTTACGTCAATTTGGCGGTGCAACTTCTAACCGAACAGCAGGTGTACTCTTCATGCGTACACGCGGCTTATCTGAAGAAACAGCTCAGATTCCTGTCGCATTTGACCCATCGCTACGCCCAACTGAAGACATCGCAAAATTTACGACAGAACTGCAAAAATACAATCGCTACTTCGGATCGAACGATTTACCGATTATTGGTTTAGTTCCATTTAGTAATACCTTAAGTGTACCTAGAACTTTAGACATCGCGACTGTGATTGATGGCCAATGGGTACATCAAGGCGAAGCGAAAACACGTCGTATTTTGCACTCAAGTTTAATTGCCTCAAGCATTGAATATGAATTGAATAAATTCATTGCTGGCGAGTTGATTATTAGCGCATCTGAACGCACCGATGTGTTACTTGCAGGTAGCTTGGCAACCAGTAACGGTATTCCTTTGGCAGGCTTGGTACTGACCGAACGTGAAGCACCTGCCCCTGAGCTTTTAGAGTTTTGCCAAAGCGCTATCAAACAAGGCTTACCAATTTTACACACCCGTTTAAACACACTGGAAACGGCACAGCGCTTATCTGATTTTGGTAATGAAATTCCAATCGATGATACTGAACGTGCCGAGCAAGTGACTCGTTTTGTTTCAAGTCATATCGATGTCGAATGGCTTAAACAGCACAGTAATAACGGTGCAACTCCACGCCTTTCTCCTTCTGCATTCCGTCATGAGTTAGTGCAAAAATCAATTGCAGCTAAAAAACGAATTGTGCTTCCAGAAGGCGACGAGCCACGTACTATTGAAGCAGCTGCTATATGTCAGGCTCGTGGTATTGCACATTGTATTTTGCTAGCAAAACCAGATGCAGTTCAAGACGTTGCAAAAGCACGCGGTATTGAACTACCCGCTGACTTGGAAATTATTGATCCAGACAGTATTCGCAACCAATATGTTGCACCAATGGTTGAACTGCGCAAAGGTAAACTCAACGAGTTACAAGCCAAAGATCAATTACAAGACACTGTGGTTCTCGGCACCATGATGCTGGCGCTAGATCATGTAGATGGTTTGGTTTCTGGTGCAGTTCACACAACCGCGAACACCGTGCGCCCTGCTTTTCAGCTCATTAAAACCGCACCGTCTTACTCTTTAGTTTCGTCCATATTCTTTATGCTTTTACCAGATGAAGTATATGTTTACGGTGATTGTGCAATTAACCCAGACCCTACAGCCGACCAGCTTGCTGAAATTGCGATTCAGTCTGCTGACTCTGCAAAAGCGTTTGGAATTGACCCACGTATTGCCATGATCAGCTATTCGACTGGTACGTCTGGCACTGGTGCTGATGTTGAGAAAGTACAGCAAGCAACTCAAATTGCACAGCAACGCCGCCCTGATTTACTGATTGATGGCCCACTACAATACGATGCAGCTTCTGTTGAAAGTGTAGGACGCCAAAAGGCACCAGACTCACGCGTAGCTGGCCGTGCCAATGTATTTATTTTCCCAGACTTAAATACGGGTAACACGACCTATAAAGCAGTACAACGTGCAGCAAATGTAGTCAGCGTTGGACCAATGCTGCAAGGCTTAAACAAGCCAGTCAATGACTTGTCTCGTGGTGCTTTAGTAGATGACATTGTCTTTACTATTGCATTAACAGCAATTCAGGCTGAACAACAGGCTGCTGCGAAATAATTAATATCATTTAATTTTTCTACCTCTCGCCATTTGATGTCCGCTCAAATGGCTTTTTTTACTCTTAAATAACTGCCTTAGCAGTTGGTTGTTCTTAGTTTTAAATCACTTAGCACTGGTCTTATTCGACTTTCGGTCAAAAGATCAACCAATCCCCCACAAGTTTGTGTTTTTGTCATATAATTTAGCCCGCTAGCTAACAGCCCGCTCAAGAGATTTTCTGGTATGACAACGATTATCAAACAAGATGACTTGATTACATCAATCAAGGACGCCCTACAGTTTATTTCGTACTATCACCCGCAAGACTTTATCCAAGCGATGAGCCGTGCTTATGATCGCGAAGAAAACAAAGCTGCAAAGGATGCAATTGCACAGATTTTAATTAACTCTCGCATGTGTGCGGAAGGTCATCGTCCAATTTGCCAAGATACTGGTATTGTTAACGTTTTCCTTGAAGTGGGCTTAGATGTTAAATTCGATTTAACAATGAGCTTAGACGATGCAGTAAATGAAGGTGTTCGCCAAGGTTACCTTGAAAACAGCAACGTTCTTCGTGCATCTGTACTTGCTGACCCTGCATTTGGTCGTAAAAATACAAAAGACAACACCCCTGCTGTTATTCACTACAAACTCGTACCGGGTAATAAAGTAGATATTACTGTTGCTGCTAAAGGTGGCGGTTCAGAAAACAAATCTAAACTTGCGATGCTTAACCCATCTGACTCAATCGTTGACTGGGTACTTAAAACTGTTCCGACTATGGGTGCGGGCTGGTGTCCGCCTGGTATGCTCGGTATCGGTATTGGTGGTACTGCTGAAAAAGCCATGATGCTTGCTAAAGAAGCACTCATGGAAGAAATCAACATGGACGAATTACTTCGCCGTGGACCAGAGAACAAAATCGAAGAACTTCGTATCGAAATCTTTGAGAAAGTAAACGCTCTTGGTATTGGTGCTCAAGGTCTTGGCGGTTTAACCACTGTTCTTGATATTAAAATCAAAGATTACCCATGTCACGCTGCTGGTAAACCAGTAGGCATGATTCCGAACTGTGCTGCGACTCGTCATGCTCACTTCCAGCTTGATGGTACAGGTGTAGCTCATATTCAAGCACCAAAACTTGAAGACTACCCTTCAGTAACTTGGGACTCTTCACAGTCTAAACGTGTAAACCTTGATACCATTACTCAAGAAGAAATGGATTCTTGGAAACCGGGCGACACATTACTTCTTAGCGGTACAATGTACACAGGTCGTGATGCTGCGCACAAACGTATGGTTGAAATGATCGACAATGGTGAAGAATTACCAGTTGATCTTAAAGGTAAATTCATTTACTACGTTGGCCCAGTTGATCCTGTGGGTGATGAAGTCGTTGGCCCTGCTGGTCCTACAACTGCAACACGTATGGACAAATTCACGCGTAAAGTACTCGAGCATACTGGTCTATTCGGTATGATTGGTAAAGCTGACCGTGGTCCAACAGCAATTGAAGCGATCAAAGACAACAAAGCAACTTACCTTATGGCAGTTGGTGGTGCAGCTTACCTCGTATCTAAAGCTGTTCGTGAAGCTGAAGTTGTTGCCTTCGCTGACTTAGGTATGGAAGCAATCTACAAATTCGTAGTTGAAGATATGCCTGTATCTGTAGCGGTTGATGTAAACGGTACTTCAATTCACGCAGTAGCTCCAAAAATCTGGCAAGCGAAAATTGGAAAAATTCCAGTGACTGATGCAACTGCATAAATAATGAAAAAGGAACATCAATGTGATGTTCCTTTTTACTTCAATGATTATACTCTTAAATAAAAAAATTTATTGAGCTCGCATGGATTATAAATATACGTTATCTTTATTTTTTGGATTATTCTTCTTTAGCTTAACAAGTGCTTGCGCAAAACCCGCAAAACCAGAAACTATTAATAAATATCTTGAAGTGACTCATTCAAGAGAAACTTTTGAACTATTACATGAAATAAGAAAAGCTTATTATTTAGAACTTGCTACTCAACGCGTTCTTTACCACATTCAAGCACCCACTCTTGATGCACGTTTACTTACACCCCAGCAATATCAAGTCGCTGAAAGAATTGCAGCCTTATATCTCAAAGAAGACCCTATTTTTAGCTCATCAGAAAAACAATATCAACTTGTATTTAAACAACTTCAACAATATGTTTCAGAAGAGAGTCTTCTCTATTTTATTGAACACTATCAAACTGAGTCTGGACAAATACTTGTTAAAAAAAATCTTTTAAAAGAATTATATTTAGCAGATCATCTCCCTAAACTTTTAACTAATTATTTAGATGAAAGTAAGTTCATGCTTTATATTTTTCGAGATATTTTGACGTATAAAAAGCCGTATACAGGGGAACAATAAAAAAATGTCTTTTAATATTAATCTATCATTATCAATGTCTAGCATCTTATTAGGTATTATAACCACTACAAGCTTTGCAATGCCCCCAACTCAAGAGACAGCAATAGAAGTATTAAAAACAAGTTTATTTGATCAGACTATACAACACTATCAAACTGAACGTTTGGCACAGAGCTATAGCAAAAACCTTTTACAAGGTATTCCTTCAAAAGATTTAGTTGAAGATAAAGCGTATTATGCGCCTAAAATAGAAAGACAATTATTAGAGCGAATGCAAAGTGATGATTTTAAAAATTATTATATCCAACAGCTAATTCAACCTTATTTAAAATTTTTTGAGGAGGAAGAGTTAGTTTATTTACTACACATATATGAACATCCTTTAGCCCAAGAGTTTTTCAAACAAAATCAAAAGGTCATAAAAAACCAACAAGATGAAAATTATAAACCTGAGCAAATAGTAAAATACTATCAACAAGAGCAACAAGTACTTAAAATACTAAAAACATTGACTCCTGAATAAAAAAGCAGGCTAATACCGGCTCACTTTTAACAAAGTTAAAGAATTCCATAATTTAGTTGATGTAAACGGTACTTCAATTCACGCAGTAGCTCCAAAAATCTGGTAAACGAAAATTGGAAAAATTCCAGTAATCGATGCCGCAGCAGGCTAATCAAAAAAAGTACTGGATTCGGTGCTTTTTTATGCCTTAGAATTTTTTTGAAATTGAAAAGAATTGTAACAATTAGTTCTCCAATCTGTGCTATTAATAAGTACACCCACCCGCCATAAACTGCATATAGGTCATTTCATGACTATCCGCCCTATTCTTAAAAATCTCTCAATCAGCCTCTGCCTAAGCTGTATTACAACAAGCTTATTTGCTTCTCCTGCCAAATTAAGTTCAGTAAAAGAACTCATGCAAATGAGCCAAATTGATTATTTGCTTAAAGAATCAATTAATGAATTAACGCCTTATTATGATCAACAAGCTGAACAGATCATCACTAATATTACGGGCATCAAAACTTTAGGTCCGAAAGAAAAAGAGGCCGCAAAAAAGTTAGGCTTACTTTTAAAAGATTCGAGTAACCAGCTCATTAGTAGCCCAAAAACTACGCAAGCCTTACAAGATATTTATTTAAAGACATATACTGAAGAAGAAATTCAGGCAAATCTGAAATTTTTAAAAACCCCAGAAGGTCAATCGATTACACGTAAAAACGTACAGATTATGGGACAAATTTCAGAATATATGATGGAGCTGGGTCAACAAACCTTTAATGACCCTAAAGCACGTGATCACATGCAAGAAGAGATGCTTAAAATTATTGCGCCACTCATGAAAGATAAAGAAAAGTCTTAACTTTTCTTTATCTTTTGTAGACCATTACCACGTTAAAGGATTCCACAATTTAAATGGTTTAATCAGATGGACATCTGATTTTTCATCATATTTGGCTGGTTTTAGCTCTTGTGGTTTATGTCGAATTTTTCCTGAAGCATCTTCAGCAACAAAATTGTAGCTAGAAGATTTAAGCTCGGTAAAAGCAATCTCTCTACGTCCGATATTGTCTTGCATTAACATAAATGGGCCAGTGTGTTCACCGCGGTCCATTTTGTTTTCTTCATCGTATTTTAAATAATAAGATGTTCCTGCATCGACCGTAATATCAATATATTTTGGCTCTTGAAAATGAATACCTAATAAAGGCCGACTTGCAGAAATACGATAACTTCCTGCTGGCAGTTCAATCCAGTAATAATGGTTATGCAATAAGCTTGGAATTCGTTTGCCATTTACAAATAAATTAATTGCTGCAATTTCCTGACGGTTCCATTTGGTATCTGGCCGATAGAGATAGACTACTGCTGCATGTTCATTTTGCGGTTTAATCGGTACAAATGTCTGACCTAGTTTTTGGTTGACCCATCCCCCCATGCTAAAACCACCCACATGGTATTGATCAAATACACCAGGTGCTTTATCAACATCAACTTTAGGTAAAGTCGCAGTCAGCTCAGCTGGATTCTTTGCCAAGTGTGATGAACTCTGGCAACCCGCAAGTAATGCGGTACAACTTAATGCAATAATTAAATAACGCATGACATCCCTCAAAGCGTTTTCTTTTGATTTTTCTATATCGCAAAACTATGCGTATTTTGTTTTTTTAGATTAACACCACCTACATGAATTGAAAACAAAAAAAAGCATGAATCACTCGCGCGATTCATGCTTTTTAGATGAATGAAATCTAAGCAGACTTCGAATCAATTACTTTTAAATCTGCCTTAGCAACACTTTCATGAGTTGCTGTTTCTTTAGGCTGACGTTCTGGCTTGTAAACAGGTTCAGCTTCACCATTAATCACTGCTTCATTAATGAAAACTGTTCCTACATCTGTACGGCTTGGTAAGTCATACATTGTTTCAAGTAAAACATTTTCCAAAATCGAACGTAGACCACGAGCTCCAGTATTACGCTCAAGCGCTCGCTTAGCAACTGCACGTAAAGCTGAATCTTCAAATACAAGGTCAACATTTTCCATGTTGAACAAGTATTGATATTGGCGAGTTAATGCATTTTTTGGTTCTGTCAAAATTTGCATTAATGCTTCTTCATCAAGCTCTTCAAGCGTCGCAATAACTGGTAAACGGCCAATAAACTCTGGAATTAAACCAAATTTCACTAAGTCAGTTGGCTCAACTTGACGGAACAATTCAGCAATTTTCTTGCTTTCATCTTTTTTCTTCACGTCAGCTGTAAAGCCAATTCCGCCTTTTTCTTGGCGCTGTTGTACAATTTTTTCCAGTCCAGCAAATGCGCCACCACAAATAAATAAAATATTTGAGGTATCAATTTGAATGAACTCTTGCTGCGGATGTTTACGTCCACCTTGTGGTGGAATTGAAGCTACAGTACCCTCAATCATCTTAAGCAATGCTTGTTGTACACCTTCACCAGAAACGTCACGCGTAATCGACGGATTTTCAGATTTACGTGTAATCTTGTCGATTTCATCGATATAGATAATGCCCTTTTGAGCTTTTTCTACGTCGTAATCTGCTTTTTGCAAAAGCTTTTGTACAATATTTTCAACGTCTTCGCCGACATAACCCGCTTCGGTTAAAGTTGTCGCATCTGCCATCGCAAATGGAACATCTAGCAAACGAGCCAATGTTTGAGCAAGTAATGTTTTACCTGAACCGGTAGGTCCAATCAGTAGAATGTTACTTTTAGCAATTTCCACATTTTTAGACACATGACCAGATTGCCCGACTTTTAAACGTTTATAATGGTTATAAACGGCAACAGATAATGTCTTTTTGGCAAGATCCTGACCAATCACATATTGATCAAGCGCAGCACGTATTTCATGCGGTTTTGGCAATGCCTTGCTCGCCCAGTCACCTGCTTCAACCTGTTGGCTGGTTTGTACAAGGTCTAAGCAGACATCTACACACTCATTACAAATATATGCGTCCTCGCCCGCAATCAGTTTCCCGACTTCAGACTGCGTTTTACCGCAAAATGAACAATGTTTTTGTCCTTGAGGATGTTCGGACATATTCTCTCCACAAATAGAATCTTAAATATGAGGGCAAGCGATAGAGCTAAATGACTATATGGAGGCGTTTTCCAACAACTCAAGCCACTTAAAAACTCCCCTTATGGACGCTTACTTAATACCTGATCGACTAAGCCATATTCTTTTGCTGCTTGTGCAGTCATAAAGTTATCACGATCGGTATCACGGGCAATCGTGTCATAGTCTTGACCACTGTGTTCTGCCATCAAACGGTTCAAGCGTTCTTTAATAAATAGAATTTCACGAGCGTGAATTTCAATGTCTGATGCCTGACCACGGAACCCACCCAATGGTTGGTGAATCATTACACGTGCATTTTCAAGGCAATAGCGTTTACCTTTAGCACCAGCATTTAATAAAAATGCGCCCATAGATGCAGCCTGCCCCATACAGTATGTTACTACATCAGGTTTGATAAATTGCATCGTGTCATAAATCGCCATACCAGCAGTTACCGAACCACCTGGCGAGTTAATATAAAGATGGATATCTTTATCTGGGTTTTCAGCTTCTAAGAACAACATTTGAGCAACAATCAAATTTGCCATGTTGTCTTCAACTTCACCAGTTAAAAAAATGACGCGCTCACGTAAAAGTCGTGAATAAATATCAAAAGAACGTTCGCCGCGAGAAGATTGTTCAACCACAACAGGAACTAAAGCATTTTCAATTGTTGGAACATACATACGTTATTTATTCCTAAATTTTTTGTGACTTAACCTATGGCAACAATATGCGGGATAATTTCTCAAATTGCAAAAGGTTCGCACTGAAATATTATATTATTTATACCTAAGTACTGCATGGCGTACTCAAATTAACCACATACCCAAAAATGAAAAAGGCGCCTAAAGCGCCTTTTCCAGATTTCTCAAAAGATTAGCCCATACGGCGAGCTTGTTGTTCTTTCAATAAATCTTCGTAAGATACTGCTTTGTCAGACACTTTAGCTGCAGCTAAGATGTGATCAACAACTTGATCTTCTAACACAACAGCTTCAATTTGTTGACGTTGTTGAGCATCATTTTTGAAGTATTCGATCACTTCAGTTGGATCTTCATAAGAAGAAGCCATGTCGTCGATGTAAGCATCAACACGTGATTGGTCAACTTCAAGTTTAGCATCAGCTAATACTTTGCTTACTAAGATACCAAGCTTAACTGAACGCTCTGCTTGCTCTTTGAACAATTCGTCAGGAAGCATGCTCTTGTCGAAAGATTGAGCGCCAGCACCGCCAAATTGTTGAGTGAACTGTTGAACCATTTGTTGACGTTGACGGTCAATTTCTTGAGCAACCATTGCAGTTGGGACTTCAACTTCGTTAGCAGCAACAAGAGCATCAAATGCAGCTTGTTTAACTTGGTTACGTAAACCATTGCGAACTTCACGTTCCATGTTTTTACGAACGTCAGCTTTTAATTTTTCAACGCCTTCTTCTTCAGTAACACCGAAGATTTTCAAGAATTCAGCATCAATCTCTGGAAGTTTAGGTTTTTCAACTTGCTTCACAGTGATTTTGAATTGAGCTGCTTTACCAGCTAAGTTCTCAGCTTGGTAATCTTCAGGGAAAGTCACATCAATTACTTTCTCTTCACCAGCTTTCATGCCAACGATGCCGTCTTCGAAGCCAGGAATCATACGACCTGAACCTAACACAAGTTTAAAGTCTTCAGCAGAACCGCCTTCGAACTTTTCACCGTCGATAGAACCTTCGAAGTCAAAAGTCACTTGCATGTCTTTTTTCGCCATACCCTTGGTCACAGCCCAAGTTTGACGTTGTTTTTGCAAGTTTTCGATCATAGTGTCAACGTCAGCGTCTTTAATTTCAGCTGTTTTACGTTCAACTTCTAAACCGTCAAATGCTTTTACTTCAACTTCAGGATAAACTTCTACAGTTGCTTCAAAAACTAAAGCATCTTCTTTATGTTCAACTTTCTCAATGTTCGGCATACCTACCGCATTGATTTTTTCTTGTTGAATCGCTTCAAATACGCTGTCACGAATGATGTCATTCACAACTTCTTGATAAATACTTGCACCGTATTCGCGACGAACAACGTTTGCAGGTACTTTGCCTGGACGGAAGCCGTTGATCTTCACAGTTTTGGCAGTGCGCTTCAAACGAGCTTCAAATTGCTCGTTAACACGGCTCGTCGGTACAGAAACATTTAAACGACGGGCAACGCCCGAAACCGCTTCAGTCGTTACTTGCATGGCTTCCTCGATAAAAATTAGTTAGTAGGAACAGTTTTTAAAAAAGTGCTGTATTATATGACAACTTTCAAGATATACAAAATTAACCGATCAGATCAGTAAATTGAAGGCCGTTTTTTCAGTAAATTTCACAATAATTTTATGATTTTTTAATTTTTTTTAACTCAACCTTAAGCCAAAGTAATTTTTTAGTTATTCTTCATAAATCTAAAATTACAATTAATCTGTCAATAATTATCGTTTTCATTAAAAATTAATAATAATTAATTAATTAGCAATTTTTAGCGACAAAAACCGATTAAATCTTTCATATTTTCTTCACAATCCTATCGGCAAATCCAATTAACACAAACTATACATATAAATAAGAATTATTATTATTCGCATAACGTTTTGTATTTAAGTCCTGAAAGTCATGTCATTGATTAGAACACGTAAAAAAATTGTTTCATCTGCAATCGCATCATCCCTTTCTATGATTGCAACAACTGCAATGGCGCAAGAAACTATTTCTCAACTACCAACTATTCATACTCAAGCAACTCACGAAGAATCTTTAAAAGTAGATGAGTCGGCAAATTCAAAATTAGTTGCTCCCCTTTTAGATACTCCAAAATCCGTTTCTATTCTTTCTCAAAAATTAATTAAAGATTCAAACTCTAACACCCTACTCGAAGCTTTACGCTATGAACCAGGTATTACATTAGGTGCAGGTGAAGGCGGTACTCCATTTACCGATATGCCATATATTCGTGGCTATAGCGCTCAATCCTCTGTTTATGTCGATGGTGTTCGTAATTCAACTTCTCAAAATCGCGACATGTTCGCTATTGAGCAAGTTGAAGTCATTAAAGGTTCTTCTTCTGCGCTTGGCGGCGGTGGTAGTGTTGGGGGTAGTATTAACCTAATCCCTAAAGTCGCCCATGAAGGTGATGTTTACCAAGGTAGTGTTCAAGGTGGCACCGACAACTATCGCCATATCCAGCTTGATGCAAACAAAGACTTTGGTAATGGCGTTGCTGGTCGTGTTGTTGTTATGGGCCATGAAAACGAAAAAGCTGGTTCAAATAACGGTGCGGAATATGCTCGCGCTGGTATTGCTTCAAGTCTTGCATTTGGCCTAGATACAGCAACTCGTGGAACACTGAGTTACTACTATTTACGTAGTAATGATGAACCAGATGCAGGTATTCCCTTCCTTCCTGTTGGCGGGAAACCAATTGATGTAAAACAAGGCACATACTACGGTTGGAAAGCTCGTGATTTTGATAAACGTGAAAACCATATCGGCACGTTTAAATTAGAACAAGATCTTACTGATGATTTAACATTATCAAATACGATGTCTTATACAAAATCTAAATCAGATTACATCTATACCAATGCCGATGATTCAAAAGGCAATGTAACGAAAAATGGTACTATTTCGCGTCGTGCTTTAAGTCGTATTGTAGACACAGATGGTTATAGCGATCAGCTTGCATTAAAAGGTAAATTCAATACAGGTGCGCTTAAACACTCTTTTAATACAGGTGCCGAGTGGAGCTACCAACAATCAAATCAAGGTGTTTATACGTTTACTGATGCCTCTGGCACCACATCAACAGTACATAACACCAGTTGTCCTGTAAGCAGTGCGCTTTCAAATGGCTGGTGTACTTCAGTAGACAATCCAATGAATGGAGCATTTACTGATACTTTAGGTACTATTAAAAATCAGTATACAACTCGCAGCCGTACTGTTTCTCTTTATGCATTGGATAGTATCGAGTTTAATCCGCAATGGCTTTTAAATTTGGGCGTACGTTGGGATAAATTCGAAACTGAGCGTAAATATAATAAAAATATTTATAAAACTGTGGGAGGAACTAACGGTAATTACTCAAATGACATCAGTATTGCAGCTGGTCAGAAATTCGAAAATGATAGTGACTATTTCTCTTATCAAGCTGGCTTAGTCTACAAACCAACTGAAAATGGTAGTATCTATGCAAGTTTCGCAACTTCTGCAAACCCAGTTGGGGTAGACCAAGGCGATGGTGCAGATGCCTTATCCACTTCTTCTCAACAAGCAAATGATTTATCTCCAGAAAAAGCACGTACTTTCGAAGTTGGTACTAAATGGGATCTCTTCAATAATCGTGCAAACTTAACGGCTGCTATTTTCCGTACCGAGAAACAAAATACTCGTATCGCTATTGATGCCAATACCACAACCAATGCTGGTGAAAGTAAAGTTGATGGCTTCGAAGTCGGGTTCAACGGTAAAGTAACTGACAAATGGGAAGTTTCTGCGGGTTATAGCTATTTAGATAGTGAACTGACAAAAGCGGCTTATAACGCGGTTGCACAAGAAGGTAAACCTCTCCCATTCGTCGCTAAAAATAGTGCGACATTGTGGTCTACTTATCGAGTACTACCTAAGTTAACTCTAGGTGCTGGTGCCGAATACCGTGATAAAGTATTTACCAATACAAATACTGGCACAACAATGCTTGAAGACAAATATTTGCCAACATATACCATTTACAATGCTATGGCTAAATACGATGTCAACAAGAACGTAAACTTACAGCTTAATATCAATAACATTTCTGATAAACGCTATTTTACAAGTGCTCACCCAGCTCACTATGCATTTGAAGGCAATGGTCGTAACGCCGTTTTAGCCATTAACTTTAAATACTAAAGCTTAATTCCATAATTTATTTATGGTATTAATTAAAGCAGATATAAAGATAGCCTCGTAACGAGGCTATCTTTATAAATAAAGTATCTACTTAAAAGGTGTTTGCTGTGATTCATCATATCCCCAATGTTTTAAGCAAAGAGCAAGTTGCAGAGTTTCGCAAGCTCATGAAAGAGGCAAATTGGGTAGGTGGTAAAGTAACTGCCGGCACTTTGTCTGCCTCTGTTAAAAGAAATCAACAACTCTCTGAACAAGACCCGCTTACACATCACTTAAGTGATATTGTCATTAAAGCAATTTGGCAAAATCCTGTGTTTCAAGCAGCAGCCCTTCCCCACAAAATTATTCCACCACTGTTTAACCGTTATGACGAGTATGAAAGTTTTGGTTTCCATGTAGATAACTCCATTCGTCTTATACGTGGGACTTCAGAACAACTACGTACCGATTTATCTTGTACCTTATTTCTAAGCGAACCTGATGAATATGAAGGCGGTGATCTGGTCATTGAAGATACTTATGGCTATCACGAAGTTAAATTACCAGCGGGCGACGTCGTACTCTACCCGTCTACTAGCCTGCATGAAGTCAGTAGTATTACATCAGGTACTCGCTTTGCCTCTTTTTTCTGGGTGCAAAGTTTGGTTCGCGATGATAGTAAACGCCATCTTTTATTTAACTTAGATGAAAGCATACGTGAACTACGTAAATCACATGGCGATAGTTATTCTGAAGTGATGAAACTGACTAATATTTATCACAATCTCATCCGTATGTGGTCAGAACTGTAACTCTATTTATTTTTGCCTTATTTAGTCTAATCAATTATTTTTATCTCAATAAGGCAAAATAGTGAAAATTATTTTCCATAAAAAATCAAACAACGCAAAATTAGAAAATTATTTTCTGAACACTGAAATTAAAATGAGTATAAGACTTTTGCACAACGTGTAATCATTGTTCAGATGTGGTATATCTAGACAAAGAGCATATTCGCAAACCACTAAACTTACTATTTCATGGTCTATAGATGAAAACGAATTACTTGTTTGCCCCGCCTATCCAAGCAAGACATCATCTCGAACTCCTGATGCTGCGCCTCGCGCGCGTATAAATTTTTGTCTGCATTTTAGAGCAGACCTTTTCAAATTCGCTTTAATTTTTCTGTATTAGATACCATATATAACTGTAGAACGTTGCCTTTCACACGATACCTAGAGCAACCGCGCTACGAGATAAGGAGTTTTCTCATGATGTTGGCTGACCCAAGCAAAAAATACCGCCGTATGTACCAGCGAGTCGATTTACCAGACCGCCAATGGCCAAATAATGAAATTACAAAAGCACCGATTTGGATGAGCACGGACTTACGTGACGGTAACCAAGCAATTTTTGAACCAATGAACATGGAACAAAAATTCAAAATGTTCAAAATGCTTGTAAAAATCGGTTTTAAGCATATTGAAATTGGCTTCCCTTCTGCATCTCAAATTGACTTCGATTTTACTCGTATGTTGATCGAAGAAAATCATATTCCTGATGACGTATACATTGAAGTTTTGGTTCAAGCACGTGATCATTTAATTGAACGCACTTTTGAATCTTTAGTAGGTGCTAAACGCGCAATCGTACATATTTATAACTCGAACTCTCCAACTTTCCGTCAGAAAGTATTGAATGTAGATGTAAATGGTGCAAAACAATTAGCAATTAATGCAGCTCAAAAAGTGAAAGAGTATGCAGCGCAATATCCTCAAACTGACTGGATTTTCCAATACAGTCCAGAATGTTTCTCTGCAACCGAATTAGAAGTTGCTAAAGATGTTTGTGATGCTGTGACAGAAATCTGGGATGCTCGTCCAGAACATAAAGTGATTTTAAACTTACCTGCGACTGTCGAAGTTTCAACTCCAAATGTTTATGCAGACCAAATTGAATGGATGCATCGCAATTTGGCACGTCGTGATGGCGTGATCATTTCTGTTCACTGTCACAATGACCGCGGCTGTGGTATTGCAGCATCGGAACTTGCCATTATGGCGGGTGCTGACCGTGTCGAAGGTTGTGTGTTTGGTAACGGCGAACGTACTGGTAACGTTGACGTTGCAGCCATTGCATTGAACATGTATACCCAAGGTGTAGCGCCAGAGTTAGATTTCTCTAACATTAATGAAGTCATTGCAACAGTTGAAGAATGTACTGGCTTACCTGTACACCCTCGTCATCCATATGCAGGTGACTTGGTATTTACTGCATTCTCTGGTTCACATCAGGATGCAATCAAAAAAGGCTTCGAGTACCAGAAAAACGAAGAAATCTGGGATATGCCTTACTTGCCAATCGACCCGAAAGACTTGGGCCGCGACTATGACGCAGTTATTCGTGTAAACAGTCAGTCTGGTAAAGGCGGTATCGCTTACTTATTGGAATCAAACTACAACGTTGTGTTGCCACGTCGTTTACAAATCGAATTCAGCCAAGTTGTTCAACAATACGCTGATGAAAATGGTACAGAAATTAATGCCAAAGAAATCTGGACATTATTTAAAGACACATATGTTGATGTGAAAAACCAACATTACACAGTCAAACACTACAAGTTATCAGACATTAACGGTACTCAAATTATCGAACTTGATGTTGATGTCGAGGGTGAAACACAACAACTTCGTGGCGAAGGTAATGGTCCTATCTCTGCATTCTTAAATGCACTTCAATTACCAATTGACGTATTGAACTATGAAGAACGTAGTATTAGTTCAGGTGCAAATGCCAAAGCATTAACCTTAATTGAACTTCAAGTGAAAGGTACTGGTAGAGGCTCGTTTGGTGCAGGTGTTCATGACAACACAGTTACCTCATCAATTGAAGCTATTATTGCATGTACCAACCGTTTGATTGATCAAGGTGTTCTAAGTACAGATCAGGTTGTTGCCGCCGCTGTTTAATTTAAAAAAACTCTTTTGAAAGGATACCTAGCTTGGTATCCTTTCTTTTTATTCCTGAAAGATTTAAAAGGCGAAATGTTCCCGTGTCTTTTCCAGCTGATTCAGTGGGGTTAGTCACTCCGCAAAAGTTCCAATTTGAAGAACCATTACATCTTGAATGTGGGCGTGTTTTGCCACGTTTTGAATTAATGGTTGAAACTTACGGCACTTTAAATGCAGATAAATCAAATGCCATTTTAATCTGTCACGCCCTTTCCGGACATCATCATGCAGCGGGTTATCACCACGAAGATGATAAAAAAGCTGGATGGTGGGATAGCTGTATTGGCCCGGGTAAAGCAATTGATACGAATAAGTTCTTTGTAGTTTCGCTCAATAATATTGGTGGTTGTAGTGGCTCAACTGGCCCAACTTCACCAAACCCTGAAAATGACAATCGCCCTTATGGACCAGATTTTCCATTAGTAACGGTACGCGACTGGGTTAAGACTCAGGCCATGCTTTCCGACCGTTTGGGTGTAGATGTCTGGTATGCAGTTGTTGGTGGATCATTAGGGGGCATGCAAGCACTACAATGGTCTGTAGACTACCCTGACCGCCTGCAAAAATGTGTGATTATTGCCAGCGCACCAAAACTTTCAGCACAAAATATTGCATTTAACGAAGTAGCACGTCAGTCGATCTTGTCTGATCCAGACTTCCATCATGGTCGTTACTTAGAAAATGATAGCTATCCGAAACGCGGACTAATTCTGGCTCGTATGGTCGGCCATATCACCTATCTTTCTGAAGAAGCGATGAAACAAAAATTTGGCCGTGATTTAAAATCAGGCAAATTTATGTACGGTTTTGATGTCGAGTTTCAGGTTGAAAGCTATCTGCGTTATCAAGGTGAACAGTTCAGCCGTAACTTTGATGCCAATACTTACCTCATTATGACCAAAGCTTTGGATTATTTCGATCCTTCACGCGAATACGGTCATTCACTTACAGAAGCAATGGGTAAAACCAAATGTCAGTTCCTCATCGTTTCATTCACAACTGACTGGCGTTTTGCACCAAGCCGCTCTCAAGAAATAGTAGACGCACTTATTACCAATCATAAGCCGGTCAGTTACCTCGATATTGATGCTGAACAAGGTCATGATTCATTCTTATTTCCGATTCCACTGTATGTCAAAACCATGCGCGCTTTCCTAGGCGGTGAAGAACATTTAAAATCGACATCACTGGAGGCAAGCTAATGCGTATTGATCAACAACTGGCAGAAAAGTGGATTAAACCCGGCTCAAGCGTTCTCGATTTAGGGTGTGGTGACGGTGAATTACTCGCTCATATGAGCCAAAAACATCAAATTCGTGCTTATGGTTTAGAAATTGATCAAGAAAAGATTGCAATTGCCGTCAGTCGCGGGTTAAATATTATTCAACAAGATTTGAATCTCGGTTTAAGCCGCTTTGCTGACCAGTCTTTTGACTATGTGGTAATGGCACAAGCTTTGCAAGCCGTAGATGCACCCGATGTTTTATTAAGAGACATGGTGCGTGTGGGTAAACAGGCAATTATTACTTTTCCAAACTTCGCGCATTGGAAGACTCGCTCTTTTCTTGCATTAAAAGGAATGATGCCTGTGTCGGATGCTTTACCATATATGTGGTATAACACCCCGAACATTCATTTATGTACATTTAAAGATTTTGAAGCACTCTGTGCTGAAAATCAGATACAAATTATTAATCGACTCGCCGTCAATGGAAACCAGCAGGGAAGCCTGTTAAGCAAACATGTTCCGAATTTGTTTGGTGAAGTCGCTATTTATCGAGTGAGTGCACTATGAAAAAGACATTATTTAGCACACTATTTGCAGGACTGCTAAGTATGCAGGCTCATGCAGATTATATCGCCCAGCCACAATCGGTTGCGAGTCAGGCTGCACGCTTTTCAACAATGGGGGTAAGTGACCTTCAGAAAGCTGCAAAATCTGGTCAAGCAGGCGCACAGTTTTACCTAGGTACACACTACCAATATGGTAAAGATGTAGAAAAAGATGAGAAGCAAGCTTTCGCATGGTTTAAAGCTGCTGCTGACCAAGGTTTATCACCAGCACAGTTAAATGTAGGTCGTATGTACGCCGATGGTATTGGCGTTAAGAAAGATGAGTCTATGGCTCGTAAATACTTCGAAAAAGCAGCAAGCAACGGTGATAACCGTGCAAGCTATAATCTTGCGATGATGGAAGAGCAAAAGAAAAACTACGTTGGTGCTTACCAGTGGTATGAGCTTTCAACTCGTGATGGCATGCTAGACAATAAAGTAATTAGTTTATCTGAAGGCAAGAAAACTGCGCTTGCAGCTAACTTAACACAAGAACAAATTCGTACAGCACGTGACCGCGCTGACAAATGGATCCAAGCACAATAATAAAGGTTCATCCGTAAAAAACCTTACTCGACTAAAACCACCTTGTATGCTGTACAAGGTGGTTTTAGTTTTTATATTCTATTTATTTTCCTCTATATCCCCTCTTAAAAAACACGTAACATAACTCATGTTCGATATTAGCTATAAAGTTTGGTTTTATTATGTCTACCCCACATTGGTTTGATCAGGGCAGTTTAGTTCTTGCCAGCAATAACAAAGGTAAGGTCGCAGAGTTTGAAAAACTTTTTGAACAACTTAAGTTACCTGTAGAAATTATTCCTCAAGGTCGCCTTAATATTCCTGATGCCATTGAAGACGGCTTAAGCTTTATTGAAAATGCGATTATTAAAGCACGTCATGCCTCTAAAATTTCAGGCAAACCTGCTATGGCTGATGACTCTGGTATTTGTGTTCCAGTTTTAGGTGGTGCACCTGGTATTTACTCTGCACGCTATGCTGGAGAACACGGTGACGATGCAGCGAACAATGCCAAATTATTAAATGATCTTTTACCATACCGTAAAAATGGTGAAGTGATTGAAGGCATGTTTGTGTGTGTACTTGCTCTAGTAACGCATGCGGAAGATCCATTACCACAAATTTTCCAAGGTATCTGGCACGGCGAAATTTTAGAAGCTGCACGTGGTGAAAATGGTTTTGGTTATGACCCATTGTTCTGGTTACCTGAACTACAAGTTTCTAGCGCTGAGTTGTCTAAAGAAGATAAGAATAAGATTAGTCATCGTGGACAAGCGATGCAGTTATTTAGAGAAAGTTTGCAGAAGTAAAACTTTATATAGCATTTATTTATTCTAACGTTAAAGCCATTTGCTATCGTGCTAGGCGACATCAAGGATGTGTCGTCAGTTCGACAAATGGTTTTGTTACTTTTGACGAAACAAAAGTAAATATTGCCTATATACACAAAATAAGCATATAACCATTATTAAAAGGCAGTCTGATCTAATCATCTTACTTAGAAATAAAGATGTAAAAACACTGCATAAATCGCAATACACACACAACTCACAATCGTCCCTGAGGCGATATAAGCCGCAGATCTCCCCGTTCCTTGATAATGTGTTTCAAGCGCTACAATATTGGCTGCTGGCGGCAGGCAGAACATTAAAAACATCACACCAATATACTGATTTACATTGGGAATAGGTAAAAATCTATACGCTACCCCACACAAAATGGCTCCACAAGTAATTTTAAAAATTTGAGCTTTTATACTGTAAATTAAATCCTTTGTATAAACTCTAGTACGACGTAGCCACATTCCAAGCACACACATACCGGCAAAAGTCATTACGAATTTGGCAACCTCATACACCCAATGTATAGCTGGATGTTCAATATGCTGAGCACCTAATAGTCTAAATACAAGCGCACAAAATATTGAAACACATGGTGGAGATGACAGAACTTTTTTTAAGATGCTGAGTTTACTTTGTGGTGTAGTCGTTACAGCATTTACCGCCCACGAATTACCAAAAATTGATACACCAATATATAAAGCAACCATTGGAGCAGTTGCTTTAGGGCCAAATAAAGCCATGGCAAAAGGAAAACCTAGCCAACTCATATTGGTATAACTTACGCAAAGTGCCAATAGGCGATCTTTAAATAACGCTAAATAAGTAAAAAAAACAATAAAAGCCGACCCAAAGCTAAAGAGCATTAAACTCAAGCTTCCAGATTGATAAAATACGATGTTGTAAATAATCACAATCGGAATAAGGAGGCGCGCAAGCCAAGCTGAAAGAATAGGTTTGATAGTTTCAGAGATAGAAGTTTGGGCAAGTAATAGTCCAGTGATAAATGCCAATATTGGCAATAGTAATGCCACGCTCTCCCCCACTTACACATCAAAAACAGTTTGTTATGCTACACCTTTTAATTTTGAAATGTATGACCGATTTCACCTAAATTTTCCTTGAAATTAAACGAACTGAACAGCAAATAACTTTGTAAGAAATACTTTTAAAAATCTTATCTTGTCTAATTTACTTTAGATACTGTCTTAAAAATGAAATATAAGTGTCACATTCTTGTCATAGCAACCTGTTGAGATAAAGCGAACTAAAAAGAGGTATAAAATTATGGCCGGTTTATCTATTTGGCATGTGGTTATTTTCGCAATTGTCGTTATTTTATTGTTCGGTACATCTAAATTAAAAAATATCGGTAAAGATGTAGGCGGTGCAGTAAAAGACTTCAAAAAATCAGTTCGTGAAGAGGATGATGCTACATCTTTAAATACTCCTCGTACGATCGATGCACAAGTTAAAACATCTGAAAGCACTTCAGTGAAAAGCTAAAGGTTTCCCCCATGCTTGATGTAGGAATGACAGAGCTACTCTGTTTTGCAATTATCGCAATTTTAGTTTTAGGTCCAGATAAGCTTCCAGAGGCTGCACGTTTTGCTGGTCGCTGGTATGTTCGACTAAAACGATATATTACCAATTTGCAAAATGAGATTGATCAGGAGTTGCGTCTTTCTGAGTTCCGTAAAGAAATGCAAGAGGAACTTAATCGCATCGAAGCATTGGAACGGAAAGTACAACAACAGCTTGAAGAAATACAAAAACAGCAGACTTCTGAGCATTTAGAAGTTACTGAAAAACCGAAAACAACACAAAAGCCTATTCGGAAATGTATTCCTATATCAGACCAATACAAGGTACCGTATGTTGCAAAAATTACGCCTTTCGTTCCTCAAACTGATATAGCCGAAACATCTCCTGTTGAATTGAAGATTGCCGTATGAACCAACTGCCTTCAACCACTGTAAATAGTCAAGAAAACCTAGACCAAATGCCAATCATGAATCATTTGGTCGTTTTAAGACGCCATTTATTCAGGATTGTAGGGGTAACATTATTCTTATTTTTTTGTTTACTACCCTTTCGAAATAATACTTACCAATTACTATCTGAGCCTTTAAGGTTACAACTTCCTGCATCATCGTCAATGATTGCAACAGATGTGACAGCAACCTTTATGGCACCTTTTAAATTAAATTTATTTGTCGCACTTGTGTTAGCCATGCCATTTATTCTTTATGAAATATGGTCTTTTGTTCGCCCAGCACTCTATCAAAAAGAACGCCATTTAGCACTTCCATTACTGGTTGGCAGTATTGTCCTATTTTATGCAGGGGTAGCTTTTGCTTATTACATTACCCTGCCTGCAATACTACATTTCTTTATTAGCGTTTCACCTGAAACAGTAGCACCAATGACCGACATTAATAGTTATTTAAGTTTCTGTTTAAAGCTATTTTTAGTGTTTGGTGTAACTTTTGAAATTCCTATCGCTACCTTATTACTGATTTTAATTGGCGTAGTAAATACTCAAAGTCTTGCTGAAAAGAGACGTTTTATTATTGTGGGATGCTTTTTTGTTGCCATGTTTATTACCCCACCAGATGCGATTTCAATGGTGATGTTAGCGATTCCGATGTGGTTACTTTTCGAAATAGGCTTACTCTTTGGAAGAATTCTTGAAAAGAGAAAAAGCCAGACTGCTGAATGATTTACAACTTTTCTTTAAAAGCCCAGATATTAAAATTTGGGCTTTTTATTTTTGAACATTTGTTTAAATCATCAAACTGTAAACTGTCTTCAAAGTGACTTAAAAATGTAAGAAAAGTGTCATTTCCAATCCATAGAATCAACTCAACAAATATACACACAAAAGTTACGGATTTATTATGACAACTGCTTCTAACCACCCAACACGTCGCGATATTTTAAAATGGTTTACGGGGATTCCTTTTCTTCCATTAGGTGCGATGGCTACGGCAGCAACGTTAGCAGGCTGTAATGACAGCAATAATGATTCAAATGTTGTTACTCCACCGCCAACAGTAAATTTTAAAAATGCAACCTTTACCTCAATGGCTGCACCTTCTTTAGCTAGCCCAGCAGCAATGGCAACCACAACTGTCGGTTCAACCCTTTCAATCAGTTGGGAAGATGGCTCAAAAACTGACTACACATTAGCGTATAAGCCTTTCTTTACAACTGGCGATCTTGTTGCAGATGGTAAAGGTGGAAAAATTCTAGCGGGTGGTTATGTTGATATTAATAACCAGCCGATTATCGATAAATCAAAACCTGGTCAAGAACGTCAGTTCTTCTCTGACTGTCCAGATGGAAGCTCTTTAATTAGCTTTAAACAAGCAACAGGTCGTGATTTTACCGATGCAGACAAACAAGCTTTAGGTGTTACGGGTAACCCTGTATTTCACGTTGTTCAATTTGAATATACGACTCGTGACCAAAGCTTAACGTCTATGTATGGCTTACTACCATCTCCAATTGCGATTTTAACTTTAGACCAAGACCCTAAAACTGGTCATTTAACGCTCATTAAATACCACAATGTCGATACTTCTAAAGTAAACGGTTTATGGATTACTTGTGGTGCAAGCTTATCTCCATGGGGAACTCACCTTTCTAGTGAAGAATATGAACCAGATGCAAACAACGTTGCTGGAAGCTATTTACCAGTATTTAGCAAAAACTTATTTGGTGATAGTACTAAAGGCAACCCTTACCACTACGGTCATTTACCAGAAGTAACTGTAAATACAGATGGTACGGGTTCAATCAAAAAACATTACTGTTTAGGTCGTATTTCACACGAACTTATTCAAGTTATGCCAGATAACCGCACTGCATTGATGGGTGACGATGCAACCAATGGCGGCTTATTCATGTTTGTTGCCGACAAAGAAAAAGACTTGTCTGCTGGTACACTCTATGTGGCTAAATGGAAGCAAACCTCAAGCGTAGGTGCTGGTGCCGGTGATATTTCTTGGATTAACCTTGGTCATGCAACAAGTGCCGAAGTAAAAAGTTGGGCAGATCAATACAAGATTTCTGACTTGATGGATGTAAAAACATCTGATCCAAAAGATGCAAGCTATACCAAAATCCGTTTTAGCGGCAAAGATAACTGGATCAAACTTGTATCAGGTAAAGAACGTGAAGCAGCTTTCCTAGAAACGCATCGTTACGCAGCTTTAGTTGGCGCAAGTATGGGTTTCACCAAGATGGAAGGTACAACTGTTAACATTAAAGACAAAATTGCATACTCTGCAATGTCTTATGTACAGTCTTCTATGATTGATAAAACCACTGATATTCAAGTGCAAGGTCCAAAAGCTGGTGCAGTTTATGCTCATACGTTAAAAGGCAGCCAAGTCGATAACAAAGGCCAGCTCATTAACAGTGAATGGGTATCAACTCATATGGAACCACCAGCAGCTTTAGTAGGTGAAGACCTCACCACTGCTGACGCTTTGGGTAACACTGCAAACGCAGATAAAGTTGCCAACCCAGATAACATTAAGTTCTCTGAAAACTTACGTACGCTCTTCATTGGTGAAGACAGTGGTATGCACGTAAATAACTTCTTATGGGCATATAACGTAGACACCAAACAATTAAGCCGTATTCTATCAACACCTGCTGGTGCTGAATCGACAGGTCTTCACGCGGTAGATGCAGTGAATGGTTGGACTTACATTATGAGTAACTTCCAGCACCCAGGTGACTGGGAATCTCCATTACACGATAAAGTAAAAGCAACGCTTGATCCTCTTGTTCGTGCAAACTACAAAGACCGTTTTGCTGCTGCGGTAGGTTATATTACAGCTGACCCTCTTGCACCATCTGTTGTGAAGAAATAACTCTTCAATCAACTTAAAAGAAACCTGCTTTATGCAGGTTTCTTTTATTGTATTTAAAGTTAATTTATTTCTAAAAGTTTAGAGGCACCTGCTGCTGTACAATTTGACCGCTATGTTCACCTTGCTGGGTCTTTTCCAACCAGATCCATTCATTATTGGTCATTCTTAAAAAATTTGAACACCGTGTTCCATATACTGGGCTTTGGATAAAAGTCGATGATAGCAACTCTTCCATTTCTGGTTGAATACCCGTATTTGGCAACAATGCTGTGGTGACTTTACGCTCATCTTCTAAAATATCCCACGCTGCATGTTGCAAGCTTAGCTCTTCTGTTTTGTGCTGATGCATAGGTAGGAACTCTTGCGTAAAACGTGTGCGTAAATGTCTGGTTTTCTCCCAGTGATCGGACATCAAACCATTTGAAACCACATACACGCCATTAGCTAATACTTGAGGTGCTTCTCCGCGGTTACTCATATAAACCGCTTGATCAGCCGTTCCCATAAACAGGTTAAAACCAGCAAAGCTCTGTTGCTGTTGTTCTAATTGCTGAGCAAAACGAATCGGTAATAACTCAGACTCTAAAAAAGCCTGAACTAAATGACCACGAGAAGTCTCGTATTGTTGTTTATCACGTCCATCACGGAAATTAGTTAACACAGCCCATCGGCCCTGCGGCGTAACCCCCATCCAAGTACCACCTGACTGTAAGTCTTGCCCTGCAATGATGGGTGTATGTTCCCATTGATGCAACAATGCAGTTGGCCGATGATAAAACTCATCACGGTTTGAAATAAGACACAAGGGCATATCATCCAGAACATGCCATGCTAAAGCCACAATACACATTGATTCTTGTTCCCTATGTTTACACATTGAATGTACAACATTTTTCACATCATTCCGCTACAATCTGTCAAAACGTAAGATCAAGGAGCAGCAATGCTGACCTATCCTAATATCGATCCGGTCGCAATACATCTAGGACCTCTTCAAGTCCATTGGTATGGACTCATGTATTTATTGGCATTTTTATGTGCTTGGGGACTCGCTTCCTACCGTGCCAAACAGCGTGATGGCTGGACATCGGACATGGTTTCCGATCTGGTGTTTTACGGCGCTCTAGGTGTTGTACTCGGCGGACGTATCGGCTATGTGCTTTTCTATGAGTTTGATAAATTCCTTGAAAACCCAATTTGGCTATTCCAAGTCTGGACTGGTGGTATGAGCTTCCACGGCGGCTTCTTAGGCGTCATGATTGCAATGCTATTCTGGTGTAAAAAATATCAAAAAACATGGTTCCAAACACTCGACTTTATTGCTCCTTGTGTACCGACAGGCTTAATGTTCGGACGCTTCGGTAACTTTATTGGTGGAGAGTTATATGGTCGTGCGGTTACAGATCCGAACTATCCATTTGGAATGATCTTCCCAACCGATCCATTACACTTGGTTCGCCACCCTTCTCAAATTTATCAAGCGCTTTGTGAAGGTCTAATTCTATTCATTATCTTATGGTGGTTTAGTTCAAAACCTCGCCCACGTATGGCCGTTTCATCACTATTCTTGATGGGTTATGGCGTTGCACGTTTTGTAATGGAATTCTTCCGTCAACCAGATGCCGACCAAGGTTTCATTTTATTTGGCTGGATGACTAAAGGTCAGATCCTTACCGTTCCAATGCTACTCATTGGCCTTTGGATGATGTGGTATGCCTATCAAAAGAAAATTTATGACTGGGGCCCACAAAAGAACAGTTAACATCTAAATCAGAGGAGTTTCGACTCCTCTTTTTTATGCTACAGTTTTTATCTCCCAAGAAAGAAGATACACCATGCTGGAATTCTGGTTTAACAAGCAAGTCCCGTCTTTTAAAAAATTAATGATCTTAATTATTACCCTCTTAATCTGTATTGGGTTATATCAATATCAACCATTACCGTTAGATACTATTTTAATGTTTACGGGAACTGGGGTTATTTTTTTAATCTGCCGTTACTTTAAATTACATTTTGCACAAAGTAACCCAACCGGTTTACTTTACCGTCTATTTACATGGGTCCCTATTGCCCTCTTGTTTGCACTTATTTTTGTGAAAGCCATGCCTAACTTACTTATTTGGGGCATTCAAGGCATTGCATTTATGGCGCTTGCTGCTTTTATTTTTTCACCACAATCGTTATTTAACAAATAGGCTCCCGTTTTATGTTGGCTTATTGGTACAACGCACCGCGTCACATTAAACTCATCTTCATCATTGTCGTTTGTGCTGCAATTTATGCAGCCAATCAAGTTCAGCCTTTATCATCGACTTACACTGTTCTTAGCCTCGTGTTAGGGTTCGGGCTTCATTTCGGGCAATATTTACAAACAAAAATTCCAGCTCGTAGTTCATATAAATCTAACTTCCAGTTTCTGCTTAGGATTTACCCTTTCATTATTGTTGCTATTGTGGTGTGGATATTGCCCCCTCAACACAATTGGATCGTAACGATACAAGCTTTAGGCTTTGTACTGGTTGGATTTTTTCTTGTTTCAATTTATCAAAATCGTGCCAAGCGTTTTTAAGCATAAAGTTTAGTTCGTTTTTACTATTCCCAAAGCATGCTATTATCTTCCACGGTTTATTGATCCATGAACCGTCTCCCTTTTATTTGATGGAATTAATCCGAACTCGAGAGTGTTATGCGTGCATATTTAGACCTACTACAACATATCCTTGATAATGGCGGTGACAAAGGCGACCGTACAGGCACAGGAACCCGTTCTGTATTTGGTCATCAAATGCGTTTTGATCTCTCTAAAGGTTTTCCTTTACTCACCACAAAAAAAGTTCACTTCCGTTCTATTGTGATTGAGTTACTTTGGTTTTTAAAAGGCGACACCAATGTCCAATATTTAAAAGACAATAAAGTTTCAATTTGGGACGAATGGGCAACAGCAGAACAAACGGCTCGTTTTGGCCGTCCAGAACATGAACTAGGCCCAGTTTATGGCCATCAATGGCGTAATTTCGGCGCAACTAAAAATGCTGATGGTACTTATAACCAAGATGGTTTTGACCAAATTAAATGGTTAATTAAAGAAATCAAAACTAACCCAAATTCACGCCGTTTAATCGTTTCTGGTTGGAACCCGAATGAAGCTGGACAAGTTGCATTGCCACCTTGCCACACACTCTTCCAATTTTTCGTACAAGACAACAAATTGTCATGCCAGCTTTATCAACGAAGTGCTGACGTATTCTTGGGCGTACCTTTTAACATTGCTAGTTATGCTCTACTCACTCATATGATTGCTCAAGTGTGCGGTTTAGGAGTCGGTGATTTTGTTTGGACTGGTGGCGATACACATCTTTATGCCAACCATTTTGAACAAGCACGACTACAATTAACGCGCGAACCATTACCACTTTGCCAATTAAAACTTAATCCGGAAGTTAAAGACCTTTTCGATTTCAAATTTGAAGATATCGAGATTGTAGGTTATGAGTCACATCCAGCAATTAAAGCACCAGTTGCAGTATAACAACGGCTTAAATTTCATTTGATTACGGTTTAGAGAATAAGATTATGGCATGGCAAAATGTAGAAGTTGTCCACGTTGTGGCAATGGATAAAAATCACTGTATTGGTAAAGGCAACGCGTTGCCATGGCATATCTCTGCCGATTTAAAACACTTTAAAGAAATCACTCAGGGTGGTGTGGTCATCATGGGCCGTAAAACCCTTGAGTCTATGGGCCGTGCTCTACCGAACCGTGTGAACTGGGTAATTACCCGTGACATTAACTGGCACTTTGATGGTGTAAAAATTGCGTATTCAATTGAAGATGCTTTAAATGCAGCTTTAGAAGATGCCAAAAATACTGAAAAGCAAGCTCTTTTCATCATTGGTGGTGGTGAAATATTTAAGCAAACCTTATCAATTGCAGACCGTCTTGAACTCACTCATGTTGACTTAGATGTCCAAGGTGATGCACATTATCCAACTATACCGAGTGAATTTCATAAAGTTGCGAGCGAGCAGCAAGTAGATGAAAAATCAGGAACTTCATTCGAGTTTGCAACTTATAAAAAATAATTTTATGGCCGCCTATGCACAATATCGGAACACGTGAATTTATTATCGCCCTCCTCTTCGGCGCTTTACATGGTCTATTCACGTTGTTTATTGTGCTTTCCAGCATTTGGGTGTGTTTAGCACTTTGGGTGCAACAACCTTTTGGCTGGTTAGGCAGCCGCATTATTATTGGCATATGGATTGCCTTTGCTTTAAGTATGGCTGGCTTATATTTCAATGGCCATATCATTAGCCGTCGTACAGACATTTTGATCTATCTGTTAGCTTTGGCTTGTTCTTTGGCTTGGTATTTCTCGATTACAGCACGTCAAGACCGTGACTGGAATCCTGAAGTTGCCAATATGCTAAGTTACGAAAAACACGGCGATGTAATTACCTTGCATAATATCCGTAACTTCAACTGGCACCCTGATGGCACTTATGATGTCCGCTGGGAAACCCGTACTTTTGATCTAAACCAGTTAAATGGCATAAATATTATTACCTCTTACTGGATGGGACCACAAATTGCCCATACTCTGGTCAGTTTTGAGTTTAAAAAGCAACAACCCTTGGTTTTTTCAATCGAAATTCGAAAAGAAAAGAACGAAGAGTTTTCGGCAGTGGGTGGTTTTTTTAGAAAATACGAACTGAGCTTAATTGCGTCCGATGAAAAAGATATTGTCTACACACGCAGTAACATTCGTAAAGAGCAAGTTTATAATTTCCCAATTAATATGCCCCGTTCTGAACAGAAAGCGCTATTTTTAGAATATCTTAAAAAGTCAGATGAGCTACGTGCTCAACCAAAATGGTATAATACGCTCACAAGTAATTGTACAACCTTGATTTTCGATATGGTTCAAGCGATTAATCCATATCAACTTCCTAAAGATTATCGTTTAATAGCCTCAGGTTATTTACCTAATTATTTATATGATCTTAAAGCTCTTAATCAAAATATTAGTTTAAAGCAGTGGTATCAAATCGCACATATCAATCCACGTACTGAACATTTTGAACAACTTTCAGATCAGAGTAGTGAACACTTCTCTCAAATCGTTCGACAAGGTTTACCTAAAGCAAAATGAAATAAGTAATGCACTTTTCTTTACTTTTTTATACATGCTTTACTTTGTAATCTAAATAGATAGACCCTATTGTAATAGGCAGGAAATAGAGGGAAACACAATGCAACAGGCATTATTTGGCGGCGGCTGCTTTTGGTGTGTCGAAGCCGTATTTTTACAGATCCGTGGTGTAGAAAAAGTAACTAGTGGTTACGCAGGTGGACATACGATCAACCCTACCTACGAGCAAGTATGTCAAGGCGATACTCAGCATGCTGAAGTTATCTTGGTTGATTTTGATGACAAGCAAGTAACATATTCACAGTTACTCGATGTATTCTTTGCAACGCATGATCCAACGACTTTAAACCGCCAAGGTAATGATATTGGTACTCAGTACCGCTCTGTTATTTACTATTATAACGAAGAGCAAAAGCAGGCAGCGGAACACACGATTCAAACGCTAAAAGATGACGATCTTGATATTGTGACTGAATTGTCTCCTGTACCGACGTTCTATCCAGCCGAAGAATATCATCAGAATTACTATGCAAAGAACCCTTCACAAGGTTATTGCAACTTTGCGATTCCACCTAAGCTATTAAAGCTATATAGTAAATTCCAGCATCTGATGAAAGATCAATAAATCAGAATAATAAAAAAGCAACCAAATTGGTTGCTTTTTTATTGAGTCAACTAAATTTTAGTTTTCACTTACAAAGGCAATATCGCTCAGTCCGGCTTCACTGGCGCGAGACATTACCTGAGCCACAGTATCGTACTTCGACTCTTTATCAGCACGAAGTTGAACCGTAGGTTTAACCTCGCCTTGACCTGCTTCTTGGAAACGTTTTTGAAGCTCATCAAGGCTAATTACTTGAGTATCCCAAGCCACTTCACCATTTGCATTAATACTAATCGTAATCGCTTTTGGTGGTGGATCAATAATTTCAGCAGTTGTTTTAGGCAGTGTTAATGGAATCGATGGGTTGGCAACTGTTGCTGTGACCAAAAATATGATCATTAACACCAACATAATGTCGATTAGCGGAATGAGGTTCATCTCATTTATGCCACTATCGTGGTCTTCACCCAATTGAAAAGCCATTAAGCTTGACCTCCAACATAACTTTGTTCTGCAGTTTTAACATCAGACTTTACAGTTGAGTCTTGCTGCAACATCGTATCGATTAACAAACTGTGTGCTTGATCTTGTAAATCATGAGCAAGACCACGATTAGCACGTACACAAATGTTATAAGCCAATACTGCAGGAATCGCAACTGCAAGACCAAGACCAGTCATAATAAGCGCTTCACCTACTGGTGTAGCTACTTGAGCCAATCCTGCTTGTCCGCTCTTACCTACAGCAACCAACGCGTGGAAAATACCCCATACCGTACCAAACAAACCAACGAATGGTGCAATTGAAGCAATTGTTCCTAAAACAGAAATACCTTTTTCAGCATTGACTTTTTCAGCAGAAATTTGGCGCAATAATGCTTGCTCTGCAACTGCTTTACGCTGTTCAAAACTTAAAGGTTGTAACTTAGCTTTTAGCGAAGTAATAGCCTTAGAAAGTTGGGCATAAGTTTGTTGTTTTAGTTGGCGAGTCCCCATCAAACGTAAGATGAAAACTGTCCAAGTAGCAATCGACATTGCCAATAAAATGAAATACAGGGTTTTACTCACTGCATCTGCATGTTGCCAATAGATTGAAAAGTTCATATTCGAACTCCTGATTAAGGTTAGCCGTTGGGACTCAAATTCGTTTAAGGGGTTAAATCAAACGGTTGCTCTGCTTTAATTGGATAAGCAACACCATTTTCCATATAAGGTTTAAATTTTGCAGATCGTACAGCGCGGACTACTTTGTCATCTAGACTTGAAATACCGCTGCTTCGGGTCACACGCACATTGATAATTTTGCCTTTTTCATCAGCTTCAATTTGTACAACAACTGAGCGCGCTTCACCTTGTAAATCTTTTGATGAAACAGCCAATCGTGGTGAGCGGCTCCACTGCACACCTGAGCCACCAATTGAAACGCGTTTTGGTGACGGATCTGGTGCAGGTTGAGCTTTAGCAGTCTCTTGTACCACTGGTTTTGGCTTCTCAACGACTTTTTCAGTCACAGTTGTCGCTGGAGCAGCTATTTTGGGTTCAACTTTAGGTTCTGTCTTTACTGTTTGTTTAGGAGTTTCAGCCTTTTTCACCTGCTGGATTTTTTCCACTGGTTTAGGTGGAATCACAGGTTTCTCAACAACTTTAACTTCTTTTACCTCTTTCTTAGGTTCCGGCTTTTTAGGCGGCTCCTTTGGTTTAGGAGGTAGTGGTTTCGGTTGCTCTTGAATTTTTACAAAACGTACCTGTAAAGGTTTTTTATCGATTGGCTTTAATTCAGCAGGCTTAATGTGGCTAACTGCCCATAAGACCCCGATATGACCAATTGCAACCGCAATTAGGGCCGTGATGACTTTCTTTTTCATCGGATTAGGAGAGTTTAAGGCTGCGGAAGATTGACTCATAAGAATCTAATTACCTAATGGATGATGATCTCGATCTTTAATTAAGAGAAACGATTCCAAACATCGGATAGAACAATAAAGTGCCACAATAATAAATGAGAAGTGTTTTCATTTGCAACTACTTTTTCGCGAAAAACACTACCCAGTATTGTGCTATCTAACTTCATAAAGTGATATCACCTTACTTTTCTCTTGTATAAACAGCACACTAAAAACTATGAGTTCATTTCTTATTTATCAAACTGTGCTCAACGTAAGCGTTGATTAAACAATTAAATATTAAGGCTAAGCAATCGAACATCAAATTTATGTTACGTTATAACATTTTAAATTTATTTTAGCCATAAAAAAAGCATGCCTAAGAGCATGCTTTTAAAAATATGAGGTGATTAAAAAACAACCGTCTTATTACCATCTACAATGATACGGTCTTCTAAGTGCCATTTAACAGCACGAGCTAATACATTACGCTCTACATCTTCACCAAGCTCACGCAACTGCTCAACATTATAATCGTGGCTTACACGTTCAACGTCTTGCTCAATAATCGGACCTTGATCTAGGTCAGCAGTCACATAGTGAGCTGTCGCACCAATCAACTTCACACCTTTTTCATATGCTTGCTTATATGGGTTTGCACCAACAAAAGCAGGTAAGAATGAATGGTGAATATTGATGATTTTCATTTCCCATTTTGCAACAAAATCTTCGCTTAAAATCTGCATGTAACGTGCAAGAACTAATAAGTCGTTACCTTGCATCATTTCATCAATTTGAGCATAAGCTTCAGCTTTATTGTCTTTAGTTACTTTAATTACAGTAAATGGAATACCGAAGTTTTCAACAGATTCACGTAAGTCTTCATGGTTAGAAATCACATGCGTAATTTCACAAGGTAACGACCCACGTGCATGACGCCACAATAACTCAAGTAAAGCATGGTCGACTTTAGAAACTAAAATACCAACTTTTTTAATTTCGTTTACGAATGCAAGACGCCATTGCATGCCATAACGCTCAGCAACGTTGACAGCAAATGTTTGAATTAATGCATCTTTACGCGACTGTAAATGATCAAGTTCAAATTCAACACGCATGAAATAACGCCCGCCTTGAGCTTCCGTCGCATACTGATCAAGCGCGGTAATGTTTGCACCTTGATGGTACAAAAAGCTCGATACAGCCTGTACGATCCCAGGCTTGTCTTCACAAGTAATCAGTAAACGGGCTGTATTGGCAGTGGTCATATTCATTTTGTTAATATCACTTAATTGAGACAAATTTTTGATAAGCCGAGTATTCTAGCGCTCTAAATAAACAAGCACAACTATTCATCTTTTACGGATGACAAGCTTGCGAAAAGATCAGAAGGCCCAAGTGATTCGAGCAGTTGTTCATAAGTGGCACGGCTTTCACCCATTAAATAAGGACCCTCTAAGAAAACCATCTGACGCAATGCCTGCCAAACCCATTTTTCTTCAAGATGATTGTTGTCACTAATATGTCCAGACATATATAAAAAATTAGTCCAGTTCGTTAAAACAATCCAAAGGTTAATAATGAGTGCTTCAATTTCAGAAGCCGTCATTTTCATAAGACCTGCGTCGACAAAGGCTTGATAAATTTTTTGCCCTTGTTGCATGACTTGGCCTGCAAATCTCGGATAGATCTTTTTAAAGTCTTCATTGCTTTCAACTAAGTGATAAACATCACGATGAATAAAACGATAATTCCAGAGTTGACCACTTAACACTTGAAAGTAGTTAATTTTATCAGTAGTGGTTAAAGGTCTGTCTTCAGGTAAAGAGAGCATTTCTAAAGTCTCTACCTGATACTGATACATTAATTCCTTAATGATTTCATGCTTATTTCGAAAATGGTAATACAAGTTTCCAGGACTAATCCCCAACTCTGCAGCAATATGATTGGTTGTGACAGACCGTTCGCCACGCTCATTAAAAAGCTGCAAACTGATTTGTAAAATCCGGTCTTTTGTCTTCAGAGCTTTAGGTAGAGACATTTCAATAACCTTCGTTAATTCATATGGTTAAGACGTGAATACAGAAACCAACTTGACTCTTTAGAGTATTTACTCTAAAAACTAAGTATATCAGTATATTTGGTAAGTACCGATGAACAGTCAAACAAAAACAAATCCAGAGACTCAGGTTCCTTATGATGTTAAGCATTTACATGATTTGCTTGAGCAGCAAAAGATTGCCTACTTACGTCATCCGGTACCCACTGCTAAAGAACGTATTGATCGTTTAGCTCGTCTTAAAAGAGTTTTGGTAAAATATCAAGATCAGATTGCCGAAGCAATTAACCTTGATTATGGTAATCGTGCCATTATGGAAACCAAAATTGGTGAATTGCTTACTTGTCTTGAACAAATCAAGTATTACAGTAAGCACTTAACCGGTTGGATGAAACCATCAAAACGCCATATCAGTGTATTACATCAGCCAGCAAAAGGTTGGGTACAATATCAACCAATGGGTATTATTGGCATTATTACACCTTGGAACTACCCATTACTTTTATCAGTTGGGCCACTTATTTGTGCTCTTGCAGCTGGTAACCATGCCATGATCAAAATTTCGAGTGCTTCTCCAAACTTTGGACAAGTTCTTGAAAGTGCATTAGCGGAAGCATTCCCACAAGAGTTGGTCGCTGTTGTAAATGGTGGCGGTATAATTTCCGATGCGTTTAGCCATTTAGCTTTCGATAAAATGATTTTCACAGGCTCGACTTCGGTTGGTAAAACTGTCATGGCAGCCGCAGCTCAAAACCTTGTGCCAGTTATTCTTGAGTTGGGTGGTAAATCCCCTGCTCTGGTACATGCTTCTGTAGATATGAAAGATGTCGCACAGCGTATTGCTGTGGGTAAACTATGGAATGCAGGCCAAACTTGCGTTGCGCCAGACCATATTTTCTTGCCACGCGGGAAAACAGCCGAGTTTATCGAGAATTTTAAATTGATTGTGGCTGGAATGTATCCTCATTTCCGCAACAACCAAGACTACACTTCTATTATTAATGATAAACAGTACAACCGGATTCAAGGTTATCTTGAAAATGCCCGTGATCAGGGTGCTCGTATTGTTGAAATCAATCCGCAAAATGAAATTTTAGATGATGTCCGCAAAATTCCACCAACTTTAGTGACTGGTGTAACAACTGCAATGGATATTATGCAAAATGAAATTTTTGGTCCTGTTCTACCAATTTTAGAATATGACCAAATAGAAGAGGTCATTGAGTTCATTAATAGTCGTCCACGTCCTTTAGCAATGTATTATTTTGACTATGATCAGGCACGCGCCGATTATATCTCTCAGCATACTCATTCAGGACATTTCGGAATTAACATGGTCATTACCCATGTTGCTCAAGATGACTTGCCATTTGGCGGAATTGGGGCATCAGGTATGGGCAAATATCACGGACCAGAAGGCTTTTTCGGGCTTTCACATGAACGTTCAGTGATGTCAAATCCAAAACTTTATAGCCTGAAATACATTCTTCCACCGTTCAATAAACCAATTCATCGCTTCATTTCGAAAACCTTGTTGCGTTAACTGATCAAGGCATGATCTGTTACACTAGATCATGCCTCGTTTTTACCAATTTCGCTTGTCTTTTAATCGTATTTTTGGTATAAAACGCCCCTTGAATGAATTCATCCGTTTACATTTAGTATGACTGGCCACAGATTTGCTGTTGGCTAAATCAATGGAGTTACACCATGTCTAAGGTTTGCCAAGTTACCGGCAAGCGTCCAGTCGTTGGTAACAACGTCTCACACGCCAACAACAAAACCAAGCGCCGGTTCGAGCCGAACCTGCACCACCACCGTTTCTGGTTAGAAAGCGAAAAACGTTTTGTACGTCTTCGTTTAACCACTAAAGGTATGCGTATTATTGACAAATTGGGTATCGAAAAGGTTGTTGCAGACCTTCGTGCTCAAGGTCAAAAGATCTAAGGAGTCTGAGCAATGCGTGATAAGATTCGTCTCGTTTCTTCAGCTGGTACAGGTTATTTCTATACCACGACTAAAAACAAACGTACTATGCCGGAAAAAATGGAAATCAAAAAATTTGATCCAAAAATCCGTCAACACGTGATTTTCAAAGAAGCTAAAATCAAATAATTTTAGCGTCGAAAAAAACGACTTCTTAAAGAAGTCGTTTTTTTTGCATTTTTTTTATACCCACCTTTTTGTTAAACTTTCTACATATTCCGCCTTGGCATTTTTTATGCTTGTCTTTAGCCTAACTCACGTAAAAGGAGTTTTTAGTGCCGCATGACGTAGATTTAATTATTTTACTTGCTGTTGGTTTCGGCGTTGCCCTCTTTTTTGGCTATATTGCCGCCCGACTACGACTTCCCCCTCTTATCGGCTATTTAATTGCCGGAATTATTATTAGTCCCAACACTCCCGGTATAGAAGCAGACATTCATCTAGCGAACCAACTTGCAGAACTCGGGGTCATGTTCCTCATGTTTGGCGTTGGGATGCATTTTTCATTAAATGATCTTTTACAAGTTCGTCGTATTGCCTTACCAGGTGCAATTTTACAGATAGCCGTTGCTACCTTACTTGGTGTTGGCGTTTCAATGCTATGGGGCTGGAGCTTTGGCTCTGCACTGGTTTTTGGCTTAAGCTTATCGTGTGCGAGTACCGTTGTATTATTAAAAGCTTTAGGAGACCGTGGTCTTTTAGACTCTGTAAACGGCAAAATTGCGGTAGGTTGGCTGTTAGTTGAAGATTTGGTAATGGTACTTGTTTTAGTACTTCTTCCAGCTACAGCGGTTTTACTTGGTGGAAAAGCACCAGCAGGCGCAGAAGGAAATATCTGGCTAACACTGGGAATCACTCTATTAAAAGTGATTGGCTTTATTGCGTTTATGCTTATTGTGGGTAAGCGTGTTGTTCCTATCATTATGCAGTTTGTTGCGCGCTTAGGTTCAAGAGAGCTATTTACGCTGACTGTCGTAGCAGCTGCTGTTTCGATCGCTTATGGCTCTTATGCCATCTTTGGGGTTTCAATGGCCTTAGGAGCCTTCTTTGCAGGTATGGTGGTAAAAGAATCAGACTTTAGCCACCGTGCAGAAGAAGAAACCCTTCCTCTACGTGAAATTTTCTCGATTTTATTCTTCGTTTCGGTAGGAATGTTGTTTGACCCACATATCCTTATCGAGCGTCCACTGCATATTTTGGCAGTTATCGCGATTATTATGGTGGGTAAAACTCTTGCTGCAATGGCCTTGGTTTTATTTTTCCGCTATCCAATCAATACTGCTTTGACCGTCGGGGCCAGCCTTGCACAAATTGGTGAGTTTTCATTTATTTTGGCAACACTTGGTGTGTCTTTAGGTCTATTAACGCTAGAAGCTCAAAACCTGATTTTAGCAGGCGCTTTGTTCTCTATTACACTTAACTCTTTTGTTTTCTCGGCAGTTGAACCTGTACAACGTTGGATTCGTGAACGCTCTCATTTAGCACGACTTCTTGAGCGCAGTGGTGACCCACTCGCAATGTTGCCAGATGAAGTTGATCAAGCTTATCTACGCGATCAAGTGGTGATTGTAGGATATGGTGGTGTTGGACGACGTATTACTGAAAATTTGATTAATCAGAATATTAAAGTCGTGATTGCAGAAGAAAATCGTGAAATTGTAGAAAAGCTACGTCAAGCAAATATTGCTGCCGTGAGTGGTGTCGCAACTGAACCTGGAGTTTTAATTCAGGCGCATATCATGCATGCACGACTATTGGTGATTTCCCCTATGGATATTTTAGATATTCACCGAATTGTAGATATTGCCAAACAATTAAACCCTCAAATTCAGGTTTTAATTTGTGCAGAAAGTAAAGAAGAAGCAGCAGTTATTCGAGATGAAAATATTGGCGAAGTATTCTATGCAAAAGAAGAAATGGCAAAGAATATGAGTCATCATATTTTAAATCAAATCGAACTGGCGCATCAGTCAACACATCATTAACTTATACAAAAAAGCGTACTCTAGAGTACGCTTTTTTTAACTTAGAAATTTAGGCTGCTCATCTACAACCTCAGCCTGCCATTCATTGACCTGCTTTTCGAGCAGTCCAAATAAAGCAGCCTGAATCATATGCTGTGCAACTACAGGCGTTTGCTCGCCTAAAATCTCTTTTAGTTCATCACTAAACTGAATTTTAACCAAGGGCTCTTTTTCAGAACCAGCATTACGCAAGGCAAGCTCACCACCTTCGAGTTGGACTAACTCCAACACTGCTTCTTGATTGCCAAATAACTCTTTCAATTGCTGTATAGACATATACTTCCTCCATGTTTCAACATGGTGGCAAAGCACCCTTGCACTTTGCATCTCTCGTCTTATTTATATAGGCGCACTAGGATTAAATTTCAAGCGCTTAAACAGTTTAATTTTAGAACTCGACCATTTCGTTACGAAAACCATCAATTAAATGACTTAATTCTCTATGCCATTCACGCAAGATTTTCACATCGGGCAACCATGACTGAGGTCCCTGAGTCACTTTAATGATCAAATTAGAAGATGTTTCTTCTTCTGGCGTTGGTTCAGTTGGTTCTGGTGCGTACTGACACATACGGTAAGCGCGCTTTAACTCTGCAACAAAGCCATCTTTGGCTAATTGCTGCAAAACAGAAACCTCAGGAGAAACCTGACCTTTTGCAGCCATGAGTTCTTCAATCGATTTTAATGTCGGCTGTGAGTCATTTAAACGGTAGTAACGTACGAGTTCTTGCAGAAAAGCCAGCATTGCACCATGCAAGTGAAAGACAGCTGTTTCACGATAAGCTTGTACCTGCTGTACATGATCAGTTTGCTCTGCTTGTTGACACGCTAAGCGCGCAAAATAGAGTTTTTGATTGGTACGATCGGCATGATAACGAGCAACACGTGACATAACTAAACTTTCCTGTTCTAAAGATTGCCATCAATATGACTATTCTTAGCTTAACGACTCCATTGATAAAATCAACGTTATTTATGGAAAATCCAAAGCAAGTTGATAAATTTTTCGTTATTACTCATCACCATCATTGATTAAAAAATTCAGATTCTCAACAATTAATAGATCTTTAAGAGGCTACTCTGTAGGCACCCATGAACGGACTTCCAGTGTCTTTACACCTTGGGCTATACGGGTTCCATTGGGAGCAACCACAGAAAGAGCTAAAAATTGTTGCATAAAAGCATTACTCTTCAGCGGCTTTAACGCGAATTCCGTAACCTTTTACTTTAAGTGTATTTAAGCCTTTAATGGCTTTGATTGCTTCACGTGGATTCGGCATTTCGACAAAGCCAAAACCTTTTGATTTACCTGTCTCTTTATCGGTTACAACGACGCAAGACTCAACTTTACCATAAGCCTTAAACAGCTCTAAAACTTCAGCTTCAGTCACTAAACGATCTAAATTACGAACTAATATTTTCATTTTCCAACCTTCATTGGCCTTCAAAATAAAGGCCAATATACATTTGAGTATTCACAGTGTCTTATACAGTAGTTTAGTCGAGATCGATACCAAAACCTAAGTTTACTGTTCGTGAAGTGTTCCATTGTTTTTTGGCAAATGGCTGTGGAACTTGACGATGAATTTTTGCCTGAACTAAATGCGCGGGTAGATCATTTAGGAAATAACTTTCGATTTTACGACCTTGTTCATCATACGTGTCTTGTGACCATGTATTCAGGTTTTGCTTCGTCAAAATCAATTCATTTTCCGCACGTGTTAATGCAACGTATAACACACGGCGTTCTTCTTCGACATCATCAAAATCCCCCTGTGCGCGTGCATATGGAAACTGATTTGGCGAAACATGCGGTACATAACATACCTTTTGCTCTGCACCTTTAGCCGAATGAATTGTAATTAAAGTCACTAAATCATCATCACCCGCTTTTTCAATTTCAGAAACTGAAATCGGCTCAAGCACATATTCTTCAAGAAATTCACCCAGCGATGCATGCTTACGCGCAAGTTGTTTAACCAAATCAAAATCTTTAGCGCGACGTGACCAGTCTTTCGTTTTATAGTTTTGCTCTAACTGTTCACTTAGGGCATCGAGTGCCAAACCAATACTTGCTTCAACATGCTGCTGTAACACATCAAGCTGTTTCAAAATTAAAATAGCCTGTAAAGGGACTTTTCCATGACACTCCAAACGCTGACAACGCTCTTCAACCTCACTAATGCCCATTAACTCTTGTGCTAACTTACTGGCACCAACATCACCAATACCATCCCATAAGGTTAAAAAGCGCATCCAAGCCAAGTCATCCTGCGGGTTACTCACAATACGCAATAGACTGAGTACATCCTTTACATGTGCGGATTCCAGTAACTTTACGCCACCAATAAAACGATAAGGAATTTCAGCAGCAATAAATGCCCCTTCCAAATAGCGAGCACTGTAGCCAGAACGAACTAAGACCATATGGTCGTACCAATTTGCGCCCTGCTGATGTCGCTCTATTAAGTCTTGTGCGATCCAATTAGCTTCTTCAAATTCATTACCAAATAAGTGGAGCTGTGGCTTTTGCCCTTTGCCACGATATGCCTGTAGCTGTTTTTCATAATCGATTGGGCTATGAGCTAATAACCAGTTTGATAAATCCAATATTTCTTGAGTTGAGCGGTAATTTAAATCTAAGGTATGAATAACGGCATCAGGAATCCGTTCTTTAAAAGAATGAATGTTTTCAAAGTCGGCACCGCGGAAACCATAAATTGACTGAGCATCATCACCCACACAAAACAATTTCACCTTACCAATGAGTGGCTGCAAAAGTGCCCACTGTAAAGGGTTGGTATCTTGCATTTCATCGACCAGCAAAGCTTGGCAAAAACCTGCAACCCAATCTGTGAGTGCTTCCGAGTTTTGCAAATGAACAGCGACAATCGACAAAATATCGTCATAGTCTAAAAAGTTCCGCTCTCTTTTACGTTGCTCATAGGTTTTCATTAGCTCCGCAATTTGTGCCTTGTACTCATATACTTCAGGTAATTGCTTGAGTAATGCCTCTGAAAGCTTAGATTGCGTATTACGGGCATAAGAATATAAATCACACAGCTCTGCTGCTTTAGGTAAAACGTTATCTTTGTCTTTACCTCTCAATAAGCGAAACATGAGTAACTGATCATCACGATCAATAATACTAAATTGGGTTAAACCAAATGCTTGTGGATTACGACGCAGCAAGTACATGCAAAAGGTATGAAAGGTTGATGCACGAAGACCCTTGGCTTGTGCCCCAACATGCTGTTCAACCCTTGCAACAATTTCACTCGCGGCACGGCGCGTGAACGTTAAAATCTGGATTTGATTTGCAGGTAATCCCTGATCAATTAAATAAGCTGCGCGAGCAACAATCGTTTTAGTCTTGCCACAGCCTGCTCCAGCCAAAACCAGACAGTTTTGAGCCGTAGTCGTTGCTGCCTTTTTTTGCTGAGCATTTAATTCATTAATTAACTTTGCAAGACTCATAACACACATCGCCAAAACACCAAGGCCTAGTTTAACAGACCCATGCCACGAGATGGACCTTAGCTCACTAAAAACAGAAAAGGACACCCAAAGTGTCCTTTTATGCGATATTTAGTTTAAGAAAGTGTTTTTGAGCTAGAAGGTAAATGCTTAATTGCAGAAGCAAGTCCTAAGAAGTTAATGCCCTGAAATAAAATATCTACTGCCAAAAACATTCCCAATACCCAAAACGGTGAGTCCTTAGAAACTAAAATTAAAATACCTGTAGCTAGGGTTAATAAACCTGAAAATAATGTCCATCCCCACCCAGCAATTGGTCTTAATAAAAATGCGTTTATGGTGCGGATGACCCCAGCAATAATCAGTGCAATCGATAACAGACTAGTTAAAACTACAGCTGTAGTCACAGGTGTAGAAAATGCGTAATAGCCAGCCATTAAATACAGCACCCCAAAAAGTGCCCATAGCCATCGGCTACCACCCTTAAATACACTTAAGGCAGCAATCAAATGTAGAACACCGCCTATCATCATCAAAATACCAAATAGGAAAACAACCGAAAATGTTGCAAATGGTAGTGAACTAAATAAGACTAAACCGAAAATAATGAGCACAAAGCCTAATATTAGATACCATTTACGATCAGCATGTAGCTGATTACGAACTAAATCATTACCTACAGTTTTCATCATGGCTACTCTTATTATCAGGTATTAGGAAGTTTATATATTGTCATTATAGTGATTTACTTCACATTTATTGTCTGTATAAGATCTGCATCGTTTATTAACAATTGATGTGGATAAAACAGTATTTATCCACAATTTTATTTCAACCAACCAATTTCTTGAGCTGTCGGTAAACCTATTACAGTTTCTTGTAAATCTCTTGGCATTTTATTGGTCTGCTCAGACAATGGAGTTTTACCCCCCATGATTTCTGCTTGCTTTTGTGGGTAAAGAGGTACTTTTTCGGGTTGTGCATAACCCAATGGATAAATCGGCTGGCCTGTTTTTAAATCATATTTATCTTTTGCGCCAAAGCCATGCAATAGCTCATGAACAAGAACGACCTGATTTTCTGATGCCTGCTCACGTGCAGCAAACAAATTGACGCTACCAATACGACCTTTTTCTAAAGCAGTCGAGTGCACTAAAACCTTTTGATAAGTTGGATCATAATAATTTAAATAAAGTTTAAGTGACGCTCCGCTATCTTCAGGCTGTTTTTGTCGCCATGCATAAAAACGAAACTTCAAGCTCCACCAGATTACATTCAGGATATTGGCATTTTGCGGAACCACAGGTGGCCGATGCTGTAGTGGTTGCGCTAAACGGATTTCAAAGTTGCTGGACTGTCCACGATAATGCTGTGACCATTCACTTAAATAGCTTTTGAGCGTTTGGAAATCAGCGTCTTGTAACTGATGAATATAAGCTTGCGTGGTTTGTAAACCATCTGCATTTACTGGGTGTAATACCACAACAATAGGCTGATTCCAATCTTGATTCTGATCTCGCCATGCCTGAACCGCAACGATTAATAAAATAATCAATAGGCACAAAATCCGAATGTTTTTCCACATTCTTTTTCCCCATAAAAATTAAATTTCTCTTTTATTGTTGTTGATATAAAAAATGCTAGCTGAGCTAGCATTTTTTAACTGTCTTATTTAGCCTTCAATCCATTTACCGTCTTGGAAAATCAGGCTCCATTTGGTTTGTTTACCTTCTGGTGTTTCAGATCCCACATATTGTGATTGGTTCTTACGACTAAACTTCACAATAGTCGGATTACCTTCAGGGTCTACATCTGGAGCTTGTAAAATAAACTGGTATTTTGGATCAAGTTGGTCAGCAACACTACGAAGCTCAGCAACTTTTGGTGCACGTGTTTCACGAATTTTCGGGAACTTACTTGCAGCCAAGAATAGACCAGCAGCACCATCACGTAACACGAAATAGTCATCATGCTTCGTTGAGCGCAAATGTTCCATCTTGATCGGTTCTACACGCGGAGGTGCAGGTTGACCACTCTTCAAGACTTTACGGGTATTGTCACAACTGGTACAAGCGAAATACGGGCCAAAGCGACCAGTTTTAAGTTGCATTTCGCCGTCACATTTATCACATGGAATAGTTGGGCCATCATAACCCTTAATCTTGAACTCGCCTTCTTCAAGCTCATAACCATCACAATCTGGATTGTTACCACAGACATGAAGCTTGCGACCACCATCAATCACATAGCTATCCATTGCTGTACCGCATTTTGGACAGCGATGCTTTGACATCAAGTCAGCCGTTTCAGCTCCATCATCATCAGATAACGCAGCTAAAGACTCAACTGGTGTTAAGTTTAAAGTCCCTTTACAGCGTTCTTTAGGCGGCAAATTGTAGCCAGAACAGCCTAAAAATACGCCTGTTGTACCTGTACGAATCTGCATTGGTCGTGAACATTCAGGACAATGTACTGCTGGTACTTCAACTGGCTGGTTACGGCGCATGCCTTGCTCGCCTTGAGCATTGGTCAAACGCTTTTTAAAATCACCATAGAAAGTATCGAGTAACTCTTTCCAGTTACGCTCACCTGTAGCAACTTTGTCGAGCTGTCCTTCAAGGTCTGCTGTAAACGCATAGTTCATCAGGTTATTAAAACTTTCATCAAGACGATCTGTCACGATCTCGCCCATCTTCTCTGCAAAAAGACGACGATTTTCTAATTTGACATAACCACGTTCTTGAATGGTAGAAATAATCGCTGCATAAGTCGATGGACGACCAATACTACGTTTTTCAAGTTCTTTTACTAAAGATGCCTCAGTAAAACGTGCAGGCGGCTTAGTAAAGTGCTGACTTGGGTCTAACTTCTCTAATTTTAAGATTTCACCGACTTTAATAGCTGGCAAAATAATATCGTCATCAGACTTGTTGGCACCACGAACTCGCGTAAAACCATCAAATACAAGCGTACGACCTTTTGCTTTTAACTCAACATTGCCTGCCTCAACCGTTAAAGTTGAAGACAAATATTCTGCTGGTGTCATTTGACAAGCAACAAACTGACGCCAAATCAAGTCATATAAGCGCTGAGCATCACGCTCTACACCCGCAAGTTGATCACCTGTAAGTGAAACATTTGAAGGGCGAATTGCTTCGTGGGCTTCTTGAGCACCCGCTTTGTTACCATAGCGGTTTGGCTTTGCTGGTAAGTATTTTTCACCAAACTGGCTTTCAATATGAGCACGTACCATATTTACAGCGTCATCACTCAAAAACGTAGAGTCCGTACGCATATAAGTAATAAAACCAGCTTCATACAAACGCTGCGCAAGCATCATGGTTTTCTTTACAGAGAAACCTAAGCGTGTACTTGCAGCTTGTTGTAAAGTCGAAGTGATGTATGGTGCACTTGGATTGACCTTAGTCGGCTTATCTTCACGCTGTGCAACTTTATATTCAGCGCCTTTTAAAACTTCTAATAAAGCATCAGTTTCAGCTTTATTTTTCAGTTTAAGCGTTTTACCTGCTTGTCTAACTGCTTCAAGACGGATGTCATCTTTTTTGGCTTGGGTATCTGCAAAAACTTGCCAATATTCTTCTGGAATAAAAGCACGAATTTCACGTTCACGTTCCACAACAAGCTTTACAGCAACTGACTGTACGCGACCTGCCGATAAACCACGGGCAATCTTTTCCCAAAGTAATGGCGAAACCATGAAACCCACTACGCGGTCTAAGAAACGACGTGCTTGCTGTGCATTCACACGGTTTAAGTCTAGGCGCGTTGGTTGTTTAAATGCTTCTTGAATGGCATTTTTAGTAATTTCGTTAAATACCACACGGTGATAACGACTATCGTCACCACCAATCACTTCGCGTAGGTGCCAAGCGATTGCTTCCCCTTCTCTATCCAAGTCCGTTGCAAGGTAGATTGCATCTGCATCTTTAGCAAGTTTCTTGAGTTCAGCAACAACATTTTCTTTGCCAGGTAGAACCTCGTAGTGTGCTTTCCAGTCATGTTCCGGATCGACACCCATACGATTAATCAGCGCAGATTGGGCTTTTTGTTCTTTTTCAGCTTCAGTGAGTTTTGTCCGGGCAGCCGGCTTTTTCTCTGTTGATTTGCTGCCGCCTGTTGGCAAGTCACGTACGTGACCCACAGAAGACTTAACAATGTACTGCGAACCTAAATATTTGTTGATGGTTTTCGCTTTGGCAGGCGACTCCACAATCACTAAGGCACGTTTATGTGCAGCAGAGGCAGTAGATGCTGTGCTTTGAGATGCAGAGCGCGAGGTATTCGCCATATAAAATGTTATTCCTATACCAATAAATTTAAAAATCAGGCTTCAGCCAAGGCCAACAGATAAGCCTTCATCTCATCTAATTGCGTGGCTTTTAGGTCCGATTCCTCATCCCAATAAAGGCCTACACAGTTTGCCTGCATATCAATAGCATAAATCCCTTTTAATGCAATGGGAGAATCATTAAATTTCTCATCGCCCTGCACTACTTTTAATTTTCCGTCTATAACACGAGCACGCATGAGCGTTAAACGAGCATCGGGGATTAATACACTATAATAAGCAACCATGCTGGCACGCTTTTCAGTTGCCATCGGGACATGTGTCCATTCAGGTGCGGCAATTATGCGTGGATGTAGTCCCATTTTACGGGCTTTGTCTCGCATAATACCGAGTGCCTTTTCACGCGGACTCACTCTTAAACCAAAAATGGAGCCTAGCACGAAAAGAACAATGATAACGGTAACCCAAATTCCCATATTGTCCATAGCAAAACCTATTAATCTCTTTTATTAGAGTTGCATAAGCTGACCAGAAAACGCAAGTTACATCATAAAAATAATGTCCCATTAACCTGTGAGGTTAAAAACTACAACATTTTCTCGTAGATATTCTTAGCAATCTAGGCACAATATTTAGGCAGACTTTTCAGTTTCAAGAGTGGATAACTTACCGAACCGATCTAGATGGGCATCTCCCCATGTTTTTAAAGCAAGTAAAATCTGCTCAAGACCTTGTCCTAAATCTGTCAGGCTATATTCAACTTTAGGAGGAACTTGAGGATAAACCTCGCGATGAATAATGCCATCTTGTTCTAACTCACGAAGCTGATTGGTGAGCATTCTTTGCGTAATGCTTGGAACTCGTTTACGAATTTCATTGAATCGCAAGGTTCCTTCATTTAGTAAATGCCAAAGAATGACACATTTCCATTTACCATCAATCAAACTGATTGCGGCTTCAACTGAACACCCCGGTGAGCAGTCAAAACTTGAATGTCGAGCTTTTGCCATTTTACAGTATCCTTTTTGACACTATGAGCGTTATTTGTCTGTAGTCACTATTTTTAAGCTTACGTTATGATCAAACTCTCAACAAGAGGAATCACAATTATGAAAGCTGTGGCATATCAAAAAGCAGGGCCTATTACATTGCCAGAGGTACTCGTAGATATTGAACTCGACACTCCCGTTGCAGAAGGCCATGATCTGCTTGTTCGCGTACAGGCTATTTCAGTAAATCCAGTCGATACCAAAATACGTAAAAATGTAAGCGCCGAATCTGGTTGGAAAGTGCTTGGCTGGGACGCTGTAGGTGTGGTTGAAGCGACTGGAGATAAAGTCACTCAATTTAAAGTGGGTGATATTGTTTGGTATGCAGGCGCGTTAAATCGCCAAGGCAGTAATAGTGAGTTGCAATTGGTTGATGAACGTATTGTTGGTCATAAACCGAAAAATTTAGAAGTAACTGAAGCGGCTGCTCTTCCTTTAACTGCAATCACGGCTTGGGAAATGCTATTTGATCGTTTGCAAGTTCCAAAGACTGCACCAGAAAACACAACAATATTAGTGATTGGCGGGGCTGGTGGTGTAGGCTCTATTACCATTCAGCTTCTTAAACAGTTAACTAACCTTACGATTATTGCGACAGCTTCACGCCCTGAAACGAAAGAATGGGTAAAACAACTCGGTGCTGACTATGTATTAGATCATCGAGAGTCTTTAGCGCCACAAATCAAGCAATTAGGCTTAAATGCACCTTCATATGTGTTCTCGACCACTCAAACAGATCAGCATTTAGCAGATATTGTAGAGTTGATTGCACCACAAGGGCACTTTGGACTCATTGATGACCCTGAACAGCTAGATATTAAACCGTTTAAATCGAAGTCTGTATCGGTGCATTGGGAATTTATGTTCACACGTTCAATGTTTCAAACTGAAGATATGCAAAAACAAAGTGAACTATTAAATGAAGTCAGCAAGCTAGTTGAGGAAGGGAAAATCAAAACAACTGTGACTGAAGTTTTAAGCCCTATTAATGCTGAAAATTTAAAACAGATTCATCAACAAATTGAGAGTGGTAAGACAAAAGGGAAAATTGTTTTACACGGTTTTTAACTAAAATTAAAAATATCCTCTAGTTAAAAAGGCAAGTATTGAACTTGCCTTTTTATTAATAGTGAGGAGGTTTATTGGTTAATGGGTCAAAAGGCGCAATACCTTCTGATAAATCTGAAGATTCCACACGTAGGTAAAGTAATTGCATTTGTTTTTTCAAATCAGCTATTTCCTGAGTTTGAATAGCGAGTTGTTGATTTAATTGTTCAACTAAATCATCCAAAAATGTAATTCGCACTTGCAAATCTTCAATGGGTGCGGAAAATGACGCTTGATCATCATGATATGGTGGTTTAGTCATTTAAATCCTCATTTGAGATTCTGGAAAACATTATGGCCTATATTACCCTAAGGGATGTCCAACTTGCTTTTGGCGGACCTGCCCTGCTCGATGGCGCGAACTTTAATCTAGAACGTGGCGAACGAGTCTGTTTAATTGGGCGTAATGGTGAAGGTAAGTCTACTTTACTTAAACTCATCGAGGGAAGCTTATTACCAGATTCTGGTGAAGTTTCTATTCAAAATGGTCTAACGGTTTCGATGTTAGCCCAAGACGTCCCAATGGATTCTGGCAAAGTTGCTGACATTGTGGCAGATGGCGCAGGAGAAGCTGCCGAAGTACTTAGAGCTTACCATGAAGCAACCGATGCTTGTATGCTAGGAGACATGGAAGCCTGTGACCGTATGGGTAACCTTCAGCACAAGCTAGACCAACTAGACGGTTGGGCGCTTGAAAACAAGGTGAATGCCCTATTAAGTAAAATGGGACTCGACCCAAACGCAGATTTGGCAGACTTATCTGGTGGACGTAAACGTCGTGTTTTACTTGCTCGTGCTCTTTTAACGCAGCCAGACGTACTCCTTCTAGACGAACCGACTAACCATTTAGATGTTGAAAGTATTGAGTGGCTAGAAAAATTCCTACTCGATCAAAATAATTTAACGCTTCTATTTATTTCGCATGACCGCTCTTTTGTAGATAGCATTGCGACTCGAATTGTTGAACTTGACCGCGGCATCCTACGTGGCTACGAAGGTAACTATTCTCGCTATTTGGAGCTTAAAGCTCAGCAAATGGAAGCAGAAGAGAAGCAAAATGCTTTATTTGATAAAAAATTAGCTGAAGAAGAGGCTTGGATTCGTCAAGGCATTAAAGCACGTCGTACACGTAACGAAGGTCGTGTTCGTGCATTAAAAGCTTTACGTGAAGAATCAAAAGCACGCCGTTCACAACAAGGCAAAGTGAGCATGGCGACTCAAGAAGCAAATCGCTCAGGTAAATTAGTATTTGATATTGAGCACTTAAGCGTATCTTATGATGATAAACCACTCATCAAAGACTTCTCCACCCTTGTCATGCGTGGTGACCGTATTGGCCTAGTAGGCGATAACGGCGTTGGTAAAACGACTTTAATTAAAGCGATTTTAGGTGAAATCGAGCACGGTGGTTCTGTTAAGACAGGTACACAGTTAGAAGTTGCTTATTTTGATCAATTACGTAATGCCTTAGACCTTGAAAAAACAGTCATGGCAAACGTTTCAGAAGGCTCTGACTTTGTTGATGTAAACGGCAACCGTCGTCATATCTACAGTTATTTACAAGATTTCTTGTTCTCACCTGAACGTGCACGTACACCAGTCAAAGCGCTTTCTGGTGGTGAGCGTAACCGTATCTTGCTTGCTAAATTATTGCTTAAACCATCGAACCTGATTGTGATGGACGAACCAACCAACGACTTGGATATGGTGACTCTTGAGCTACTTGAAGAGATGCTGTCTGATTACAAAGGTACGCTATTACTTATTTCGCATGACCGCGCATTTATGGACAACGTCGTAACATCTACGTGGGTATTTGATGGCAAAGGTAATATTGCAGAATACATCGGTGGCTACCAAGACTACTTACTACAACGTCCAGATGACAAAGTAGTAGATCAGAAATCTGACGTTAAAAAAGCTCAAGCAAAAGCTGAAGCTGAAAAAGCCGCGGCTCAAAGTAATGTTAAAAAAGTGAAATTGAGCTATAAAGACCAACGTGAACTTGAGCAACTTCCTGCTGAAATCGAGAAATTGGAAGTTGAACAAGCCGAGCTTTCTGACAAACTTGCAGATGGTTCGTGGTTTGTGTCTGATGCAGATGCTGCGACCCAAGCAAGCCAACGCCTAGCAGAAATTGAAGAATTACTGCTTGAAAAATTAGAGCGTTGGGATGAACTTGAGCAAATGAGTAAAGGCAGTTAATCAATAAAAAAGGGCTTTAATTAAAGCCCTTTTTTTGGATTTAGAATTTCTAGTAATGCCATAAAAGGTTTATAAACAAATAAAGAGATGAAACGAATTAAACGTTCAAATATCTGTAACTGCAAAACCATACAAGTCAGGATAGCCAAAACGAGACTAATAAAAATATTCGTCTCTAACGAATATTTAAAACTTAATTGATGAGTCAAAACAATAATTACAAAACCATGCAATATATAAACTGGCAGCGTTTTTTGGCCTAAACCGATCCAAGGTCGTTTAAAATTTTGAGTGAGTACAAATAAACTCAAAACACCCATAGCCGATAGCAACATAATTACACTGCGAATCAGTATTCCCTGCCATAGATCTACATGTAGTTGAAAATATGACAAACTGCCAAATAACCAGTAATAATTATAATGACTTATAGCGGCTACAGCAGTAATGATTAATAATGTACTAACAGCAAATAATTTTGCATAAGGCAACTGCGGAATATACTGAAAAATGGTTTTACCATAGATTGCCCCTGCCATAAAAAAAGGTAAAAATACGAAAATTCGACCAATCGAATAGCTGTAATTATTGATGGGTGAGCATCCAATAAGTACAGCTAAAACTATTGAAAACAGAACTGGATATGCCGTCTTTTTTAGGAAAAAAGCGAGAACCGTCCAAGCCACCATGCCAAATAAATACCATAGCACCCAATAAGGCTTAGCAAACCATACCAAATGAAATGACCAATTCCATAAACTTCCGTTATAGAAGGCATCAAGTAATTGAAATAAAAGTTGAAACGGCAAATACAATGATAAAAAGTAAATTAATTTTTCTAGTATTTTCTCTTCTTTAAAAAACATGCCCGATATAAAAATAAAAGCTGGCATATGAACAAAGTAAATACCCCCTAAAATCGCTTGATTCAGAGGTTCGTTCCAGCCAATTAACCTTTCAAGGTAATGACCCAATACAACCAGAAAAATTAAGACACCTTTTGTGGCATCGATATGGAGATTTCTCATAAAATTCTATGAAATCAGGATATTCATATCATACTGAATTATTCTTATTTTTTAATTCAAAAAGACAATGAACAAAGTTTCGCTGTATACAAAACAATTATGATATACCTATCAGTATAATAATATTTAAGGATATTTCCGTGCTAGATCTCTCTCAAATTTGGGACTGTTCTAAATTTTGTGTAAGTACTTAATTTTCATTTATCCTTCAGAGGATAATTACAAAAGGTACTTCACATGGATGAAGCAACAATCAAAAGTATGGCTGCCGAATTGGCTAAAGGTCTAAAAACACCAGAAGACTTAAACCAAATGACAGCAGTCTTTAAAAAATTCATGATTGAAACTGCACTCAATACTGAACTTTCAGACCATCTCGGTTATGAAAAGCATCAGCCCAAGAAAGGCTCAAATAGCCGTAATGGGTTTAGTTCTAAAACCATTACAACTCAAGATGGACAACTGGCTTTAGATATTCCCCGTGATCGAGAAGGTTCATTTGAGCCACAAATTATCAAAAAGCACCAAACACGCATCACCAGTATGGATGACCAAATCCTCTCACTGTATGCAAAAGGAATGACTAATAGGGAAATTGTAGCCTTCTTCAAAGAAATGTACGATGCCGATGTGTCAGCATCTCTCATCAGCAAAGTTACCGATGCTGTGATTGAGCAAGTGACTGAGTGGCAAAATAGAGCCTTAGATAGCCTTTATCCTGTTGTCTATCTTGACTGTATTGTTGTCAAAGTCCGTCAGCACTCCAATGTGATTAACAAGTCCGTATACCTTGCTTTAGGCATCAATATGGATGGGCAAAAAGAATTACTGGGTATGTGGATTGCTCAGACAGAAGGTGCCAAATTCTGGCTGTCAGTCATGACAGAGCTAAAAAATCGAGGAGTACAGGACATTCTTGTTGCCTGTGTAGATGGATTAAAAGGCTTCCCTGACGCGATAGCCTCTGTTTACCCTCATACTGATATTCAACTGTGTATCGTGCATGTTGTACGCAATAGCCTGAGATTTGTAAGCTGGAAAGACTACAAAGCTGTTACGTCGGGTCTGAAAGCGATTTATCAGGCAAGTACAGAGGAAAATGCTTTAAAATCCCTAGACATCTTCTGTGATCAATGGAATCACCAGTATCCCAAAATTGGAGAATCCTGGCGGGCCAATTGGGAAAATATCCGAACGATCTTTAGCTATCCAGCCGAAATACGTCATGCAATTTATACAACAAATGCGATTGAGTCGTTGAATAGCGTAATACGCCATTCAACGAAGAAAAGGAAAATCTTTTCATCTGATGACTCAGTAAAGAAGGTCATTTACTTAGCAACATCAAATGCTGCGAAGAAATGGACGATGCCAATTCAAAATTGGCGTTTAGCAATGAATTGGTTTACGATTCAGTTCGATGATCGATTAAAAGATCATTTATAAAAAATGGAACTTACACAAAATAATTTACAGGCTCTCAAATTTTGGCATTCGGACTCATTTGCTTGGCGATGGTACTCACCCCGGGTCCAAACATGATTTATCTTATCTCTCGCTCCATTAGTCAGGGCAAACTCGCAGGTTTTATTTCCCTCGGTGGCGTTGCGGTTGGTTTTGTATTCTATATGCTCTCTGCTTCTTTCGGGATCACAGCGCTTGTGGTCGCAGTTCCATATGCCTATGACACGATTCGTATTGTAGGTGCCATATATTTACTCTGGCTTGCATGGAAAGCATTACGTCCAAATGCAGCACCTATTTTCAGTGTAAAAGACTTATCTATCGATTCACCATTAAAATTATTTTTAATGGGCTTTTTGACAAATTTACTTAATCCCAAAATTGCGATTATGTATTTGTCTTTATTGCCACAGTTTATTCACCCACAACAAGGCAGTATTTTAGCGCAGTCTATTCAACTCGGAACCATACAGATTTTTGTAAGTGTTTCAGTAAATGCACTGATTGTATTTTCTGCAGGTAGCATTGCGCTCTTTCTACAGCAAAAACCGCTTTGGGCAAGCATCCAACGCTGGATTATGGGGACGGTATTAGCCGGACTCGCTGTTCGTATTCTTTTAGAACACCGCCGATAACTCACTTTATTTTTCTTTACAGACTCTAAACCTTCAATTTACTCCTGTGTATTACGACGATAAATTCAGTTCGTGATACACTTTTGGCAGTTTTAACTTTTTCAATTTTTTATATCGTTATGAGCCAAAAGCAGCCTTATACGCCCGGTGAGTTTCAGTGGTCCTTTTTATTACCTAAATATTGGGGTGTATGGATTGCGATTACTTTGCTCATGCTTTTGGCTATTTTACCGTGGGCGATTCAATGGCGTTTGGCTCACGGGTTAGCAAATATCGCTTGGAAATATTTAAAATCTCGTCGCAAAACGACTATTCGTAATTTAGAAGTTTGCTTTCCCGAGTGGTCATCTGAAAAAGTACAACAACAAGCAAAACAAGTTTTTGTAGATATGATGCTTGGTATTTTTGAGACCTTAAACGCTTGGTATAAACCTTACTGGTTTAAAAACCGTGTCACGATTGAAGGTTTAGAACATATTACCAATGCTCAAGCTCAGGGCAAAGGCGTTTTATTACTGGGAACTCACAGTACTTTGCTTGATGCTGGTGGTTATGTATGTGCTCAATATTTTGAACCAGATGTTGTGTATCGCCCTCAAAACAACCCTTTACTCGACATGTTGATCTACCGTTGTCGAGCAACGATTTACAAAGCTCAAATCGATCATGATGATATGCGGGGCTTAATTCGCCATCTTAAAGATGGTGATGCCATTTGGTATAGCCCAGACCAAGATTTCGGACTCAAGCAAGGTGTTATGGCACCTTTTTTTGGAGTGCCAGCTGCTACAGTCACGGCCCACCGTCGTTTATTAAAAATTTCAAAAGCAGTTGCAGTCCCTTTATATTTTTATCGTCATGGCGATGTACAGAATCCTAAATATCATATCTTGATTGAACCTGCTGTCGACAATATGCCAAGTGAAGATGAAATCGATGATGCAACCCGTGTAAATAAGATTATTGAGAACCAGCTTCGTATCGCACCAACCCAATATATGTGGTTCCACCGCCGATTTAAGACACGTCCTGAGGGATATGAAGAGATCTATTAAGATAAAGCTGTAATGATTTTAAATTGGTAGTAGGCACAACATTATTTATATGACTCGCGGAAACGTCATCCACAACCTGCCCAAAATCAGTGAAGATACTGTTTCTGCGATATAATTTGATACACACAAGCAGTGAACAGGTTTTGTGGATGAGAATGGTTTTGCCTACTTTTGCCAAAACAAAAGTAGGTCGAACCGAAGGTTAATCTCTAAATTTCGACTTCAAAATTGCAAGATCCCGCTTTGCTACAACCTAAAGGCAAAAAACAATGAAAGTGATGCAACTTCTCCCAGAACTCAATAGCGGTGGCGTAGAACGCGGCACACTGGAAATTGCACGTGCACTGGTTGCACAAGGCCATCAATCTTTGGTTGTATCAAACGGCGGACGATTAGTGTCACAACTTGAAGCTGAAGGTTCTAAACACTTAACCCTACCTATTCATAAAAAATCTTTATCGAGCTTGTGGCAAATCCGCCCTTTACGTCGACTTATTGAAGAGCATCAGCCCGATATTGTCCATGTACGCTCACGTGTGCCAGCTTGGCTTACCCATTTTGCCTTAAAAGGAATACCAGCACATAAGCGCCCTCACCTCATTAGCACAGTACATGGTTTCTATTCAGTTAATCGTTATAGTGCAATTATGACTCAGGCCGAGAAAGTGATTGCCGTTTCTGACAGCGTAGTTAAATATATCACTGACCATTATAAAAACTGTCCACCCCAAGATATTGTCCGGATTTATCGAGGAATTGATCCTGCTGCTTTCCCGCATAACTATCAACCTTCAGCACAGTGGTTTAATCAGGTTTTTAATGACTTTCCTGAACTCGAAAATAAATTTTTACTATGCTTGCCTGGTCGTATTACCCGCTTAAAGGGACATGAAAGCTTAATTGAGTTAATGCAACAACTTCAGTCGCAATATCCTCAATTACATGCTGTGGTTGTGGGTGGTGCCGATGCTAAAAAACAGACTTATTTAAGTGAGCTGCAAAGCACCATTCAAAACAAAGGACTCACAGATAAGATCACCTTTGTAGGACATCGCTCAGATATACGCGAATGGCTCGCTTTTAGCGACATCGTGCTCTCTCTATCCAATCAAGCAGAAACATTCGGTAGAACAGCATTAGAAGCGCTGTCAGTCGGTACGCCGGTGATTGGCTGGAACCGTGGAGGTGTTGCGGAGATTTTATCGAATGTATATCCACAAGGTCTTGTTGAAGCTGAAAATGAAAAAGCCTTAGTAGAAACAGTAAAGCATCATATTGAACAACCTCAAACAGTCGCTCCTGTGACCATGTTCAGTTTAAAAGATATGTGCGACCAGACGCTTGAGCTCTATCAAAGTGTATTGAAATAACATAATAAAAAACCCGCGATGATCGCGGGTTTTTTATTAACTAAAAGAAAGCAGTCTTATTTAAATGTTGCTTCATAAGCAGCAGCTTTTTCATAGTCGTATTGTTTTTCCCATTTACTGATTACAAGTACTGCAAGCGCGTTACCTACAACGTTCAACGCAGTACGAGCCATATCCATAATACGGTCAACACCAGCAATAAATGCTAGGCCTTCTACAGGAATACCAACACTACCTAATGTCGCTAATAACACTACGAATGATACGCCAGGAACACCTGCAATACCTTTAGAAGTAATCATTAGTGTTACAACCAAAATAACTTGTTGGCTGATTGACATTTCGATACCGTAAAGCTGTGCAATAAAGATTGCTGCAATACTTTGGTAAAGCGTAGAACCGTCAAGGTTAAATGAATAACCTGTTGGGATTACAAAACTAGAAATCGCTTTTGGCGCACCATAAGCTTCCATTTTTTGCATAATACGCGGTAAAACTGTTTCCGAACTTGCAGTCGAATATGCCAAAATTAATTCATCTTTCAAAATCTTAAGCAAAGTAAAGATATTGATACTGAACATTTTTGCAGTTAAACCAAGTACCACTAAAGCAAAGAACAAGATTGCACCGTAAACCAATACAACCAATTTACCTAATGGAATAAGTGAAGCGAAACCGAAGTTTGCAACAGTTACAGCGATCAAACCAAATACACCCACTGGCGCATATTTCATGATGATGTGCGTTACACGGAACATTGTTTCCGATACAGCATGAAATACATTTAACAATGGGTCTTTAGTTGTAGCTGGTAATGAAGATAGACCAATACCAAAAAGTACAGCAAAGAAAATCACTGGTAACATTTCGCCATGCGCCATTGAACTAATAATGTTCGTTGGGATAAGCGATAATATTGTCTGCATGATGCCATGAGACTGTGACTGAACTTCTTCAGTTGTATGCTTATATTGAGAAATATCTGTTTGAACCAGCTGAGACATATCAATGCCTGAACCTGGGTGGAAGATATTCGCTGCAACTAAGCCAACCAAAATAGCAATAGTAGTAATAATTTCGAAATAGAGAATGGTTTTAAAACCAAGACGCCCTAGACTTTTTGTACTGCCTACACCAGCAATACCTAAAATCAATGTAGAGAAAACGATTGGAATAACAATCATTTTAATGAGGCTAATAAAGATCTTACCTAATGGAGTAAGAACGTTATTTACAATGCTATCTTTGATTTCAGGCTGATTATGTAAAACAGCCCCGACAACTATCCCTAGGATTAAAGCAATTAAAATTTGCCACGCAAGGCTAAATTTAAAATTCTTCATAAGACAATCCTTATGCACCGCAAAGTATCAAATATGAGAGGGAGAAGAACACTATTTTTATAGTGAAACCTCAATATGTACACTAATTTCCAAACAGAAATTTAAATGCACAAGCAAATCACAACCCGCCGATCCGGCGAAGTAAACAACAATGCCTGTTGACGATCCAACATGTCAACGATCGGCACATTCTATTGAGATTTGCCAATTAAACAAGTCCAATTTATACCTAAATAGATCAAAGCCTATATTTATTCTTCAATAATCTATAAAAACAAAAACTTATTTAAAAAAATTTTTGTATCTATTTTCATTGAAAAAGGGCTCGGATATATAAAAAAATTTATGGACTACTACCTATAATTAAATAGATTTTTAAATTAAGAGAACCTTAAAATATTTCTTTAATTTATAATTAAATGGTACTTATATAAAATATCAACCCGAGTTCTGCGTCCTGCAAAACTCGGGTAAATGAGGTTGTGCTTTCAGGGTATATAATTCTTTTTATCGCTTCCGTTCTAACATCTTATCCGTGATGTCGTTCCATATCAGCTTAGTGCATCCTTACTTGGGATTATCCATTCCCGCTTCCGTGTGCCGATGAATGTAGAATACGGGTTTTAGCTGTCCCTGCCTATTGGACCTAGACTCAAATCTTTGTACGATATTGCTTACAACTCGCTTTTATATACTTTTCCCTTTATAAGGTTCTGTAATTTCATCAGTCACGATTTTTTCTTCTTTTTCAGCCTTAGCAATGCCTTCTTGTATTGCAGCTTGGGCTTCTTTTGCATCTTCTTCAGTTTCTTCAACTTCTTCCTGAATCTGCTCAAATATTCGACCAGTTTGTAAAACCACATAAACAGGAAAATGGTCCGATCCAATATGAGATAAACGTTGCATCTTTATCAAACCAAAATCTGTGCTATGAAAGATATGATCAAGTGACCAGCGCAATAAAGGATAGTCAGCATGAAAGGTATTAATAAAATGTCGTCCAACACGCGGATCGAGCAACCCACTAATACGTTGAAATAAACGAGTTGTGCGTGACCATGCGACATCGTTTAGATCTCCCATCACGATACAACTTTCATCTAGATCTTTAATCTGATCTCCAACAATTAAAAGTTCTGCATCTCGTAGTGTTGAATCTTTTGCTTCAGTTGGACTTGGTGGTTTAGGATGCAAACAGTAGAGCTGAACAGGCATTCCAGAGGGCAAGATTACAGTGGTATGAATAGAAGGAATTTCATTACTTAGAATGAATTTAACCTCTGTATTTTTAAGAGGGAGTCGACTATATAAATGCATGCCATATAAGTTATCTAGAGGGACTGGCACACGGTATGGATAATCTTCTTCAATTTCTTTTAGAGCATTTTCCCAAGTCTTGTCACTTTCTAACATCAATAATAAATCAGGTTTTAATATCCGCACATGCTCAAGTAATAAATGATATTTATCATTAGGTGTGAGTACATTAGAAACAATCAGTGAAATTTGTTTTTGAGGATCTAATTGCTTTGGTTTAACTTTTTTAACCTGCTTTTTCCAAAACAATGTATAAGGTAAAACCATTTTAAGTTGATAAGCAATTGCTGCGATAAGTACCGCAAGTAAAATCTCACGCCATAGATTCCATTCTGTTGGCCAAAACAACATGCCTATTAAAGCAATTAGCCCAACAAACAAAATTTGTAACCGTGGAAAATCAGCGCCTCTAAACCACCACTCATCACGAGGGATCAGTGACCAGAAAGTCAACCAAATCACCACTACAGACACAACTTCGATATAAATCATTGAAATTTCTCTTTTAAGATGATTTGTTTTTTAATGTTTTTGTCATCTTTATCAATTTTGTATGTAACATAAACAAGATATTCTACTCAATAAAATTGCTGTTTTGATTCTGTAACGCTTGCAGTTGTGAGCACTTTTGATACACTCAACTCCCCCTAACAATTTTAACGCACCGAGGCAAAATGACATGAAAGTAGGTCTGGTCGGTTGGCGCGGGATGGTCGGTTCCGTCCTTATGCAACGTATGGTTGAAGAGAATGATTTTGCTCATATTGAGCCATTCTATTTCTCTACCAGTAATGCAGGTGGTGAAGCTCCTTCATTTGGTGGTAAGACTGCTCCAGCACTTATGGAAGCTACAGACATTACTAGTCTGAAGCAAATGGATGTCATTATTACCTGCCAAGGTGGCGACTACACATCTGAAGTTTTCCCACAGTTAAAAGCAACTGGTTGGGATGGCTACTGGATTGATGCAGCATCTACTTTACGTATGTCTGATGATGCAATCATCGTTCTTGATCCAGTTAACCTTAATGTAATTAAAGACGGTTTAGCGAAAGGTACTAAAACTTTCGTTGGTGGTAACTGTACCGTATCACTTATGTTGATGGGTGTGGGCGCACTTTTCCAAAACAATTTGGTTGAGTGGATGACTGCTATGACTTATCAAGCAGCATCAGGTGCTGGCGCACAAAACATGCGTGAGTTGTTAACAGGTATGGGTTACTTATACAACAATACCAAGACTTTGTTAGATGATCCTAAATCTGCAATTCTTGATATTGACCGTCAAGTTGCTGAGTTACAACGTGGTGAAGGCTTCCCTTCTGCAAACTTTGGTGTGCCACTTGCGGGTTCATTAATTCCTTACATTGATAAACAGCTTGAAAGCGGTCAATCTAAAGAAGAGTGGAAAGGTCAAGTTGAAACCAACAAGATTTTAGGTAACTCTCAAATCGTTCCTATTGATGGTCACTGTGTTCGTATCGGTGCAATGCGTTGCCACTCTCAAGCATTAACGATCAAACTGAAAAAAGATGTTCCGCTTGATGAGATCGAAGATATGATTCGTAACTCAAACCAGTGGGCTAAAGTTGTACCAAATACACGTGAAGCATCGATGACTGATCTTACACCTGTAGCTGTGACTGGTACCTTAACTGTACCTGTAGGCCGTTTACGTAAACTCAATATGGGTAAAGAGTATCTTGGTGCATTCACAGTAGGTGATCAGCTACTTTGGGGTGCTGCTGAACCTTTGCGTCGTATGTTACGTATTTTAGTTGAATACAAAAGCTCATAATTTGACCTGAATTATTCAGTCAAAATAAAAAGCCGATCACATTTGATCGGCTTTTTCGTAAATGGTTTGTGAAAAATTAACAATTTATTTACATTTCATTATTGTATAATTTTGAACGACTTTACGACTGATCAGGTCATGGATTGAGATGACTGCATATAACAAATTAAAAATTGCCATTTTCACCATTATGTCTTCGCCTTCTGTTTATGCGATTACATTAGATCCTATTCAAATTCAATCTGCATCTGGGGAATTACTTTATGCAGAAATGAATTTTCAGCAAGCGGATCCTAACACTCCCTTGCAAGTCAGTTTAGCCACTCAAGAAGATCTCAATGGTTTGGGAGTCACTCACCAACCTCCTGGTAGTCTAAATTTTTATACACGTCAAAATGGCCAAGGTAATGGCGTTATTGTGATTACCTCATCTCGTCCTATTATTGATCCCGAACTGAATATTGTCGTAAAAGTCAGTGAGGGTAATGCAACTCGCCTTCAACATATTAAAACCGTTTTAAAGCCATCGCCTATCAAAAAGGTGGCTGCTAACGAAACTCCACTTTCACCACAATTTATCGTAAATGAAAAAGACATTGCATTAAACCTACCTGAAAGTACTCGGTATACACCTGCTGAGACAGCAACACCTGTAGCCGAAACTACAGCTAATGAGCGCAATCTAAACATTAGCACTGGAACTGCTCCTGCTTTGAATAACTCGGCTCCAGCAACGCCTTTTACCGAAAAACCTGCGACTCAAGCGCCACAGCAGACTATCGCAGCAATGAGTAATGAACCATCTGCTGTAGAAAAACAGCCTGCCGCTTCTCTTAAACCGAGCAGTGACAATCAAACAACTACAGTCAAAAAAGCGGCTCAACCTAAGCTTGATCAACAAAAAAATGTATTAAGTAAAAATACACCGAAAAAGCAGAAAATCAGTACCTATAAAGGTCCAGCCCCTACAGGTAAATATGTCGTGCAGCGTAATGAATCTTTATGGACTATTGCCAATCGTATTGCAGCACAGACCAAACAACCTGTGGCTAAAGTCATGCGAGATATCCAAGCTCAAAACCGACATGCTTTTATTCAAGGTGATGTAAACCGTTTGCGTCAAGGAATTTCATTAAACTTAACAACAGCAAATACAGCTAAGGCTTCACATACAAAATCTAAATCGAGTGAAACTAACTTAGCAAAAGCATCTTCTGGTAGAGCTAAATATCGCTTACAACAAGCAGAAATGAGCATTGTGGCAGAGAACAGCCCAAATTCTACTCATGGAAGTGTAAAAAAGAGCACACAACAAGGTCAAAACAATACTGAGTTAGCAGTAAAAGTTATGACAACTCGCAAAAAAACCGTTACATTACAAAGGAATGTAACCAAACTAAATCAAACTTTAAGTTTAAAAGACCAACGTATTCAACTTCTGAATGCGCGTTTGGCAGAGTTACAACAGCAGTTAAAAGCACAGCAACAAACTCACAAGCAAAAACATTAAGTTAAAACCAGAGTTAGCTCGCTTTATATTGCAAAATTTTATTTTTTAAGGGGAAAGTAATGTTATATGTGATTCCGTTTATCATATTACTCGTGGTCGCCGTTGTTTTAAAAAAGCGTGAGAATGGCCAAAAACAAGAGACCACCTCCCCAAAAAGTATAAGTAAAAAATCGGGCAAAAAAGCGAGTGGTAAATCGAGTAAAAGCTCGCGCGAAAAAAGTAAAGCCAATGTAGTTGAAGAAGTCGCTCCTGCTCTTCCACAAAGTAGTCCTGTACCTGAGACTGTTCGTCAAAATATTCTGCAACTCATTCAAGAAAAACAGTTTTCAGCAGCTGAAGCTCAAGTCAATCAGGCACTAAAAAAAGACAACACCCAGCATGAATTGTATTTATTACTTCTTGAAGTTCATATTGCTCAAAAAGATGAATTTGCGATTCAACAACTTATTAGCCACATTCGCAGCTTGGCATTAAATGAAATAGCGATTAAAGCAGAAGCAAGACAAAAAGAATATGAGTCATCAAGACAACCTGATGCTATTGATTTTCCTCAAGCTAAAGCACATGAAGAACCACAAGCTATATCGGACACAACTGCTCAGTTTGACCAATTAACAACAAGCTCTTCTGAGACTTCTTTTGATGACTTGCAGAAAGACTATGCTCCTGTAAAACAAGAACCTGCTGTTGAAGTTGAACCTTTAGAGTTTAACTTTTCATTTGAAAAAACTGCAACTACAGAAAATACCAGCCAACCTGTAGATGAACCAGAAGTATCAACATCTCAGCAAGTATCCGAAGTATCTTCATCTCAAGAAACAAATGAGTTAGCTGATTTAGAGTTTTCTTTTGACTTGGCACCTCTGCATGAAACTGAGAATAAGACTCAAGCAGTAGAGGTAAAAGCAGATCAAGACAGTAGCATCAATGCATTAGATTTTAATCTTGACTTAAATCCTTCAAGTTCAGAAACGAAATCTGTTGAACAAGCTCCATCATTAGATGAGATTAAACTCGTAGAACAAGCGCCATTAGAAGCAGCTTCAATCGCACCTCTTGAGTTTTCGTTAGATGAGCCTGCATTAGTTACAGCACCAGAGCATGAAACTCAAAACTCTATAGATGTAGTCAATGAAGCAGTTACTCAAGCTCAAATAGAGGATCCACTTCTAGAAGCTTTTCCAGAATTAAAACAAGTAAATGAAAATGAGCTCGATTTGAAATTGGCTGAGCAATACATCAAGTTTGGAGCGAACCAAGCAGCACGCAATTTATTAGAGAGTGATGAGCAAAAATTCAACACAGAACAACAACAACATGCGAAAAACCTACTTAATCGCATAGCTTCTTAGAACTGTTCGATTTACCATAAGCAGTCAGAGATGACTGCTTTTTTATGCCTGCAAAAATATGAAAAAAATAGCCTTATTTTATATGGGTGGTACTTTTGGTTGTATTGGTGAACCTTTAGCGCCTATGCCTTACGACCAATTCTTACCTCAACTTGAAAAAGTGATTCCACCACACTTAACGGTTGACTGCTTCGCTGCACCCAATATTGTCGATAGCAGTGCCTGTACGGCTCCTGATTGGTTACGTCTCATTCAACGGATACAACAACTACAACTTGAAGGCTATCAACATTTCGTTGTTATTCACGGTACAGATACGCTCAGTTATGCGGCTGCGACCCTAGCTCGCTTTTTAGGCCAAAGCTGTCATATTGTAATTACTGGTAGCCAATACCCGTTACTTAATATTCAAGGTGATAATACTCGTGAATTTACTGATGCAATTGAGAACTTATATCTTGCATTAGAACAAGTGATTGCCCTACCTGTAGGTGCATATCTTGCATTCCATCATCAAGTATTCCATGCACAAACTGCATTAAAAACTCACACAACTGAACTCGATGCATTTTCAGGTTTAAGTAGTGAAGTTGAATTTACGCCTCAACAAAATGAATTGATCGTACAAGATGCTCAAATTGAAAAAGCTGCTTCATTCCAGATTTTAAACTGGATGATGCAACCGATTGCAACACAGCACTTGGTACAACAGTTACGTCACTTACTTCCTGCCCCACCACATTTTTTGGTGTTACAAGGCTTTGGTACAGGCAATATTGCAGTAAACCCTGAATTATTGGCAACCTTAGATGAACTGTATGCTCATGGTTGTGTTCCAATCTTGGCGACACAAGTAACCTTTGGTGGCATTGATCAACGTTATGCAATTAGTGCTTGGGCCAAAACTGCAAAAATTGTCATTAATGATGCACATAGTCATGCAGATCTTTATGCAAAAGCACTTCAAATCTATTTAAAATACCCAACCCCAGAACAATGGTTCAGCCATTGGAATGAAAATTTGCATTAAATAGAGGTAAAGCTATGCAACGTTATGCGGTCGGTATTGAGTTTAGCGGAGTTCAATATCGAGGTTGGCAAACACAACAGCCAGGCGTTGCCAGCGTTCAGGAAACGATTGAGCGTGTACTCAGCAAAATTGCAGATGAACCTATTGCACTTCATGGTGCGGGTAGAACAGATGCAGGTGTACATGCAACCAATATGGTGGCACATTTCGATACGAATGCCATTCGACCAGAAACGGGATGGTTAAGAGGAGCAAATAGCCACTTACCTAAAGATATTTCCATTCAATGGATTAAAGTGATGGATGAAAATTTTCATGCACGCTTTAAGGCAACTGCTCGACGTTACCGCTATGTTATTTATAACGCTCCGTGTCGACCAGCCCTCTTACATAAACAGGTTACGCACATTTACCAACAGCTAGATGTGCAAAAGATGATTAAAGCTGCCAGTAAATTTGAAGGTACGCATAACTTTGAAACCTTTCGCGCAGCAGCATGCCAGTCCAATAAACCTGTACGACATGTAACGCATTGCCGTCTATTTGAACATGGTCGCTACTTGATCTTAGATATTCAAGCAGATGGTTTTTTACACCATATGGTACGCAATATTGTCGGATGCTTACTCGAAATTGGTCAAGGTATGTATGAAATAGACCATATCGATGCGATGTTTGCGGCACAAGATCGTAAAGCGGCAGGAGTCACTGCTCCACCTGACGGCCTCTACTTTATTCAATGTTATTATCCTGAGCAATTTGACTTGCCACAGCCACCACTTGGCCCACATTGGTTAAACCTACCTGAGTAGGCTTAACCAATTTTAGTATTTAACGATGCTGTTTACGCTTACGGTATTCAACGGGTGTTTCATTGGTCCAGCGTTTAAACGCACGATAGAATGTACTTGGTTCAGAGAAACCCGTTAAATACACAATACGCTCTACGCTCTCACTGGTATTTGCCAAAAGTTTTTTAGCCAAACGACAGCGATAGTCAGAAAGTATTTGCTGGAAACTGGTATTCGCTTCGCTTAACTGTGTCCGTAAACGGCGCGGTGTAATATTTAATTGTGCTGCTACAGTTTCTAGCGTGGTTTCTCCACTTTCCAGTGTCGAACCAATCGCACGGCGAACTTCACCCACTAAATCATAACGAGCCAGTTCTTGTAACTTTTCAATTGCGAGCTGCTCATGCAATTGCAATAGTTCAGGTTCTGCCTGCCAAAGCTGGAAATCTAAAATGGCAGGATCAAAATATAGCCTTGTTTCTTTCTGACCTAAACTTACTGGGCAGCCATAAACACGGAAATACTCATCTTCAGAAGCACCTTCACTGAAATTAAAATCGATGAAGATTGGATGAAATTGCCCTTCGGTAATAAATTTGAAGAATCGAAGCACACCTGAAATCGCACATTCTGAAAAATGACGATTAACCAGATTATCAGCACCAATTTGTTCACCATTGGTCAAATAACAACGTCCATCTTCGACGACCAGTTTTGCATCAAATGCATCACTAATGAGACGTTGGTAAGCCAAAGCTCGTTTAAGCCCTTCACCAAAGGTTTCACTACTAATAAATAAGTGTTCAATGACCTGACCACGGTATAAAGGTAAATGTTCACCTAAATGCAAACCGATGTCTGGGTCTTTACTGACTTCCTGAGCTGCAGTCCAAAAGGCATACTGTGCACTTAACGGAGTACGTGCATTGGTATCGACCTGATTTAAAGCGACTCCCGCTTTAGTTAATATTTCTTCCGTTGGTAATCCTGCACGACGAATTGCTTGATAGCCAAAACGTAATACAACTGATGCATCTGTTAGCTGACCCACGCAGTGCCCTTCCATGTAGATACTTCATTGATACTTAGGAGCTGTTGACTCTTTTTTCATGAACAGTCCCTAATAACTATGATTTTAGATTAGCGTTGATTGACCAAACTGACAACAGAATTAGAGTTGTTTTGTGAAAAAAATTACATCTTTTTTACTAGTCATAGTTTAACCAGATGCTTTAACAAGAAGATGTCTATCTTGTTTTTTTTAAATAAATTGACTATAATTTGCGCCTTTCCAATTTGATCATCAGGTAGGCTATGGCCAATAAAGAGGAACTCATTGAGTTCGAAGGCGTTGTCACCGAAACGCTTCCTAATACGATGTTCCGTGTACGTCTTGAAAACGGTCACGAAGTTATTGCACACATTTCTGGTAAAATGCGTAAACACTATATCCGCATTCTTACTGGCGACAGTGTGAAAGTCGAAATGACTCCATATGACTTAACTAAAGGTCGTATTACGTACCGTGCTCGCTAATTAGTGAATGCAAAAAAGCCACATCATGAAGTGGCTTTTTTATTGCGTTATTTATTCACTTAATCGACTGGTTTTACAACCAACTGTTTGGCATTCACGTAATCTTTCTTGTAGCCAATGGTTTCTTTCCTGCGTTGTCTGTAAACGACACTGCACGTCTACACTATTTCTATTTGAATCTGTACATTCAGCATCACGTTGACGTATCCAAGCAAGCTGAGACTTCTTAAGCGTACTTCGTTGCGCTGTATTCAATTTTGCTCTTAATGCCTGATAGTTTTTATTTAGATCAGCATCAGCACTCGCATAGATTTTATTTGTACAGTAAATATCATCATAGGTATTACGAGTAGTGTCACAATTATCGGCATATACCGCTGTTATTCCGAAGCTGCATAAAAGTGCTAAAAGTATTTTTTTCATCATGTTTTCCTTAAGTTTTTTACGAAATAATTATAAAGCCTTTCAGATGTGAGTATGGATTCCTAGATAAACTCATCCCCCATTTATCATAAACTTCCTTTTTTTCTTTACAAGTTCGGCAATCCAACCTACCGTTATCTAATAATAAATATAATTTGATAGAGAGAAAAATGAATATACACACCCTATGTCGAATAAGCCTATTCTCAATGATGCTTATTTATTTGAACGGTTGTGCAACTACCCCACGCCAATCTGTGAACTTACAGGAATATTTAAAAAGCTTTCTGGGTAAGTCATCTACCACTATTCAGCAAGAATTAAACTTACGCGGTCTCGGTTTTCAAATTGCTCATGTTCCCGAAAAAACATCAAATCAACTCATCTACACAATTTTACGACCATTAAGTATTCCAATTCCTATGGTGAGTAATCTTGAAATGGGTGGTAATCCCGTCCCTATTCAATCGGGGGCTTTAGGGAGCAATTCTTACGATGTTAATTTTAGTTGCAAAGTTATTTTTCAGCTGAAGAATGATATCGCTGAATCAATCCAATATCAGGGCAAAGCCTGTTAAAACCTTTCAACAATAAAAAAACGCGGCTTAAAGCCGCGTTTTTTTAGCAAAATAGCAATTAAGCAAGAGCAGCAACAACTGCTTCGCCCATCTCAGCTGTACCTACCTTAGTCATGCCTTCAGACATAATATCGGCTGTACGGAAACCTTGATCAAGTACTTGCCCTACCGCATCTTCAATTGCTTTAGCAGCAGCTTCTTCACGGAATGTATAACGAAGCATCATTGCAACTGAAAGAATCGTTGCTAATGGGTTTGCTACATTTTGACCCGCGATATCAGGTGCTGAACCATGACAAGGTTCATACATACCTTTACCACTTTCATCTAAAGATGCTGATGGCAACATACCAATTGAGCCTGTAAGCATTGCTGCTTCATCAGACAAGATATCGCCAAACAAGTTGCCTGTAACGATGACGTCAAACTGTTTAGGCGCACGTACAAGTTGCATTGCAGCATTGTCCACATACATATGTGAAAGCTGAATATTTGGATAGTTTGCTTTCTGTAAGTCAGTAACCGTTTGCTTCCAAAGCTCCGTCACTTCTAAAACGTTTGCTTTATCTACAGAACAAACTTTACCACCACGTAATCCTGCAAGTTCAAAAGCTACTTTGGCAATGCGTTTAATTTCACTTTCAGAATAAACGTCAGTGTTATAGCCTTGTTTTTCACCATTTTCGAGTTCACGAATACCACGTGGCTGACCAAAGTAGATACCACCAGTAAGTTCACGAACAATTAAAATATCTAAACCAGCAACAATCTCAGGCTTTAAGCTAGAAGCATCGGCTAATTGTGGGTATAAAATCGCTGGGCGCAAGTTAGCAAACAAGTTAAGTTCACTACGAATTTTTAAAAGACCACGTTCAGGGCGAATAGAGCGTTCAATGGTGTCCCATTTTGGTCCGCCAACGGCACCTAATAAAATGGCATCAGCTTTCTTTGCTTGCTCGCTTGTTACAGCTGGGTACGGTTCACCATGAGCATCAATCGCTGCACCACCCAATAGGCCATGTTCCCAAGTCAACGACAAATTAAATTTTTCATTTACTTTATTTAATACTTTTTCTGCTGCCCCAACAATTTCAGGACCAATACCATCGCCAGCCAAAATTAAAATCTGTTTAGACATGAAGTTTTCCATTTTCAAAGACAAGACAGCGTTATGACTGTCGTGGTGTTAGTTTTTTCTGTTCGAGAAATTCACCGAGTCCTGTGGTTACATCAAATGGTCGACAAAAACGGCGAATGACACGCCCATCCTGCTCTAAGTCAACACATAATGGATCTGGTACAGAAACATTGAGCAAACTACCCGAACGATTAGATTTGTCTCGGTACATTTTAAACATATAGCGATGATTAGCTTTAAATTGGTGAATAACATGGATCGTTTCTGCCCGATCTGGAGAAATCGGATAAAAACGAATGACCACTTCATATTGCTTAGCAGGCACAGACAGATACAAACTATTGCTTTGACTCAACAGCGAACCATTTAATCTCACAATTCCTTGATGAATTGCCTGATTACTAATTCTGCGTGTCTGTGCATCAACGACAGTAATATCATTTAGTCGTTCGAATTCGCAACTTTTTGCACCCGAACAATATATTGCTGCATTCTGCCCCAAATTTTCATGTTTGGCCTGCTTAATACGAACAGTATCGACCACATTGTAAGTGCTTTGACAAGCACTAAGTGTTATTGCGCACAGGCCCAACAAAAAGCTATGAGTAACGTTCCTCTTCATTGTTCAAGCCCAATCCTCATCTAGTGCATAATTTTAAGGTGTTTTTATGCTTTAGCATGTTAGCAAGAGTTTGAACACGACGCCATGACTATGTTTAAAATGTACCAAAAGGTTAATTTATCTCTTGGAATACCCAAGGACGAACCTGTTTAGTTTTTTCTTCATAAGCGCGAATTGCATCTGCATTTTGAAGAGTTAAACCAATATCATCCAAGCCATTTAACAAGCAATGCTTACGAAATGGATCTACCTCGAATTTAAATGCTTCGCCATTTGGTGTACGAACTTCTTGCGCAGCTAAATCAATAGTTAATTGATAACCTTCATTCGCAGCACATTCTTTAAATAACTGATCAACAATGTTCTCAGGCAAAATGACTGGCAACATGCCGTTTTTAAAACAGTTATTAAAGAAAATATCCGCAAAACTTGGTGCAATAACAGTACGGAAACCATATTCGTTTAATGCCCAAGGTGCATGTTCACGACTTGAACCACAACCAAAGTTAGTACGAGCAATTAAAACTGTTGCACCTTGATAACGCGGTTGATTCAAAACAAAATCAGGGTTCTTTGGACGTACCGAGTTATCTTGACCTGGGTAGCCTTCATCTAAATAGCGAAGTTCATCAAATAAATTGTCGCCAAAACCAGTACGTTTAATCGATTTTAAAAACTGTTTTGGAATAATCAAATCTGTATCGACATTGGCACGATCTAATGGTGCAACGATACCTTGTTCAACTGTATAAGCTTTCATGGTTTGCTCCAGACCGAATTAAAATGAACGAACGTCAACAAAATGACCCGCGATTGCAGCCGCCGCTGCCATTGCCGGACTCACCAAATGAGTACGACCACCATTACCTTGACGACCTTCAAAGTTACGATTTGATGTCGATGCACAGTGTTCACCCGGTTGTAACTTGTCTGCGTTCATTGCTAAACACATTGAACAACCCGGTTCACGCCATTCAAAGCCAGCTTCCAAGAAAATTTTATCCAAACCTTCTTTTTCTGCCTGTTGTTTAACTAAACCAGAACCCGGAACAATCATGGCTTGCTTAATGCTAGAAGCCACTTTACGGCCTTTAACCACTTCAGCAGCAGCACGAATATCTTCAATACGTGAGTTAGTGCAAGAACCAATAAACACACGATCAAGTTGAATATCACCCAATGCTTGACCTGCATTTAAACCCATATATTGATACGCACGCGTCCAGTCACTACGTTGTACGTCATCTTTGGCTTGTTCTAAGGTTGGTACAGCTTTCGACACTGGAATCACCATCTCAGGTGAAGTACCCCAAGACACTTGTGGCTCAATCTCTGCGCCATTTAATTCAACAACTGCATCAAAAACAGCATCATCGTCTGAATGTAAAGTGTTCCAGTAAGCAACCGCTTGTTCCCACTGCTCACCTTTTGGTGCGTAGCTACGGCCTTTTACGTATTCAATAGTCTTATCATCAACTGCGACCATACCAACACGAGCACCCGCTTCAATCGCCATGTTGCATACCGTCATACGTCCTTCAATCGACATATCACGGAAAACTTGACCACCGAACTCAATTGCGTAACCCGTGCCGCCTGCAGTACCGATTTTACCGATAATCGCCAAAACGACATCTTTTGGTGTTACACCCTTACCTAAAACGCCATCAACACGAACCAACATATTTTTTGATTTTTTCTGAATCAAACATTGTGTCGCTAAAACGTGTTCAACTTCAGATGTCCCAATACCATGTGCCAAACAGCCAAAAGCACCGTGAGTCGCTGTATGCGAGTCACCGCACACCACAGTCATGCCCGGCAAAGTTAAGCCCTGTTCAGGACCAACAACATGCACAATACCTTGACGAATATCATTAATACCAAATTCAACGATATTAAAAGCCTTACAGTTATCATCTAAGGTTTGAACCTGAATACGAGACGTATCATCTTCAATACCTGCAATACCCTGATCACGCTCTTTTTTAGACGTTGGAACGTTATGGTCTGGTGTAGCCACGTTTGCGCTTAAACGCCATGGTTGACGACCTGCAAGTTGCAAACCTTCAAATGCTTGTGGACTCGTCACTTCATGCAATAAATGACGGTCGATATAAAGTAAGCACGAACCATCATCACGCTGTGAAACTACGTGGTCATCCCACAATTTGTCATATAAAGTTTTGCCTGCCATGTCGTCTTGCTCCATTGGACTGGGTAATTCTAATCTTTCTTCGATTATAGCCAGAGTTTCACATAAATCTAATTTATCATTTTTATAAATTAGAAAACTTTTAGGAATCATTCCCGTGTTTATTTATATTACTCAAAAATATTTAAATCGGTTTTGTTAATGATTATCATTTGCATAATCCATTTTTAATCTTATACTCTCATCTCTATACTAAAAATATCAAATATAGGTAGAGAGAATAATGATGGCTAATATTCAAAAATTCGTTGTAAAAAACCAACGTACATTAAAGAAAACCTTAAGTTACTACATTATGCATATTACGGTAGCAATGCTAGTCGCGTACTTTGTAACAGGTAACATTTGGATGGCTTTAACCTTAAGTATGTTAGAACCAACCGTACAAGCATTTGCTTTTTTCTTTCATGAAAAAGTATGGGCAGCCAAAGACCGCCGTATATCAGCTTTAGACGAAAATGAGACAACTGCTTAGGTTAAAATTAATACGCGAAATCACAAGTTTATAGAACGTTTAGCTGCAAGCATGATACGATTTTGGCTTGGCGACTTTAGCCTCTCTCGATTTTTCTATTCCAAGTAGAGTTGTATTATGAATCTTGCAGCCTTTGAAGCTTTTGTAAAAGTTATGGAAACAGGGTCTATCTCTGTTGCTGCAGATCAACTCTTTATTACCCAGCCTGCTGTAACCAAACGTATTCATAGCCTCGAAGAATACTTCGGCGTAAAGCTATTTGAGTCGGCAGGACGTGGGGTCCAAGCCACTCATGCTGCACATTCGTTATTACCAAAAGTCAAAAACTGGTTAAATGAACTTAAAGATATTCACCACACATTAAGTCATGAACAAACGCAAATACAAGGCCGTTTAAAAATCGGGACGAGTCATCACATCGGTTTGCACCACTTACCTTCCCCACTTAAACACTTTGTTCAGCAGTTTCCTCAAGTCACGCTTGACGTACATTTTGTTGACTCAGAACAAGCACATGAACAGGTCCTTGCTGGTGATTTAGAGCTTGCATTTTTAACACTTCCACCTTCAGGCGATGAGCGTCTTAACTACATTACCATCTGGAATGATCCTTTAGTCTTCGTTGCTGCCCCATTTCATCCATTGGCACAGCAAAAGAATTTGACCTTACAAGACTTAATCGAATACCCAAGCTTATTACCAGCTGCACAGACTTATACGGCTCAAATCACTTTGGCTGAGTTCGAAAAACAAGGGCTTAAACCCAAAATCACCATGAGTAATAATCCACTAGAGTCTATTCGTATGTTGGTGTCGATTGGTTTAGGTTGGTCAGTTTTACCAAAAACTCTACTGAATCAGGATATGCAGCAGCTTGATTTAGATGTCGAGATGAATCGCCAATTAGGTATGGTATGGCACCCTGCACGTACTCAATCTAGAGCTATGCAAGAGTTGATTAAAATGATGCAGAAATAACTGTATTAATGACTATATTTTTTAAAAAGAATGTAAATTAAAACTGCGAAAGGCAGTAGTAAAAACAGAACTCCCCAACTGAAAAATATAGCAGCAAAAATAATTCCACCAATTGCACTCATAAACAGTAAGGCAATGATATAAATAAATAATTCACCAAAAATAGTGGTAATCAGCTGGGCGATAAACTCTTCAAAGAAATTATTGCTGCTTTCATTTTTAGTACGTCTGTTTTTAGCCATGCTATTTTAATTAATAAAGTCATATATTGATCGGAAATGATACTGTAAATATATACCCTTTACTCTACTATCATTACACTTTTCACTTAAGATTCATGATCGTGAATAATCAATATTCAAAGATAATTAAAATTGGTTTATACGGATTCGTAGCTTTAGCTCTCTTAATTCTTGCAACATTGATCTGGTTTAAACCGATACGTGTTGTTTTCGCACATCATCTTTCACTATTACATTGTGAAGATCATATATGTGTAGATGATGCAAAGGCAGAACCTCTTGCAAAGACACTTTATAATCGTTCATTACAAGAAACCCAAGATAAAGTAGGTGCTTTTCATCAACAGCCCACTATGGTTTTTTGCTCAACTCTAGAGTGCGCAAATACCTTTGGTATGGAAAAAGCAGCCGCTAAAGCAGTGGGTAATTTGGGATTATTGGTTGCACCGCGTGGTTGGAAAGATTTCTACATCACCCATGAACTTATTCATCACCGACAAGCCGAAGAATGGGGAAATATTGCAATGCTGACTAAACCTAAATGGCTAGTAGAAGGCATGGCTTATAGTTTAAGTGATGACCCACGCCCTACGTTATCGGAGCCCTTTCAGCAATGGCGGGCTCAATTTAAGCTTTGGCATCAACAAAACCCTGATCCAAATATTTGGTATACCACAGGCAAAGTTAAGTAATTTATTAAAGCGCATCATCTCCAGCGAGCTGAATCTGACTATCAGCAATTTCATTCATAAATTGCTGATAGTCGTTTAAATTACGCTCTGCATATTCTTCTGCATAGGTTTGTAATACGTCTACAATCGTATCACCCTCTCCAAGATATCCCATAAGTACATCTGCATTTCCAGATTTTGCATGGGCATGCGCTAAAGCTAAGCCACAATCTTCAGCATACTTATAGAAATACTCTTCATCCATATCATTAAGATTAAAAGAGATTTTCATATCACGTAACTGACGTACATGAAAATGTTGATTCGATATTGAAGAAAATCCAAGAAATATATCACTTGCGGCCTGCATGAGTTGCTGACCATGTACCACACGTTCACCTTCGTGACTTACTTTTTCTACAAATAACGGACTAAGAATTGATGGATTCGCTTCTTTCATTTGTAAAATTAACGGTTCCCGATCTGCATCTTGAAATAATGCAATCGCAGATCTGGTACCAACACTTCCAATACCAACCACTTTAAAGGCCACATCTGTACATTGATAACGATCAAAAAGTACTTGGCGATCATATTTCAAAGAATCACGGTATTGTTGAAAGAATACATCAACATCTTTACTAAATGGTTCATCTGCACTGGGGTGCCATAATAACGGCAGATCATCTACAAAATGACGCAATCCCGTCTCTTGGTCTTGTTGGGTAAGCTTCGGCAAAACAGAATACACAGTTTTTTTCTGTGCCGAATCAATATCCTTTTCGCTTTTCTTCCTGAGTTTTCGGCATTCAGTATTTTCTAATAAGGTAATGGCATCAATTTTTTCATACCAAACTTGTAGGGGTGAAAGTTTCGCATTTTCTAATAAGTGCTGACGATAACTATTCAGCATTATTTTAATTGCCCTTAAACCCACCTTATCTGCAAGATTAATATCACGAGCTGCAATCACAAAACTGGTTGCTAAACGCTTTACATCCCATTCAAATGGGGCAACTAAAGTTTCATCAAAGTCGTTGAGTCCAAATAACAAGTTACGTTCTGGACTTGCAAAACCACCAAAATTACTTAAATGACAATCACCACAAATTTGCTGAAATAAACCTGTATTTACCTGCTCCCATGCTTGGTCAAATAGCATCAAAGAAGGCATGCCACGATAAAATGTAAACGGTGAAACACTCATCCGTTTTGCACGAATCGGTTTGAGTTTTTCTAAACGCCCTTGGTTGCTCCAATCATAAATCGTTAAAGCAGTTATACCTTTTGGTCGTTCAGAAAGCTTTGACAACTGCTCACGCGCTACTTTTTTGCGTTGAGCCTTACCTAATTTGAAGCCGTCACTTTTACTTAGTAATTTTTCCTGATAGCGATGGCGTGTTAAGTCAATACTTTGATCATTCCAAAGTTGGCTTGGTAATTTAATCTGTGGTGTTTTTGACATTATTACCTCATTTTTAAAATTTATTTTTATTGAACTTATCAATATTTATTATTGGATTAGGATTTTCAAGAAATATAAAAAATCATTTAAATATAATAAATGAAGAGTTGGAAGACCTTAAATACCGCATAGCTCTTCCAACTCGATCATCTTAAATCGACCAGTCCTGAATTTCCCAGTTGTGCTCTTGAGCTAACTTTTCTAGACGATCATCAGGGTTTACCGCAATCGCATGCGTTGCATATTCAAGTAAAAAGCGGTCATTGATTGAATCTGAATACGCCCAAGACTCAGATACGCTGCGTCCAGCCAACCAGTCGTCAAGACGTGCAAGTTTACCTTTTTGATAACATGCCAAGCCCGCAACTTTACCTGTATATTTTCCGTCAGCCATTTCAGCATTGGTCGCTAAAATTTCGGTAATACCAAATTCACGAAAAATTGGCGCGGTAATAAAATCACTTGTTGCCGTAATACCCACAATGGTATGACCTAAGTCTTGGTGTTTCTTAATCGCATCGAAGCCTTTAGGGCGCATTTGTGGACGAATCACTTTTTGCATGAACAATTGGTGAAGCTCTGTTAAGTAGCTATTGTCATGTTTTGTTAAGAAACCAAAAACGAATTCATTATAAGCATATGGGTCAAGTTGCCCTGCTTTGTAATCTTCATAAAATTTATCATTCATCTGACGATGATGAACCGGATCAACCAAACCTTCATTGACTAAAAATTCACCCCACGAGTGGTCTGAATCGGTATTTAACAAGGTATGGTCTAAATCAAACAACGCCAGTTTCATGAAAATTCTCGTTTAAACTGAAATTTAAGAAAAAAAATGTAAATCTATCTCCGCTAGTCGATAGAAATTCGTTAAGATCGTAGCAATTTAAACATTTTACTTTGATCTTTTCGAGCTGGACATAAAAAAGTGTTTGTCCCCGCGATTAAAGTCAACGATATAGATAAGTATTTAGGTAGCCAAATGATCGACTCAGAAGGTTTCCGACCCAATGTCGGGATCATTTTGGCAAACGATGATGGACAGGTTTTATGGGCAAAGCGCATTGGTCACAATGCTTGGCAATTTCCACAAGGAGGCATCCAGTTTGGAGAAACCCCTGAACAGGCACTTTTTCGAGAACTGAGAGAAGAAATCGGCTTATTGCCCGAACATGTCCAGATTATTGCGCAAACCAAAGGATGGCTGCGTTATCGTTTGCCACATCGGTACATTCGGTCAGACTCTGACCCTGTATGTATCGGACAGAAACAAAAATGGTTTTTACTGAAGTTAACTGCACCTGCAAAAAACATTCAGTTAAACCTCTCTGACCCGCCCGAATTTGACGAATGGCAGTGGGTTAGCTATTGGTATCCTCTTGGTCAAGTGGTCAACTTCAAGCGTGATGTTTACCGCAAAGCCATGGTGGAGTTGTGTACACAGTTGCCGTTGCAACAATTACCCTAAAAATCATTTATCTAGCAAATGATTTTTATTAAAAGTGCTGTTATAAATACATTCATAGTCTAAAAAATACTGGAGTATACATCCATGTCAAACATGCAACTCGACACTCTAAGACGCATTGTCCAAGAGATTAATGCGTCCGTGAGTTTGCATGAATCGTTAGACATTATGGTCAATCAGGTTGCTGAGGCCATGAAAGTGGATGTTTGCTCTATTTATTTACTCGATGAACGCAACCAGCGTTACGTCTTGATGGCCTCAAAAGGCTTAAATCCAGAATCTGTTGGTCATGTCTCATTGCAGATAGGTGAAGGCTTGGTCGGTTTGGTTGGGCAACGTGAAGAAATTGTTAACCTTGACAATGCCCCAAAACATGAGCGCTTCTTGTATTTACCTGAAACGGGCGAAGAAATTTATAACTCATTCCTCGGCGTACCTGTCATGTACCGTCGTAAAGTTATGGGCGTTTTAGTTGTCCAAAATAGACTTCCTCAAGACTTTAGCGAAGCAGCCGAATCATTTTTAGTTACGCTCTGTGCTCAGCTTTCTGGGGTGATTGCGCATGCTCACGCGGTTGGCAACATCGATGTATTTCGTAAGCCAAGTAATGGGCCTGCCTATAAAACCTTCCAAGGTGCGTCAGGTGCAGGTGGTGTTGCTTTAGGTCGCGCTATTATTTTGTATCCACCTGCCGATTTGGGCGCTGTCCCTGACCGTGAAGCAGAAGATATTAGCCATGAGCTTCGCCTTTTAGATCAAGCGATTTCATCAGTTCGTTCAGAGATTCGTTCTTTAGACGAAAAAATGCATGATTCACTCATGGCAGAAGAACGCGCTTTATTTAGCGTTTTCTTAAGAATGCTAGATGAAAATGCATTACCCGCAGAAATTAAAGATCTGATTCGTGATGGTCATTGGGCACAAGGTGCTGTACGTCGTGTCATTGAAAAACACACCGCCCTATTTGCACAAATGGAAGATGACTATCTTCGCGAACGTGTTTCCGACCTTAAAGATTTAGGCCGACGTATTTTAGCGTGTTTACAAGAAGAAGATTCTAGCCACCGTGAACTCAGTCCAGACAGTATTTTAATTGGTGAAGAAATTAGTACTGCTGCACTCGTCGAGTTACCGGTCGATAATATCGCTGCTATTGTAACCTCCGAAGGTGCTGCTAACTCGCATATGGTAATTGTGGCACGCGCATTGGGTATTCCAACAGTGGTTGGTGTCACTGAACTACCTGTTAACACGCTTGATGATGCAGAAATGATTGTGGATGCTTATCAGGGCCGAGTTTTTGTAAACCCGCCACGTCGTTTACGTCAACGTTATAAAGAAATTCAAAAAGAAGATGAGCAAATCGCAAAAGATCTCAAGCAATACGAGACCAAAGAGGCGATTACTCCAGATGGTGTATCTGTTCAACTTTATGTAAATACAGGTCTCATGATTGATGTCGTTCGCGGCGTACAACGTGGCGCGCAAGGTGTAGGTCTATACCGAAGTGAAATTCCATTCATGTTACGGGAACGTTTCCCTGGTGAAGAAGAACAGCGTGCTATCTATCGTCAACAGTTGAGCCACTTTGCCAATAAACCAGTGGTCATGCGAACTCTCGATATTGGTGCCGATAAAGACTTGCCATACTTCAGTATTGAAGAAGAAAACTCGGCGTTAGGATGGCGTGGTATTCGTTTTACGCTTGATCATCCAGAGATTTTCTCGGCGCAAATTCGTGCAATGCTCAAAGCCAGTATTGGTTTAAATAACTTGCATATTCTATTGCCAATGGTGACAACAGTAAGTGAAGTCGAAGAAGTGCTTTATTTACTTGAGCGTGATTGGATCGCTGTGCAAGAAGAAGAGCAAGTTAAAATTACTAAACCAAAAATCGGGATTATGGTAGAGGTACCAAGCGTACTGCTACAAATTGATGAGTTTGCAGAGCTTGTTGATTTCTTCTCGGTTGGTTCAAATGATTTAACTCAATACTTACTTGCGGTAGACCGTAATAACCCGCATGTGGCCAGCGTATATTCACACTTCCATCCATCCATTTTGCGTGCCTTGACCCGACTAGTGAAGGAATGTCACAAATACCAAAAACCGGTAAGTATTTGTGGTGAGATGGCAGGTGATCCTTTGTCCGCAATCTTACTGATGGCAATGGGCTTTAATACCCTTTCTATGAGTTCAAGCAACATCTTACGTGTCCGTAAAGCAATTTGTCATGTACCCATGACAGATGCTCAAAAATTACTTGATGATGTGATGAAAATGAATAACCCGCTTATTGTAAAAAGCTGGCTTGAGTACTACTTTAAAACGCATGGTTTAGCCGATATGGTTAAATCTAACCGTCTTGTCACCGTATAAATACTTTAAAAGGAGAGTTTTAACTCTCCTTTTTTATTGAACTATTTTTTGGATTTTCTCTTTATTTCAAACTCTCATTTACTGTACTCAATAATTTTGCTTAACTCTTGAAATCGGTTTTACCTATCAATATAGACAATTTAATCCATTTGAAAAATAAATATTCAGATTTTAGTATATTTAAAGAACGAAGTTGAAAGATATTGCGATGTTTCAATGATTAAGGAGCTCATGCTATGCATCATTATTTGCAAAAGTCGAACCATTTTCCCTCTTGTTTTTTAGTCTTCATGCAGTAAATTGAAGGAATAATAAACAAAGGAAACTTATGTAGTATTGAATAAAAATGATGAGCTGACATAACAGTGAAAAAATTTAAACAGTTTACTTCACCACTTCTTCTCTCATTTCTTTATTCGCTACACATAATTTTTTAACCCAGAAGTCCAGGAAAATGAGCATTCGGTTCCATTTAAAGCTCAAATAAATATTACCCAGAGAGAATATAATCATGTCAAACGAATCAAAATGTCCCTTTTCAGGTCATAACTCAAAACCACAAGTAGCCCTCGGTGGTGGCACGACTAATTTACACTGGTGGCCAAATCAATTACGTGTTGACTTGCTTAATCAACATTCAGAACGCTCTAATCCACTTGGTAAAGATTTTAATTACCGTGAAGAATTTAAAAAAATTGACTACTACGCCCTTAAAGCTGATATCAAAAATGTATTAACCGACTCCCAAGACTGGTGGCCAGCCGATTGGGGAAATTACACAGGCTTATTTATTCGTTTAGCATGGCATGCTGCGGGTACCTATCGCATGGGTGATGGCCGTGGTGGTGCAGGTCGTGGTCAACAACGTTTTGCACCATTAAATAGTTGGCCTGACAATGCGAGCTTAGATAAAGCACGTCGTTTATTATGGCCAGTTAAACAGAAATATGGTCAAAAAATATCGTGGGCAGATTTATTTATTCTTGCTGGGAACATTGCACTTGAATCTTCTGGCTTCCGTACCTTTGGTTTTGGTGCAGGTCGTGAAGATGTTTGGGAACCAGATAACGATGTAAACTGGGGCGATGAAAAAGAATGGTTAGCTCACCGTAACTCTGAAGCTTTGGCAGGTAGTAATCTTGCTGCAACCGAAATGGGTCTAATTTATGTGAACCCTGAAGGTCCAGAAGCTAGTGGTGACCCAAGGTCGGCTGCTCCATTTATTCGTGCGACTTTCGGCAACATGGCAATGGATGATGAAGAAATTGTTGCTTTGATTGCAGGCGGGCACACCTTAGGTAAAACGCATGGTGCAGCCCCTGCTGACCATGTTCAGGCTGATCCTGAAGGTGCTCCAATTGAACAAATGGGCTTTGGCTGGTCAAATAGCTTTGGTACAGGTGTTGGTAAAGATGCGATCACTTCAGGTTTAGAAGTGATTTGGTCACAGACTCCAACACAATGGAGCAATTACTTCTTTGAAAACCTATTCAAATATGAATGGGTACAAGAACGCTCACCTGCTGGTGCAATTCAATGGGTAGCAGCAGATGCTGAAGCGATTATTCCTGATCCATTCGATCCGTCAGTTAAACGTAAGCCAACTATGCTGACTACAGATTTGACTTTACGTTTTGACCCTGAGTTTGAAAAGATCTCTCGTCGCTTCCATGACGACCCTCAAGCATTCGCAAATGCATTTGCTCGTGCATGGTTCAAGTTAACTCACCGTGATATGGGGCCAAAAGCACGTTATTTAGGCCCTGAAGTACCTGCTGAAGATTTAATTTGGCAAGACCCATTACCTGCTGCTAGCGCTATACCATCTGCTGCAAGCATTGCTGATGCAAAAGCAAAAATTGCTGCGTTAGGATTATCTGCTGGTGAGTTAGTTTCTCTTGGTTGGGCATCAGCATCAACATTCCGTGGTGGAGACAAACGCGGTGGTGCAAACGGTGCACGCATTGCTTTAGCGCCTCAACGTGGTTGGGAAGTCAATAAAAAAGCTGTTGAGACTTTAACTAAAATTGAAGAGCTCAAAGCATCGACCCAATTGTCATTGGCTGACTTAATTGTGCTTGCAGGTAACGTGGGTGTAGAGCAAGCTGCTCAAGCGGCAGGCTTTAACATTAGCGTTCCATTTGCTCCTGGTCGTGTTGATGCATTACAAAGTCAAACTGATATCGAAACTTTCCAATTGCTACTCGGCGCTGCTGATGGCTTTAGAAACTGGAAGAAAGAAGGTATCAATACACCAGCTGAAATCTTATTGATTGATAAAGCTCAGCAACTGACTTTGACTGCACCAGAGTTAACTGCATTAATTGGTGGTTTACGTGTACTGGGCACCAATTGGGATGATTCACAACATGGTGTATTCACTCAGCAAGTGGGTGTACTCAGCACAGATTTCTTTACAAACTTACTCGACATGTCGAATGTATGGGCACCTGTTGATTCAACAAGTGAAGTATTTGAAGGCAAAGACCGTAAGACAGGTACAGTCAAATTTACTGCGACACGTAATGACTTAGTTTTTGGTTCAAACTCAATTTTACGTGCCTTGTCAGAAGTTTATGCTCAAGCCGATGGTAAAGAAAAATTTGTTCAAGACTTTGTTGCAGCATGGACAAAAGTCATGAATCTTGACCGTTTTGACTTAGCTTAATTTAAGTCAAAATCAAAAAAGCCAGTTCACATTGAACTGGCTTTTTTATATACAATATTGAGGTTCTAGACAGTCAATTTATGCCCTTCTCGAATACAATAAAAAGGATTAGCAAGTTTTGAGGAAGCTTTAATAGCGTGAGCTAAAGCATGCTCTGGATCTTCACGATTTTCATCTGTTAACTGAAAGGTTCGATAGTGAATCGCAACGGAACGATGGGCTTGTAAATCTAAATGTGCATGGACTGCGTCTTGAGGATTCATATGAACATAGCTCATTAGTTTACGAGGTTCATAAGCTCCAATTGGAAGTAAAGCAACACGCGGTGCCCCATAACGTGCATGAATTTGTTTGAAATGTCCTGCATAACCAGTGTCACCAGCAAAAAAACAATGTCCCGTTTTTGCTAAAACCGAAAACCCGCCCCAAAGTGCTTTATTTTGGTCACGTAAACCACGTCCCGAACCATGCTGAGCAGGTGTATAAACAATTCTTAACTCGTGATAAGGAATTTCCTGCCACCAGTCCATTTCAATGACATGGAACTCTTTAGGCAAGTAAAACCCGTTACCTAGCCCTGTATAAATCGGCATTGCGAATTTTTTATGTAGCCATTCAAGCGTTGCTAAATCCATATGATCATAATGATTATGGCTCAGTAAAACTCCATGAATAGTTGGCAACTGTTCCAAGGCAAAACCTGCTGGACATACACGGCGTGGACCACGACCATGCAGTGGACTCGCATAATCACACCATACTGGGTCAGTAATAAAGTTATATGGTCCAATTTGAATAAGTACAGTCGCGTGACCGACAAACCAAACTTGCCAATCATCTAAGTCCGCATGAGGGCGATTTTGTGGCAACGCAATTGGTGTATTAATACGCGCTTCGTATTCGTGTTGAATATCTACATTCCATGTATAAGATTCACGGGTAACTAACCAGCGTAATAGCTCTTTCGATCCCCGTGCTGGTGACCTAGGCTGCTGATTATAAAAACGAGTATCTTTTTCGTGGCCCAATTCAGGATGGCAAAAAGGCGGCTTTATCCAAGTATGCGTCCAACAGGACTGAGTCGGCAATTGATACGTTAATGTCGGCTTGTCTTTCATGGGCTTATTCTATGGTTGTAGCATCGAGAGGATGAATCATACTGTCTTCTATCTTAGCGATTTAAATAAATTAAGCTATGAAACTTACATTTATTTATCATATAAATATCCCTTTTATTTTCATCGCCACCCACACACATCAATCTAAACTGCCACAAAAGAATGTCTAGATATGTTGAGTTTGTGATTCATTAATTACAGTGTTTATTAAAAGCTACTGTATAACATAACAATCCTATATAATAAGCCGCCTATAACGAAAGGAGGAATTGTTTTTATCTCAGTTAATCAATTTTTATAAAATTGCTGACTTTTTTGATATGCATAAAAATCGGAAAATACGGCAACATACAAGCGATACATTTATTAACAAAATACTATTGATACACAACTATACAAAGATTTCCTCCTATCAAAGCTTCTACAAATAATAGTCTTTTTCATAATATGAGAAAATTACATATTATTTTTCAAGAGTAATTAAAATTTATGACTAGAATTTAAAATAAATTTGATTGTGAAGCTGGATTAATATATTTTATAAATTAATAATTAAAAAATTTTTCATATTAAATTAATAATGATTTATAAATTTTCATTTATTTTATAAATATCTAAAGCATCTTCACGCTATATACTTTTATGCTTTATACTTTACTTAAATCATAGTAAGACATTTTTTGGATTAGTCTTATGGAATTACGCCATCTTCGATATTTCATCACTGTTGCTGAAGAATTAAATTTTAGTAAGGCCGCTCTCAAACTCTATACCGCGCAACCCTCCCTTAGCCAACAAATTAAAGATTTAGAAGAAGATGTCGGAGTACGACTTTTAAATCGCACAAAACGTAAAGTCGAATTAACAGAAGAAGGTGAAGTATTTTTAGAACATGCTCGTTTAACACTAGCCCAAGCTGATAAGGCAGTCGCTTTGGCACGCCAAGTCTCGAAGGCTAAACAACAGCTATTACGCATTGGTTTCGTCCCCATTGCAGAAATGAAAATTTTCCCCTATGTATTGCCAAATCTTCGCTTACAACACCCAGACCTTACGATTGAACTATCAAGCTTAAACAATACTGAGCAACTCAAAGCCTTAAAAAGAGGTGAACTCGATATCACCTTTACTCGTGACAATACTGAAACTGATGAAATTCAAAGCCAATTTGTTTTAACAGAACCTCTAATTTTTCTATTACCAAGAAATCATCCCCTCGCCAAATACGAACGTATCCCCGTAAAAGCGTTAAATGGTATTGATTTCATTATTCCTGCTGCTGAACAATCTAGTACCCTGCACAATACTATTTTAGAGTTTACTAAAACTTATAATATTGACCTCAATATTGTACAAAAGGCAGATAATATTTTACTTAACATTAATTCTGCTGGATCTGGACTAGGATGCACGATTTTACCAGCCTATATTGCTCCGCTAGGCGTTGCTAACACAGTGGTTCGTCCTCTAGATGTTGAATTACCTTCTTTAGATTTATTTGTGAGTTATCGTAAAAATACACAATCTGTTGGTGTTAAAAGATTTATTGATCAACTCAATAAAGTATTTCATCTTGATAAGAATCAAGATTAAACACCAAAGTTAAATCTACTTTTACTCTTAAATAATAAATTAGTTAGAAAATCTAAATTAAAGTATAAAATAAATGCATTTAATATTTATTTTATACTTTAATGAAGTAATTTAATTTTCAATAAATATATTATCTTTAATTTATAAAATATTATTAATAAGCATAAAGCATATATAAAACTTAATGTTAAATTAACCAAACAGTAAAAAATATTTACTAGAGCATATGGAGTGTCGAGTAAATGGTAGCACTATTAAAGCATTTGGGTCGTAGCGTGCGAAATCGACCTCACTTCTTTATTGCTTTATTTGTGGGAGTTATTGCCGGAACTCTATTGACTTGGTTCACCTCATGGAAATGGTCTACTATTTTATTAGTCAGCTGGAATGGTTCCATTGGCTTATATTTATTGCATGTTTTCAAACTAATGAAAAATGCAGATCACTCTCAAATGCAGCAACAAGCTAAAAAACAAGATGAAAGCAAATGGGTGATTATGCTGATTGTTTTACTGGCAATTTCTATGTGTTTAGTTGCTATTTTAGTACAGTTGTCCCAGCTTCCTTCTGACCATTATGCAAAATTAGGACACGTTGCTTTAGCTTTACTTACAATTGTTTCAGCATGGCTTTTTATGCACACAGTTTTCGCCTTGCATTATGCACATGACTTTTATATGGCTTTATCGAGAAATGAAGAAAGTGGCGGATTAGAGTTTCCAGGCACAAAAAATCCAACTTATCCCGACTTCTTATATTTTAGTTATATTATTGGCACTTCAGCACAAACAGCAGATGTATCGGTCACGACTAGGCATATGCGTTTGCTAAACTTATTTCATTTCGTACTGGCATTTGGCTTTAACACAACAATTTTAGCAATTTGTATTAACGTGGCTGCTGGTTTTATCAGTAACTAAAACGCTTGAGTTAAAAACAGAAAGCCACCCTAAAGGGTGGCTCGAAATAGTATAAATTACAGTAACTCGCCCATGCTGCTTCGTTTTAAGCCTTCACGTTGCTTAATCGTTTCAACATAACGTGTAATGGTAGGGTGTGATTCAATCGCATTCATTTTTAATTGCCATAACAGCATCGCGCCCACACTTACATCTGCTGCGGTAAATTGTTCACCACATAAATATGGATTTGCTTCACTTACCCCTTGAACCAAAGCTTGGTAAGCATCGTTATAATCACCATAACCAACAAACATTTTTTGCTCAGCTGTTACTTCTATTCCTAGAGCTTTATCAACGCCAGCAGCTTCCCAAGGACCTGCCATCATAAACAACCAACGATAGTACAAACCACGCTTTGGATCATTCAAGGCTGGTGCTAAACCTTTGTCACTAAACTTGTCGGCTAGATATGCACAAATTGCCCCCAACTCATAAATAACCACATCGCCATCTACCAATACAGGTACTTTTCCAAAAGGATTAAGTTTTAAATATTCTGGTGATTTCATCTCAGTCTTGTATTCGACTTCAATACGCTCACATTCAACACCAAGCTCGACTAAAAGCCAGTCGACAACCACACCACGCGATTCTTTGTTAGTATAAAGTTTAAGGCTCATTTTTTATGGCTCCTTGTTTATCGTGATGCTAGTCTACAAGGGTCTTTTGTCATTTTTTGTCAGTAGTCTTTTGCGATTCTTGCGCCCACCATTGCTGGAACAGTTGTTGTTTAAATGATGGATATAACTCTTGGGTTAAACTTAAGTGTTGAATACGATCCATTCTAAAATGTCGAAAGTCCTGTCGTAGTTCACACCATGCGGCCAACACAATTTTGTCATTAAAATATCCCAAAGCAAAAGGCCACAAGGTTCGAACACTACTTCGCTGTTGTTCATCATGATAATGCATCGAAATTTTGACTTGCTGCCGAATAGCTAACCGCACTTGTTCGACTCGATTTTCATCTACAGGCAGCCATGTGTTAAACGCTCTTAGGGTCGTTTGCTGTAATAAATATTGGCGATGCTCAGGCAAAACAGAATTTAATTTAGCTAAGATGGATGTAGATGATGATTGTAAAGACTGGTCAGGCACACTCTTTAACCAATACAGTGCCAAAAAAATAGCTTCAACTTCATTTTCATTGAGTGTCATTGGTGGTAATACAATGTCTTCTTTAAGCTGAAACCCCAAACCTGCCGATGCATCGATTCTCACACCTTGTGCACGTAGACTATCAATATCACGGTAAATACTACGAACACTAATTCCCATACGTTCAGCCAAGACTTGGGCAGTAACTGGATAACGGAATTCACGGAGTTGTTGTAAAAGATTTAATAAACGAATAGAACGGCTCATTTTTCTCATCTTATTGTTATTGGACTTACAATAAGAGGGAATAAATTCCCCCTTCTTATATCATTCTAAATTACGCTACATCTGCATTAGATAACTTTGCGTACTCTCTTAAAAAGTTATGTAGCTCAGGTACATCTTTAGCAATCGTTAAAGGCTGGAACTGTTGTAATACTTCAATCGAATGCACACCATAGCCTACACCAATACGTGGCATCCCTAAACGCTGCGCCATCTCAAGATCATAGCTACTATCGCCAATCATGACTGCACGCTCAATACTCACCCCAGTGACTGTTAATATTTCTTGCAACATGAGTGGATCTGGTTTTGATCGAGTTTCATTAGCTGCGCGAGTCACATCAAAAAGATGAGTACTTTGTGTTTTTGCAATCACACGGTCTAATCCACGACGGTTTTTACCTGTCGCTACGGCAAGCTTTAAACCTTGGGCTTTTAAATCATGGAGTAGTTCAGAAACACCCTCAAACCATGCATCACTAGTCGAGTTCGCAATATAGTGATCACCATATGCTTTTAAAATCGATTCATGTAGCTCGGGCGCTTCTGGAAACAAAGTTTGCATCACTTCGGGTAAACCTAAACCGATAATACTTTTTGCAGCTTCATCAGTCAGAGTTAACTCATGCTGCTGTGCCGCATGCTGTAAACTTGCAACAATCTGACCAACAGAATTATATAAAGTACCATCCCAGTCAAAAATCACTAATTCTGTTTTCAGACTCATTTTGCTACTCTCAAAGCATCTAATAACTGGGTCATGTCTTCTGGTAAAGGCGCTTCGATAGTCGGATAACCCGGAATATCTAAACGCATCGCATGTAAACACAAACGGCGTGCTTCAGGGCCTGCATAAGCTGTGTTGTGCCCGTATTTATCATCACCAATCAAAGGGTGTCCAATACTTAAACCATGTACACGAATTTGATGTGTACGACCTGATAAAGGTGAAGCATGAACCAACGTGGCATTTTTAAAGCGCTCTGCAACTACCCATTCAGTTTTACTTGGTTTACCTTCTTTAGATACACGTACACGACGCTCGCCATTGGCTAACTCATAGCGGAATAAAGGAGCATCAATGAGTTGCTTATCAAGACTTACCTGACCTTTTACAATAGCTGCATAGGTCTTACGAATTTTGTGTTCACGCAACATATCTTGTAGCAATTTTAAAGTGCTACGTTTTTTGCTAATCATGACTAGACCAGAAGTATCACGGTCAATACGGTGAATAAGTTCTAAATATTTTTTGCCTGTCGCCGCACGTAGTGCCTCAATCAAACCATAAGCCACACCACTGCCGCCATGTACAGCAATACCAGATGGTTTATTTACAACTAATAGACCTTCATCTTCGTAAACCACACGGCTTAACAAACTTTGTGCCACACCATCACTTACAGGAACAGCTGTTTCATCTTTTTGTTCATAGCGAATAGGCGCAACACGAATTTGATCTCCAATTGCGAGTTTGGTCTCGGCTTTAATACGTTTTTTATTGACGCGAACCTGACCTTCACGAATCAAACGATAAATTCGACTCTTTGGCACACCCTTTAAACGTGAAAACAGGAAATTATCGATTCGTTGTCCTGCTTGATGCTCATCCACCTCAAACCAAGTGACACTTTGCCATTGCTGTGTAGAATTCATACTAATATTTAAACCTGAAATTTTACGAAATTTGATTAATAAATGACCGATTAGCTTAGTTTTTTCACAAGAAATCTAAGCTTAGCCCATAGGCAGATGCTGCAAGGTTTGATATAGTCAGCGCACGGATACCGCCGTAAGTGAACATCTAATGGGAATTTTCCCTGATTGAAACCTCAATCAAAATGATGCTTTCATCACCAGCTCGGATTGGTCCTAAAGAATTATGCCGACGCCGAAGGCTTATTATATCGGCAAAATGACAAACTGTTGCGTTTAATTCAGTTTGTTCAAAAAAATATGTTACCAACTCTAGTTGGTTATGGAACGTAAACTGATACACATCAGACAAATCGATCCTTAATGTTGCCTTCAGGCTAAAGCGTTGATGCATTGGAACTGCCGAAAGCACCGATACGATGAGCATTCCGTATCAAACTTCCAATAAAGAAGTCACTTCGCGGCCAATGACAGTGAAAGTCATTAACCAATGCACCGCTCACCCGCCAGTGAAGCAAAAAGGAATTCCGATTTAAAGGTTGAAGCAGTATTGCCTACATCACAGACGAGAATCGAAGCTAAGGCTAAATGTAGCCGGTAACAGATGACTCAGACCACAAGTATTTTGAGATCTGGGAAATGATCCGTCATGTTCGATGTTCGTTCAGAACCTTTAAGTTTGTTTGGTTTGTTTGTGTGAGTCACTATTAGGTGTCACACCCATGAAACGTATGTTGATTAATGCAACTCACGCCGAAGAAGTTCGCGTTGCACTTATCACTGGTAATCGTCTTTACGATTTTGATTTAGAGAATCGTACCCGAGAACAGAAAAAATCCAATATCTATAAAGGCCATGTCACCCGCGTAGAACCTTCTTTAGAAGCTGTTTTTGTTGAATACGGCGCAGGCCGTCAAGGCTTCTTGTCTATGCGTGAAATTGCGAATAGCTATTTCCAGGCAGATCCTCGTCAGACTTCAAACATTCGTGAACTTATTACTGAAGGCACAGAGCTTTTAGTTCAGGTTGAAAAAGAAGAACGTGGCAATAAAGGTGCAGCGCTTTCTACTTTTATTTCTCTAGCAGGTCGCTATTTAGTTCTTATGCCAAATAACCCTAAAGGTGGCGGTATCAGCCGTCAAATTTCGGGTTCAGTACGCGAAGAGTTAAAAGAAATTTTAGCCTCTTTAAATGTACCTCGCGGCATGAGCGTGATTGTACGTACTGCTGGTATTGGCCGTACTCAAGAAGAATTACAGCTTGATTTACAGCACTTACTTGACCTTTGGGCACAAATTCAAAGTACAGCAAGCTCTGGCCCTTCTCCAATGCTTGTTCACCAAGAAGCTGGTGTTGTAACACGCGCAATTCGTGATTACTTACGTGATGACGTTGCTGAAATCTTAATTGATAGCGAACAAGCTTATAACGAAGCTTATAACTTTGTTAAAGCAGTCATGCCTCGTCAATTAGACAAATTAAAAACTTATACTTTAAATGAGCCATTGTTTGCTCATTTTGGTATTGAAAGCCAAATTCAAACTGCTTACGAGCGTGAAGTAAAACTTCCATCTGGCGGTTCAATCGTGATTGACCAGACTGAAGCTTTAGTTTCAATCGATATTAACTCTGCGAAATCAACTCGCGGGCATGATGTTGAAGAAACTGCGCTAAATACCAACCTTGAAGCAGCAGAAGAAATTGCTCGTCAACTTCGTCTTCGTGACATTGGCGGTTTAGTTGTCATCGACTTCATCGATATGACTAAAGAACGCAACCAACGTATGGTTGAAGCAAAACTTCGTGAAGCAACCCAAAGCGATCGTGCCCGTATCCAGTTCGGTCAGTTGTCTCGTTTTGGCTTAATGGAAATGAGCCGTCAACGCTTACGTCCATCGCTTGAAGAAGCAACAGGTTATGTATGCCCTCGCTGTCATGGTACAGGCATGGTTCGTGACCTACGTTCGCTTTCTCTTTCAATCATGCGTAAAGTTGAAGAGATTGCTCTTCGTGAACGTCATGGTGAAGTTCAGGTTGAAGTTCCAGTTGAAATTGCAGCCTTCTTGCTTAATGAAAAACGCCATAGTCTGGTGTATTTAGAGCAAACTTCTGGTGTACGTGTGACTGTATTACCTCACCCGCACTTAGAAACTCCGCATTACGAAATTGCTTATAACCCAGACGGTTTTGCTCCATCTAGTTATGAACGCACTGAAGCAACTCGCTCAAGCGAAAAAGAGCTAGGTTATGAGTCTTCTGAATGGCATTTAGAAGAAGCAGATCACGGGCATGCACATGCAACAGCTCAAGCTTCAAATAATGCTCCAGCTCAGAAAAAAGCAAACCAAGCAAGTCAACCTGTAGCACAGCAAGCTGTAGCTCAAAAAGCGGCAAGTCCTTGTGCATGGTTAGAAAACTTATTTGTTCAAAAACAAGCGCAAACTGTTGATCAATCTCGTTCAGCACAAAATGCCGCAGCTGCGATTGAGCAAATGGTAAATACTGGTGCTGTTAGCCGTGGTCAGTTTGGTCAAGTGGCTGTACCTCCTGTTGCAGAAGTTGCGCCAGTTCCGTCAAATAATGCTTATATTTCACAGTCACCTGTGAAACAAGAAGTTCGTGAACATGTTGAAAAAGATGATAGATCTCAACAACAACGTCAGAACAACAAAAAGCGCAAACATAAAGAGCAACGTGAACAGCATCACCAAGCTCATGAACAACAACATCAAGTTCATGAAGAAGTGGTTCAGTTGTCACGCCAAGAGCAACGTGAATTAAAACGTCAGCAAAAGCGTCAACAACACCAAGATCAGCAACATCAAAATAATGATGTACAACAAACTGAGAATGTTGTTCCACGCCGTGATCGTAATAATCAACAACGTCCAAACCGTCCAAATCGCCATCGCGATCCAAGTGTATTAAATGAAAATCAAAATACGCCAGCGGCACCAGTAGTTGTTGATGAAAAACAAGTTAAAGTGGATGTAATTGACGCACCTAAACATGATGTCATGAACACAGCTTTAATCATCAACGTTGACCAAGGTCAAAGCGAAATTGTTGCGCTAGCGCCTGAACAAAAGGTTGAACATGTTGAAGCGGCTCCTGTTGAAGTTGCTCAAGAGCCAACTCCTGCACCAGTTGTAGAAGAGAAAGCTGTTGTTGCAGAAACAAAAGAAGCGCAACCAACTAAAGAAGCTACTCAGCCTCAAATCCAACGTGCTAGCAACGATCCTCGTATGCGTCGTCGTCAGCAACGTGAAGCTAAACAAGCTAAAGCAGCTACTCCAACTGTTACGCCATCGCAAATTCCAACTTTGGCACAATACACAATTGGTAGCTTAATTCGTCAAGTATATGGCGAAGACTGCACTGTGTTGATTGAACAATTTGGTTTAGTACCAACGTTTAATCGTGCTTTGCAGAAGTTTACGGAACAGTACGCAAGTACTTTGGTAGTTGAAGTAACTTCAGAAACAGAAGAGAAAAAACCGGTAACTCGTGATGCAGAACTTCCAAGCCATAAACCAGCTGAAGAAGCAGAACCAGCACCAGTGCTTCCGCTTACTCCATCGCAAGCTCCGACTCCACGTGTTGCAAATGATCCACGTGAACGTCGCCGTTTAGCAAAATTGGCTGCTGAGCAAGCATTTGAGCAAGTGAAACAACAACACTCTACTCAAGAGGAATTAGCTACCCCTGCTCCTGTAGTAGAAGAAACTGTTGTTGCTCCTGTTGCTGAAACACAAGCGCTTGTTGAATCAAAGCAACAACCGCTTGAGCTTAATCAAGTAACTGAGGTGGCATCTAGCGTAGAAGAAGCGCCAGTTGAAGCTGTAGTAGAAGCTCCAATTGCGAAACAGCCAAAAGCAGCGGCAAAAGCTAAAGCAGCTCAAGAACAAGCTGCTGAGTCAACTGAAGCTCCGACAGAGAGTGAATCAGAAGATTCTAAAGCTGATAAGGACAAACCAAGTCGTCCTCGTCGCCCTCGTGGCCGTCCACCAAAAAAAGCTAATCCTGTAGCTGAGTAAGCCATTTGCTCAATTGCAGCTAATTTAAACAAACCTAGTCATTTCGATGACTAGGTTTTTTTTGTTATTTTTAACCAATTAGGTTGATTGCACTAGAAGAAAAGTTTTAAAAGCATGGTGAACCATGAAAACTATTGGACTTTTTGCCCACACAACCTTTTTTGGATTGATCGAAAAATAAATAGGATTGATATGAGCCAGACAACACAGACCGATATCATTACTCTTGGTGATGTTGCCACAAGACTTCCTAGCTTCATTCCCAAAGTACCCCATATCCTAAATGGTCTTAAACAGGCTTATTTAAGAACATCACATACTCCAACAGGTTTGGGTATTGCTTTTGAAAAAGCTGTTAAACGGAATCCGAAAGGCACGGCATTATTATTTGAAGATCAAAGTTATTCTTATGAAGCTTTAAATGAATGGGCAAACCAGATTTCTCATTACTATCTTTCTATTGGAGCGCGTAAAGGGGACGTCATTGCTGTAATGATTGAAAACCGCTCCGAGCTAATCGCAACAATTGTTGGTTTGGCTAAAATTGGGGTGACCATTGCACTTGTGAATACATCTCAAGTCGGTAAAGTTCTCGCTCATAGCATCAATCTCGTAAAGCCAATTGCTGTTATTGCGGGTGAAGAAGTTCGAGCAGCTATTGATGAAATTCGCCAAGACTTAAATGTTCCTAAAGAGCGTTTTCATTGGTTTGCAGATCAAGCAACACGTCAAAATGCAGGTAAAGCACCTCAAGGTTATGCGAATCTAGCTGAACAAATTGATCAATTTCCAAAATTTAACCCATCGACTACTCGTTCTGTGACGGGTAATGATGGCCTGTTCTATATCTACACCTCTGGTACAACAGGTTTGCCAAAGGCTGTTATTTTCAAGCACAGTCGCTGGACATTAGCGTATGGCACTTATGGTCATATCTTAAACTTAGGCCCAGATGACGTTATGTACGTTACCTTGCCGCTTTATCATGCAACAGGTGTGGTGGTTTGCTGGTGTGGTGTAATCGCAGGCAGCTCTACTCTTGCTATTCGACGTAAATATTCGACTAGCGCATTCTGGAAAGACGTTCAAAAATTTAATGCGTCTGCAATTGGTTATGTTGGCGAACTTTGCCGTTACCTAATGGATGCTCCAGTTACCGAACTTGACCGTAACCACCGCGTCACCAAAATGATCGGTAACGGCATGCGTCCAAACATCTGGGACAAGTTCAAACAACGTTTCGGCGTTAAAGAAGTTCTTGAACTTTATGCATCGAGCGAAGGTAACGTTGGATTTAGCAATATTTTCAACTTCGACAACACAGTTGGCTTCTCTCCTACACCATATGCCATTGTTCAGTTCGATAAAGAGAAAAATGAGCCTATCCGCGACAAAAACGGCTGGTGTCAAAAAGTTAAAGCAGGTGAGGTTGGCCTGCTAGTTGGAAAAATTACTAGCCGCTCTCCATTTGACGGTTATACAGACCCTGAAAAGAACAAATCTGTAATTTGGAAAGATGTTTTCAAAAAAGGCGACTCTTATTTCAACACAGGTGATTTAGTTCGAGATATTGGTTTCCGTCATGCTCAGTTTGTGGACCGTCTAGGCGACACTTTCCGCTGGAAAGGTGAAAACGTATCCACCACTGAAGTGGAAAACATGGTATGCGAATACGAAAAAATTGCTGAAGCTGTCGTTTATGGTGTAGAAATTCCAAATACCAATGGTCGTGCTGGTATGGCAGCCATCACGCTGGCAGATGGTGAAGAGTTAAATGACGCAGATTTAACCGAAATGGTGTCTGTCTTTAAGAAGTGCTTGCCTGCTTATGCCGTACCGGTGTTTTTACGTGTACAAAAAAAGGTCGAAACAACAGGTACTTTTAAATATCAGAAGAATAAACTGAAAGAAGATGCGTTTAATCCGAGCAAAACTTCTGAGCGTTTACTCGCTTTATTGCCTGGTGCAAACAGTTACTGTGACATCACAACTGAAATTTTTGACAACATTCAGGCATATAAATACCGTTTTTAGTTCATTTTTTAGCTAAACAAGAGGAAATCGTGCTTTTTATAGGCAATCATGCAAATGTTTTTAAATTTCCTCTTGTGTTAGTTGAATAACTTGCTAAAATACGCGACATCAAAACGATACAGTGTTTAGAAGTATTACTTCTCTCTGAGTCAATACGAGTTTGATTGCTTAAGAAAATCATAGATTTTCTCTTGCACTCGGGTAAAACGTTGTTTTACTTAATCCTCGCTCAGGGTCGTTAGCTCAGTTGGTAGAGCAGCGGACTTTTAATCCGTTGGTCCCGCGTTCGAGTCGCGGACGACCCACCACTTATCTGTTTTGAACCCATTTGGGTCGTTAGCTCAGTTGGTAGAGCAGCGGACTTTTAATCCGTTGGTCCCGCGTTCGAGTCGCGGACGACCCACCAAATTCTAAAAAGCCTCTCACAATTTGAGAGGCTTTTTTTATTGTTATCTTATTTTCTTTTTATGACTAAAAGATGACGATGCATTTGCGATTTAAAACCTCTCCAATCCAATTCATAAAAACTTCTAATCGTTTTGGAATATAGCTTCGGTTCGGATATAAAATATTAAGTGGAAGTGATGGTGCACTATAAGCACTAAGCACCTCAACCAACATTCCCTGCTCAATTTTATCTTGAACATCATAGTATGGAAGTTGAATAATTCCCAAACCCGCATTAGCTGCCGCAATATAAGCTTCAGTATTATTTACACTTAAAGCGCTATCCATCATCACTGTTCCATCTTGATGTAAAAATACGCCCTGTTTTTCTCCTACAGCTCCCGCGTAGTTAATCAGTTTGTGTTGAGATAAATCTTCTAATTGTTCAGGCGTACCGTACTGTTCTAAGTAATGGGGGCTTGCACAGTTCACCATGACCAAATGACCAATCAATCTTGCAATTAAACTGCTGCTATCTAACTCACCTACCCGAACAACACAGTCAATCCCCTTTTCAATTAAGTCAGTCATGTCATCAGAACTATTGAGCTGCAAATAAATATCTGGATAACGATGATAAAAATCTGACAGCTCAGGAATAATCACTTGATGCACAATCCGACTGGGCATTGAAATTTTTAATGTGCCGCGGTAATGCTGTTTTTGTGTCTGAATGAGTTGTTCTAATTGTTCATAGTCAAACAACAAGTTTTGACACTCTGGCAATATTCGCTGTCCATCTTGCGTCAAGCTTACTTTACGGGTGGTGCGGTGAAATAAACGTACGCCATAGTGAGTTTCAAGTTGTTGAATGGCACTGGTTACCGTTGAGCGAGGTAGATCGAGTCGATGTGCCACTTCACTAAAACTTTGCCGTTTAGCGACTTCTGTAAAAATAAAAAATTGCTGCAACCGATCCATTTTAATTGTTCGTATTTTCTGAATAGTTAAACCAAACTAGCATAATTGATCAAAAATTACCGCCAATCTAGACTAAAAACACATTAGAACAAGTCATCATAGGAATAACCATCATGGCAACTCATACGCTTAAAGATAAAGTTGTACTGATTACTGGCGGTGCAAAAAACTTAGGTGGACTCATTAGCCGTAAATTTGCAGAACAAGGCGCTAAAATCGCAATTCACTACAATAGTTCAGAAACACAAGCAGATGCCGAACAAACACTCGCAGATGTAAAAGCATTCGGTGTAGATGCTGTTTTAATTCAGGCGGACCTAACTCATATCGACAACATCGAAAAACTTTTTGTAGATACCAAACAGCATTTTGGTGGAATTGATATTGCCATTAATACAGTTGGAAAGGTTTTAAAGAAATCATTTTTAGAAACTACCGAACAAGAGTTTGATAGCATGAGCGATATCAACTCAAAAATTGCCTATTTCTTTATTCAATCGGCAGGTCGTCATTTAAATGACGGCGGAAAAATCTGTTCAATCGTGACTTCTCTTCTGGCAGCCTACACGGGTCTCTATTCAACCTACGAAGGTTTAAAAGCACCTGTTGAGCATTACACCCGCGCTGCATCGAAAGAATTTGGAGATCGCCAAATTTCTGTGACTGCTGTTGCACCTGGCCCCATGGATACCCCTTTCTTTTATGGGCAAGAATCTGCCGAAGCAGTCGCTTACCATAAATCTGCTTCAGCTTTAGGTGGACTCACCAAAATTGAAGATATTGAACCTCTAGTTCGCTTTTTGGTGACCGATGGTTGGTGGATTACCGGTCAAACAATTTTTGCAAATGGCGGTTATACCACCCGCTAAAATTTAAAAAGCCGCATCTCATTGTACGGCTTTTTAGTTTGCTTCTTTACAAGAACTCTTCTAGTACCGAGTTTAAGAAAATATGCCCTTGCTCAGTACATGCTAAACGAGCACTATCCTCTACCAATAACTTTCTCGAACGTAGTGAAGTAAGTACCTCTTTTAGCCTCTCTAAACTTAAACTAGTACGCTGTTCGTATAAGTCAGCGTTTACCCCATCATTTAAGCGTAAGGCATTCATCATAAACTCAAAAGGTAGCTCTTCTGCCTCAATCTTTTTCATTTGCAAATGTTCGGCTGGAACCTTTGCCAAGTAATCTTTCGGTAAACGGGTCTTTTGGAAACGGTACACACCATCTGGTCGTGTCACTTTTCCATGTGCCCCTGCACCAATCGCAAGATAATCACCAAACTCCCAGTAATTTAAATTATGGGCTGAAGGTTGTTCTTTACGCCAAGCCGACACTTCATAGTTTACAAAGCCATTTGCTTTTAAATAGGCCTCACCTTGCTCTTGAATATCTTCTAATACCTCATCTTGAGGTAAAACAGGCTGCGTTCGGAAAAATACGGTATTTGGCTCAATGGTAAGTTGATACCAACTGATATGTGTCGCGCCATGCTCTACAGCCATCTTTAAGTCATAAAGTGCTTGCTCTAAAGTTTGCTCAGGCAGACCATGCATTAAATCGACATTAACTCGCTTAAAGCCTGCTTGTCGTGCCTGCTCTATTGCATCCATAGCATTGTTTGCTGAATGAATACGTCCAAGCTTTTGCAAGTGATCAGTATTAAAAGTCTGTACACCAATCGACAAACGGTTAATACCCGCTTCTAAATAGCCTGCAAACGGGTCATGTTCCAGTGTTCCCGGATTAGCTTCTAAGGTAATTTCACAGTCATCTTCAAAGTTAAGTAATGACTTAAGCTGCTCAAATAGCCATGCATAGCCTTTGGCAGAAATGAGTGAAGGCGTTCCACCACCAATAAATACACTGTGAATTGAACGCCCTTGGGCCATCTCAACTTGAGTTTCAAAGTCGGCTACCAATGCTTTTAGATAAGTTTGCTCAAGTTCTGCCGAAAGCGCACCATCAGGCACGGCATGCGAGTTAAAGTCGCAATAAGGACATTTACGCACGCACCAAGGCATGTGGATATATAAAGATAACGGAACAGAAGCAGGATTTAATACAGCCAAGGAACAAGGTCCAATTTACACAATATTTCTATTTTAACATGACTGCATCAATGGGCTTATGAAAACATACCTTAATTGCTTTAGACTGTTTTTAGACATACTTAAATATTGATAAAAATGATGAAATTCTCTAGTCAACTTTTCCTGATCTTACCCTTAGCTATGGGAATCGGTGTTGCCATGGCTTTTCAAACTGCAATTAATGCTCAGCTTCGTGAGCAATTACACTCACCTTTGCAAGCGGCATTATTATCATTTTTCATAGGTACTATTGTTTTAGCCATTATGGTGTTCTTTCAAAGTGCCGAGAAACCCACTTTAAGTGAAATATCTAATATTCCGTGGCTTCTTTGGACTGGAGGATTCCTTGGGGTTTATGCAATTAGCATGAGCATTTATACTGCACCTAAGCTTGGTTTTTTAACCTTTACAGGGCTAGTCGTTTTTGGGCAATTGGTTATTTCTATGTTGCTTGACCATTTTGGATGGTTAGGTACAGACAAAACTCCTGTTACATGGCAACGGTTCCTAGGTGGAGTGGTTATCTTTGTTGGTGTGTTACTCACCCTACAGCGCTAGTTTCATTTTTATATTTATAAAGAGTATCTTTTGTGTCGAATGTCACGTCGTTTCGGACTGAATTAAAACAACTCTTCCATTTAATGCTACCTATTTTAATTACGCAGTTTGCTCAAGCAGGGTTCGGATTAATTGACACCATTATGGCAGGGCATTTATCTGCAGCAGACTTAGCTGCTATTGCAGTAGGTGTAGGTCTATGGATTCCTGTTATGCTCCTTTTTAGCGGGATCATGATTGCCACTACACCGCTAGTTGCAGAGGCAAAAGGCGCTAGAAATACAGAACAAATTCCTGTCATTGTTCGTCAGTCATTATGGGTTGCGATTATTTTAGGTGTAATGGCTATGCTCATTTTGCAGCTTATGCCTTTTTTCTTACATGTGTTTGGTGTTCCAGAAAGCTTACGACCTAAAGCAAGCTTATTCTTGCATGCCATTGGTTTAGGTATGCCAGCCGTAACCATGTATGCAGCGCTACGTGGCTATTCAGAAGCTTTAGGCCACCCACGCCCTGTCACCGCGATTAGCTTATTGGCCTTAGTGGTTTTAATCCCTCTAAACATGATCTTTATGCATGGCTTAGGGCCAATTCCTGCTTTAGGTAGTGCAGGCTGTGGCTTTGCAACATCCATTTTACAATGGCTCATGCTGATTACTTTAGCTGGCTATATTTACAGAGCTTCAGCTTATAGAAATACGTCTATTTTTAGCAGATTTGATAAAATTAACCTGAATTGGGTTAAAAGAATTTTACAGCTTGGTCTGCCAATTGGTTTAGCGGTGTTCTTTGAAGTAAGTATTTTTAGTACAGGGGCATTGGTGCTTAGTCCACTGGGTGAAGTATTTATTGCTGCGCACCAAGTGGCTATTTCAGTTACTTCGGTGCTGTTTATGATTCCGCTTTCACTTGCAATTGCCTTAACCATTCGCGTGGGAACGTATTATGGCGAAAAGAACTGGGCTTCCATGTACCAAGTGCAAAAGATTGGTTTGAGCACAGCAGTATTTTTTGCTCTATTGACCATGTCATTTATTGCTCTAGGCCGTGAACAAATTGTCTCGGTTTATACTCAAGATATAAATGTTGTGCCTGTTGCGATGTATTTACTCTGGTTTGCAATGGGTTATCAGTTAATGGATGCTCTACAGGTCAGTGCTGCTGGCTGTTTAAGGGGTATGCAAGACACCCAAGCACCGATGTGGATTACGCTTATGGCGTATTGGGTAATTGCTTTTCCAATCGGGCTTTATTTGGCACGTTATACCCATTGGGGTGTAGCAGGCGTATGGCTAGGTTTAATTATTGGCTTAAGCATTGCCTGTGTTTTGTTGCTTTCACGGCTTTATTTAAATACCAAACGATTAAGTCAAACCTAATAAAAAAGCCGATGAAACATCGGCTTTTTTATTTTATGCAGACTTTGCCCGCGGGCTTGCTCCAATTTGCCAGACAAAAGGTAAATCGGTACGGTTTACTTCCCAATCTCCAATCACTTTTTCTTTATAAATAAGCGGATTATGTGAAGATACAGTCCGCGCATTACGCCAGAAACGGTCAAGTTGTTTCGCTTGGCTACTTGCTGATGCACCTAATGCATTAAATAACTGACTTGTTAAATCAAGCACTAGGTTGGAAATTACCACCTGCCCTTGTGCCGACTCAAGCTCGGCATCTACATTAAACTGATGCTCTTTCACTTCAGACTCGGCGAAATGGCTTTCATAAGCCTTTTGTAATGCTTCGGCCGTTTTTAAGGTGATTGCTTCACTCGCATACGCTTGAGCGGATGCCTTACCCACCACTTGTAAAACTTGCGGATCATGGCGAACCAAGTCACCATTACCATGACTAAAAATACGTTTACGGTCACGAATTTCCTGACTAAACGTCTCGACTGCGGCATGCGCAATACCTGTTAATGTTGCAAGATGCACCACCTGATAAAAAGCGGTTTGATACTTAAAACGTTGATCAAATGGAATGAGGTTTGAAGCTGGCAAATGGACCTGATGTACTTTTAAAGTACCACTGCCTGTTGTCTTTTGACCAAAACCATCCCAATCATCCAGCACGCTTACACCTGTTTCATGACGGTAAATAGCAGCAATCACATGACGGTCGTTCACTTCATCGTAAGCAAATAAATCAATCCAGTCTGCAAAAATACTGCCAGTTGAATAGTACTTTTCACCATTTACGACCAAATTACCCGAAGCGTCTTTAGTGACTCGTGTAACGACATCACCAATCTGTACATTTCCAACTTCTGTCCAGGCATTTCCAACTAAATCGCCTTGTACAAAGCGCTGAAACCAAACCTCCTGTGAGTGCTCTTTATGAGCAACCAAACGGTCTTCAACAAATGCAAAATGACCACGTAAAGCTTGCACAATATTGGAGTCAGCTTCTGCTAGCTCTGCTAAAAGCTGGAAAAGTTGAGGTAATGAAACCCCATCTCCACCATATTTACGGGGTACTCGTACAGCACCCAACTTAGCTTCTTTTAGCCACTGAATCGGTTCAAAAGGTAAGATTCTTTCTTTTTCTCGCTCAACAGCACCTTGCGCAATTTTTTCAAAAATGGGACGGAATCTATTTGCGACTTTTTCATAATCCGCGCCTACCGATAGTTCTTCTAATTCAATTTGAGCTGTTGTCATCGTTATTCTCCTAATCTTGGGCGAATTCAAACATGAGGTGCGACAGTTTCAAAAGCCATATGATAATCAACAAGCTGAGCAAATTTCTCTAATGGTGTAAGCCAATCTAACGCCTTTCTAGGACGAGTATTCAGTGACATGGCAACTTGATTTAAATAATGCTGATCTGCCTGATTTAAATCAATCCCTTTAGGTAAATATTGCCTAATTAAACCATTCATATTTTCGCATGTGCCTTTTTGCCAGGGTGAATGTGGGTCACAGAAATATACATCTATGCCTAAATCTTCTTCGAGTATTTTATGTTCTGACATCTCACGTCCACGGTCATAGGTCAACGTTTTACGCAGTTCTGCAGGTAAATATTTCAGAGCTTCAGTTAAAGCCTTGCGCACTGATTCTGCCTTTGCATCAGGTAATGTTGCCAAGATACAGAGCCGTGTATTTCGTTCAATAAGTGTTGCTATCGAACTTTTATTGTCTTTACCTTTAATTAAATCAGCTTCCCAATGACCCGGTATTTTTCTTTCTTGAACTTCGGCTGGGCGCTCATGAATAGTTTTAATATCCTGTAATATAGAATCTTTTTTAGGTTCACCGTTAGCTTTTCGCTTTTTATTTTCATGACGTAGACAGGATAATAAGTCTTTTTTCAACTCACCCTTGGGTAATGCTCGTATCGTTGAATAAATCGTTGTATGGCTTACATTCATTGTTTGATCCAAATCAGGAAATGTCTTTAAACGCTTTGCTATTTGCTGAGGAGACCATAAACAACGGATCGCTTCAACAATAAATTTCCAGAGGATTGAATCGATTTTGAGTTTTCTGTGACCACGTCTACGTCTAGCAAAAGTGTTATCAGAAGCATATTGAGCTTGATAAACGTCATTGATGCTATTTCTTTTAAGCTCACGATAGATCGTACTAGGATGTCTTTTAATAAGTTCAGCAAATTTTCTGGCTGAAAAGCCTTCTTTTCTTGACTCAAGCATTAATGCAGTACGATCTTCAAAGTTAAGATGATGGTATGACAATTTTATATACTCCATAAACCCTTTAAATTAATTAGGTGGTTTATGTCGCACTTCAAGTTTTACTCTGCCTTGTCTTTTCTTGAATTTAGCTCCATGCATGACGAGGTGGTTGAACTCCATTGAGGTAATAATTACCGACAATGTGATACTTCCAGCGCACAGGGTCATGCAAGGTATGGGTACGGGCATTGCGCCAGTGACGGTCAAGGTTGAGTTCAGATAAAGTAGAACGCGTACCCGACAACTCAAAAAGTTTATTGGCTGCCAAAATAGCAATTTCTGTAGTGAGTACTTTTGCCTCAGCAACCAATAATGTGGCTTGGTTTACATGTTCTTCGGTGGTTTCAGCAATGGCCTGATCAATTGCATCTCCAGCCAAGTCCAGTACCGCTTCTGCTGCACGTAGTTTGATTTTTAAGTCACCAATATTTGCAATGGTGTAAGGGTCATCACTGGCTTTTTCCAGACCTGAATCAACCCATGCACGGCTATGATTTTTAACGTATTGAATCGTTTCTTCAATTGCACCACGCGCAATACCAGCATCAACCGCAGCCTGAATAAACTGAGAAATAGCGCCTGCTGGTGTTGGACGTTCAAATGCTTGGTAAATCGGAACAAGATATTCTTCACGTACTGGAACCTGATTTAGTTCTACCGTGCCACTCGCTGTAGTACGTTGTCCAAAACCAGACCAGTCATTAATAATATTGACCCCAGATGTTTCCCGTGGAACAAGCGCGGCATAGGGTTGCCCCTGTTCATTTACAGCAACAATTGGAATCCAATGTGCGAGCAAAGCACCCGTTGCAAAGAATTTTTTGCCGTTAATTTCATAACCCTGTTCGGTCTTTTCAAGTTTAGTTGTGAGGTCCGCGACTGTCTTACTATGTTTTTCGGAAAATGCGTTGCCAAAACGAATTCCTCTTAATACCAAGTTAAAAAAGAATTGTTGCTGTTCAGGTTTCGCATCTAGTCTTAAATGCTCAATAAAAGCCAAATGGTTTTGTGGCAACTGAGCAAGAGATGGATCAACACTCGCAATTGTTTTAATCACTTCTGCCAAAGTTCGATACTTAACTTGCGCGCCACCAAACTGCTTCGGCACAGTAATAGCCCAGAGACCGCTTTGTGAGAACTGTTGAATTTCATTTAAGGGTAAACGGCGTTCTCTGTCCCGCTCAGATGCTTCTTGAGCAAACTCTTGAGCAAGTTGCTTGGCAACCTCAATTGCCTCTTCATCAGAACGGATAATTTGTGCATCTTTGGTCTGTTCAAATACAGATAAAGGAACCGCTTGAGAGCGACCATAGGATGAGTTTAGACTGGTCATAACTTTTATTGTCTCTATTTCTTATTTAACATGCCATTCACCTTAGCACTAAAAAAACAGTGACTTTATAGATATTAAAGCTTTGTTTATGAAATGAATTTTAAAAAGCTTTTCACATTTTTTACTTTAAAAATAACATATTGTTTTTCGAAAATATTCTTACACGCGCTAAACAATTTCATATAGGCTTTTTAAGTTTTGTCACCTATGATCAAAACTAGACAATATTATGTTGTAGTCAATGAGGTATCGAAGATATGGCAAAGAGTGCAAGTTCACCTGGCAAACGATTTATGAAACTTGCAGGAATGACCGCGAGCATTGCAACAAAAACCGTTTCTAACTCGATTCGAAACCTGACTGCGGATGAAGAACAGAAACTAGCTGCAAAAACTAAATTGTTTCAAGATATCGGTCTACAGATTGCAGACACCTTAGGTGAAATGAAAGGTGCTGTCATGAAAGTTGGGCAAATTGCATCGCAATATAAAGATATCTTCCCGCCAGAAGTTGCTAAAGCGATATCAAAACTACAACGCCAAGCTCCAGCCATGCCTTTTGCAGCGATTCAGCAACAAGTTGAACGTGAGCTTGGTAAGCCACTCAACGCTGCCTTTAAATCTTTTGATGAGCAGCCTTTCGCCGCTGCATCAATTGGACAAGTCCACAAAGCAGTTTTGCCAAATGGCCAACAAGTTGTGGTTAAGGTTCAATATCCCGGTGTTGATGAAGCCTGTGAAAGTGACTTAAAACAAGTGCGTTTAGCCCTTCGTTTAATGGGTGTACTTAAAATTGATAAAAAACTGCAAGATCAACTTTTTGCAGAGATTCAAGATAGTCTGTCAGCAGAGCTTAACTATGAAATTGAGGCTCAAAATCTTGAGGTCTTTAAAACTTTTCATAGCAAGTTAGATGATAAAATTATTATCCCGACTGTTTATAAAGATTACTCTTCAAGACGAATTTTGACTTTAAGTCTTGAACAAGGTGACAGTATTGAAACTGCGAGTTCTTGGCCTATCGAAATTCGCAATACAATTGGCCGTCGTTTAATCCGTGCTTTGGGTCAGGAAATGTTCTTTTTAAAACGTTTTCACTGTGACCCTCACCCAGGTAACTTTGCCTTCCGCCAAGATGGCAGTGTCATTATTTATGACTATGGCAGTGTTAAAACGCTTTCCAATGAAATTGTTTATAGTTTCAAACGATTGGTGAATGCAGCTCGTCATGAAGATATTGATCTTATTGAAACTGAATTACTTGCCCTGCACTCTTTGACCGAGAAAGGTAAATTCCCGAGCGATCTTTATAAACTCTGGATTGAAGTGTTATTGCGTCCACTTACCACAACCTATGACTTTGCAGAGAACTCATCACATCATGATGGCATGTTACTTGTGAAGAAGTCTTTAAAATATTGGGATGTCTTTAAGCCATCACCAGATACCTTAATGGTCAATAGAACCATTTCAGGACACTACTGGAACCTCATTCACTTAAAAGTACATGACAACCTGAATGATTTATTTGAAGAACTTGTTCCACTTTCTAAGTAATTTAAATTACTGATCAATGTAGCCATTTAGGGTTACATTGACTTTTTAATTGTTATGTTATAACATTTCTTTAATAAAAAATAATTTAGGACAATCTCTCATGCGTAAAGATATTCATCCTGCTTATCAACAAGTGTTATTTCATGACACCAATGCAGATGTGTACTTCTTAATTGGTAGTACTATTCAGACAAAACAAACCAAGGAATATCAAGGAGAAGTCTATCCTTACGTAACTCTTGATATTTCAAGTGCATCCCATCCGTTCTATACAGGTGAAGTACGTCAAGCAAGTAATGAAGGTCGCGTTGCAAGCTTTAATAAACGCTTCGGTCGCTTCAGTCGTAAGAGTTAATCTTGCGTTAAGATTTGACCAATACACTAAAATCATTGGAAGCCTAAGACTCATCTCCTCCACTTAGGCTTCTTTTTTTATGGGCATTTTTCGGACTTTTCTGAACTGTGTATAAAAGAAAACTTATCCACAACTTGTCTAAAAAATATTCTCAACTTTCCAAACATTCCATCATTTTTTATAGTTCCCAAGCTTTCAAAGCGTGTATTCGATGCTATGCTTAAGCCCTATTTGATAGGAAGTTTAAGATTATGGCACAAGAGTTACTTGCCCAATTACAAGCAGGCACAGCAAAATTTTCAGACGTTTTAGCTCATATTGAAGCGCGTTACCAACATACTCCAACAGCTTTTCAAAATGGCGCACAGCATAACGCTGCGACTGAAAATCAAGGCAGTGCAAAAGTTTTCTCTTTTGCTAAGTTACAAGGTTTAGACCAAGCACAAACTTTAAGTTTATTTGCAGAGCACTATGCATCTGTATTGGCTACACCTGAAGGAACTGACCACCAAAATATTCGTCAGTTTATGCAAAATGGTTGGAATGGTGTGAAGTTTGAAGGTCAGGCTTTAACTGAAAAGTAATTAAGTATTTGTGAATACACGACGGAGTCTTACCGTTTATTCTCAAATGAAAGTAGCTAATTCTGTTACTTTGGTTTTGCCCAAAGTAACCAAAGGCATTTGTCATCAACAGAACCTGTTTCCCGTTTGCACTTATCCAATATTTTGCAAAAACAATATATAGCTGATTTCAGTCAGGCTGTTGATGACTTTAACGCGTATCAAATCCCAAAATAAATCAGATGTTTTTAATTCGTCATTTACTATCGTGACAAGCGGCATGGATGCCGCTGTTTTGCTGTGCTACATGGATGTAGCATCAGCGAAACAAAAGATTTTTGCTTACTTTTGATCTCTCAAAAGTAAGGTATGCCTATACAAATGGTCTTGGAGAATATCTTAAAACGGAGGCAGTGCAGTATGTATCGCTCCTTAAACATTTGAATAATCAGTTGCCTGCTATCCAATAATAAGTCGCCAAACCCAAACACGTAAAAATTAACGACCCAATTAAATGAATAGAAATCGCCAATATTGCCATTCCCCACTTACCACTTTGCAATAAAGTCACAATCTCAATCGAGAACGTTGAAAACGTAGTTAAAGCACCACAAAAGCCGGTGATTACGAAAAGCTTATAATTCGGACTCAAATCACTATGAGCAAAATAGGCCATAGCAAAACCAATAATAAAACCGCCTACCAAATTAACAGCGACGGTACCAAGTGGAATTTGCGGATAAATCGGGTTGAGTTTTAAGCCTAAAAACCAACGCAACCACGCCCCTAGTACTGAACCTACGGCAATTGAAAGTAAAGGATAATACATAGAACCACCCCTTTAGTAAGATGCTAAAAGAGCAAACAAGAATGATGGGAAACGTGACATGGCGTACTCCAAAAAATAAGCAGAGTACGCAATAACCTACGTACTCAGCGATATAAATACATGAGGGTAACGTAGGCATCATTAGCCAATACGGCGGTTTTTCAAGGGAGGAATGCCATCTCCCCGTTTTAGGTATATTAGATCATTTAAAATTTGATTGAAATATACTTTTTAATTTATGGACGTTCATCATATTGCGGTAAATCATCACAAATGCTTTCCCACTCTGCTTTTGAAGCAGCAAAAATATGCATTGTCGGTTTTTGGTCTAATGGTGTATCGAGTGACCCAATTCTTACACGATATAGTTCAGGCTGGGCATCACGCGAACTAATAAGAGGTGAACCACATTCGCTACAAAACCAACGGTACACACCGTTCACCGCAAATTTTTTAACGAGGCCTTCACCTTGAGTAATTTTAAAATCTGTACTTTTAACAGGAGCATTTGTGGCAAATGCTGTTCCATTGGATTTTCGGCATCGTTGGCAGTGACACTGAATAATATCTCCGATATCGCCCTTAATTTCATAGCGAATACCCTGACATAAACAACTTCCTTGATAAACTGGTGATGCTTGAGACATGTTCTCGTAAATCCTATTATTATTGATCGCTCAAAAATAACACTTTTCACATATCAAACATAGCACCGAATTCGATGTTATTTTTCTAAGAATGAATGCACACCATCACCAGCCGCTCGTCCAGTAGCAAAGCATGCTGTAAGCAAATAGCCACCTGTAGGAGCATCCCAATCCAGCATTTCACCACAGCAAAAAACACCTGAGGTGTGTTTAAGCTCTAGGCTTTCAGTTAATGCACCTTGCTTAACACCACCAGCACAGCTAATTGCTTCTTCAATCGGTCTAAAGCCACTTAACTTGATTTGAAGTGCTTTAATTTGCTGAGCCATAGCCTCTGGTTGGTTCCATAGCGCTTTATCAACCACTTCTCTAATTAAGTTAATTTTGGCCGTGTCTAAGCCTGCTTTACGCCAAATATTAGTAAGCGATTGTTTTTTGCTAGCCTGTAATTTTTTAACTAACTGTGTAAGCTCTACATCAGGCAATAAATCTAAAAATAGATTTAAGCTTTTCCCTTCTTTTTGTTGTTCTCTTAAAGCTCGTCCAAGTTTATAAATGACACCACTTTCTAAACCATAGTGAGTAATCACAATATCGCCATGAGTAACTTGGCTAGGCTCAACCCACGCATTGATACGCTTTAAAGGTTCACCAAAACAGCTTTCCATAAAAGCTGACCAAGTGTGTAATACCCCTGCATTACTCGCTTGAAAAGGTTCAATACTGGATTGATCCATCCATTGCTGCCATGCACCATCACTACCCAATTGAGACCAAGATACAGCCCCACAAGCCAATACGACTGCATCGTATTGTTGGGTAAAAGTCTTGCTGCTTTGATTATTTTGGTTTTCTAAAGTCACTGTTGTACCTTGCAAATTAATACAACGATGTCGATAAAAGAATGTAACTTGTTGCTCTGCCAAGCGTTTTAGCCAAGCACGCAATAAAGGCGCAGCTTTCATTTCAACAGGAAAAATGCGACCTGAAGTGCCCACATAAGATTCAATCCCAAGACTTTTCATCCAGTTCTGAATCCAGACTGCATCCCATTTCTCAACCCACGGTTTAAGCCATTCTGCATGGTCATAACGTTCAATGAACTGGGCTAATGGTTCAGCATGCGAGATATTCAAACCTGTTTTACCAGCCATCAAAAACTTACGCGCAGCCGAAGGTTTTTGCTCAAACACATCAATTTCATAATCATACTGGCTCAGTACCTCAGCTGCCATTAAACCAGCCGGACCAGCACCGATAATGGCAATGCGCTTACTCGCCATGTGTTTGCCCTTGCAGTGGCGTAAATTCATCAAATCGAGTTTGATAACCTTCAGGCTTGCTGATTATGAGCTGTTGGCAAAGCTCACCACGCTCTAAATATTTAATTTCAAAATGAGTACGTGCAGAAGTTTGTGCAATTTTTTCTTTTTGGTAAGGCAGCTTCCACACATTTAATAACTGTTGTTCAGCTTCTTCAATATATTCAGGAATATTACTTGCCAAAGTAATGGTTCCGCCTGTTTTCAGACGTGATAACAAAAACTCAAAAAATGGCATGTTTAACCAGCGCTGTGCCGGATTATGAGGTTCAGGGTTCGGATAGAGAATAAAAAAATGTTCAACTTGTGCAGGGTGTAAAGCATGTACCACCCACGGCAAAGCATCCGCATGTACAGGTACCAGATTTTCTCGTGGTTCTAAACCATGCTGCTTTTGCATTGCCAAGAATTTTTCTCGGGTTCGTTCAATCGCATATAACGTGTGCTGTGGATTTTGCCCACTAAATAGCAAAGCATGTTTACCTTTGCCCGCCCCAATTTCTACACAAATTGGAGTATTTTCAATTGGGGTAAAATCGCGAGGCGCTTGCATACGTTGTGCTTGAAATTGACGAATCTGCATAATCACATCAAACTAAATAAAAATCGGCACAAGTCTAACAAGTCACCTGACTTTTGCCTAATCTATTTCTCTTCACTTTGAGGATATCGCTTTATGCCACGTACATTCCCCTGCCCACGTTGTGGTGAACCAAGTGTTTGGGAAGGCAATGAATTTCGTCCGTTTTGTTCTGAACGTTGTAAACTCATTGATTTAGGCGCTTGGGCAAACGATGAATATAGACTGCCTACCCAAGATGCTCCTCAACAAAACAAGGGTAGTCAGCATGAAGATGATTATGAGGATTAACCCGCTTTACTTGCGACAAACGGGTTAAATTTTTTTTCATAGCCAATGGTACTCATTGGACCATGACCTGAAATAAATTGAGTTTGATCTGGCAAGCTAAAGCATTCACGTTGAATCGATTCAATGAGTTGCTCATGGTTCCCACGTGGAAAGTCTGTTCTTCCTATTGAGCCTTTAAACAGGACATCGCCAGTCCAGAGTAAGCCATGATTCTTGTTATAGAACATGACATGCCCTGGTGTATGTCCTGGTGCAAAACGCACCTCAAACTCATCTTCACCTAGTTTTAGCACTTCGCCGCCTTCAAGCCATTGATCAACTTTTACTGGCTGTGGAATTGGAAAGCCATAACGTGCTGAAACTTCCTGAATCATATCTAACCAGAACTGATCTTCTTTATGCGGACCAACAACAGGAACACTCCATTCTTGTGCGAGTTCACCCACTGCCCCTGCGTGATCTAAATGCCCATGAGTGAGCCATAGTGCCTTTACTTTTAAACCTAAGGCTTCTACTTCTTTCTTCAAAACAGCAGCGTCACCGCCAGCATCAATCAAAACTGCTTCTTTTGTTTCACTGTCCCAAACTAAAGAACAATTTTGAGCAAAAGCTGTAACTGGAACAATTTTGACTTGCAGCATAAGAACCTCTGGCTAAAACGCAATTAACGGTGGGCTAAGGTATGGGTAAGGGCATCAAGATTAGCCTGAACTAAACCTGCAAGCAAATCAATATGAGCCTGATCACTATTTAAAGCAGGAATGTAAGCATAGCTTCCGCCACCCGCCTCTTGAAACAACTCAGCGTTTTGGATGGCTAACTCTTCAAGTGTTTCTAAACAATCGGCAGAAAAAGCGGGACTTAAAACCTGAACTGACTTAACACCCTTCTTCGCCCAATCTTGTAAAAGCTGGTCAGTATAAGGTTTCACCCATTCTTGTTTTCCAAAACGGGACTGGAAACTAATTGCCCATTCATCATCGTTTAAATGTAAAGCTTCAGCGACTAACTTTGCGGTAATGCGACAACGGTCTGCATAAGGGTCGCCTTTGTCTGCATAAGGCTGTGGAATACCATGAAATGACATCAATAGTTTTTCAGGCTTACCATGCTGCTCTTGGTAGGCTAAAACACTTTCTGCCAGTGCCTGAATAAACATTGGGTGCTGGTAGTAGTCTTTAATAATGGTCAAGCCTGGCAAATTTCGCTGAGTAGGAATCCACTTAGCAAATGTATCGTATAACGGTGCTGTCGACGTCGCAGAATATTGAGGAAATAAAGGCAATAAAATGACATGCTCTTGTGGATGAGCTGCCAATTTTTCTAAAACTTTATCAATACCCGGATTACCATAAGTCATAGCGGGTAATACAGTTAAATCAAACTGTTTATTTTCACGCTCTAAATAAGCCTGCACACGTTGAGTTTGCTCAAACACAATTTCACGCATGGGCGAATCGGTAGACCATACCGAAGCATAGGCATGCGCTACTCTTTTTGGACGAAAAGGCAAAACAAACAGATTCAAAATAATCCACCAAATGAATTTTGGAATTTCAATCACACGTGGATCAGATAAAAACTGCTTTAAAAAACGGCGCACCGCTGGGACAGTTGCCTCATCCGGTGTGCCTAAATTCGCTAAAATGACAGTAACTTTCGGTTTTTGTTCAAACGACATGCGCAAATGCCTTTCAGTTCATCTTATGACACTAATGTAACAGTTTTCATGGTCATATCTAAATTGAATTGCTCTAAGCTTTTAATCGAGTCACCCGATGATTCCATTTATAACTCAGCAAGAGCTTTTGCGCTTTTGTCGTTACCTTCCATAAACTATGTTGTTGATCAGTCTTGGTTGGAACAATCCAACCTTGTGATTGCATTTGATTTTTAATGCGGTATAGCGCTTTATGATTAATCTGTGCACCAGCCACCGCATGTGCTCTTGGTAGCTCCTGACGGGCATCTTCTAGCCCAGCATGATTGAGATACTCATTAAGACAAGTTCCAAAGCTTTCTTCTGGCATGGCTGTCTCAAAATGTTTAGCCAAAATACTTAAAAGTTGTGACCACGTCATTTGCCTCTGGCGTTTCAGCTCTTTAAAGTTACCATCTTGAAACGCTTGAATCTGATACTCAAACGCAAAAATGTCTTGTGGCGCTACCTCATTGAGTTGTGTAGGTACATCTGCTAATTGTTTCTCTAATTGTAAAATTTTACTTTTTAATCGATTAACCTCATCTTCCAACTGATGTGCTTGGTGTGCAGGTACCCAACCCTGTCCCACATGTTGTTCAACCATTAGAGGCATATTTAAACGGACAGCTAGCTCTAAATCACGCGGGCTTTTAAAGTAAAATACGTGGTGAGCTTCGTGTAATAGTTTCTTTCTAAATGCTAGAAATTTTTCTTTAAGCTGTGGATGAGTCTCTTGCAAATGCATATCGCGGCTTTCAGGTTGCTCATGCATGAATACCACAATAGGTTTAGCTCGGCTTAAAGCATATTCATACTCTTGAGCAAAATAGCTAGCGCCAGAAATAGATTGTTCACCGTACTGGCTGCCTAATAGTAAGACAACGTAATCCGATTCATCAATTTGTCGACGGGAAAGTGTTGTAGTTAAAGGACTTCTATACTCTAAACCCCAAGCAAAAAAACCCATACTGACTAAAGTTTGAGAGAGAACTACACGTTCAGGTTGCATCTCGCGACCTGACGTTGAAATAAAAATCTGATAGCGTGTATCGAGCATAACAATACCCTTATCGCCCCATAATCTTAATATGGCCTAAATAAGCCAAGACTATGAACCGCCCCAAATAAGAAAAAATAAATATAAAAAACGCTTTCTTCTGAATGCCTACAACAGAGCTCAACTCAGATTGTGCAGCGTCCATGTCAATTCTTGTGGAATCATATTCTGTAAAACAGGTTGCAATGCATCGGCATTATTACCACTTACATAACATTCAATACGCGCAACATTCTGACGTATTTGGTCACATAATAACTCATTTTTTATTAAAATACGGGCTGTTTGTCGGGCAACTGCCAATCCTGAATCAACCAGTGTGAATTGGTTATCAAAAAGATGCTGAATTGCTTCATTTAAGAACGGATAATGCGTACAACCGAGCACTAAATAGTCAGCCCCTTGATCGGCTGCAGGCTGTAAAACCTCTTTTAATGCATTCAAACATACAGGGCTCATTTGCTGGCCTGCTTCGACACAAGGAACAAGTTCCAGATTGGTTAAAGTCATGACTTTAACACCCGCTGGAACAGCAAACTTTTCAACAACATCTTTAATAAGTTGCCCACGAAAAGTAGCAGGCGTTGCCAATACTGCAACTACCTTAGAACGGGTTTGTAATACGGCAGGTTTTAATGCCGGTACTAAACCAACAATTGGGAAGTGCTCGCCATAATGTTCACGTAAATGGTCAAGACTAAATGCAGAGGCAGTATTGCATGCTACAACTGCAAATTTACAGCCTTGGCGGTATAACCAATCGACAGCGCGAGCGGTAAGCTCTCTAATTTCTTCATCAGAACGCGGGCCATAAGGAACATAGGCTGTATCGGCATAATAGACAATACGTTCGTTTGGCAAATATCTGGCAATTTCCGCTGCAACCGACATTCCTCCAATTCCCGAATCAAAAATACCAATCGGGGCATCTGCTGATGCTTTAGGCATAGATTCTAATTCAGTAAACAAAGGCTGTATGGCTGTCATGGCAGTACTAGAGAGTGTCGGAAAATTTCACTCTATAAAGCTTAAACCTCAAGTGCCTAATTGCAAGTGCAAATTACCACTTTTTAACTGCAAAATGGTTTCACCTTTATCATTTTCGACCAGTGTTCCATAGTTCACGAGGTGATAGAAAACTTGGCGTTGAATAAGCGCATTAATACCAAATCGGACATGCACATAAGGGCGTAATTCTCCTGCATATTCGCGCATAAAAATCGGGTGTTCTGCATCAACCAAAATCACATCTTGATTGGTCGTCGTCAGTTGTAAAAACTGATCACCTGAAATTTCGACCTGATCCACCTGATTGACCAATAAAGGTTCATCTTCAACTTCGATTTCAATTTGTTCTACAGGGGTTTTCAGGTAGAATTTACCCTCTTCTTTCCATAGGACTTTGGTAAACAAATCCAATAGGGCTTGGCGCTTGATTAATTGACCTTCGTGCCACCATTCTCCATTGGCTTTAACCGTTAAATCCATTTTACCGCAATGCTTTGGATGCCATTGCTCTAAAGGTGGGATTGACCTTTTGTGACTTTGCTGTACATCTTTTAAGTATTGTGCAATGTTCATTAAGTTTTTATCATCAGATAACGGTATTTTTCCCATATCCGATGGGGAATTATTTTGATTTACCATAGTTTATGCCTTGCTGACGAGAAAATATGACGACTCAGCCAATTGGCTAGATCATGGTTTAAAACTATACTAGCCAAAACGATAAAAGGCACAATAGCATATTTGCGCCTATGGATTAAAACTCACGGCAGCACCGGATGATCTGACATTACGGTTGCCACCTTTAAGTATTGAGGAGTCCTACATGGAACACATCGAACGCGAATCGATGGAGTTTGACGTTGTCATCGTAGGTGCAGGACCTGCAGGTCTATCTGCTGCGATTAAGATCCGTCAATTAGCGATTGAGAATAACTTACCCGATCTTTCAGTTTGTGTAGTTGAAAAAGGCTCTGAAGTAGGTGCGCATATCTTATCTGGTGCTGTACTTGAACCACGTGCTATTAATGAACTTTTCCCGAACTGGAAAGAAGAAGGCGCGCCTCTGAACGTACCTGTAACTGAAGACAAAACATTCTTCTTGCTTTCAGAAACTACGTCTAAAGAAGCACCTCACTGGATGGTTCCTAAAACCATGCACAATGACGGTAACTATGTTATTTCATTAGGTAACGTGGTTCGTTGGTTAGGCCAAAAAGCTGAAGAATTAGAAGTTTCTATCTTCCCTGGCTTTGCTGCATCTGAAGTGCTTTACCATGAAGACGGTACTGTAAAAGGTATTCAAACTGGTGACATGGGTATTGGTAAAGATGGCGAACCAACGCATAACTTTACTCCGGGTTATGAGCTTCACGCTAAATACACTCTCTTTGCTGAAGGTTGCCGTGGTCACTTAGGTAAACGCCTCATTGCAAAATATAACCTTGATAAAGATGCTGACCCTCAGCACTACGGTATCGGGATTAAAGAACTTTGGGAAATTGACCCAGCAAAACATAAGCCTGGCTTAGTGATGCATGGCGCTGGTTGGCCATTGGCTGAAACTGGTTCTTCTGGTGGTTGGTGGTTATACCACGCTGAAAACAACCAAGTGACTTTGGGTATGATTGTGGACTTGTCTTATGAAAATCCACACATGTATCCATTCATGGAAATGCAGCGCTGGAAAACTCACCCACTCATTAAACAATATTTAGAAGGTGGTAAGCGTATTTCTTACGGCGCACGTGCTGTAGTGAAAGGCGGCTTCAACTCATTGCCTAAATTGACTTTCCCGGGCGGTTGCTTAATTGGTGATGACGCAGGTTTCTTAAACTTTGCAAAAATCAAAGGCTCACACACTGCCATGAAATCAGGCATGTTATGTGGTGAGGCTGTATTTGAAGCGATTGCTGCTGGTGTAGAAAAAGGCGGTGACCTTGCGATTGCTCGTGTTACTGAAGGCGAAGATTTATTCGTTAAAGAATTGACTTCATACACTGACAAATTTAACAACAGCTGGTTAAAAGAAGAGCTTTATAATTCTCGTAACTTTGGCCCAGCAATGCATAAATTTGGTCAATGGATTGGTGGTGCATTTAACTTTATCGACCAAAACGTCTTTAAAGTGCCATTCACTTTACATGACTTGAAGCAAGACTTCGCTGCATTGAAAACTGTTGATGCAACGAGCTTCAAACCAAACTATCCAAAACCGGATGGCAAGCTTACATTTGACCGTTTGTCTTCTGTGTTTATCTCAAACACTGTACATGAAGAAAACCAGCCAGCTCATTTGAAGCTTACTGATCCTTCAATTCCAGTGAACGTAAACTTACCAAAATGGGATGAGCCTGCACAGCGCTACTGCCCTGCTGGTGTTTATGAAATCATGGAAAATGATGATGGTTCTAAGCGCTTCCAGATTAACGCAGCAAACTGTGTTCACTGTAAGACTTGTGATATTAAAGACCCATCTCAAAACATTACTTGGGTAACGCCTGAAGGCGGCGGTGGTCCGAATTACCCGAACATGTAATTCCTTAAAAAAACTCCCCTCAAATGAGGGGAGTTTTTTTATTAGAATATCTTCGATTTTTTACTAAATACCATAACTGTTGGCCCAATCGCTGTATGTGCAGCACCATAGTCCTGATGAATCTCAATTCGATAATCATCACATTGATAAATATATTTATTGTTCTTTTGCACCCAGCCTTTTTGGGGCACCTTAAAATTTTTGAGAATTCTACTTTTAAAAAGATCTAAATCCGTCTCATAACTTGCCATAGGGCCATCAAGAAAACTTAAACTAAATGAAGTAATCACTTCACTATCCAGATCGTAAGCAATATGATCAATCCAAGTCACGCCTGTTTTTTTGATCTGGGCATCAACCCCATCGGCAAACTCTAAATGGTAACTATCTCCTCCTAACACCACTTGCTTTACTGAAGGGTGAAGCTTTTGAAACTCACGAATATTTTGCCCAACCTTTAAACCTGCGACATTCATAGTTTGTATAGGAATTTCACAGGTTTTTGCATATGCGATTGAATTAAATAAGACACAAATAGCAAGCCCTAAGCATAGATGAGAACTTTTCATCTTTACGTCCTGAAATGAAGTGTATTCACTGTTTTAGTTTTTATTAGATTCAAGAATATGGACCTAAAGCTTTAGATATTTGCTTCAGCCCTTTTTTACCAAGTAATGAAATTCTTTATGACCATTTTCATCTAAGCGTTCTTCTTGCAAAAGCAACTCATGACCTAAATGCATACAAAATTTAGGAATATCCCACGATGTCGAATTGTCTGTTGCAAAGACCTCAACCACATCTCCAGACTTAGATTTACGAATGGCTTGATGCAACATCATGACAGGTTCCGGACAACGTAAACCACGTGTATTGAGTTGTACAGTAGGTGAAATAGGTTGTTCTGACATAACAAACTCGAACAAATAGAATTTTCACATTTTAGCATAAACCGATCACTGACTTATGAACTGTAACTGGTGTTTATATAACAATATGTGTTTTGTCTTTTACTTTGTTTTATAGATGCATAAGGGCCTTTTCTTCGGTATGATCAATGTATTCATTTGATACATTGAGTCTTTAGGAAAGATCATGCAAGAGGAACCGAGTCCGTCGTGGGGAATGCGAGGCTTACGAAAGTGGTTAGGTACAGCGCCCGAAACCCGAGATGAATTATTAAAACTAGTCCAAAATTCACGTCGTTTTTTAGAACCTGATACTGTTGCCATGCTTGAAGGTGTTCTTGACCTTCCTGCTACAAAAATTCGTGAAGTCATGACGCCACGAACAGCAATGATCAGTATGCAAGAAGATGATCAGTTACTTGATATTCTTCACGTATTGGTTGAGTCTGCTCACTCACGTTTTCCAGTTTTCTCAGCTGACCAACCCGATAACGTCGTCGGTATTTTATTGGCAAAAGATTTACTGCCATTTTTGACTGAACCAAATACCAAATTAGATATTGGCTCGCTTATGCGCCAGCCATTATTTGTGCCTGAAAGCGCACGTTCAGATCAAGTTCTTCGTATGCTCAAACATACCCAAACCCATATCGCGATTGTCATTGATGAATATGGCTCTACGGCTGGGCTTGTTACGCTTGAAGATATTCTTGAAGAGATCGTGGGTGAAATTGAAGACGAACATGATACTGCTGATGAAGATGCGCAATACATTGTTCCAGATAGTGACCACAGTGTAGCGAATGCATGGATGGTGCAGGCACTTACACCAATTGAACACTTCAACACTGTATTAGATGCTGATTTTTCTGACGATGAAGTAGAAACTGTCGGCGGTTTATTGCTTCAAGAAATTGGTCTAGTCAGTGATTTACAAGGTCAGACTGTTGAACTTGGAAAATGGTTATTTACGATTGTTGAAGCAGATGCCCGCACTATTCATCTGATTCGAGCTGTACGTCAATGAGAGCATACTTTGAAAAGCTGTTAGATTCTTCGCAACAACAAAAACAGCTTCCTTTAATTTTTCCATTGCTCATTGCTTTATTTTCAGGTGCCGTGTTCAGCTTTGCACTGGCACCTTATTATTGGTGGTGGCTGGCAATTTTGTCTCCTGCCCTACTCTATGCGACATTGCATAAACGCTCAGCCAAACAAGCATTTGCGATTGGCTGGAGTTATGGTTTTGGTTTATGGTTTGTAGGGGCTTTCTGGCTCTATACATCTATCCATGTATATGGCGATACCAATGCCTTTTTAAGCGTATGTATGATTGCTGTTATGGCTCTTGTGATGGGGTTATTTACAGCATTTCAAACTTGGGTTTATCGACGCTTCTTCCCTGAAACACCGCTGACTTTCGCACCTCTCTGGATTATTTTTGAGTGGGCTAAAACTTGGGTATTTACAGGTTTTCCGTGGCTATTTGTAGGTTACGCTTTTACCGAACGCCTACTTGATGGCTATGCACCGCTATTTGGTATTTATGCAATTTCTTTCGTGGCAATTGTATTGGCGTGTGCTTTAGTTGAAGTTCTACGTAAGCGTATTTTCTGGGTTATTCCTTCTGCCCTATTAGTTTTAGGTGCATGGGGAGCATCATATATTCAGTTTGTACAACCTAAAGCGGCTAAACCACTGAGTGTTTCGCTTATTCAAGGTAACATTCCACAAGATTTAAAATGGCTAACCGAATATCAAGTTAGAACATTAGAAATTTACGCAGGTTTGACTCAATCTGAATGGGGCCGTGACCTCATTGTATGGCCTGAGTCTTCAATTCCACTCTTCCAAACCGACATTGAACCGTTTTTGGATGCCATGGATGCACAAGCGAAAAAGAACCATACCGCTTGGGTAACCGGTATTCCTTATTGGGATGTTGCAAAATCACATCAAGTCGGTAGTCCTCAGTATTACAACAGTATTATGGCTTCTGGTAGTGACTCAAGCGGTCTCTATAAAAAGCAGCGTCTCGTACCTTTTGGTGAATATATTCCGCTTTCAGGTTTACTGTCATGGGTTCTACCAGCCATGCAAAATGATATTAGCATGAGCGGTTTTACACGTGGCGAGAGCAACCAGAAACCACTCTTAATTAAAGGGCATGCGCTTGCTGCTGCAATTTGTTATGAAGTGGCTTATCCGAACCTGACACGACGTAATGCAGAAGATAGCGACTTCTTGGTGACTGTATCTAATGATGCTTGGTTTACGGGTACTGCTGGTCCATGGCAACATTTACAAATGGTGCAAATGCGTGCGAAAGAAAATGGTCGCTGGTTTATTCGTGCAACCAACACAGGTGTAACAGCGTTTATTGATCAAAATGGTCATATCACTGAACAAGCACCGCTTGATAAAGAGTTTGTCTTGAGAGGTGATTTACCAGCTATGCAAGGCCAAACTCTCTATAACCGTCTAGGTGATTACCCAATTTTAGGATTTGCAGCCTTACTGCTGGTTTTAGGTTGGATCTATCGTCCACGTCAAGTTGATGTGTCTTATAAATCACGTCGCTAAATTATAATAGCTTTGTACCCAGAGGCACTTCAAACTCTGGGATACAAAGTGCTACATCTCCATCTGCGTTATGAAACCCTGTCACTAAACATTCTGACTGAATAGGCCCGATTTGTTTTTTAGGGAAATTTACGACAGCAACGACTAATTTACCAATCAAGTCCTGCAGTTGATAAAGTTTAGTAATCTGAGCACTCGATTTACGTACACCCAATTCTTCACCAAAATCTACATGCAAAATATAAGCAGGTTTACACGCTTTTTCAAAAACCTCAGCTTGAATAATTTTACCCACACGAAGCTCTACTTTTAAAAAATCATTCCACTCGATCTGTTCCACTTTATATTTCTCATATTCTTAAATCTTCAAATCAAAAATACACAATATAAAAAAATAAATTATTTATGTTTAATTTGAAAATTCCATGTTAAATTAAGTCCACTGATTCAAAAGCCGTAAACGTTTACGTCAATCAACGTTCCAACATACCTCCAACAAGGCTTGGAGCTATTTGTTCAAAATATTTTTATATTTTGAATGGCACGGGCGTTTGTTGGTTTACGGAGTCAAAATGGAAAACCAAAAAACTTTCTATAGTTTTAAGAAACTTCCAAGTCGCTATACTGCTATTGTTTTACCTTTTTTTCTATCCATCATTATGACTTTTGTAGTGTCTATGGTCAGTACTTTACGAAGTTTAGGATTAGAAGAGTTTTCTATAAATGTCTGGATGTCAGCATGGATCATTTCTTGGTTAATTGCTTTTCCAACACTACTTTTAGTCTTACCTGTCGTTCGTAAAATCACGGCACTATTAGTAGAGCCCATTTAAAAAAATGAAAACGTAGATGTTGAGTCTACGTTTTATCTAAAAATTTAGTTTTAAATATCGTTAAAAAGCGATTGATAATTGCAAAGATAAATAAGCAACTAAGCTTGATAAAAAGACCATGGGTACATAGCGATAAGCTTTAAAAACTAATTGCTCATATTTAGAAGAGATTTGTTTAGCTTGCCATACACTCGCTTTTAATGCAGTGAAAAAACTCACCATTAACCATGCACTCACAATACTTAATGCAAAGAAGCCAATCATGATTTGACTGCTCCCTTCTGTACTCAGCCATAGTTTTAATGAAACTTCAGCAATGGGTAATAATGCTAAAATCAATAGGACAGACTTAAGCATCGCCCAATGAAACTGATTTAGTTCATCAAGTACGAGGAATGCTTTCATTTAATCTCTCCCATAGTTTTATAAAGTGATTTTTATTTATTATGCAAAGCTTTTATTTAAATATATAGCTTATTTCCCCTCATATTTTAACTTTCTTGTAACTATTAAATATGGGAATAATTCTTATTTTAAATCTCAAATATAATTATTAACTTTATTATTTTATTTTCAACAGCTTATTATATTTTTGTGATTAAGAAAGATTATCAATTCGAATTATTAATTTCTCTTATTCTCCGAATCGATAATCTGTCTTATATTTTAATTAAGGCTGGTAATAAATATCTGCATCGTTACCTTCACCACCTTCTTTACCGTCTGCACCAAATGAATATAGGTCAAAAGGATGGCCGTCTTTTCCAGGAATGACATATTGAATATCATTTTTCCAACTGTCTTTAGGGTAACCACCTTTCACATAACCACCTGGCATCCAGTTTTTTGCTGTAGCAGGTTGGTTAATAAGTGCATCTAGTCCACCTTCTTGCATAGTTGGGAAATGCCCGTTATCAAGCTTGTACTGATCTAAAGCACCCGCTACACCCTTCAAGGTAATTTGAGTCGTATCGATTTTAGCTTTTTCACTACGGCCCATAACGTTCGGTACGATTAAAGCAGCCAACACGCCTAAAATTACAATAACGACCATAACTTCAATAAGGGTAAAGCCTGACACACGTTTCATTCGAGCACCGCTCGAACGTGCCGCAAGTCCGAAAGCTGTGCTTGAGGAACAAACATCTGATACAGAGCTATGCTCAGAATGGCACGTTGGCTCAAGCTGATTTGAAACCGCAGCTTCACTATGTTGTTTCATCACTGTTTCGCTTTGAATATTTTTTACTTTCATCATTATCTCTAATATCAAAGTTATTAAATCATATTGTTCATATTTACGATTGGTAGCATAACCGCGATTACAATAACCAGCACAATGCTTGCCATTAATACCAGCATAAGCGGTTCAAGTAATGCCAATAAGGTTGAAATAAATGTCGTCACCTCACGGTCTTGCATAGTCGACGCACGTTCCAGCATACGGTCAAGCTCACCTGATGCCTCACCACTTCGAATCATTTGTACCATCATTGGTGGGAAATAACCACTGCGCTCCAATTGCGTACCCAAGTTACCACCTTCGGTAACACGCTCAGCAGCATGGGCAATAGAGTCACGGATGACCCAGTTATTGGTCACAGCAGCACCAATTTTTAGAGCATCCACCAACGGCACACCCGAACGAGTCAAAATAGATAAAGTACTGGCAAAGCGTGCAGCATTAATACCACGAGACAGTTTACCGAATAATGGCAATTTGAGTGTTAAGCGATCAAAAGCATAATGACCAGCCGTTGTTTTTAAAAACCGCACAAAGGCAACAACGCCTATCACAGCAAAAAGGATGATAAAGACCCACGCATGGCGAATAAAATCACTCGCTTTCATTAAAGCGACTGTAATCCATGGTAAGGCATCTTTGCTTTGATCGAAGGTTTTTACAATCTCTGGAACCACATAGGTCATTAATCCCATCACAATACCAAATGACATCAGCATTAAAATGATCGGGTAAATCATGGCACCTTGAACTTTCTTTTGCATGGCAAAACGGTTCTCAGTGTAGTCGGACAACTGATCTAAAATCAGATCTAAATGACCTGAACGCTCACCTGCTGCAACCGTTGCAATATAAAGGTCAGGAAAACGACCTGACTGTTGCATGCCTTGCGCAAGTGAGTGCCCTTCTAATACTCTTGAACGAACCGAGAGTAAAAGATTTTGCACATGTGCTTTTTCACTTTGTCTGCTCACGGCGCGTAAAGCTTCTTCTAGAGGAATTGCAGCAGCAACCAAAACGGAGAGTTGTCTGGTCATCAGTGCTAAATCATAAGCACTAAACTTTTTCTGGAATAACCCGTGGCTTTGATGCTTATCTTTTTGTTCAACAGGGTCAACGCTAATCGGAGTCCATGCTTTATCGCGTAATTGTTGGCGAATCTGACGTGCTGAGTCTCCTTCAAGCACCCCCTTTTGCTGCTTCCCTGAAGCATCAATAGCAGTAAATTGATATGCAGGCATGGTAATGTTCTAATTTTCCAAAAATAATAGTCGCTGCTGTTGCATCTATGCTACGCAATCATTCATATTCATTCTATAGCCTGTGTAGAATACCCAAGTCCTCTTCACGACGCTATGCCGTTTTTTAAAATTGACGAAATGAGCCTCTATGACCATAACGCCAAAGCCTGATTCAGTTGTTTATCGTGTGCGTGTTGCCGTACCTGTGCATCTGTACGACACTTTTGACTATACACTCACCAAAGCACAATATGAACGGGCTCAAGTAGGTTCACGCGTCGCAATTTCATTTGGACGGCAAAACCTGATTGGTATCATTACTGAAAAAGTTGACCCACAAGAATCATTTACAGGTAACTTTCAGCTTAAAGCCATTTCTGAACTTTTAGATGACGAGCCTATTTTAGATGAACAAGTTTTAAATTTATTGACATGGTCAGCACAATATTACCAATTTCCGATTGGTGAGGTGATGCAAACTGCTTTACCTGCGTTATTACGTCAGGGTAAACCCATGGATGTTTTATTTCATCTATGGAAAATCATTCCATGTGACAATGTTGAAGCTCTGCTAAAACGCTCAATCAAACAACAAGACGCTTATCAAATTTTAAAATTACACCCTGCCGGAACTACAGAAAATATTCTTAATTTAAGTGGTGTAGAAACGGCTACGCTTAAAGCGTTACAAAAGAAAGGGCTCATAGACTGTACACTTGAGCCTCATGATTTTAGCCCAGCACCTGTGCAATTGGCTCAAATGCCACTTACGCTAAATGATGATCAAAAGAAAGCAACTCAGCACGTCATTAATGCACAGCATCAATACCAAGCATTTTTACTAGATGGCTTAACTGGAAGTGGTAAAACTGAAGTTTATTTGCACATCATGCATGAGGTGTTAAAACAAGGTAAGCAAGTCCTAGTATTGGTTCCTGAAATTGGCTTAACCCCTCAAACTATTTCGCGCTTTAAGTCTCGTTTTAACTGCGATATTGCTTTATTGCACTCTGGCTTAAATGACTCTAAACGATTACAAGCATGGCAACAGGCACAAACTGGTAAAGCATCTATTATTTTAGGGACTCGTTCCGCCATTTATACGCCGTTGCCACGTCTGGGCCTCATCATTTTAGATGAAGAACACGACCTGTCTTATAAGCAACAAGAAGGTTTCCGTTATCATGCTCGTGATGTCGCACTGTACCGAGGCCACTTACAAAGCTGCCCTGTTATTTTAGGTTCAGCAACACCAAGCATAGATAGCTATCATTTAGTCGAAACTGGTAAGTTAACTTCACTGCAACTGAACCAGCGTGCAGGCCACGCGCTTTTACCTAAAATGCATTTGATCGATCTTAAAATTGTCAAAAAGCAGCATGGAATTAGCCAGCCTTTAATCGAGCAGATTAAAAATACCCTAGCAAGAAAAGAACAGGTTTTAATCTTTTTAAACCGACGTGGTTATGCACCTGTATTGGTTTGTGAAAGCTGTGGATGGCAAGCAAATTGTCCACATTGCGATGCACATTTTACGTTGCATACTCAGCCTTATTCTTATTTGCATTGTCACCACTGTGGCACAGTTCATCGCTTGCCAGACCACTGCCCTGAGTGTCAGCAGAAGAGTTTAAAAACTTTAGGCGCAGGAACAGCCAAAGTTGAAGAGCACTTACAAGAACTATTTCCAGACTATGATGTGATTCGTGTTGACCGTGACAGCACAAGTCGTGTCGGTAGCTGGCAAAAAATCTATGATCGTATTCATCAAAACAAACCCACAATTTTGCTCGGTACTCAAATGTTGGCAAAGGGTCACCATTTTCCACATGTGACCTTGGTTGCTATTTTAGATATTGATGCAGGTTTACTGAGTGTCGATATTCGGGCGCCAGAACGTACTGCGCAGTTGATTGTACAAGTGGCTGGTCGTGCAGGTCGTGGAGAACACAAAGGTCATGTTTATTTACAGACTTTAAGGCCAGATCATCCTTTACTCACCACACTCATCGAAAAAGATTATCGGGCAGTCGCAAAACAAACTCTGGCTGAGCGTAAAGTTGCATTACTGCCGCCTTATCGTTATGCAGTCTTAATTCGTGCTGAGTCGAAAGATCGTGACTATACCTTACATTTTTTAAATGAAGCTGCCGAACAGCTTCGCCAAATTGCAGGTGATATTGTTGATATTTGGGGGCCGATTCCAGCACCAATGGAACGTAAAGCGGGACGTTACCGCGCCCATATGGTGATTTTGTCTGCCGACCGTGCTCGTCTGCATTTTTACTTAAGACAATGGTGGGCTCAGTTGGTTCATGCACCAAGACAGCATCAACTTAGACTCTCTATTGATGTTGACCCGCAAGAATTTAGTTAGATGATTTGAATATCATGGTGTGAAGAAGCCCTTTTGGCTTTACACTTAAAAAGATCAATACATTCGGGGTAATGAATGTCATTCCTACTGCAAGCAACAATTTTTCTTGGAGCTTCTCTGATTTTAGTCCCTTTGGGTAAACGCTTAGGGATTGCAACAGTTTTAGGTTATTTATTTACGGGCATCCTTCTTGGCCCAAGTGTTTTAAATATTGCCCATGACCCTGAAGCCATTATGGAATTGGCTGAGTTTGGGGTCATCTTACTTATGTTCCTCATTGGCTTAGAGTTACGTCCACAACGTTTATGGGAAATGCGTGACTCCATTTTCGTGATGGGAAGTTTGCAAGTGGTGATTACGGGCGTAATTCTTATGCTCACCGTATTGCTACTATTTCAGCAACAACTTGCTGCCAGCTTTGTCATTGGTTTTGCGCTTGCGCTGTCTTCTACAGCCTTTGTATTACAGTTACTGACCGAAAAACAACAACTCAATACCACCTACGGTCAGCAATCGTTTTCAATTTTGCTTTTCCAAGATATTGCAGCGATTCCTTTACTGGCAGTGATTCCACTGTTGGCAGGAACAGAATCTACTCATCATGGCATTGCTTATTTTGCGGCCATCATTGCAACATTCAGTGGTCTGTTTCTATTTAGTCGCTATGTGATGCGTCCATTTTTCCGTTTCGTTGCAAAAAGTGGTGCAACTGAACTGATTACCGCAGTAGGGTTATTTATTATTCTTGCTGTTGTTCTACTCATGGATACTTTAGGAATTAGCACAACTCTAGGCGCTTTCCTCACTGGGGTACTTTTAGCCGACTCAGAATTCCGTCATGAACTTGAAGCAAGTATTGCTCCATTTAAAGGACTATTACTTGGTTTGTTCTTTATGACTGTGGGTATGACTACGCAACTGTCGTTACTGATTGAAATGCCTTGGCTCATTATTGGTGGAGCGATTGGCCTACTCGTTATCAAAACCCTCGTGTTAACTGCGATTGCCCGCTATAAAAAATACAGTTGGAACAATAGTCTGCTGCTTGGAACTTGCTTGGCTCAAGGTGGTGAATTTGCTTTTGTCATTTTAAGTCTTGCGAAAAGTGAAAAAGTTTTAACTGATGCTTTATTAGAGCCTGTTACGCTAATTGTGACGTTGTCGATGGTCCTTACACCAGTAATTTACTGGATTATGGCAACTAAAATCATTCCTTTGTTTAATAAAGAACGTCCACCTGAGTATGATGAAATTCCTCAGCAAGATAATCCAATTATCATCGCTGGGTTTGGACGCTTTGGACAAATTATTGCACGTATTGCCCGCTTGCAGCACTTAGGCTTTACTGCGATCGACAACAACCTTCATCAAGTGGACTTTGTGCGTCGATACGGCGGTAAACTCTATTACGGTGATGTCACGCAACCTGATTTACTTCGCTCGGCAGGCATTGAAAAAGCCCAAGTATTTATTTTGGCAATTGATGATGTCGAAGACTCGATGAATGTTGCACGACATCTGAGATTAAACTATCCACACATAAAGCTACTAGCACGCGCTCGTGACCGCCATCATGTACACCTGCTAAGAGATTTAGGTGTTGAACATATTTGGCGTGAAACCTATTTATCATCATTAGGTATGGCTTATCGCGCTTTACGCGAACTCGGTATTTCTGATGAACAGGCTTATAATAATATCGAAATCTTTCGAGATTATGATGAGAAATTACTCATACAGCAGCAAAGTATTTATACCGATGAACAAAAGGTTTTTGAAACCCATCGTAATGCGCTGGCTGAACTTGAGCACCTCTTCGAAAGTGATGCAAAGCAAGCCACATCAAGACATGACGTGGACTTAAAGCGTCATTTACAACCAAATCGTATCGACATTACACGAGATCACGAAGAATAACTTGAGATTTCGCAAAATGGCTATATTAAGGACTTATTCACATTGCCTAAATGATTGCGACAATCGGTACAAAAGTTGCCGTTGTCCTGCTTGCAGCTTCGCTGCATTCCCTAAGCTTGATTAAACCGAAGTTGTTATAATCTGCTTAGGGCCCTGGAGAATATTATGTCTGATTTACGCCAACGCTTTTATATAGAGGACTTTCCTGTTCGCGGTGAAGTAGTTCATCTAGAAGAAGCATTACAAACTATTTTAGCTCAACGCGACTATATGCCTGCGGTTAAAATTCTACTAGGCGAGATGTTGAGCGCGACTGCATTACTTGCAAGTACTTTAAAAATCAAAGGCCGTATCAGCTTGCAAATCCAGGCTAGCGGCTCTTTCAAATGGGCTATGGCTGAATGTAATCACTTAGGTGAAGTTCGTGCTTTAGCAGACTACGAAACAGATCCACGTTTTGTTGAAGCAACTGACAGCAGTACAGTCCTTGGTGCTTTAGTTAATCCAATTTTATTTATTAACATCGAGCCTGAGCATGGTGAGCGTTATCAAGGGATCGTACCTCTTGACCAAACAAATCTAGCAGGTTGTTTGATGCAGTATTATGATTTATCTGCTCAAATTCCAACTCGTATTGTATTGGCAAGTACAGCTAAACGTTCTGGTGGTTTACTCATTCAGTTATTACCTCGTCATGATGAAGAAGAGCAAAAACTGGTTGATGAAGACCTATGGCCACGTTTGACTATGCTGACTGAAACGCTTAAGCCTGAAGAATTAACAGAACTTTCAGCGAATGAGATTTTGTATCGTCTGTATAACGAAGAAGAAGTACGCTTGCCAGAAGTTGAACACTTAAAATTTGGCTGTACGTGTTCTAAAGAACGTTGTGCTAAAGCATTACTTCAAATTGGTGTTGATGCTGTTCATGAAACACTGGAAGCTCAGAACCCAATTCAAATGGATTGCCAGTTCTGTAACACCCGTTATGAGTTCACTGCTGAAGAAGCACTAGGTTTATTTGGCGAACATTTGAGTTAATTACTCACCTCATAAAAAGGCGGTCAAACCGCCTTTTTATTTATCTATAGTTTTTTGATGATAATTTTCAGCATCTTATTTTAAATCAGTTAATATGAGCTTACTTTATAGCCTAATAAACAAGATGCTTATATTTCATGAATTATTTTGATTATTTTCTCTTTATTTTCAGTGTCATTATTATGATTGCTACCCCTGGCCCAGTCATGATTTTAGTGGCAAGCGCTGGGCTTAAAGGCGGCTATAAAAAAGCACTCGAAACCATTTTTGGTACAAATCTCGCATCACTGGTTTTAATTTTTATTTCAGTACTCGTACTTAAAGGAGTACTCGGTATTAATGAAAGCTATTTAAATATTATTCGTGTTTTAGGCTGTCTCTATATTGGCTATTTAGGATTTAGTATTCTAAAAGAAGTGATTCAAGCTCCACATCCAGAAGCAATACAAACCGTTTCTGCCCAAAATGGTGGTTTTAAAAAGGGCTTTTTGGTCGGTATTTCAAATCCTAAAGATATTATTTTCTTTTCAGCTTTCTTTCCTCAGTTTGTCTCTATTTCACCTAACTTAAATTTCAGTCTAACTGTTCTTACCCTGACATGGATTGTTTTGGATTTTTTAACCCTGTCTTTAGTGTATGTGTTTTTCCGCCGTCTTTCTAACAGCCACTTATACCCTAAAATACTCGGCTTATGCGGCCTATTGCTTTTATTAATTGCCTTATACGGTTTATATCAGACTTTTATGTAAAGATTGAGAGGCATAACCCTAATCGACTTATGTCTTTTCCACCTTGCCTCTCCATTTCTGTAAGAGAACAACTCTTATACAATCTAGCTCATTGAAAGCCTTAAAAATTGTTTCATAATGAAATAAACAACACCATCGTGATAAAACATTATGGCCAAAAATTATTATGAAGAATTAGGGGTTACACGAGAAGCCTCTGCTGATGAAATTAAAAAAGCATATCGGAAATTAGCTCGTAAATATCACCCCGATATCAGCAAAGAAAAAGATGCAGAAGAAAAAATGCAGGCGATTAACGTTGCCTATGACACCTTAAGCAGTGCAGAAAAAAAAGCTGAATATGACCAAATGTTAGATCATCCACAAGGCTTTAATGGCTTTGGTCAAGGAGCGGCTCAAGGTGGATTTGATGGTGCGCGTTTTTATCGTCAGGGCTTTACGGGCGGCGGTGGTGAACAAGCTGATTTTAGCGGTTTTGAAGACTTATTTGGTCGTTTTGGTGCTGGTTTTGGTGGTGGGCAACAACAATACCAAAGACAACAACGCAGTTACCGAGGTGAAGATCAGCATGCCAGCATAGAGGTCGATCTTGATATTGCCTACCATGGATCAACACAACAGATTACCTTACAAATTCCGACTGTGAATGTCTATGGTGAGCCTGAGGTACAACGTAAAACCCTACAGGTGAAAATACCGAAAGGCATGAAGGAAGGCCAACAAATTCGCCTAAGCGGACAAGGTCAAAGTGGTATCAATGGTGGTGCCAACGGCGATCTTTACATCGAGATTCAATATAAAGACACAGATCATGTTCATGTCGAAGGCAGTGATGTATATTTAACTGTAGATGTAGCACCTTGGGAGGCCGCATTAGGTCAAGGTATTGAAGTAAAAACACCTGCTGGGCCATTACATGTCAATTTACCTAAAAATGCAAAACAAGGACAACAGCTACGTTTAAAAGACAAAGGGATACCAAATAAAACGCCAGGCCATCTTTATTTAATTTTAAATATTGTATTCCCGCCTGCACATTCTGAAAAAGAAAAAGAAGCGTATCAGCAATTGGCAGAAGCCTTTGCTTCATTCGAACCTCGTTCATCTCATTAGGGAGCAAGATCATGACAACCATCCATTATCGAGAAATTGTATGTGACGGCCACACCTTTAGTGCTGAAGTCGTTGATGAACAATCTACATTTGACTTACAACAATTTGCCCAAGCCTGTGGTCAAAGCCCGGACTGGATTCTAGAGCTTATTGAGTACGATATTTTAGTGATTGAAAGTACACCTGAAAAACATCAGTTTATGGGTGAAGATGTTGCTCGTGCTCGTAAAGCGTATCGTTTGCAACGTGACTTTGATGCAAGTTTGGCAGCAGTTGCGGTGATGTTAGATTTGATTGATGAAGTGCAACAACTTAGAAAACAGTTGAAGCATTTTCATTAAGATTTTTTCTTCTAAATAATATTTCACACAGGTATGAGCTAACGTGATGGGCGGCATGGATGCCGCCTTTTGGGCTGCGGTAACATGGATGTACCGTCAGCCCAAGAAAGGGGTTTTGTTACTTTTGCCCAGTCAAAAGTAAGGATATGCCTATGCAATAAGTATCAAATTAATCCCTAAATTTGAGGCAGTACTAACAAATCAACTTTACTGATTTTGAAAATTCCTATTACTTCAACCGAGTAATCTTCTCTACTTCCTTCAAAGTCTGCTTAATCGGTTCATATTCCAAAAACCAAAATAAATTCATACGCTCTTGGCGGTGCTGCTGAGCCAATAAATCAATAACACTTTTTTCGCCACGCCCTACTAAATGCTGTCGATAGAAGTAGTAAAGTAAGAAAACCGTACTGAGCAACATGACACCGAGCATAATCCAGAAACCCACTGGCGACTTAAGCCCTGGAATAAACTCAAAGTTCATTCCATAGATACCTGTTAAGAGTGTAAGCGGTGCAAATACGGCCGTAATAATGGCAAGAATACGCATATTTTCATTGGTCTGGTTCGCAATCGCTGAGAAATGCAAATCAATCGCCGATTGAATAGCACTACGTAAACGTAAAGTATGCTTTTGAATACGTTCGACATGACTCATTAAATCATTCAAACGAACTAACAAAAGATCTTGAGAACTATGTGTCCGCTCACCAATCACATGATGATAGTTTTCGACAATTTCATCTCGAAACTCTTGCAAGGTTTCGATTTGCTCTTCGCATAAATTTTCAACTTGTTGAAAAGCCATGTTTTCATGGAACAGTTGATGCCATTGTTTAAAACGGCGATTGCCCTGTAGTAGTTGTTGTTGCCAGTGCTCGACCCTTCTAGTTAAAGGTGAACGAATATCAAGATAACCATCCACCATGCTATTGAGCAGACGTAAACACAAATCTACAGGTGAGTTAGGCAACTTACGGGTTTTGTTTTGTTCTTCTAAGGTTTTACATAAAATATTTTCAAGACGCTGAATATAATTTTCAATCGACTTGTTACCATGCTCACGTACGCTAATCAGAACTTTAGGCGTAAAAATAAAACTAATTGGCGTGGTGGCTAAGCCAAATACACTCTCATGAGTTTCCCCATTTTTAATTTCATCATCAGGTGTCACGAGCTTTTTGAAAATGAGCAGATCATATTCTTCAAGCGTATCAAAGGCACAAGGATGCTCAATATTGGCAATATCTCGCATATGAAATTCATTAATTGCGACATCTGAAAGCTGCTGAATTTTCTGTTGCCATTCTTCATTATGATTAACAACATCAGATCTCACACTATCAATCCAGAAGAACTCTAGAACATGTTCAGTGTGCTTTTCTCGGCTCAAAAAAACATAGCCATCCTTTTGATGACGATAAAAATAATAAACCTGCATACCACGTCGATCTGTTTGTGTATTACTTGCATCATGCCATAAAAAAAGCCCGCATCAAGCGGACTTTTTTATTAGTGAGTTAAGCAATTATGCTTGCTCAATATCTTTCATAGTCAATTTGATACGACCACGGTTGTCAACATCAGCAACTTGTACTTTAACTTCCTGACCTTCTTTAAGAACATCAGTTACGTTCGCAATACGTTCATTCGAGATTTGCGAAATATGAAGAAGACCATCAGTACCAGGCATAATGTTTACGAACGCACCAAATTCTACGATACGGATAACTTTACCGTCATAGATTTTACCTGGTTCAACTTCAGCAGTAATCGCTTGGATTTTTGCAATCGCAGCTTTAGCAGCAGCTTTAGTTTCACCAAATACGCGAACTGTACCGTTATCTTCGATATCGATTGCAGCTTTAGTTTCTTCAGTAATTTGACGGATAGTTGCACCACCTTTACCAATTACGTCACGGATTTTGTCCGGATTAATTGTAATTACTTCAAATGTTGGAGCATGCATTGAAATTTCAGGACGAGCGCGTGAAATTACTTTGTTCATTTCATTGAGGATGTGCATACGACCAGCAAATGCTTGGTTTAACGCAACTTCCATAATTTCTTCAGTAATACCTTCGATCTTGATGTCCATTTGAAGTGCAGTAATACCGTTTGCAGAACCTGCTACTTTAAAGTCCATGTCGCCAAGGTGGTCTTCGTCACCCAAGATGTCAGAAAGTACAGCAAAACGCTCGCCTTCTTTCACTAAGCCCATTGCGATACCAGCAACTGGCGCTTTAAGTGGAACACCTGCATCCATAAGTGATAATGATGCACCACATACAGAAGCCATTGAAGATGAACCGTTAGATTCAGTAATGTCAGATACAATACGAATCACGTACGGGAAGCGGTCAGCAGCAGGAAGAACTGCTTGAACACCACGACGTGCTAAACGACCATGACCAATTTCACGACGTTTAGGACCAGATTCACGACCTGTTTCACCTACAGAGTATGCAGGGAAGTTGTAGTGCAACATGAAGTTGTCAGTTTTAGTACCAGAAAGCGTATCAACCATTAACGCATCACGAGTATTACCCAAAGTTGTTGTTACCAACGCTTGAGTTTCACCACGTGTAAATAATGCAGAACCGTGAGCACGGTCTAATACACCAACTTGAACGTCGATACCACGAACAGTTTTAGTATCACGACCATCAATACGTGGCTTACCTGACAAGATGTTGTCACGTACTGTGCGGTATTTAAGGTCTTCAAATAATTCGTTTACTTCGTCAGCAATGCCAGTTTCGTCATTTTCAGGAACGAACTGAGCTACAGCTTCTGCATAAAGTGCATCAAGTGCTGCATAACGGTCTTGTTTAACCGCAATTGTATATGCTTCAGAAATTTTAGCTTCGAAAGCTTCTTTTAATTGCTCAAGAAGTGCTTCATTTTTAGTTGGAGCAACCCAAGTTGATTCAACTGCACCAGCAGCCGCAGCAAATTCTTTAATTGCTTGAATCGCGATTTGCATTTCGTCATGACCGAAAAGCACCGCACCAAGCATTTGGTCTTCTGAAAGCTCTTTCGCTTCAGACTCAACCATTAATACAGCAGACTCTGTACCCGCAACCACAAGGTCAAGGTCAGATTGAGCAAGTTGTTCAAAATTCGGGTTTAAAACGTATTCACCGTTAATTAAACCAACACGTGCGCCACCAATTGGGCCACGGAAAGGAGTACCAGCAATAGACAATGCTGCTGATGTACCAAGCATTGCTGCGATATCAGCATCCATAGTTTTGTCAGAAGAAACAACTGTTGCTGTTACTTGAATTTCGTTGAAATAACCTTCTGGGAACAACGGACGAATTGGGCGGTCAATAAGACGTGAAATTAAAGTTTCAGCTTCAGACGCACGACCTTCACGCTTACCGTAACCACCAGGGATACGACCCGCTGCATATTGTTTTTCTTGATAGTTAACTGTTAACGGGAAAAAGTCTTGACCCGCTTTTGCTTTAGGTTGAGCAACAACTGCAACTAAAACAGTTACACCACCCATTGTGATTAAAACTGTATTCGCTTGACGAGCAACGCGACCCGTTTCTAAAACGACTTGATGTTGACCGAATTGGAATTCTTTACGAACGATGTTAAACATTGACATGTATTGTATTTTCCTAATTTTATTCTAGTGAGACCCCTAAGGTTTGGCATTCAGACTACACCAATTGGTAGATAAATGACAAAGCTTAGAAGCCATCACACTAGACCAAAAATTTTAAATAATATTAAACGCAAAGAAGGAGCGCACAAGCGCCCCTTCTATAAATCGCCTAACGGTGATTAGACGAAACTTTCTTTTCAGGAACAAAGCATAGCAACATGCGATAAACCGAAAACAAAGCAAAATCGAATTAACGACGTAGACCTAAAGCACCGATCAAAGCAGTGTAACGCTCGTGGTCTTTACCATTTAAGTAGTCAAGTAATTTACGACGTTGGTTAACCATACGGATCAAACCGCGACGGCTATGGTGGTCGTGTTTGTGAGCTTTAAAGTGACCTTGTAAATCATTGATTTGAGCAGTCAATAAAGCTACTTGTACTTCTGGTGAACCAGTGTCGTTTTCAGCGCGAGCAAATTTAGCAATGATCTCTGCGCGGTCTGCATTAGTTAAAGCCATTCGATTTCTCCGAGATGCTTAAAAAATAAAATGATATGAATCAGTTGAGCGCAACTGACTGCCGTGCATCACTACAGCAAGTCGCCTATTTTAAGGTATCTATATATGGATTGCAAAATTGTTTTCAGTTACCTGTCATTTTAGACACTGACATCAGCGTCTCAACCCTGCACACTTGACCTTCAATAAAAAGAAAGAAGCGCGAGGGACGTGTGAAAATATTTTCGACTAACACCTGTCCAGTACAAGACGATATTGGATCGGTCATTCATCACAAAGATGAAGTGCCTGCCGAACTGGGCGGAATGAATGAACATCAGGTTCAAAAGATCTGGAAAAGTATTGAGTCACTCTATAAAACCGGGAACTATCCGCTCATTACTTTTTGTTTACGTAGACAAGGGAAAATTTTATTAAATCGAAGCATCGGCTATGCTCAAGGGAACTCTCCAGCAGGTCTGCAAAATAATGCACTCATTGCAACGCCTGACACTCCTGTTTGCTTATTTTCAGCCTCAAAAATGATTACTGCCATGTTGATTCATCTTTTAGATGAAAAAGGTGAAATCAACTTACTCGACCCTGTCAGTTATTACATTCCAGAATATGGTGTAAATGGGAAGCGCCGTGCGACGATCTTTCATTTATTAGCACATCGTGGCGGCATCCCTTATATAGACGGCGAAGTCACTCCTGAACTGCTTTTTGATAAAGATGAAATTTTAAAGCGTCTATATGCAGCAAGACCCGTTTCCCCTGCAGGTAATCACCTCGCCTATCATGCTGTAACTGCAGGTTATATTTTGGGAGAAATTATTGAACGAGTCACTGGACAAGATCTTCGTCAGTTTGTACATGAGACCATCGAAAAACCAATGGGTATGCCCTATTTTAACTATGGTTTGAAGCCAGAATATCGTGCAAAAGTCGCACTCAATTGTGCAACAGGCTTACATCCTCGCTTAGGGACAGACCATTATCTCAATCATGTATTAGGCGGCGGTTTACAACTCGCTGTAGATGTCACTAATGACAGCCGCTTTATGGATACGATTTGTCCTGCCGGTAACATTTATACGAGTGCAGAACAGGCTGGACGTTTTTTCGAAATGCTCTTAAGTGGTGGAAGTTATCAAGGCAAACAAGTTTTAAGTGAGAAAACAATTTTTAGAGCAACTCTACCGACCACAGGAGTTAATATTGACCGAACCTTATTAATCCCGATGCGTTATGCATTAGGTCCAATGCTCGGTAGCAATCCGGTAGGTTTATTTGGTCCAATGACTGGTCAAGCTTTTGGTCATCTTGGTTTTTCCAATATTTTATGTTGGGCCGATCCAGAACGTGATATTAGCGTTTCTCTGTTGACTACTGGAAAATCCGTAGTAGGTACTCATCTGCCTGCTTTGGCAAATCTGCTCTATCAAATTTCTAGCCAATGTCCTCGAATTCCTAGAGATCAACGTCGTTCATTGTTCGGTAGTGACTCACATGAAACAGATCTAGTTTAAATAGCAATAATCTAGCTATAAAATAAAAAACCCAAGCATTTCTGCTTGGGTTTTTGGCGCTGTAGTTCTTATTTATCGTGTTTATCGCTGTTCTTATTGTTATATGTGAGATGCTTTATACATCTTTCTTCTAGTTTTACTCACTTCCGTTGTTTTTATTTCTATTTCCTTATGGGATGTATTCTCTCATATCCAATTATGAAGAAAAGTAGTATTTTTCTTATCATCATGTAAGCGAAAACGTACAGGTCTGTCTAATATTTAGCGTTTGTCTGTAGCAGCTAAATAACGTACGGTTCTGTATAACATTTAACTTAACAATTCACAGGAAAAATGACTATTTAAGAATCATATTATAAATAAATATATTAATGCGATTGGTTTAAATTGTTGATAATAAGGACAAGAAATCGTGTGAAATACATAAAGATTTATTTAATTTATTTGACGTGATAAAAAGTCAAAATATAAAAAAGCCCTGTAGTCTCTCCCAAAACTACAAGGCTTAGCGGCTGTAAGTTTCCTCTTTATTCACCTACTTCATTGTAAGTTCGCAGTCTCTCGACTTAAGTTATTATTATTGTGCGATTTTGCCCGACATTCCTTGCCAAGCTCGTTGTGCGTTTATAATCTCAAAAACAGGGGGGGTTCTCTAGCAGCAAATATCTCGAATCTATGTAAGCTTTTTCTTACAAAGGTCAAAATATTAAGTTTGACTTAACGAACTAACCGATTAACCTTTTCAACTAAACCGCTTCTTCTTGTCGTCCGAACTGTAAAAGATTGTAATAAAGCCTCAGGGTGAGCCAAAAGACTCACTACCTTTTTCGCTCGTGTAATCGCAGTGTAAATAAGTTCTTGGCTTAGCAAATTTTTGGCAGCCTGATCGAGCACTACAGCAGTATGTGTAAATTCAGAGCCTTGCGATTTGTGAATGGTTAAGACAAATGCACTTTGAATACTTTTAGGTAGTCTGTTTGCAGCAACCCATTTATTTAAACTAGGAAAATACACTTCAAACTGTTGAGGCTGAGTACGGTGTTCAAAACATAAACCAATGTCACCATTTGAAATGCCAAGTTGGTAATCGTTATAAGTCATCATAACTGGACGACCAACATACCACCCTCCTAAAGTCACGATACCCAGCTGTTGTTGTAACCAACGTTCGGCATATTGATTAAGTTGCTGTAAGCCAAATGGTCCATGACGTACAGCAGTTAAAATACGGTAGTCATCGAATGACTTAACGATATTTTCAATATGCTCAATTGAGCGATCATCTTGTAAATAAGCTTTTAGGCTTTGCACATAGCCTTGAAAACCCACCATCAACTTTTGATAGTAAGCTTCTAGCTCTATAGGTGACTCTTCAGGTAAGTATTCAAGCTGAACCACATCGGGCATATCAACTTCTAAAGGAATTGAACGTAACTCTGAAACCTGAACAATATCAATTTCAAATTGCTGCAAAACCTGCTCATGATTGATTTGACCGGTTTGCATTTGAATAAATCGTGCCACTTGCCCAATTAACGCACCTTCTGCAAAACGACGACTGGTTTGAAGGTGAACACGGTTTTCAGACAAAGCGTCGATTTGCTGTAAATCTGCAAGTACCGCTCCAACATCTACTGAAGCAAGCTGGTTGGCATCGCCTAGCAAAATAATTCGACAAGACTCAGGCACCGCTTCAAATAATAAAGTTGCCAGATTTAAATCCAGCATAGAGGCCTCATCCACCACAATAACGTCATAAGGCAAAGTTTGCTTTTGATTAAACCGTGGAGTTTGACTATGCCCCATACCCAATAAGCGATGAATAGTTTGGGTACTTTGGTTTCTTAGCTCGTCACTCATCAGCCCCGACTCAAGAAGCTTAGGGTCGTTAAACGAGTTTTGTAAGGCTTCTTGCATACGCTGTGCAGCTTTACCCGTCGGAGCAGCCATCGCCACACGAATATGAGGGATGGCTTGGCTAAGTACAGCAATAATACGAGCCAGCGTATACGTCTTACCTGTCCCCGGCCCACCTGTAATGATACTTAAGCTCTGCTGAGTCACCATTTGCAAAGCAGCTTGCTGATGTGGATCCGTGAGTAAGTTTAAATGCTCTCCACACGAAACTGGTTGAATTGGTTGTTGCTTTAATCGACGAATTTGCTCAGCTAGACGTTGCTCTAGGTTCCAATATCGGTATAATGCCAACCCCTGCCCGTCGTGGACACAAGGGGCAACTTGAGACATCGCTTGTTCTGCGGATATCGCCAGTTGACCAAGTGTTTCTGTTTCTTCTGGGCTAATCGCAATACAACTGTCACCTTGCAAGCTCGCTTCAATAAGCTGCTGCAAAAAACAAGCTGCCTCTGGAGCTTGTGTCTGTGCAGTAAACGGAGCTTGATTTAGAAAGGTACTCCAAGTCGTCAACCAGCTTAAATCGCTTTGTTCAGGGCTATTTAGATTGTCCACACACTTATCCACCTAGTTTTCCACACGCTTGTCCACATGGTTATAGACAGGATTATCCACACCCCAAGTATTTGTTAATTCTAAAATTAGATCATTTATCAGCATTTTTTATGCAATTTTATCCTCAGCAAAGTACCCTAAAATAGCATCGAGTCGTAGAACAAATTCTGTACTTGGCTGCCAATAATAATAACCCTGCTCAGCTTCGCCATTCATACCGCGCAAGTAAAGATAAGTTGCCCCGCCTAAGTGTTGTTCAATATCATAATTCTGCATTTTGACTTTTAAATAACGATGTAGCGCAACTAAATACAAGCCTGCTTGCAACCAATAGCTGGCTAGAGACATACTTTGTGCAATGCTTTCTACACTGTAATCGGCAAGGTTTTCACCCAAGTAGTTACTCTTATAATCAGCAATGTGATAACGCTGCCCATCAAAATAAACTAAATCTATCGAACCATTTAAATAGCGTGCAGAACGAGCTTCTAATAACTCAGGCATTTCCATTCCATATTCAGCAAACAGCTGCTGAATACGTTTCATAGCTAACACTCGATCTGACAGGGCCAAATAAAAAGGACACTCTGATAAATAGTGCTCTGGCTGTAACTTATTTAGGCGAAAGCCTTGATATAACGGCGTGTTTAGAATCTCTTGCAGCCATGTCGCCACAGCGTGATAAAGCGAATATTCCGCTTCTTGTTCTTCGGGAAAGCTTTCTTGGTATTTGATTAATAAATCTTGCCACAAACTACTGTAGTCATTTTTAAAACGACGACGTATTTCACTTATCCATTCATCGGCACATTGAAAATCAATATGCTCAAAAATTTCATGTAAGAAATTACCTGCAAGTGTCCCTCTCGGAAAATTACTTTTAATCCAGCTAATGGGCTGTGCTGCGGCAGCCTCAACAGAAATAACCTGATCGAGTTCATCTTCGGCTAAAACAGCTTCATGACTCTGGCTCGCGAGTAAATCGGTACCTACTTTATGTCTTAAATGCTGTGCCAGATAACTAAAACTGGTTTTGCCTCTCGAATAAAAGCGCTGGTCAGGAAAGTGTTGTGCCTGTAATTCAATAATATTAATGTGTTGATTTAAATGCATGGCAACAGGTGGTTGCTCCAAAATCATTTCATCGCAACAACAACGGTGCTGGAATGGTCCAGCTCTGTTTTTCCAAAAAGCTAAACCTGAAACAGACTTACCATCTGTATCTTGCATGAGCGCATAAACACGATGACTAGCACGAGTTAAAGCCACATACCAAAGGCGGTTTTGTTCCGCCAAAGCTCGTTCTTCATGCTGCTTCAGTTCGGTTTCGTTTAAATACGTTTTATCGGCAATCGCAACAACTCGTTGTGTTACGGTTTGAGCAGATTCAGGCGTAGTGACATCTTGAGTTGAGAAATTGAGTGTTTTGTTATTTTCCCGAAATGGCTTATCAGCCCCAAGCAAAAAGACAATTTTAAACTCAAGGCCTTTCGACTGGTGAATAGTCATAAGCTGTACGCCAGCTTCACTCGACAATCTACGCTCTAGCTCCCACTCACGGTCAAGCGGTGACTGTAATTGCTTGAGATACCAATGATAGAGATTTTGCGCACCCTGATATTTCTCGCTATGCTGACTCAAAATTTCGGTCAAATGACGCAAGTTCACAACAACCCGCTCATTATCTTTACTCTGGACAGCAACTAGATTTTTCCAAATGCCAAATTGGTTTAAACATTGCTGCCATGCCACTAAAAAGCCCTGAGCTGACCAAAGCTCCCGAATAGCATCAAAGCCTGTCATAAACTGGCTTAAACCTTCCGCTGTTTGCTCAAGTTGCAACAGTTGTTTTAGATCCATAGCAAACAATCGGCTAATCAAAGCTCGTTTCACTTTTGCCTCATCGTAAGGATGAAGAATCGCGGTGAGTAAGGCCCCAACATCTTGAGCAATTGTGCAATCAAAAACACTTCGTTTTGATGGCCGGTTAACGCGTATTCCTAAACGTTCTAATTGAAATTGAACTTTATCAAGGCCATCATGGTTGCGTGACAAGACCGCAATATCATCTTCATTTAAAGCTTGGGTCTGAGTATCTTTTTGAAGATATAACTGCCCAGTATGTGACTGGTTGAGTACATCCCGAATCTTCCATGCCACTTGCTGTGCTTCCGTTTCCTTGTCTTTTAGCAGAAGCCAACGTAAAGGGTGCGGGTTAGGCTGATTTTGATCGACTAAAGCTGGGTGAGGTCGAGTCCCTGCCCGAATTGGATCATATTGAACTTGCTCACCGAAGTCGATTTGCCTTTGAAATAAGGCATCAACCACTTCAACCAAGTCAGCGACTGAACGATGGTTATGAATTAACTTATATTCGCGACCATGCTTTGCCTGAATATCTTTGTAGGCATTTAAGAAGGTGAGCATATCCCCACCACGGAAACCGTAAATTGCCTGCTTACGGTCACCTACCATAATCATGCAACCTTTTTGGTAACGATCTGGATGACGCCAAATGCTGGCGAGCATATCATCTTGGTCTTGGTTGGTGTCTTGAAACTCATCAACCAAAATTAAGGGATATCGAGCCTGCACAAATACGGCGAAACGTTGCCCCTGCTCGCCCTTTAAAGCTTCTGACAAAGTGCGAATTTGCTGAGAAAAAGTCGTCTCACCCTTATTTTGTAAAACCTGAGGTAAACGTTTCTTAACTTCTACACACAAATAGGCTTTTAAATAAATATGAAGCTGATCGAACTGTTCAGCGTAGTTTTTCAGTACACCAAATAGTTGCTGAATCTGATGAATACAGGGATGCTGATAAAATCCATCCGAAATTTCAGCGGGACATTTCTTAAAAACTTTCTGATCGGCAAGTTGGCCTAAAAACTTAAAAATAAGTTCCCGTTGTGCTGCCAAAGATCCATCAAAAACCAGAATACTGTCGCTTTGGGTGAGAATTTGTAAAAGCTGCGGTAAACACTCGCTAAATAATTTGTTAAACGCCCCATTACGAAATATCGTGCCGCTTACATGTTTATAGTGTTCGCCATCAAGCAAGTAATACGGCTCTAAAAGGCTTAAGTCAATTTCTGTTGCCAACTGTTTGAGCTGCGCAAGTTGTTCAAACTGAATGGTAGGCTTTTCGGGAAGTTTAAAGTGAGCCGAACTAAAGTTCAGTGAGTCTTCGACCAGTTTGACAAAACTGTCGACACTTTTTAACTCACCTGCCAGATACAACGCATCAATCACAGTTTGAGGCTGAGACTGTATCCATTCACGTAGTACATCATGAATTAGTTGGCGGCTATAGGCTTTAGCATCATCGGTAATTTGAGCACGTTCAATTTTGCCGCTCTCAAAAGCAAACTCACGTAATAGCTTTTGGCTAAAGCTATCGAGTGTTCCGACAAACAGCTCATCCAACTGATCGATGACCAGCTTTAAACGCTCACAGGCATAGGCAATACGTGTCGCAAAATGCTTGAGAACATGTTGGAGTAATAAGTCAGATTCATGCTCGGCCTGTAAAAGAATCTCTTTTTCAGTCAAGCTCCGCTTAGCATCTAAATAACGGTAGGTTTCGACTAAACGCGCACGAATTCGGCTTTTTAACTCAGCCGCAGCAGCGCGGGTGAAGGTAGTCGCAATGACTTGGCGCGGTAAATATTTCTCAAGAAAAATACGTACCATCAAACTCGACAGTGTATAGGTTTTCCCTGTGCCAGCCGAAGCTTCAATTAAATGCAATCCGCTAAATTCAATATCAGTAATAGGTTGATAAGACACCTGTACTCTTGAGTTCATGCCTTACTCCGAATATTGAAATTGAAAAACTGGATGATACAAATCATATGCAAACTCATCACAAGCGTGTTGAAGCAATGCTTGTGCATCTTGTTCTTGCAAAATAAAACGCCAGTCCTTATGTAACTTACACGCTTCATTTTGAGTCATATCGATAGCGGTAAATGACCCAGTTTCATTCCAGTATTTTAACAGCTCGGTATAGCTCTTCTCATCCAGTTTTATTTTTTCTGTCTGATTTGATACTTCCCACTGATATGCCTTGGCTTTTTCCAGAGGCTTTAGCATTAAAGCTGCTGGTAGAACCAGTGGTTGCTGTTGAGCATAACGCCAGATCTTAAACCACGGTTGTAAATACTGCCGAGCTTGCTCCGAACTAATACCTTTACAAATCACGGTCTGGTCACTAAAAACTACAATACGGCGTCTTTCAGCTCCTGCACTTCCCTCATTTAAATAGGCCAACCAAAGCAGGTACTCTAGCCAGACTTTTGCACGTCTTTTGGCCCGAGCACTTGATGCTTCCATGCTGACCCAATCCTGAGTTTCAGATTTTGGCACCGTAATATTCATATGCAGCTGTTTGGCAATTCGCCAGCTTCGCTGCGTGGTTTGTGTCACGGCTGGTACATAATGATGAAGACGTTCAAGCAAACATTCCTGTTCAAAAACGCCTTGTTGCCAAGCACTATATTGAACTTTGCCTACAGGCAACTGATCAAGTAGAGCTTCAGGCTGTGCCTGCTGTTCGTTTTGCTGTAAAAAATGTCGAATGGTATAACGGCCTAAACCATCTAAAAGCAAAGGTTCGTTCTGATCTAATTCCCCCACACTTCCCAAATTTTCGACACCTAAAGTTTTTAAATAAAGGCGTGCAGGGAAAGTCACATCCTGTATCCACTGATGGCTATCTAAAACCAGCATGTCAGGTATTTCCAAAGGATAAGATGTATTCGCCCAAGGCTTAAGAACACCAGATGCTTGTTGAATTTGCATCGCCACGTTAAACCAATGATCTTGATAGCGAATATAGCTGCTATCCGCCATGAAACCTTTAGGGTCAAACGGCTGTAAATAATGTAAATGATAGAGTTGCTTTAATTGAGACGGAATTTCAATGCCTTCAATGACCTCTCGTTCAGGTGCATTTGGCTCCGGTTTTACAATAAGCGCAAGATGCTCACGGAACTCTTGAAGAATACTTGAAGGGTCTCTCACTTCACCGTCATTGACATCAAAACCGTTATAAAACAGCCATAGATTTTCTTGAGCTAAAAGTAAGGCGTCTAAGAAAGCGCCTTGGTCATCCTCAAGACGGGAACGGTCACCTAGTTGTTGACGTAAAGCATCCATCAAATCAAATGGCACGTGGGTATCACGGTTTGGAAACTGCCCTGCATCAAGGTTCAACATCACAATTAAGCGATAAGGTAAGGGACGAATTTGTCCAATCTGGGCAAAGGTAATCTGCCCAGTCGGTTCAGCTTGTGCCGTCTGGTTTTCTAAAGTTCGCTGAATCTCATCGAGGATATAAGGCAAAGGCAAGGTAATTTTACGTAAGGTGCCTGTTTCTGCCTCGGCATAGTAACTCGCAAGCGTTAACATACGCTCTTGTTTTTTCACAATTTCTCGAGCAGTTTTTAAAGCAACAACACCAGCCTGTTCAAACTCGACTATATCTTGCGACAACACTTGCAGCCAGTATTCTACTGTATGTACTTTTCTTTGCTCGTGCATAATCAGCCAATCACGGCGCTCATTTAAATCTTGATAAATCTGAATGAGCGTACCAATCAGCTCAAAATCGCCTGGTTGAACTTTAGCGTAACTCAGCACCTGATTAAATGTAGCATGTTCGGGAATTGCAATGCCGAGCGCTAACCGCTCTAAAGCAAATTTAAAACTATAACGATAATCATCGTCGCCGTCACATAAGCTACGTTTCAGATGCTCTGCATCAAGACCACGTTTAAACCCTGCATCGGCCAGTAATGCCAAAACTCGCTCTACTTGAGCATATTCAAGAGCATAGCACTGCTGCGTCGCATGTAAACCAAGCCAATCAGCGAAATCATCAAAGCTAAATCGTCCTTGCATAAGGTGAATACGCCCAATCACGGCACGCCATGCATTAAGTGCATCAAGTGAGGCAATACCTGCAATTTTTACGGGTAAATGCACACCTTGCTCAGTTGCCGTAGCTGGAAAAACACTTCGTATTAAAGGCTCAACTTCTGCCAAATTAGGCACTAAAACCAGAATATCATTTGGGCGACGCGGCTGTTCATGCGGTTTAGCCAACCAGCCAATCAACTGCTCTTTCAAGACTTCAAGTTGGCGCAATGTTGAGTGGCAAACATGAATCTGGATAGAGTCATCTTTCAGTGCAAGTTCATATTGCTTAGGCTGTGGTTCCACCAAATGCAAAATATCTGACTGAACTTTGCCAAGTAAACTTTCAGGAAAATCATCTACAAAGGCGTCGACCCATTTACCTTCCTCACCTGTAGACAGGTTCGAAAGTAATGAGAAGTGATCGCGGGCTTGTTTGCCCAGTCTTGTTAAAAGTGGATGCCTCGACTCACGCGCCTCAGCATTAAAGTTAAGCGTAAATTTATCAAAGAAATCGGCAATTTCAGCATCGGTCGCTTGAGGATTTTTCGCTATAAAACGCTCTTTCACACCTAAGTCATAACGCTGTTTCCACAGCGGATCGACACTATCGGCCCAATATTCCTGTGAAGGGTTATAGTGCAAAATCAAAACATCAATGTATTGCCCTAAACGGCGCAAAAATTGAAGCTGGCTAGGCGGTAAATCTAGCAAAGTAAAAACGACAATTTGCTCTGGCAAACGAGATAATGCCTTCTTCTGGCGCTCAGGATGGTCTAATTCCTGCCAAAACAGCTCGTCAATTTGCTGCATTTGCATAAAATCATCATGAAAGTGCTGCTGCCATAACCAACGCTGCCAACGTTCTAACTCTTGTGTTTGCTGCAAAGTAAAAGCAGAAATTTCTTTATCTTTCTGCGCAATATACTTTTCGATATCGAGTGCTCGGCCTTGTCCCCACGCTGCTAACCAGTTATTTGGACAAGTACAGGTATTTTCACACCCACGTTGGCACTGTCCCCGATAAACCATGTAGTTACTAAATAAATCGGCAACCTGCTCAGCCACCCAATACAACATTTTTTGTTTTTTTAGCTGCTTCTCAATCCCTTGTTCAAGTCGATCTGCGCTGTCGTAAATACGCTGAACAATAGAATGTAATGGATGTGAGTCATCTATACTCATTTCATCAGGCTGAATAAATTCTTGTAAGGCTTGATGTACACGCCATTTAAAAATCAGGCGTGGAATATTCGCTTTGCGAACTTGTTCTTTATGCGCAGTAAGAACCTGTTGATAGGCGTACCACTGAAAACCTCGAACCCGTTGATGGAACTGGTAATTGGCTGTCATTCCTTGTTGTTCTGCAAGTTTTTGTATCAGCCACTGCTCAACTGCAGGACTAGGTACAATAAAATGCTGGGCTTTCAAAACCTGTAAAGGATGCGTAGAAGGTTGGGACGTAGACGCAAGTACGCCCTGCAACAACACATCAATACGTTGACTTTGAATAACATGGATGCCCATTTATTTCATACCCTACTCGCATAATTTATGCACAAAATCATAAACATTCATTACTATACAACTGAATCTGACTATGTCACGTTGGTTTAAACACAGCATAATCTAACTTTAGGTGTCACTTGCCTTGTGTTTGGAAGGCACCATTAAGGAACCCATTACAGGTAAACATTATGAAAATTGATAACATTCCTGACTATATTGATCCTAGCCTAAATCTGGAACAAATTCGCGATGAGTGCCACGATCTCATTCAGAAAAGAGCTTACGTGTCTGCTGGTGCAGCAATTGTACCGATTCCTTTTTTTGACGTGGTCGTAGATTTGGGAATTTTGACACAGCTTATTCCCGATATTAATGCTCGCTTTGGCTTAGCACCTGAACATGTCAGCGTCTATGATCCAAAAACAAAAACTATTCATTGGGATGAATTGCGTAAACGTGGCTTTCAATTTTCAGGTTTTATGGTCGCGCGTACAACCGTTAAAAAAACCTTTAATGGTTTCTTTGGCAAAATCGTAACCAAACAAGTGACAAAATTTATACCATTAGGTGGACAAATTGTTGCAGCAAGTTTAGGTTATTTTATGATGAAAAAAATAGCCCAAACTCATCTAAATGATAGCTATAACCTTGCTAAGCGTATTCAACAAAAAGGAATCAACTCTACAGTACTTGAGAGTTAATACAATCCTATCGTAATTTTTTAAGGCACGTGACTGTGCCTTATTTTTTGCTTTTAAAATTTACACAATAAAACAAAAGATATGTTAAAAACTGTAATCTTCACTTATTTTTTTAAGTTTTACTAAAGTTTAAAAGTCTATTATTCAGTCTACAATGCCAAATGAAATACGGAGAGTCATTGTGGAATATGGACAATCAACATCCCGTTTACGTGCCATTTTTAATGTAACCAGTGGCAACTTCCTAGAACAATATGACTTTTTCCTCTTCGGTCTATATGCAAAAGCGATAGGTGAAACTTTTTTTCATTCTGATAGCAGCTATGCCGCACTAATGAAAACTTTTTTGGTATTTGCCGTTAGCTTTTTGATGCGACCAATTGGCGCACTCGTCTTAGGCCCATATGTCGATCGAATTGGCCGCCGAAAAGGATTAATGGTCACCTTAAGTATTATGGCACTTGGTTCCTTGTTAATTGCATTAACACCTGGATATGCCACCATCGGCTTTGCAGCCACTGTCTTAATATTTGTTGGTCGTCTAGCCCAAGGTTTCTCAGCTGGGGTTGAGTTAGGTGGTGTCTCCGTTTATTTATCTGAAATTGCTGAACCACATAACCGTGGGTTTATTACTAGTTGGCAATCTGCTAGCCAACAAGTTGCTGTAATTTTTGCTGCCACATTAGGCTATTTAGTCAGCTTAGCGTTTACGGGTGGTGTTTCAAAAAGTATGCTGACATTAAATGAAGCCATTATTGATGTAAAAAAAGGTTAAGTCGAAAGCTTTAAAATGGTTTTCAATCTTTTTTGAAAAATTACAACTCCTTCTAAAACCACGCCTAATTCGATGCCTTATTTTGCAATTATTACCTTCAATACCTACAGTAAAAAATTTACCAATACTTTGCTTGCAGTTTTTAAAAGCAGTTATGAAACTGTCCCAATGATCACTTGCAATTCGGGTGTAGTGAATACCTAATTGTTTAAGCTTTGTTTTCAATCGTTGAACTGTAGCTAAGTCTCTTTTACCCCAAACATAAGCAACAATCTCACCTGTTTCTCGATGGTAGGCGTAAATAAGCCATTGTTTATTATTTTTATTTCCCACAAAAGTCCAAAACTCATCAACTTCAAGAGACTCATAATGACTTTGTTTAGGCTGAATTTGGTAGGTCGATTCGGTTAAAGTACGTAAAACTTTACCGATACTGATTCGCTCAACTTCAGCGATATCTCGTATACCACTACCTCTGACCATCAACTGTAATATTTTTCGAGTAATGCCTGAATTACATCCTAGATAGCTCAGAGCATGGTCACCAATAAACTGACGTTTACAGTCTTTGCACTGATAGTTTTGTTTCCCATCTACTTTGATGCCATTTTTCTTTATACTGTCACTGAGGCAGGTTGGACATTTGATTTCTAGAGTTATTCGCATTTCTCTATTTTATCAAAATTCAACCTGCTTTGTTTCAGCATACTTTTTGAAACACCACC
>NZ_KB851199.1:330608-510251 GCF_000368065.1 Acinetobacter seifertii
GGTGGTGTTTCAAAAAGTATGCTGAAACAAAGCAGGTTGAATTTTGATAAAATAGAGAAATGCGAATAACTCTAGAAATCAAATGTCCAACCTGCCTCAGTGACAGTATAAAGAAAAATGGCATCAAAGTAGATGGGAAACAAAACTATCAGTGCAAAGACTGTAAACGTCAGTTTATTGGTGACCATGCTCTGAGCTATCTAGGATGTAATTCAGGCATTACTCGAAAAATATTACAGTTGATGGTCAGAGGTAGTGGTATACGAGATATCGCTGAAGTTGAGCGAATCAGTATCGGTAAAGTTTTACGTACTTTAACCGAATCGACCTACCAAATTCAGCCTAAACAAAGTCATTATGAGTCTCTTGAAGTTGATGAGTTTTGGACTTTTGTGGGAAATAAAAATAATAAACAATGGCTTATTTACGCCTACCATCGAGAAACAGGTGAGATTGTTGCTTATGTTTGGGGTAAAAGAGACTTAGCTACAGTTCAACGATTGAAAACAAAGCTTAAACAATTAGGTATTCACTACACCCGAATTGCAAGTGATCATTGGGACAGTTTCATAACTGCTTTTAAAAACTGCAAGCAAAGTATTGGTAAATTTTTTACTGTAGGTATTGAAGGTAATAATTGCAAAATAAGGCATCGAATTAGGCGTGGTTTTAGAAGGAGTTGTAATTTTTCAAAAAAGATTGAAAACCATTTTAAAGCTTTCGACTTAACCTTTTTTTACATCAATAATGGCTTCATTTAATGTCAGCATACTTTTTGAAACACCACCAACAAATTATGTCAACGCTTGCAGCGAATTGGAAAATTGTAGTTGTTGGAATGTGTATGGTTGCAACAACTACAACCATGTTCTATTTCATTACAGTTTACACCCCAACTTATGGAAAAGAAGTTCTACATTTAACAACTGCAGAAAGCTTATTTGCAACGGTAATGGTCGGGGCAAGTAACTTTATTTTATTACCTATAGGTGGTTATTTATCAGATAAAATTGGTCGAAAACCATTATTGATTACCACAACAGTTTTAATTTTTGTAAGTGCTTATCCACTATTAAGCTGGCTGACTCAAAACATTAGTTTGGCACACATGTTAGTTTCACTACTTTGGCTATCTCTGCTCTATAGCTTCTATAACGGCGCATTGGTTGTTTCCCTCACTGAAATGATGCCAAGCTCTGTAAGAATTGCTGGATTCTCTGTAGCGTATAGTCTTGCCACTTCTATATTTGGTGGGTTAACACCTATGATTGCCACATATCTTGTACAAGAATCTGGCAGCAAAAGTATGCCTGCTTTCTGGTTAATGTTTGCCGCAATCATTAGTTTAATTGCAACGCTTATTGTATTTCGCAATCGGAAAACTCTTGCTATAGAATCCCCATCAATGAAGGATCAACTTGCATAATCAAATAAGCAGTAATATTTAAACAGTTAAAGGAGACCTTAGTCTGCCTTTAACTGTTTTAAAATCGCTCTTAACACCTCTAACCGAGCTGTATATTTGTCATCAGTCGCAACAATATGCCAAGGCGCATACTCAGTGCTCGTCCGTTCAAACATATCTGCCGCCGCTTTTAAATAATCATCCCATTTATCACGATTACGCCAGTCTTCTGCGGTAATTTTAAAGCGTTTATGTGGTGTCTCTTCTCTGGCTTTAAAACGCTGTTCTTGCTCATCTTTACTAATTGCTAGCCAAATTTTCACTACAATGGTTTGACTATCAAACAAATCTTTTTCGAAGCGGTTAATCTCATCATATGCCCTTTGCCACTCTAAAGGTGACGCAAACTCTTCAACTCGCTCAACGAGTACGCGACCATACCATGTCCGGTCAAAAATCGTAATTTTTTCAGCTTCATTAATACGGTTCCAGAAACGCCATAAATAAGGATGTCTCGCTTCAAAGCGTTCAGGAGCTCCAATACAGTGAATTTCATATTCACGCGGATCTAAATTTTTAACAATTCGTTTAATGGCACCACCTTTACCTGCGGCATCCATTCCTTCAAACGCAATTACCACATTTCGTTTATCAAAGCGCATGCTATCTGCAATTCTTTTGCTCAGTTTATCGAGCTCTTTTTTATATTCAGCTTTATCAAGCTTTTCCTGAGCAGGTTTTAACAAACTTTCAGGAATCTTTGCTTGCTGCCATTTTCCTTTGACTTCACTTTCGTGCTCAGGTAAATCACGCATATTTTGCAAAAGATATTGGGCAAAAAACTGATCACGCTGTGTTTCATCTTCCCCATCAATAATGTACCAATCATCGGTAAAACGGCGGCGTAAATTTTGCAAAGTGTCATATTGTTTTTTATTACGCCAGTCTAAGCCATGGAGTTTATGCCAGTGCTGTTCAGAAGGGTCTATTTTATCTAACCGTTTTTGCAATGATTTCCAAGAAAGATCAAACCAGACTTTAATCACATCGACATAATTATTTTTTAAGTCTTGCTCAAATGAACGCATATTTTCAACATAGGCATCAAAACGTGCTTCATCCAAAGGCTCTGCAACATGAGTTGCAGTAACCAACAAGTCGCTATACCAATTACCAAACATCACCACAATTTGGCCTTCAGTTGGAATAAATTCTGAATAAAACTGCCAAAATGCTTCTGTATCGGTAAGCATACGTGGCGCATCTGCTTTTACCCGCAAATATCTCGGGTCTAACCATTCGCGAAGCTGCTTAACAGCCTCCCCCTTTCCAGCAAGCTCAATACCACTCATTAATATCAATGTACTTTTAGCATTAGGCTTCCCTCGACTATCTTTTAAAGCATATTGTGCTTCAATCAAATCGACTGAGAGCTGTTCTTTATCTCGAATTTCGAATTTCGGTTGTTGTTTACTCATAGTCTGGAGCTCTAATCTTTTATTGTTTAATTTCGATGATCTTTAACTTATGCGCTTAAATGATGAATTGCTATACAAATTATGTCATTGCGGCAAGATTTCACTTAAAAATTGACGCATAAATCATTTTTTTACATCTACTCGCCATAGTAGAAGGTTACAATGCCTCTTATGATTTTTTGTAAATAGCCCAATATTAGAGCCTTACATGTCTAAACTCGCTGCTTTTGATGATCTTTTACAACAATATAAAACATTTAATTATCATGATAATCCTGTACTTGCCCAACGTTTGCAAGATGTACAAACATGGCTAAAAGAGCGGATGAAAGATACCCATCATGACTTTTTTAATTTGCCAGAGCATAAGCTCATGTCAGAGTATTTTTTAAACCGTTTATATGGTGGCCCAGAGTTCGATGCGCTTGCTGCACAAATTGAACGTCTATTGAAATATGCCCATAAAGCCGAAAAAGTATTGCCTGAAAATGCGATTAAAACCGGAACTAAATCGGTAAGTTTGGCTGTGCTTGCGACTCAACTTGATGAGCAAGTGGCCATGCAACTTCTCACAGACTATCCAGCAGATACCATACTCACCGACGAGATCATGCGCTTAACCTTAATCAAGCTTGATCAAGCAGAAGCCCGTTATCAACAGCTTGCTCTTCTTGACGATCTAGGGATCGCTTTAGATAAATACATGCGTTCGTTTATGATGTTCACTGCTTTTAAAATGTGTAAAGGTATTGCTCAAAAATATCACTTTGAATTGATGTATGATTTTATTCAGGATGGTTTTAGCGCAATGAAACCATTAAAATCGGCTGAGGCTTTTATTAAGACTTTTACGGAAAAAGAACGTCAGATTGTTGAAAAAGTACATTCAGGACATCCGAATCCGTTTAGAGTGTGATAAGGTCGGCACATAGAAAAAACTCAACCTCGCGAAGTTGAGATTTTATTCATTATATTTGCATGATGATGCCTGTAAAAATAGACAAAATCTGTCATCATGCAGAACTTATTCCGTTTCACTTGAGTTTGAGTCTAGGAGAGACAATATGTCTAACGAAAACCAAAAGCCAACATCTCCAACTGAGCAGGCACAAAGTTCAGACAAAGTTAGCCCATTCCTAAGCTCACCTTTACCGCAAGGTACTCCTCAAGGGCAACAACAATCTTTACAGCAAACGCTAACAGATACACCTGTTAGTGGTTCTGTACCTAAATATAATTTACCACGTGGCGCAGGTAACACTGGCAACGTTGGTGAAACAACACACTTTGGTTACTCAACAGTTAGAACTGAAGATAAAGCTCAAAAAGTTGCTGAAGTTTTCCATTCGGTTGCAAGCAAATATGACCTTATGAATGACTTGATGTCATTTGGTATCCACCGTCTATGGAAGCGCTTTGCAATTAATATGTCTGGTGTTCGCCGTGGTCAACACGTGTTGGATATTGCTGGCGGTACAGGCGACTTAGCAAAAGTATTTAGCCGTGAAGTAGGTCCGCAAGGTCATGTGGTACTTTCAGACATTAACGAGTCTATGCTGAATGTTGGTCGTGACCGTCTGATCGATGCAGGCTGTACCAATGTCGATTTCGTTCTTGCCAATGCAGAAACATTAGAGCCATTTGCAGACAACAGCTTTGACCTTGTTACTATTAGCTTTGGTTTACGTAACGTAACTGATAAAGATGCAGCACTTGCTTCTATGTTCCGTGTACTTAAGCCAGGCGGTCGTTTACTGATTCTTGAATTCTCTAAACCTGTATTTGAGCCATTCTCAAAACTTTATGATCTTTATTCATTCACTGCTTTACCGATTATGGGTAAATTGGTTGCCAATGACTCAGAAAGCTATAAGTACTTAGCTGAATCAATTCGTATGCATCCAGACCAACGTACTTTAAAAGGTATGATGGAAAATGCTGGTTTCCAGAACTGTGACTATCACAACTTAACTGCTGGTATCGTTGCCGTTCACCGTGGCTTCAAACTGTAAGGTATAGCGATATGTGGTCGATTCTGGCACTTGGTGCAGTCGAACGTATCATTCATCATCTGATCGATCTGGATGCATTAACCCGCATTCAGCTCAATCAGTTACAGGGCAAAATGTTGCGTGTTGTGATCGATAGCCCGCAACTTTCTGTCGATGTATTCTTTGACCAAGAAAAAGTACGTCTTGAACCTACTGCAACTGGGCATAGCGAAAAACCTTCTATTTTTGAACAACGCCCTTTTGATCCGCAATTCAAAATTTCTGAAGCAACAGCAACTTTGCACGTTAAAGATGTGGTTGAACTCATCAAACTATTGGTGAGTGATGCAGACCAGATTGGTAATATCCCACTAGAAGGTGACTATCACCTATTACAAGATATTCAAAAAATTATGCAGCAAGCTGAACCTGATTTAGCTGCGCATTTATCAAAATGGGTTGGTCCTCAACTCGCTCATGAAATTGGCAAGATTCAGCTTGCACCAAAGCATTTAAAACGTTCTCTTCAAAGCCATCTATTTTTTGCTGAAGATGCTTTAAAAGAAGACAGTGGTTTATTTGCCCCACGTTGGGAAATGGACAATTTAAATCAAGCTACGCGTAAGCTTAATCAAGATATTGACCGTCTAGAAGCTAAATTGCAGCAGCTCAATGCACAACTACAACCCACTCAAGACTAGGTAAGACTGTATATGATTCCGCACGTTTCACGTTTACTCGAACTTTGGCGTATTGCAGCGCACTATAGACTCGATACGTTGTTCCCTGCGGATGAATTACCAGTTAAAGCTCAACGTGCATTAAGTGTTATTAAAATGCACCCAGCTGCATGGTCTAGTCGCGAACGTAAAAATCCTTTAAAGCTCAAAGAAGCTTTGGAAGAGATGGGACCGCTTGCAATTAAGCTTGGACAATTACTGTCAACTCGACGTGATTTGATTCCACCTGAAATACTCGCTCAATTGGTCTTACTTCAAGATCAGGTAAAACCTTTTGATAGCAATGTTGCCAAACAACGTATTCAAGAATCATTAAAAGCTGACGTAAATACCTTGTTTGCACGATTTGATGACCAGCCATTAGCAGCTGCTTCAATTGCACAAGTTCATACTGCTGCTTTGCACGATGGTCGAGAAGTTGTTGTTAAAGTGACTCGTCCTGACATTCGCAACCAAATTTTGCAAGACTTTGAGATTTTGGCATGGTTAGGCAACACACTAGAAAGCCGCCTTGAAGCTGCTCGTGCCTTACATCTATCTGAAATTATTCAAGATTACCGCCAGATTATCTTAAATGAGCTGGACTTGAGTATTGAAGCAGATAACACTCGTCGTATGCGCCATTATTTTACTGGCTCAACCATGATGTATGTGCCTGAAGTCTACATGGACACCAAAGATGTCATGGTAGCAGAGCGCATTACAGGTGTTCCTATTTCAGATACGGCAACCTTTGACCGTCTAGGCATGGATCGCGCTCAACTTGCAGAAAAAGGTTTAACCATTTTCTTTACACAAGTATTCCGCGATAACTTTTTCCATGCCGACATGCACCCTGGCAATGTCTTTGTAGAAACAATTAACCCAAGCAATCCACGCTTTATTGCACTCGACTGTGCAATTATGGGCGAGTTGTCTAAGCATGACCAAATGACCATTGCCCGCATGTTGCTTGCGGTAATGAACAGCAACTTTATGCAGCTCATTCAAATTGTGCATCAAGCTGGTTGGATTCCACCAGGTACAGACCAAGATGCGCTATCGCGCGAAATGCGTCGCACCGTTGGCCCAATGGTATCTAAACCAATGGATCAACTTGATTTTGCGGGTATCTTGATTCAAGTAATGGATATTGCTCGTCGCTTCCATTTAGAGATTCCACCACAGCTCATGCTGCTACTCAAAACTTTAGTGCATGTCGAAGGCCTAGGAACCGATCTTTACCCGCAGCTCGACATCTGGAAATTGGCAAAACCAATTTTGACAGAATGGGTCAAAGCCAACATGAACCCAGTCAAAAATATAAAAGAGTTAGGACAGCAACTACCTGACCTGCTTTTAGGTGCCCAAGATTTCCCAAGCTTAATTGTTGATAGTTTAAATGGTTTAAAAAATCAGTCTGCTTGGCAAGACCGTCAGTTACGCGAAATGCAGCAACTTCGTTTGCAAATGGAACATCAACAACGCCGCAGTTGGATATTTGGCAGTACCATGCTGATTTTGCTCACCATCGCGATTATTAGCCCTTGGTTTGTTTCTATTATTTTAATTGTGCTAAGCAGTTTATTAGCGCTTTGGCGTATATTGAAATAAGTTCTAAAACCCTTGCAAGTGCAAGGGTTTTTTATGGCCAACTTTAATTTTTAAAAAATATAGATCGCTTATTCGTTCATTGCTAAATTAACATTCATAAATGCTTGAAAAGAACAAACAATGAAAACACCTCATTTTGCCATTGTTGGTGCAGGTACAGCAGGTTTAGCCACTGCCATTTTGCTTGCCCGAGAAGGCAATAACGTTACTATTTTTGAACAAGTTGATGAGTTATCTCCAGTAGGTGCTGGGTTATTACTACAACCTGCGGGCTTAGCTGTATTTGAACATTTAGGTGTACTCGACAAAGCCTTAACCTTAGGTGCGAGAGTCACAGGCCTAGAAGGACAACTTCCGGATAAGCGCCTTTTAGTTAACAGTTATTATCACGAAGCATCAGCAAATCTTTATGGTTTAGGTATACACCGTGCCACTTTATGTCATGTACTCACTCAAAAGCTTAGCGAGTATTCAAGCCAGATTACTTGGTGTATGAACCATTCTATTGAAAGTTTTGAAGAACATAACGATGAAGTTCGGATATTCGGCAGCCATCAAAACCAAAAGTTTGATGCTTGCTTTGATGGCCTACTTATTGCCAATGGTGCTCGTAGCCAGTTACGCCCCAAAGCATGGGTAAAGGTTGACAAAGCTTATCCATGGGGAGCGGCGTGGAGTATCGTGCCTGAGTGCCAAGTCCTCGATTCTGAGATTCTGCATCAATTTTATGATCGCTCGAAAATTATGATGGGAATTCTTCCTACTGGAGCCATTCCAGCAGAACCTCAACAGCGCCTTTCGAGTATATTTTGGAGCTTACCTACCCCACAATTACAAAGCTTTTTGCAAGATGAACAAGCCAAGCAGGCTTGGTTAAAGCAAGTCTCAGAGCGATGGTCCAAAGTTGCAGAATGGCTCAAAGAAATTTTGTATAACAGTCCAACTGAGCCTAAATGGTTATCTGCAAACTATCGTGATGTCGTCATGACTCAATTTGGTCAAGGAAGAATCGGGGTAATTGGAGATGCAGCTCATGCAATGAGTCCACAGTTAGGGCAAGGCGCCAATATGGCATTATTAGATGCTTGGGCTTTTTCTCAATCATTACAACATGCCAATAAGAATCAGAATATTGATTGGTCCCTACTCTGGCAGCACTATCACCAGCTTCGCCAGTCATCCACCCAGTTTTATCAATTTCTCAGTCGCTCATTAACACCACTTTATCAATCTGATCATTGGTGGACTGGAAGTTTAAGAGATCTTGTTTTTCCGTGGATGTATCAAATTCCCTATTTTCGAAAGGAAATGGCCATCACAATTTCAGGTTTAAAGACTAGTCCGTTTCAACAACTTAATTATGATCAAGTCGCTCAATTACCTAAAGAAAGCCGTGCGTTTCATTTAAAAAATGAATCCCTGTCTGACTATTAACCCTATTGAATACTTGTGAGTAGCATATGAAAATCAGCCATCTTGATCATCTTGTTTTAACTGCTGCCAGTATTGAGAATACATGTAATTTCTATCAAACCGTATTGGGGTTTGAAGTCATCACGTTTAAAGGTAATAGAAAGGCTCTAAAGTTTGGAAATCAAAAAATAAATTTACACCAGCAAGGCAACGAGTTTGAACCGAAGGCATTACAGCCGACTCCCGGATCTGCCGACTTGTGTTTTATTTCAGACACTCCCATTTCCGAAGTGGTTGCACACATTAATCAGTTAAATATTCAAATTGAAGAAGGTCCTGTGGAACGTACGGGTGCAATGCATCCTATTCTTTCAGTTTATATTCGTGATCCAGATCAAAATTTGATTGAGATTTCAAATATTCTCACGCCTTAGTCATTTGAATAAGATACAGATTGGTAAGTGTTACAAGCTATTCATTACGCTAGCAAAGACAAAAAGGACAAAGAATTTTTCCGCAAAGCGACGTTGATGCCGTACACTATACAAGCTATTTTTTAGCATCAGATTGAAATCAATTTATAGTTCATATTTCTTTGGTGATTCCTCATGAATAACACGCAATGGCTCGATGAAGTAAAATTTAACGAACAAGGTCTTATCCCTGCCATTGCTCAACATCATCAAACCGGACGTATTTTGATGGTAGCGTGGATGAACCGTGAATCACTTGCGCTCACAGCAGAAAAAAATCAGGCTGTATACTTCTCTCGCTCTCGCCAAAAACTCTGGCACAAGGGTGAAGAATCAGGCCATTTCCAAACGGTTTATGAAATTCGTTTAGACTGCGACGGCGATGTAATTATTCTACAAATTGAACAGCACGGTGGTATCGCGTGCCATACAGGTCGTGAGTCTTGTTTCTACCGTAAACTTACTCCACAGGGTTGGGAAATTGTCGATGCACAATTAAAAGATCCTACCGCAATTTATGGTGACAAAGCTAAAACTGAAAGCCACGATCACGCTCACACCACTGAACAAGTTGATGTGCTTGCTCACTTAGGGCAATTAATGCAAGAGCGCAAGCAAGCAGAAGCAGACACTTCATATGTGGCAAGCCTCTACAAAAAAGGCATCAATAAAATTTTAGAAAAAGTTGGCGAAGAAAGCGTAGAAACTATTATTGCTGCAAAAGACTACGCTGCTCAGAATACAGAAAGCAATTTAAATGACTTGATTTATGAAACTGCCGATTTGTGGTTCCATAGCATTGTCATGTTGGGTTATTTCGATCTTAATCCACAACTTATTATTGACGAATTAGCTCGTCGTCAGGGTTTATCCGGTTTAGTTGAAAAAGCTAACCGCAACAAGGTTTAAAATCACTCAGTGTCGAATATCGAAAAACCTAAAGCCACCTATGAGCAAGCAATTGCCATAGATAATGGACGTCTTGGGCAATCATTTAAAGTGATTGCCTATGCGGGTACAGGTAAAACCACCACATTACAAATGATTAGCGATGCCATGCCTGAACGGCGTGGTATGTACCTAGCATTTAACAAGGCCATTGCAGGCGAAGCTCAGAACAAATTTCATCGCAATGTAGACTCCCGTACTTTTCACTCACTCGCGTTTCGTAGTGTGCCACGTGGTGTGACTGATAAATTACGCTTGCCTCGTTTAAGTCCAAGCTTTATTGCAAAAGAATATCGACTAGAACCGATTACCTTGCGACGTATGATGGGTGGGCGTTATGAAAAATACGTCTTAATGCCAAGTCGCCTCGCAAGCCTTGTCGCAAATGCGGTGAGCTATTTCTGTTCGACTAGCTCACAATACCCCGCTCCTCGACATATTCAGGCACCCAACTGGTTACATCCAGACGATATTACTGAGCTACAAACCCACCTTTACCCTGCTGTTGAACGGCGCTGGTTAGAGTCTATCGACCCGAACCATCAAGCCGGAATTGGTCACGATATTTATCTCAAGCTTTGGGCATTGTCTGAACCTAACATTCCAGCCGATTATGTCTTATTTGATGAAGCCCAAGATGCTGATCCTTTAATGTTAGGTATCTTACTTCGTCAAAAAAGTACGCAAGTTATTTATGTAGGCGATGCACATCAGCAAATCTACGCGTGGCGCGGTGCAGTAAATGCCATGCAACAACTACCTTTGCCAGAGTCTCGTCTCACCACTTCTTTCCGTTTTGGAGAGGCAATTGCCGATGTCGCCAACGCTTTGCTAGGGGGGTTAAATGAAACAGTTCCTCTGCTTGGCAATCTGAACCAAAAATCAAGTGTCGTCAATAAGCCTCATACCAAAATGCGTGATGCGATTTTGTGTCGTACCAATGCTCGGGCAATGGAGCTTTTATTAGCTGGTTTAGTTCACGGTGATAAAGTAAGTTTGCAGGCAGACCATCAAAAATTAAACCGTTTTGTAGATGCTGCGAGTCTCTTGAAACAGGGGAAACGAGTTACTGACGTTCCCGAGTTGGCATGGTTTAACTCATGGCATGATGTTCATGAATATTGTGAAACCAATGAAGGAAGTGACATTAAACCCTTGGTTAAACTGGTAGATGATCACGGCACTGACCCACTAAAAAAAGCGCTTGCAAAGATCACTCCACTTGAGCACGCTGACTATGTCATCTCTACTGCCCATAAAGCAAAAGGACTAGAATGGAATCGTGTCCATATTGAAGATGACTATCAATTTAAAATTAATGGCTTAGAGCACAAGATTACAGATGAAGAATTAAGATTACTTTACGTGGCCTGTACTCGTGCTAAAGTAAGTCTAAACATCCATCATCTTTATGATCTGATACAACAATTAAAAGTAAGGGCGCCTTTAAGTCTTCGAAAGTCGGTTGGTTGAAGCGCTCATAATTAGGTGAGCCTATGAGACTTGAATCTATCCAATTTAAACATGTTGCTCTGTTTCATGATCTAAAGATCCAGTTTGAATATGATAAACAACCAATTACTTTAATTTTAGGTGAACAGGCAACCGGAAAAAGTATGCTACTTAAGCATATTTATAATGCCTTAACATGGTTTCCTGCTCGCTTGAAAGATGTCCGTACTCCAGGCGTGGTTATGCCTGATCAAGACATTACCCTTTCTCGTTTGCAGTCTAAAATAGAAGTCAGTATTCATATTCCTTCAGAGTTTGGTCAACTCCCTGAAACAACTTCAGTACAGCAGACTGACACATCACTTTGTAGCTGGAAACTGTTTAAGACCTTAAATTCGAGTGGAATAGGCATGAGTCAAGTCGAAACTCAACAACTCGATCAAGCCATTGCACTTTATCATCAAGTAACGAGAAAAGACCCACTTCAAGGTCTGCCCTTACTTGCCTATTATCCATCTGAGCGCTTTGTTAACGATATAAGTTTGCTCAACAAAAACCTACCTGGCATTACCCAATCTATTTCTGCTTACGATATTAGTTTAATTCCATTTACAACGTTTACTCGCTTTTTTGAATGGCTACGTGAAATTAGCGATATTGAAAATGCGCAAGCAGCTCATGTTGTACAAAAAATTATTTCACAACAATCAAATCCAGAAGATCAGGACGAACTTTTACGCCAACTTCAAATCGAATTGGCAGGACAACCAAAGCAACTTCCCTCACCAAATTTATACGCACTCAAATCAGCGTTAAAAACTGTTTTTCCAGAGCTTTCTGAGCTCTATTTACAATATCACCCAAAGCTTCAACTTATGGCCCATTACCAAGGTGAGATTTTAACGTTTCAGCAACTTTCAAATACCACAAAAACATGGATTGCTTTGGTAGGTGATATTGTTCGTAGACTTTGTTTGCTCAATCCATTGAGCCTAAACCCTTGCCTTGAAGGCGAAGGAGTTTTGTTAATTGACCAGATTGATTCGCAATTAGATGCTCTGCATTGTTCTGAAATTTTAAATCGTTTACATCAAGCCTTTCCGCGTTTACAAATTATTGTGACTGGAAGTCGTGAAGAACTACTTGAACATGCAGTTACCTACCAATGTCTTAAATTAGAACATGGCAAGGTTACTCAACTTGATTTAAATACCACTCAACAGCAGCTTGAGCACCTTTATACGCTATTGCAAAGAGATGAAACAGTTCCTCATGTCGATACGCTACCGCTTGATACTCAACCTTCAATAACTCAAATCGACAGTTTGTACCAACAAATCCAAAGCTTAAATGAACAGCAAAAAATTGAATTATTACGTATGATTCATACAGGAGATACTTCAGAAGAAACTTCTTCTCTTTAAAACGTTATTATTCATTTAGTGCAATTTTTATAATAAAAACCTCATTCGCTAAATATACGATGAAATCTGGTTTTTAAGCTGAAAAATCACTAGATGTTGTTACCGCATGTAATAACATCAGATTTTTAATGATTTTTTAGTGTACAATAAATTTCATTTTGCGTTTTTATTATTCAAGTTGCGCAATACAACTTGTTTCTCGCTTTATTTTTCTAATTTGGTCGGGTTTTCAGAATATAAGCTTTGGAAATCTCTTTGAATTCCTATCTATTCTGAAATGAAAATTTCACCTTTAGGCTTCGGTCTAAATTATATATGGATACGAGTGTGCTACCGATAATTATCTTATTACCGTTAATATTAGGCACCACCCTTGTTTCATTGCTTCAACGGTTTTCACGTGGAGTAACGGCTTTAGGGGCAATCGGAGTCAGTTTAACCAGTTTTGGTTTATTACTGACTCAAGCTAAAACAGTGCTTAGTGGTGCAAGCATTCAACAAAGTTGGGATTGGTTACCACAACTTGGGATTAATCTGAGCTTTAGACTTGATGCCCTTGGTTTATTATTTTCTCTTCTTATTACCGGTATCGGTACACTCATTTATATTTATGCCTATTACTATTTAGGCCCTAAAAATTCACTAAGTAAACTATATTTATTACTCATGCTGTTTATGGCAGCTATGTTGGGTATTTCTCTTTCCAATAATTTAATTATTTTATTAGTCTTTTGGGAACTTACCAGTATTTCATCCTTCTTATTAGTGGGTTACTGGAGTCATTACGAAGCAGCCCAGCGTGGCTCACGTATGGCACTTACCATCACAGGAATGGGTGGACTCGCTATGCTAGGTGGATTTGTCTTATTAGGACAAATCACAGGTACCTACGAAATTAATGACATTGTCGGAATGAAAGATCTCATTCAAAGTCATCATCTTTTCGTTCCAGCGCTTTTGCTTATTTTACTCGGTGCTTTTACAAAAAGTGCGCAGTTCCCTTTCCATTTTTGGTTACCCAATGCAATGGCTGCACCCACTCCGGTATCGGCTTATTTGCACTCAGCAACCATGGTTAAGGCTGGTATTTTCTTATTAGCTCGTCTTGCACCTATCTTTATTGGTGCCGCGCTTTATCACAACATCGTTACTTTTGTAGGCCTATTTACGCTCTGTATGGCCGCATGCTTTGCAATCTTTAAAGAAGATTTAAAAGGACTGTTAGCCTATTCAACCATTAGTCATTTAGGTCTTATCGTCTGCTTGCTTGGTATTGGCTCACCTTTAGCTGTTGCAGCAGCGGTTTTTCATATTATTAACCATGCAACATTTAAAGCTGCGCTGTTTATGATTGCAGGGATTATTGACCATGAAACTGGTACACGTGATCTTAGAAAGTTAAGTGGGGTATGGCAATTACTGCCGTTTACCGCAACACTTACCATGATTACTGCAGCATCAATGGCAGGTGTTCCGCTCACCAATGGCTTTATTTCAAAAGAAATGTTCTTTACCGAACTGTTAGCAAACCTTTCAGGTTCAACAGTTATCTTTGCCAGCATTGTTGCGACTCTTGCTGGTATTTTTGCAGTGAGTTATTCAATCCGATTAGTACACGGCGTGTTCTTTGACGGTCCAATTGGTAAACAAGTGCCAAATAAAAATGCGCATGAACCACCAATTGGCATGCGAGCACCAGCCATACTACTTGCAACACTCTGTATTTTAGTGGGTATTTTCCCATCCTTACTAGTCGAGCCTTTAGTTAACAGTGTGACACGCGCAAGTCTCATGCAGCCTGATTTTGCAGGAACTCATCTTGCAATCTGGCATGGATTCAATGCACCTTTAATCATGAGTATTATTGCCTTAGTGGGCGGTACACTTTTCTATTTTGCTTTAGCAAAAGACGGCATGATTCGTAAAATTGACCTCGATCCAAGACTCGGTCGCTTACAAGGTCGCATTTTGTTTGATTTATTTTTAAAACATTTATTATTAACTAGCCGTAAAATCAAACAAAAAACTGAGAATGGTTCGCTACAAAGTTACCTGTTCCTCATCATTGCTTTTAGCATCATCATGGTTACCCTGCCTTTAATCAATCAAGGGCTTACAACAGGTACCCGTGAACTGACACATGCACCATGGATTGCTATTGTTCTTTGGCTAACATTATTCTCTGGTTGTTGGATGATGCTCTGGTTTCATCATGAGCGTATCAAAGCAGTACTGATTAGCGGTGCAATTGGTCTTGTGGTTACCATGGTATTTGTCACCATGTCGGCACCAGACTTAGCGCTGACTCAAATTACAGTCGATGTAGTTACTACTGTATTGCTGTTAATGAGTTTATCTCTACTTCCCCAACTCACACCATATGAATCTCTTCGTTCTCGACGTTTAAGAGATGCAGCTTTAGCAATTATTGGTGGTTTAGGTATCGGCTGGATTACGTGGCTCATTTTAACTCGTGATCACAATTCAATTTCATGGTTCTTTGCGCAGCAGTCTTTACCACTAGGTGGTGGTTCAAACATTGTAAATGTCATTTTAGTCGACTTCCGTGGCTTCGATACCTTCGGTGAAATTACTGTACTCGGCATTGCTGCGATTGGAGCACTTTGCTTAATGGATGGTATGCGGGTACATGGTACCACCATGACACAAGGCCTCACATATCGCTTTAACCCATCTCCACTCATGTTCCGTATTACGGCATCATGGGTACTGCCTTTAGCACTTGTCGTAAGTGTCTACATCTTTATGCGCGGACATAATTATCCTGGCGGTGGCTTTATTGCAGGTCTAATTACCTCAATGGCACTCATTATTCAGTACATTGCTTTAGGTCAAGATCAAGCGGAACAAATGCTAAAAGCACAATCTGGTCGTCTATACGAAGTCTGGATTGGTTCGGGTTTAACAATTGCAGGCTTAACTGGTATTGCCGCATGGTTCTGGGCACGCCCATTCTTAACTAGTGCTCATGTCTATGTTGAGTTACCAGTTTTAGGAAAACTACATCTGGCTTCAGCAGCAAGCTTCGATTTGGGTGTGTATATCACAGTGGTAGGTGCCACGATGCTACTCATTTCTGTATTAGGGGACTCTCGCCACTCGAGTATGTCTGGTCCTGTACCTCATGGGGAGAAATCATCATGATCAGTTTAGAATTCTTACTGGCCTCTGCCATTGGGCTACTTGTTGCGACAGGCATTTATCTCATTTTGCGTGCACGTACATTCCCTGTTGTATTGGGATTAGCCGTACTCGGTTATGCAGTTAACTTATTTTTATTCGCGATGGGCCGCTTACAAGTGAGCTCACCTGCAATTTTAACTGAAACGACGAATATTACAGACCCACTTCCTCAAGCACTTGTTTTAACTGCGATTGTTATCGGCTTTGCGACTACAGCGTTCATTGTGCAACTAGCATTACGAAGCCGCTATGAATCAGGTAGTGATCATGTTGATGCTAAAGAAGATATTTCCCCAACATACGACCCACGTGAGGATGAGCCGTGATGTTTGATTTTTTATCTTTTTGGCAAGCAAATACACCTATTTTCAGCATCCTCATTCCTGCTTTTACTGGTTTTATCTTATTACTTTTAGGTAATCCTGGCGCTGGCGCATTGAAAGAAGATTGGCGACAACCTTGGCGTCGTGGCATTAGTTTAGTCTCAGCAGTTGCAGGCTTAGCCACTGCTGTTAATTATCTTATTGTTGCAAATACCGGACAAATTACGGTTTATCAGTTGAGTGAGTGGTCAGCTCCTTTTGGTATTGTCTTGGTACTCGACCGACTCTCTGCATTTATGCTGGTTTTAACCAATGCATTAGCAGTTCCAGTTCTATGGTATGCCAGCGCAAATTGGGATACACGTGGACGCTATTTCCACGCCATATTCCATTTTCTTTTAATGGGATTATGCGGAGCATTTCTCACAGGTGACTTATTCAACCTGTTCGTTTTCTTTGAAATTTTGCTTATGGCGTCTTATGTCCTGCTACTACATGGACAAGGGAAGCCACGATTTCAACTTGGCGTACACTATGTCATTATCAATCTTTTAGCCTCTGCCCTATTCTTAATTGGCCTTGGTATGATTTATGGCAGTGTAGGCAGTCTAAATATGACTGACGTTTCACGCCTTTTACCAACTTTAGATGCAGACCAGCATAAATTAGCAGTTGCTGGTGCCCTACTCTTATTTGTTGTATTTGGTATTAAAGCTGCCATGTTACCGGTTGGTTTTTGGCTACCAAAAACTTATGCCGTTGCAAGTACGCCCGTTGCAGCAATATTTACCATTATGACCAAAGTGGGGATTTATGCCATTTTACGTGTCAATGGAACAGTATTTAACGATGTAATCAGTCAGGAAATCTTTAAAGGTTGGCTTCTTCCAATTGGTTTAGTCACTTCTTTATATGGTGTGATTGCAGCAATTGGTGCAGATCGTCTCAGACGTTTTGTTGGTTTTATGGTGCTGTCTTCGATTGGTACTCTATTGACCGCAATAGCAATGTCAAACACGCAAGCATGGTCAGGAGCATTGTTCTATCTCGTACATAGTACACTGATTGGTGCTGCGTTTTACCTGTTCTGTGGCTGGATGACTTCACAACGTGGTGACTTTAAAGATCACTTAAAGATTGCTCCGCGAATCAAGCAAGAAAAAGCAGCGATGCTGACTTATTTTTTAATTGCAATGATGCTTGCCGGGTTACCGCCTTTTAGTGGCTTCTTTGGGAAAGTATTTATTCTACAAGCGACTGTTGAAACTGCATATCAAGGCTGGATCATTGGAGTCGTGCTTGTTGTAAGTCTATTAAGCATTATTGCGTTAACACGTATCGGGTTTATTTTATTCTGGAGAGCTTCAGTACCAGAAGAAGACCCAAAAAATCCTGCTTACATGAGTTATCAAGCTCTACCTGTACAAGCACCACCACGTAATGATTCGGTTATTTATATTCTGCTTGCAGGCTTGATCACTTATGTAGTGTTTGCTTCACCCGTATTGCACTACACCACTGGTACGGCTCAACAAATTCAAAACCATGCGCTCTATCAGCAGTCTATTCTTAAGACTGACCAAAATGGCGAAACTATTAGTGTTCAGCCTTATGACTCATCTTATTTACCAGAAACAAAGTATGGTGGAGAAGTTGAAGATCATAATGCATATCTCGTTCCTGACATTATTTCTAAAGACACTTTTAACGGTGAGCATATTTCCGAATATAAGCGCCGCCAAATTCAGCAGCAGGAAAAATTGCTAACACCAACGATTGCTGATGAAAGTCAACTGAAACCTATGGAGCCTTAACAATGCAGCTATCTAAATTGCTTGAACGTTGGTTCCCACATCCATTTGTTTCTTTTTTGATTATTATTTTCTGGTTAATGCTCTCGCATAGTCTTGATGCCAGTGACCTACTTATGGCTGTAATTTTGGGTCTTGTGATTCCGCGTTTAGTTCGACCTTTTATTACCAGAACACCTCACATCCATTGGCAACCAGCAATAAAACTATTTTTTATTGTACTTTGGGATATTGTTATTTCCAATTTTCGTGTTGCAAAGCTGGTATTAGGGCCGCCTAAAAAATTACATCCTAAATGGTACCGTGTGCCTTTAGAAACGGAACATGAACAGGTAAATTCCTTACTGGCAATGATTATTACCACAACACCGGGAACTGTCTCAGCTGGTATTGATCAAGAACGTGGTGATATTCTGGTGCACTCACTGAGTACAGAAAATACCGAAAGTGATGTGCAAGACATCAAACAACGTTATGAAGCTCCGCTCATGGAGATTTTTGATGTAAAAAGCAAATCGGAGGACAACATATGATCATCCTACCTTATGCTCTTGGTATTAGCATGATTGCTATCACAATCTCTATGTTGCTTTGCTTGTTTCGAATGGTGATGGGGCCATCAATTGTAGATCGTCTTTTGGCACTCGATACGCTTTTTCTAAATGCAACTTGTCTGATTGTTGTATTAGGTATCTATTGGACAACCACCTCTTTATTTGAAGGGGCATTATTGGTTGCCATGCTAGGGTTTGTTTCGACAGCTGCTTTGGCACGTTATTTCACAACTGGTCATGTGATCGATTAAAGGGAGGTCAAAATGCAATTTACAATGGAAATTATTGTTTCGATCTTTCTGGTTTTCGGTGCATTCTTTATGTTAGTCGGGTCGATCGGAATGGTACGCCTACCCGATCTATTTATGCGCTTACATGCACCTACCAAATCGAGCACGTTGGGTTTAGGTAGCTTTTTAATTGCTTCAATGATCTTTTTTGCTTTCCAAGGCCGCTTTGGTTTTGCCGAACTATTGATCACACTTTTGGCTTTTATTACAGCTCCTGTTTCAGCCAATTTAATAGCACAAGCGGCACTGCATCTACGCTTACGCTCACTCAGTGGTGAAGTTCCTGAAGCAATAGAACGTCCATTACCATGGGATCGTTATAAAATCGGACAACGCTTTTCACAGAATAAACCTCCGATGGATCCACCTAAACATTAAGTAAAATGTTGAATAATAAAAAAGCCACCCCAAGGTGGCTTTTTTATTTTGAGTTTTAATTACTCTTGGTCATCTGACTTACGTTCCGGTAAATCTTGTACCGCTTTTTCAATAAGACCAAACATATAGTTACCATATGCATTAGTCTTATCGTAATGGAAACGTAAACGAGGCGTAATACGAGTTTTAATACGACGGCTTAACTCATGACGCAAGAAACCAGAAGCTTTATTTAATACATCTAAAGTTTCTTTATTTGCTGCTTCACTTTGTTCATCACCTAGCTCACGCCCCATAACAGTAACGTAAACTTCAGCATATCCCATATCCGCACTGACTTTCACCGCAGAGATGGTCACTAGACCACCTAAGCGAGGATCTTTAAGCTCTTGACGGATTAGCTCAGACAACTCGCGTTGTACTGAATCCGCCATGCGCTTTAAGCGTTGGCTACCCGCCATTAAAGACTCCGTTTAATCAATTGAACATCATATACTTCAATCTTGTCTTGTACTTTGATGTCTTTATAACCTTTGACCGCAAGACCACATTCCATACCGGCACGAACTTCCTCAACCACATCTTTATAACGACGTAATGATTCAAGTTCACCTTGGAACACAACCACGTCATCACGTAATACGCGAATCGGTTTATTACGATGCAATGTACCTTCAAGTACCATACAGCCTGCTGCTGCACCAAACTTACTTGAGTGGAATACTTCACGTACTTCAGCAACACCCAAGATTGTTTCACGGTGTTCAGGAGCAAGTTTACCGCTCATGGCATCTTTCACATCATCAATTAATTCATAAATGATGCTGTAGTAACGAATATCGATACCGTCTTGGTCACTGCGTTGACGAGCAGCTGTATCAGCACGAACGTTAAAGCCTAACAATACAGCTTCTGAAGATTCAGCAAGAATCACATCAGACTCAGTAATCGCACCAACACCTGAACTAATTACACGAACTTTTACTTCATCAGTAGATAGTTCATATAAAGCTGCATTTAATGCTTCTAAAGTACCACGTACGTCAGTTCTTAAAACAACGTTCACTGTAGGAACGTCTTTTTTGCCCATTGACGACATAATATTTTCAAGACGCATTGCGCTTTGACGGTCAATACGTTTTTGACGTTCACGGTCAGCACGAGCATCGGCAACTTCACGTGCTTTCTTCTCGTCATTTACAACAAGAACTTCATCACCTGCCATTGGAGCATCTGGAAGACCCAGAATTTCTACTGGAATAGATGGTCCTGCTGATTTAATTGGCTTACCGTTTTCATCAGACATTGCACGGACACGACCATAAGATGAACCTGCAAGAACAAGGTCACCAATATTTAATGTACCGTTTTGAACAAGAATAGAAGTTACTGCACCACGGCCTTTATCAACACGTGCTTCAATAACAACACCTTGCGCAGCACCTTCAGCAGATGCTTTTAATTCCATCAATTCCGATTGAATAAGAATTAAATCAAGGAGTTCATCAATACCTTGTCCAGTATGTGCAGAAACCTTAGCAATCGGAACATCACCGCCCCATTCTTCTGGAACGATTTGTTTCGTTGTTAATTCATTTAACACACGGTCTGGATCAGCAGATTCTTTATCCATTTTGTTGATTGCAACAATAATTGGAGTACCTGCTGCACGAGCATGGTCAATTGCTTCTGCAGTTTGTGGCATTACACCGTCATCTGCCGCAACAACCAATACCACGATATCTGTCGCTTTAGCACCACGTGCACGCATTGAAGTAAACGCAGCATGTCCCGGTGTATCAAGGAATGTAATGATTCCTTTGTCTGTTTCAACGTGATACGCACCAATATGCTGGGTAATACCACCTGCTTCACCAGCCGCCACTTTCGAACGACGGATACGGTCAAGCAATGATGTTTTACCATGGTCAACGTGACCCATAATCGTAACAACTGGTGGACGAGTTGTTTGCTCACCACGTGCTTCTTCAGCCGCTTCAAGCAAGTTATCTTCCGCTTGTGTATCAGAAACTAGAACAGGGTTATGGCCCATTTCTTCTACAACAAGTGCTGCTGTATCTTGGTCAATCGCTTGATCTTGGTTAACCAACTCACCCATTTTCATAAGTGTTTTGATAACTTCACGTACTTTAATCGCCATTTTTTGAGCAAGATCGGCAACAACAATACTTGAACCGATTTCTACATCGTAGACTTGCTTTTTAACTGGCTTTTCAAATCCATGCTTATTTGCTTGGCTTGATTTTAAACCACGTTTGTTATGGTTAACGAAGCTTTGCTCTTCTTGACCACGACGACCGCCTTTCTTACCAGCACGCGGGTTAGTAGTTGCACCACCGCGTTTAATTTCACGGTCTTCTTGCTTGAATGAATCTTCATAAGCTTGGCCAACAAGACCTGAAGCAAGTGGAGAATCATCAATTACGCGAATTGTTGTCGTTGTATCATCATTTGAATACTTAGACGCCATTTTGCGCATTTGTTCAAGTGTACGTTGTTGAGCTTCTTCAGCCGCTTTACGACGTGCAGCTTCTTCAGTTGCTTTTAACTGAGCTGTTTGTGCTTCGCGTGCTTTCTTTTGCTCTAAAGTTTCTGCTGGTTTTGGTGCAGGTTTTACTGTACCACCACCACGTTTTTTCACTACAACAGCAGCTTTAGGTGCTGACTGTGCAGCGCTATCTTGTTGATGAGCAGCACGCATAGCATCTAAAGTTGCTTTTGCTTTTTGCTCTGTTTGAAGACGCGCTTTTTGCTCTGCAGTATCACGCGCTTGTTGATCTGCACGTGTTTTAGCTTCTGCTTCTGCACGCGCTTTAGCTTCTGCTGCAATTTGTTCTGGGTTTGGCTTAGCAAAAACCTGTTTTTTACGTACTTCTACGTTAATTGTTTTTGCTTTACCTGAAGTACTTGCAACTTTAGCGGTACTGGTTGTTTTACGTTTCAACGCAATTTTTCCTGTGTTACCACTTTCCTGACCATGTACTTTTTTCAAATGATTGACCAAAGTATCCTGTTGTTCAGTGGTAATAATGTCGTCTGCTGTACGTTGAGGCAAACCTGCTTCACGAGCCTGTTCTAGGAGCTTCTCAACAGGACGTCCTACAGTGAGAGCTAACTCTTTAATCGACTTGTCCGTCATATTTCATCTCCTAGTTAAACCATGATTCGCGAGCTTTCATGATCAATTGACCAGCTTTTTCATGATCAAGACCTTCAATATCAGAGATATCGTCAGTAGCCTGATCTGCCAAATCATCAACGGTAATAATACCGCGAGCGGCAAGCGAGTAAGCGATCTCAGAAGTCATGCCTTCCATAGTGAGGAGGTCTGCGCTCGGTTCTTGAATATTTTCTTGCTGTTTCAAAGCATCAGTAAGAGCTGCTTCTTTTGCACGACTTTGCAATAACTCAACCAATTCAGCGTCAAGCTCAATTTCGTCAAAAGTTTCAGCAGGTACATAAGCAATCTCTTCTAGAGAAGTGAAGCCCATTTCCACCAATGCCATTGCTAAATCTTCTTCAATATCTAAACGTGATACAAACATGTCAAGATACTGCTGAGCTTCATTTTGCTGACGAGCACGATACTCTTCTTCAAGCATCATGTCGAGTTTATAACCAGTTAAATCAGAAGCCAAACGAACGTTTTGACCTTGTGAGCCAATCGCACGAGCCAATTGATCGCTGGTTGCAAAAATAATGTCGGCACTTCTTGCATCTTCATCAAGCACGATGCCTGAAACATCAGCTGGTTCTAATGCACTTGCAATGTATTGAGCTGGATCATCAGACCAAACCACTACATCAATACGTTCACCATTTAACTCTTGTTGCACAGCTTGGATACGCGTACCACGCATACCAATACACGCACCTACAGGGTCAATACGGTGATCATTTGTTTTCACTGCAATTTTAGCACGAACACCCGGTTGACGTGCTGCTGCTTTAATTTCAATGATTTCTTCAGAAATTTCAGGAATTTCTTTTTTCATTAAAGCAATTAACATTTCAGGCTTAGCGCGTGATAACAACAACTGAGCGCCACGACCTTCACGGTTAACATTATATAAAATAGCGTTTACACGTTGCTTTGGACGAAGAATTTCTTTAGGAATCATTTCTTCACGTGCAAGATAAGCTTCTGCGTTGTCGCCTAAGTCGATAATAAAGCCATCTTTGGTTTGTTTTTTCACTTCACCGTAAATCAACTCACCAACTTTAGACTCGTATGCATCAGCAACTAAAGCACGCTCAGCTTCACGAATTTTTTGTACGATAACTTGTTTTGCAATTTGTGCAGCAATACGACCAAACTCGATAGATTCCACTTCGAGCTCACGTACATCACCAATTGACCATTTAGATGGGTCAAGATCAGAAATCGCGTCTTGGCAAGCTGGCATTTCATGATCTTCATCTGCCACAACAGTCCATTGACGGAATGTACGGTAATCACCTGTTTTACGATCAATTTCTACACGAAGCTGAGCTTCTTCAGCATGTGTACCTTCGTAAAATCTTTTCTTCGTTGCAGCAACTAGAGCTTGTTCTAAAGCCTCGAAGATCGCTTCACGACTAACACCTTTTTCATTACTAACCGTTTCTACAACGGTAAGAATTTCGCGGCCCATAAGTCACCTACCGATTTCTTATATAATTTAAATAAATTTAATCTTGATAGATCAAGTTTGCTTTATCGATATTGTTGCTGTCGATATCAAGCACATGCTTTCCTTCAACTTCAACCTTAATCTCTTCATTTTCAAGGTCTACAGCAAGGAGTTTTGCTTGAAATTTACGGCGATTTTCTACTGCTGAAATTAAACGCAAAGCAACCTGTTGTCCAATGTAGCTTTGCAATTGTTCGAGTTGAAAAAATGGGCGATCCCAACCTGGTGAAGAAACTTCTAATGAATACTCACCTGAAATCGGGTCATGAACATCTAACATTGCGCCGACTTGTTGTGTAACTCGTACACAATCTTGCACACCAATACCACGACCTTGTTCTACTTCACCATCTTCATTAATCACTGGTTCAGCATTTTCATCAACTGGTCTATCGATATAAATACGCAATAATGAACGTTTACCTTGTGGAAGGAATTCAATTCCCCACAGGTCAACACTACATGCTTGCACTGCTGGGGCAATCATGTCATACAATGCTTGGGATTTATTTGATAATTTCATTTACTCTCGTCATTCTCGTGCGATTCAATCGGTTGTTTTAACCGACACAGACCTACTATAGTGAAGCATGACTATTTGACCAATTGATGTCGACACTACACGATAGCGATACGATAACCAATAAAAAAGGGCGTTAATCGCCCCTATGTAGCACAGAAAACAATAGTCCACTGTGCAAAAAGGCCCACTTGTCTGTGAGCCTCTTTTAAGAAACTTGGTAGCGGGAGCTGGATTTGAACCAACGACCTTCGGGTTATGAGCCCGACGAGCTACCAGACTGCTCCATCCCGCATCAACGTGCAAAAATTATATACAAATATCAAAAAAAGTCAATGTAAACTTATCTAATATTCGCTTGATTAAGTTGCACCTTAATCAAATTGGTAGCGGGAGCTGGATTTGAACCAACGACCTTCGGGTTATGAGCCCGACGAGCTACCAGACTGCTCCATCCCGCATCAATAAACTGCTTGCACTCAACTTTCTGGTTCAAAGTTGGTGCGGAAGGGGGGACTTGAACCCCCACGCCCGAAGGCACTACCACCTCAAGGTAGCGTGTCTACCAATTCCACCACCACCGCAGCTTGTGGGACGCATTCTAGTCCTTCCAACTGTAAAAGGAAAGCCCTATTTCGAATTATTGACCCGTTTTTGGTGCATTTGGTGAAGTTTCAGGCGATGTTGTTTGAGCTGGTGCTGTTGTTTGTACAGTTTTCAAGCTATACGCTTCCGTCGTCTGTTTTTTCGCAAAAACAGCAAGAGTTAAACTCGTTACAAAGAACAATGCAGTTAAAACAGCAGTTAAGCGAGTAAGGAAATTACCCGAACCCGATGCACCAAATACAGTTGCTGCACCGCCGCCGCCAAAAGAAGCACCAGCATCTGCGCCTTTACCGTGTTGCACTAAAATCAATGCAATCATCAGTACAGCTAAAATAATATGTACAACAAGTACAAAAGAGTGCATACCCTATCCTCGTTATTTGCTTTGCGCGAAGGCTTGTACAATTTGATAAAAAGATGCTGCATTTAATGAAGCACCGCCGACCAACGCACCATTAATGTCTGGACATGCAGCTAATTCAACAGCATTTTCAGCTTTTACACTACCACCATATAAAATAGCAATATCTGAACCCGCTGAAGTAAGCTGACATAAGCCTTCACGAATTTTAGCGTGCATCGCTTGTGCATCTTGTGGAGAAGCTGTTTTACCTGTACCAATTGCCCAGATAGGTTCATAAGCAATCACGACTTGGTTTTGCCATTGTTCAGCAGTAACCACAGGTGCAATATCGCAAATTTGCTGTAAAACAACTTGCTCTGCATGGCCTTGCTCACGCTGTTCAAGACTTTCACCCACACAATAAATTACAGTTAAGCCCGCACTTAATGCATTTTGGAGTTTCGCCTTCAAAATTTCAACGTTGTCGCCAAAAATATCACGGCGTTCAGAATGCCCGACCAATACGAAATTAATTTGGCTATCTTTTAATAATTCTGCACTAACTTCACCAGTATAAGCACCTGTACCTGCAATACGCGATACATCCTGCGCAACTGTATATACTGTTCTTGCAGCATCCTGCAATTGCGCCTGTACTGTTGTAAGTGCAATAGAAACAGGGGCAACGCCCACATGGCAGCTTTCATCTGCAATTTGGTTTTGTTGCAATAATTGTTTAAATTCTTCTATAAGTTGGTTGGCGTTAGCACGCATTGGATTCATTTTCCAGTTGCCAACTACCCAAGGCGTAATCGTCGTACCCGACATACTGCTCACCTTTCATCAAAAATGCAGCACATTCTACACGCATTTATACAAATTTCAGATACTTTTCTTTAATGGGATTACTTATATCTTTTCTACTCTTTGAAATTAAAAAAACTTTATAAGGGCTCAAACTTAAACATTCTAAAAATTAATCCATAAAAACTTCGACTGGTTCAAGCTTTAACAGTCTGAGTAGGACTAGAGCAACATTTTATAAGGTAGTAATTTTACATAACAAAAGTATAATTTTTCATATACCAATTATAAACACATTAGCATAGGCAGGCAGATGTCAGCATTACATACATCTCCAAAATTTACGGGGTTTTTTCGGCGTTTAGTCGAAGAAAAGCATGTGTCGGCAGCGACCATGCAAAATGCATTAGATGCAGCAAAGAGAGCTAAGCAGGATACAGTCGCATATTTAATTGAAGAGGTTCATCTCTCCCCTTCTTTATTGGCTGAAACAATCTCTGCTGAGTTTGCTGAACCATATTTTGATCTTGATGTTTATGACACATCTCAGATTCCAAAAGATTTGGTCGATCAAAAACTGATTTTAAAACATCGGATTTTGCCACTTATTCAAAGAGGGCAAATTTTATATGTCGCAACCAGCAATCCAAGCAATATTGAAGCGATTGATGCGATCCGCTTTAACAGCAAACTGATGGTTGAGCCTGTCATTGTCGAGCATCATAAGCTGGAAAAAGTTTTAGGCCAGCATTTTGCAGAAGAAAGCAACTTTGATTTTAATGATGAAGAGTTTGATCTCGATGTCAGCCTAGATGCACCTTCGACTCAAGAGGATGAAGAAGAAACACCTCAAGGTGATGAAGCTCCAATTGTTAAATACATTAATAAGTTGCTTATTGATGCCATTCGCATGGGCGCTTCAGATTTACATTTTGAACCGTATGAAAAGTCATATCGGGTTCGATATCGTGTCGACGGCGTGTTACGTCAAATTGCTAATCCGCCTTTACAATTGGCAAACCGTTTGGCTTCACGTTTAAAAGTAATGTCTCAAATGGATATTTCCGAAAAACGTGTCCCACAAGATGGTCGTATCAAACTTAAGCTCTCAAAAACTAAAGCAATTGATTTTCGTGTGAACTCACTTCCGACGTTGTTTGGTGAAAAGCTAGTTCTACGTATTCTTGATCCATCAAGCGCAATGCTAGGGATTGACGCCCTAGGATACGAAGAAGAACAAAAAGCTTTGTTTATGGAAGCTTTAGATAAACCACAAGGTATGCTTTTAATTACTGGACCAACAGGTTCCGGTAAAACTGTATCTTTATATACAGGCTTAAACATTTTAAATACTGAGAGCTCTAATATTTCTACTGCCGAAGACCCTGTAGAAATTAACCTTGAAGGGATTAATCAGGTTAACGTGAACCCGAAAGTAGGTCTTACGTTTGCTGCTGCACTTAAATCATTTTTACGACAAGACCCTGACATTATTATGGTTGGTGAGATTCGTGATTTGGAAACAGCAGAAATCGCGATTAAAGCTGCACAAACGGGTCACATGGTGATGTCAACACTGCATACCAACAGTGCACCGGAAACACTGACTCGCTTACGCAATATGGGGGTTCCTTCTTTCAATATTGCAACATCAGTCAACTTGGTTATTGCTCAGCGGTTAGCACGCCGCCTTTGCTCTCAATGTAAAACACCTACAAATGTTCCAAAACAAAGCCTATTGGAAATGGGCTTTACCGAACAGGATCTAGCACATCCAGACTTTCGCGTTTTTCAACCTGTGGGTTGTCCTGAATGTCGTGAGGGCTATAAAGGCCGTGTGGGTATTTATGAAGTAATGAAAGTTACACCTGAAATTTCCAAGATTATTATGGAAGATGGCAACGCTTTAGAAATCGCAGCTGCTTCTGAAAAATTGGGGTTTAATAATCTACGTCGTTCAGGTTTAAAAAAGGTGATGCAAGGGGTGACCTCTTTACAAGAAGTCAACCGTGTAACCAGTGAATAAGACACTATTTAAAATAAGGATAATCTAATGGCTGTCAAAAAGGCACAAATGATGCCTACTTTTGCTTATGAAGGGGTTGACCGTAAGGGTGTAAAAATTAAGGGGGAACTTCCAGCTAAAAATATGGCTTTAGCTAAAGTGACCTTACGCAAACAAGGGGTTACCGTTCGAACCATACGGGAGAAACGTAAAAATATTCTTGAAGGTTTATTCAAGAAAAAAGTATCAACGCTTGATATTACGATTTTTACCCGACAACTGGCGACTATGATGAAAGCGGGTGTACCGCTGGTACAAGGCTTTGAAATTGTCGCGGAAGGTTTGGAAAATCCAGCTATGCGTGAGGTAGTACTTGGGATTAAAGGTGAAGTTGAAGGTGGCAGTACCTTCACTTCAGCTTTAAGAAAGTATCCTCAACATTTTGACAATTTATTTTGTTCACTTGTTGAGTCTGGTGAACAATCAGGTGCGCTTGAAACCATGCTAGATCGTGTGGCGATTTACAAAGAAAAAAGTGAATTGTTGAAGCAGAAAATCAAGAAAGCAATGAAATATCCTGCGACAGTTATTGTGGTAGCCATTGTGGTGACTATTATTTTGATGGTTAAAGTGGTACCCGTTTTCCAAGATCTATTTTCTTCTTTTGGAGCAAAGTTACCAGCCTTTACGCAAATGGTCGTAGACATGTCGAAATGGATGCAAGAATACTGGTTTATTATGATTATCGCGATTGGTGTAATAATTGCCGCTTTTTTAGAAGCTAAAAAACGTAGTAAGAAATTTCGTGATGGCTTGGATAAACTCGCGCTTAAATTACCTATTTTTGGAGACTTAGTTTATAAAGCAATTATTGCCCGTTATAGTCGTACACTTGCCACAACCTTTGCAGCAGGTGTTCCACTCATCGATGCGCTTGAGTCGACTGCTGGTGCAACCAACAATGTCATCTATGAACAAGCTGTGATGAAAATTCGCGAAGATGTCGCAACAGGACAACAACTTCAGTTTGCCATGCGTTTATCTAACCGTTTTCCTTCTATGGCTATACAAATGGTTGCAATTGGTGAAGAATCTGGGGCGCTAGACAGCATGCTCGATAAAGTTGCGACCTATTATGAAAATGAGGTTGATAATGCTGTTGATGGTTTAACTTCAATGATGGAACCTTTAATCATGGCGGTTTTAGGGGTGTTGGTAGGCGGTCTCGTTGTTGCCATGTATCTTCCAATTTTCCAAATGGGCTCAGTTGTATAATGCAGGACATCATTGCTTATTTTATTCAAAACTTAACTGCACTTTATATTGCAGTTGCACTCGTGAGCCTATGTATTGGTAGCTTTCTTAATGTAGTGATTTACCGCACTCCAAAAATGATGGAGCAAGATTGGCAATTCGAATGTCAAATGCTCCTAAATCCAGAGCAACCCATTATTGACCATGAAAAACTAACATTAAGCAAACCTGCTTCATCATGTCCAAATTGCCACCAACCGATCCGTTGGTATCAAAATATTCCTGTCATAAGCTGGCTTGTGCTAAGAGGAAAATGTGGTCATTGCCAACATTCGATTAGTATTCGTTATCCAGTAATTGAACTACTCACCATGTTATGTTCATTGGTGGTGGTTATGGTGTTTGGTGCAACCATACAAATGCTTTGGGGTCTCGTCCTGACTTGGGTCCTGATTGCCCTCACCTTTATAGACTTTGATACACAACTTTTACCTGATCGCTTTACCTTGCCTTTGGCAGCACTTGGCTTGGGCATTAACACCTTTAATATTTATACCTCACCAAACTCAGCCATTTGGGGCTACCTTATCGGCTTTCTATGTCTTTGGATTGTCTATTACCTCTTTAAAGTGATTACCGGCAAAGAAGGTATGGGTTACGGCGACTTTAAGTTACTTGCAGCCTTAGGTGCATGGATGGGACCATTGATGCTGCCATTAATTGTGTTATTGTCATCTTTATTGGGTGCAATCATTGGCATCATCTTATTAAAGTTAAGAAATGAAAATCAGCCTTTTGCTTTTGGGCCATATATTGCCATTGCGGGTTGGGTTGCCTTTTTATGGGGTGATCAGATTATGAAGATTTATTTAGGAGGTTAAGATGGCTTTTATTCTGGGAATCACAGGTGGTATTGGCAGTGGAAAATCTGCTGCAACACAATGGTTCGAGTCCCAAGGAATTCAAGTCGTCGATGCCGACATCGTTGCGCGTGAAGTCGTTGAAAAAGGCCAACCTACTCTCCAAAAAATTCAGCAAACTTTTGGAGACTGGGTACTTCAGTCCGATGGTAATTTAGATCGTCGTGCCCTACGCGAACATATTTTTCAGAACCCTGAAGCAAGACACATACTCGAGAGCATTATCCATCCTGCGATTCGCCAATCGATTATTCAACAACTACAAAATCCAAAAAGTCCTTATGTGATTTTAGTTTCACCATTACTCTTTGAAACCAACCAACATGAATTGGTTAATCACACTTTATTAGTTGATGCGAGTGAACAAACTCAAATTCAGCGTGCAAGCCAGCGAGATGGGCAAAACCAGGAACAAATCCAGAAAATTATTGCTGCACAAATGCCACGCGAGCGTAAACGTGAGCTTGCCAATGACATTGTGTTTAATGACGGATTACTCGAACATTTATATCAGCAACTAGAGCCTTTACATCAAAGCTATTTGAAGCGCATCAACTAATCTTACATATTTTGCTGCTTAATTTTTTGTGTCAGGCTATCTTGTCTAAACCAGCGCCAAGGCTGTAAAGCGCCTATTCCCATACCTACTAAGCCCACAACAATTGATGGGCTTAATGACTCACCAAGTAAAGGTACAGCTAAAATAGCGGCAATGAACGGCGCCAAAGTGACAATACTTCCCGTTTTAAAAGCACCAAGACGTTGAATGGCAGCAACATAAGTCAAAGTTGCAATAATAACGACAAATACACCATGGAAAATGCCCTGTATCGCTAAATGAACAGGACTAACTTCCATGAAGTGCTTAGGCAAAAATAAAACATAGATGGGTAAATAAATAATTGCAGACCAAATCGCAACACTTGCCATAGAATGCCATGCAGAGAGCTTCCACTGTTTAAGTAAAACAGTGAAGATACCCCACCAAATCGCACTAATAAAAAGGAGTATGTCTCCAATTCCAAACGCAGAGGTACTTGTACGTAGCATCAAAATGCTCATGAGTGCTAAGGCAGCGATCATGATTGCGAGACTCGCCCATGTGTGTTTATCAAACGGCTGTCTAAATAAAATATAGGCAGCTATAGCAGTACAGATGGGTATGCAGCCATTTAAAAATATTGCAGCATGTGCGGCTGGAGCATAAAGAAAAGCGGTATAAACAGTCAGACAATAGATAACACCGCCAATGAGCGCCAAAATAACCGCATGCTTACTCCATAAAAAAGCGAGATCTTTTTTATAAATTAAGATAGGCATTAAAATTAGAAAGGCGATAGCGAAGCGCAGTGCGGCAATGTCCCAAGCACTGATGTGCCATTGTGCATTTAAACGAGCAAAAAGTGTAAACCCGCCCCAAATGCACATGGTCACCAATACAAAGAAATAACCTTGTTTACGGGGAGACATATGAAGACTGCTTAAAAACTAGAAAGGCAGCTCAATTATACCTCAGAACGCTGACGACAAGCCTCATAAAGTGCCATACCTGTTGCCACGCTTACATTTAGACTCTGTAAATTCCCAGACATCGGAATATAAACTTTGTGATCACACTGTGCCTGAGTAATTGGGCGCAAACCTGTATCTTCAGCTCCCATCACAATCACGACTGGGCCAGAGAAATCACACTTTTGGATTGGCATTGCACTTTCATCAAGCATAGTACCAATTACACGTATATGAGTTGTTTCTTTCAGATGAGCCAATGTACGAGCTAAATTTGTGACTTGAATAAATTTAACTTTTTCAGCTCCACCCGCCGCAACTTTACGAGCCGTTGGGGTTAAGCTTGCCGAACGATCACGAGGCACAATCACAGCTTGCACGCCCATTGCAGCAGCGGTACGGATACAAGCACCTAAGTTATGTGGATCTGTTACCTGATCTAATGCAAGCAATAAAGCATCTGGAGTTTCAGCCAAGATCTGATCTAGATCTTTTTCATTTAAAATCGGATGAGGACGTACTGCTGCTACTACACCCTGATGAAATGGCAAACCAGCAAGTTTTTCAAGACTATCACGGCTTGCCTTTTGTACACTAATTCCAAAAGGCTCTGCCAATTGCAAAATCTTTTGCAAACGTTGGTCATCCCGCCCTTTTAAAGTAAACAGGGTTAGCACACGTTCCGGCTCAAGTTCTAACAATGACTCCACTGAGTGAACGCCATAATAATATTCCGGTTTTGCCATGCTTGACCTCTAACAACGTTTGAGCAAAAAAATAAAAATCCTGCAAAGCCAACTTCACAGGATTTCTTTGGGCATAGTGTACCCGATTTAAACAGGAATTTCTTAGCCTTCTAAATGGCACACATAATCAAGCACTTCATCAGTCTCAATTTTAAAAACGCTGTTTCCAGGAACATAAAATGATTGACCAGCGCGGAACAATTCACTTTCATTACTGTCTGCAATTTTGACACGACATTCACCTGAAATAATTTCCATACGCTCAGGAACATGTGTTTCAAATGTTAAAGGCTGCTCAGTCGGCAAAATAACACCTAATGTTTTTTTCGTTCCATCTTCAAATTGCACGGTATGGCTGATACATGCTCCACCAAAATAAACGTTTGACTTTTTGATGACCGTTACATGATCAAATTGGGTTGAACTCATGCACATTCTCCAGATAATGCCGCATTTATATAAATTATGTTGAATGTAGTTTAATTGTGCCTAAATAACTAATCAATCAGTTTTCATACGCATAGACTTGTAATTTCCACTGCTGTAGCTGAATTTTTTTAGCAAAAGCGTGGGGTAAATTCACTTCAATATTTCGACTCTTCGACACAATTGCATCATATCTGCAAACTTCATCGTGATTTTCATCGAGTAAAACCCAATAAACTTTCTCTGCCGTTGGATGAGTAACAGCAGTTGTAACCACTGGTGAGCCATTATCCATGCCAATATGAAAATTATCTGGGTCATTTTGCATTGAAGCTGATTCATAAACCGGGAATTTGACACTATTTTCATCAAATTGCTGGCTATCATGTATAAGCACACTTTGTTTTAAAGTCGGCCAGATACAATAACGCAGATAATGTTGATCTATAACTCGATTATCCGGATACCTTCCAGTGGCAATATAATCTCTGATATGTGCTTCAATATTATGAAAATATGATATATTTTTTCACTCTTCAAAATAAACTGGCAAGTAAAAAATATCTTTCTACACAATTAAATAAATGTATCCATGAATAATTCTGATAATTTTTGATATCGACGATTATTGCTAAATAATAAACGAACAAGAATCTTGGAGTTCTATAATTTCAGTTAGAATAATAGATCACTTGTAGCAAATTCAAAACTTCTCTATCTTTAACCCATAATTTGGCGCGTTGGATGCGTTTATGCTCACACATTTAACTTTAATTAATTTTGCATTAGCTGATCATTTAGCTATTGATATAGAACAAGGATTTAATGTTCTAACAGGTGAGACAGGTGCCGGAAAATCATTATTACTGGATGCACTTTCTGCCTGTTTAGGTGAACGTACAGATACAAATTATGTCCGCTATGGTTCGGACAAAGCGGATGTAACCGCTGTTTTTACTTATCAGGACAATAGTCCTGAAGCGAAATGGCTACAAGACCATGAACTAGATGATGATTCTGGGGAAATTCATTTACGACGTGTTATTTTCGCAACTGGTCGCAGTAAAGCATGGGTCAATGGACGTCCGAGTAGTCTCTCTGAGCTTAAAGAATTAGGACGTTTACTGGTTCAGTTATATAGCCAACACAGCCAACAGCAACTTCTTGAACCACCTTATCCAAAGCATTGGTTAGACCGTTATAACAATTTTTATGCTGAAGCGAATGATGTCCGTGAAGCTTATAGTACATGGCAACGTACCATTCGTTTACACCAAGCAGCCTTAGATGCTCAAGCAACCCGTCTACAACGTATTGCGACCTTAGAGCTACAAATCGAAGAGCTTGAAGAGGTTATTCAAACCGATTACAAAGAAATCGAGCAAGAGTTCGATCGCCTTAGTCATCATGAACATATCATGCAAGATTGTAGCTATAGCCTGAATGCGCTTGATGAAGCTGAGCAAAACATTACTCAAGAAATGTCGTCGATTATTCGTCGTTTAGAATCTCATGCTGGACGTAGTGAACAGCTTTCTGAAATTTATAACTCATTATTAAATGCGCAAAGTGAAATTGATGATGCCACATCAAATTTACGTCAGTTCATTGATCGTCAAAGTTTTGACCCTGAACGAATGGAAGAACTAAATTCCAAGCTTGAAGTTTTTCATCGTCTGGCGCGTAAGTACCGTACTCAGCCAGAGACGCTCAAAGAAGAATACGAAACTTGGCAAAATGAGCTTGAACAATTGCACCAACTTGAAGACCCAGAGACTCTGGCAGAGCAAGTAGAAAAGTCACATGAGGAATTTTTAGAGAAAGCTCAGCATTTAGACAATATTCGTCGTGAAGCTGCTGCCCCACTTGCCAAACAGTTAACCGAACAAGTGAAACCCTTAGCACTACCAGAAGCCCACTTTGAGTTTAAGTTTGAACCCCTAGAACAACCAAGCTCAGAAGGTTTAAGCTTTATTCAACTTTTATTTACGGCTAATAAAGGTATACCACCACAACCATTGGCTCGTGTGGCATCGGGTGGTGAACTTTCACGTATTGCACTCGTCATGCAAGTCATGAACGCGGAAAAAACAGAAGCCGAAGTTTTAGTGTTTGATGAAATTGATGTGGGGATTAGCGGTGGTACAGCTGAAGTAGTTGGACGTTTACTTGCCGACTTAGCTCAACATGTCCAACTTTTATGTATTACTCACCAAGCACAGGTCGCTGCGCAATCTGATCAACATTTGTTAGTTAAAAAGCAGCAAACTGACCCAGCCAGTAGTACCATTGTACAACTTGATGAAAATCAGATTATTTCTGAATTAGCACGTATGTCTGGCGGTGTTGAAATTAATGAAACGACCTTACAGCATGCTAAACAATTACGACAACTTAAATTTCAGGCTTCTTCAAATTAATAAAGAAAATGAGAGAAAAAGATTGGCGAAATCCGATTAACTCTTGTATGTTGATAAAAAGAACCTATATAGATAAAAGGGTCGTGAGACCCTCTAGCGACATTTTTTGAGGGAGAACCGCTTAGGTGACCAAACAATACATGACTCACCGTTGTCTGATTGCCCCGCCAGAACTGGCAGATGACTTTTTTGCAAATACAGTAATTTATCTTGCCCGTCACGACGAAGAAGGCGCTCAAGGCATTATCATTAATCGTCCTGCTGGCATTCAAATTAAAGAACTCCTGAATGATTTAGATATTGATGCAGACAATGTAAATCCACATGAGGTTTTACAAGGTGGGCCTTTACGCCCAGAAGCAGGCTTTGTCCTTCATACTGGCCAACCAACTTGGCACTCTTCTATTGCTGTGGGTGAAAATGTCTGTATTACCACCAGTAAAGATATTCTTGATGCAATCGCACATAACGAAGGTGTGGGTCGCTATCAAATCGCACTAGGTTATGCGAGTTGGGGTAAAAACCAGTTAGAAGATGAAATCGCTCGTGGTGACTGGCTTATCTGTGATGCCGATATGGATCTGATTTTTAACTTACCGTACGACGACCGTTGGGATGCAGCCTATAAAAAGATTGGTGTAGATCGCACATGGCTGGCTTCTGAAATCGGACATGCTTAATGACTGTGACACAATCCAAATCAATTATGGCTTTCGACTTTGGCACTCAAAAAATGGGGATGGCGATAGGTCAATCTGCAATTGAAAGTGCTAACCCACTACCGTTATTTGTAATGAAAGATGGAATTCCTAACTGGGACCAGCTTTTAAAAATTGTAAAAGAGTGGCAACCTGATTTGTTTATTGTTGGTCTTCCATTAAATATGGATGATAGTGAGTCAGAACTTTCTACACGTGCCCGCAAATTTGCAAGACGTTTACGCCATCAAACCAATATTGAAACTTGGATGGTGGATGAGCGCTTAACGACGCGTGAAGCAAGAGAAGAGCTCGGCTTCTACCAAGAACAAGGACGCGCAAAGAAATTATCAGCAGATAGTTTTGCAGCAGCCTTGCTGATCCAGAGTTGGTATCGAAATCCAGTCGGCTTAACGCCATAAAAGTAAAAAAAGCATGTTTTACACATGCTTTTTTATTGAGTAGAAAAACTTAAGCTTTTTATTTTTCAATAATATGTACTGTCGCAGTACGGCCAGAAACAAAAGCAAGCTGATTTTTTGGCGATTCGTCTAACACAATTTTCACAGGTACGCGCTGCGCTAAACGAACCCAGCTAAAGGTTGGGTTTACGTTTGCAAGCAATTTAGAACTGCTTGAACGCTCACGGTCTTCAATACCCGATGCAATACCTTGTACATGACCTTTAATTTTTTGACTATCACCCATTAACTGTACACTCGCTTCATCGCCAATATGAATACGGTCTAATTTTGTCTCTTCAAAATATCCCACCACATAAAGTTGTTTACGGTCTAGTAATGCTGCAACTGCTTGCCCAACTTGAATATAATTACCAGGGCGCATATCAAAGTTAGAGAGTGTTCCATCTGCGGGTGCCACCACAGCAGCACGATGCATATTAAGTTCAGCTAAATGCAAGTTACTTGTCGCAGCTTCAACGAGTGCCTGTTGCTGCTTAATAGTTGCTTCTGCTTGTTCAATCGCAGCTTGAAGTTGTTCATGCTCTGCAAGGGATTGATCGCGTGTTGCAAAAACTTGATCTTGTTCTTGTTTAGAAATAGCGCCATCCATTAAGTTTGAATAACGGTTTGCGTTTTTCTCGGCTAACTTAATGTTTGTACTCGACTTAATTAAGTTAGCCTTGGCTTGTGCTAAACCTGCTTGCGCCTGAGCAAATGCTGCTTTTGCTTTTGCCAAATCAGACTTTGCTTGCTCTACATCTAAAGCTCGGCGAGAGACATCAATTTTAAAAAGCACCTGACCTTTTTTGACAGTTTGGTTATCTTGAACCAATACTTCTGTTACAAGCCCTGCTACATCTGAAGAAACTTGAATGACGTCACCACGAACGCGACCATCACGTGTCCACGGCGCTGCATTATAGTAATTCCACAAATGCACAATGGTATAGACCGCAATCATTAATGCGACAATCAAAATCACTGGACGGATGACTTTTTTCAACTCCAATTGATTCATTTCACTCACCTAACTCAATCTTTAATCTGGCAATCATCTTTAAGCACCTAACCCAACAAAAACTTGGTGTATCACCAAAAGTAATAAAAGGTAAAAACACAAATTGAAAATGCTGGGCAATGCAATCCAGCCTTGTGCAATCCATTTGTTAGTTAAAGGACTTAACAAGCGGAAACATATATATGCAAATAAGGCTTGGACGAGCAAAGCGGGCACGTAAATACCGTATACATTAAACTCACCCATGCGCTGTGGCTCCTGTAAGCGTACGATCTGCATTCATTTGGTTTGATGAAACATGACACATGCTATAAGCAATATTATTTAGTGAAATAAATAATCTTTGGCGAATAGCCATATCTTCTATATTTGAAGCAAGCTGTTTTAGTTCAAACAAAGTCTGATGAATATGTTGTATTAATACATCTGCTTCATCTTTTTCATTCTCTTTAGCTCTAAATAGCTCATCTAAATCTTGTTGCAAACGCCCAATATGATGCGCCAGTTCTGAAGATGACTGAACCTGATTTGCTAACTCTTGCAAACGGGTTAAATCAACAATTGCACTTGATTCAACAAGTGCCTGATGAATTGATTTTTTAATCTCTTCTGACTGAACCATTTTGGTATTTAAAACACCTACACGGTCTAACATCGCACGCAAATGAACTTTGAATTCAATACCATAAGGAATATAAATTGCTTGGCGCATCGCGCGATAATGTAAAGCCAGAATACGATTTGCACTGGTATCGGGTGACATAGCACGTACAACATCTATCACAATGAGAGATACCAATACACCCATGACCATACCAAATGAACTGTCTAGGTAAGACACTGCATCCATGCTATAAGCATTGTGCAAGTTCAGACCCATCATGGTATTAATACCGAGCACCATACCCACAGGCATGAGTGCCTGATTTGCCATCATAGAAACCGCAAATAAGAACATCGGTAGTAAAACGAGTCCAAGCTCCCAAAATGTAGTGACATGAGGGAAAACACCAAAAGCATAAATAAACACTAAAACAGCTGATGCCACACTTCCCCATATAAAAATACGTAAGACAGGAACAGGATTATCTAAAGCTGTTAAAATACAAGCAGTTACTGCACCAATCTGTGCCATCATAAATCCAGCCTTCCAGCCAGACAGAATCCACACACCTGTCACAATAAATGTAATGAGTACCGCACTAATACCACCTCTGACCGCTACCCCGTGATCTCGGTGTAAACTTGGATATTTAGTTGTCATTGGGGTAATGTTATCTGGTATCTCTTTATTACCCTGCTTGATGCGTTGCCATAAAACTTTTACAGCTAAAACATTACTAATAAAGTGGCGGACATCCATTTTCATGGCAGCCAATAAAACTTGCTGATGTTCAGAAGCCGAGTCATTTAAGTTCAAAAAGTCATTTTCAAACTCAGCAGGTAACTGCAAAACATTTTCATCAGTCATCTGGTCTTTTTGTTCGAGAAAATGAATTACATGACCTGAAAGCTGTTTTAATTTGTCCGCATGACTTTCAATAAAATTAAGTTCTTGTAACTGTTTAATTCGCTCGGACAAAGCAACTAAGTTTGCAACTACCATCGACATTTGATGGAGCATTTCTTGTAAAGGCTTGGTCATGCCATGCAATTCACCTTTTTCATAGCTCAAGTGAACTGCCAAAGCATGAATATCAGTTGTATCACGAGTAATTGCGGCTAAAAGCTGTGTATTGTTTTGCTGCTGATCTGCATTTAATAAGTTTGCAAACAGACTCTCGGTATCTTTGAGTGTTTTAGTTACACGCTGCTTAATGGCTGAACCAATATGCATAGGCAAAATAGTTGCGGAAACCACTGCACTTGAAATCACACCAATTGAAATCTCAAGTACACGCGCCAAAGCAATATCAAAAATATTGTACTGATCAATATAAGTAATCGCGTTGTACGCAATCATTGCAGTTGAATAACCCGCCAGCATAAATGCATAACTACGAGGCGTCCGGTCGAGTAAGGATACATAAAGCGCAAAGCCCACCCATAGTGATAACACCACCGTAAAGATCCACGGCGTATTAATCAGATGAGGCGTGATTGTTAATGCAACAATGGCGCCACCCACCGTCCCTAAAACACGATAGACACACTTAGACGACACCATACCCGAATAAGGGTTGGCGATAATCAAGACAGTACCGATCGACCACATTGGATTAATCAGGTCTAATTCAAACGAGACAAATAATGCCAACATGCCGGCAATAAATGTCTTTATTGCAAAAATTAGATCAAGCTTACTCGGGCGAAAAGCCAGTATTTGCTTTAATAACATGAACTCATCTCAAATACAGATTTGAACTGATGAGCATGCTCCTCAGCGTGCCCTTGCCTTTTTAAAAAGACAACACGACTTTGTCATTTGCCTTATAGACAAATGAGTTAATGAGAGCATCCTTCAATACAATGATTTTTCCTACATCTTTGCATGATATGCCCAGATGATTTCAGTTTGACCGCTATTTAGGCGACCAAGCTTAGGAAAGGAGAGACATCGAGAAAGCCGGCAGAGTAAACCAATTTCTCGATTAGATATTTTGTTGCACAATTTTTTCAAATTAAAGTGATTTAGTCAACTAAAATATCTTTATTTGATAATTTGATATGTTTTTAGTTAATCATATATGATGTACGAATCAAGAGAACTTTTCTGATTCTGAGCGTAAAATATTTAAATCAGGTAGTTATCTTGCAATTGAGACAAAGCTTCAATTTTTCTGTTATAAGAACTCAAGTGTGACTCTTTATTAAGGATACGAATAAGACATCATGGCAATTTCAAGTTTTGGCAAAATTTTAACCGTACTGGATTTATTTTCAGTTTCACGACCAGTGATTAATGTCGATATTATTTGCGAAGAACTTGGCTTGTCTAAACCGACCAGCTATCGTTATCTGAAAGAACTCGTATCAGCCGACTTATTAAAACGTATTAATGGTACTTCTGGCGATTACACTTTAGGCTCAAAAATAGCAGTTCTTGACTATGTATCCAGAACAACCGATCCACTTGTCCAAATCAGTACGCCGTTTATGCGTAATATTGTTGAGCGCACTGAACTTTGCTGTTTACTCACCTATTTAAATGACGACTATTGTATTGATATTCATCATGAAATTTTCAAAGATACAGAGCTACTTTCATATGGTCGAGGCTGCCCGCGTCCGATCTATGTTGGAGCTTCACCAAAAACAATGGTGTCACATTTAAGTAAACAGCGTATGCATGACTACTATGAACGTTTTCAGAATGAGCTATCGCAGTCAGGTTTTGCTCTAGACGAAACAAGCTTTATTCAACGCATGCGTAAAATAAAAAAACAAGGCTTCTATTTCTCACAAGGTGAGATTGACCCTAATGTTTCAGGCCTTGCCGTTCCCGTTCGTTTTTCGAGTAAAGAAGTTCCTTTGGCTTTAACATTAGTCGCATCAAAGAATCGTTTTGACTTTTTAAATATTCAAAAACTGATTGAAATTTTGCAAGAAAATGCTGGATTGATTGAGCAGCGGTTTATGGAACTCTCAGAAAAAGGTGAGATATAAAATAGTATTTTTGATAATTTAAAGTTTTTTTACATTTTTAAGCATTGAAAAAACCAAAATATTCTCATATTATGATTTTAGCACCTATTGATGATTCTTTTCATCAGCAGCTCATCAATAGAAGGCTCTCCCTCAGAGGAATAAGCTCATGCAGCCATCATGGGCTTTTTTTCTTGCCTAATTTTTAGCAAAAACTTATGAAAATTTGAACTGACGGAATGTCAGATTAATACGTGGTTGTAAAATTTTTGTCGAACGATTTAAATGATGTTGCCAATATTGTTGAGTTTCACCGCGCATCACAATAAGTTGCCCCGGCTGTAACCACATTTCAACTTTTTCTTTAGTGTGAATATGTCTAAAAGAGAACTTTCTGGTCGCTCCAAAACTTAAAGAAGCAATGGTGGTTGTTCTAGCTAAAGAAACATCTGAGTCGCTATGCCAAGCCATACCTTGCGTTCCATCTTCATAAAGATTGGCTAAGCAAGAATTAAATTTTTCTGAAAGAATTTGTTCTACCTGCTGTTTCAGCTTAGCAAGCGCTTTGTCCCACGGCAAAGAATCCCGAAAAACACCAGAATACTTATATCTATAATGCTCGTCACCATACCAAGCAACTTTGCGGGGAGTAATGAAGTGCTTGCCGTATAACTTCGCTTCATCATGTCGCCATGCCAGATGTTGATACAAATACTCAAAATATTTCTCGGCCTCTTCAGCACCTAAAATACATCCATAGTCCTGAACTTCACCATCATAAGGTAATAAATTTTCACAAGGTTCTGGAGAAAATAAATCTAGAGTCATGCAATCTCCCCTTGCTGCTTAGCTATCTCTCAAGCTAACAATGCCAGTTTAGTGCCGTTTTGCCAATGGTATTTACTCATCATACCAATTACGTGAGTTACGCTATTTTTGCGCTTTGCAATAAAAAAAGCCTTTCTCAAGGAAAGGCTTTTTAGAATCTTATTTGGTTTTATGGTTGCTTTAGATATGGCCACGCGGCTTTTAAATAAATAAACATTGACCACAAAGTAAGAATGACTGCTGTATATAACAAAGCATAAGCCAACATTTCTAAAGGCTGCCAGTTGAGTAAGAACACACTAATCGCAATCATTTGAAATGCAGTTTTATATTTACCTACAGTTGACACTGCTACACTGGTTCGCGCACCCAGTTCTGCCATCCACTCACGTAGAGCAGAAACAGTAATTTCCCGTGAAATAATAACAATTGCTGCAAAAGCCATCGCAATGGTAGGTTTCCACTGTACTAAAACAATAAGTGCAGCTGCTACCATGAGTTTGTCTGCAACTGGGTCTAGAAATCGGCCAAATGCTGAAGTCTGGTTTAAAGATCGTGCCAAATAGCCATCAAACCAGTCGGTTATAGCAGCCAGCACAAAGATCGCAGTCAAGATAATATGACGAGTCATACTTCCTACGTGCTCACCAATACCTATTGCAGGCGGCCAATATGCAATCACCAAAAATACTGGAATAAGCGCGATACGCGCCAAAGTTAGGATATTTGGGATATTCAGGATTCGCCCTGTGGTCATAAACACCGCCAATTTAGTCTTCACGCATCTTTTAACAGACAAAGACACATACTTCAATATTGTATCTATCTGTAACAGTCACTTTATACGAAATATGTGAATCGAGAAAGTAGATTGCTTAGGTAAATACCGTAACAGTTTGCCTCAAAATTGCAATTAAATGATCACTTTGATTCCAAAGATATGCATATTCTGTTGAGTAACCTTCACTTGCATATTCTGTGGCGACTTTATATTTAAACCAGTCACACAATTGATGCTGGACTGGGTTCACATACGTAATGTGCCACGTTAAAGAACTTGCAGGTGCAACTTGCTTAAACATTGGCAATACACCCGGCGGCCAAATATCCATGAGAACAATCAAATCAGGCAATGTAAGTTGACGATTTTCATGTTGCTCTGGTGAGAACCTTGACCAACCACCAAAGTCTGGATGCTCACTTGCTGTCACCGGATAATTACCCTCAGCCCAACACACTTCAAAGTGCTGAAAGCATTCAGGCATATGCTGACCAAAAGGAATGACAGATAAATTTTCAGGTTGTACATACGTAGGAGCAACGGGTTCTTGTTTGACCTCAATACTCGATGCGCGAGATGCCCCAAAACTTGCAACCAAAATGGTTTGCACTGCATCATCTTGCCATAAACGTGCCTCAAGCGTAGTGACTGACTTCCCCTCTCTTAAAACTTCAATAGTCAATCGGGCAGAGCCTTGCTGTACAGGCCCCACAAAAGTAACACTACAACTTAATAATCTTTTATTTGAATCTTGAATATGGGAGCATGCTTTTTGCATTAATAGCCCAGCAACAAGGCCCCCAAAAACCGTACGGCCCTGTAACCATCCTGCAGGTATATCAATCCATTCATTTTGTTTTACATCTTCAAATAGTTGTAATAATGACATGCATATCCCTAAGTCATGTGCGTGATTAGAAAGTATCTTTCATTATTTTGACCATCATGTGAATGGTCATTCAGCTATTAATTTACGAGCGCTTTTGTCACTCAAATTTTAAATACGTGGCTACTCATGCAAAATTTTATAAATTGTTCTTGCCATCACTTCACCTAAGCCCGGCACGACTGTCAGTTCTTTTTCCGATGCTTTTAACACGCCTTGAATCCCACCAAAATGTGTTAATAAATCTCGACGGCGTTTAGGTCCTAAGCCCGGAATTGCTTCTAAAACTGAGGTGCTACGGCGTTTATCACGTTTAGCGCGATGTTTGGTAATCGCAAAACGGTGAGCTTCATCACGGACCTGTTGAATCAAATGTAGGGCTTTATGATCTTCAGGTAACTGAATCTTTGTGCCATCAGTAAAATGAAGCGTTTCAAGTCCCGGTTTACGCCCCTCACCCTTTGAGACACCAATCATGAAAGCTTCAAGTCCAAGTTCTTGCATAACTTCCATTGCCATATGAAGCTGGCCTTTACCACCATCAATTAAAAGCAAATCAGGCAGCATCGCCTTTTTATAGCGACGCGTTAAAGCTTGTCGCATCGCAGCATAATCATCGCCCGCAGTAATATCTTGAATGGCAAATTGTCGGTAGTCACGTTTACGCGCACCGCCTTGGTCAAACACCACGCATGATGCGATCGGTGCTTCGCCCATGGTATGACTAATATCGAAACATTCGATACGATCAATTGGACGGCCAACCACCTGCTCAAGCTGGTGGAAACGCTCATTGAGTTCTAAGTGGTTACTCAACTGCCCTTTAATCGCATGTTGAACATTCATTTCGGCAAGCTCTAACCATTCAGCACGTGTTTCTCGTACACTGCTCTTAATCTGGACTTTCTTTCCAAACTGCTGTGCTAAGGCTTCTTCCAACTCTTTACGGTCAGGTAAGGCAGTATTTACAATCAGTTCACTTGGTACTTCATCGGCAACCTGAAAATAAAAGTTTGCCATAAAGTCACTTAGCATTTGTCCGAGGTCATCACCCAACATATCAGGGAAATAACTTTTACCGCCTAGCATACGTCCATTACGCACATGCATAATCTGTACACATGTCACACCAGCCTGATAAGCAATTGCCAAAATGTCAGCTTCACCTTTCACTTTGAAAACAGCTTGTTGCGCTTGTACTTCACGAAGCAAAGACAATCGGTCTCGATAAAAAACGGCTTTTTCAAATTCAAGATCTGCCGCAGCCTGCTCCATTTTCGCAATCAGTTCTTGGTTTAATTCTTTGGTGTCACCTTGTAAGAACCGAATACTGTTATTCACATCTTCTTTGTAATCTTCTGGTGAAACCAAGCCTACACATGGGGCCGAACAGCGTTTGATTTGATATTGTAAACATGGACGTTTGCGCTGTGAGAAGTAACTGTTTTCACACTGGCGCACATTAAAAAGTTTTTGTAAAACCAGCAAGGTATCTCGCGCACTATAAGCGCTTGGATACGGGCCAAAGAACTTCCCAATTTGATGTTTACCCTTGCCACGACCACTGGCAATTCGCGGATACGGCTTATCTGCGGAAACAAAAATATAGACATATGATTTGTCGTCTCGCAGCATGATGTTATAAGGCGGACGATGTTGTTTAATTAGGTTTTGTTCTAAAAGCAGCGCTTCTGTTTCTGAACGCGTGACAAGCGTTTCAATATCATAAATTCTGGCAACTAAAGCCTGAGTTTTTGGATGCTCAATGGTTTTGACAAAATAACTCGATACCCGATTTTTTAGGTTTTTTGCTTTGCCCACATATAACAACTCACCATCTTTCCCTAGCATTTTATAAACGCCTGGAAGCTGGGTCATATGAGCTAAAATTTTTTCAATATGAGGACGAGCGTTTTGATTCACTATTGGCATGCATGGCTTAATACTGAATACCTAATGTGATGTTTTCATCCTTACTTTTCAAGTGCTTTACTGTGCCAGAACCTAAATTTGACAAGCGATGACGAAGTAGACCGACAAAGTGTGTCGTAGGTCTTAAGAATCGAGACGATAGTAACTATATTTCACGTCTTTTTCTTTATACACCGCATAGGTTTTTTGACGAAAATCTGAGAACCAGCCATTGCCCGTATAGCCAGCAATATGCCCGTAGGTATGGCCACTGGTACGTTCAATAATATAAATATCGCCTTCTTGAGGACGGTTGAATGCCGGTTTGATTTTCTTATAGCCATTCTTTTCTAGAGTATGTCCCCAGTCAGATGCAGCCACTGGATGCTTTGAAACGTCTGCACCAGCCGCTTGTAAAGCAATACGGATATTCTTGGCACATTTTTCTTTACTGTGTTTTGCTGACATGCTTTCAAGTTTGCTTGAGAACTTATGCAGATCGATATTTTGGTCTTCTACCTTATGTCTTTTAGAAGCCGATCGGCTATGCTTTTTAGTCTCAGCAGAAGCTTTGTTTAACATCGCTTTCGTTTTTAAGTCACCCTGAGAACTTTCTTCTTTTCTCAATTTAATATGGTGAACATGTGCATGAGCTACGTGATGAGCATGAGCCATTTTGAAACCTACTTCCGCTAACCAGTCTTCGAAAAAACGGAGCAATTGTAGAATCAAAATTATGCGTTGGCTTTTAATAGTTGTAACAAATTCCTAGCATTGTGAAATTGGTCACAAAAAAAATTATCGAATTTATTCTATAGAAAATCCCTTTCGAGCTTACTATAGATTGGTCAATCCCATCTATTTCAACACGATTGACCAAGCACTTATAGAGGGTTTCAGATTAGTTTAAATTATTTAAATAAATCGTACGCTCTGCAGTTTTTTGAATAAAGCACTGGGTATATTGCATCTCTTGATTTTGCTTACGCATATCAGCAGTCCAATAATCGGATTGCTTCTGGTAAGTTTCTAAGTCCTTTTCAGGAATTTCTTCCACACTTTTTTGTGCCAGTACTTTACATTCAACATCACGTTTTTTAAACCAATCTGATTGATCTTGTTTAAATTGAGTTTTTTTATCGGCACCCAATTTATCCCAAGTCAGATTTAAGCGTTCCACTTGCTTCGCTTTGTCGCTATCCAATTCTTTTTTACGAACATCCATGGCTTCTTGAGCCAAAGCAGTCTGCTCTTCATTATTTTGTTCAGACATTTGTCGATTTTCTTCAATATTCTCGTCAATCAACTCATTTTCTTTAACATAAGCCGCATATTGCACAGCTTTAGTGGCAACAAAAACCAATCCTTCAATCACAGTGTTTTGACTTGGCAAATCAAATACCAAGCCCTCTTTATCTGTTTTTGTGATGTTATAGAGAAATTCACCTTTCAATTGGTCATTTTCAAGAGTCAAAGATGATTCATTATCCGAAAAATAGTCATTAAGCGTTTGCGATTCTTCATTAGAGTGACGCAGTTCTTCAACATATGCTTTTTCCGCACGTTTTTGTAAACCTTTAGGAAATGAAACAACTAACTGGCTTTCACAGCTGAGTTGTGTATTTTTTTGACTTTCATCTTCTAACGGTAAAGTGCGAATATTTTTAATTTCAAACTTCAAACCTTGATTAATTTTATTAAGAATATCAGCATCAACCTGATATTGACTTTGTCTTAAGCTACGTTCGATTTGCTTCAAATATTCTTTTTTCAAAGAGGTTTGAATCTGATTTAAATTGTCAGGATGCGTACAGCTCCAATCCGAAATTGCCTCAACTTTTTCTGTTTTTGATTTTGGCTCTGGCTTAGATTTACCACATCCAGTTAATATTACTGCTGCACTGAATGTAGTTATTACTAAAGCTTGTTTCATCACCGTATTCATTTATATTCCACGCAAATTTTTAAAATTTATCAAGTACAAGAAAGGTATATATTTACCAGTCGCATTATCATCCCAATAATTAATATAAAATTCACCTAAAATTTTAAATAAAATACTCCCCACGCTAATAATCATCGTTTTAAATGCATAAAAATAAATCTAAATGATTTAAATAATCACAATAAAAAAACGCCCTTTCGGGCGTTTTAATTAAAATACATATGGTCGTACAAAAATCAGGAAGAAAATCCCAAGCATGAGGAACCATTTTAAAAAGTAATATAACTTACGGTTTTTCGCTTTTAACGCTTTAGCTTTAATACGAATTTGGTACACATAACCAAAAGCTTTATTTAAACCACCCGTTTGGTCACCTGTTTCATTCGGTGAGCTTGCCGCAGTCATCACATTACGACCAAACCAATGATTAAAACGTTCCATCCATTTCACTTTCATTGGACGCTCAACGTCTGCAAAGAAAATAATACGGTTTTGATCAGTCTTATTTTCAGCATAGTGAATATACGTTTCATCAAACACAACGCTTTGACCGTCACGCCAAGAGTATCTTTCACCATCTACATCAATAAAACAACGGTCATCATTTGGTGTAATTAAACCCAAGTGATAACGAAGTGAGCCTGCGTACGGGTCACGGTGTCTAACCAAACGGCTGTCAGGAGCAAGTTCGGTAAACATTGCCGCTTTAATGGTTGGTAATGTTTTGAGTAAAGCAGTCGTTTTTGGGCAAAGCTCAGCAGCCGAAGGATGGCTTGACTCATACCATTTCAGGTAAAAACGTTTCCATCCTGTTTTAAAGAACGAGTTGAAACCTAAGTCATTGTAGGTACTTGATGCTTTAATCCCACCTTGGTCATATAAAGCTTTCGCTTCGTCTCGAATCATTTCCCAATTTTCATCTAACACTTTTAAATCTTTGAAGTGTTGAGTATCGATATAAGGCTGATTCGGTACCTTTGAAAAGATGTACATTAAAAAGTTAATCGGTGCGAGCAAGGTTGAATGGTCAAAAAATTGACGATAAAACGAGTGACGCACTTTGCCGCGATGTTGGATATACAATGCAGATATTACAAAAATCGCTAATACGATCCACTTAATCATATTGCTACTCTTTCAAAAGTTTAGGGCAACCTTACCTTATTTTTCAAAGGTAATCGCAGCCGGAAGATTATTAATTGGCGCAAATTTTAACAAAATTGACTTATAAAAAGCGAATGTCAAAAAATTAAGTTAAATAGTAGGCAGCCCTATTGTAATAAAAATTTAAAATATACTATATTTTTCCATAACATCCAGAAGGTTAAAATTCATCACAATTGTTACTGTTATTTATAGACGATTCTACGAACAATTGACATTTTTGACAGAAAATTAACTTTTAAAAATTACTCATTTTTATATAAAAATTTCATAATCCTAATGCCTTATAAACAAAAATTTAAATTAAAACAAATATCTTTGATTAGAACCTATCTTTATGATTTCTTTTATGCATTTAATAAAGATGAATTGAATAATAAATAAGATGACCCTTGCGTCACGGCTTGATACAACTTGTCAGGTTTTTTTTAGATATAGTTATCGTAAGATTAGCGAAGCATAAATGTGTACCGAAGTTGTGCACACGCTTCATAACATCAACTTAGAAGTCCTCCAAAACTAAGGAGATCAGGCATGATCCACGCTGGCAATGCCATTACCGTCCAAATGCTTTCGGACGGAATTGCAGAATTCCGCTTTGACTTACAAGGTGAGTCGGTCAATAAATTTAACCGCGCAACAATTGAAGATTTCCAAGCAGCGATTGCTGCTGTAAAAGCCAATAACGATATTAAAGGCTTAGTTGTAACTTCGGGTAAATCTACATTTATTGTTGGTGCAGATATTACTGAATTTGGCGAAAACTTCGCCCAAGGCGAAAAAGCAATTGTTGACTGGCTTATGCCTGTTCACGAGATCTTCAATAGCTTTGAAGATTTAGACCTTCCAAAAGTTGCTGCTATTAATGGCATGGCTTTAGGTGGCGGTTTTGAAATGTGCTTAGTGTGTGACTATCGTGTGATGTCAGAAGCTGCACAAGTGGGCTTACCTGAAATCAAACTCGGTATTTATCCTGGTTTCGGTGGTAGCGTTCGTTTAAGCCGTGTTATCGGTATCGACAACGCAGTTGAATGGATGGCAATGGCTGTTCCTAAAAAACCGGCTGCTGCACTTAAAGATGGTGCTGTAGATGCGGTTGTCGCTGCGGACAAATTACTTGAAGCTGCAACTGATTTGGTTAAACAAGCAATTTCTGGTCGTTTAAACTGGAAAGCAAAACGCCAAGAAAAACTTGATGCTGTAAAATTGAATCCGCTTGAACAAATGATGGCGTTCAACACAGCAAAAGGTGCAGTACTTGCTAAAGCAAACCCTGCTCAATACCCTGCTCCAAAATTATTACTTGATTCATTACAAGCAGGTGCAAGCCTTGCACGTGATGAAGCGTTAAAAGTTGAAGCTGAAGGCTTTGCGAAAGCAGCGATTACTCCACAAGCTGGTGCATTGATTGGCTTATTCCTCAATGACCAAGTTGTTAAGAAAACTGCTAAAAAACATGAAAAAGGTGCTCATCCTGTAAACCAAGCAGCTGTACTTGGCGCTGGTATTATGGGTGGTGGTATTGCTTACCAAGCTGCAAGCAAAGGCACACCAATTATCATGAAAGATATTGGTAACCCACAACTTGCATTAGGTATGTCAGAAGCGAACAGCTTGTTAACTAAACAAGTTGAACGTAAGAAAATGAAACCTGCGCAAATGGGTGAAACTCTTGCACGTATCCGCCCTACTTTAAGCTACGACGAGTTTAAAGAAGTTGATATCGTGATCGAAGCAGTTACAGAAAATCCAAAAGTTAAAGAAATGGTACTTGCGGATACTGAAAAGAATGTTCGTGAAAATACGATCATTGCTTCTAATACATCTACGATTTCAATCACACGTTTAGCGAAAGCATTACAACGTCCTGAAAACTTCGTTGGTATGCACTTCTTCAACCCAGTTCACATGATGCCGCTTGTAGAAGTTATTCGTGGTGAGAAAACTTCTGAAGAAGCGATTGCAACGACTGTAGTGCTTGCTCAAAAAATGGGTAAAACACCAATCGTTGTAAACGACTGCCCAGGGTTCTTGGTTAACCGTGTATTGTTCCCTTACTTTGGTGCGTTTGACCTTCTTGTAAAAGACGGTGCAGACTTCCAACAAGTTGACAATGTAATGTCTAAGTTTGGCTGGCCAATGGGTCCTGCTTATCTCATCGACGTTGTTGGTATCGACACAGGTGTACATGGTGCAGAAGTCATGGCAGAAGGTTTCCCAGACCGTATGAAGCCAGACTACAAAGGTTCAATTCAAGCAATGTACGAAGCTAAACGTCTTGGTCAAAAGAATGACGTTGGTTTCTACAAATACGTACTCGACAAGAAAGGCAAGAAAGCAAAAACTGTTGATCCAACAGCATATGAAATCATTGCTCCTTTCGTGACTGGTGAAAAACGTGAGTTTGATAACCAAGAAATCATTGACCGTATGATGCTTGCTTTCTGTAACGAAACAGTTCGTTGCTTAGAAGACAACATCGTTGCAACTGCCGCTGAAGCAGATATGGCAATGATTATGGGTGTAGGTTTCCCTCCATTCCGTGGTGGTCCATGCCGTTACATCGACCAAACAGGTGTTGCTGAATACGTTGCGCTTTGCGATAAATATGCACACTTAGGTAAGGCTTATGAAGCGCCGCAAATGTTGCGCGACATGGCTGCTAACAACAAAAAATTCTACGGTTAAGGAGCGACGTGAATGGCTACTTTAAATCCACGTGACGTTGTGATTGTTGATGGCGTTCGTTCTGCCATGGGCAAATCTAAAAACGGTATGTTCCGTAATGTACGTGCCGACAGTTTATCTGCTGAACTTGTACGTGCGCTCGTTGCCCGTAACCAGTTTGATGTAAACGAAGTTGAAGACCTGATCTGGGGCTGTGTAAACCAGACTCTAGAACAAGGTATGAACATTGGCCGTAACATCGGTTTATTGGCTGACTTGCCTAAAACTGTTGCTGGTCAAACAGTGAACCGTCTTTGTGGTTCGTCTATGCAGGCAATCCATACAGCGGCAGCACAAATTGCGACTAACCAAGGTGATATTTTCATTATTGGTGGTGTAGAGCATATGGGCCACGTAGGTATGATGCACGGCATCGACCTTAACCCAGAAGCATCTAAACACTATGCGAAAGCATCTAACATGATGGGCTTAACTGCTGAAATGTTAGGTCGCATGAACGGCATTACTCGTGAAGAGCAAGACGCTTTTGGTGTTGAATCTCACCGCCGTGCTTGGGCTGCAACTCAAGAAGGTCGTTTCAAAAATGAAATCGTTGGTGTTGAAGGCCACGATGCAAATGGCTTTAAAATCCTTTGCGACATCGACGAAGTTATTCGTCCAGATGCAAACCTTGAAGCGTTCAAAGCATTAAAACCTGTATTTGATCCTAAAGGTGGTTCAGTAACTGCAGCAACATCTTCTGCTCTTTCTGACGGTGCTTCTGCAATGTTGCTTATGTCTGCTGAACGTGCTCAAGCATTAGGTTTAAAACCACGTGCTGTCATTCGCTCTATGGCAGTTGCAGGCTGTGATGCAGCAATCATGGGTTACGGTCCAGTTCCAGCAACTCAAAAAGCGCTTAAACGTGCTGGTTTAACGATGGCTGATATTCAGACTATCGAGTTAAACGAAGCATTTGCTGCTCAAGGCTTATCAGTAATGAAAGGCTTAGGCGTTTATGATAAGCAAGACATCATTAACTTAAATGGTGGTGCGATTGCTTTGGGTCACCCACTAGGCTGTTCTGGTGCGCGTATCACCACTACGTTGTTAAACGTAATGGAACAACAAGATACTCAAATCGGTCTTGCAACTATGTGTATCGGCCTTGGTCAAGGTATTGCAACAGTGATCGAACGTGTTTAATTAACACCAAGATAAAAAAATCCCCGCTCAATGCGGGGATTTTTGTCCTAGTCGGAAATTTTAATATTAGATATTTTAGAAATTTCCAACTTAATATACGATACAAAGTTATTATATATATCAACAGTTATATTATTTTTTAGAGATAGAGGAAGCAAAGTTTTATATTCATCAAATGGTATAATATGTATTTCCTGAACTGTATAGTAAATTGGAAGAATTATTTTATTCTCTGCGGAAAATTCATTAAAAACATCAGGAAACAGTGTATCCGAAACTAAAATTGGGAAATCTGTATCTTCATAGCTATCATCAGCTCTTCTTTGCTCAGATCTAAAAATAATTTTAGATTCTAAAAAAAACTTTAAAGACTTTTCTATACTTTCAACCTGATAAATATTAATCCTATCATTCTCTGTACTAATGATATTTTTACTAAAAATTAAACTTATATCGCCTCTCCTAGCTAAATTGTTATTCACCAATTAAAATGTCTATGCGATAAACCATTTAAAATGTCCTGTTTTTAACCACAAGAGTCAAGCACAGGATTTAACTTTCTTTGTTCAATAACAGCTTTCTGAGCTTTACGACTCGGCATACTTTTCTTGAGACGGGAACGTTTATTCTGTTTTTCCAACTCTTCATGCTGTTGCTGAATATGTGCCAGAACTGTACCTAACCGTTTATTCTCAACGATCTCATTCTGCTGTAGCCCAGCTAATTTATTGAAAATGCTGTAGTTGAGCTTTCGTCCCTCGTACATGAGGGCCACAGTGCCATCTGGGTACTCCAGAAATGAAATATATTGCCCAACAAGCTTATGATTCAGCTCTGTCGGTTCAAGCAGATAAATACATTTGTCATAGGTCAGGGTCAGATTCTTGGTGACCTTACGCGGTTCCTGCCAGGTAAAAATATCATCCAGTTCAAGATGAGATTCGGTTAATGGCCGATGTAAATTCTTTGAGTTTCGCGCACACTTGGCAAACTTCTGATTGAAATGCTCAATAAAGCAGGGCAGCCAGGCATTTGCCTCGGCAATTGAACAGATACCTTCTAGGCGCATTTCCTTGATCAGGCGATCCTGGAGTGTTCTATTGGCACGTTCCACACGGCCTTTGGCCTGGGGTGAGTTGGCGAAGATAATATCAATATTTAACTCATTCAGAATCCGCCCAAATTGCGTGATCTGGCTGTCCTGGCTCGATTTCTGGTTCACTCGGAAGACCGAATGTTTATCGCTATAAAAGGCCAGAGGCTTACCGTATTGTTCAATGTAGGCTCGGGTTGAAAGCATATAGTCGAAGGTCGTTTCCGCCTCACAGAAGCGCAGATGCAACAGCTTTCCAGTGGCATCATCGATATAAACCAGCAAGCAGCACTTAGCAGCGCGTCCTTCGAACCAGTCATGATATGAGCCATCAATCTGGATTAGCTCACCGAAGCAATCCCGGTTATAACGTGGCTGATATGGACGTTTAAGGCGCTTGGATCGTGGAATCCAGAGGTCATTTGCAGTCATCCAGCGCCGAAGCGTTTCTACCGGGATATTCAGGTCAAACATGCTGCTGAGCTTCTCATGGGCCAAGGTAGGTCCAAATCCCAGCAGATGTTCAGAAATAATGGAAAGACATTTTGATTTTAATAAATCATCATGGCGACGATGGCCAGGTTGACCACGACTGGCATGCGCCATACCTGAAACACCATCTTGATTGAGCTTCTGTAATAACCGGGTAATTTGACGGGTTGAAAGATTAAGGATTTCAGCAGCACGGACTTGTGTAATACGATGATCTCGAACGTCTTGCAGAACAGCAAGACGTTGAATTTCTTTGTCAGACATAGTGATCAGCATCTATATTTCATATCCAGTCCATGATGTTTAAGCCATCATAAACTAGACATTTTTATTGGTGAGAATATAGACACTTTAAATGGGTTCTAACATAAATATTGCAAACCTTCTACTTTATGACAAATGAATAAGTCCATAGATTTAATAAAATTATCAATAATTTTAAGATCATCAATTAACATTATAATATCTGGATTAAAAACTTGAGGAATAGCATCATAATTAGCATAATATACTTTGGTTAAGTATATAATATTATATTTTTTAATATCCTTAAGACTCAAATAGCCTTTATTGGTATTAAATTCAATATTTTCAATACAATCAATATTATCTTGAATATATAATTTAACTAAATTATAAAACTCATCAAATATATTTTCGAACCCATTCTTCTTATGTAAAATATCATCAATAATTTCATGCATAATTTTATTATTAAAAAGTTCTACAAAACTTTTTAACCAATAATCTCTACTAACATTTAGACAATCACTTGCATCAAATCCATAAAAGTCTATACTAATATCATAAAAACTTCTAAATGGAAAATTAAAGCCCCACCCCTTATTCTCAGCCTTCTGCCCTTTGAAATAAAATTTTGATATTTCTCCTCCCGCAAATTCTTTTTTATTAATCATGAATTTCAAGTTTAATCGCTTATTCCAGTATACATAATTAAAATTTCTATATGATTGATTAAATTGAAATTTATCTTTAATTAATATTTCTTTTAATTGTCTCTCTAATCTTTCATCAAATATCAAAGGTAAATTTAAACTATCATTAAATATTTCTTTAATTTTTTTTATTATTTCTATATAAACTAAATCTCTTTTTAAAATTTCGTTATTTTCAATAAAACCATTCTTTTTTAAATAATTTTCTTGAACAAAGAAACTTTTTTCTAATTTTTCAATATTTAATGGCACTTCTAAATAAGTACCAATCCTAGCGCCTTGAGAACTCAATTTACTTATAAAACAATATCCATTATGACTATCAAGTGGAGAGTTCATTTCTACAAAAAAACTCTCATTTGTTATAAAACTTTTTGTTTTAATAAAAAATTTACTTGTTAAGAGGAATGTACTTTGTAAACCTATTCCAAAATAACTTGATGGTTTTATCCATAATGGCATTTCTAAAATTATTCTCTTTCTATTAATATTTTTACTTGAACCAGCGATTCTTTGCACAAATTTTAAATCATCTAAACTAAAGCCAATTCCGTTATCTTTAATAGATAAATAGTATCCATCTTCTCTTTCTAAAAATTTTATTTCTATGGGATATTCATTTAATATTGTTTTAAAACTCTGATCATCTGGTGTTAGGTCAGCTAGTATAGATTGATGTTCAAGCCAGATTCTTATTTGTGTTGCATCAATAGAGTTTTGGATAAGCTCTCTTAAAATACTTGAAATATCTGTATATAAATTAGCTCCTTGTAGTATTTTAATAGCATTCTTTTCTTCTAATGCAAATTTCATAGGTTTATGATCTAACAACTCCTTATTTCCATTGATTTTTACCTCTAGTTGCTCAATTGTAGGTAAAGAACCAAATTTTAAGTTAGGTACAATTAAGTTCCATTGTGACATTTGGTTTTGAAACTCTTCACGTATCCAACCAAACCAGTTTTGAGTTTCAACATAAGACATTTCATCAGAACATTCTGCTACAAGCTTCACCGTCCGTTTATCAAGCTGGAACTCACGCAATGACAAATGTTTATTATGATGATGTTTACTGACTGAAGGCATATTGCTGACATGTTTTGCCATAACAGGACAAAAACGGTTGTCATCTAAATCAAATAAGTCACCTAAACGAAGTAAACATCCTATAAATCTCGGATGACAATCCTCTGTACCCAAACCTGTCTGTTTATAAGGTAACGTTTCTATCAAAGTATCAAAATTCATACCATGAGAGACACAAATTTGTCCTAAATAACGATAAATCCGATTAGGTAAAAGTTCGGTTCTAGGTGAACTTATTCCTAGATCTTTAAATGGATCTTCAACAATTTTACCTACGCGCTTGTCATGCCCACGTCTAAACCACTCAGCAACTAATTGACGGTATTGTTCGATTCCATCAAAAGGATGATCTGCAGTACCAATTGCCGATAACCAATTATTTTCGACATAAGCTTGGCAAAATTTTTGTAAATCATGTCCTTTTTCATTTGCTATTGTTTGAATCATGAAATTGAAATCAGGATTTATATGGACTTCTTTTGCATTTTTTGCATCTACTAGCATTCCTACATCATGCCAATATGCAGCTTCAAGAATTAGCCATGCATCTGTGGCACTTAACAAATCGACATCATCACCAAGAATACGTTCGATATTCACTAATATTTGTTGTGAGTGTGATGCATTATGATTACTAAAGTGCGGGTAAAAACCGCCAATATTTTCTAATGCCTTTCCTACTAACTTTTGATCGAACTCCCACTGAGCATATAAAATTGCAACGTTAGCATCTGCTTCGCATTTATTTTTGAGGTGCTGAATTAATCTTGTACTCATATCTTTATTTTTAAATAAGTATAGTTACACCCATAATACCGCATCTTTTATTTTTCGATCAAAATAACAGACTCTTTTTAAATAAAAATCCCCGCTCAATGCGGGGATTTTTATTTTAACGGCCTTTTAAACCGTCTTGAATTTGCTGCTGTAAATTTATGAGGTCATTAAGGTTAACTTTCATCGTACCATCACGATAAGCACCAACATTACTTCGGTTAATATTCAAAGGTCTTAACATTTCAAAAATGCCGTTGGTTGGATCAGAAGACTGAATCCCACCCGCTACTGCCAAAATATATTCTCGTAAAAATGGAGAAAGTTGTGAGAGATCAGGCTGCGCCATAACGGGCTGATAATCTATGGTCGTCATCCCTTCAGGGACTAAAGCATTCTGTATATCGTTATGTATTTTATATTCATAGTGTTGTAGTGCTTGGCGTACCTTCTTATCTTCTTGAAACGGCACAAAGCCCACCTCATCACGTAGCTCAGATTCAGCCATAACGTGAATAGTGGGTAAAGTCGTTACTTCTTCTGCCTGAACAGTTGGTAAACCCATAAAAGCAAATGCAGCGATTAAAGCTGATTGTTTTAGAAAGTTCATAACTAGCTCCAAAAAAATCAGTCATCCTATTTCAATCAAAAGATGAAGATTCAAATAAAGGTCTCTATAAATAGGCTACAACAAACTGCTTTTTGATTCAGTAAGGCTCAGATAAACGGTAAATATAATTAAAATTTTTAATGTAATAGTAAGAGACTTTCTTAATAAAAAGCTGAATAGAAAAACCACCCTATAAATGAGTTATAACCATTTATAGGGTGAGATTTATCTTATAGATTTTATTTCTTCTCTAACATTTCTTTTAAAGAGTCGACCAATTGAGGAAATGTCGTATAACCTTCCCGACCTAAAAAGTGCCCGCCATTAGGAACAGTAATGTACGGCGCATCAATATCCTTAGCTAATTGAACTGTCAGTTTTGGTGGAACTAAATCATCATTATCAGATAAATACACCAGCTTTTTCTTTATGTCCTTAAAGTAATTGGTGTCGACTTTGCTTTTTGCTATATAAGCATCGAGTGGAGAAATGTCTGAAAGTGGCCTAGAGAACCCAGATACTAAAATCATTCCTCCAATATGTTGATAATCATGTCTTTGCAAAAAATGCAGCAAAGTAATTACACCCAAACTATGTGCCACAAAATAGGTATTTTCATTAACGTGAGGAATCTGTTCATCTAGTATCTTCTGCCAAGCATCTACATCGGGATGCTCAGAATCTGGAAATGGTATTAGGGTCACAGCCGTATGTTCATCTTCTATTTGATGTTTTAGGTCCAAAAACCAGTGATCATTTATAGAAGCTGAATAACCATGAAGTACAAATATTTGACGCATGTTCTTCTCCTGAAGTTCCAGTGTTTTGGCATTTGCAACAAATGACATCAATCCGAATAACACCAATAAAATGAGTTTTCTGATCATTGAACAAGTACCATTTTGAAAGATAAAAGCATGCTAAACTATGACACCACTGTTAAGGTCAAGTCTATTTTATGAACCTAGCTAAAGTCGCCGAACTTACAAAAGTTAGTCCGCGTATGCTGCGTTATTATGAAAGTTTAGGGCTAATACAACCGCATCGCGCAAGTAATAACTATCGCAGTTATACGCAAAAAGACATTGAAAATATTAAGAAAATTAAAATATTAAATGATGCTGGTATGACGCTAAAAGATATCCAAGTATTATTACCGTGTTTTGATTTAGATGAAAGGGTATTTACGCTCTGCCCTATTGTTCAAGAAAAGCTACAAACAGAACTGATGCATGTATCTGAGCAGTTAAACAAACTACAAACTTCTCAAAGTTTATTACAATCTTTCTTGGTAAAAGGCAAAGCTGAGAGCACCAATACATAGTAGTTGATGCTCATGCTGTCATTATTCTTCTAGCTCATTTTCTAAAGCAGCCACGTTCTTTTTCTTAATACTTTCAATTTTTGCATTAAGCTTTAAGACATGCTGGTAAAGCTCGTTAAATTTTTTAACTTGGGCATTTTCATGAAAAAGAATCATATGATCTTTCTTTTGCCACGAATAATTTTTTAGAAGTTTAAACATTTCCTCTGCGTCATCTAAAATTTGTAGCTCAATCACAAAAATTGCATGATCCTGATCAGCCTTTTGCTGAGTTCCCAATTTCATTTCAAGAAGTTGTCTCGTATCTGCATCAACAGATAATTCCTGAATTTTAGCGAGAAAAGTCTTATGAATTGATTCATATTCAGATTGATATTTATCTGAAGCTTTTCGAACATCCGCCAACATCTTTTCTGTTTCGGCATATTTTTGCTTTTTATCAATATCCAAACGGTCAACATTTAAAAAAGTGTCCCATTTTGCAGCTTTTAGTTCTCTTAAATATTCATTGCGCGCATTTACGTTTTGAACCCAATAATTTAAAAGAAACTCGGAGACTTGCTTGTAGTGTCCTGCAAGGCGTTTATCATGAATATCGAGTTGTACAGGTTTGGACCAATCTTGAGCCTGTTCATAAAGTTCACTCATTTTTTCACTCATCACCACATCGAACATTTCGCTACTGTCTTTAGCTTGTTGCTGTTTAATATGTTGATAGGAAAAAAAGACAATAGCTGCAATGACGACCAGACCTGCTATCGCAATCAAAATTCGGCGCATACGCACCTCCTATTTCCATTCTTATAGTTTTGCTCTTTATAGTTATAAAATAGAGCTCTTAGTTCTTTATATGTCATTTATTTCACAATACGCAACACTCTATTCGCTATTCAATGCTTTAAATCCTGATACATCACCCCTATTATGATGGGTAATTAAAATTTATGAGATTCTCCCATGCGTGTTGATGTCTGGTCTGATGTAGTTTGTCCTTTCTGTTACATCGGCAAAAAACGCCTTGAACATGTCGCGGCTGAAGCTGGTATTGAACTTGATATTCATTGGCATAGTTTCGAACTAGATCCAAATGCGCCAGCAACACATGACACTTCAAATACTGAGCGTTTAGCGAAAAAATATGGCCGTACCTATGAAGAGATGGAAGAAATGGAGCGCAACATTGCGGCCATGGCTGCCTCTGAAGGTATCGACTTCCAATGGCAAAAAGCCAACTCGGGCAATAGCTTTAACGCTCATCGCATTATTCACCTCGCCCAAAGTAAAGGCTTAGGTAACCAAGCAAAAGAAGCCTTTTTCCATGCTTATATGACTGAAGGTTTAGCGATTGGTGAACGTGAAGTAGTAGAAGAAATTGCTTCTCGTATTGGCCTTGATAATGCCGAAGTTGAATTCGTATTAGATACAAATGAATTGGCTGATTTCGTTCGTCATGACGAAAAAATTGCGCACGAGCAACTCAACGTAACTGGCGTACCATTCTTTGTATTTGATCAAAGAATTGCGCTTGCAGGTGCACAGCCTCGTGAAGTGTTTTTACAAGTGTTAGAACAAGCACAGCTCAAGTCAAATACTCAAGAAATCGAGCAAGATGATGCGGCTGTTTGTAATGATGAAACATGTGATATTCCACAAAATAAACAGTTTTAACTGTAAAATGTGAACAAATCGTATGTTTTATCACCGTTTTAGCAATAGAGCGTTCTAAAAAAAGAACTATTCAATTGTTTAAAAAGCGTTTATGATTGCCACTTAGAATATTCGCGCTGTAATGTTCTGTTTTTTATGTGTTTAATGATCGGAATTTGAAGTTTCCCTGATCTAAAATCCCCCTAGTTTGGGGGATTTTTTTTGCTTAAAAATTCTCGCTACTAGCTTAAACTTTTTCATTTAGTTCAAATATGTAAAAAAAGTTAAATTTACTTAACTTTTGTGTCGTCCTCTTGATTTTATTAGAAAAATCAACAAAAGTGACAATAACAACAAAACATAAAGATAGATATGAAAACATTTCACGTTATTACGTATCGGCAGCTTTTTGCACTTGTAACATTAGGATTTGGTTCAGTATGCATGGCTCATGCAGAAATAAATTCTTCGTCAACTCAGCAAGTAGAGAGTTTGCCATCTGGAGCTCAAACTCAAGAAAATAAAGATGAAAATCTTTTAGATCAGATCCCAAGGTGGATTGATGCAACTCCAACGATTTTTCCTGAGCAGTCCAATCACCCTATTGTTCCACCCATGGAACAAACTGAAGACCAGACTTGGTTTGATCGCAAGCAAAAGAAAATCCGCAATTGGGCCGATCATACATCTGAAAAAATTGACAACTGGTTTGGTGAAGTCGACCCTCAAAAACCAGCAACAGCAACGATCCGTGTCATGGTTGATAACTATTGGAATGAGTACGATAACTTTGAAATCAAGCCCAGAATTCGCGGTAAGATCAAGCTTCCTACACTAGAGAAACGTTTGAGCGTGGTATTTGGTGATGACTCATTAGATAATGAATTTAATAACAGTCCGGCCAATATCAATCAGAATCCAAATCAAGATTCAAACAAGAAAATTGATGCTAAACGCACACGAGATGACAATAGTTCAATCGCGTTACGATGGTCAAATTTCTCTAAAAAACTGCCGTTTGAAACAGATGCCGACTTGGGTATACGCTCTGGAGACGATGTGTATGTCCGTTTAAAAGCATCAAGAGATTGGCAATTACGTAATGATTTTAAATTTTATGCAGAAGAAATTTATCGATATGGTATTCATAGCGAAAATTATTTACGTACTAACCTAGAACTCACCCATGCTCGTCCAAATCAGCCAATATTATCCAATCAGTTCAGCTTAACGTATGCCGATGATCAAGACGATGATTTAACATGGGAGAACCGACTTTTCCGTGAACATAGTTTCTTTGCAAACAACCGTTTTAACTACGGTATTTATACCGGCGGTTATTACAACAGTAACGATTTACGTTTAAATAGTTGGGGACCATTTGTCTCATGGCGCCAACCTCTTTTACGTGAATGGTTCTTTGTACAAGGCGATGTCAATTACTTTAATGACCATCGTGAAGATCGTAATCATTTCGTGAGTACTTTCTTGCGTTTAGAAGCGCTGTTCTAATTGCTACGGACGACCTTGGAGGTTGCCTCCAAGGTGGTGAAAAATAAAATACTTTTAAATAAAAATTTAAGCTTTTTCCCTTACAATACTGAGCTAACTTTTGATTCCTGATTTTCAGAAAAATGAATCAATTCTCTTCTTTTTCATTTAAATATAAATCTAAAGCCTTACTTTGTATTTATAGTTTAGGTATGCTGGTTTTAATTCCCCATACGCAACTTTTCTCTAATTCTTTCAAGCATCCACGCTCTACAAGACGATCTCTACATTCTTCTACACTATTTATCAAAACTCCAAGATTCTCAGCATTTTCTGACCACTTACCCTGTGAAGCAGAAACAAATAATGATTCAGATGCCGCACTGATTCAGGACTTAATGGCCGTATTTGGAAATGATACGTTATGGAATCGTGTAAGCCAGTATAAAGATTCTTATAAAACCTTGGGTAAGAAAAAGAAGAAAGCTTCAACCCCTCGTATTTCGGTTAGTAATCCACTTACCGCAAGCTGGGATACGATTTCAACATGGATACCTTTTGAAAATAATCTTGATTTAGGCTCAAACTCAGACAGTGATGTTTACGTCCAATTTCTTGCCAAGAAAAAATGGAATTTAAGACATAATATGAGCTTAGATACAGAGCAACTGTTCCGCTATGGCTCAACCAGCAGGAACTACACTGAAACAACACTGAACTTGACGCAAAAAATGCAGGACAATACACTTTTTGCTAGTAAATTTAATATTAATAAAAGTGAAAATGAAGACTATAGTTGGGGTAATTGGACTTTTCAGCAATACGAGTTTGTAAAAGATAATCGTCTCACTTACGGCGTTTATAGTGGGGGCGTATATGCTAAAAATGACATTCGAGTAAATAGCTGGGGGCCTTATATTTCATGGCGCCAACCTATATGGCGAGATTGGATTTTTATGCAAAATGATCTTAACTTTTTTAACCATATTGATGATGACCCTAAGCATCAATTGAGTATGCAAATGAATCTAGAAGCTAGTTTTTAGCCAAAAATCATTAAGTTGTGGATAACTCTTTCTTTATCCACAAAAAAAGCCCCTGACAGTTCAGAGGCTTTTTTTATATCAAAATTATTTCAACAACAAGCTATTAATACGCTTCACATAAGCTGCTGGGTCTTCTGGTAAACCACCTTCAGCAATCACAGCCTGATCAAAAATCACGTTCGCCAAATCATCAAATTGTTCCGAGCCTTCAAGTTTTTTCACCAAAGGATGCTCAGGGTTAATTTCTAAAATTGGCTTGATTTCAGGAACAGCTTGACCTGCTTGTTTCAGCATACGAATAAGTTGCGGTGATAATTCACCTTCACTTGTTACTAAACACGCTGGAGAGTCGACCAAACGGGTTGTTACACGTACTTCTTTAGTTTTGGCTTTCAATGAGTCACTTAGCTTTTCAACCACAGGCTTAAATTGTTCAGCCGCTTGCTCAAGTGCCTTTTTCTCTTCTGCATCTTGCAAGTCACCTAAATCAACCGCGCCTTTAGAAACATTCTTCAATGGAGTACCGTCAAACTCTTGAACAAAATTCATTGCCCATTCGTCAACACGCTCTGCCATTAACAATACTTCGATGCCTTTTTTCTTAAACAACTCAAGCTGTGGTGAGTTTTTAGCAGCAGCTAAGCTGTCAGCAGTCACATAATAAATAGCTTTTTGGTCTTCTTTCATGCGAGCTTTATAGTCTGCAAAAGAAGTTACGACTTCATCATTTGTTGAAGTTGCATAACGTAATAATTTTAAAATACGTTCGCGATTACCAAAGTCTTCACCCAAACCTTCTTTAAGTACTGAGCCAAACTCAGTGTAGAACGCTTTGAACTTTTCTTGGTCTTTTTCATCTTCTGATTTAGCCAAACCATCAAGTACAGTCAATATACGGCGTGCGTTACCTTCACGAATTGTTTTGACATCGCGGCTTTCTTGCAACAACTCACGGCTCACATTAAGCGGTAAATCTGCACTATCCACCACACCTTGTACAAAGCGTAAATAGTTTGGAATTAAGTTATCTGCATCATCCATAATGAAGACACGTTTCACATATAGCTTAATTCCCGCTTTTGCTTCACGTGTAAAAATGTCATGAGGAGCTTTGCTTGGAATATAAAGTAATTGGGTATATTCAGTGCTACCCTCAACTCGGTTATGCGCCCAAGCAAGTGGTGCATCAAAGTCATGCGTTAAGTTTTTATAAAACTCAACATATTGCTCATCTGTCACTTCACTTTTGTTACGAGTCCATAAAGCACTTGCAGAGTTAATCGCTTCCCACTCGTCAGTTTTGACCATTTGGCCACCTTTAGGTTCTTCACCTTCAGCGACTTCCTCTTCTTGCCAAACTTCTTTTTGCATTTCAATTGGCAAGCTAATGTGGTCAGAATATTTGTTAACGATCTGCTTAACTTTATAAGATTCTAAATAATCAAGCGCGTCATCACGCAAATGAAGAATAATGTCAGTACCACGTGAAGCTTTATCAATTTGCTGAACTTCAAACTCGCCAGTACCACCACTAATCCAGCGCACCCCTTCAGATGCATCTAGACCCGCACGACGTGATTCAACCGTAATTTTGTCTGCAACAATAAAACCTGAATAGAAACCAACACCAAACTGACCAATCAACTGAGCATCTGCTTTCTGGTCACCCGTCAATTTTGACATGAAGTCTTTAGTCCCAGATTTTGCAATGGTACCCAAGTTATCAATTGCTTCTTGTTGGCTTAAACCAATACCGTTATCAGAGATCGTTAAGGTTTTATCTTCTTTATTTAAGCTGATTCGTACATGTAAGTCTGGATCATTTTCATAATATTCAGGATGATTGATTCCTTCAAAACGTAACTTATCACATGCATCAGATGCATTAGAGATCAGCTCACGCAAGAAAATTTCAGGGTTAGAATAGAGAGAATGCGTCACTAAATGTAAAAGCTGTGCTACTTCTGCTTGGAAACTATAATTTTGTGATGCTTGTTCACTCATAAATCACTCCTTAAATTTTGAAGTCTGTTTGTTCTCGAATGCTTTATGAATGGAGTATTTCTAGAATTTTTCAATCCTGAATATTAAAAAATTTTACTTTAATTAAAATGGGCCATGGCTTAACACTCTATCTTGCAGGATAGAATCCAACTGTTGTTGTCTCTGCTGATAAGCTTTGGAAATACAACTAACGTTGGCAGCGCAGGCATTTCTTTTTTTCAACCATTGTTGTTGAGTATCTTTTTGATTATCTCTGCCTCCCATCGGTAACGCATGTAAAACAATTTGATAGGTCGTTGCCATTTTCACATCTGCATCATTTAAAGAACGATTTTTACAAATACTCAGTTCTGTCTTAGTTTTTGCAGCATTACACGAAAAACTAGCAGCCTGTACATTATGGGCAAAAGCCATACCACTAAAAAGTGCTAGAGCTATGGCAAATTTTCTATTCATGAGATTATTCCTTTAAAGATATACAAAAAATAGTTTAAAAATAAAAGGTGAAATAATATGTAGAAAACTGTCTGTTTTATGCTTTTTTAGTGATATTAAAAATAAAAAACCTCACATAAAATCTATGTGAGGTGCCTGAGTCTAGGTTTGTTATTATATTCTTTCTATTTATTATTATGCTTAAAATCTATAGCTATAACCTAAAGTGTAAACAAATGGGTTAATATCTAAATCAAACTTAGCACCATTTGTTAAAGTAACTTCTGGACTAATATCTGCATAACGAACATCTACAAATACTCCCCAGTTTTTCGCATCAGCAGGCTGAAAGTTAAAACCAACTTGCCCTGCTACACCAAAATCTTCTTTTACTTTGTCAGCAACGCCTTGCTCATCCCAAGGAATAAATGCTGTCGCCCCGATACCAATATACGGTGTGAAACGAGTTGAATTTTTAAAATGATATTTTGCAGTAATTGTTGGTGGTAATTGTTTAATACGCGCGACATTCTTACCATCTAATAAAACATCATGATTGACTGGCGCTGCTAATAATAATTCAGCCGAAAAAGGAGATTCGCCAAAAAAGTATTCAACTGATGGTGTAAATGCATATTCATGATCAGCTTTTACTACACCTAAAGCAGTTGTTGTATCATCAGATGGTGCAATAACACTACCACCAAATTTTACTTGCCAATTACCAGCAAAAGTAAATGAAGACATCCCCATTAATGCAATAACCAACGCTTTTTTGAACACTTTAATATCTCCAACCTTATTTATATTTATAATAAACATTTATTTTAAATTGATGCAACACCTATTATAAAATTATTTTTATATTTATTTTTAAATAACTGTTTTAAATAAAATTATATATTAACCAACTATTTTAATTGGTTTTTATTCCAACCTTATTAATCAGAATTATTTTATATAACCAACCTTTTTAATATACTTTTAATTCCGAGCATTTTAATATAATTTATTTTAAATACATGTTTTATTTATTCCATAAAAAAAGCCTTCTTAATGATCACCTTTGGATAATTATTAAGAAGGCTTTAAATTTAATATATTATGAAAAATTATAAAATCATAGCTGCAATCCAGCCAAAAACGAGTAGAGGGATATTAAAATGAATAAATGTTGGAATAACAGTATCCCAAATATGGTCATGTTGCCCATCAACACCTAAACCAGCTGTAGGCCCTAGCGTTGAATCAGAAGCTGGAGAGCCTGCATCACCTAAAGCCGCAGCTGTACCTATCAGTGCAATCGTTGCTAATGGTGAAAAACCAAACTGTACACATAAAGGAACGTAAATCACTGCCAAGACAGGAACACTAGAGAAAGATGAACCAATACCAATCGTGACAAACAAACCAATACAAAGCATTAAGAAAGCCGCAAGGGCACGATTATCACCAATAATTTCAACCACTCCTTTTACAAGTTGATTAATATCACCCGTATGCGTCATGACTGATGCAAAACCCGCAGCAGAGATCATAATAAAGCCGACTAGAGCCATCATTCGCATACCTTGTACAAACACATCATCTGCATCTTGCCATTTAAAAATGCCTGCTGTAGACAAAATTGCGAAGCCGACTAGACCGCCTAAAATCATTGAGCCAGAATAAAGCTGTGCAACTAAAGTGAGACCTATCGCCAGTAAAGCCATAAAAATTGTTTTTTTTGCAATGACAGGAGCTTGTTCTGCTTCATGTTTAAGTTCTTCTGCATCTGCTTTTAGATCTGCTGTTTCATCTTGTACTGTTGCACGTAAAGGTTTATCTAAATCAATCGTGGTTACAGGAGTAATAGCTCGATCAGCATAAATTCTTGGTTTACGGTAACTAATAAATACTGCAACTAAAGTGCCTAACACCATACCTAAAACCGGAATTGCCATACCAATTGGCATCATGCCTCGTTCGACATGTAAACCATAAGCAGCACCGATTTTGTTGATATTCCCCATCAAAATTTGTTCAAGGAAAATCGCACCAAAACCAACAGGTAGAAAAATATAGGTACCCACCAAGCCCAAAGTCAGAATACAAGCTGCTGCGCGGCGGTCTAGTTTCAAGTGATTCATGACTCGTAATAATGGCGGTACGAGTACAGGAATAAATGCGATATGAACCGGAATCAGGTTTTGAGAGAAAATCGCAGAAATGAGTAGAATACCTAAGAGTAAATATTTTACTTTGGTTTCACGGCTTTTCCCCGCTTCCATTCCTAATAAACCAATCAGCTTATGGGCAAGTAGGTCAGGTAAACCCGATTTAGAAAGAGCAAGTGCAAATGCACCTAATACGGCATAAGCGAGCGCAACTTCAGCACCATCACCAAGGCCTGCATTAAAAGCATCAACAGTTTGAGAAAGACTTAAACCCGAGACAAGACCACCAACAATGGCAGAAACCACTAATGTCAATACGACAGAAACACGTGCTAGTGAGAGTAAAAACATCACAGCAATCGCCACAACAACAGCATTCATCAACAAATTCAGAACAAAATAAAAGGCGATATTCTATCAGATTCGCATCTACGAAGCCGAAAATATCGCCAAATTAGCAGTTTTGTATATTAAACAATCACTTATTTGCTTTGTGATTGAATAAACTCACGAATATGAGCTGCTACTTTCTCAGCTTGACTTAAAATAGCCCAATGGTTTGCTTCAAGCTCAACATACTCAAAGTTTTCAACCCATTTTGGCATCGCTTCCGTAATATATTCAGGGCTCACAAAAGTATCATATTTTAAAATAATTGCTTTAACTGGACACTGTGCATAACGCTGACGAGGTGCTGTTAAGCGAGGAATAAAATTAGCACGATATAAATTAATCCCGTATTTACCATCAGCAGAAATATTATTATTTAACGGTAAATTATCTTTTCGCTCTAAGTCTTTTAATATTTTACCCCACTTTTCTGGACTAAAAAGCGACCATACGGTTGGCGCGACAAATGGTAAATGGAAGGCACCGATATACCATGATTTTGTTAAAATTTTTAAGATCTTTGCAGGAGACGTTTTAAATTTATCTCTTAAGAACAACGCAGCGTGATCTAAACAAGGACCAGAAATGGTTGTATAAGATAACAAGCGGCCTTTAAATTTAGGTTCAGTTGCAGACTCCCAAGACTGAATCGAACCCCAATCATGTGCAGCCATATGGAACTGTCGATTTGGCAGTACTTCATCGACGACTTCTTTTAAATCTAAAGATAAGCGCTCTAAACGATAATCGCGTATCCGTTTAGGAATAGATGACAAACCCGCTCCACGGACATCATAAGTAACGATATAAAAATCATTAATTAAATATTCAATGACCGATTCCCATACTTCCTGATTATCAGGATAACCATGTACTAAAACTAATGGGGTCTTTTTCTCATCGCCCCAAGCCTTGGCACATAGGGTTTGTTGATCAGTTGTTGTTACTGTATAAATCTTTGGCTGCATAATCATTTCCTATTTTGTTTTTCAATTGATCATGTCGTTAATCGGATAAAGCATTGCCATCAATATAAAAAAGATGATACTTATCTAGTATGACCAGTGTTGCAATAAAAAAAATTGACTATTATGGCTATTTTAAAAAAACTTCAGAACATTCCTTCTATCTCTAAATTCTTATTTAATTATTATCCTCCCTACCGTGGTGCAGGGATTCATATTGAAATCATGAATTTAGAACTTTGCCACGTTCGGGTAAAAATGCCCCTTAGCTGGAAAAACCAAAATTTAGTGGGAACACATTTTGGCGGTAGTCTTTATTCAATGGTAGACCCGTTCTATATGCTTATTCTTATGCATCACTTAGGATCAAAATACATTGTCTGGGATAAAGCGGCTGAAATTAATTTTTTATCGCCTGGCCGAAGTACTGTTTATGCCGACATCCGAGTTGATTTAGCAGAAATCGAACAAATTCGAGAACTCGCCGAGAACTATGCGCCAGTTCTTAGAACATATCATCTCAATATTTTTGATGAATCTGGAGTAAGAATTGCTGAAGTACAAAAGACTCTTTACATCCGCCGCAAAAAAGCTAAAGCTTTCCACCAATAAAATAAGCGCTCAAAAGCGCTTATTTTATGTCAATAAATTCTATCTCTTCTCTTCATAGGCTGCGCCAGCACCACCGCCGAGTGCACCACCAATTGCAGCGCCCGTATCACCACCAAAAATTGCTTTACCTACGACAGAGCCAATACCGGCACCAATTGCGCTGCTTGTTGTCGAACTTTTATTACTACCTTTAGCATTTGCCCCCACACCGGCGCCTGCTGCTGCACCAACACCCGCACCTAAACCACCACCTACATGGTTACCTACGCCACCACCCACGGCCCCTCCTAATGCAGCAGCACCAATACGCTGATCAGATGGGCTCATATTTTGACAGCCAGTAAACATAACCGCAGACAATACTAAAGTAGACACTAAACCAATTGTTTTCTTCATGACCATACTCACTCCATTGTGCTCTATTCCAAGGATAATCTTCTTTTATGGGGAATTTTATGAGTTTGTGTTAACACACTGTTGTGGACGATTGATATTTTGTAAAAGCCTTATAGAATCGATAATTAATTCATCTTAACGCGCATAAATTAAGCAAAAAAAGAAGCCCTTAAAAACTTAAGAGCTTCTTTGTTAGATACGATCAATCTAACTTAGTACTTCCCTTTTTTTTCCTCATAAGCAGCTCCAGCACTACCGCCAAGTGCGCCACCAGCGGCAGCACCCGCCTCACCACCAATGACTGCTCCACCTAAAAGTGCCCCTACACCTGCGCCAATTGCACTATTACGCGTAGTTTTACTATTTGAACCTTTTGCATTTGCAGCTACACCTGCACCTAATGCAGCTCCTAAGCCTGCACCAAGGTTACCACCCAAGCTTTTACCCACTGCACCACCAGCACCACCACCAATCGCAGCAGAACCAATACGCTTACTTTCTGGACTTGCGTTTTGACAACCTACAAACAAAGTGCTCGACATTAAACCCACACCTGCAATCATCATCATTTTTTTCATTCGATTTACTCCAGTTTTCATAAGTAGGTAGCCTAATTTGCTTATGTGGAGTCTTTATCCCGCTTAAGTAATAAAATATTTGCTCTTTAATATTCTTATGTAATTACAACTTAAAATTGTTAAATAACTTTAAATAAAAAAGGCACCCTAAGGTGCCTTTTTTAATGCCAATCTAAACTTAGAATTGTTCTGAGTTTAATGCTTGGCTAAATGCTTGGTCTACTTCACTGAAGTCATTATGAAGCTCATGTTCTGCAGCTTCTGCTTCTTGACGACGACGCTCTAAGTGGTAAGCAAGACCAGTACCAGCTGGAATCAAGCGACCAACAACAACGTTTTCTTTCAAGCCACGTAAATCATCTTCTTTACCTGTTACAGCAGCTTCAGTTAACACACGAGTTGTTTCCTGGAACGATGCAGCAGAGATGAACGAGTCAGTAGAAAGCGATGCTTTCGTAATACCCATCAATTGACGTTCAAACTTAGCTGGGAACTTGTTCTGAGCCAATACAGCTTGATTCTCTTGAACAACGCGGATGTAATCCACTTGCTCGCCTTTGATAAAGCTTGTATCGCCACCATCAGTGATATCAACTTTACGCAACATTTGACGTACGATAACTTCAATGTGCTTATCGTTGATTTTTACACCTTGGAGACGGTAAACGTCTTGAACTTCGTTCACGATGTAGTTTGTTAATGCAACTTCACCTTTCAAACGTAAGATGTCATGCGGGTTTTGTGGACCATCAGAAATAGTTTCACCACGGTTCACATGCTCGCCTTCAAACACGTTGATTTGACGCCATTTTGGAATCAACTCTTCGTAAATTTCAGAGCCGTCATCTGGTGTAATCACTAAACGGTTCTTACCTTTAGTCTCTTTACCAAAGCTTACGATACCAGACACTTCTGCCAAGATTGCATGCTCTTTAGGTTTACGCGCTTCGAACAAGTCAGCAACACGCGGAAGACCACCGGTAATATCACGAGTACGCGATGTTTCTTGTGGTACACGACCGATAACGTCACCCACACCAATTGTTTCGCCATCACGGACAGTTACAATTGTATTTTGTGGTAAGAAGTAGAACTGTTCAGTGCCATCAGTCATATCTAATACGATTGCTGGACGTAAATCTTTACCAGAAGCAGGACGTGCTGTTACAGGTAAGATTTCAACAGTTGTCATACCAGTTGCATCATCAGTTTTCGATGTTGCAGTTACACCATCAGCAATTTGGCTGAAACGCGCTTTACCAGCAACTTCTGTTACTAATGGATGTGTATGCGGATCCCAAGTTGCAACGATGCCACCAGCCTCAACCATTTCACCATCTTTCAACAAGATGCTTGCGCCGTAAGGAAGTTTATAACGTTCGCGCTCACGACCTAGCTCATCAGCAATACCAATTTCACCTGAACGTGAAACTGAAACTAAATGACCTTTCGCATGTTGTACAGTTTTCACGTTGTGGAAACGTACAGTACCTTTGTTACGTACTTGAACACTGTTTGCAGCAGAAGTTCGGCTCGCAGCACCACCAACGTGGAACGTACGCATCGTTAACTGTGTACCTGGCTCACCAATTGATTGCGCAGCCATTACACCTACTGATTCACCTGGGTTCACCAAGTGACCACGTGCAAGGTCACGACCATAACAACGAGCACATACACCGAATGTAGATTCACATGCGATTACTGAACGTACTTTAACTTCATCGACACCAGCTTCTTCAAGCTGAGCTGCGATTTTCTCGTCAATTAACGTACCACGAGGTAATACAACTTCATCATCAGATGCACGACGTACATCTTCAGCAGTTACACGACCTAATACGCGGTCACGTAATGGCTCGATAACATCACCACCTTGAATGAATGGAGTCATCACCAAACCACCCGCTGTACCACAGTCAGGTTCGGTAATTACTAAATCTTGCGCTACGTCTACAAGACGACGAGTCAAGTAACCAGAGTTCGCAGTTTTTAATGCTGTATCGGCCAAACCTTTACGCGCACCGTGTGTCGAAATAAAGTACTGAAGTACTGTTAAACCTTCACGGAAGTTCGCTTTAATCGGTGTCTCAATAATCGAGCCATCCGGTTTTGCCATCAAACCACGCATACCAGCAAGCTGACGAATCTGTGCCGCACTACCACGGGCACCAGAATCAGACATCATGTAAATGCTGTTAAATGATTTTTGCTTCTCGTCTTCACCTTGTTTGTTTTTAACAACAGTGTAAGACAAGTTATCCATCATCGCTTTCGCAACTTGGTCGTTTGTACGCGCCCAGATATCGACAACTTTGTTATAACGCTCACCAGCAGTTACGAAACCTTGTTCGAACTGTTGTTCGATTTCACGAACTTCTGTTTCCGCTTTATCAATAATTGTGTGTTTCGTAGGTGGAATGAGCATGTCTTCCATACCTACCGATACACCTGAACGAGTCGCTTGACGGAAGCCCAAGTACATTAACTGGTCAGCGAAGATAACAGTATCTTTCAAACCAAGTTTACGGTAGCAAGAGTTGATTAACTTAGAGATGTTCTTTTTAGTCATCTCAAGGTTGATCATGTCAAAGCTTAAACCTTGTGGAACAACTTCCCAAAGCAAACAACGACCTGGTGTTGTATCAACGATAATCGTTTGGTGTTCACGTTCACCATTCTCATTGATAACAGTTTGATGCACACGCACTTTAACACGCGCATGAATCGCAACTTGACCAGTTGCAAGTGCACGGTTTACTTCGTGAGTATCGGCAAACACCATGCCTTCACCTTTGGCATTTACTGCATCACGAGTGATGTAGTAAAGACCCAAGACAACGTCCTGAGAAGGAACGATGATTGGCTCACCGTTTGCTGGTGACAAGATGTTGTTTGTTGACATCATCAATGCACGAGCTTCTAACTGTGCTTCAAGTGTCAATGGAACGTGTACCGCCATTTGGTCACCGTCGAAGTCGGCGTTAAACGCAGCACAAACGAGTGGGTGAAGACGGATTGCCTTACCTTCAATAAGAATAGGTTCAAATGCTTGAAGACCTAAACGGTGAAGTGTTGGCGCACGGTTCAACATCACTGGATGTTGACGAATTACAGATGCAAGAACGTCCCAAACTTCTGGAGTTTCACGCTCAACCATTTTCTTCGCAGCTTTAATGGTTGTTGCCTGACCTGAAGCTTGTAGTTTCGCGAAAATAAATGGTTTGAATAATTCAAGTGCCATTTTCTTCGGAAGACCACATTGGTGAAGACGTAAAGTAGGACCTACAGTAATTACCGAACGACCAGAATAGTCAACACGCTTACCTAACAAGTTCTGACGGAAACGACCTTGCTTACCTTTGATCATGTCTGCCAAAGATTTTAATGGACGTTTGTTAGAACCAGTGATTGCACGACCACGACGACCGTTATCAAGCAATGCATCTACAGACTCTTGTAACATACGTTTTTCGTTACGTACGATAATGTCTGGTGCTGCAAGGTCAAGAAGACGCTTCAAACGGTTGTTACGGTTAATCACACGACGATATAAATCGTTCAAGTCAGAAGTCGCGAAACGACCACCTTCAAGTGGAACTAATGGACGTAAATCTGGTGGAAGCACCGGAAGTACATTCATTACCATCCATTCAGGCTTGTTGTTTGAATCTTTGAATGCTTCCATCAATTTCAAGCGTTTAGACGCTTTTTTCAACTTCGTTTCAGAAGTTGTTTGAGGAATTTCTTCACGTAAACGTGAAATTTCAGCTTCAAGATCGATGTCTTTCAACAAGTCTTGAACAGCTTCCGCACCCATTTTTGCAACAAATTCGTCACCGTGCTCTTCTAGAGCTGTGAAGTATTCTTCATCATTAAGAAGTTGATACTTTTCAAATGGCGTCATGCCAGGATCAGTAACAACGTATGATTCGAAATACAACACGCGTTCGATATCACGAAGAGTCATATCAAGTAATAAACCGATACGGCTTGGTAACGATTTTAAGAACCAGATATGAGCAACTGGTGAAGCAAGTTCGATGTGACCCATACGTTCACGACGAACTTTCGCTGTAGTTACTTCAACGCCACATTTTTCACAAATGACGCCTTTATATTTCATACGCTTGTATTTACCACACAAGCATTCGTAATCTTTTACTGGACCAAAGATTTTGGCACAGAATAAACCATCACGTTCTGGTTTGAACGTACGGTAGTTGATTGTCTCAGGCTTTTTAACTTCACCATGAGACCATGACTTAATCATTTCTGGTGACGCAAGACCAATACGGATACGGTCGAACTCAATTGGTGCATGACCATCTGAATCCGTTTTCTTACGCATGATATCGAGCAAGTCTTTCAATTTTTTTCTCCGTGTGTCGGGAAGCCTCGCTTACCCGACTGGGTCACAAATATTGTTTTTTCCTAAAAAATCGTGAGTCTTACGACTTAGTCACCATTTTTCAGTTCAATGTTGATACCTAAAGAACGGATCTCTTTGGTCAATACGTTGAACGATTCAGGCATACCCGGATCCATATAATGGTTACCATCTACAATATTCTTATAGATGCGAGTACGTCCTTCAACGTCATCCGACTTCACTGTAAGCATTTCTTGAAGGGTATATGCTGCACCGTATGCTTCAAGTGCCCATACTTCCATCTCACCGAAACGCTGACCACCGAATTGTGCTTTACCACCAAGCGGCTGTTGTGTAACAAGTGAATAAGAACCAGTTGAACGCGCATGCATCTTGTCATCAACCAAGTGGTTCAACTTAAGCATGTACATGTAACCAACAGTTACTGGACGATCGAACTGTTCACCTGTACGTCCGTCAAACAATACTGTTTGACCTGTACGTGAAATGTCAGCTAATTCAAGTAAATCTTTAATTTGACTTTCTTCAGCACCATCAAATACCGGAGTAGCCAAAGGCACACCAGCGCGCAAGTTGCCTGAAAGTGCTAGGATTTCGTCATCCGTTAAGCTATCAAGATCTTCTTGCTCGCCACCGACTTTGTTATAAATCTTGTCTAAGAATTCACGTAGCTCTAAAACTGTACGTTGTTCTTTCAACATTTTTTCGATTTTGTCACCAAGCCCTCTAGCCGCCATACCCAAGTGAGTCTCAAGAATCTGACCCACGTTCATACGAGATGGTACACCCAGTGGGTTCAATACGATATCTACTGGTACACCGTTAGCATCGTGTGGCATGTCTTCAACAGGTAAGATGTTAGAAACAACACCCTTGTTACCGTGACGACCAGCCATCTTATCACCAGGCTGAATACGACGTTTAACAGCTAGGTAAACCTTAACAACTTTCAATACACCAGTTGTTAACTCGTCACCTGTTGCAAGCTTACGTTTCTTCTCAGCAAATTTCTCATCGATTTCTGCGCTCTTCTCTTTCAAGAATACTTGAATTTGAGTTAAACGCTCAGCGATTGCTTCATCTGTTGGCTGGATTTCAAGTAAATCAACAAGCTCTAAACCAGATAATAAATCTTCAGAAAGTTTATCACCGCGTTTAGTTGAACCACCGCCATTAGACTCTTGGCCTTTAAGTAAACGAATTACACGTTCACGAGCCGCTTCTTCGAAGATTTTATATTCTTCTTTCAAGTCTTTACGGTAAGAATCAAGCTGTGCTTTTTCAATCGCTAATGCACGGTCATCTTTCTCTAAGCCATCACGAGTGAAGACTTGAACATCGATAACTGTACCTTTAGTACCAGATGGAACACGTAAAGATGAATCTTTAACGTCAGCAGCTTTTTCACCAAAGATTGCGCGAAGCAATTTTTCTTCAGGAGTTAACTGAGTTTCGCCTTTAGGCGTTACTTTACCAACTAAGATGTCACCAGCAGTAACTTCAGCACCGATATAAACGATACCTGATTCATCAAGTTTAGAAAGCGCAGCTTCACCTACGTTAGGAATATCGGCAGTAATTTCTTCTGCACCTAACTTAGTGTCACGTGCTACACATGACAATTCTTGAATATGAATAGAAGTTAAACGGTCTTCTTGAAGAACACGCTCAGATAACAAGATCGAGTCTTCATAGTTGTAACCATTCCATGTCATGAACGCTACACGCATGTTTTGACCAAGCGCAAGTTCACCCATGTCTGTAGACGGACCGTCTGCCAAGATGTCACCACGAGCAACTTTATCGCCCAAATTCACGATAACATTTTGGTTAATACAAGTATTTTGGTTCGAACGTGTATATTTGATGAGGTTATAGATATCTACACCCGCCTCACCAGCAACCATTTCATCTTCGTTTACACGAATAACGATACGAGAAGCATCTACAAATTCAATTGCACCACCACGGTTTGCGATTACACACACACCAGAGTCACGTGCTACGTTCGCTTCCATACCAGTACCAACAAGTGGCTTGTCAGCACGTAAAGTAGGAACAGCCTGACGTTGCATGTTCGAACCCATCAATGCACGGTTCGCGTCATCGTGTTCAAGGAATGGAATAAGTGATGCAGCAACGGATACAACCTGCTGTGCAGAAACGTCCATATGCGTCACTTTTTCAGGTGGCATACGTACGAATTCACCTTGGTGACGAACAGAAACGAAGTCTTCTGTTAAGTTGCCATCTTTATCTACAGCAGAATCGGCCTGTGCAATAACAGTGCCTACTTCTTCAATAGCAGATAAATATTCAACTGCATCAGTTACACGACCATCTACAACTCGACGGTAAGGTGTTTCCAAGAAACCGAAATCATTCGCTTTTGCATATACAGAAAGCGAGTTGATCAAACCAATGTTTGGACCTTCAGGAGTTTCAATTGGACAAACACGACCATAGTGAGTTTGATGTACGTCACGTACTTCAAAGCCAGCACGCTCACGTGTTAAACCACCAGGACCAAGCGCAGATACACGACGCTTGTGTGTAATCTCAGATAATGGGTTGTTTTGGTCCATGAACTGAGATAACTGGCTTGAACCAAAGAATTCTTTGATTGCCGCAGCAACTGGCTTAGCGTTAATCAAGTCTTGTGGAGACAAGTTATCTGTTTCTGCTTGGCTTAAACGTTCTTTAACAGCACGCTCAACACGAACTAAACCAACACGGAATTGGTTCTCTGTCATTTCACCAACAGAACGTACACGACGGTTACCTAAATGGTCGATATCGTCTACTTCGCCTTTACCGTTACGGATTTCAACCAATGTACGTAATACATCGATGATATCTTCGTGCGACAAAATACCTTCAACTTCACGAGACTTCTGATCAGTACCAACTTCGTAAGGACGACCTAAACGACGGTTGAACTTCATACGACCTACTGGAGATAAGTCATAACGCTCAGAAGAGAAGAATAAGTTGTTGAATAAGTTTTCAGCAGCTTCTTTTGTTGGCGGCTCGCCTGGACGCATTACTTTATAAATTTCAACTAAAGCTTCTTCACGTCCTGCTGTTGTGTCTGCACGCAATGTATCAGCAACAAAAGAACCACGATCGATATCGTTTGTGAACAGGATGTTAAATTGCTTAACACCACCTTCCGCTAACTTCACCATCACTTCATGGCTTAATAACGTATTCGCAGCAATTACTTCACCATCACGTAAAGTAATATCTTCAGCAGTAATACGCTCATATAAGTATTCATCAGGAACTGAAAGCTTAGTTAAACCTGAAGCTTCCATTTGACGTACATGGCGCGCGTTAATACGTTTACCTTGCTCAACAATGACTTTACCTTCATTGTCAGTAATATCAAATTGAGCCATTTCACCACGTAAACGCTCAGGAACAAGGTCAATTTGATAACTGCCCATGTCTAGGTACACAGGTACTTTTTCGTAGAACAAATTCAAGATTTGTTCATTGTTATAACCTAGTGCACGTAACACAACAGTAGCAAGTAATTTACGACGACGGTCAATACGTACGTAAACTAGATCTTTTGCATCGAACTCGAAGTCTAACCATGAACCACGGTAAGGAATGATACGTGCTGAATACAACACTTTACCACTTGAGTGAGTCTTACCTTTATCATGGTCGAAGAACACACCTGGTGAACGGTGTAATTGAGATACGATTACACGCTCAGTACCATTGATTACAAAGGTACCATTTTCAGTCATGAGTGGCATTTCACCCATGTAGACTTCTTGTTCACGTACGTCTTTAATTGATTTAGTTTCGCGATCTTTAATAATCAAACGAATTTTTACGCGCATTGGTGCCGCATAAGTCGAACCACGTAAAATACATTCACGCACATCAAACTCAGGCTTACCAAGGCTATACTCAACAAATTCTAAAGCAGCATTGCCAGAATAACTTTCTATAGGAAAAACTGAACGAAATGCGGCCTGGAGACCGATATCTTCACGGTTTTTTGGAGATTTGCCACCTTGCAAGAACGTTCTATACGAATCGACCTGAATCGAGAGTAAGTACGGTGCTTCCATTACTTGGGGCAACTTACCAAAATTCTTACGGATCCGTTTCTTTTCGGTATATGAGTATGCCATCTGGAGTCCTCGGAAAGTAAACCAAGCCCGCCTGCAGAACGGGCTCAGAAGGAATTACACAGGCCGATATGGCCACCACTGCTTACAAATGCTGCAACTTTTAGTGGTACTAAAACACTTAACAATATTTTTTAAAAAGAAAAATATTGGTAAGCATTTGAAATTAATTGATTTATTTAGTTTTTTCTAAAAAATAAACAAAACTAACAAAAATCGAGCCGATTATTGTAACGCAAAAAGGCTGATGACCCAAGAGCCATCAGCCATTTTATGGAGCCGATTTAAAAACCGACTCCTTTTACAATTACTTAAGTGTAACTGTAGCACCAGCTTCTTCAAGTTTCTTCTTAAGTTCTTCGCCTTCTTCTTTAGAAACGCCTTCTTTAAGAACTTGAGGAGCACCTTCAACTAGGTCTTTAGCTTCTTTAAGACCAAGGCCAGTTGCTTCACGAACTGCTTTAATTACAGCTACTTTGTTAGCACCGAAAGAAGTCAACTCAACGTTGAATTCAGTTTGTTCTTCAGCAGCAGCAGCGCCTGCAGCAGGAGCAGCTACAGCTACAGCAGCAGCAGAAACGTTGAATTTCTCTTCGAAAGCAGAAATTAATTCAACAAGTTCAAGAACAGTTTTTTCAGCAACTGCGTTTAAGATTTCTTCGTTTGTTAAAGCCATGAGATTAACTCCAAATGGATATTGAATGGTGTGAAAGTAGATTTAAGCTTAAGCAGCTTCTGACTCGTTTTTCTCTTGGAGCGCTGTAAGTAAGCGACCCAATTTCGAAATAGGAGCTTGAAGAACAGATGCGAGCATAGTAAGCGCTTTTTCTTGGTTCGGAAGATTTGCAATTACACTAACATCAGCACCTTGATAAAGTTTGCCGTCAAATGCAGCAGCTTTTAATTCAAATGCTTTGTTAGTTTTAGCAAATTCTTCAAACAAGCGTGCAGCTGCACCCATATCGTCTTCAGAAGTTGAGAATGCTAAGATTGTTGGACCAACAAGGTTGTCATTCAAGATTGCAAATTGCGTATCTTGAAGAGCACGTTTAGCCAAAGTGTTACGTACAACACGTGTAGCAACACCTAGTTTACGAGCTTCAACACGAAGAGTAGTTAATTGCTCAACGGTTAAACCTTGATAGTCAGCAACAACGGCAGCGAACGCTGTAGAAGCAGTTTGAGCTACTTCAGCAACGATCTGTTTTTTGCTTTCAATAAGAAGAGCCATTGTAAAACCTCCTAACGGTGATTTATGTACTCAAAAAAGTACACTCCCAATTCGTAAGCCTTTCGACTTACACGCGGAGGAGGAACAAATCACACCACCGCGTCTACTCAGGCTGAGCTATTAAGAAAAGTCACTATTAAAAAAATAACGCCTTCTCGCCTGAGGTCTTTGACGCTGATAAATTCTCATTTATCAATTCAAAGTCTGCCTGATAAGTAAGTAATAAAGCTTTGCTTCATTCAAACTTAAATAAAAATATTTTTTATTTAAGTTTTGTCCTCATCAGGACTTTAAAATTCTTTACTAAGTTTAAAACTTAGTTAGAAACGTTGTTTACATCAACAGTAAGACCAGGACCCATAGTTGAGCTCAAAGTGATCTTTTTGATGTATACACCTTTAGAGGTTGCAGGTTTTAACTTTTTCAAGTCAGCAACTAAAGTTTCAACGTTTTGACGGATAGCAGCAGCATCGAAGCCTAATTGACCGATCGCAGCATGGATAATACCCGCTTTGTCTACACGGTAACGAGCCTGACCAGATTTAGCGTTTTTAACAGCATTCGCTACATCAGGAGTTACAGTACCAACTTTAGGGTTTGGCATTAAACCACGTGGACCAAGAATTGTACCGAGCTTACCAACAACACGCATAGCGTCTGGAGCAGCGATTACAACATCAAAGTCAAGGTTTCCACCTTGGATGCTTTCAGCAAGGTCATCAAAACCTACAACATCAGCACCAGCTTCTTTAGCAGCTTCTGCTTGCGCGCCTTGAGCAAATACAGCTACACGTACAGTTTTACCAGTACCTGCAGGTAATGTAGTTGCGCCACGAACAACCTGGTCAGATTTACGTGGGTCTACACCAAGATTTACAGCAACATCCAAAGATTCTTTGAATTTTGCAGCAGGTAGGCTGTTAAGAACTTCTACCGCTTCTTCCAAAGTGTAAACTTTGTTTGCTTCAACAGCAGCAGCAATGGCTTTTTGACGTTTAGTTAACTTTGCCATGTCTTATAGCTCCACTTCCAAGCCCATAGAACGTGCAGAACCAGCGATGGTACGAACACGTGCGTCTAAATCAGCACCAGTTAAATCTGGCTCTTTAGTAGTCGCAATTTCTTCTAACTGAGCACGAGTCAACTTACCAACTTTAGTTTTGTTTGGTACAGATGAACCCTTTTGGATACCAGCAGCTTTCTTAAGAAGAATAGAAGCTGGAGGAGTTTTCATGATGAATGTGAACGACTTGTCGTTGTACACAGTAATCACTACAGGAATTGGAAGACCTGGTTCAACTTTTTGTGTAGCAGCATTGAATTCTTTACAGAATGCCATGATGTTTACACCACGTTGACCTAATGCAGGACCAATTGGTGGAGATGGATTTGCTTTACCAGCTGGAACTTGCAGCTTGATATAGCCGTCAATCTTCTTAGCCATTTTAAAATACCTCTGGGTACAAACGCCGCTAGGCTCCCCAATCTTTACGCAACACTACTGTTACAACAACAATGCCCGATAAAATCGGGCGCTTTTCAACCAATTGAGATTAAATCGTTTTTTCGACTTGACGAAATTCGAGTTCAACCTGAGTTGGTCGATTAAATACATTAATCGTCAACGTTAAACGTGACTTTTCGTATTGAACCTCTTCCACCACACCCTTAAAGTCAGTGAATGGGCCATCAATAACGAGTAATTCTTCACCTGGTTCAAACATCGTCTTAGGACGTGGAGCTTCACCAGTATTACGTACACGCGCAAGAATCGCATCTGCTTCACGTTGAGTGATTGGTGCAGGTTTTTCGGGTGTACCACCGATAAAACCTAATACTTTCGGACATTCTTTAACAATATGCCAAGTATCGTCATTCATTTCCATTTCAACTAACACATAGCCAGGAAAGAATTTACGCTCAGACTTACGTTTCTTACCATCCTTCATTTCTACCACTTCTTCGGTAGGAACAAGGACATCACCAAAGCTATCAGCAACAGCGCTACGCTGGATTCGTTCTATAAGCGAACGCAACACTTGTTTTTCATAGCCAGAGTAGGCATGAATAATGTACCAACGTTTCATAGCTCTTTTACCCGATAATCAACTTAATTAACCAACCCAAACCATAGTCAAAGCACCATAAAACCAATGATGCAACAACTACAACCAATAGAACCTGCCACGATGTCGTGACTGTTTCTTGTTTTGTTGGCCAAGTTACTCGACGCAATTCGACTCGTGCATCTTTTAGCAAACGAACAAAGCCTTTACCTTGATGGGTGGCGTATAATAAACCTAAAGCCACAACGATACAAGCTAAAATTGCACCAACGCGAACCCAAACATTATTTGCAGGTGCCCAATACGCTGGCAAGTGCTGATTCACCATAGTAGCCGAAAGCAACAATGCAATTGCAATCACCCATAGAACAATATCTAGAGGCGAACCAGAACGAACAACTTCAGCAGAATTATTTCTTTGAGGAATTGGCGCGTCGCTCAATGCGTCACGCGATTTATCATTCGACATTTTTGTACTCGTCGTAGAACTCGCGACTTATTATATGAACAACTAAGCCAGCATCAAGCTTTTTATTTCAAAATATGGCAGGTCAGGAGGGACTCGAACCCCCAACATTCGGTTTTGGAGACCGACGCTCTACCAATTGAACTACTGACCTATAATGCAAGTTGAGAGCTAAAGCCCTCAACTTGAGACGTAATCCGTCACTATATTATGCTTATGCAGTTACTTTCGCAACAACACCAGCACCTACAGTACGACCACCTTCACGGATCGCAAAACGTAGACCTGGGTCCATTGCGATTGGGTGGATTAATTCTACTGACATTTCAACGTTGTCACCAGGCATAACCATTTCAACGCCTTCTTTCAACTGGATCGCACCAGTTACGTCAGTTGTACGGAAGTAGAACTGTGGACGGTAACCATTTAAGAATGGAGTGTGACGACCACCTTCTTCTTTAGAAAGTACGTATACTTCTGCGTCGAATTTAGTGTGCGGCTTGATTGTACCTGGTTTAGCAAGTACTTGACCACGTTGTACGTCTTCACGCTTAGTACCACGAAGTAATACACCACAGTTCTCGCCTGCACGGCCTTCATCAAGAAGTTTACGGAACATTTCTACGCCAGTTACAGTTGTTTTAACTGTATCTTTAATACCAACGATCTCTACTTCTTCACCAACTTTAACAATACCTGATTCTACACGGCCTGTTACTACAGTACCACGACCAGAAATTGAGAATACGTCTTCGATTGGCATTAAGAATGCTTTGTCGATAGCACGTTCTGGTTCTGGGATGTAAGAGTCAAGAGCTGCTACAAGAGCAAGAACTGATTCTTCACCGTAAGGACCTGCTTCACCGTTAAGAGCAGCAAGAGCTGAACCACGGATTACTGGAGTGTCATCACCTGGGAAGTCATAAGTAGAAAGAAGTTCACGAACTTCCATTTCTACTAATTCAAGTAATTCTTCGTCATCAACAAGGTCGCATTTGTTTAAGAATACGATGATGTAAGGTACACCAACCTGACGAGAAAGAAGGATGTGTTCACGAGTTTGTGGCATTGGACCGTCAGTCGCAGCACATACAAGGATCGCGCCGTCCATCTGAGCAGCACCAGTGATCATGTTTTTAACGTAATCGGCGTGGCCCGGGCAGTCAACGTGTGCGTAGTGACGAATTGGAGAATCGTATTCTACGTGTGAAGTATTAATTGTAATACCACGTGCTTTTTCTTCAGGTGCTGAGTCGATTTGTGAGTAATCTTTCGCTTCACCGCCGTAAGTTTTTGCACAAATAGTTGCAATCGCAGCAGTTAAAGTTGTTTTACCATGGTCAACGTGACCGATTGTGCCCACGTTTACGTGTGGCTTATTACGTTCAAACTTAGCCTTAGCCATGTTTATAATCCTCGTTTACGTCGAACACAATTCTGAGCAAACACCCAGCATCGACATGTCGCCTAAAAAATCAAACACCCAATACTTGAAAAGCAGACTAATAAGCCTGCTTTTTAAATCTTTGTAGAAAATCTACTAAACTGTATATCTGGAGCTCTTATCGAGATTTGAACTCGAGACCTCTCCCTTACCAAGGGAGTGCTCTACCACTGAGCTATAAGAGCGATTGTCCTTCGATGGAGCGGGAGACGAGGATCGAACTCGCGACATGCAGCTTGGAAGGCTGCCGCTCTACCAACTGAGCTACTCCCGCACTGTGTTGGCATATATACCACTTCAATCGAAGTTAATGGTGGTGAGAGAAGGATTCGAACCTTCGAAACTTTCGTAGCGGAGTTACAGTCCGCCCCCTTTGACCGCTCGGGAATCTCACCATATCACACTTATTTCAGTGTTGTTCTTTACTTCACAACTACACACCTTTAAGATGGTGCCGGCACACGGATTCGAACTGTGGACCTACTGATTACAAGTCAGTTGCTCTACCAACTGAGCTATGCCGGCTCTTCTTAATGTTTCGTACGTTTCGTATCGGAACGGTGTGCAGTTTAGCAAAACTTCCAAACGATGCAAGCGGTTTTTTAAAAAAAATCGCTAAAAACTCATAAAATCAATCCGTTTGATGATAATTCAACCGCTTTGATCACTGCGCGAGCTTTTATTTGGGTTTCATTCCATTCAGATTCAGGATTTGAGTCAGCTACCAAGCCTGCTCCAGCCTGTACATAGACTTTTTTGTCACGAATAACGCATGTACGGATTGCAATCGACATATCCATTTCACCATGCCATCCCAAATACCCCACTGCTCCACCAAAGACACCTCGTTTCACTGGTTCTACTTCATCAATGATTTCCATTGCACGAATTTTTGGGGCACCAGATAAGGTACCAGCAGGGAAAGTCGCTTTAAACACATCTAAAGCATCTATATCGTCACGAACTTCGCCTTGTACGTTTGAAACAATGTGCATGACATGTGAATAGCGCTCAATCACCATTTGATCAGTTACTTGAACCTTACCTATTTTAGAAACTCGTCCAACATCGTTTCGACCAAGATCAATTAGCATTAAGTGCTCAGCAATTTCTTTTTCATCTGAAAGTAAGTCTTTTTCTAAAGCAATATCTTCCTCTTTAGTTTTTCCACGCGGCCTCGTACCTGCAAGTGGACGAACTGTCGCAATACCATTTTCTAAACGAGAAAGAATTTCTGGTGAAGAACCAACAATATGAAATGGTTTTTTATCAGTAATCGTTTGCCCTTGTACCAAGAATAAATAAGGCGAAGGATTTAAATGACGTAATGCACGGTAAACCTGTAAAGCTTCACCATCAAAATCAGAAACCATGCGCTGCCCTGGAACAACCTGCATTACATCACCAGCACGGATATATTCTTTAACTTTTTCTACTGTTTCTAAGAACTTTGCTTTACCCGTAATTGATTCAAAATGAGGAGGAGTATGTGGTTTAGCTTGCAAGCTAACAGGAATAGCGAGTAACTGTTCTAATTGATCTAATTTTTGCTGGGCATCTTGATAAGCATTTGCCTGTGTTGCATCAGCGTGAACAATTAAAAATAGAGTATCTTTAAGGTTATCAAAGACAATAACTGTTTTTGACAACATTAACCACAAATCAGGTAACGTGATTGGGTCAGCTGCAGGTACATTCTTTAATCGTGGTTCAATATAACGGACAGCATCATAACCCAAATATCCCACTAATCCGCCTGTAAAGCTTGGTAAGTCTGGCAAGAGCTCTGCTGATGGCACTTTAAATTGTTTTTGGAAGTTACGAATATATTCAAAAGGATCTTGGCAATCTTGTTGTGTGATTGAGCCATCAGCATGCTGTATAGACAAAACCCCAGCATTGCATGAAAAAACGGTTGATTCGCCTAATCCAATCATAGAGTAGCGCGCCCAGTTTTCCCCACCCTCAACCGACTCAAATAAATAAGCTTGTGTTTGGTCTTTAAAACGAGCAAAAACCGATAATGGGGTTTCTGTATCTGCTAACCGCTGACGATAAACAGGAATAGTGTTATAACCAGCAGCCTTAAGTTGCTCGAATTGCGCTAATGTTGTCATGAATCTTCTCTAATATGGTTTCGATTTAAAAGTGTGTTTTTCTAGATTCGGTTTAGACACGCCATCGAAAAACCATACGCTTATTCATTCTTATCTCCATTTTCTTCATTAAACAATTAACTCAGCAAGACTATCAACAACTTGCTGAGGTTGGCAATCATAGATGCTTTCTCCATGATTATAGCCATAGCTAACCACAATACAATCAATTCCAGCACGGCGCGCAGCTTCTACATCATTGCTTGAATCACCAATCATTAACGATTGTGAAGCAGACGTATTTAGACTTTGCATGCAATGCAGCAATGGTAATGGATGTGGTTTTCTTTCAGGTAAGCTATCTCCCCCAAGTACAACTTGGAAATAAGAGGAAAGCTCTAATGCATCTAATAGTCCTTGAGCAAGTTTGACAGGCTTATTAGTAACACAAGCCATTTTTATATTTAGAGTTTGGCAATGTTTTAAAAACTCAGGTACACCAGAGTAAATTTGAGTATTTACACAAAGTTCTGCACCATATGTCTCTACAAATGTGTGCAATAAAACCTTATGTTGTTCAGCGTCTAATTTACCAAATAGATGAAGCAAAACACTTTCACAGAGTTTTGAGGCACCTTTACCCACCCATTCTCGTATTTGTAGTTCTGTCACCATTGGCCAACCGAGTGATTGCAGACTTAAATTCATAGACCGATATAAATCGGCAGCGGAGTCAACAAGTGTTCCATCCAGATCAAATAAAATTAAATCGCGCTTACTTAGTTGTGCAACAGACATTTTCTTCTACTCAAAATTAAAAAGGCATGCGTTTGGCATGCCTTGATTGTAAAAGCAGCAACGGATTATTTAAAGAATAACCATGCTAATACAGCTAAAATTACTAAAATAATAATAGTGATTAAACCAACTGAAGCATTCTTCTGTTGCTCTTTTTCTTCGGCAACACGAGAAACAGGCTCATCAAAAGTCACAGGTGATGGTTGTTTTACATTGACATCTACACCTTTAGGAATAGGCGCAGGTTTTGGAATAGAAATATTCTGCGGCATACCATCGTGGCGAACTTCTACCTCTGCAGCACGTTCTGCAAGGCTTGGCATGCCTTGATCGCTTAAATCCTGTGTTGGTGCAGCTTGCACTGGTTCTGCTTCAACTTCAGGTAAATCAGTAATTTTTTGAGCAGGTGCTAAAACCGAGAATTTGAAACTCGCAAATTGAACAATATCACCATCATGTAGCTGCTTTTCTTGCTCAATACGAATATCGTTTACAAATGTACCATTCGATGAATTAAGGTCTTGAACCCATAGCAATTGATCTTTTAAAAGCAATGCAGCATGGCGACGTGAAATTTCAGCAGCTTGTAACAACAAATCAGCGTCCTGATGACGCCCTACCAACATATCACGATCAACTGTAATTTCTTGTCCAGTAATTTCACCAGTAATTGCTTGTAGTTTCCAAGTCATGCATATGTCCTATTCATTTTTTATCAATCATAACATGCTACTACTGCGCTGTGTTTGGTCGCAGTGTGGTAGTTGTTACTGTATTTTTAGTACGATTCACTTCTGGTTCAGGCAACTGCAAAGTTTGCTTTTGAACCGTTGGTTCGACTGCTACAGGTGTGATTATGGTCGAACTTTTACCACCTGAAGGAACTTGCTGATAATTTTTTGACTGCGGAGCAATACTTGGGGCAGTCATCTTTTGATTATAGACGTCATCAACCTGTTCAGGCAGTTTTGCAAAATTACCATTTTTATCCATAGCTAATTGCAAGCTATAAAGCTGGTTATAGCGCTGCTGAGATAAACGACGAACATCATTTGCATCACCCACAATTGTTGGATGAATAAAGACAAGAAGGTTACGTTTTACATTACTTCTATTGTCCGAACGGAACAATCGTCCAACATAAGGAATACTACTCAAGCCGGGTATACCTTGTCTTGAAAGTGAGGTGTCATCCGACACCAAGCCACCAAGCACTACTGTCTGTCCGTGTTCAGCCAAAACTGCAGTTTTAATGGCGCGTTTACTTGTCACCAAATCAGCTGCTTGCCCACGATTATCTTGAACAGCAGAGACTTCTTGTTCTACTTCTAGACGAACCGTACCACCTTCACCAATATGCGGAATGACTTTTAATGTCACACCGACATCCTTTCGTTCTACAGTTGTATATGGGTTGATACCGGTACTATTGGTAGTCACTGAGCCTGTTACAAATGGAACGTTCTGGCCGACAACAATATAAGCCTCTTCATTATCCATCGTTACAATGGATGGCGTTGAAAGCAAGTTTGATTTGGTATTGGTTTTAAGGGCCTGAATTAATGCACCATATGCCTTACGGGAATTCTCAAAATTACCCAAAGCTAAAGTTGCACCATTACCTTTATTAGCACCACTAGCAATAGCGGATGCAGCTCCAGCCGAACCACCCGACAAATAACCAGCAGCAATAGAAGATAAGCTAGCACCTACATTACTAAAGCTAAGTAAACCAATCCCACTAGATAAATCGCCGAGTGCCCATTGAATTCCAAGTTGATCTGCATCATCACCCGAAACTTCAATAATTGCAGCCTCAATCAGTACTTGTTGGCGGCGAACATCCAGCTGTTGAATCGCAGATTCAATTTCACGCATTAATTGCGGATCGGCCTTAACGACCAAAGAGTTTTGAGCATTATCTGCAATAATGCTTACGCCATTTTGGCTAAAGCTGGAAATATTGTTCCGATTACTATTGTTTGAATTGCCATTTAGATTGATTGATGGAGTCGAGATCGAACTTCCGTTTGAACCTGATGTATTTGAACTCGAGTTCTGGTTATTCCCAATCAAATTATTCATCGAATTTGATGAGTTTGATGAATTGTTATTGTTACCAGACGACGAGACAGCTTGACCAGTGACCAAACCTTGTAAAATTTCTGACAAGCTTTTAGCACTTGCATATTTCAAACGGAAAACTTTTAAACCACCTAAACGGTCAGCAGAAGGTACATCCAGCATTTCAATCATGTGGCGAATGCGCTTACGCGTTCCCGGATCACCTTTTACCAAAATACGATTCGTTCGATTATCGGCAATAATACGAATACGAGCACCATTAAAATCTTTTGATGCTCCAGTTGCACTCATCGCTTCAAGTTGAGTAATAATTTCTTCTGCTTGACTCGACTGAAGGTTAATCGCCTCAATATCATTTTGCCCAGTTCCGTCTAAGTTACGGATAATATTTTCAAGCTGATAAATGTTCGCAGCTCGATCAGAGACAATAAGAGCATTGGTGCCTGCAATCGCAGCCATATGGGCAAACTGCGGCATTAAGGGGCGAAGTGCTGGAATTAAGTCATTTGGATTTGTGTTTTCAAGCCAAATCACTCGTGTAACAATTTGATCACCACGAACCTTATTTCGAGAATCATAAGGAATTCCCGAGTTTTTAACGTTGCTATCTGGCACAAGTTTAATTGTATTACCAGATGGAATCGCAACTACCCCATTTACATTTAAGACCCCAAGAAATAAATCATAAACCTCATCTTTATTTAAAGGTTTATTCGAAATAACAGTGACATTCCCACGCACTCTCGGATCAACAGCAAAGTTCTTACCAGTAATGTCTGCAACTTCATTAATAAAGGCAGTTAAGTCAGCATCACGTAAATTGATCTTCCATGTTTGGGCATAGGCACTGCTACTTACTGTCGCAATCAATGGGGCTGCTGCAAGTAATGCCCAAAGTGGACGTTGATGATTCAATAAAGCCATAACTCGCGATATTTCCTAACTCTTATGGTGACGTGTTATCACTAAAAACTTTGTTGTATGGTCATCACTTGATCACCACGTTTTATTTCTATTTTTACTTGTCCTGCTCGCCGAGCCTGTTCAAGTAATTGCACATCCGTTTGCCCTTGCCCAACCGTTTGACCATTTAAAGAGACAATTCGATCGCCAGGCCTTAAACCTAGCTTATTTCTAAGCGCGGTTGGTGTACGTTCTGTAACTTCATATCCTTCACCAGAGCCTCCACTAACCCCCATATCTTTGAGGTACTGATCTCGATTTCCTTGCATCTGCTGAATCGCTTGCCCCAAAGCTTCTTGGGTCGTATTCACAGGTGCCGTAGGCTGAGATGGCGTGACAGCTTGCGGTGATGCATTAGGAGTCATAGGTTGATATAAACCATTTGGCAGACCTTTGAACTGAAGTTCGCGAGTACTACCATTTCCTTGACGCAGTACCACGTGATCCCAATAAACCTCTGCCAGTTGATAAGAGGTAGAACCTATGGTTTCACCAACTCGATAACGTTCAGCAGTATTATCAACCTTAATAACAGCAGAAGAAAACTGGTTTGGATACCCAACCATTACGCCTTGTAATTCTAGATTCACATTTTCTTGAGCCGCATTGGCAGAAGGTTCATTAAAAATTGAAAAAGTACTAATGTTTGGTATTTGAGGTTGTTGAGAACCGAGTTCCACCCGATCAAATTGCATCATTTGAGGGGGGACTACCACCAACCAAAAAAATGAAGCCAGCTTCCAACATAACCACAAAATTAAAATAATAAGGACAACTACACTGAGTCTATCTAACTTTTGCCACTGTAACTGCTGTAATTTATCAATCCATGTTTTCATCAGTTACCACCTTGTAATAATGGTTGACGAGAACTAATGACAAAAGTATCTAAACCAGCTTTTCCGTCATAAGATGGAACATTAAGCAATAAACGCTGTGTAAGTTGAACATCAAGCATCATATTGGCATCCAGTAAAAGATTCGCCATTTTTTGATTGCGTTGATCTCGAATATCAATTTGTAGCTGCCCATTATGGTCAGTCAACTGTCCACTTAAAGAAGGCATATTCATACGATCTTGACGATCACCAATCGTGTAGACGAGTGCTCCACCACCCCAATGCAATTGACCATCAACCGCAGCAAAACCTTGCTCTTTTTTATAGTTAAATTGGATATCTTTAAGTTGAATACTATTTACAGGCCATTGCCAATTCACAATCTGCTTCAATGTTTCTGGCGCAACTTGCCCAGTCATGTTCCTTACAATGACTTTTTTGCCAAAACCATACGCCATGATCCCCGTTAACTGCGTATTACCACTATGAATATCAACATCTGCGGCGAAGCGTAATAAAAGTAAATCTAGAGGTCTTGTTTTCCAGTGAATGGTTCCGCGCAAAGCACCACGATGCCAGTCTGCCTGCCCCTGCCAGATATTCCCACTCACATTATGGACAGTTTGATTATTCTTTGAAAATTTAGAGATAAGCCAAGTCGCTGGAATCTGTAAAATAATAAAAATTAAAAATGCAATGAGGGCAAAAAACCACCACTTCCATTGCTTAGACTTTTTCTTCATTCAGCCTTACCAACATGCAAATTATCGTCCTTATATGAGAGTTCCTCTCTAGTCTGACATTATGCATACTTTTTCAACATCGCCAATTGACTTCATATAAAAAAACCAAGCAATCAAGCTTGGCATCTTCTTAAAGACTATAAGTTGAACGTATGACAGAATCATGAAAATTTAAGATGATCTTTCTAAATGTAAATTTAGTCTCAACAATACATTTAATTAGGAATTTAAACACTTTATTGATGACTTGATTTAAAATAAGAATTTTTATTTTTTTAAAATAAAAAAGCCAAGCAAAATCGCTTGGCTTTTTAAGAAGCAAAAACAATTAGATTAAGAAATCTTCAAGTTTTGCACCTTTTTCAATTTCAGCAACTAACCAACGTGGTTGTTTACCGCGACCAGTCCAAGTCTCTTCAGAATTGTTTTTGTTACGGTAACGTGGTTCTACAGATTTACGTGTAGTTTTCTTACGTTTTTGAGCACCAAACTCAAGAAGTTGTTCAACACTGAAACCTACATTTTCAGCAATCTCGATAATTTGATTATAAGCATCTTCGATTGCTTGATCTTTTTTGCTTGCAATTAAAGCTTCTGCTTCTTCTTGTAAGCGTTTTAACTCTTCAACAGATAATTCACTAATATCCGGTTTCATTAATAAATACTCCAGTCTTACTGACAATTCAAATAATACAGACAAAATTTAAAACATTAAATCATAACCAATAGTATTTATAATCTATTAAATAAGCAATAGTTCAAAAGACAAGTTCATCAGAATAATGCTATAAATTTACTTTTAATTACATTAATAATTATAATTGCAATATATTTTCTTAATATTTATTTAAGCTAAATGTATTAAGTCATGTCCTACTGATTTTTCTAATTCAATTATTTTACTTTTTACTTCATTTGGTATTTCACATTTTAACCCTGTCGTTTTATCTAGACAGACCATTATGGCTTCACCCGTCGCAACGATTTGCTGCTGTGCTTCACTCCATAATATATAAGCCATACGGAATGCGCTATTGCGTATTTCTTCTACGCGAACCCCTACTTTCAATACATCAGGATAAAAAACGGGTTTTAAATATCTACACTGACTTGAAGCAACAACAGTATATATATTGGGGATCAATATATTTACATTTTCCATATATAAAATACGTGAGCTTTCAATATATCTATAATATTGTACATTATTGACATGACCAAAAGCATCCATATCTCCCCATGCAACTTTCTGGTCGTATATTACAGGGTAGACAGACAGTTCTTTCATTTTTACCTCAGATTTTAAATTTTAAAAAATTTGCATCATTTTCAAAGATTAGGTTTAACTGTTTGATTAACTCATCATCTTCTTTTAAGGTGGATTTAATACGTAAATAGTTCATTAAAATATTATCAGGGTATAAACTTAATAATATTTCAGCTTCAGCTTGACGATTCGTTGCCATGTAAACATGCCATTTTGCAAATGTTAAAACTGGCAAATTCATATATTGAGTTTCAAGTTGATTTATCTTTTCTTCAACATCGGCATAGTCAGGAACCTGCTTAAGCAGTTGCTGCTGAAACCACAAATAAAATACTTCTGGATCAAATTGCTCTTTGAGCAGATGCAAAGTTAATGTTTCATGCTGAATACTCATTTCTGGCATACGTGCCAAAAGTTTTAGCCACAGCAATTTACTACTATAGGGTCTAGTTTGAATCTCAGACTCTAAATCTAGATAACGCTGTTGCAATGCATGCAAGTCATCAATTGAAGCTTGATCAAATTGTTGGAGAAGCTGCTGCAACCATAAATCACGATGCTCAGCGTCCAATAATCCATATTTCATTGAACGTAAATATAACCATGGTTGCTGTAAAGCAAGCTGCCCCCATAACGCAGTTAATCGCTGTTGATAGGCTGTCTCGATTTCTTCAAGCCATGGCGATAATTGATGCTGATATAGGAACTCAAGATGTGTTAATGCACGTTCAGCTTCATTTTGAGTTAAAAATATTTCAATCCGCTGTAACTCTGCCAATTCAAAAGCCATTGGTGGCGATTGATCTAAAGCATCTAGAGCCTTAGGGTAATCTTCATTTAATACTAAGAACTTGGCATCAATAATATTTTTTAAAAGCCCTGACTGGGTAAAAACCCGTTCGATAAAGACACGTTGATCTTCGGCGGCTTCTAATAGCCAGACAATACCCAATTGCTCATAGGGGTGAAGGTTTTTAAACTGAAAAATATTTTCTCTTTTACGTTGTTCACGAGAAGAATAACGTTTAATCCAAAGCCATATTAACTGAGCAATAAAACTCATTACGACAAAAGTAAGGACTAATCCCCACACGTTTGTTTGCAATTGCAGCTGTCGCCAGTAGATATAAACATATCCCATGCCGTAGCCATAGCTAAGCAAAGCCAAAGCTGCAAAAAGTACTAAACTAATAAGAAGATAAACCCATAGGAGATGTTTCATATGCCCTCCTTATGAGCCTAGTAGGCCAAGAGTCGATAATTTAGGTACAGGTACGATAGATAAGTGAGATACTTTAGCAATACGATTTTTCAATTGCTGACTGGTCGCATCTGGCATTTCATTTAATTTCTGCATTACTGATTGCAGCTCATTTTGATACTCAGCCATTTTTCCTTGGTTTAATGCCTGCTCGGCAATTAATAACCTTAGTTGCACTTCTTTCAGCACAACACTTCGATTCATTAAATTAATAGACGGTGTTTCTACTTTTTCAATACGGAACCATTTCTTCCACCAAGACACTGACTCAGATTGATCCATCTCAAGTTTAGGTCGAGCCAATGCTTGCTGAATATTTTTATCGATAGTTTGCAGTAGATCGTCAATCATTTGATGACGCTGATTTTGAGCAATTACGTATTGTTGTATTGCTTGTTTATCTTGTTCAAGCGCCTGATTTAGGCTGTGTTTTAATGCTGGAGCAATTTCATATTGAGGCAATGCTTGTTGTAATTGAGTTAAATGATCTACTGCATAAATAAACTGTTGTTGATCTATCGCAAACTGAATTAAGTCTAATTTTTGTTTAATTAATACCGTTGGCTCAATGCCTGCATGAATGATTTCACTATTTGTCGATGGTGCCGATTGAACATCACTACCCGGCTGGGTTTGAACTTGTCTCTTTAGTGCAACCAACTGATCATTCAGATTGGCATATTGCTGTTCCGATTGCATTAAGCTTTGCTGAAGCTCAGGAACCGTACGAGAAATTTGCCACATATCGTAGCTAAGCTTAGCCAACCAAGCGATGCCCAGCAAAATGATAATAGAAACAAGTTTTCTCATACGAATCCTTATAATGCCTGAATGTGATGAATCATCCCCGAAGGCGATAAATTTTCAAGTTGAATAATGTGAAAATGAGCCTGTTGCTGATCGCGATATTTTTTTACAAGTTGAAAAAGACGTGGTCCTAAAACCAAATATACACAATCAGGTTGTACATTATTATTTAAACAAAGCTCTAACCAATATTTCCAGCTTGCCTCACTGGTAATTAAGACAAGCCATTTTTCTAAATTATAATTTGAATTCTGTATCAGATGCTTAAATGTTGAATATGAGTCTTCTGGGCACTGCCGATGATATAAGACAAAATTTAAAATCTGGATACCTTGCTGCTGCAAAGTGTCCATCATAAATTGGCGGCCGCCTTCCCCTCTCCAAAAAGCCACACTACCCTTTTGTTGCATATTATAGAGAATAGGTAGTCTGAGCATGCCTTCAGAAGTTTCAACATCTGGAACATGTGCTTCAATTCCATATTCATGGAGACGATTCGCCGTGGCCTGCCCAACCGCAATCCACTGAATATGTTTTAAGTTATCTAGCTTTAAACCACTTTGCGTTAAGCACTGCATACCCACATCAACTGCAGTAGGGCTCACAACTACAATCGCTTGTGCATCTGTCAACTGCTGATAGAGTTGAAAGAGTGAATCTGAAAAAGGCTGAGCAACCAGTTCTAAAAGAGGTAAAGACTCGACCTGATACCCCTTGTTTTGCAAAGCTTCTGTTAATTCAGCTGCACGTGAGTCAGGTCGAGTATTAATGAACAGCATAATTTTAGTAAAGAGCCTTTAATAAATCGCCCGCACCTTGTTCAAGTAAGTTTCGAGCGAGGTTCTCACCTAATTGCTGAGCATTATGAATTTCATCGTTCAGTTCAGCACGCAGTAATGTTTGCCCATCGACACTACCTACACGGCCTTCAATATGAATTTTGCCATCTTGCAAGGTTGCATAGCCCGCAATAGGTACCTGACAACCACCTTCAAGATAGGCATTAAACGCACGCTCAGCACGTACACATACGTCAGTCTCTATGTGTAAAAGAGGTTGTATTAAAGCTAATACTTCTTGATCATCTGCACGGCATTCCAAACCAAGAGCACCCTGTCCAACAGCAGGCAGACTTACATTTGGCTCGATAGTATGACGAATGCGATTTTCTAATCCTAAACGTTTTAAACCAGCGCTTGCCAAAATAATCGCATCGTATTGATCATCATCTAGCTTAGATAAACGCGTCCCAACGTTACCTCGCAAATCAATAATTTGTAGATCTGGACGTTGTTTTAAAATTTGTGATTTACGACGTAAACTTGATGTACCAACTTTAGCACCTTGCGGCAAGTCAGCAAATTTTTCAAAATTATTTGAAACAAAAGCATCTAATGGATCTTCACGTTCACAAATGACTGCCAAGGTTAAACCTTCTGGTAATGCCATTGGCACATCTTTCATTGAATGTACAGCAAGGTCCGCGCGACCATCTAAAAGAGCAGCTTCTAATTCTTTAACAAACAAACCTTTGCCACCAATTTTTGCTAAAGGCGTATCTAAAATTTTATCGCCCTGCGTGACAAACTTGACCAACTCTACCGTTAAATCTGGGTGAAGCTCCTGCAAACGGGCACGAATATGTTCTGCCTGCCAAAGAGCAAGTGGGCTTTGTCGTGTAGCAATTTTCAAGGTTTTCATAAATTCAAGCATGGGCTGGTCAAACAATACACCCTAAACTTAACTTGATCCCTTAAAATTGCAAGTAAAATCTCACCAGCAAAAATAAGACAGGCGCAAGTTAAAGCTGATGTATCCGCTCTCTGAGCGTAGACAAATGACGACGGCTGACGGAAAGTCTTTCATCAAGACCTCGTAAACGAACCTGATACTGGCCTGAGCTCACAAGCTCTAAACCATCTAAATAAGCAATTGAGACCAAGGCATTTCGATGAATACGAATAAATTGATCTGCAAATTCAGTTTCAAGCTCTTTCAGTGTTTCATCAATTAATACACTGCCATTTTTATGACGTATCGTGACATATTTTTGATCTGCCAAAAAATAATAGATATTTTCAACAGGAATCAGTTCAACCCCACGGTAGGTTTTGGCAGCAATTTGATGTCTTTGTGTTTTTAAACCCTGTAAAAGTTCAGGGTTTGGCAAGGCATTGAGCTGTGCTTGGGTAAGTTGCGTTAACTGCTTTAAAGCTTGTTCAAGTTCTGCCGGATCAATCGGTTTAAGAAGATAAGCTTGTGCTTGTGACTTAAACGCCTCTAAAGCATGCTGATCATAAGCTGTACAAAAGACAATAGCAGGTCGAGGGTTAAGCTGGCTTAGCTGCTCCGCACAGATGAGACCATTCATACCCGGCATTTGGATATCAAGTAAAATCACATCCGGTTGATGAAGCCGTGCCTGTTCCAAGGCATCTTGGCCATGATGAGCTGTTGCAACAACCTCATGTCCCATCTTTGAAACTAAACGTGACAATCGCTCCACTGCTAATGGCTCGTCATCACAAATTAGCACCTTCATTCATCCTCCTTGTCACCGTTAACTTGGTCCATTTTTTTATGGTTAACTCTGACTGGCTTATTATTTTGATTGGTATTGATAGCTCATAATAGTGGTATATAAAGTTTCACCCTTATATACCTGGAACCTAACTGAGTTCCCATAATACGCTTTCAAGCGTTGTTTAACGTTTTCAAGAGCGATTCCATGCCCTTTCCGTGATTTTATTGTATCGTCTGTATAAGGGTTGGTAATGACTATACTGACCTGATTTTGCAATATTTCAACCAATACCCCTATGGTTGCCTTACCCATCATTGGTTCCACCCCATGAAAAATACTATTCTCTAACAAAGGTTGTAATGTCAATAAAGGAATCGTGACCTGCTTTAATTGCAAAGGTTCAAGCTCCACTTTCCAGTCGACTTGTAAACGCTCACCTAAACGTATTTGTTCAATCATTAAGTATTGTTTACTGAGTTCAATTTCTTCATACAAACTTACCAATTTTAATTCTTGGAAACTCGCTCTAAATAAACGCGACAGACTAATCAGCATACTTTCGGCTTTATCTGGGTCTATCGTAATTAAACTCACCACATTATTTAAACTATTAAATAAAAAGTGAGGATGAATACGCGCTTGCATGGCCTGAATACGCGCATTTAATTCTGCATATTGTTGATGTAACCACTGTTCTCTGACATATAAATAGCGCAAACAAAATGCGCCGAGTAGTATTCCATAGCTTAAATATAACGGGACATTGGTAAAATAAATGCTCCAGTCATGCGCTATATCACTCGTTCTTTTCAAGATTCCGAATTGAAAAAAATTACTTATTAATGTAGTTAATACGACAATGGCTTGCAGCATAACAAAGCCAATTGCCAAAGCATATTTTTGCTGCAGTTGACTAAAAAAATTTTGAAAATATTCAACTAAGGCAAAAAAAGACAAAATCACCCAGTTAATAAAAATCATATATTGTAAAAGGCGCGACCCGCTTAAGGCATGCCATGATTGCGCTTCAGCCAAAGCTAAAACCAGCGCCAAAACATTACTTGCGATAATTAATTCGAATAAATGTTGCCAACGATCAATTTTCGTAAAAAAATAGGAGGAATTTTGATTTCGATATGCTGTAGAAAACAACTTTGTTTGTTGAGCTTCGGCAAGTGATATACTCTTTTTTATTTTACTGAGCCACCATGACCACATCTTCAAATCCCCCTAATTCAGCAGCCCCAGACCAAACCTCAGGTATGTGGGGTGGTCGTTTTTCTGAAGCGACAGACGCTTTTGTAGCAGAATTTACTGCCTCTGTTCAGTTTGACCAACGTTTTTATAAGCAAGACATCGCAGGTTCAATTGCGCATGCTACCATGCTTGCAAAAGTTGGCGTACTCACAGAAGCAGAACGAGACGACATTATTGAAGGTTTAAGCACCATTCGTGCAGAAATTGAAGCTGGAAACTTTGAATGGCGTATCGATCTTGAAGATGTTCACATGAACATTGAATCACGTTTGACTCAGCGTATTGGCATTACAGGTAAAAAACTCCATACGGGTCGTAGCCGTAATGACCAAGTTGCAACTGATATTCGTCTTTATCTACGTGACGAAATTGATGACATTTTAGGTTTATTAGAGCGTTTACAAAAAGGCTTGTTAGGCTTGGCTGCTAAAAATGTAAATACAATTATGCCTGGCTTCACTCATTTACAAACAGCTCAACCAGTAACTTTCGGCCATCACTTATTGGCATGGTTTGAAATGTTGGTTCGCGATACTGAACGTCTTCAAGACTGCCGTAAGCGTGTTAACCGTATGCCACTTGGTTCTGCGGCTCTTGCTGGTACTACCTACCCGATCGATCGTGCTTATACAGCAGAACTTTTAGGTTTTGAAGCTGTATCTGAAAATTCTCTTGATGCTGTTTCTGACCGTGACTTTGCGATTGAATTTAATGCAGCAGCTGCGCTTATCATGATGCATTTATCACGTATGTCTGAAGAACTTATTCTTTGGACTTCTGCACAGTTCAAATTTGTGAATATTCCTGACCGCTTCTGTACTGGCTCATCAATTATGCCACAGAAGAAAAACCCAGATGTTCCAGAACTGATTCGTGGTAAATCTGGCCGTGTATTTGGTGACTTAATTAGCTTACTTACGCTCATGAAAGGTCAACCATTGGCATACAATAAAGACAACCAAGAAGATAAAGAACCTTTGTTCGATGCTATCGATACGGTTCGTGGTTCACTCATGGCATTTGCAGATATGATTCCTGCATTGGTTCCGAATATTGAAATCATGCGTGAAGCTGCACTTCGTGGATTCTCGACTGCAACTGACCTTGCTGACTACTTAGTGAAAAAAGGCGTTGCGTTCCGTGATGCGCATGAAATTGTAGGTAAAGCTGTTGCATTAGGTGTAGCTGAAGAAAAAGATTTATCTGAGTTAACACTTGAACAATTACAACAATTCTCTGACTTAATCACAGCAGACGTATTTGATAAAGCTTTAACACTAGAAGCTTCTGTAAATGCACGTGATCATATTGGCGGAACTTCACCAAAACAGGTTGAAGCTGCAATTACTCGTGCCCATACACGTTTAGAACAGTTATACGCTTAAGGATAAATCATGAGTCGCCAAGTATTTTGTCGTAAATATCAAAAGGAAATGGAAGGTCTAGACTTCGCTCCTTTTCCAGGTGCTAAAGGCCAAGATTTCTTTGAAAATGTTTCTAAGCAAGCATGGCAAGAATGGTTACAGCACCAAACTACGCTGATTAATGAAAAGCGTTTAAATGTGTTTGAACCAGATGCAAAAAAATTCCTTGAAGAACAACGTGAAAAGTTCTTCAATAATGATGAAAGTGTTGAAAAAGCAGAAGGTTGGAAACCTGAATAATTAGCTTGCTCTAACTCATTGTCATTGAGAAGGCAGATCTATATACATAGATCTGCCTTTTTTTACGTGAAACTTACACAAACATATAAAGCCTTACATAGAGCGCACAGGACTCTACATGACATAAATTCAATGAAACCTTATTATGAATCCATAGCAAGTGAGACACGATCCCTGTCGTGTTTTCTCTTAATGCACTTGATTTTCTGTCCTGAACTTCCCCCCAAAGTTCGGGACATTTTTTTATGTATTATTTTTAATTATAAAAAAGCCTTGTTTGAAACAAGGCTTTTATTTTCTCAATTAAAGCATTATTTTTCGTGGACTTTTGCTTCAATTTCTTCAATTTTGGTATGACGAGCATCAAAGCCTTTCGCCATATAAATCACTTGTTCAGCAATGTTACGCGCATGGTCGCCAATACGCTCTAAAGAACGCAAAACCCACATCACGTTAATTACGCGAGCAATATGACGCGGATCTTCAATCATATAAGTCATTAAAGTACGCGTTGCTGATTGATATTCACGGTCAATGTCAGCGTCTGCTAAAAGTACACGTAATGCCTGATCGGCATCTAAACGTGCAAAAGCATCAAGGGCATCGTGAATCATGACACGTACTTGGTTACCAATATGACGAGTTTCCATGTAACCACGAGGTGATCCACCCTCTTCACAGAGGTTTTGTGCAATACGGGCAATTTTTGCAGCTTCATCCCCAATACGCTCAAGGTCAGTATTGGCTTTGCTCATGGCAATCACCATACGCAAATCAATTGCTGCTGGATGACGACGCGCCAAGATGAGTGTCAAACCCTCATCAATATCACGCTCATATTGATTGACTGCATTATCTTTAAATTGAACATCAATTGCTAAATTCGCATCTGTATCAAGCAAAGAATGAATTGCATTGGCAACCTGTTGTTCGACCAAGCCACCCATGGTCATAAACTTTGTGTTCACATCTTGCAAATCTTCATTAAATTGAGAAGAAATATGATGGCTTAACACCGGATTACTTGGACTCAAGGAAGCCTCCAACATGATGGCGCAGGGATAAAATGATTGAGCATTAAAACACATCAATCATTAAATTTTTATGACAAAATTAAAATTCAGATAAAAGCATTTTTTATTACTGATACGTTAACCAGCTGTTTAATTCGACCAGATCTTTTTCACCTAACTGGCCTACAGCAGCTTTTAAACGCAGTACATTTAATAAATAGTCATATTGAGCATTAAGATAATCCTGTTTTGCAGAAAAAGCATTACGCTGCGCCAATAAAACATCAACCATACTTTTTAAGCCTTCGTTATAACTGGCTTTTGAAGCTTGCGACACCAGTGCCGAAGAATCCATTGCCGCTTTTCTTGCTTCAAGCTTGGCTCGATCTGTATCTACCTGCATGAAAGCGCTTTTTACGTCCACATTGGCACGGCGAATGGCCGCATCAAGTTGGGCTTGCGCTTTATTTAACTCTATAGTGGCTTTTTTAATAGAAGTTCGAGTCTGCCCGCCATTAAATAAGTTCCAGTTCATCTCTACCCCAACCTGATCAAACTTTCCATCAGTCGAAATGAGCGTTTCTGGGGTTTGTTTGGTATAGCCATAGCTCGCAACTGCATCTACCTGTGGATAAAGTGCTGCCTTTTCCACACGGCGTTGGTCTTCGGCATATTGCTTTTGTGTGCGTGCCTGCAAGATCTTTAAATTTTGTTGTTGGGCTAAACTTAACCAATCATCAAGCTGAGCTGGATAAGGTTTTTGAAAGGTAAAATCACTTCGTAAGACCGCAAGCTTATCTTGATAAGGGCCAATATATTCAGATAATTGCTCTTGTGCCAAAAGAAGCTGAACATTGGTCGCAATACGATTTGCTCTGGCATTTTGATATTGAGCATTTGCTTCACTTACATCACTACGCGCTACCAAACCCTCTTTAAGTTTGGCATTCATCATATTGAGCTGTTCAAGCAAAGCCTTTTCTTCTTGTAAATTTGCAGCAGTAAGTGCTTGCTGACGAAGTACATTAAAATAAGCTTCTGCGACATTTAAAACATGATCTTGTTTTTGCAGTTTTAAAGTGATTTCACTTAAAGCAATTGAGGTTTTAACTTGCTTATAACCTTCCCAAGCATCCATACGAAAAAGCGGCTGACGCGCAGATAGAGTCGCTTGTCGGGTTGTGGAAGTACTGCTTACTAAAGCATCTGACAGTCCTTCTTGATCTACACCTGGAAAATTTGAACGCTTTACTGTTTGGCTATTACGATTAATTTTTCCAGATAAGGTAACTGTCGGTAATAAAGCACCCGTTGCCAAGCCTAAATTGAGCTGATCTGCTTCAAATTGTTGTTGATTCGCTTGCCATGTCGGATCATTTTGTTTCGCGCGCTCATAAGTTTCAACTAAATCTAGAGCAAAACTTGACGAGGTAAAACTCCATAAACCCGCCACAAGCATTAATTTTATTTTCATTGTTTAAATCAACGATAAAACTTGGCTTTAAGACTAAGAAAAATTCGAATCAAACTCAAGCCATTAAAAGTTTTAGTTTTTTTAAGAGTCCTGCGGTTTTGATAATATTAAAATACAAATAAAAATCAAAAACATGCCGATCCATCCCAACCATGATACATGCTCACCCACCAACACAATCGCAAAAATCGCAGCAACTAAAGGTTCAAATAAAGTTAAGGTAGTCGCTTTGCTCGCATTTACAGTCTTTAAGCCAAAACCGAAAAGTAAATAACCTAAAAACATAGGAATCAGCATCATATAGCCAGCTACAAGTAGATTGGTTGAACTTTGTAATAAACCCCCACCTGTAACCAACAAAGTAGGAAGCAAAATAACTGCCCCACCACCCATAATCATGCCCATTGCAGCTTTAGAGGCAACACCTCGATCTATTAATCTTTTTGCAGCCCATGAATAAAGCGAATAAGTTGTAGCTGCGACAATTCCAAGAAAAATACCGAGGTATTTATTCCATTGATTTGTACTATTTAGAACTGCATGACTTTCACCCATCGACAACATCGCTACGCCAAGCACACCGCAAATAAAACTTAGAAACCAGATGGCAGATAAAGCTTTGCGATCAAAAAACCGCTCTAAAATTGCTGCAATCAGTGGAGCCGAGCCAATTGAAACCACAGTACCAATCGTAATGCCGGCATAATGCATTGAGGAATAAAAAGCCAAGGGGTAAATACCCACCGCCGCTACACCCAAAAGTAGTATTAAAAGATTCTCCCTTATAAATTGTCGGTTTTCACGGATCGCTCGGGATGCAACTAAAGCTTGTAAAAGACCTCCACCGCCCATCGCTGCGGCACCAATAGCAAGTGGGCCAAGTGTCGGTGCAAATGCCGCCGCAGTACCTGTTGTTCCCCACAAAATAGAGGCAACTAAAATCGCAATTGTGCCTCCATAGCTACTATTTTTAATGAGGCTAATCATGTGGACATTCTCTATTTAAAATGTCTTCTGCCATTTGCTTTGCTAATAGAAGTTGACGACTGTTGCCTTCCAACCCTGCTCGTGCCATAGAGCCTTCCAAAAGAAATGAAAGCTGTGTAGCCACATAGTTAACACGCTGTGAGTCTGGTATTAATTTTTTTAAATGCTCGGCAACAATAGCCTCAACTTCTTCTTTATGTTGTCTTACCGAACTTCGACCTGAACTATTCGCGGGAAACTCTGCGGCAGCATTTAAAAGCCCACATCCTCGAAACCCTTTTTCATAGGCAAATTCCGCATGGTCTTGATAGGCATCAAATACGGCTAAAATAGCGTCTTTAGGTGTTTTTGTTATTGCTAAACGGTTTTGATAAAGATCAAGCCACTCTTGATGCCGTGCAGCAATATAGGCATCGACCAACTCACCTTTTGAAGAAAAATTATTATAAAGCGACATCTTGGCTACATCTGCTTTAGTCGTAACTGAGTTAATACCAGTTGCAGTAATGCCATCGTTATAAAACAAAGTTGAAGCGGCATCGAGAATTTTCTGTCTTGCTGTTTTATCATTCATAGCTTTAATTTAAGTAGACCGACCTACCTAATAATAAAGATTTCTAACAATGATGCAATCTTTTTCCGAGTTATAATTTGAGCAATATTTACTTTGATAAAAATACAATCATGAAAAAAGTTTTAATGATGAGTATGTGCAGTGCACTACTTTTAGCTGGTTGCAATAAAACCTCACAGCAAGATCAAGTTGTATCTAAAGAACAAAAACCTACTGAACAAGAAGCTACCCAAAAACAAGAAAGTAGCTGCACACAAATCATGACTGCAATGCAAAAAATTAATCAAAACAGCAAAATAGAAGACTTAAACCAAATTAATGAAAAACTCAAAACCTGTGTTTCATCATTAAAAAATGAGGAACAAATTAAGCTAATGAATGCTTCAACCGCCATGTATCAACGTTTCCTTAAACAAGACGATAATGAAAAAACAGCGAAAGCTTTTGAGGCATTTGGCTATGCCATTTTAGAAAAAGAACCATTAGATGCTAAAAAAACAATGAAAACCAAGAAAAAGTTATTCGATCAGCTTAGTGCTCGTGATCAATATCTGATTCAACATGAGGGCCAAGTCTATATCGAACTTCTCTATCAAGGTGAAGGCATGTTTACGTATCGACGTCAGCCAAACTATTTAGTTGATGTTTTTGCTAAAGCCCTACCCGCTGACCAAAAAGAGTTCTTAACGCGTATGGCAAAAGACAATAAAAACATTTTCTATGACGACGGTGCTTTGGCTATCTCATGGAAAGAGCTTACTGAGCGTGCATTATTTTGGGAGAAATTTATTCAAAAATATCCAAAGAGTTATTTTATTAGTGATGCAAAATTATTATTTAATGAGTACCGATACTTTATTTTCTTTGGTCTCGATAATACGCCTGTGTCCGATGAGTTTGCTCCAAACACATGGATTGATAAAGATGCTTTACAACAAATTCAATTTTTATCTACACAAAAACAGTCGAGTTTAGCGAAACCTGCTCAAGAGTTTCTTAAATTTATTGCCACTCCAGTTGAAGAGCGAAATAAGCAGTTTAACCTAGATTTAATGGATGAAAATGGACAGGAAAAATCAAACTATCAGCTTGTACATGAACAGCTTGAGCAGTTATTAAAACTAGAGTCACCATGGAATACTCAAAGCTACCGTGACTGCCACATGGATGCGGTTTGTATAGATACAAATTGACAATGCCAGCCAACCTAAAACATGTTAGTCTTTAAATCGCTTGACGGAGCGCGAGTAATAGCTCGCTGAGATTGTGTAAATTCCGTGTTATCGCAACACAAGTTTGATCACAAGTACCGTTGAACCTGATCAGGTTAAGACCTGCGTAGGAATCAAGCCATCTAAAAACTTACAGCCTTAAATTTATCTACTAAAGATAAATCCGCCATCGTTTTTGGTCGTGCTTGATTCGTTGATGTTATTCATAAGGATCATGTGATGAACCAGTTAACGAATCTTTCTTCTGCTGAAATTTCAGCACAACATGAACAAGATGCAAAAGATTTAACCCGCATCTTGCCCGCTTCAAAAAAAGTTTATATTGAAGGCTCTCGCCCTGATATTCAGGTTCCAATGCGGGAAATTTCTTTAACAGATACCCCTACTGGACTTGGTGGTGAACATAATCCACCTGTTATGGTCTATGACACGTCAGGTGTTTATACAGATCCGAATGTTCAAATTGATTTAGACAAAGGTTTACCTTCAGTTCGCCAAAACTGGATTGAAGAACGTAATGATACCGATGTACTTGATGGCTTAACTTCAAAGTTTGGTCAGGAACGTTTAAAAGACATTCGTACCGCTGACATTCGTTTTGCTCATATTCAAAACCCACGCCGCGCTAAAGCAGGTAAAAATGTCACTCAAATGCACTATGCCAAGCAAGGTATTATCACACCTGAAATGGAATATATTGCAATTCGTGAAAATCAACGCCAGCGTGAAGGTGTTGATATGCGCCAACATGCTGGACAGAATTTTGGTGCAAAAAACTTAAAAGAAATTACCCCTGAGTTTGTTCGCCAAGAAGTTGCTGAAGGTCGCGCTATTATTCCTGCCAACATTAACCATCCAGAACTTGAGCCAATGATTATTGGTCGTAACTTCTTGGTTAAAATTAATGCCAATATTGGTAACTCAGCTCTTGGCTCTTCAATTGATGAAGAAGTTGCGAAAATGACTTGGGCAACCCGTTGGGGTGCCGACACGATTATGGATTTGTCGACAGGTAAGAACATCCATGAAACACGTGAATGGATTATTCGTAACTCACCTGTTCCAATCGGTACCGTGCCAATCTATCAAGCCCTTGAAAAAGTGGATGGTGTTGCAGAAGACCTAACTTGGGAAATTTTCAAAGACACACTGATTGAACAAGCAGAACAAGGTGTTGACTACTTCACAATTCACGCAGGTGTCTTGCTTCGCTATGTACCACTTACAGCAAACCGTTTAACGGGTATTGTGTCGCGTGGTGGTTCAATCATGGCTCAGTGGTGTCTAGCACACCATGAAGAAAACTTCTTATACACACATTTCGATGAAATCTGTGAAATCATGAAAGCTTATGACGTGTCATTTAGTTTAGGTGATGGCTTACGTCCGGGTTGTATTCAAGATGCCAATGACGAAGCTCAGTTCAGCGAACTTAAAACATTAGGTGAACTAACTCACCGTGCATGGGAACATGATGTTCAGGTCATGATTGAAGGACCAGGCCATGTACCAATGCACATGATTAAAGAGAACATGGACTTGCAGCTAGAAGTATGTAAAGAAGCGCCATTCTATACGCTTGGGCCATTAACAACTGACATCGCACCGGGTTATGACCATATTACATCTGCAATTGGTGCAGCCATGATTGGTTGGTACGGCACAGCGATGCTTTGTTATGTGACGCCAAAAGAGCATTTGGGCTTACCAAACAAAAAAGATGTTAAAGACGGAATTATTACCTATAAGCTTGCAGCACATGCTGCTGACCTTGCAAAAGGACATCCGGGTGCTCAAGTTCGCGATAATGCCTTGTCAAAAGCTCGTTTTGAATTCCGTTGGGATGATCAGTTCAACTTAAGTTTAGACCCTGACACAGCACGTAGCATGCATGATGAAACCTTACCAAAAGAGGCTCATAAATCTGCTCACTTCTGTTCAATGTGTGGTCCGAAATTCTGTTCAATGAAAATCACCCAGAATGTACGTGACTATGCCAACAATCTCACCAATAACGATTCAGAGGTTGAAGAAGGCCTCAAAGCGATGAAAGAGGTTTATCAAGAGCAAGGACAAAAACTGTATCATAAAGTGTAAATATTCAAAAAAAACACTTGCCTAGACATGATTCTCGGTTAGGATGAAATAAATAGATTTCGTCCTGATCGAATCATGAGTATTGTCGAGCGTCCAAGTTATACATCTAAAGATGTCGAAGTAACATCACGTGAATCTCTGTTCCGTGGTTTTATTCAAGTTGAAAAAGTTAGCCTTCGACATCGTCTATTTAATCAGTCTGAATATACTCCTGTATTGCAGCGCGAACTTGTACATCGGCCTGAAGCGGCTGGTGTTCTTCTCTACAATGACCAAAAACAACAGTTTGCACTGATTGAACAGTTTCGTGTGGGTGCTTTAGGTGATTTTCAATCACCATGGCAGCTTGAAGTTATTGCTGGGGTATTAGATGGTAATGAATCACCAGAAAACTGTATTCGACGTGAAAGCCTTGAAGAATCAGGTTGTGAAGTTCAGGATTTAGAACATCTATTTAGTTTTTACCCATCAGCAGGCGCATGTTCCGAGCTATTTCACCTGTATGTTGCCGAAACCAATTTACCCGATGAAGGCGGTATTTTTGGGGTAGATGATGAGGGTGAAAATATTCAGCTACATTTGTTTAGTTATAGTGAAATTCAAACACTACTAGACAGCGGACGTTTAAGAAATGCCCCTGTTATTATGGCATTGCAATGGCTGGCTCAACACAGCAAAACGATAATAAATCCGAAGAGGTAGGACGGTGACTTTTCAAGTCTCAACACTTTCACAAAAAAATCATGTCATCATACAAATTACCGATACACATTTATTGGAGTATCCACAGCTAGAATTTGTCGGGATGAATCCTGAAGAAAGTTTCCATGCCATTATCAAACAGATATTAAAGCTACATCCTGAAGCAGACGCGATTATTCATACTGGAGACCTCGCACAAGCACCAACACCGCTTACCTACAAGCGTTATATAAACTTTATGCAAACCTTGGGGTTACCTTTTTTTCATACGCTAGGTAACCATGACAATGTGGACCACTTTCCTTTGCATAACGAAAATCATCAGGAACCTGTGGTTGTAGGTTTAGGCAACTGGCGCATCATTATGCTCAACAGTGCCGTAAAAGGAAAAATAGATGGTCATTTGTCTTCAGAACAATTAAAAAATCTAGCGAACTTGCTTGAACAATTCGCAGATCATCCAGTTTTGCTGGCTTGTCATCATCATCCATTTGCCATGAAATCAAAATGGATTGATCATCATAAGCTTCAAAACTCAAATGCCCTTCTAGATACGTTAAGCCCGTTTAAAAATGTAAAGGCATTGGTCTGCGGACATGTCCATCAAGACTCTCTTAATATTTGGCAAGGTATCGAGTTTTTCTCCACACCTTCAACAAGTGTGCAATTTAAACCGTTTAGTAAAGATTTTGCGCTCGACCAAAATGCACCGGGTTATCGTTACATTCGTCTGAATAATGATGGCACTTTTGAAACAAAAGTATTTCGACTTGAAAATTTTAAAACCCTTATAAATACTGATATTTCAGGCTATTAACCCTATTTTTTATATGCTTATATAGAATTATGACTAGGGTAAACACGTTTTGAAAATATTTACGGGTCAGAATGACTATCATCTTGCAGGAAAAATCTATATGATGACGACCCGATGGGAAAATCCCATCGATGGTTTTCTATAAAAACACTTGCATATCACCATATTTTTTGCGTATAGATAATACGTGTATGATGAGGAATGCCCTATTATGGCGAATGACAACCACAACCAAGTTTTGGATGAACATACAGAAGTTGTAGTAGAAGGTGATAAAGCTTCTGCAAAACGTGCACGTAAAGTGAAACCTAAAACTTCTGACATAGGCACAACTGCAAGTTTATTTGGTATTGCACCTTATCAACCTAAGAAAAATGAAGAGTACATGTCTGAAGGACAGCTCGAGCATTTCCGACAAATTCTGCAAGCATGGAAAGCTGAATTAATGTCTGAAGTTGATCGTACTTTAAATACGATGCAAGACGAATCAACTGCACTGCCAGATGTAAACGACCGTGCTACCCAAGAAGAAGAATTTGCAATTGAATTACGTACACGCGACCGTGAACGTAAATTAATTCGTAAAATCGAACAATCTATGGAAGCGATTAAAAACGAAGACTACGGTTTCTGTGAAACTTGTGGTATCGAAATCGGTTTACGTCGTTTAGAAGCACGTCCAACTGCAACGTTATGTATTGACTGCAAAACTTTGGCAGAAATTAAAGAGAAGCAAAATAACGGTTAATATGACCGCTGTAGCTACTCAAGAAAAGCCCAGCTTTTCGTACTCAGGTCGGTTTGCGCCCTCGCCAACCGGCCCTTTACATTTCGGGTCACTGATTACTGCTGTTGCCAGTTATTGTGATGCCAGAGCTCATCAAGGGCGATGGGTAGTTCGTGTTGAAGACACCGACATCCCACGTATCTATCCCGGTAGTGAAGACCATATACTTGCATCAATTGAAGCTTTTGAGTTCGATTCCGATGCCGAGATTATCTTTCAAAAAGGCCGCCTAGACATTTATGAAAGCGTATTAGACCAGCTTAAAAAAGAAGGTCTGGTTTATGCTTGTCAGTGTACCCGTAAAATGCTCGGTTCAAATGCAATCTATGCAGGCACTTGCCGTGATTTACATCTCGACTTTCAAGATCAAGCAATTCGGGTAAAAGTTCAAGATCAGCAAATTTGTTTCGATGACCGCCTACAAGGATACCATTGCTCCAATCTGCAATATGACCTTGGAGACTTTGTTCTTAAACGCCGCGACGGCATTATTAACTATCAACTTGCTGTAGTTGTAGATGATTATCTGCAAGGCATTACTCACGTTGTTCGCGGTGCAGACCTCTTAGATAATACCGAACGTCAAATCTGGCTAGGTCAACTGCTCGGTTATCCTAAACTCAGCTATATGCATCTTCCCTTAGCTATGAATGACCAAGGGCAAAAACTTTCTAAACAAAACCTTGCTCATGCGCTTGATTTAACCAAGGCACCTCAATTACTACAACGAGCTATACAAGCACTAGGCCAACCAAACGTCGATTTAGACCGCCCCGAAGTCATGCTCAAGCAAGCTGTAGCGCAGTGGAATGTAGATTTAATTCCTCATAAACAAGAGCTCAGCGGAACATATTTATAAATAAAAAAGCCCGATTTGATATCGGGCTTTTTATAACAACTAAATGCTTTAGAAGTTTGATTCTTCTCTTTCAGGATTCACTTCTTGAGTTGATGCATCAATCTTTAAGATCAAACTAATCATGGCTGCGCACATCATTAAAGACGTACCACCATAACTAATAAATGGCAGAGTTAAACCTTTAGTTGGCATTAAGCCCATGTTCATACCCGCATTTACCAAAATCTGGAGTAAGAAAATAATACTAATGCCATAAGCTAAATAGCCCGCGCGAAGATAATGGTGTTTCAAAGCACGATGACCAATTTTGATACAACAAGCCAACATCAAGAAAGACAAGCCAATGACAATCGAAATACCAAAGAAGCCAAACTCTTCACCTAACACGGCCAACATAAAGTCAGTATGTGCTTCAGGTAAATAAGATAGTTTTTGAACACTATGTCCCAAACCTGTTCCAAACCATTCACCACGACCAAATGCCATGAGTGCATTCGATAACTGATAACCCACACCTAATGGGTCTGCCCATGGGTCAGTAAATGAAATCAAACGTTGAAAACGATAAGGCTCAAATAAGATTAAGAACACAATACCCGTTACAATCGCACCTAGCATGATTAAGAACTGCGTTGGTGGTGCACCAGCTAAAAAGAATACCCCAACCATCATCATGACAATAACGATCGTTGCCCCCAAGTCAGGCTCGGCAATAATCAAACCAACCGTAATTGCCATCACACCACTTAAACGCAGTAAACCTTTCCAGTGCGTACGAACCTCTTTAGCACGGCGTACCACATAGTCTGCTGTAAAGATTGCCATCATAACCTTGGCAACCTCTGTAGGCTGCAAGGTAAAACCACCGATTTTAATCCAACGAGTAGAACCATTCACTTCCGAACCTACCGCCAGAGCAGCAAGTAACAGCACCATGGTTAATAACCACAGCGGGAAAGTGTTTTTAAACCATGTATTCAGTGAGATTCGGTAAGTCAAATACGCCACTACCCCAGCAACCGCAATAGAAATTGCATGGCGGATGACATAGTGAAACGGGTTCTCATGCATATATTCGGCATAAGGCATGGAAGCAGATGCAACCATCACCGATCCGATACATAACAAAGCAACGACACAGAAAATCAGAACATTACGTGGTGTCACTTCCGCTGGCCATTTAGGCAATATCCGTTCATACCACTGATTGATTTTCTGGATTGTGGTCTGAGCTAAGCCTGCCATACTACATTCCTAATCATAATACTTCTTTAAACCAACGAATTGACGCAGGCAACAAACTGCTGACCACGGTCATTATAACTTTTAAACATATCAAAACTTGCACACGCTGGTGATAGCAACACCACGTCTTCAGCATGCGTTTCACGTTGACACAGCTCTACAGCTTCTTTAAGCGTTGCTGCATGTAAAATTTTAGTTGCACCTTGAATAGACTGCTCAATGACTGGAGCATCTTCACCAATCAATACCACAACTTTGGCATACTTTTCGATAGAAGAACGTAACGGAGCAAAGTCTTGGCCTTTACCTTGTCCACCCAGAATTAGGGCTACCTTACCTTTCTTCACTTCAATCGCAGCACCTAAACCATCAATTGCTGCAAGTGTAGCGCCAACATTGGTTCCTTTAGAGTCATTGTAATAACGTACATCATGCACGGTTTTTACATATTCACAGCGATGCTCTAAGCCTTTAAAATGTTTTAAAGTTTCAAGCATAGACTCCATAGGTAGGCCAATTGCTTCACCCAATGCTAAACACGCTAAAGCATTAGCTACGTTATGCATACCTTGAATATATAAGTCTGAGCTTTTAATTAAACGCTGCAAGCCACGAGCAAGCCAAAGTGTCCCGTCAGCATCTCTTAAAACGCCGTACTGGTTTAAGTCAGGTGCATTTAGTCCAAAGCTTTGCATAGGGGTTGTATCAGGTACAAGAGGACGGCTTAAAGCATCATCACGGTTAAATACAACTTTCTTGGTACCTTGGAAAATACGGTGTTTTGCTTTGTGATAACCCAACATGTTTCCGTGACGATCTAAGTGATCTTCACTCATGTTAAGGACTACAGCGACCTCAGCATTTAAGTGAGATGTGGTTTCTAACTGGAAGCTTGATAACTCAAGTACCAATAACTCTGGTTGATCTTTTAATAAATCTAGAGCTGGACGACCAAGATTGCCACCAACAGCAACTTTCTTACCTGCATCTTTAGCCATTAAGCCCATTAGAGTAGTCACAGTACTCTTCGCATTAGAGCCTGTAATCGCGACAATCGGCACATCTGTTGCACGGCGAAGTAGCTGAATATCACCTACTACAGAAATACCTTGAGCAATGGCTGCCTGAATCTCTGGTAATTGTGGTGCGAGGCCCGGGCTTAAAATAATTTCTTCTGCTTGTAATAGTAATTCTTGATCAAGCTGACCAAAACTGGTCTTTACTTCTGCAGGAATTTGATCATGACCGGGAGGTGTGGGACGAGAGTCTGTTACTGCAACTTGGTAGCCTTGTTCATGCAGGAAATTTACAGCAGAAACACCTGATATACCCAAGCCTGCTACAACTTTTAACCCACCACGTTGTATTAACATTTTTGCCCCACAATTTATCAATCGACAGAATGGCAAAAATGTTAGCACTTTGCTGTTTTGAATACTTTTTCAGTTTGACTTTTATTCTACTTTTTTTGTGTCAGTGCGTAAAAAAGCCATCATTCGATGGCTTTTTATACAAAAAAATTAGCGCCACTTCACCGTTTGCACAGGAGTGGACTTTTGTGCAGGTGCATCATCCGTAGAACAGCCACAATTGCCGCCACAACCAGCAGCCTGTTTAGGCTTCAGCCATGCCGCCAAACGCTGCCAGCCCAACTTTTGACACTGGGTTGATAGCACACGAAATACTGAAGCGGACGTTTGAGGAAATACCTTTTTAAAGACAACAATGGCACTCCACAACACCAATACAGCAACAATAAGGTAATCAAACATAAGCGCCTCCTATTAACCCCAAATGCGTGATGCAATTTGGTAGGTTAAAAATGACATGAGATAAGCCAAACCAAAGAGATAAGCCGTCATGACTGCCACATGTTTCCATGAACCTGTCTCACGGCGTACTGTTGCTAAGGTTGCTAAACAATGTGGTGCATAAACAAACCACACCAATAAAGACAAGCCTGTAGCCAATGACCAACCTGTGCCGTTTGCACTAATCAAATGGGCAAGCCCTTGTGCAACCGCATTATCATCAGCACCAGATAACGCATATACCGTACCTAATGCTGCAACCACAACTTCACGAGCAGCCATCGCAGGAATTAATGCCACCACGATTTGCCAGTTAAAGCCAAGCGGTGCAAATAAAGGCTGAATAAAGTGCCCTGCCATACCCGCAAAACTATAATCAATTGCTGGTAGTGTTGCGCCTTCTGGCGCTTGAGGGAAAGTACACAAGAACCAAAGAATAATAGTTAAGGCAACAATAATCCCACCAACACGACGCAAGAAAATCTTTGCACGTTCCATCAGCCCAATAGCAATACTTTTGGGGTCAGGAAAACGATAACTTGGTAACTCCATTAACAGCGCATGTTGTGATTTGTCTTTACGCAAGAACTTCATCACAAAGGCAACACAAAGCGCACTTAAAATACCCGCCATGTATAAACCAAACAGCACCAGACCTTGTAAGTTAAAGACCCCTAAAACAGTTTGACTTGGAATAAATGCACCAATTAACAAGGCATAGACAGGCAAACGTGCCGAACATGTCATGAGAGGTGCAACCATGATCGTGGTAAAACGATCACGCGAATCACTGATACTTCGAGTTGCCATAATGCCGGGAATGGCACAGGCAAAACTCGATAATAATGGAATGAAAGAACGGCCACTCAAGCCAGCTTTAAACATTAATTTATCGAGCAAGAATGCTGCACGCGGTAAATAACCTGACTCTTCGAGTACCAGAATAAAGAAGAAGAGAATCAAAATTTGTGGCAAGAATGCCAATACTGTGCCCGCTCCCGCCAGAACACCATCTACCACTAAACTACGTAGCACAGGTTGATGAATAGCTCCATTTAACCATTCACCTAACCATGGAATGACACCATCTTCGATTAAAGCTTTAAACGGTTCAGCCCAAGCAAATACTGCCTGAAAGACAATGAACATCATCACTGCCAAGCTGAATAAACCCAACACAGGATGTAAGAAAATTCGATCTAGAAAATCAGTACGTTTATCATCATGATCAACAAAATGAACTACATCTTTAAAAATCATTTCGATTTTTTGATGATGTCCACCACTTAAACCACTTAGCTCTGTATGCGGTACGGTATATTTTTCTTGGTCAAGCGCATGCAATAAGTTTTCGATGCCTGAGTTACGTACGGCAACCGTTTCAACAACTGGAACACCTAAACGCTCAGACAACTTCTGTGTATTGATTTGAATACCGCGACGACGCGCCTCATCCATCATATTCAATACAACCAGAATTGGGCGCCCTAATTCAATAATTTCAAGCACCAAACCCAAGTGCAGTTTTAAGTTGGTCGCATCGACAATACATAAAAAAGCATCTTGCTGCCCTTCTTCGGCAATTTTGCCTTGGCAGACATCACGAGTGATTTCTTCATCGGGGCTAGTTGCCTGCAAACTATAGGTACCCGGCAAATCTAGTACACGAACGGCACGGCCAGAAGGTAACTGAAAGTTACCGACTTTACGCTCTACGGTTACACCCGCATAGTTAGCAACTTTTTGTCTTGTTCCAGTTAGGTGGTTAAACAGTGAAGTTTTACCACAGTTTGGATTCCCAACAAGGGCAATACGTAGCGCATCCCTCATGCCGGTACTCCTTCTAACTGAATCTCGATTTTTTCCGCTTCCGCCTTACGTAAAGCGAAACGAGTAAAGCCAATTTGGATTAAGATCGGATCACCACCAAAAATACCCTTGGTAATCACTTCTATTCGAGTACCTGGCACAAAGCCCAGACTTTCCAAACGAATTGCGACCAAATCTTCTTGCTCGGACGTTTCTGTCATCCGATCTACTTTGGTGATGGTAGCCGCTTGCTTCACTTTCAACGCTGATAAACGCACCGCATCCGATCCTAAAACCTTTTTTTCTAGTATACATATAAATGAGAATAATTACCAAATAAGGTTAAATTTCAATTCTCACCTACTTTAATCGACAAATCTTAAAGTTTCTTTTAAAGTACAGTGGTTTAGAGGATATTGTTTATGATAAGTAAAAAACCGCGTATTCCGAGCCCTGTTCAAATTCCTGAACATTTGAGCTTTTTACAAGGTTTTCGTGACTATTTGGTTGCTCAAACAGTGAGTCCACATACTCGTAATGCTTATTTATCTGACCTAATTCAATGTGCTGAACTTCATAAAAAAAATAGCTTGCCGAAATGGTCGAGTGATGACATTTCTGATGTCTTAATTGAACTTACCCAAATAGGAAAAAGTCCACGCTCAATCGCACGCTGCTTATCTGCCCTACGCCAGTTTTACAAATTTTTACGTGAACAAAAATTACGAAGCGATAACCCCGTAGCGACACATCACTCACCCAAAATTGGCCGAGCTTTACCCAAAGATTTATCAGAAGAAGATGTAGAAGCACTGATTCAAGCGCCTGACATTACAACAGCTTTGGGGTTGCGTGACCGAGCGATGTTTGAAGTGCTTTATGCATGTGGTTTACGCGTTTCTGAGCTAATCAACCTACGCTTGGAGCTAATCAATTTAAAACAAGGCTATTTACGTATTACGGGTAAAGGCAATAAAGAACGTTTGGTACCTTTAGGTCAATATGCTTGTGATTGGGTAGAGCGCTACTTAAGCGATGCACGTCCTCAACTTTATAAAAGCTCAACTGACTATTTATTCTTAACTCAACATGGCGGAATCATGAGCCGTCAGAATTTTTGGTATGCGATTAAACGTTACGCCTTGCAAGCTAATATTCAAGCTGAACTATCGCCTCATACCTTACGCCACGCCTTTGCAACACACTTGCTCAATCACGGTGCTGACTTACGCGTAGTACAAATGTTATTGGGTCATAGCGACTTATCTACCACCCAAATCTATACCCATGTGGCACAAGTGAGAATGCAACAATTACATGAAAAACATCATCCTAGAGGTTAAAATTTTTTAAGCGAATGATTTGAAATTCATCAAACAATCGTTTGATTTCGTTCACAAAGGTTAAGAAAGTTTTAACAATACACACTAGATTTTTTGTTATGCTTAGCAGCTTCTGACTATAAATACTGATGAAATAAGGGTTATCTATGTCTTTTACCCGATCTCAACTTTTTCTTGCCTGTGCTTTGGCTTCTAGCTTGCTGTTCAGTGCTTGTTCTAAAGAAAACAAACCACAAAAAGAAGATGCACTCACAGCGACCGCACCTGCTACTGGGGAAGCGTCAACCATCATTGAACGCAATGCTAAACAGCGTTTAATTGAAACTTTGCAAAAACAATTTAAGAACGCAAATATCAACGCCAAAATTTTAGATATCAAGCCGACAGAAGTTCCTAATTTATATTGGGTAAATCTCGAAGGCATGACATCAATTTATACAACCAGTGATGGTAAATACCTGATTCAGGGTGATGTCATCCGTTTAGGTGGCAAAGAGCTGCATAATATTGGTGATAACCTGCAAGCTTCAGAAAATAAAAAGCATCTTGCTGCTTTAAAAAATGAAGATTTGATTGTTTACCCAGCGAAAGATGGTAAGGCTAAACATGTGATTTATGTGTTTACCGATGCAAGCTGTCCTTATTGTCATAAATTACATGAGCATTTAGCCGAGATTAATGAGAAAGGCATTGAGGTTCGTTACATTGCTTGGCCACGTGGTGAACAATTTATGCCAACTATGGAAGCCGTTTGGTGTAGTGCAGACCGTAAAGCTGCATTTAACCAAGCTGTACAGGGCGTTAGTATTCCGCCAGCTCAATGCAAAAACCCTGTCCGCGAACAATATCAACTTGGTTTAAACATGGGCGTGAATGGTACTCCTGCAATCTACAATGTTGATGGCGAGTACTTGGGTGGCTACTTAACACCAGATGAATTGATTAAAAAATTGAATAAATAATATTCGCCAAGCTGATGAATGATTAATCAGTCATCCCTTCAACAAAGCGCTGCTCATATTGCAGCGCTTTGTTTTTTCAATAATTAATACTTTTTCCACCAATGTTTAAAGACTGATCTAATCAGCTTTTCCGAACATCGCACTCTAATTGATTGAACAAGCATGAAAAGCGCTAGAGTCTGGCGTTTTTTTTAGCTATGATCTAGCTTCAACTAAATGATTAAATGATGATATGGAGTGTGACGTGAAACCAGTTCGCCTGGCAATACTCGGTTTAGGAACCGTAGGTGGAGGAGCCCTTAAACTACTACAAGAAAATGCCGCTGAAATTAAACGTCGCACCGGTCGAGAAATTCAAATTACCCACGTTGGAACACGTCGCCCTCGTCCAGATCTTGAATTAGAAGGGATTAAACAAAGCGCGGACTTACTTGACATCGTTCGTCAACCAGACGTTGATGTGGTTGTAGAAGTGATGGGTGGGATCCACCCTGCTTACGAAGTCATTATGGAAGCGATCAAACACGGCAAACAAGTCGTGACTGCAAATAAAGCCTTACTCGCTGAACATGGCAATGAACTATTTAAAGCAGCTGAAGACAATGCTGTACAAATTGCTTATGAAGCAGCAGTAGCTGGCGGTATTCCAATTATTAAAGTGATTCGTGAAGGCCTTGCTGCAAACCATATTGAATGGTTAGCAGGCATTATTAATGGTACAGGCAACTTTATTCTGACTGAAATGCGTGAAAAAGGTCGTGCATTTGATGATGTATTAAAAGAAGCTCAAGAACTCGGTTATGCAGAAGCAGATCCAACTTTTGACGTTGAAGGTATTGATGCTGCGCACAAGCTTACCATTTTAGCGTCTTGTGCGTTTGGTATTCCTCTTCAGTTTGATAAAGTTTATACCGAAGGTATCAGCAAAATCACTGCGCAAGATGTGAAATATGCCGAAGAGCTTGGTTTCCGCATTAAACACCTAGGAATTGCACGCCGTGCTGAAAAGGGTATTGAACTACGTGTTCACCCAACGCTTATTCCAGATGAGCAGCTTATTGCAAATGTAAACGGTGTTAAAAATGCTGTATTAGTTCAAGCGCATGCTGTAGGTCCAACGCTTTATTACGGTGCTGGTGCTGGTGCTGGCCCAACAGCTTCCGCTGTTGTTGCCGATGTAATTGATATTGTTCGTGACATCTCTTATACCGAAGATGGCGCAGGAACAATTCCTCAGCTGGCTTTTGAAGCATTAACAAATGTGCCAATTTTAAGCCGCGAAGAAATGACCACAGGTTATTACATCCGCTTAAATGCTGAAGATCAGACTGGTGTACTTGCAGATGTAACGACCATCTTAAGCCGTGCTGGAATCAGCATTGATGCCATCATGCAACAATCCCGCTTAAAAGACCTTATTCCAATCGTGATTTTGACCGATCCAATCGTTGAATCAAAAATGGATGACGCTCTTGCGCAAATTCAAGCATTACCTGCTATTCGTGGCGAAATCGTAAGAATTCGTTTAGAATCGCTCGATAGTTAATCAGGTTGAGGGAAAGATTCCCTCTCCCGCTTCACCTCTAATTGGAACACCATCATGTCTAATGCCAATCGTTATACTGGTCTTGTAGATCGTTATCGTGACCGTTTGCCAGTTTCGGCAACTACTCGTGCTATCTCTTTGGGTGAGGGCAACACCCCACTCATTAAACTTGAGAATATTCCACGTATTATTGGCAAAGATGTTGAAATTTATGTGAAATATGAGGGTTTAAACCCGACTGGTTCATTTAAAGACCGTGGTATGACCATGGCTGTAACCAAAGCGGTTGAAGAAGGCTCTAAAGCGATTATCTGTGCATCTACTGGTAACACTTCTGCTGCTGCTGCTGCATACGCTGCTCGCGCTGGTATCAAAGCATTTGTTTTGATTCCGGAAGGCAAAATTGCGATGGGTAAAATGGCGCAAGCGATGATGTATGGTGCGATCACTATGCAAATCCGCGGTAACTTCGATGATGGTATGCGTCTTGTAAAAGAAGTGGCTGATCAAGCACCTGTAACGATTGTAAACTCAATCAACCCTTACCGTTTGCAAGGTCAAAAAACCATTGCTTATGAAATCGTTGAAGCTTTGGGCCGTGCGCCTGATTATCACTGCTTGCCAGTAGGTAACGCAGGTAACATCACAGCTCACTGGATGGGTTATACAGAAGCTGTAGCAAACCAACCTGCTGATCAGTTCGAACAAGTTATTTACGATGCTGCGACTGATCAATTCACTGGCCCTAAACCAGAAGGCTTACCAACAATGGTAGGTTACCAAGCTTCTGGCGCAGCTCCATTCTTACGTGGTGCTCCAGTTGAAAGCCCTGAAACAGTTGCAACTGCAATCCGTATTGGTAACCCACAAAGCTGGAACCATGCAAAAGCTGTGGTACGTGACTCTAAAGGCTGGTTTGATGAACTTCAAGACAGCGAGATTTTAGAAGCTCAACGCTTACTTTCTATGTATGAAGGTGTATTTGTTGAGCCAGCGTCTGCTGCTTCTATCGGCGGTGCAATCCGTGACATTAAAGCGGGTAAAATTGCTGAAGGTTCTGTCATCGTATGTACAGTAACTGGTAATGGCTTGAAAGATCCTGATACTGCAATCAAACAATGTGCTGATGCAGTGATGTTGTCAATTGATGCAACAATGGACCAAGTAAAAGATTCGATTTTATCTAATATGTAAGATCTGAGTTTTTATAAGAAACGGCTGTTTAATACGGCCGTTTTTTTATGTCTTTTTTATATCCATAAAAAAACGCTTCTTGATAGAAGCGTTTTTTAAATATTGAACTTAAATACGTTTTGGCAAATTACTCAACCAACCCAATAAGTTAGTTGCATCGTTATTACGTGCCTGTGTACTTGGCTCACCAAGCAATACAATCACTGCTGGACGTGAGTTTACAGTCGTATGCATCACGACACAGCGACCGGCTTCATTGATATAACCAGTTTTTGACAAGTTGATATTCCAACCACCATTACGCACTAGCGCATTGGTATTGTTAGATTTCAACACGCGATAACCCAAGTTAAAATCATAAGTCGGTGTAGTTGAGAATTGACGGATTAAACCATACTGAGATGCTGTACTCGCCAAAATTCCTAAATCACGTGCAGAAGAAACATTGCGTGGGTCTAAACCAGTTGATTCATAATAATGAGTTGCACTCATACCCAAAGAACGTGCTTTAGCATTCATCGCTGCTACGAATGCAGGACGACCACCCGGATAAGTACGCGCTAAAGCTGCTGCTGCTGGGTTTTCAGATTTCATTAGAGCAAACAGAAGAACTTCTGCACGGTTCATCTTGTCGCCAACACGTAAGGTTGAGCTTGAGTTTTTACCATTTGCACCAGCAAAATCAATTTGCTCAAGTGTAATTTCTTCTGACATGTTTAAACGCGCATCTGCCGTTACAACTGCTGTCATTAATTTGGTAATAGACGCAATCGGTACCGATGCATTGGTATTTTTACTATAAAGAACCTCACCTGTTTGCGCATCCATGACAAGTGCAGCACGTGCACTTACACTCGGCTGGGCATTAAAACCCCCGGTATCACGAATTGGAGCAACTCTAGGTGTAGAGCTAATAACTTTCGGTGCATTACTGCCACGCAAAGTTGTAGTTACAGATGTTGAACCTTGCGGAGTTGGCTCATCATCTTCATCATTTAAAAGTTGACTAGCATCCGCTGCCGACCAATTTAAACTTGCAGTACCAGTACTCCCTGAGGACGGGTTATTGACGAGTTCTGCAAAGCTTGTTGAACTCAAACTAAGCAAAATAGACATGCTTAGCACATGCATTAAAGACTTTTTAGAATTTTTCACGGCACAATACTCGACTCAGGGTGACACACATTTGCGCTTACTATCATTATGCCTTACATTTGAGATATAAGGTATAAAGGTTTACCGACACAATTGTGCACAACTATTCGCTCACTATAGAAGAATAGGATTGCTAATTTTGTCATTCCATTGCAAGCTTATTTTGCTTTATGTAACAAAAAACTTGTTTTTTGAAAGAAAGGAGGTCTTCTTGATTACAGTTTTAGTTGTCGATGACCATGAACTGGTACGTACGGGTATTTGCCGTATGTTAGAAGATCATGCAGATGTTGAGGTAATTGGACAAGCCGAATCTGGGGAAGAAGCAATTGCTATCGTTCGCCAACAACATCCGCAAGTCGTACTACTTGATGTCAACATGCCGGGCATCGGTGGCGTAGAAACAACTCGTCGTTTATTACAAACAGCTCCAGAGACGAAAGTCATTGCTGTGAGCGGCCTTGCCGAAGAACCCTACCCGTCTTTATTGCTAAAAGCCGGTGCAAAAGGTTATATCACCAAGGGGGCACCAATTGCCGAGATGGTTCGTGCAATTAACAAAGTGATGCAAGGTGGTAAATATTTTAGTGCTGATATTGCCGAACAACTAGCAAGCTCATATTTATACGACACCCAACAATCCCCTTTTGATTCGTTATCAGAACGTGAAATGCAAGTTGCCATGATGGTTGTCAACTGCATTAGCGCACAAGAAATTGCCGATAAACTTTTTGTGAGCGTGAAAACTGTAAATACTTACCGTTATCGTATTTTTGAAAAGTTAGCAATTGATAGCGATGTAAAACTTACACATCTTGCGATTCGCTACGGTCTGATTAAACCATAATCAGACTTACATGCACTCTCCTTTAAATTCATCCCTGTCCCATACGATTTTTCGTTTGGGCACTTGGTATGGTTTATACCGTCTTATTATTGCGGTTAGCCTGACTATTATTTTGGTTTCAACCAATGCTCAAGCCGACAATAGTTTGCAGCAACCATCTTTATATTTTTATACGCTACTAGGCTACTCAATTGTCAGTCTTGTTCAATTGTTAGGCTTTAAATTTATCGCAACTCAGGCAACACGCCAGCTTGCTTTATTTTTTATTGTCGATGTTATTTGTTTGAGTTTACTGACTTTTTCTGTTGGTGAACCAAATTTACAGCTTAGTCTACTTTATGTAATTGCAATCTTTACCTCGGCAATTTTGCTCAGCGCAAGAATGTCTTTAATCATTACCTTGCTTGCGATCATTGCAGTTATTTACCAACGCTTCGTGGGGAGTTTGTTCGACTACAACAATCTAAACACGATTGGGAATAGTGCCTTACTCGCTTTCTTATTTTTTGTCGTTCATGGGATTGGTCAAATTGCGGTTCAGCGCTTTAAATTACTTGAAGCTTTGACCTTTCACCAGTCAGTTGAACTTTATCAACTTCAAAATATTAACCGTTATATTTTAGAACAAATTGAAGAAGGCTATTTAGTCTTAGATGAAGACTACAACATTGTGCTCAGCAATCCAGCTGCTTGCTCACTGCTCGGTATTCCACCCCAATTTGCCAACGAAAAATATCCTTTAGCCAAGTGGCATACCGACTTATATGAGATTCTTAAGTTTGGTGAATTACAAGAAGGTGACCGATTTATTTTTGAGTCCCGCCTATCGACTTATTCCATTAATATTAAAGTGCAGCACCTTTTGGTCCCACAACAAGCACTGACACTGCTCATTTTACAAGATGCCCAGCAAATTAATCAGCAAGCACAACAGCTCAAACTTGCTGCTTTAGGGCAACTTTCAGCAAGTATTGCACATGAAATCCGCAATCCTTTGGCTGCAATTGTACAAGCAAATGAGCTACTTAAAGATAGCGATCCAGAACAACAAAATACTTTGCGACATATGATTGGTAAACAAGCCAAACGTATTGACAGTATTGTTCAAGATACTTTGGGGCTTGCACGTAGTGAAAGAACTCATCCTATTCAGATTGACTTAAGTCATTTTATAACAAGTTTATTCGAAGAAGATTTATCAGACGTTAAGCACTCTATCCGACTCGAAATATCTGATAATTATCTAAAATTTTTATTTGACGAAAAACAATTACGACAAGTTATGATCAATTTGGTGCGAAATGCTTTACGGCATAATGCACCTGATTCACCTAATGTCACGATCAATATTCATTCACAAGCAAATAAAATTTATATTGATGTGATCGATTACGGTGAAGGTGTATTAAAACGTGATATATCTCAACTATTTAAACCATTTTTTAGTACCGAAATTAATGGAACTGGTTTAGGATTATACTTGTCTCATAGTTTCTGTGAGGCAAACCATGCAAAGCTCACTTATGTAGAGCAAAAACAAGGGGCATGCTTCAGAATAGAGTGCCCAATAATATATTGATTTTTTTATTAGGTTTTTGGGGAAATGGCAGAACAGCAACCACTGGTTTTGCTTGTAGACGATGAAGAAGATTTGTGCCTTTTAATGCAAATGACACTTGCACGAATGGGGATTAAAACACATCTTGCTTATCGGGTTGAACAGGCCAAACAACTCTTCACTCAGTTTCATTACGACGCATGCTTAACCGATTTAAATCTACCTGATGGTAGCGGGTTAGACTTAGTCAAACATGTCTCTCAAAACTACCCCAACACCCCAATTGCAGTTTTAACTGCATACGGCAATATGGATATTGCAATTGCTGCATTAAAAGCAGGTGCTTTTGATTTTGTGAATAAACCTATTAACCAAGTCCATTTAGATCAGTTATTGCAAAAGGCGCTCAATCGGCAACAAACAGATCAAGACTTTGCAGAAACAGCGCTAGAAAATAAATTATTAATCGGCCGTTCTCTACCTATTCAACAATTACGCATTGCAATTAAAAAAATTGCTCGCTCTCAAGCACCTGTATTTGTTACAGGTGAGTCAGGAACAGGTAAAGAAGTAGTTGCCAACCTAGTTCATCGGTTAAGTAACCGTAGTGAAGGTCCTTTTATTGCAATTAACTGCGGTGCCATTCCAACTGAACTCATGGAAAGTGAGCTGTTTGGACATAAAAAAGGCAGTTTTACTGGGGCAACTCAAGATAAACAGGGTCTGATTTTATCGGCTCACGGCGGTAGTTTATTTTTAGATGAAATTGCCGAATTACCACTTAGTATGCAAGTCAAACTACTGCGTGCGGTACAGGAAAAAAAGATCCGTCCTCTCGGTTCCGATCAGGAAATTGATGTTGATTTCCGTGTCATTAGTGCGAGTCATCAAGACTTGGATTTATTGGTTAGACAAGGCAAATTCCGTCAGGATTTGTTTTTCCGTATCCATGTTATGGACTTGATGTTACCACCGCTACGAGAACGTGGCGAAGATGTCCTTTTACTTGCAAATCACTTTATTCAGAAAATTTGTATGGAGTGGGAAACACCACCCAAACAATTAAGCGACGCAGCCGAGACTTATCTCTTACAGCAACACTTTCCTGGCAATGTTCGCGAATTAAGAAACATGATTGAGCGAGCAATCACCCTAAGTGACGATGCTCAAATTGATGTACCACACTTACATCCAGCACCATTAAGAGCAAATATCTCTAGCTCAGTACCATTGGTATCTCAGACAATACAAAATAACGTGACAACGCCTCAAGTTGTAAAAAAATTGCCAACTGAAGGATTGGAGCGTTATTTAGAGAACATTGAAAAAGATATTCTGCTCAATGCACTCAATATGACCCATTGGAACAGAACTTTAGCAGCAAAAAAACTAGGAATGACGTTTCGTTCTTTACGTTATCGTTTGAAAAAATTTGGCTTAGACACCGAGACTGAACAGGAAGTATAAACCTTACTTCCTTTTTAGAAGTAAATCGGCAACACGCTCCAAATAAACATCTTCTTTCATTTCTGGCGGTAAGGGATAGGTCTGATTAGGTTGAATACCTTGCCCTTCAATCATATTACCATTTGGTGTGTAGTAATGTGAGACCGTCATTTGCAAGGCTGCCCCACTAGGCAGAGGGAAAAGCTTTTGTACAACACCTTTTCCATAACTTTTTTCGCCAATGACCCAAGCACGCTGATGCTCTTTCATTGCAGCAGTAAAAACTTCTGCTGCTGATGCGGATCGATGATTAATTAAAATACCGACCTTTATATTTTGAAAATCATTGCCCGGTAAAGCCTGAAATTGCTGATTACCTTCTGAACGACTTTTTGTAGAAACAATAATGCCATGATTTAAAAATAAATCGGCTGACTCAACAGCAGCAGATAGCAACCCGCCTGGGTTATTTCGTAAATCAATTAATACTGCTTTTAAACGCGAAGAACTATTTTCTTCAATCAAACGCTTAATTTCATTAGCAGTATCTTGCTGGAACACTCTAATTTTTAGTACCAATACCTGATTGTGTAACATGACAGGTTCGATGTCAGTTTCAATCTTTTTATTACGAACCAAACTGATTGGAGTATTTGACTCCTCGGTCTGTACCTGAAGTGTTGATCCTATTGAACCATACAGCAAACCAGATATTTGATCTTGCGTCAGGTTCTTAAGTTCTTGATTATCAATTTTTAAAATTGTCTGGCCATTTCTTAAGCCTAGTTTATATGAATCTGAACCTGTCTTAAGGTCGCGAATCATCCATTTATGAATATGTGCTTCTGGACTTAATGCAAAATCAACCGAGGCTAGATCACCTTCGGTATATTGAATGAGTTGACGGTATTCTTCAGGAGACAAATAGCGTGAATAACGATCTAAACCGCTGACTAATCCTTTAATGGCTTGTAAAAATAAAGCATCGTCCGACTTTTCATCGACATAGTTATCCCGAACAATCCCATAAATTTGTACAAACTGCTGAATCGACTCAATAGGGACTTCTGCATAACTTTCTTCTGATTCTGCCGGATCAACATGCTGCGGTGATAGTTTTTCTTTTACAACAGGAGCAGCAAGAGCGAGGTAGCTGCAACACATCAATACACTACCCAAAAAAGCTTTATATATTTTGTGTTGCAGCATTTAGTCACCTATCGCTTATGCAGATAATGTAATCAGATTACGACCTTGCATTTCCGCAGGTACAGGAATCTGCATTAGATTAAGGATAGTCGGTGCAACATCTGCAAGTACACCACCTTCTGCAATTGTCGCTTGAGTTGGACCAACATAAATAAATGGTACAAGCTCTGTTGTATGTTGAGTATGAACCTGACCACTTTCATAGTCCTGCATTTGCTCGACATTGCCATGATCAGCAGTAATCAGCATGTGGCCTTTTTTCGCCATCACAGCTTCGTATACACGACCTAAACATGTATCAACTGCTTCAACAGCCTTAACCGCAGCATCAAATACGCCTGTATGACCTACCATATCACCATTGGCAAAGTTCACAACAAGTAAATCGTACTCACCTGAGTTAATTGCCTTAACGAGTTCATCAGTTACTTCATAAGCACTCATTTCAGGCTTTAGGTCATATGTTGCAACGTTTGGTGATGGAATGAGAATACGCTTCTCACCTGGGTATTCATCTTCACGACCACCACTAAAGAAGAATGTCACATGGGCATATTTTTCTGTTTCAGCAATACGTAATTGCGTTTTGCCAAGAGAAGATAAATATTCACCAAGTGAGTTTTTCAACTCTTCAGGCATATATGCCACAGGTGCATCAATACTTGCTTGATAACGCGTCAACATGACAAATTTAGAAAGGTTCGGCACAACTTTACGCTCAAAACCAGCGAAGTCTTTTTCAACAAACGCACGAGTAATTTCACGAGCACGGTCAGCACGGAAGTTCATGAAAACAACGCTATCGCCATCTTGAACTTTAGCCACATCACCAATACGAGTTGCTTTTACAAACTCGTCATTTTCATTTGCAGCATACGCAAGCTCTAAACCTTCTACTGCCGTTTGTGCAGTACGAAGTGCTTCACCTTCAGTCAATAAACGGTAAGCCTGTTCTACACGGTCCCAACGGTTATCACGATCCATTGCAAAGTAACGGCCAATCATAGTTGCTATACGACCTTGACCCGGATATTGAGCAAATAGAGCATCTAATTTTTCTAATGAAGGTTGCGCACTACGTGGAGGAGTATCACGACCATCAAGGAATGCATGAAGATAAACTTTTGCACCACGTTTTAATGCAAGCTCACACATCGCCACAATATGATCTTCGTGTGAATGAACACCACCTTCAGAAAGTAAGCCCATAATATGAACTGCACCACCAGCAGCTTTAGCTTTTTCAACAGCGTCAATCAATACTTCATGTTTGAAAAAATCGCCAGTACGAATGTCTTTAGTAATACGGGTAAAATCTTGATACAACACACGGCCTGCACCAAGGTTCATATGGCCAACTTCAGAGTTACCCATTTGTCCATCAGGCAAACCTACATCTTCACCAGAACCAGAAATGAGACTATTTGGATGCTTTGCTTTCATTGCAGTTAAATTCGGGGTTTTTGCTGCAAGAAAAGCATTATCTTCAATCGCTTCACGGTGTCCAACACCATCCATAATGACCAGAACGTGAGGGATCTTGCCAGCAGTTGCATCCGTCATAATCAATTTCTCTTTTGTCTACAATTTCATCGCAATATCTTACCGAATTTTCGGTGAAGACTCTAATTTTTCCTATAGCTTTCACCAATGCCTATCATTGAGAAAGCCATTCATATTCTTTTGAATTAACGGGCGCGGTAAAGTAAATAACTACCTGCACCGAATAGCAAAGCAATAGGTACAAGCACAAACCAAGCAGGTGAAGGTGCGTATACCAAACTTGCGTAACCCAAGAAATCTTGTAAGTAATAGAAACCCAAACCAATAAAGAGTGCGATCACCAATCTGAAACCCATTGATTGTTGACGTAGTGGCCCAAAAATAAAAGAACAAGCGACTAACACCAAGGTAATGAGAGAAAATGGAGAGGCAACTTTTTGCCAAAAAGCTAATTGGTAAGTTTTAGGGACTTGGCTATATTCATCCATATAACGCATGAAGCTAACCAACTGACTTGGAGATAAGTCTTCAGGATCTAAAGTCACCATGTGTACGTATTTAGGTTGCAAAGCCAATCCTAAAGACTGCTGTTCATGATTATTTTGTATTGAATTACCATCTGTAAGAATGTCTGTTTGGCTAGCTTTCTGTAAAGACCATTGACCATCTTTGATAAACTTACCTTGCTCTGCATTAATTAGAGATTGCAAACGGTAATCTTTGTCAAAGTCTACAACTTGAATGTCTCTTAAATTTCCTTGCGAGTTTGCATAGTCAATATAGATAAAACGCTGTCCTTCTCGTGACCAATAACCTTTCACTTCACCTAAAGCAGCTGCTGAACGGTGACTTTTAACACTTTGTGCTTGCTCATTTGTATAAGGAACAACCCACTCACTAAGTGCAAAAGATAAAATAATAAGCAGCAAAGCTGAGCGCATCACCCAACCTACAATACGCCACAAGCTAATACCAACTGACCGCATCACAATCAGCTCGCTGTTGGATGCTAAAGCCCCTAATCCAATCACAGCCCCAATTAAGGCCGAAATAGGTAAAATCTCATATAGATAGCGGGGGGCACCCCATAACACATAGATAAAAGCTTGCCATGCATTATAGTCAGGCTTTAACTCACCCAACTCACCCAAATAAGTAAACAAGACCTGTAAAACAGATAAAACAATGGTGGTACCAAACATTGCAAGCGCAGTGGTTTTCGTCACATATTTGGCGACTATTCGACGTGCTAACATTATAATTTCACCCGCTTGATCTGTTTCTTGATTTTCGGCCCTAATTTCTGTTTACGTGAAAATAAGGCAGCTGCAATTGCATAAACCAATAAAGCTGCTGGATAAGCCCAAATGTCCAGCTCTCCTCTACTGATACGAGTCTTAATCGCAATCATAAGAACAATCAGACTCGCGAAAATAAAAATAGATGGAATAAGACGATAATAACGGCCCTGTCGTGGATTTACCTCAGACAATGCAACTGACATCATGAGAGCAACAATGATGGTAAACGGACCAAATAAACGCCAACCCAACTCACTTCTGATGACAGGATCATTGCTTTTATCCAATAGCTTAGAGGTTGGAAGTGCTCCTACATCACTACTTTCAAACTTAACATCCTTATCATTTTCTAAGCGCAGACGATAAGACTGGAACTCTGCTTGCGTATATTTCGGTTGTCCCGGATATATTTCATAACGGCGACCTTGAACCAGATCGACAACATTGGCTGTATCATTAGCCATCTCAACACGTGTTGCCTCTTTTGCCAAAATCATGACATCTGGCTTATCTTCTTTAGTAGCGCGTTGATAAAAGAAAATATCCTTGAGGTTTTTACGGTCTTCCGACAGTGAGCCTGCATAAATCGTATAAGGCCCTGAAGAAATAAACTCTCTTGGGCGAACCAAATCAAAACCCGTCCGTACAGCTTGGGTTGTCGTTAGTTTTTCAAATTCACGCAGTCCCCACGGCGTCATCCACAACATGAGCACAGACTGACAAACCATGTAAACCAGTGTCATTGGAATGAGTAAGCGTGCTAATTGATGACGACTTACTCCACTACCATTGAGTACGGCCATTTCATGGTCAACATATAAGCGACCAAACACCAGCATTAAGCCAATAAAAAAACCTAGTGGTAAAATAAGGGTAAGGAATTCGGGTAAACGATATCCTACGATGCTAAATAAAATACTAGCATCTAAACGCCCCTGCGCCGCCACACCAAAGTATTTGATCAGACGACCACCCATCATGATTAAGGTCAATAATGCAATGACCACCAATGAGGTAGAGACAACTTGCTTGACGAGATAACGCCGAATAATCAAATTAATACTTCCAAAAGGCTAAACGGGACGAACGCTAGTTTACCCGAATGTTAAAAATATAAAACCGCACATTGCAACGCTATGCTTGAAAGTGTTTCAATGTTTTAATCCAACATAACTTTCTATAGGCAATCACGGCAGCCATGAAATTTACAACTTATACAACTTTCCCTGAACAAACATCTAATGAATCTTTGTGGGTTTTAGTTGATTCAGAACAGCTACAAACCAACCTCAACACATATCAAATCAATAACATAGAAAATATTCTTACAGCGACTCAATTTAAAGCTAACTTCAACGAAACGTTGCCATTGTTTGGTCAGCTTACTCATCAAGCTCATACCCAATTACTTGGTTTAGGAAAAGCAGCTGAACTTCAAGCAGTTAAGTTAGCAAAATTGGCACAAACCATTATCAAATCGACACAAAATAAATTTAAGCATATCGCAATTGATATTGCTGCGTTACCTGTCGAATACCATTATTTATTTGCATTAAGCTTAACTCAAGCAGCTTATGGTTATGATGAGTTTAAATCGAAAAAAAATGAATTTGTGTTACAACAAGTTGATTTAATTAGTTCACAAACCAATCTTGATGAAAGCCAACTTGCCTTGGTGCATGCCGTACAATCTGGTCAGTCTTATGCTCGTGACTTAGGAAACCGTCCAGGTAATATCTGTTTCCCTGAATATTTAGCTGAACAGGCATTAGCTTTAGCTGCAGAATTCCCAGACTTACTTAAAGTGACTGTCTTAAATGAGCAGCAAATGGCTGATTTAGGCATGTATGCATTCCTAGCTGTAAGTAAAGGATCTGAACGTCCGGGTCGTATTGTCACTCTTGAATACCAAGCAAACCTTGAACAAGCCCCTGTTGTACTTGTAGGTAAAGGCGTTACTTTTGATACAGGTGGTATTTCTTTAAAACCAGGCCTTGGCATGGATGAAATGAAATTCGATATGTGTGGTGCAGCTTCTGTGCTTGGTACAATCCGCGCATTATGTGAAGCACGCCTTCCAATTTATGTGGTGGGCGCGATTGCTGCAGCAGAAAATATGCCTTCAGGTAAAGCAACTCGTCCGGGCGATATCGTAACGACCATGAGTGGTCAAACTGTTGAAATTTTAAACACCGATGCAGAAGGCCGTTTGGTTCTTTGCGATACGTTAACGTATATCAAACGCTTCAATCCGGCAGTAGTCATTGATATCGCAACTTTAACCGGTGCTTGTGTAGTTGCACTAGGTAAAGTGTTAAGCGGCTTATTCTCTCCTGACGATGCTTTAGCAACTGAGCTTCAACAAGCGGGTGAACAATCATTTGACCGAGTATGGCGTATGCCAGTGATTGATGACTATCAAGAACTACTAGACTCACCTTTTGCAGATATAGCCAACATTGGTGGTCCACATGGCGGTGCGATTACAGCGGCCTGCTTCCTTGAACGTTTCACACGTGATTATCGCTGGGCTCACTTAGATGTAGCCGGTACAGCTTGGTTATCAGGTTCAGCAAAAGGTGCAACTGGTCGTCCAGTACCGTTACTTATGCAATTCTTAGCCAACCGTGTAAATACGAATGGCTAAAGTTAGCTTTTATTTGTTTGAAACGAGTGAAGAACGGCAAGTCGATAGTGCTTGCCGTTTGTGCCGAAAGATTCTACTGAAGCACTCACAGATCTGGTGGTACTGCACAGATGTGCAGTTACAACAAACACTTGATGAAAAACTTTGGAGCTTTGATCCGACCAGCTTCATTGCTCATGGTATTGATCAGGCAGACGCAGCAGTATGTATTTCGGCTAAACAACCTACTGAACAAGGCTGGTTGGCATTTAATTTTAACAATCATGCACTTGAACAAGTGAATCATTTTAGCCACATTATAGAAATTGTTGAAAATAATGAAGCAGCCAAGCAAATTGGCCGAGAAAAATTTAAAATGTATCGTCGTTTGGGTATAGAACCTCGAACCTTTAAATTATAACGCGCTAAAATGTTGAGACTGTTGAGTAAAGGAGAAGTGTGGTGGCATTAAATGTCGGGCAAGATTTTAAAAAAAGATGGTTAAATGCGCCTGAAGCTGTCCGTCATGCCTATCAACAGGATTTGGCACGTATTTGCGATTTATTAGAGCCTCAGACGCCTATTCAACTTTGGGTACTCAATGACGAGAAAGCCCAACTAGAATCGCAAAAAAACATTGAACAGGCTTATGCAGACCTCAAAGCAGAGTTAATCGAACAAGCACGCATTCGCCGTCAGCTTGCTTTAGAAAAATCTCTTGCAGATAAGCGTGCAGTTGAAGCAGCCTATGCTGCTGAATTGCAAGCCGATGAAGTTCGTAAGTTTGATGAGCAGACCCAAGCTCTACAAGCTTTCTGCAGTCATTTAGAACAGGAAGTTGCTGAACAAACTGCACGTTATCAAAAAAACCCTGAAACACCTGCTGTAGACTATTCTTCTGGTGTAAAACTTAGCATTACCGATGATCAAATCTTATCGGAGCTTGAAAGTTTACGAATTCGTTTAGAACTTGAAGCTGAAAACTTAATTGAACATTCTGTAACGGCTTTCCGTGCCAAACTAGAGGCGGCAGCTCAAGAAGAAATTGAATACATATTAAATAATTCTAAGTTTTCTGATGAAAAAATAGAAAAGTAAAATTTTAAAAACGCTCTTTGTCATCAAAATGACATTTAATTGTCACAAAATAGTCATGCATAATATTCTTTTAGTTCAAATAATTATTAGAATAATGCATGGTTATTTATCAAAATTAAAGTGAGTAAAAATGGACATTCCACATCAGATTTCAACGCAACTTGAGCAGCTTAATCAGGGTGAGCAATGGACATTTTCAGCACAAGAACTTTATATGAGTCATAACGACTTTAATTCACTTTCTATTTTGCTGACACGAGCGTCAGAAAAAGGTCAATTTTCAATTACACGCACCCAGCATAATAAACCATGGGTTGGCACACATTCGGTTACTCTCACCAAGCATTAATTTTTAAAATAAAAAAACCGGAACATATGTCCGGTTTTTTATTTTGGCGATTTAAAATTTATTTTAAAAAACCATTTTCAGCTAAAAAAGCCATACTAATATTTGACTCAGTTTTCTGTTCAGCAGCTTTATCACCTAGCAATAAACGCTCGATATAACGCGCTAAGACATCTACCTCAAGGTTAACTTTGCTACCTACTTGCCATGTCCCAATATTAGTACGTTCTGCTGTATGGGGAATTAAGTTCAAACTTAAAATATTACCGCGCAAATGGTTAATGGTTAAACTAATACCATCTACAGTTACAGAGCCTTTCTCTGCTAAATATTTAGCAAGTTCTACAGGTGCTGTCACTTCATAATAGACGGAACGAGCATCTTCACGCACTACGGTAATTTCACCTACACCATCAACGTGACCACTTACAATATGACCACCAAAACGAGTTGTTGGTAGCATCGCTTTTTCAACATTGACACGCTGACCAACTTTCCAGTTACCCAAAGTGGTACGGTTTAAACTTTCGCGAGACACATCAGCCGCATACCAGTTATCACCCCACTCAATAACGGTGAGACAGATTCCATTGGTTGCAATTGAGTCACCCAAATGTACATCCGACATATCCAAATCGGTTTGAATACGTAAACGCACATCGCCACCTACACTTTGCAGGCTTTCTACTTTACCTAAACTTTCAATAATGCCTGTAAACATGGCTCAATCTCCAAATCTTTCACACTGCTTAAGTTGCAGCGCTTACCAAAGTGCAAGTTGCGTACTATTACCTGAAGTATCTACACCACCTAGCTCGGCAAAGTGGTAAAGCTGGCCTAACAATTGGCGTAACGGTGGTCCTGGTTTGGCATGTGTATCTGTAATCACAATAAACTCGAGCACGCGTGCACGTTCTGACTGACGTTGTTTACTTACGCGATAACGTGGAACATCTTGAGTCAGTAAAGTGACTTTTCCGCGCTCCAGATTGGCCATAAGTAAATCTTTTGGCTCAATGTTACCATCGGTCGAATAACTGGTCAGAATATAACGTGCATTGATGGTTGAAAGTAATTTTTCATACGCATCTTTTGCATGTTTAGACGAGTTATATGGACTTGGACGCTCTTTACGCCATGCACGATCAATACCGCTCTTATAACCTTTGGTATCTGGTGAAGGTAAATCAACCTGATCCCATAAAGTTAATGCATTTAAAACGTGATAGTTACTACTGTAAGCATGCTGGTTATATGGTGGGTCAAGATAGGCAACATCTACTTCAAAACCACTCATCTGATTTGCTAAATGTTGTGAATCTACACACCACATTTCAGCGGCTGGACGTTTCCGATCACCAATCTCACAGAAACGGCTCGGTGTTAACCAAAGTAATGATTCAATACGCTCTAAAGCCGTTTGTGTACGTCCGCCCCACCCTTGGTGAAAGCTTTTAAATACGCCACTTGTATTGCTCACGAAGCTAGCTGAATAGAGCAATGGTGCAAGTAAAGCACTCATCTCTACATCATTAATTGCACCTTGTGCCTGCCATGTTGCGATTTGCTGGCGAATCGCATCGATACGCATACCATTACGGCGTTTAAAGAACAAACGGTCACGGGTTGGATCGTATACATCATCGTTACGAGGACAAAGGTTATGTGTAACCCAGCCCTTAACCTCAGGCAATCTATTTAAATAATCGATAGCTTTTTGATAGCCGCCAAGCTCTTTAAAAGCAGGCGCATCAACACAGGCTAAAATCGCATGATTTAAGGCATGGCTATAAGGTTCCCAGTCATTCGCAATGACACGGTAACCATTTTGACGTGCCAAACGAGATACCACACCGCTACCCGCAAAAAAGTCGGCAAAAATCGGAGGATTCTTTTTCTTGCTGTTCAGCGTCCCTGTAATTTCTAGGGCTTCTAAAATCAAGTGGAGCAATCGGCGCTTGTTGCCCAAGTAGGGTACAAGCTGATGAAAAAGATATTCGTCGGTCGTGCGGGCTGCATGGCGACGTTTGTGGTAAACCGAAGGCTCTGAATTCATACTTTCTCTTGCGTAGGGATTAACCTTAAGCGTATATCTTGATCAAGTTGTACTACATCAAGAAGTTTAAAACGAAGTTGCTGTGCCATATATTCAAATTCTGCATTGAACATGGCTCTGGCACTTTGCCCCAATAAAGTCGGGGCAACATAACTGATCATTTCATCTACCAAACCTTCTTGTAAAAAGACGGTAGACAAAGTTGCGCCAGCTTCAACCAACACATCATAAATTTGGTATTGCTTAGATAAGGTCTGTAGTAGTGTTTTTAAAGGCTGAATTTCTAATTGTATCACGCCTAAGTCAGCGAGTTCCTGACGATATGGCCCCATCACCATGACAGTTTCAGGATTTTCTAAAATTTTAGCGGTGAGCGGTAAGCGCCCTCTCCGATCTAGAATTACCCGTTTTGGTTGAGCAACTGTCTCGATATCAATATTATTGAGTGAGCGTACATTAAGCTGACAGTCATCAGCAATCACAGTATCAATACCTGTAATCACGGCACCTGAAATCGCACGCCAATGCTGCACATCTTCACGAGCAGCAGAACCCGTAATCCACTTTGACTCACCAGATGCCATTGCAGTACGCCCATCTAAGCTAGAGGCAACTTTTAAACGTACATATGGCATGCCCGTAGACATCGCTTTTAAAAAGCCTTGATTAAGTTTGGCTGCTGAATCTTCACAAATACCGATTTCTACTTCAATACCAGCATTTTTTAAAATCTGAACCCCTTTACCCGCAACAAGCGGGTTTGGATCGGGACATGCCACAACCACTTTTTTAACCTGCGCCTTCACGAGTGCCTCAGCACACGGAGGTGTTCGTCCATAATGAGCACATGGTTCAAGTGTTACATAAGCGGTTGCACCTTGTGCTTGCTCACCAGCTTCACGTAATGCAAAAACTTCAGCATGGGGTTGACCAGCTTTTGGGTGAAAGCCTTCACCAATGACCTGATTATCTTTGACAATCACGCACCCAACATTTGGATTTGGTTTTGTCGAATAAAGTCCTCGTTTAGCAAGTTCAATCGCTTGCTGCATCCAGTACTGATCTTGTTTCAACTCAGACATATACATCTCAAATGATTATTGCTCACGTTGTTGCATTTGCTCAATTTGACGACGAAATGCTTCAACATCCTGAAAGTCCTGATAAACCGAAGCAAAACGAACATAGGCAACGTGATCAAGTGCAAATAAAGATTGCATGACAATTTCACCAATTGTTCTAGACTTAACATCACGCTCACCTAAACGGCGAATCTGCAATTGAATATCGCTTAGAACCGTTTCGATCTGCTCTTGTGTCACTGGACGCTTTTGTAAAGCATGCATAAGCGAACGACGTAGCTTCGCTTCATCGAACGGTTCATTTTTTCCATTCGATTTGATCACACGGGGCATCACCACTTCATAGCTTTCAAAAGTGGTAAAACGTTCACCGCAAACTACACACTCACGACGTCGACGAATCTGACAGCCTTCTGCGGCTAGCCGAGAATCGATGACTTTACTATCTGCGGCGTTGCAAAATGGACAATGCATAGCGGACTTAATAGGGTCAATTACTTTGACCTAGTGTAGCAAAATTTCTACGCTTACTGAACCAGCATTCTATGAGACAAAAAAACAGCCTTGAGCCAGATCAAAGCATCGCTTTGATCACAGCTCAAGACTGTTTTTAATACAGCAGATATATTATGTATTATTCAATACGTTCGCCATGTTGGCTTAAATCCAGACCCATACGTTCATCATCGGCATTAACACGCAGACCAATCACCACATCAATCACTTTAAGAATAATGAAGGTTACAACACCGCTATAAACCATAGTTGCAAGTACACCTTCAACTTGTACCCACAATTGACCAGCAAATGTTGGAGCTAAAGTCACACTAGCCGCTTTGATGATTTCATCACTGTAGAACACGCCAGTTAAAATCGCGCCGACAATACCACCTACTGCATGTAAACCAAAGGCATCCAATGCATCATCTGCCTTGAGTAAGCGTTTAAGTGCTGTAATACCCCAGAAGCAAACAACACCACCGATTAAGCCCATCACTAGAGCTCCGCCTACACCGACGAAACCAGCTGCTGGTGTAATCACAACCAAACCAGCCACAGCACCAGATGCACCACCTAATACAGAAGCTTTACCACGAATCATACGTTCTACAACTAACCAAGAGAACGCAGCAGCAGCGGCAGCAACTTGAGTTACTAAAATTGCCATACTTGCACGAGCACCAGCGCCTAACGCACTACCACCGTTGAAGCCGAACCAACCCACCCAAAGTAAGCTTGCACCGATTACAGTTAAAGTTAGGTTATGCGGTGCCATAGATTCACGGCCAAGGCCAATACGTTTACCAAGCATGTAAGCTGCGACTAAACCTGCAACACCAGAGTTGATATGTACAACTGTACCACCAGCAAAATCTAACGCGCCTGCTTTAAATAACCAACCATCTGTTGCCCACACCCAGTGAGTAATTGGCGCATAAACTACGAGTACCCAAATAGTAATAAAGGCCATGAAAGCTGAATATTTCATACGGTCAGCAATCGAACCACTCAAAATTGCGACAGTAATGATTGCAAAAGTCATTTGGAAAATAACAAACAAGCTTTCAGGAATTGTTCCAGTTAGTGCATTAAAGCCTACGCCGTTGAGCATCGCTTTAGACAAGTCACCAAAGTATGCACCTGTGCCAGAGAACGCGAGTGAATAACCAGCAATCACCCAAATTAAACTTACCAAAATTGCAGCAGAAAGGCTAAACATCATGGTACTTAAGACGTTTTTCTTACGGACCATACCGCCGTAGAACAATGCCAAGCCAGGAATCGTCATCAACAGTACTAAAGCTGTTGAAACTAAAATCCAAGATGTATCGCCTGTATCGAGTTTTGGTGTAGGTGCTGGAGCTGCCGGAGTTGCTGCGGCGGCTGGTGCTGCTGCAGTTGTTGCAGGAGCTGCAGATGTTGATGTTGCTGTAACCTCAGATGTCGGTGTTGTTACAGTCTCTTCTGCCCAAGCGGCAGTACCACCCAAAAGTGCGCCTGTTAGACTCAGCGCCATAAGCATTTTTTTCATTCGTGTCCCCCAACCTCATTTGCGAGCTATTTATTGCTCAGCAAGCTTTGTGCCAATTTAGACAGCATCTGGTCCTGTTTCACCCGTACGGATACGGATGACTTGTTCCAGATTAGTCACAAAAATCTTACCGTCGCCGATTTTCCCAGTACTTGCCACACGAGTAATTGACTCAATTACTGCGTCGACCATTTCATCGCTAATCGCAATTTCGATTTTTACTTTAGGTAAGAAATCAACCACATACTCCGCGCCGCGGTAAAGTTCTGTATGCCCTTTTTGACGACCAAAACCTTTAACTTCAGTTACGGTAATCCCTTGTACACCAATGTCAGAGAGTGCTTCTCGCACATCATCCAATTTAAACGGTTTTACAATTGCAGTTACAAGCTTCATGTTTGTTTCCTTCGGCTTCTTTTCACCAGTAAGGTTTTATGTTCAATTTTCATGCCAATATTTCAAAGGTTGGAGGAGATGAATCTTTTGCATGAGCTTTCTTTATAACCTATTTAGTTATCAAGATGTAGATGAGCTACTAAAAATAAAATGAATTTGCAGTCCTGTTTTTATTTCAATTTATTGTTATGCAATATCGGAAAGCCAAGAAGCCTATATCCTAAGTTCAAGCAGTGTTAAACTGACAAGTAAAGTGAATACAACAGTTTGGATATCCCATGTTAGAAACTCTATTACAGGCCATTTTGGAACAAATTGACGAGCCTAAAAAAGATTTAGAAAAAAATTTACGTGCATTATTAAATGAAACTGTCGAGAAATTAGACCTCGTGTCGAAACAAGAAATCGAAAGACAGAAAACCGCCCTCCATTTAGCCAACCAACGTTTAGAAGAGCTACAAAAACAAGTAAGTCTGTTAGAAGGAACTTTAAAGAATAAAAAATAAGCACCAACGTAGCGCACTTATACTTTACAACGATTAAAAATGAAGCACCATAATGGAACAATAAGATGTCTTTTTCTAAAATTTATACTCGGGGACTTTTAGGATTGCATGCACCTCTCATAGAAGTAGAGGTGCACGTGAGTCAAGGCTTACCTTCTCTAACGATTGTAGGGCTTGCTGAAGCAGCAGTTAGGGAGAGTAAGGACAGGGTTCGCTCAGCCATTATTAATAGTGGATTTCAGTTTCCGACTAAACGGCTGACTATTAATCTTGCTCCCGCAGATTTGCCCAAAGATGGTTCACGTTTAGATTTACCGATTGCATTAGGGATATTAATTGCCTCAGGTCAGCTTCCAGAGAACTGCACAGAAGACTTTGAATTTATTGGAGAGTTAGCACTAGATGGTCATGTAAGACCAGTTTCAGGCGCTTTAACTTTGGCAATGGCATGCCAGCAAGCTCAGCATAAAATTGTTTTACCCCAAGATAATAGTCAGGATATTAGTCACTTACCAAATCTTGAGTGTTATCCGGTGAGCCATTTAAAAGAAGTTTGTGAACACTTTTTAGGAAATACTAAGCTATCTCAGGTGCAATCATCTTCCCGCTCAAATGCCATGCCGTATAAATTTGACCTTGCAGATGTAAAAGGCCAGCTACGCCCGCGCCGTGCACTAGAAATCGCTGCCGCTGGAGGGCACTCCTTGCTCTTTAAAGGACCACCTGGTACAGGTAAGACTTTACTCGCCTCACGCCTTCCTTCAATTTTACCGCCACTATCTACTCAAGAAACGCTTGAAGTTGCTAGTATTTATTCTATTTCAAATACGCCACATACTTTTGGACAGCGTCCTTTTCGTGCACCACATCATACTGCATCCGCAATTGCACTAGTTGGGGGCGGCTCACATCCTAAACCGGGTGAAATTACCTTATCTCATTTAGGTGTTCTATTCTTAGATGAATTGCCCGAGTTTGATCGTAAAGTATTAGAAGTTTTACGCCAGCCACTTGAGTCAAAAGAAATTATTATTTCACGAGCAGCGCGGCAAATTACCTATCCTGCCAACTTCCAACTGATTGCAGCCATGAACCCCTGCCCATGTGGTTATGCATTTAATCAAGACAGTCGTTGTCAGTGCTCACCCGAGAGTATTAAACGTTATCAGAATCGTATATCGGGCCCGTTACTTGACCGTATCGATTTGCATATTGATGTGCCACCTTTAAAAGCTCAGGAACTGCAAGACCCAACGCCTGCTGAAGATTCTACAACTGTGCGACAACGTGTGATTTATGCTTATGAACAACAAATACAAAGACAAAATTGTTTAAATCAAGCGCTTTCACCGAAACAATTAGAACAATTCGCTGTCTTAGATGAAACATCACAGCGAATGATTGAAATGGCTCAGCAACGTTTAAATTTATCGGCTCGTGCTTATCATCGTGTTTTACGAGTAGCGCGGACCATTGCCGATTTAGCTCAAAGTGAGATGATTCAAAGTCCTCATCTTACAGAAGCGCTCTCTTATCGAGGCAATCATTCTTAAGATAAAACAGCGGATCGTGTATCCGCTTTTTTAATATGTAACTGAGTCGTTCATTAGAGAATTTGTTAAAGCCTATATAAAAAGGCACAAAAGAGGACGCTATGAAAATTTTGGCTATATCGGGTAGTGCAAGAAAAGTATCTACCAATACGGCGCTATTAAAAGCAATGAGGGATATAGCACCGTCCAGTATTGAGTTTACAGTTTTTGATCAAATTAATAATCTGCCTATCTTTTCTCCAGATAATGAAGGAGAAAAAACGCCTACTGTAGTGGAAGATTTCATCAAATCTGTTTCTGCATCAGATGGAATTATTATTTCAAGTCCTGAATATATTCGTTGTATTCCGGGCGGTCTTAAAAATGCAATTGATTGGATGGTTTCCCGTACCGAAATTATAGACAAGCCGATTATTCTAGTTCATGCATCTAGTCGCGGTGACGACATGCTAGTTTCTTTAAGAAGAGTACTTTCGACAGTGAGCAGCAACTTTTTTGAAGATTTATTTTTACGCTTCTCTCTTCTCAGTAAATCTCCCGAACAAATTTTTGAAATGCTACATACTGAAGAATATAAGTCACAAATCACACCGTTCCTGCTTAGCTTTGTCTCAGAAATTCAAAAGTATAAAGACCAATTAGAGTGAGCTTTCTTAAAATGAAATAACAGATTATGAGTTCACTGTTCTTTTATTAAGAATCTCATTTAGCTTCTCGATTAAAGCAGTGATTTCTTTCTCTGATAAAGCGGCAAAACCCAAGCGAATACAACGATTAGAAGACCCTATTTGTTTAAACTTATGCTCTGTATCAATGTTAAGATCTTTTAACTGTATAAGCTGATCTTGAGTAAATGGTTTCTGGAATTTCGCCCATAAGGCCATTCCGCCCGCGGGTCGTTGTATATGAACACTCTCTGCAAAAATTCGCTGAAACTCATCTAAGGCATGGTCTCGACGTAGCTGATATATTTTTTTCATTTTGCGAATGTGCCGTTTGATCTCCCCTCGCTGCATTAAATCTGCTAAAGCAAGTTCCGTAATGTTATTGCCTTGCCGATCAATCAATAAAATATCTTCAGTAATGGATTGAATGATTGGTGAAGATGCCACGATGTAACCCAAACGAATACCCGGTGCAAAAACTTTAGACAATGAACCCACATGAATAACTAATTCAGAATGAGGCAAACTCGCTAAGGGTGGCATAGGCCGGCTGTCATAATGGAATTCATGGTCATAGTCATCTTCAATAATATAAAAGCCCCATTTTTTTGAAAGCTCTAAGAGTTGAAGACGGCGATTCATTGGCATCGTGACAGTGGTGGGATATTGATGATGCGGAGTTGTATAAATGGCAGCAACCGAGTGTTCTTTTAAAATTCGTTCTAGATCTTCAATAATAATACCCTGTTCATCTAGTTTGACAGCAACCACTTGAAAGCCATTTGATTGGAACGCTTTAACAGCAGATGGGTAATACAGCTCTTCAACGACAATAACACCCTGCCGATTGGGTAATGCACGAGATGCAAGAAAAATTCCCATCTGGCTACCACGCACAATACAAATCTCATCTTCGGCAACATTCATAAAACGTTCCATCGAGAGCATTTGTCGTAAGGCTTGTCTTAACTCAATCATTCCCCGCGGGTCGCCATAGCCCATGTACTGGTTTTGCGTAATTTTAATCAGTGCATGGCGATAGGCGCGTGAAAATAGTTCGTAGGGAATAAGTCGTGGATCTGGCACACCATCGTTATGTGGATAGACAGCAGTGCTTTGAATTAGAGATTTCTCTTGTTCTATTTGCTCAAAGGCTGGCTCTATCTCAATTGAACTTTCAGGCAAAATATCTGCCACAAATGTGCCTTTTCGGGGACGAGTCACCAACCATCCTTGTGCCTCTAGTTCTTCATAAACTGCCTGCACGGTTTTCCGATTAATTCCTAGTTCTTTTGACAAGCTACGAGACCCCGGCAACATAGTCCCCTGCCCTAAACGGCCACTTAAAATTTCCTGACTAATCAAGTTAGTCAGTTTTAGGAAAACCGTTTTTTCTTCTCTTTCATCGATACGAAAATGTACTTGCCAAGGTCTTAGCATATTCGCCCCATCTGGACCATATAACTTATGAAAACTGGATGTATTGATTGATCCAGTTGTTTTCTATTCTGCCTTCACCTACTTAATTTGGTCAACTTGGACTGGAGAAGAGATGAAGACTGCTTCTGTAAATAAACAAGACCTGATGCAACACGCACAGCAAGACATGCAAAAGTGGATTAGCGACTCAGATTTAACTGACCGCCAAAAGCTTGCACTCACTTGTCGTATTTTATTTGACCATGGCCATGATGCTGGTTTGGCAGGTCAAATTACATGCCGTAGTGAAAATAAAGAAACCTTTATTACCCAACGTTTCGGTTTAGGTTTTGATGAAATTACTGCTTCAAACTTACTTGAAGTGAACCAAGATTTAGAACCCATCCATCAAGAAGGAATGGCAAACCCAGCCAACCGTTTTCACACATGGATTTATAAAGAACACCCAGAGGTGAACTGCATTATCCATACACATCCTACGCATGTCGCGGCTCTTTCCATGCTTCAAATTCCGCTCATGATTTCTCAAATGGATGTCTGTGCACTTTACGAAGATTGCTCATTTGTAGGCCATTGGCCGGGTGTTCCTGTGGGCAATGAAGAAGGTATTTTGATTTCCTCTGCTCTTGGTAAAAACCGCGCTGTTTTGTTGTCTCACCACGGTCAACTGGTTACAGGAAAAACCATTGAAGAAGCCTGCAACTTGGCTCTTTTAATTGAACGCGCAGCTCAACTGCAACTACTAGCCATGTCTGCTGGGCAAATTCAGCCGATCCCACACGATTTAGCCACAGAAGCACATAACTGGGTATCGACCGATAAACGTAACAAAGTGAACTTTGCTTACTACGCACGTAAAGCTTTGAAAAAACATTTTGACTGTATTTAAAAAGAGATTTCGACCATGAAACTACACGGCATTATTGGCTACCCTGTTACGCCATTTTCTGATGACAACACCATTAACCTTCCTGTTTTAAAACAGATGCTGGATTTGCTTATTGAAAATGGCTGCGATGCGATTGCACCTCTAGGCAGTACAGGTGAAAGCGCTTATCTTGAATGGGATGAGTGGTGTTTAGTCGCGAAAACTTCTATTGAAAGTATTAATAAACGCTTACCTGTCATTATTGGAATTTCAGAACTCACCACCGATCAAGCCATCAAAAAGGCACAAATCGCGCAAAGCTATGGTGCAGATGCACTTATGGTGATTCCTGTATCGTACTGGAAACTAACTGATCAAGAGATTTTTGAATATTATCAAGCGATTGCTCAGGCAACGACTTTGCCGATTATGGTGTATAACAATCCTGCAACGAGTGGTGTTGATATGTCTCCAGAGTTAATTGTGCGTATGTTTAATAACATTGCAAACATCACGATGGTGAAAGAAAGTAGCGGTGATATTCAGCGCATGCATAAAATTCAGGAACTCTCAAAAGGTGAACTTCCATTTTATAACGGCTGTAACCCTCTAGCTTTAGAAGCTTTATGTGCAGGAGCAAGCGGTTGGTGTACAGCAGCACCGAACTTATTAGGCCAACGACCTCAACAGCTGATTGAATATGTAAAAAATAGTGATTTAAGTCAGGCACAAAAGTCATTTTACCAACAACTTCCTTTACTCCGCTTTATTGTAAATGGTGGTTTACCCAAAACGATTAAAGCAGGCTTAGAACTAAAAGGTGTCTCTGCAGGCTCACCACGTAAACCTTTATCGAAGGCCACAAATACTGAGCTTAACCAGTTAAAACAACTACTTTCTGAAATAGAAAACTAATAAAAAAGCGGGTAAATAACCCGCTTTTTTACAGCATAAACTTAGAAAGTTTTAGTTAAACTAAATACTAAGCCAGCGTCGTAAAGTTTTTTCTGAGCATCAGTCATACCAGAAGTACTGACATCTGTACCCACTACATCTAACTCAGCCAAAACACCTAAAATATTACGGTTGATACCAACTTTGTAATCGATATAGCTGTCGTCTGTTCCAGGACCACCAGCCACTACAGCTAAAGCTTCTTTATTTTTAAATTTGTTATAGCCAACTGATGCAAGTCCAGTAAATCCAGTGTTTGCAATTGGTGCAGAATAACCAACGTTAAAATACCAGAACTGTTTAGAGTTCGCCCAATAGTCATTTGAATAGTTGACGCCCACACTGAGTGCATCACCTTTAAGTAAAGAATCAGCAAACGTTAATTTACCGTAAACTTCATTAAAATCTAATCCGTTTTTACCATCATAACCGACACCATTACGGTCAAAACTATGACCCGAACCAATGTAACCATAATGAATTACACCAACATCATAAGTAGGTGCAAGCTTATCGGATAACTTTAAAGTATTGGTATAGCCCAAAGCCACATCTGTTTCAGTTGAGTTACCTGTTACGCCAAAATCAACACTTGAGCCCCAAAGCGATAAATAAGCCCCTGATTTATGAGAAAAAGTGAAACCGCCTTGAATGGCAGGGTTATTTGAAGATTGGGTAACACCACGGAAGCGATAGTCTGTGGTCGCTGCTACACTTCCAGTTGTCGTGATGCCGTAAAAAGATGATGGAGCATTTTCAGCCATAACCATGGTTGAACCTGCCGTGAGTACGCCGAATGCTACTGCTTTAAGTGCAAATTTCATCATTTTGATCTCCCCCACAATGAACGCACGATTTAATTGAATTAAACAAATTTTGTTACTTAAGCTTTAGCAATTGCTGTGCCAAGTCCATATTTGATATCGCTGCGCTGCATCAGTTTTGAAATCAAATTCTTTTTAAAATGAAAATATCGCCTAACGCTCATAGAAATATATTTATAAAAAACAATCCAATAAAAATAAATTATTACAAAGCTAAAAATGCTCAACATAGAAAAACCCCTTGTCAGAAATTATTACCGAGGTTGGAAGTATTCATTTTATGCACGTAAATTTTCTATTTAGATTTAAAGACTAGATATAAAAAGTATGTAAATTATTGGAGGCGATTCTAGTAATGTTCTGGGGGTGAGCATTTTTACTTACTTCATTTCTTTATTTATTTTTGAGTTAAAAGTGGTGAACTATTTTGGGTCTTTTTTAAGCGATAATATAAACAAAAAGAGTACTGCACAGAATTTACGCAAAATATCGCACTAATTTTGATCAGCTTAATTAAATTGTATTGGCTTTTTATAACAATCCACTCTTATACATTGCGCTTTAAAAACAATGTTATATTGTAACAATTTAAAGGATGTTTAAAATGAATCGTCGAAAAAACCAACTTAAAGAAAGGTTAAAAAGTAAACATATCCAGCAAAAAAGAGCAAAAAACGAACACAAAAATCAACTATTTTTTAAAGTTTGAATATAAAATAAATGGTAAAAATCAACTAAAAAATAAATTACTTTTTTTATTTTAAACAATACATTAAGTATAAAACACTATGAGTAAATTTACTAAACATCCAGTACCACATTAATCAATTTCTGCATAGCATATATAAAATAAAATCAACAAAAATATATCTTTTTTATAGATTACTTATACAATTGATGGAAATCCTAGGCCCTGAATTATAACAAGGCACAGGATTTATCGTTTTTATGAGGTTCTTTAAATATGCTAAATGCACAAAAACTTACATTAGCAGTTCTCATTTCTGCGGCAATAATTTCCTCAGCTCAGGCAAGCGAGCAAAGTGAGGCAAAAGGATTTGTTGAAGATGCGAACGGTTCTATTCTCTTCCGTACAGGTTATCTAACTCGCGACAAGAAACAAGGCGCGAAAGATACCAGCTCAGTTGCTCAATCGGCAATTGTAAATCTTGAATCTGGCTTTACCCCTGGTATCGTTGGTTTCGGTGTTGGCGTTGTTGGTGATGGTTCATTTAAAATCGGTGAAAATAAAAATGCCGGCAACCAAATGATTCCTAAAAACAATGATGGTTCAGCTTATGACCATTGGGGTCGTGGTGGCGGTAGCGTTAAAGCTCGTTTCTCAAATACGACTGTACGCTATGGTACTCAAGTACTCGATTTACCAGTTTTAGCAAGTAATACTGGCCGTATGGTTCCTGAATACTTTACAGGTACTTTATTAACAAGCCATGAAATCAAGAATCTTGAGTTAGTTGCTGGTAAATTCACAAAAGACCAAATGTCTGACCAAATCAATACCGATGCCGATGCGTCTGGCAGAGGCCTTGATCGTGCAATCGTTTGGGGTGGTAAATATAAGTTCAATGATAACTTAAATGCCTCTTACTATGGTTTAGACAGCAAAAATGCGCTTGAACGCCATTATGCTAATGTGAACTTTAAACAGCCTTTAACAAATGGCAGCTCATTAACTTATGACTTCAGTGGCTACCACACTAAGTTTGATGCTAATGCACATACTTATTCAGCAACTGGAACAGTAGCACCTAACTATGGTGCCACTGGTGTAGCTGGCGAAGAAAAAACCAACAACATTTGGGCATTCTCTACCACTTATAACACTGGTCCACACAGTGTTATGCTTGCTTACCAACAAAACACTGGTAATGTTGGTTATGACTATGGTCAAAATGCTGACGGCTTCCAAAGTATTTATTTACCAAACTCTTATATGTCTGATTTCATCGGTAACCACGAGAAATCTGCACAAATTCAATACAACGTTGATTTCGGTAAATTAGGTGTATTACCTGGTTTGAACTGGACAACTGCATTTGTATACGGTTGGGACATCAAAGTTCGCAATGTAACTGACGATGCTCAAGAGCGCGAATTCTTCAACCAAGTAAAATACACAGTTCAAAGTGGTTTTGCTAAAGATGCAAGTCTTCGTATTCGTAACTCTTACTACCGTGCGAGCGATGCTTACCAATCTAATGCGTACATCGGTGATACAAACGAATGGCGTATCTTCCTTGATATTCCTGTGAAATTATTCTAATTCATAGATCTATCAAGCATAAAAAAACCTACCTCTGGTAACACAGGTAGGTTTTTTATTGAGCCTAGAATATCAATTGAGACACTCTAGGCTCATAAAATCAGAGCTTATTTAGCAGCTTCGATTGCTTTCAATACTTCAGCTTTAGCAACGTCAGCACCTTCCCAACCGCTGATTTTCACCCATTTGCCAGGTTCTAAATCTTTGTAGTGGCTGAAGAAATGCTCAACTTGGCTAATCAACAATGGAGGAAGATCTGTATATTCCTTCACGTCTTTGTAAAGTGGAGATAATTTCTCGTGTGGAACTGCGATTAATTTCGCGTCGATACCACCGTCATCTTCCATGTTTAATTTACCAACTGGGCGGCAACGAATTACAGAACCAGCAGCAACAGGATGTGGAGTTACAACAAGTACGTCTAATGGATCACCATCTTCAGACAAAGTATTTGGTACATAACCATAGTTTGCTGGATAGAACATTGCTGTACCCATGAAACGGTCTACAAACAATGCATCAGAATCTTTGTCAATTTCATATTTAATTGGCGCTGCATTTGCAGGAATTTCAATGATGACATAGATGTCATTTGGTGCATCTTTACCTGCTGGGATATTGCTGTAACTCATATCAATACTCTTTCGTTATGAAGTCAGATGTAAAATCCACTCGATTATAACGTGGATATCATCAAAATGATGCCGATTATACAATGCGCACACGCGAAAGTTGATATGAATGGTGACAGAATGACACTCAAGTCAGCTTAATTGTCACGATCAACAAAAATATTGGACATAACAATGATAAAAACCAGACAATCGAACGTAAAGTTGCCCAATTACATAAATAACAGATGCCATAAATGACACGTAAAATAATATATGCCCAACCCAATCTCAAAATAAAGTATTCAGGAACGACCATATATTCAGCCATCAAAATAGCTGTTAAAAATAAAGGTAAACTTTCAAAACTGTTTTGTTGTACTGCATTTGCCCGAGCAGCGATACCCTTTGTATTAGCAAGAAAATCTCTTGGGTTCTGATTATCAACGGGTTGAAAACCGCCTTTAAATTTTGCAATTACGGTAAATGCGTATGGCAGCAAACATGCCACTAAAATAATATAGATAATGCTGCTGATGCCGTGCATAGTGCCATCCATCACTGAAAATACTGTTGATCATGCTATCATAACTGATCGTTTTTACCTGAAATTTTATGCAATCGCATGTCATCACTGATTTATAGGGCTATGTATGCAACAACCTGATCAAAAAGAATTGTTTGATGTCTTGGAAAAGCAAAAGAAGAATCAGCTTCAGGTAGACCTCATATTTAAAATTGTATTACCCATCGTCGCTTTTTTACTGAGTGTAATTTGTGCAAATTTAAATTGGCAATCGACATTGGGTACCTTTGTGATTTTAACGATTGCCTTTATTGCTGTAGGTATTAAAAGACTTCCTTTATGGCATTGGCTGATTGTAATTAGCTTATATTGCCTCGCAGATAATTACCTGAGTTATGGTCAGCTTGATTTAACTCACCTACGTTTACAACTTGGCACTATGCTTGTTTTTGTAGGTATGGTTGGAATCGGCCGCCCTTATGTAGACCGATGGTTTATGAAAAACCGTTAATCATAAAAAAGCGCCCTATGGCGCTTTTTTATTATTCAAGAATTATGCAGGCTTACGTAAATCTTTACGTAAAATTTTACCTACATTTGATTTTGGTAATTCATCCATAAACTCAACATAACGAGGGCGTTTGTAGCCTGTTAAGTTTTCTTTAGCAAAGTTCAAAATTTCTTCAGTTGTTAAACTTGGATCTTTTTTCACAATAAAGAGTTTTGGCACTTCACCTGATTTTTCATCTGGAACACCAATTGCGGCAACTTCCAATACTTTTGGATGTTTAGCAATAACTTCTTCAATTTCACTCGGATAAACGTTAAAGCCAGAAACCAAAATCATATCTTTTTTACGGTCTACAATTTTTGTATATCCTCGGCTGTCCATAATACCAATATCACCAGTACGGAAGAAGCCATCGGCTGTCATCACTTTAGCGGTCTCATCCGGACGGTTCCAATATCCTTTCATGACCTGAGGACCACGGATTGAGATTTCACCTTGTTCACCTAAAGGTACTTCTTTTCCATCATCATCCAAAATTGCAACATCGGTTAATGGTAATGGAATACCAATCGTACCGCTAAATTCAGTCGATGTCGGTGGATTCGCAGTTGCTACTGGCGAAGTTTCTGATAAACCATAACCTTCGATAATGGTTGTACCCGTAATTTTCTTCCAAGCTTCTGCTGTAGAAGGTAAAACTGCCATACCACCGCCCATCGCCATTTTTAAATTGCTATGGTCGAGTTGCTTAAACTCTTCATTATTTACTAAAGCATTAAATAATGTATTTACTGCTGGGAAAAATGATGGTTGATATTTGCGCAATTCATTAATTACAGCAGGTAAATCACGAGGGTTTGGAATTAAGATATTTGCCTGTCCTTTGTACATACCGTACATCGCACAAACCATGAATGCAAAAATATGGTAAAGCGGTAATGCACAAACAATACGGTCGCCTTTCGCCCCATCATTTGCACCAAATTTACTTTGGAAAATACCATCACACTGTAAAAGGTTAGCAACCAAATTACGGTGAGTCAGCTCAGCCCCTTTTGAAACGCCCGTTGTACCACCTGTATATTGAAGTACGGCTGTATCGCTTAAAGTTAAATTCGGACGTTTGTAATTGCTTGGATTTTCTTTATTTAATGCGCTATTAAATTTAACATGGCCCGGAATGTTCCAAGCTGGAATTTGTTTGCGCACTTTACGCAAAACAAAATTGACTAAAGTACCCTTAAGTGTACCTAACATGTCTCCAACAGAAGCAACTACAACATGCTTGACTGGAGTTTTACCTAAAATACTTTGGTAAACGCTTGCAAAGTTCTCGATAATGACAAGAACTTCAGCACCTGAGTCATTTAACTGATGCTCAAGCTCACGTGCAGTATATAGTGGGTTAACATTCACTAAAATTAAACCAGCACGGAAAACCGCCAAAGCCACTACAGGATACTGCAATACGTTTGGCATCATCACTGCCACGCGAGTTCCTTTTGCTAACCCCAAATTTTGCAAATAGGTCGCGAATTTACGGCTTGCAAGCTCCAACTCGTTAAATGACATGGCTTTATCCATAAAGATAAAGGCATCACGAGAACCAAATTTCTGGAAATTACGCTCAAAAATATCAACAATTGAGGTATTTTCTGCAGGCAATGCTACTGTTTCTGGTATCCCTGTCTTTTGGTATTCTGCAAACCAAATCTTTTCCATAATGCCATTATCTCCGATTCGTAATCCTTAGTAATAACTGTTATTCAATGCCCCAGCTATTCTTTAGCTTCTTGGTGCCAGAACATATTTAAAACTTATTGGCACATTCATGACACTTTCGAACAAGATTATGAGACAGAAGTTTTGACAATTTGTCCCTGTCAAATTTTTTGCATGGAGTACAAATTACGTACTCCAAATTGCTGCCCTTTTAATCATTATTCAATACCAACAAGTTCAGTTCATTGCTTGAACTTGTTGCCATATATAGCGTATTTATGTTGCCAGACGCTAGCTTTATCTCTGAATCAACAGTTTATTTGCTTTTTGATATCCACGTGGTAAGAGCTGACCTTTCGAAGCACGTTTACCCATGTATTTTTGTAGATCATCACCTTTTAATTTCAGATGTTGTTGACCTGCAACCACCTGAATTATTTCATCTAGGTTCAAGGTTGTCATGGATAAAATCTGCTCTTTAGCTTCAAGTTGTATCAACTTATTACCTTTACCTTTATTTAAATTTGGTAATTCTGCCAAATCTAAAATTAACAAACGCCCTGCTGAGCTAAGCACAGCCAAATGTGTCATGTTTTGTGCGGAGATAAGCGGTAAAGCTTTTGCCTTATCAGGCACTGTTAAGAATGTCTTACCAGCTTTGGCATTTGTATCTAACTGTTTAACTTGAGTTTTAAAACCATAACCCGCTGAACTTGCAGCAATTAGTTCAGATTCATCATCATCTAAATAAGCCTGAATAAACGCTACCCCACTTGCTGGAGATAGTTTCGAACTTAATGGATCACCTAAGCCTCTGGCTGAAGGTAAGCTACTAATTGGTAAGGCATAACTACGCCCTGTTTCATCAAGGAAGTAAACTCGTTGATTGGTTTTACCTACTGCATGGCTTAAATATTGATCCCCTGCACGGTAGTTTAGGTTTTCAGCATCAACATCTGCTCCTTTTGCTGCACGAACCCAACCCGCTTCTGATAAAACGACAGTTACCGCTTCAGCTGGCATTAAATCTTGTTCTTTAATTTGAACAGCTTCAGCACGTGCAACAATTGGAGAACGGCGTTCGTCACCAAACTTTTTCGCGTCTTCTTTTAGTTCGCCAATAATCAGATTTTTCAAAGATTCAGGATTTTCCAATTGTTCACGAATAATGGCAGCTTTTTCAGCAAGCTCATCTTGTTCGTGACGGATTTCCATCTCTTCAAGCTTTGCCAAATGGCGTAATTTCAGCTCTAAAATCGCTTCTGCTTGTATTTCATCAATATTGAAATGTTCCATCAATACTGGCTTAGGCTGATCTTCTTCACGAATAATACGAATCACTGTATCAATATCAAGATAAGCAATTAACAAACCCGCCAAAATATGCAGGCGCTTTTCAATACGATTTAAATGATATTGCAAACGGCGAGTTACCGTTTTTTTACGGATTTCGATCCATTCAAGCAAGATACGGCGAATCGATTTAACTTGAGGACGACCATCTTCACCAATCATGTTCAAATTGACACGATAGCTTGACTCTAAATCAGTGGTCGCAAATAAGTGGCTCATCACTGCTTCCGCATCAATACGATTAGAACGCAGCACAATCACCAGTCGTGTTGGGTTTTCATGATCAGACTCATCACGTATATCTACCACCAATGGTAGCTTTTTAGCCTGCATCTGGTCGGCAATTTGAGTAATCACTTTAGAGCCAGATACTTGATACGGTAACTCAGTAATCACGATTTCATGCTTTTCAACGGTATAAACCGCACGCATGCGATAACTACCACGACCAGTTATCTGGATCTTAAGCAACTCTTCTGGCGGAGTAATAATTTCAGCTTTGGTTGGTAAGTCTGGAGCTGGAATATATTCAGCTAATTTCTCATCTGAAGTTTGTGGGTTACGAATTAAGGCAATCGTTCCTTTAATCACTTCACGTAAATTATGCGGTGGAATATCGGTTGCCATACCTACAGCAATACCGGTTGTACCATTGAGTAGAATATTCGGAATACGCGCTGGCAACGTAATGGGTTCTTTTAATGAGCCATCAAAGTTATCTTGCCATTCAGTTGTGCCCTGACCTAACTCATTTAACAACAACTCACTGTAAGCCGAAAGTTTGGCTTCTGTATAACGCATTGCAGCAAATGACTTAGGATCATCTGGTGCTCCCCAGTTACCTTGACCTTCGATTAAGGGATAACGATAACTGAAAGGCTGAGCCATTAATACCATGGCTTCATAACAAGCTGAGTCACCATGTGGATGATACTTACCAAGTACATCACCCACTGTACGCGCTGATTTTTTAGGCTTACCACTATTTTTTAAGCCTAGTTCGCTCATGGCATAGACAATACGGCGCTGTACAGGCTTTAAGCCATCACTGATATGCGGCAATGCACGGTCCATAATGACGTACATGGCATAATTCAAGTAAGCCTGTTCAGTAAATTCGGCTACAGAGCGGTTTTCTGTCGCATGATGCGCAAGGCTGGTCATAGTCAGCTTATCTTCCAAATCAGTCGTTATTTTAAGTGTGTATTATGCTAAGTGGGCTATGTTACAGACACAAGAGGGACTCTGTCACCTGAGCGTCAAATTATGTCTTATCTCTCTATATTTTTAGTTACTTGCTATAAAGTTAGGCAAAACTATAGTCCGATCGACTCTAGTCTTTTCCCTTGAGTCTCTTCACCTAATATCAAAATAACCAATGCCACAGCAAGTAAAACAACAGTAAACATCATAAAAACGTGATTAAACCCGTTTTTAGCGACCATCATATGAGTCACAACGATTGGCGCTACAATGCCACCAATACGCCCCATTGCCGATGCCCAGCCCGAACCAAAGGCACGAATATTGGCCGGATATTGTTCTGGCGTATAGGTATATAACACTCCCCATGCACCTAAATTAAAGAATGACATGAGACAACCCCAAAACATAATGCTATTTACGCTGTTAGCTTGTCCAAAGAAATATGCAGATAAGGCACAAAACCCGATAAATGCCGCGAGTGTAATTTTTCGACCTAAGCGTTCAACAAACCAAGCAGCTGCTAAGTAGCCCGGTAGCTGCGCCAAAATCATAAGCAATACATATTCAAATGATTTAACAACATCGTAGCCTTGTTTCACCAATAGACTTGGTAACCAGGTAAAAATCCCGTAATAGGAATACACAATTCCAAACCAGATCAGCCAGAGCATTAAACTTCTACGAGCAAATTGACCACTCCAGAGCTGTTTAAATGAAACTTTTTGTCGCATCGCCACAGGCACGACTTCAATATGGTGAACTATTTGCACGCACGCTTCGGCTTCTAGTTTTTGTACCAGTGCATGCGCCTCTTCAATACGACCACGGTTAATCAGGTAAGGTATCGACTCAGGGACTTTTTTCCAAATCACTAAAATATAAAGAAGTGGTAGGCCGCCCATAAGAAAGGCGATATGCCAGCCAAATTTAGGAATAATAAAATAAGAAATGAGCGCTGCAACCAGCCAACCTAGTCCCCAAAAACTTTCAAGCAGAACAATAAATCGGCCACGAACATGAGCAGGAACATATTCACTGACCAGTGTGACTGCTACAGGTAACTGACCACCTAGTCCAAGCCCCACAATAAACCGAAAAATTAATAGCCACTTTAGATCAGGAGCAAAAGCACATAAAGCTGTAGCAATACTATAAATGGCCATCGTAATCGCAAATACCGTTTTACGGCCAAAACGATCTGCTAAGGCACCAGAGCAAACTGCACCGATAGCCATGCCCACAAAGCCGATACTGACAATCCAACCGCTTTCAGCCGGTGTTAATGACCAGTCTTTAACAAGGGTTGTCATAATAAAAGCAATAATGCCGGTATCCATCGCATCAAACATCCATCCCAACCCTACTACCCATAAAAGCGTGTAGTGAAATTTGCCGATTGGGAGATTTTGTATACGTGAAACCAGATCCATAGGATTAACTCTACTGGAAAGATTAAGTGAGCAAGACCATATATAGAATTGTTATATCATGCCCACATCAAGTTCTGAATGATTAATGTTCGTCGGTAGAAGAAGCCGACTCTGCATCATCATCTTTATAAATAAATTTAGGCATTTCCAAACCAAAATAAATGGCAATCAAACGTAAGGTAAAGCCGAAAATTAGAGTCGAAATAACAGTTAACTCTAGACTTAATCCTATATCCTGACAGACCCAATAACAGATCACTGCCACAAAAGAAATACTCGCGTAGAGTTCACGGCGGAAAACAAATGGCACATCGTTACATAAAATATCACGTAAAATACCACCCGAAACCCCAGTCAAAACACCTGCTACGGCTGAAACGACAAAGCCATGTCCCATTTGTAAGGCAATCTGACAACCAATAATGGTAAAGCCAATCAAACCTAAAGCATCAAGTACCAAGAAAATGTTATGTAAATGGCGCATCCATTTAGCAATAATGATGGTAACAAAGGCAGCGCAACACGTTAAAACTAAATATTCAGGATGCTTCACCCACGTTAAAGGATAGTGCCCAAGTAGTACATCACGTACAGAACCACCACCCAAAGCTGTTACACAGGCAATCAGTACAACACCGAACCAGTCCATACTCCGACGTCCAGCAGACAATGCTCCAGTCATAGCTTCGGCAGTAATCGCAATAATATAAATAACGGTGAGTAACATTGCCCTTTCCTTCAGGCCAAACGGTGGGCGTATTTTAAGATAAACTTATAGGAATTGTGCACAGCATTGTTTAAATTTTTTTCCTGAACCGCAGATACAAGGCTGTTTCATAGTGACCTGCATATCGACCGTTGGATCAAGGAAAAACCATTGCTGCTGTTGATACACAAAATGTGAAACTTCATGGTGGATTTGAGCACTTTTTCCATCATGATAATGAGCTTTGAACTCCACCTGTGCATGAGTCTTATCCAACTTTTCTTTGGCTTGGATGACTTCCAAACCCAACCATTGATTTTGTTTACTCCAATCTGCAATAGCCTCTTTATCAAGAGCAGATTGCTGTCCTAGTGCTGTAGTCTGAACAATATAATCAATTTGTTGTAATGCAAAAGCACTATAGCGGGAACGCATAAGCTGCTCCGCTGTCAGGGCTTTTGCTGTACCTAAATGTAAAGGCTCACAACATTCTGCATAACTGCCTTTTGCACATGGACAAGTGTGTTGAGTCATTCTGTGTTTCTCAAATAAAAAAATAGCTCAGAGTTGAGCTATTTTATGATGTTTCTAGACTTAAAATGTCATTTAATCTTTTGATTCATCTTGTTCGATAGAAACAATATGAACTTTCTCGATCTTGTGACCTTCCATAGTTACAACTTCAAAGCGATAACCATCCGCTTCCACAGTTTCACCATTTTCAGGTAAACGACCTAAATGGAATAACAAATAACCCGATAAAGTAGAATATTGTTCACTTTCATCTACCAAGTCACGACCAAGTAAAAGAGATACGTGGCGAATATCGGTTGAACCTTCAAGTATTAAAGAACCATCTTCTAAGCTTTCAGCTGCTGCATCTAGTTCGTCTTCGTCAGGGAACTCACCTGCAATAGCTTCTAAAATATCAATTGGTGTCGCAATACCTTCAATTGAACCATATTCATTTAGAACAATGGCCATTTGTAAAGGAGCCTGACGTAATTGCTCCATCACCATAAGCACTTGAGCATTTTCATGCACAATAACTGGTTCACGTAAGTGCTTTTGGAAATCGACAACACCCGTTTCAATAAAGTTATTTAAAACTTTATGCGTAAGCGCGATACCTTCAATATTATCAAGTTCACCACGAGCAACAATTAAACGTGAATGTGTCATCGACATTAAACGTTCTTTCAAAACTTCCGGTTCGTCGTCTAAATCAATCCATTCAAGTTCAGGTCGTGGAGTCATCACCGACTTTACTGGACGTTCAGATAACCCAAGTACACCTTGTACAAGCACACTGTGGTAAACACCATTTTCTTCGTCAAAAACTTCATCGGCAAAAGCTTGTGTAGCCAATACATCTTCGTTATCAGCCGTTTGAGTATCGGAAGTAGAACTGCTATTTTTACTGCCTAACATGCGTAAAACTGCAGATGCTGTGCGATAACGTAAATCTGTAGTAGTGACTAGCTTTTCTTGATTGCGGCGCATGGTTTGGTTGATCATTTCGACTAAAATCGAGAAACCAATCGCAGCATATAAGTAACCCTTCGGAATATGGAAACCAAAACCTTCCACCACCAAAGAGAAACCAATCATCATTAAGAAGCCAAGACACAGAATAACGACTGTTGGGTGCTTATTTACAAAGTCCATGAGTGGTCTCGAAGCCCACAACATGATACCCACAGCAATCACAACAGCAACCATCATCACTGACAGCTCTTTGACCATACCCACCGCAGTAATTACGCTGTCTAATGAGAATACGGCATCAAGCACAACAATCTGGACAATAACCATCCAGAACGCGGCATGGACTGGATTATCTTCTTTATGAAGCTGTTTACCTTCCATTCGCTCATGCAATTCCATGGTGCCTTTAAATAACAAGAACACACCACCGAATAATAAAATCAAATCACGACCAGAGAATGGATGATCAAAAATATGGAAAAGCGGTTGGGTGAGTGTCACAACCCAAGCAATTGAAGCCAAGAGGACAAGACGCATTCCCAAAGCGAGTATTAAACCCACTATACGTGCCTTAGTACGTTGTTCTGGCGGTAACTTTTCAGCCAAAATAGCAATAAAGACGAGGTTATCGATCCCTAGTACGATTTCAAGAACAATTAATGTAGCTAAGCCTACCCAAGCAGACGGATCAGACATCCATTCAAAGATCATTGATCCTGCTCCTGTGCTGGGTGGATTTTATCTTTATTGGGCAACGCAACAGGCGTACCTAGACAAAGGGGAAATAATGTTTTTTTAGGACAAGAAATTAAAACGGAGCGACTACAACCACTACCCATATTTGTTCATATGTTGTTAAACGAATTTTCAGTATAGGCAAGATTTAACATAAATTCATCATTTTTATTTGATCATTATATGTATTCACCAAACCCATACAAAACATGGGTCTTTCCTATAAAACTGCTTATAAAGTTGTCATATTTTTTGCTTAGTGTAGACAAGAAATATGAACGTGATAAGGTGAAAATAAAGCAATGAATAGCGTATTAACAATGGCAGTAAACGATTCACCAATAACATCTGTAAAAACAACACAACCTCTTATTGCATTATATTGTGGCTCACGAGCAGGAAATAAGCCGATTTATCGAGAAAAGGCAATTGAATTAGCCAGCGGAATAGCGGAACAAGGTTTTGGTTTAGTCTACGGCGGTGCCAGCATTGGTTTAATGGGCCAAGTTGCAGAAAGTGTGCTTGCACATGGTGGAGAAGCTGTAGGTGTCATTCCTGAATTTATGCTTGATTATGAAGTCGCACATGCAGGACTAACTGAATTGCATGTGGTCGAAACCATGCATGAGCGTAAGGCCATGATGGCAGAGCGTGCAAGTGCATTTATTGCATTACCTGGCGGTTTAGGAACATTCGAAGAAATTTTGGAAATTGCGACTTGGGGCCAACTCAATCAGCACCAAAAACCCATGATTTTATATAACGTAAATGGTTTTTATAATCCATTAATTGCCCAGCTAGATCATGCGGTTCAAGAAGGTTTTCTTCCCCTTCAACACCGAGCAAAATTAATTGTATGTGAAGAAATCGATCAAATTTACAACGTCATCCGAAACTTAAAAATGCCAAAGAGATTTGTTGTGTAAACTCTCCTATCTCAATAAAAAAGCGGTTCTTCCGCTTTTTTTGTTTTCACTATTTTCACCGTTGCCTTCAAGAGCAATTAGATTTAGTAAAGGGGCACTCAACATTGTCTTACTTTTTTTACTTTCAATTTGTTTTAAACTAAACCAAAACGTTAACTTTCAAATGTTATGAATGCCACGCCGACTCACCAAGCCTTGCAACCTGAATATCGCTTACTCGTACTTTTGGTGTCTATTGGCTTTTTTATGCAGGCATTAGATACCACAATTGTAAATACTGCTATTCCTGCAATGGCACACCATTTAAATGAAGACCCATTACGTATGCATAGCGTGGTGGTGGCTTATGTTTTGTCGGTTGCTGCCTGCATTCCTTTAAGTGGATGGTTAGCCGATCGGTTTGGCGTTAGAAATACATTTTTATCAGCAATTATTATTTTTACTTTAGCTTCTTTGGGGTGTGGGCTGTCTCAAAATCTGAATGAACTTTTATTTTTCCGTGTCATTCAGGGTGTGGGAGGAGCACTATTACTCCCCGTTGGTCGTTTATCACTTTTAAAAATTATTCCCCGAACTCAATTCCTAGCTGCTATGAGCCTCATGAGTCTGGCAGGTTTACTTGGCCCTCTCGCAGGTCCAACATTAGGAGGCTGGTTAGTTGAAGTGGCAACATGGCACTGGATTTTTCTTATTAATATTCCAATGGGTGTACTCGGTATATTAATGACATTAAAAGTCATGCCAAATGTAAAAGAACCTACGGTTAAAACCTTTGATCTTATGGGGTTTGTGCTCTTGGTGGTTGCAATGATTGGCTGGTCTTTAGGTATTGAACATCTTGCCTCTCCTGAATATTCCAAATGGTTAAGTATTTCTCTATTAATAGTCGGAGTAATTGCAACACTTTGGTATGCCTATCATTCCCATACTCATCAAAATGCATTATTCCGTAGCCGATTATTTAAAAATAAAATTTTCGCAATTGGGATTTTAGGTAATTTCTTCGCTCGCTTTGGTGGTAACGCTTTACCTTTCGTCATACCACTCATGTTGCAAGTGGCTTTTGGATTTGAACCATTTATTGCGGGTTTAATGATGATTCCACTAGTGCTAGGTTCACTTTTTTCTAAGCCGATTGTTAGACCTATTATTCAGAAAATGGGTTATCGCCGCTTTCTGTTAATTAACACCACATTAGTCGGTCTATGTATTGCATCTTTTGCGATTATGACTGTCGACACGCCTACTTGGTTTAGAGCCTTACACTTTTTCTTGTTTGGTACATTAAACTCATTACAGTTTGTAGGTATGAATACACTGACTTTAAAAGACTTGCCTCAACAAGATGCAAGTAGTGGAAATAGTTTCCTATCAATGATTATGATGCTTTCTATGAGTATCGGTGTTGCATTGGCAGGTACTCTCATTAATGTATTTACCAATTACTATGGTACAGCCCATGTGACAACAGCGTTTCATGTCACTCTAGTCTGTTTGGGCTGTATTAACGTCATTACTGCGCTTATCTTTTGGCAAATTCCAAAAAATACACCTGTGTAAGCAGTTGCATTTTTAGCATGGTTTCTCGTTCGTAAATCACGCTATTATGTGAGCTTCATCTTGATACTGAGTTTTGCATGACCAAGCTGGCAAAAACCTTTTCTGCACCACGCTACAACACCGTAATCGGTATTGTTTTAGCTTGTGTCATGGGGGTTCTCACTTACTTCGGTCTGTTCTATCAACAAAAAGCAATTGCTCAAGATTATCCAGTTCAAGGCTTTGATGTTTCTCATCATCAAGAAGAGATTAACTGGAAAAAAATATCACCCCAAAAATTCCAGTTCGTCTATTTAAAAGCGACTGAAGGCGGTGATTATAAAGATTCAAAATTTCAAGAAAACTGGTTAAAAGCACGCGAACATGGATTTCATGTAGGGGCTTATCATTTTTATCGTCTATGTCGTGATGGTAAAACACAAGCTGAAAATTTTATTGCAACTGTTCCCAAAAAAGTCGATGCGCTTCCACCTGTTATCGATCTCGAATATGATAGCAACTGTATTAATACACACACCAAAGAACAATTACTTAAAGAAATAGGCATTATGCATGACCGCTTAAAACAGCATTATGGCAAACAACCTATCTTTTATATCTCCAAAACTTTTTACCATATTGTGTTAATAGGAAATTTCCCTAATACCCCGCTTTGGGTTAGAGATTATGAAGGAAAACCTGAACTGAAAGACAAAAGAAAATGGCTCTTTTGGCAGCATAGTAATCAAGGTAAAATTGAAGGCATGTCAAAGCCAGTAGACTTAAATGTTTATGAGGGTTCAGTCAAAGAGTGGCATCAATTTTTACAGCAACAAGGCATCGTGAAAGCACAATAATATGCGCAAAATCATTCATATCGATATGGATGCCTTTTATGCATCGGTCGAATTGCGAGAGCGTCCTGATCTAAAGCATCTTCCTGTCGTTATCTCTTCTCATCATCCGCGCGCTGTAATTGCGGCAGCTTCTTATCCTGCCCGTGAGTTCGGTTTACGCTCTGCCATGTCTATGAGCCAAGCAAGAAAACTATGCCCTCAAGTTGTTATTATCGAACCTAATTTTGAAAAATATCGTACAGTCTCGGCTCAAATCCATTCAATCTTTCAGCAATATACTCTTCTCATTGAACCTTTATCGCTTGATGAAGCATATTTAGATGTCACTGAGAATTTAAAGCAAATCGCGAGTGCAACCGAAGTGGCTATGCATATTCGGGAAGATATTTTTAGACTAACAGGACTGACTGCCTCGGCTGGTGTAGCACCTAATAAATTTTTGGCAAAAGTCGCTTCTGACTGGAATAAACCGAATGGTTTATGTGTAATCAAACCATCTCAAGTCGCTACTTTTATTCAAGACCTTCCGCTAAAAAAGATTCCTGGCGTGGGCAAAGTTACCCAAGAAAAACTCCAACAGCTTGAATTGCACACACTAGGTGACTTGCAAAAAATTGAAGAAGCGGTTTTAGTTCATCACTTTGGTAAATATGGGCAACAGCTTTATTTATACGCCCAAGGTATTGATAACCGCCCTGTTCAAGCTGAACGTGCTCGTCAGCAAATTTCGAAAGAAACCACATTTGATAGTGATTTAACCCTAACTCAGTGCCAACCTTATTGGCATGGCTTAGCTGAAAAAGTTTGGCAAAGTTTAGAGAAAAAACAACTCTATGCTCGTGGCGTAAATATTAAGCTCAAACTCAAAAATTTTCAGACTTTACAACACAGTAAAAGTTTTAAAACTCCAATCCATTCTCAACAAGATTTGATTCAAGTTTTATTCTTACTTTTAAATGAAATGCATATTCCCGAAAACTTCCAATTTCGTCTTATTGGAATTGGTGTTTATCAGTTACAGACCAAAGCTGACGACTTCCAACTTTCATTATTATAATTGATGTTTTTTTATTCAAAAGAACAAGATTTAGACAAAAACTGTTACCTTTTGATCAAAAATTACAGTAATCTAATTAGCGCATATTCATTACCCATGTATTTGCAACATGCCAAAGCAACCTTTACTTTAGGCATATCGTCCTGTGATTGGCGTGACGACCAAATCCGAATATTACAGGGCTCTTCTGATACATGGCTTAGATTTTTTTATCACAATAATCTACTTAAATTCCTTTGTACTTGCTTGCACCAACCCTGCATCTATTCATAAAATCAAAGCTATTCAATAAATACACTTTAGAGCATTTTTATGACGGTAAAGCGTTTACACGTGACTTCACGCTACTGCGAAGTTGCGATTTCAGGTAATTTAGTCCATTTAGCAGGCCAACTCGCTGATGACACCAGTGTAGACATTACGGCACAGACTCAACAAACTTTAGACAATATTGATCGTTTACTTGCTGAAGCTGGTACTGACAAAAGCCATATTCTTTCAGTCATGATTTTTCTAAAAGATATTGAAACAGACTATGCAGCCATGAATGCTGTATGGGATGCATGGATTAGCAAAGAAAATCCACCTGCTCGTACTTGTGTGGAGTCTAAACTTTACGCACCTGACGTACTAGTAGAAATGACTGTCGTTGCGGTACTTCCATAGTTCTTATTGATTTTAATCAATAAAAAAATGAGCAATATTTACAGTAATATTGCTCATTGTTTATAGTTCAAAAAATTCTAATATCCGTATTTTATTCATATCGTCTTTAATAAACCCTAAAATCAAAATTTTATAATCTCTACTTGTTAAGACTTCACAAAAGCATTTGAGATTCGCTCTAACTGCGGCGTGGCATGTAAAGTTGCCATCTCTGATTCAGGGGTCAATAAATCTCTTCTTAAATCATTATAATCAGGCACACTGCTGTAGCGTAGTACACGGTAACCAGCAAGTTGTAATAAACGGCGTTCATACTGCTGATGTGCACGACGTAAACCATTTTCTTCAAGCATAACCACCACAAAAACTTGGTAATTTTGATCAAGTACCACAAAGTCAGCCGTCATATTTTGATATTTTCGACGGGTGTGAGCATATTTAGTTGTTAATAAAGCATCAAATGAGACATGAGCTAATACAGTAAATTTAGGAAATACTGTTTGTAAACGAGTAAGAGTCATTTGCTCATGACTACTTAATACAGCACGGCGCTTTAAAGCACTGTCTTGTTGGTGTTTTCTTGAGAGGCTTTTCGCCGCCATAATGACAGTCAAAAAGAGTAGTAAGATCGTAATTAAATAGTACATGGGTCTAATCCTTTAAGTTTTTTATAATGATTTTGCTAGATCACGCTTTGTTTTAATTGATAACGACACAGCCGTTTTTTAAAAGGTTCACTTAGTAATTTCACTTGTAGTTATCAAGCTTGGCTTAAATTTAGCCACCCTCAACATTATTTATAATCATAGAGTCAACAACAATCAAGTGCAGCTCGTCAGATTTTGGATATTTATCATTATTCGTTACGTTTTTTGTACTTTAAATCTGCAAAAATCTCACTATACGATTTAAATAACCTCATGAAAAACAAAAAAGGCTCTGTTTAAGAGCCTTTTTTATCATTATCCACGTGCTTTTGACTTTGGTTTACTTTTCCCACCAAATGGTCTCTTCTCACCTGTTTCACGAGGAGGCAAACCAGTATGTTGCGTTAGTACTTGACCTTTTTGTGGACGCTTCTGATTTGAATGATTACTCGTTTGCTGGTTATTTCGTTTAACCGAATCCCCTGCCGTAGACGAGTTTTTCTTACGGGCAGATTTATATTCCCCTTCAGTACCTTTTGGCTGATAGGTCGGAATTAAATGCTGCTTTGAATTACCAATCAAATCGGCACGGCCCATTTCTTTTAAAGCTTCACGAAGTAATGGCCAGTTGTTTGGATCATGGTAACGTAAGAATGCTTTATGCAGACGACGGCGTTTCTCACCTTTTACAATATCAACTTTTTCAGTATAACGAGCGACTTTAGCAAGCGGGTTTTTGCCCGAATAATACATGGTGGTTGCAGTTGCCATTGGTGATGGATAGAACGTCTGTACCTGATCGGCACGGAAACCATTCTTTTTCAACCAAATAGCAAGGTGCATCATGTCATAATCTGAAGTACCCGGATGTGCAGCAATAAAGTAAGGAATGAGATACTGCTCTTTTCCTGCTTCTTTACTGAAACGGTCAAACATTTGCTTAAAACGATCATACGTACCAATACCCGGTTTCATCATTTTAGATAATGGGCCTTGCTCAGTATGTTCAGGAGCAATTTTTAAATAACCACCAACGTGGTGTTGCACCAGCTCTTTGACATATTCAGGGTTGAGTACAGCCAGGTCATAACGTAAACCTGAACCAATCAGAATCTTCTTCACACCTTTAATCGCACGTGCTTTACGGTAAAGCTGCACTAACGGCGCATGATCGGTATGTAAGTTTTGACAAACGCCCGGATAAACACAAGAAGGTTTACGACAGTTCTTCTCAATTTCTGGGTCTTTACAGTGCAAACGGTACATGTTTGCTGTTGGGCCACCTAAGTCTGAAATAATGCCGGTGAAATTTGGTGCCGTATCACGAATTTTTTCAATCTCACGTAAGATCGAATCTTCCGAACGGTTTTGAATAATACGACCTTCATGTTCTGTAATCGAACAGAATGTACAACCACCAAAACAGCCACGCATAATGTTGACTGAGAATTTGATCATATCAAATGCAGGGAAACGCGCATCACCATAAGTAGGATGTGGCAAACGTGCATAAGGTAAATCAAACACATAATCCATTTCCTCAGTAGTTAGAGGAATTGGAGGCGGGTTAATCCACACATCACGCTCACCATGGCGTTGAACCAACGCACGAGCATTACCCGGATTAGTTTCAAGGTGCAAAATACGGTTTGCATGTGCATAAAGCACTTGATCATTCGCCACTTCTTCAAAAGAAGGCAAGCGAATAACTGCCAACTCGCGTGGAGGTAATTTGTGTTTAATTGCTTTTGAAGGTGCTGGCTTTAATTGAACGATTTGAGTATCGTCATCGAGTTTGTCACCTTCACGCACAATCGGATTCGCAACAATCTCTTTTTGGAAATTTTGATACTGAGCTAAAGAATTACCCTTTTCTTTTTCAACCTCACAGCCATCAATATCTTCTGTCATGACATATGGGTTAATAATTGGGTCAACACGCCCAACCGTATCTACATCATTACTCGCAACTTCAACAAACTTTGCTTTTGATGCTTTGTTATGTTTATTAATAATAAATGCCGTACCACGAACATCTGTAATCTCATGGATTTTTTCACCTTTAGCCAAACGATGCATCACATCAATAATGGCACGCTCACCATTACCATACATCAGCAAATCGGCTTTTGAGTCCATCAGAATCGAACGACGGACTTTATCTGACCAATAATCATAGTGTGCAATACGACGTAAACTTCCTTCAATACCACCTAATAACACTGGTACATCTGGGAAAGCTTCACGACAACGTTGGCAATATACTGTTGCAGCACGGTCAGGACGTTTATTTGGCTCATTATTTGGAGAATATGCATCATCAGAACGGATTTTACGATCTGCCGTATAACGGTTAATCATCGAATCCATATTACCTGCGGTTACACCCCAAGCAATCGTTGGCTTACCTAAAACGCGGAAACTTTCAACATTGGTCCAATCTGGCTGCGCAATAATTCCGACACGGAAACCTTGTGCTTCAAGTACACGCCCAATCACACCCGATACAAATGATGGGTGGTCAATATAAGCATCACCACAGACTAAAATAAAGTCACAAGCATCCCAGCCGAGTTGGTCCATTTCTTCTCGTGACATCGGCAAAAATGGCGCTGGTTCAAAACACGACGCCCAATATTTGTCGTAATCAAACAGCGCTTTTGGCGCAGTTTGCATGGTATAAGCGGTAGACATGGCTTGCGAATCTCGGCTAGCAGATGAAGGAGAGACATCTAAAGATGAAAGCCGATCATTTTAACATGAATTTCATTCATTTTCCCTGTTTATAAAACATGCGAAAACAACAATATAGAAATTAATTTGATTAAACTTTACTCAATATTTTATTCTTAGAATAAATACGGCGGAACAAAATCCGCCGCAGTTTTAATTTTTATTTATAGAGCTTAGAACAAAGCTTTTGGCAAACGAATTTGAATAATCTCGTTATCATCAGCCAGTTTTGCGTTGCGTCCTGTTGAACCAGGGAAGTTATTGTCATTTAGTACCGTGAGCGTTGTACCATTTTCAATAATCACATCTTCAATGGTTTCAAACGGGAAAGCAAAAACTTGTCCCGTACCAATATCCCCTGCTCTAGCTGTGCCATACAACATATTCGGGTTAGCAATTTTAATTAAATCGACTAAATCTTCACGGCTTACTAGCTGACCTGACTCATTCAATTTAATACGGATTAATTTTTTATATCCGCCTAAATTATTCTGAGTCGCATCACGCTCAATAATAATGCCTTCTTTATCATTAAAGAGTTGGAAGTCACCAATATTGGTTGCCTTGCTGTCTAATTGGAACCAATAATATTTCCCTGTATACGCTTTTTTCTTAATGTCGAATTGAGAAATCAGCAACTGTCTTTCCGTTTCCCGAATTGATTTAATTGGCTTTTCTATAAGCGGGTAAAGATACTGCCCATCTGGTGAAATTGCCATACCTTCAAAACCACCACTTTGCTGAACTAGAGGTTCTACAAAATTAATTTGCGCTTTATTAAACTGATTTTGTGGTGAACGTAATTCTTGGGTCGGATTTAATGGGTTTGGTAAAGCGATTGGTGCATCTAGTAACACACCATCCGCTGAAAAATGAAGTAAATAAGGGCCAAACTCATCCCCAATCCAATAAGTTCCATCGCTAGTACTTTGCATTGACTCTGGGTCAAAATCAGCACCCGTTAATAAACGCTCAGGCGTATTACCGTTCACGATATTAAAAGGAATTAACTTATTTGGATCACGCAATTGAATAAAGCTTTGTACCGTAACCTGCCCTGTACCTTTGGTTTTAGTTTTGAAATCAGGTTTTAATTTATAAATACGAAGTAAGAAGTCTGCTGAATTATCTTGGGTACCAAAGCCATTATCGGCCATTGCCATATAGCTGCCATCTTCATTTTTTAATGCAGCAGAAAAACCTTGTACAGGCTGGCCTTTAAATGGAGGATAAATTCCATTTGCACCTTTTACATATGCACCAGAGTCTGGGCCAGCAGCATAAGTTTCTACAGGCAATTTGGCAAAAGAAATTAAAGTTGGTTCGGTAACGTTTTCAGTAGGTGATGTTTGTTCTTGATCGTTATTATCGTTACATGCCGTCAATCCTAAACTGGCGCAGCATAATAATGCGACTAAAGTTTTTTTGCTCATAAATTTGTACGTTTGGTAAAAAATTAAGCAAATTTAATCAAGCTTATATGAAGTTTTTACTTCAAAAAGATGAAATCTTTATGGCGAAAATATGACAAACCCAACTATTCAATACAGACACAAACTAAATGAATTCATCAAAAAGAATTAAAGTTTCGTTGGCTGATATTCTCCAGCAATTGCTGCTTTCAAAAAGTTCTGAAAAGTTGGGCATTCCATATGATTTTCAGCAGGACATACAGCAGCATGCTGTAATCCTTGACTAATAAAATGTAAACGCTTTGCCATTTGCTCTAGTTGTTCAGCTTTATCTTTTAATTTTTCCCGATCAAGATCAGGCTTACCATCTTGCCCAAACATTGTAGCGATCTCATTTAAAGAAAAACCCGCAGCACGTCCTAAAGCAATAAGTGCCAGTTGATCAAGCACCTGCTTACCATACTGCCGACGTAAACCTTGCCGCCCAATCGACTTAATTAGCCCCTTCTCTTCATAAAAACGTAGTGTAGCGGTTGTGACTTTTGCCTTTTTAGCAACTTCACCAATATCCATAATCACCTCTTGACTTCAAGTGAACTTGAACTTGCACAATAAATTTATCACGTTTCATACGTATAAAAGCAAGGTGTAAAAATGAATACCTCCATATTATTCTTCCAAGCTTTATGTCTTGGTATTGGTGCAACAGTTATTATGGATATATGGCTGTTAATACTAAAAATATTTAAGATCCCGACCTTAAATTTTGCCTTTCTCGGACGCTGGATCGGCTGGATATTCCACGGAAAAATCATCCATCAATCTATCGCTCAAAGCCCTCAAATTAAGGGTGAATATTTTTTAGGTTGGGTTGCTCACTATAGTGTCGGGCTAATCTTTTCATTTAGCTTTCTTTTCATTGTTGGCTCAACTTGGCTTAGTCATCCTCAGTTTTTCTCAGCACTAGTATTTGGTGTAGTCACCGTTCTCATCCCTTTTTTTATTATGCAACCCGCCATGGGTAGTGGTTTTGCTTCATCAAAAACACCTCATCCTTTTTTGAACTGTCTAAAAAGTTTGATGAATCATAGTGTTTTTGGTTGTGGCTTATATCTCACTGCAAAACTATTTCAAATTTAGATAAGAAGGAAACTATCCATGAAAACTGTTGCCATTATTTACTATAGTCGCCAAGGGCATACACAATTTATCGCTCAGCAAATTCAAACAGGTATTTTGAGCCATCAAGATATTGAAGTAGATTTACTCAATGCCGAACATCTCATCGAAAACCCAGAAACACTAATTAAATATGATGGTTTAATTTGGGGATCTCCTACTTATTTAGGTGGCGTGTCTTCCAAGTTAAAACAACTCATGGATGCGACGGGACCATTATGGAAAAAACAGAGTTTTAAAGGAAAGCTAACAGCTGGATTTACCGTTTCCTCTCTTCCCGCAGGTGATAAACAATCGACACTAATTTCGATTTTTACCTTCTGTATGCAACACGGCATGTTATGGGTCGGCAACCCGATTATACCTGAGCAACACCAAGGTATTCCTTATACTCAAGCAGCCAACCGTCTCGGTTCATGGTCAGGCTTAATGGCTCAGGCTGAACATGGCAGTAATGCCGATAGGTTTGATGAAGGAGATATTAAAACTGCTCAACAATTTGGAGAAAATTTTGCATTAACCTTAAATGCTTATCAAGGAAGATAAGACCATGAAAGCACAGAAGCTTTTATTCCTCTTCATTTTATCTGGAATGATGTCTTTTATAGTTTCAGGTATTTCAACTTTTAAATTAGTGGGACTAAATCATCATTTCCTTTCATTGTGGGTATCGGCTTGGATTATTGCATGGATATTGGCTTTTCCAAGTGTATTGATTTGTGCTCCTGTAGCCCAAAAACTTGTCGACATCGTATTTAAGTAAGTTGATCTGTAAGTTAAAACGTACAAAAATTGCGGTGATTTGCGGATATTCAGCTTTAGTATTATTTCATAATATATGAATCATAGAGAGACAGGATGTCTCATTGAAGAAGAATAAGAACGCAGGAAGCGGTAGTTGACAGGAGTTAGCTACATAAAGCTGAATACGAAGGAGCCTCGACAGGATGTCGGGGTTTTTTCATTTCACTTATACAAAATTCTTACTTTTTAGATGTGCTAAGCAACAGAACTAATATTGATCCGATAAGTACGGCTAAATACGATTATTTCATTTGAAACTTCATGATTGGTTTTGTATTTTGCTTACCTCATCTTTAACCCAAAATCGTTTTGAACCATCACAATTACACATCCTTGGTCTGAAATTTCTCATAACTTTTTTAATGATCATCATGACAGGATGTACAAGCTTAGGCCCTAATAGTGGCTCATTTACTTGGCGTTCAAATAAACTATCATCTGGCTTACAAAAAGCTTATTCCGTTCCGCTGAGTACAGCCAATCGCTTATCTCCTATGATTATTCAAAGTGCTGACAAATATAATGTTCCTCCACTTTTACTCGCGGCAGTCATCAGACAAGAGTCGAACTACAATAGTAATGCCCGTTCTCCAACTGGGGCTGTTGGTTTAACTCAAATTATTCCAAGCTATTGGCAACAAACTTGTGCTGGTAATTTGTATGATGAATCTACAAATATCCAATGTGGTGCTTATATTTTAAATCATTACTATCAAACCGCAGATAGCTGGTTCAAAGCCACGGCTTATTATAATGTTGGGCCAACAGGATATGATCGAAGCTTCTGGACCCGTCACAAAGCGAAAAAATATGCCCGATCTATCAAGCATCATCAAAAAAATTTAAAAAATGCTCTATAAAAAACTTAAATAAAAGCCCATCAATGGATGGGCTTTTTTATGCGGTTAATTTTATTCGTCAAATAAACCTTCAAATAACACAGAAGACAGATAACGTTCCCCACTATCTGGCAGAATAACAACAATGGTTTTACCAGCATTTTCAGGACGCTCTGCAATTTTAGCAGCGGCTGCCAATGCAGCTCCACTTGAAATACCCACTAAAATACCTTCTTGAGTTGCACAGTTTCTCGCCCATTGAATTGCTTCTTCGCTAGTCACTGGTAAGACTTCATCCACAAGGTTCAAATCAAGATTCTTTGGAATAAAGTTCGCACCAATTCCCTGAATTTTATGCGGTGCAGGTGTAATGTTCTCACCATTTTTAGTTTGAGTAATAATTGGAGATTCAGCAGGTTCAACAGCTACTGAGTACAATGGCTTATTTTGAACCTGTTCAAAATAACGAGAAATACCTGTAATCGTACCGCCAGTACCGACGCCCGCAACTAAAATATCGACTTGCCCACCTGTAGCTTGCCAAATTTCAGGACCAGTTGTGTCTACATGAATTTGTGGATTCGCTGGATTTTCAAATTGTTGTGGCAAGAAATAAAGATCTGGCTGTTCAGTTGCTAATCGTACAGCCTCATCAACTGCACCTTTCATTCCTTTCGCGGGTTCAGTTAATACCAAATTAGCACCTAAAGCTTTTAATACTTTTCTACGCTCAAGGCTCATACTGGCAGGCATAGTTAGAGTAATTGAATAACCTTTTGCCGCAGCTACAAATGCCAATGCAATACCAGTATTACCACTCGTTGGCTCAACAATATGCATACCTTCTTTTAATACACCACGCTTTTCCGCATCTGCAATAAGTGCCGCTCCGATGCGGCATTTCACAGAAAATGCAGGGTTACGGCTTTCCACTTTTGCTAATACGGTTGCACCTGTTTTAATCAATCGGTTAATACGTACTAAAGGTGTATTACCAATGGCTTCGGCATTATTTGAATATACCGCGATACCTAAATTGTTGGGAGTTGGAAATTGCTGATCGGTAGACATGTTATATCCTTATTAGATTTGGAATGATTCTGAATCATTATAGGCTTGTCTAATAAACAGGAAAGTAGAAAAAGTTAAGTAATATGAAAAAATGACAGCTACATCTATTTTAGACAGAATAAAAAAATGAATTTATTAGATCATTAGAACTACCAAACTTCACCCTCTCGCCATTCTGCGCAAATACTATCGGCCTCTGAACTGTGTGAGAGTAGATCTTTCATATGGATACTCAAAGGATATAGCATAATTTCATAGTCATCAGTCAGATAAGTAGATATATCTTTTTTGATGTACAAATCCCCCCACCAAGTAGTCCAACCTAATTTTTTATAAAATGCTTCATCTTCTGGTTGTAATGCAGCAAGTTCATATTCCAAATCAGTTAATGCTTCAACTAAATATTTTAGTAATTGTGATGCAAGCCCCTTACCTCTCATCGTGTAATCAGTGGTCACATACTCTACATAAGCAGTTTTTACATCGGAGCTGCCATTTATAGTAAAAACTCTATCCGTCCATAAGGCATGTGAAACAATTTGATCATCTAATATACCCACGACATGAAATGCTTTTTGCATGAAAGCATATTGGCTCCATGGATCTTCATCAAAAGCAGCAAAACATAATTCAGCAATTTGATTGCGTTGATTTTTATCTAGATCTTGGGCTGCGATAATTTTGAACTGCATAGATGAAAACTCAAATTTAACTATTTATTTTAACTATTTATAGATTAAGCAAAGATTGGAATATTATGAAATGTTTTTTTATTACATTGAACTAAGACCCTATATCTCTAAAATAGAGTAACTGTGTAAATCTGTTCTTTTGATTATGTGTTTTCTATTTCTCTTCCGCGCATAAAGCAACACCCCGGTTTCTTTCGAGACCGGGGTGTTTGAATAATGAGCTGGCGATGACTTACTCTCACATGGGTAACCCCACACTACCATCAGCGCTAAGAGGTTTCACTTCTGAGTTCGGGAAGGGATCAGGTGGTTCACTCTTGCTATGGTCGCCAGCACAACTGTTTATGGATACTTGCTTTGGTCTTATTGATTGCCGAAGCGTTTTCCAAATCTTTACAGATTGGGCTGATTGAATCTGACTTGTTCATTTTATCTAGTGGAGTAACTAAATCAAGTTGCTTTGTAGATTTATGAATCGATTGATGCTTTATATACAACTGCTTGGGTGTTGTATAGTCAAGCCTCACGAGCAATTAGTATTGGTCAGCTTCACATATCACTATGCTTCCACATCCAACCTATCAACGTCCTAGTCTCGAACGGCTCTTTAGAGGAATAAATTCCTAGGGAAATCTTATCTTGAGGTAGGCTTCCCGCTTAGATGCTTTCAGCGGTTATCCCTTCCGAACATAGCTACCCGGCGATGCGACTGGCGTCACAACCGGTACACCAGAGGTTCGTCCACTCTGGTCCTCTCGTACTAGGAGCAGATCCTCTCAAATTTCCAGCGCCCACGGTAGATAGGGACCGAACTGTCTCACGACGTTCTAAACCCAGCTCGCGTACCTCTTTAAATGGCGAACAGCCATACCCTTGGGACCTGCTTCAGCCCCAGGATGAGATGAGCCGACATCGAGGTGCCAAACACCGCCGTCGATATGAACTCTTGGGCGGTATCAGCCTGTTATCCCCAGAGTACCTTTTATCCGTTGAGCGATGGCCCTTCCATACAGAACCACCGGATCACTAAGACCTACTTTCGTACCTGCTCGACTTGTGGGTCTCGCAGTTAAGCGCGCTTTTGCCTTTATACTCTACGCGTGATTTCCGACCACGCTGAGCGCACCTTCGTACTCCTCCGTTACTCTTTAGGAGGAGACCGCCCCAGTCAAACTACCCACCAGACACGGTCCTCGTCCCGGATAACGGGACAGAGTTAGAACCTCAACATTACCAGGGTGGTATTTCAAGGACGGCTCCATTGGAACTAGCGTTCCAACTTCAAAGCCTCCCACCTATCCTACACAAGTAAGGTCAAAGTTCAGTGTCAAGCTGCAGTAAAGGTTCACGGGGTCTTTCCGTCTAGCCGCGGGTACACTGCATCTTCACAGCGATTTCGATTTCACTGAGCCTCTGCTGGAGACAGCGCCGCCATCATTATGCCATTCGTGCAGGTCGGAACTTACCCGACAAGGAATTTCGCTACCTTAGGACCGTTATAGTTACGGCCGCCGTTTACTGGGGCTTCGATCAAGAGCTTCGCTTACGCTAACCCCATCAATTAACCTTCCAGCACCGGGCAGGCATCACACCCTATACGTCCACTTTCGTGTTTGCAGAGTGCTATGTTTTTAATAAACAGTTGCAGCGGCCTGGTTTCTGCGGCTGTCATCAGCTCAGGAAGCAAGTTCCATCACCAACAACAGCGTACCTTCTCCCGAAGTTACGGTACCATTTTGCCTAGTTCCTTCAGCAGAGTTCTCTCAAGCGCCTTGGTCTACTCGACCTGACCACCTGTGTCGGTTTCGGGTACGATTCCTGTGTAACTGAAGCTTAGAGACTTTTCCTGGAAGCATGGTATCAGCCACTTCACTGTACAAGTACAGCTTGCTATCGGATCTCAGTATAGAGTACCCCGGATTTGCCTAAGATACATACCTACATCCTTCCACCTGGACAACCAACGCCAGGCTGACTTAACCTTCTCCGTCCTCTCATCGCATTACACAGAAGTATTGGAATATTAACCAATTTCCCATCGACTACGCCTTTCGGCCTCGCCTTAGGGATCGACTCACCCAGCCCCGATTAACGTTGGACTGGAACCCTTGGTCTTTCGGCGAACGGGTTTTTCACCCGTTTTGTCGTTACTCACGTCAGCATTCGCACTTCTGATACCTCCAGCATACTTCTCAATACACCTTCATCGGCTTACAGAACGCTCCCCTACCACTTGACTAATGTCAAATCCGCAGCTTCGGCACATAGTTTTAGCCCCGTTACATCTTCCGCGCAGGCCGACTCGACTAGTGAGCTATTACGCTTTCTTTAAAGGGTGGCTGCTTCTAAGCCAACCTCCTAGCTGTCTATGCCTTCCCACATCGTTTCCCACTTAACTATGATTTTGGGGCCTTAGCTGGCGGTCTGGATTGTTTTCCTCTTGACTACGGACGTTAGCACCCGCAGTCTGTCTCCCGGATAGTACTCATAGGTATTCGGAGTTTGCATCGGTTTGGTAAGTCGGGATGACCCCCTAGCCGAAACAGTGCTCTACCCCCTATGGTATTCGTCCGAGGCGCTACCTAAATAGCTTTCGGGGAGAACCAGCTATCACCAGGCTTGATTAGCCTTTCACCCCTATCCACAAGTCATCCCCTGGCTTTTCAACGACAGTGGGTTCGGTCCTCCAGTTAGTGTTACCCAACCTTCAACCTGCTCATGGATAGATCGCCTGGTTTCGGGTCTATACCCAGCAACTAAACGCCCTATTAAGACTCGATTTCTCTACGGCTCCCCTATACGGTTAACCTCGCTACTGAATATAAGTCGCTGACCCATTATACAAAAGGTACGCAGTCACCGAACAAGTCGGCTCCCACTGCTTGTATGCATGCGGTTTCAGGATCTATTTCACTCCCCTCACAGGGGTTCTTTTCGCCTTTCCCTCACGGTACTGGTTCACTATCGGTCAGTCAGGAGTATTTAGCCTTGGAGGATGGTCCCCCCATATTCAGACAAGGTTTCACGTGCCTCGCCCTACTCGTCATCATTATGTGTGCCCTTTCGTGTACGGGAATATCACCCTCTACGTTCGCACTTCCCAGAGCGTTCCACTAAAACACACATAACTTAATGGGCTGATCCCCGTTCGCTCGCCGCTACTGAGGGAATCTCAATTGATTTCTTTTCCTAAGGGTACTGAGATGTTTCACTTCCCCTCGTTCGCCTTGCAACACTATGTATTCATGTTGCAATACCTACCTTAAAGTAGGTGGGTTCCCCCATTCAGAAATCTCCGGATCACAGGATATTTGCCGCCTCCCCGGAGCTTTTCGCAGGCTATCACGTCTTTCATCGCCTCTGACTGCCAAGGCATCCACCACATGCACTTAATTACTTGACTATACAACCCCAAACAGTCGTTACACCTACAAGTTGGTGTAGCAACAGAACAAATGATCTCTCATTCATCCATACAGTTCGAAGTACTGTGTATCTAAACACTGTACAGCTTCAATCTAAATTCATATACCAAAACGCTTGATTCAGTTAATTTGCTAGTTCTCAATTCATCTAGATTAATTGCTTAATCTAAACTCTTGAGTGAACAATTTATTTCAGACTCAATTTTGCCAATCTGTTAATGAATAAACATGCCTTCGTCAGGTCATGCTTAATACCGTGATACTTAAATCACAGAAGTTAATAAACCAAGACCGAAATCTCTATTTACTAATTTCTGTAATCCGAACTTCTCTTAAGTTCTGGTGGAGACTAGGAGAGTCGAACTCCTGACCTCCTGCGTGCAAAGCAGGCGCTCTACCAACTAAGCTAAGTCCCCAGCTTACATCATCAGTCATGTATCTTTTTATCTACAACTTCAACCAGTCAAAGTCATGGTGGGTCTGACAAGACTTGAACTTGTGACCCCACGCTTATCAAGCGTGTGCTCTAACCAACTGAGCTACAGACCCTCAGATACATCTATGAAGAACAACTTGTTGTGGATTCTTACCAATCGTCAATCTTTCGTTAAGGAGGTGATCCAGCCGCAGGTTCCCCTACGGCTACCTTGTTACGACTTCACCCCAGTCATCGGCCACACCGTGGTAACCGCCCTCTTTGCAGTTAGGCTAGCTACTTCTGGTGCAACAAACTCCCATGGTGTGACGGGCGGTGTGTACAAGGCCCGGGAACGTATTCACCGCGGCATTCTGATCCGCGATTACTAGCGATTCCGACTTCATGGAGTCGAGTTGCAGACTCCAATCCGGACTACGATCGGCTTTTTGAGATTAGCATCACATCGCTGTGTAGCAACCCTTTGTACCGACCATTGTAGCACGTGTGTAGCCCTGGCCGTAAGGGCCATGATGACTTGACGTCGTCCCCGCCTTCCTCCAGTTTGTCACTGGCAGTATCCTTAAAGTTCCCGACATTACTCGCTGGCAAATAAGGAAAAGGGTTGCGCTCGTTGCGGGACTTAACCCAACATCTCACGACACGAGCTGACGACAGCCATGCAGCACCTGTATGTAAGTTCCCGAAGGCACCAATCCATCTCTGGAAAGTTCTTACTATGTCAAGGCCAGGTAAGGTTCTTCGCGTTGCATCGAATTAAACCACATGCTCCACCGCTTGTGCGGGCCCCCGTCAATTCATTTGAGTTTTAGTCTTGCGACCGTACTCCCCAGGCGGTCTACTTATCGCGTTAGCTGCGCCACTAAAGCCTCAAAGGCCCCAACGGCTAGTAGACATCGTTTACGGCATGGACTACCAGGGTATCTAATCCTGTTTGCTCCCCATGCTTTCGCACCTCAGCGTCAGTGTTAGGCCAGATGGCTGCCTTCGCCATCGGTATTCCTCCAGATCTCTACGCATTTCACCGCTACACCTGGAATTCTACCATCCTCTCCCACACTCTAGCTAACCAGTATCGAATGCAATTCCCAAGTTAAGCTCGGGGATTTCACATTTGACTTAATTAGCCGCCTACGCGCGCTTTACGCCCAGTAAATCCGATTAACGCTTGCACCCTCTGTATTACCGCGGCTGCTGGCACAGAGTTAGCCGGTGCTTATTCTGCGAGTAACGTCCACTATCTCTAGGTATTAACTAAAGTAGCCTCCTCCTCGCTTAAAGTGCTTTACAACCATAAGGCCTTCTTCACACACGCGGCATGGCTGGATCAGGGTTCCCCCCATTGTCCAATATTCCCCACTGCTGCCTCCCGTAGGAGTCTGGGCCGTGTCTCAGTCCCAGTGTGGCGGATCATCCTCTCAGACCCGCTACAGATCGTCGCCTTGGTAGGCCTTTACCCCACCAACTAGCTAATCCGACTTAGGCTCATCTATTAGCGCAAGGTCCGAAGATCCCCTGCTTTCTCCCGTAGGACGTATGCGGTATTAGCATCCCTTTCGAGATGTTGTCCCCCACTAATAGGCAGATTCCTAAGCATTACTCACCCGTCCGCCGCTAGGTCAGGTAGCAAGCTACCCTTCCCCGCTCGACTTGCATGTGTTAAGCCTGCCGCCAGCGTTCAATCTGAGCCATGATCAAACTCTTCAGTTAAAATCATTTTGCACCTTATTTAAAGACAAGGTGCCAATTCTGGCTCATCAATTACTGACTTAAATTTCGCTCAAATAAACTTCGAGTAATTTAAACCAATCAATCAATGAAAATTATTTCGATTAATCAATCAGTAAAAATCCACACAAGTTGTTCTTCAATTCTCTTAATGAT
>NZ_KB851200.1:0-261669 GCF_000368065.1 Acinetobacter seifertii
CAAGCGGTGGATGCGCAAGGTAACATCAGCAGCCCGACCGATGTGACGGTGACTGTGGATAATACACTACCGACACTTGCGATTAGCGCAAGTGACCTGAACTTAGCGGCAGGTGAAAGCACCACAGTGACCTTCACGTTCAGTGAAGCAGTAACTGGCTTTGATGCAACTGATGTAACCTTAGCGGGTGGTACTTTGGCTGGTTTAGCAAGTACCGATGGTGGTAAGACCTGGACAGCGACCTTTACTCAAGACGGTAGTGCAACTGCACCAAGCTTGAGTGTAGCAAACGGTACTTATACCGACCTTGCAGGTAACCCGGGTTCAGGTGCAAGTCTTGCAGGCTTAACAGCTGACATTACTCCACCGACCCTTGCGATCAGTGCGACTGACTTGAACCTTGCAGCGGGCGAAAGCACCACAGTGACCTTTACCTTCAGTGAAGCGGTGACTGGCTTTGATGCAACTGATGTGGCAGTGGCGGGCGGTACACTGACTGGCTTGACGACCACTGATGGTGTGACTTGGACAGCGACCTTTACTCAAGACGGTACAGCAACACCACCGAGCTTGAGTGTAGCAAACGGTACTTATACTGACCTTGCAGGTAATCCGGGTTCAGGTGCGAGTCTTGCAGGCTTAACAGCCGACATTACGCCACCGACGCTTGCGATTAGTGCAAGTGACCTGAACCTTGCAGCGGGCGAAAGCACCACAGTGACCTTCACCTTCAGTGAAGCGGTGACTGGCTTTGATGCAACTGATGTGGCAGTGGCAGGAGGTACACTGATTGGCTTGGCGACCACTGATGGTGTGACTTGGACAGCGACCTTTACTCAAGACGGTACAGCAACACCACCGAGCTTGAGTGTAGCAAACGGTACTTATACCGACCTCGCAGGTAACCCTGGTTCAGGTGCGAGTCTTGCTGGCTTAACAGCTGATATTACGCCACCGACGCTTGCGATTAGTGCAAGTGACCTGAACCTTGCAGCGGGCGAAAGCACCACAGTGACCTTCACTTTCAGTGAACCGGTGACTGGCTTTGATGCAACTGATGTAACCTTGGCGGGTGGTACTTTGGCTGGTTTAGCAAGTACCGATGGTGGTAAGACCTGGACAGCGACCTTTACCCAAGACGGCACAGCAACACCACCGAGCTTGAGTGTAGCGAACGGTACTTATACCGACCTTGCAGGTAACCCGGGTTCAGGTGCTAATCTTGCTGGCCTTGTTCTGGTACCAACAATTACTGCACATGACAATGTGGATAGTGTAGCTATAGACATTGTTCCATTAACGACAACGGGTATTAATGCTGGTTCTGCAACTTATCTAGCATTGATCGGTCTAACTGAGAATCTCAACGTATCGCTTTTAGGTACTCCGAGCGTGAGCTTCAATATTGCCGCTGGACATACTTCAGATGCAACGATTAGTTATGGAGCTTTACTCAGTTTATCTTTGCTTAACGACTATAAAATAGTCTTGCAAAAACAAGCACCGGATGGTTCATGGCAGAATGTTGCAGGTGACGCGAGTACTGGATTAATTAACGTCGGAATACTCGGCGGTAATGGATACGGTGCGACTATCACAGACTTAGCAAGTGGTTCTTATAGAGCATTTATGGTCTATACCGGTGTAGGTGTAGGATTGTTAGGTACAATGAGTGTGGTTCGCGATGATTATAACCACACAGTAGTACCTACATATACTGCAGCAACAGTAAGCGGTAATGTGCTTACAGATGATGATTCTGCTATATATGGTCCTTCGTATACTCCAGATACAATCACTGGAACGACTGTAGTATCTACAGTAGTTGGTGAACAAGTAGGTGCGGTAACCACAACTATTGGTTCTTCAACACCAGTAACTGGCGCTTACGGAACACTTACGATTTCTGCGAATGGTTCGTATAGCTACACACCGACTGCTAACCCTGCCAACATTGGTAAAGTAGATAGCTTTACTTACACAATTAAAGACCCAGCAACGGGTGCTACAAGTACAGCTGTATTACACATACAGATTGGATCACCTGATGTAAGTATTACTTGGAATACTGCGAGTCCTGGAACAGATGGCATAACGCAAGTTATTGCAAATGCAGATCAGGCTATTGCAACGGTTGACTTTAGTAACTCAACAGATACACCAGTAGATGTTCCAAGTCCGAATATATCAATCAGCTTACTTGGTTCGACTTCTGTTGTGTCTAATAGCTTCACTGTTGCGGCGGGAGACTTAGTCGATGTGCAGGTTGCTGCGACTTATGCTAACCAACCATTGCTAAGTGCATTACCAACGGTAAGTTATGTTGTTCAGCAGTTGGTTGGAGCAACATGGGTTAACACAACCTATACTGGTTCGGCGACAGCACTTGCGAGTGTAGGTGGTATTAGCCTCGGAACGGTGGCATTCCAAGATGCTGTTGAGCATTTAAGTGCTGGTACATACCGTGTTCAATATACGTTGACGGCAATATCACTTGGTACAACCACTTTGGATACTCAAGTAACGACCACAACAACGCATTTGAACAGTTACTCATCTGACTGGGTTCACGGTAACATTCTTACCGGAGACACAATTGGTGGGGTTGCGGACAGTGGTACCTTTACTGCTGATGGTGTCAAACTTTATGTTCAAAATAGTGTTGGCACTTATGTTGAAGCTACTGGGCAAACGGTTACCACGACAAATGGCACACTTGTGATCAATTCGAATGGTGATTATGAATACCGTGCTAATACCTCATCATTAACATTGGCTAATCCAACCGATACGATTAACTATAAGTTAGTAGCAGCAAATGGTGCTGAGTCTTTCTCAACATTGACGGTTAATCTGACTACTTCTGATTACAATACCCATGTACTCAGTACATCAGCGAATGATACGTTTAATACTGATAATGGCACCATTGGCTTTGGTTCAGATACATTGATTTATCATGTATTAGATGGAAGTACTGCTACTGCTAACAATGGTGCAAGCACGGGTGGTAATGGTGTAGATACTTGGACTAATTTCCATGTGGGTAATGTTGCTACAGATTCTCAGGCTGATTTGATTGATATCAGAGGCTTATTAGATGGAGCACAAACGTCTGCTAATATTGGTGAATATTTGAATGTTACTGTAAGTAATGGTAATACCACTATTCAAATTGACCGTGATGGGTTAACTGGATTGATTTTACCTACAAATAACTTTACTAATCTATTAGTTTTACAAGGTGTTACGACCAGTGAAACTGAGTTACTTAATAATGGTCAAATTATCTACTAATAGATAATTAACCAAGTAAAAAAGAGAACCTTAGGGTTCTCTTTTTTATGTTTAAACAATACGTTAACTTAGCTTTTACAGAGTTCATGCTATGATGTATTGAAAATTTTATAGAACAACAAATAACGAATAGGGACTTAATTCGAGTGTCGGTATTTTTAGACTTTAAAAGACAACTTAAGCTTTGGTTGGAACATATTGTTCAGCATGTTCCAGATCTTACAGAAGAAACAATTTTGTTTATATCATTTGGTCCTAAAGATCAAAGATGTAATGTCTGGCATACCGACAAAACAGCTTTTTCACAAGCTACTATACAATTACTCGATTTTATTGATAGACAGTTTTCTCCAAATCAACTTCCAGACTATATAAAAATTGATGTTGCGTACAACCTAGAAAAACAAAGTTGGAGTCAAATAGAACAACTTGTTCATCATCAATTTCATAATAATCATTACCGCAGAGGAATCGCATTTGATGAAGCATGGTCAGTGGTTTTTCTGGAGCAAGAGATCTATGGAAAAGCAATTATTCGAGGTTTGAGTTATGACAAACCTAATTTTTTTGATGAAAACAATCTGAACTATGCAATTAAGCAAAAATATAACGCTACTAAACCACAAATTAGACTACAAGAGCTGCAAGATGTTTGGACTTTCGATACCTATGCAACTTTTTATGAAAATGGACAATTCATTAATTTAGCAAGCCGTTATGATGCAAATGGTATTAGAGGTATTGTAAAGAACTAGAAGCAGCATTTTAGAGAGCTTATTGAGAAAAATGCAACTTTTTTGCACAGTCAGATTCAAGAAAATGGCAAATTCATTTATGGCTATTTTCCTGCTTTTGATCGTGATATCCGCAGTTATAATACAGTACGTCATTGCACATCACTTTATGCACTATTAGAAACTTTCGAAGTACAAGATAAACCTGAATATTTGCCTAAAATAATGAGTGCCATGCAATATGCACTCTCTAACTTTTATAAAGAAAAAGACCCTACAACTGCTTTTATGATTGATGGAAAAGAAGGGGAGTTTGAAATTAAACTAGGTGCAAACGCAGCAGCTATTTTAATGTTAACGAAATTTCAGGAAATTACCCAAAAGTCTGAATATTTAAAATATGCAGAAAAACTTGCAAATGGTATTTTAAAATTAGTTGATTCAGATGGATTAACTACCCATGTGTTAAATTATCCAGACTATGATTTAAAAGAAAAGTTTAGAATTATTTATTACGATGGCGAAGCAGCATTAGCTTTATTAAGGTTATATCAAATAAATCAGGATAAAAGATTATTAGAAACAGTTAAATTAATGTTTGATAATTTTATTCATAAAAGATATGAAAAATATCATGATCATTGGTTAAGTTATTGTACCAATGAGCTTACAAAAATATGTCCTGAAGAAAAATATTTTATTTTTGGTTTAAATAATTATTTAAAACATTTTATTTTTATAAGAAATAGAAAGACAACTTATGCCACTTTATTAGAAATGCTCATGGCTGCTTATAAAATGGTAAATCGATTAAAAGAGCAAGGCCATCAAGAGCTTCTTGAACAAGCTTATATGTCAGAGCTAAAAAAACTCATTAAATTTCGGGCTGAATTCCAAACTACGGGTTTTTTCTATCCAGAAATGGCGATGTATATGGATCGTCCAGATAAAATATTACATGCTTTTTATGTGCGACATGATCGCTTTAGAGTAAGAATAGATGACCAAGAACATAACTTATCAGGCTATATAGCCTACGTAAAAGATTTCGAAGGAGAGGAGATATGACTTACTCTCTTTTTGAAATTAAGTTATTGGCGCCTCTAGATCATACTAACTTCGATAATGCGATTTGGAAATTTGAAGTTGATGGAGATGTTTCAACTTTATTGCTTATTGATTATGCATTGGAGCAATTTCAACAAAAAAACATCGAAGCAAATAAGACCTATGTTGTATCTGAGCAAAAGCCTAAGCAACTTGGTGAACAAAATTTAGGTTTAGAAAAAAATGAATCTTATACATTTGTCGAGCTCTTACAATTCTTAATTTTTACTCATGCAAATGATGTTAAAGATGCCTTAAGCAATATACTGTTTGATTCCGTTGAGCAAGCTCAATTGATCCTGTCTAAAAGGGCGGAAAACTACAAGTTAACTTTAAAATCACCTAATCAATTAAAAAATCTATTTTTGTTGGCAAAAAATATTTATAGCTATCCAGCCGAGCTAAACAACCTTTTATTTCTCAAAACACTTTCTTTTAAAAATAAAGTATATCAACCGATTACACCTTTAATTGCTCATCCAGTGCTAACCTCGGCTTTATATATCTCCCATCAATTTAGAAAAATTTATGTCACTTATCTTGAGGATAACCAGAGCATTGGCTTTTTCTCTTTTTTAGATGACATTCACCGTCTCGAGCATTTGGTTCCTTATTATCACTGTTTCCAAGAAGAGCGCGTAAAGGCGAAGAATTGTACTTCACAGACTGGGATTATTAATATTCTTGGAGATACATATTTCGGTGAGACCTATACTGAAAAGCGTAAGTCGAGAAGGCAAATAGATGCTCTACAACAATATGGATATCACTTTTCATTTGAAAAAATACAGCCATTTTTAGGTAAAAATGACATAAACATAGCTAACTTTGAAGCAGTCTTTTCTCTAGAAAACCAATCACTATTAAAAGATAAAAAGCCATTCATTCTAAAAGCCAATGCTAAAAAGACATTAGAAGAATTTAAAAGCATTCATCTAAATTATTTGGTGTTAGCAAATAATCATCTTAAAGATTATGGTGATGAAGGGCTGGCCTATACATTACAACAATTGGACGAGGCTAATGTTTCCTATATTGGTGCTGGGCACAACCAAAAAGATGCTCACAATTACTTTGAAATAGTTTTTGAAAATAAGCACTATGCAATTTTTAATGGTTACTGGCATAGAGACACTGCTTATTTGGATTATGACTTTTATGCGCTAGGGTCAAGAAGTGGAGTCGCTTGTTTAAACGGTGTCTTACTTGAGCAAATAGTTTTTTATAAACAGGCTCATCCTAAACATAAAATTATTGTTATTTGTCATTGGGGAGTCGACTTTAAACCTCCTACAAAAGAGCAAATTAAACTTGCTGGTATTCTTACACAGGCTGGGGCTGACCTAATTATTGGTCATGGTGCTCATACTATTCAGCCAATTCAGCTTATCAACCAAAAGCCAGTGGTGTTGGGTATCGGCAATGCTGTATTTAATAGTGATGGAGAATATGAGCAGCATCATTCTTTGCCATTTGGCTGTATTGCCAGAATAGATCTAGCAAAGGACTTGCTTCGACTTTATCCAATTTATACGGATAACTTAAAAACTTTTTGGCAGCCATATCCAGTAGATATTAATGATTTCTCAAAGGCCAGTACTTATATGACATCTTTACTGCCCCATGAGGATTACACGAGTACCCATGATAACTTAGGACGGTACGTTGAGATCAAATTTTAAGGGTATTGCTGATAACTCGATAAAATCGTTTGTAGCTGTGATGGGGTGAAACCCAAATTTCTTAAGCCACCACTGCCTAATTTACATTCAGCACTGGCCATAATATTGGTTGGTGTGGTTTTGGTAGCATTAGGGGCACAAACATGTTTCAAGCCGAAAGCGTGGCCCATTTCATGAATACTACCTGCTTGTATATTATAATTTAATCTATTCCAGTCTAATAAAATGAAAGGCTTTCCATTATTACGGAATGTTCGGCTCGTAATATCATTAAACTCTAACTTTTTTGAATAAGCATCGTATATAAAAACAATGACTTCTTTACTTGTCGTACGTTTAGGAAAGCATGCATTGACGCTTGCAGGCATAGATCCTATAGAAATAGGGCGAGGTTGATTTATTTCATTACTAAGTTGGCAGTGCAATTTTGAGAAATCTTGATAAGAGATATAACGATTTAACTTAAAATTAAATATTTTGTTTCCTTGGTCATCTAAATAATATTTATTCAAAATACCAACTTCTTTTCGCATTTGTGCAAGGTTGTCGAAACGTGCAGCAGACGGATTGTTGGTTGTAAAAACGAAAGTGACTGGAACTACAGGCCTATTATTAGCAGGTTCTTCTATCAATGGCTCTGGCTTTAGTTGAGGAGGAGTAGTTGTACAAGAGGCACAAAGAAGTGTTCCTGTAATCATCAATAAGGTTTTTTTCATATTCATCGCATTATCTCTGCATATTATTCTAAAGTGATTTAAAGTAAATTTTTATATGATATGAATGATGTCAATTTTTATGGATTCCATTTTGACAACTCAGTATGAACTACATCGACAAATTTTAGAAGTCATCGCTTTAATTCCATATGGAAAAGTAGCAACTTACGGACAAATAGCACGTATGGCAGGTTTACCTAAACATGCCAGATTAGTGGGTTATGTTCTTAAACATCTTGAAGCAGACCATCAGGTGCCTTGGTACCGCGTTATTAATTCACAAGGTAAAATTAGCCTAAGCAGATTTAATGAAAAAGGTGAGAATGTTCAGCAGTTAAAGCTTGAAGATGAAGGAGTCTATTTGTTGAATGGCAAAGTGAACTTAAAGCAGTTCGCATGGCAACCTTAAAATTATTAAAGAGAACAAATACAAATGCAGCATTATAAATGGCAGAGTCTAGCCATATTACTATTAGGTTTAACAGTGCAATCGAGTTTTGCAGAGCAGGCTATTTCAGCCCAACCTTTTATAAATGTGAATGCTTCATCACAAGAAATACATTCGATTTGTCAGCAGTTGAGTCAGAAATGTAGCGATGAAGTTAAGCTGTGGAAACCCAAAAATACACAAGATCAGACTTATTATTTAATAGATGAGACTCCGCAAATTGCTCAAGTTAAAAAGCAGAATAACCAATACACAGTAATAAATGAGTGGAACTTTAAAAATTATGAGCATAGTAATAAAGAGCCACATTCTGATGATTTAGGTCCTAATGGACTCAAAATCTTTCCAGCACTATACCCTCAATAAAAATGAATATGCCATAGCAGTACTAAATACTTGGTTTACTGGTTACTCTGGAGGAGGGCGTTTTGAAGAAAATGCTGATTTTATTGAGCTTAAGTCTAAAGGGCGGTATCAAGTTGCATTAAAAGATATTAATTTTTCTTCAAGTGAAATGATTCGTGCATGCTTTTCAGAACAAGATTATAAGAAATCTCCCCATTGTCATGACGAGGCATGGATGACTCTAAACATAAGGTTTAAAGATACTGGTCAACCATACTATTTATGGCAATTAAATTATAAAAATTATTCTTGGGATGCTTTTAAAAGTAAAAAAACAATAACAGTTGAACAATCGAGTGAAGATGTTATTCCATTTAAAAAATAGATACCTACCTGACTAAATTGAGCCAGATAGGTGTTTTTTTAGCGAACAATCAAAACAGGGATATGGCTTTCACCTAAAACTTTTTGTGCAACACTTCCTAATACAAGTTTTCGGACACCTGTACGGCCATGCGAACCCATAACGATGAGATCTGCATTGATGTCTTGTGCAGCTTGAATAATTTCTTCATGAACCACAAAGCCTTCAAGTAATTTGGTTTCTACGGTAAGCCCTTCTTGTACAAATTGTTGTTTGGCTTGTTCTAAAATATCGAGTAAATAAGTTCTAGTGCGTTCAATCAATTCATTTGTTTGACCAGTCTTTACATAAAGATCCGCAATAATTGGATCAAGTGCCATCACTTGTACGATAGTAATTTTACTATTTAATGCTTTTCCGAGCTTGATGGCTTCTTTCATAGCGACCGTAGAAGTTTCAGAACCATCAATTGGTACAAGAATATGCTGATATGACATGAGATTGTTCCTTATTGTAATGATGCTTATTTATTCAATACTTTATACTTCTTTTCTTACGATTTAAATTCTAGCTCGTAATGATTTGTGTTATTGAAACAAGAAAATCTTGGCACTATTTTTTATTTATCTCTTAAATTTTCAATATGTGTTGTTAAAGCATTGATATCATCAGTTTGCAAATATTCACGCATTTTTAAAACTTGTTTTTCATCTAAATCATAAAGTTTTAAAGTGAGTAGTTTCTCTATTTGCTCTGTCGGAAAACGGTATTTAATAACTTTTGCCGGAACTCCACCAACAATTGCATAGGGTGGGACGTCTTTTGTTACAACGGCTCCAGTTGCAATAACTGCACCTTCACCAATTTTTACGCCTTGCATAATCATTGCACGGCTTCCAACCCAACAGCCATCTGCAATGATGGTGTCACCAGCAGCTAAAAAACTACGAGTATCGAAGGGGAAAGTTGCAATCCAATCTGGTCTATGAAGCTGATTGCCACCCATCATAATCACGCATTCAGCCCCAAAACATACAAAATTACCAATATAAAGCTGATCAATAGGTTTTTCTGGAGTAGAGGGTTTGTCATGTAAATAGCGCACTACACAACGCTCAAAACCTTGATCCCAATAGGCTGAGTAGTAAGAGTAATTACCCTTGATATGGATATTCGGATTTTTGACAGTTTTGGAAATAAACTCAAATTCACACCAATGACGGACTGGCGAGTTAATCAGAGGTGTATCCATAATTTACTATCCAAACAAATGAGTTAAAGCAATTAAAAACCCCTCATAAAGAGGGGCTTAAGAGTAGTATCTTAAAGATATTCTACACTTACAACTTCGTATTCAACTTCACCTTGAGGAGTGATAATTTTTGCTTCATCACCTTCATTTTTGCCTAAAAGGCCACGAGCAATTGGTGAGTTCACTGAGATTTTATTAATTTTAAAATCAGCCTCATCATCGCCAACAATTTTATAAGTCTTGCGTTCTTCAGTATCAAGGTTTTCAATCGTTACCGTAACACCGAATACAACACGACCGTTTTGTTCTAAGTCTTTAACATCGATGACTTGTGCAGCACCCAATTTTCCTTCGATATCTTGGATACGGCCTTCGCAGAAACCTTGTTGCTCACGAGCAGCATGATATTCTGCATTTTCTTTTAAGTCCCCATGTTCACGTGCCTCAGCAATCGCTTGAGTAATACGCGGACGTTCAACAGATTTCAGATGTTGTAATTCTTTCTCTAAGGCACTTTTACCTTCAGGGGTCATTGGATAACGTTGCATTTCGGTCCCTCTTAAGTTGAGAAAACACAGTTAAAAAAATGAAAAAATCCCGCCACCGATAAGGTGGCGGGACTTATCGGAAAAAAATTAACCTACAGTTAAATCTTGCAAGCGGTATACATCCATTGGCAATTTCACAGCAAAGGCTTGGCAAACTGCTTCTGCGCCATTGATAGTCGTTGTGTAATACACTTTGCCTTGTAGGGCAGCACGACGAATCATTGCAGAGTCATATTGAGCTTGTTTGCCTTCAGTAGTGTTGACAATAAGGTGTATTTCGCCATTTTTCAAGCGGTCAACAATATGTGGACGACCTTCAGTTACTTTATTTACAGGTTCACATTCCAAACCTGCTTCTTTAAGCACTTTATAAGTTCCACCTGTTGCTACCAGTTTGAAGCCGTATGCTACAAACTTTTTAGCGATATCAGCGATATATTTCTTATCAGATTCACGGACAGATAAGAAAGCAATCTTTTCTTCGCCTTCAGTTGGCAAGCCCGGTAAGCGGTCATTAGAACCTAAAACAGCTTTATAGAATGCTTCACCGAATGTCTTACCAACACCCATTACTTCACCTGTAGATTTCATCTCAGGTCCAAGCATAGGATCTACACCTTGGAATTTAGCAAATGGGAAAACTGCTTCTTTCACAGAAAAGTGTGTTGGAATGATTTCTTTAGTAAAGCCTTGAGATTCAAGTGATTGACCCGCCATACAACGAGCAGCTACTTTTGCTAAAGATTCACCAATACATTTCGATACGAACGGAACAGTACGTGAAGCACGTGGGTTAACTTCAAGAACATAAACGTCATCGCCTTTAACTGCGAATTGAACGTTCATCAAGCCAACAACACCAAGTTCTTTTGCCATAGCCACTGTTTGACGACGCATTTCGTCCTGAATCTCTTGAGATAGAGAGTAAGGAGGAATAGAACACGCAGAGTCACCTGAGTGAATACCTGCTTGTTCGATGTGCTGCATGATACCGCCAATCACAACATCTTTACCGTCAGATACGCAGTCAACGTCAACTTCAGTTGCATCGTCAAGGAAACGGTCAAGAAGAACAGGGGCTTCGTTAGAAGCTTGTACTGCTTCGCGAAGATAACGTTTAAGTTCATCTTCGTTATACACGATTTCCATTGCGCGACCACCCAATACATAAGATGGGCGAACAACTAACGGATAACCAACTTTCGCAGCTTCAGAGATACCTTCTTCAGCAGATTTTACAATGCTGTTGTTTGGTTGACGAAGCTGTAAACGTTGAATCATTTGTTGGAAACGTTCACGGTCTTCTGCACGGTCAATTGCATCTGGAGAAGTACCGATAATAGGAGTACCAGCTTCTTCTAAAGCACGTGCTAACTTAAGTGGAGTCTGACCACCGTATTGTACGATTACGCCTTTTGGCTTCTCAGTACGAACGATTTCAAGAACATCTTCAAGTGTTACAGGTTCGAAGTACAAACGATCTGATGTGTCATAGTCGGTAGAAACAGTCTCAGGGTTACAGTTCACCATGATTGTTTCATAACCGTCTTCACGCATAGCTAGAGCAGCGTGTACACAGCAGTAGTCAAATTCGATACCTTGACCAATACGGTTTGGACCACCACCAATTACCATGATCTTGTCACGATTTGATGGATTTGCTTCACATTCTTCATCGTAAGTTGAATACATATATGCTGTGCCAGATTCAAACTCGGCAGCACATGTATCAACACGTTTGTAAACTGGATAAACACCCAAGTTCCAACGTTGTTTACGGAATTGCTTTTGTGAAATGCCCATAAGGTGAGCAATACGAAGGTCAGATAAACCTTTACGCTTGAACGAACGGATGTTGTCCGCGTTTAAGTCACCAAAACCTAAAGTTTTTACTTGAGCTTCTGTGTTGACGATATCTTGAATTTGGATCAAGAACCAACGGTCAATTTTAGTTGCTTCAAATACGTCATCTAAAGAGAAGCCATGACGGAATGCATCTGCTACGTACCAAATACGCTCAGGACCCGGAACTTTAAGCTCTTTTAAAATCGTTTCTTTTACGTTTGTTGCACCAGCTTCGATTTTTTCATCAAAACCGCTTACACCAACTTCAAGACCACGTAATGCTTTTTGTACAGATTCTTGGAAGTTACGACCAATTGCCATGACTTCACCAACAGACTTCATCTGAGTGGTAAGAACTGGTTCTGCTTGTGGGAACTTCTCAAAGTTAAAACGAGGAATCTTCGTTACAACATAGTCAATTGCTGGTTCAAAGCTCGCAGGAGTTACACCACCAGTGATGTCATTTTTCAATTCATCAAGAGTGTAACCAACAGCTAGTTTCGCAGCGATTTTTGCAATTGGGAAACCAGTTGCTTTAGAAGCAAGAGCAGACGAACGAGATACACGAGGGTTCATCTCGATCACAACCATACGGCCGTCTTTCGGGTTAATACCGAACTGAACGTTAGAACCACCGGTCTCAACACCAATTTCACGAAGAACTGCAACTGAAGCATTACGCATCAATTGATATTCTTTGTCAGTTAATGTTTGAGCTGGTGCTACAGTGATTGAGTCACCAGTGTGAACACCCATTGGGTCAAAGTTTTCGATCGCACATACGATAATACAGTTGTCGTTTTTGTCACGAACAACTTCCATTTCGTATTCTTTCCAGCCGATTAATGATTCATCAATCAATAATTGGTGAGTAGGAGAGAGGTCGAAACCACGTTCACAGATTTCAAGGAATTCTTCACGGTTATATGCAATACCACCGCCTGAACCACCCATTGTGAATGAAGGACGGATAATTACTGGGAAACCAAAGCGAGATTGGATTTCCAATGCTTCTTCCATGGTTTCAGCAATAGCAGCTTTTGGACATTCCAAACCGATTTTGCGCATAGCGATGTCGAAGAGTTTACGGTCTTCGGCTTTTTCAATCGCTTCTTTAGTTGCACCAATAAGTTCTACATTGTACTTCGCTAATACGCCATTTTCATCAAGTGCAAGTGCGCAGTTCAATGCAGTTTGTCCACCCATCGTAGGTAGGACTGCATCTGGACGCTCTTTTTCAATGATTTGAGCAACAGTTTGCCAAGTAATTGGCTCAATATATGTTGCATCCGCCATTGATGGGTCAGTCATAATGGTCGCTGGGTTAGAGTTAACCAAAATAACACGGTAGCCTTCTTCACGAAGCGCTTTACATGCTTGAGCACCAGAGTAGTCAAACTCACAAGCCTGACCAATAACAATTGGACCAGCACCAATAATTAAGATGCTTTTAATATCCGTACGTTTAGGCATTATTCGCTCCGTAATTACTGTTTAGATGCTTCGATAAGTTCGATGAAATGATCGAACAATGGTGCACAATCATGTGGACCTGGGCTTGCTTCAGGGTGACCTTGGAAGCTGAAAGCTGGTTTGTCAGTACGGTGGATACCTTGTAAGGTGCCATCGAACAATGATTTATGCGTTGCTTTTAAGTTAGCCGGTAATGTTTCTGCATCTACAGCAAAACCATGGTTTTGAGATGTAATCATCACTGTACCATCTTCAAGATTTTGTACAGGGTGGTTTGCACCGTGGTGACCATGATTCATTTTTACAGTTTTTGCACCAGAAGCGAGTGCCAAGATTTGGTGTCCTAAACAGATACCAAATACAGGTAATGTTGTGGTTTCAACAATAGTGTTTACAGCTTCGATTGCATAGTCACAAGCAGCTGGGTCACCAGGACCGTTTGAAAGGAGTACGCCATCTGGATTAAGTGCTAATACTTTTTCAGCCGGAGTTTCAGCAGGGACAACAGTAAGTTTGCAACCGCGGTCTGCAAGCATACGCAAGATGTTGGTTTTGACACCATAATCGTATGCAACCACATGATATTTTAACTCAGGTTGTGTAAAGCCCTTACCTAATACCCATGAACCTTCAGACCATTCAAAACCTGTTGGATCACAGCACTCTTTAGCAAGGTCTAAACCATTTAGACCACCAAAAGCGCGAGCTTTAGCAATTGCTTCTTCTTCAGTAATATTTTCGCCAGCAAGGATGCAACCATTTTGTGCACCTTTGTCACGTAAAATACGAGTAAGTTTACGTGTATCAATATCAGCAATTGCAACAACATTGTGCGCTTGTAAATATTCACCTAACGACTGCTCAGAACGGAAATTACTGTGTAGTAGTGGAAGGTCACGAATAATTAAACCATTCGCCCATACTTTATGGATACGACCAGATTCAACGTCTTCTTCGTTGCAACCAGTGTTACCAATATGAGGGTAAGTTAATGTCACAATTTGTTGTGCATAACTTGGGTCAGTCAAAATTTCTTGATAGCCTGTCATGGCTGTGTTAAAAACGACTTCACCAGTCGTACTTCCCGTTGCGCCGATTGACGTTCCTTTAAAGATCGTTCCATCTGCGAGGGCTAAAATGGCGGGGATGCTCAAACCAAAGCTCCTGAATTTCGGCTGTAAAAAAGCGAGTAGACCTAAAAAAGATAGGCGATGTTCTAAAAAAACATGCCCCTCCTCATCGGTCTGCCCGCTTGTAACTTAACAGCGCATTATACGCATGGAACCCTAAAAAGTCTATTTGTTTTCTATTAAAAAATATAATTCCTTGCTTGCTTTTTGCAAAAATATTCATCCGCTTGTCTGAAATTGATACTTTTGGCAAATTGTCTAACAATCTGGCGGTTAAATTATGCTAATTCCACTTATTGTAATCTCAGAAAAAAATAAACAATATGAGGAAATAGTATGAGCAATCAAGTTTCAAAAGATATAGCTGAAAACGCTTCTACAGTTGCAGATGTTGTTAAAGCTGAAGTAACCGAAGTGAAAGAAGCTGTTACTAAAACAACGACCCGCGCTAAAAAAGCAGTGAGTGCTAAAGCGACGCAGGTAAAAGAAGTTGTAGCTGAAAAAACAGAACAGGTGAAAGAAGTCGCTCAAGAAGCAACTTCGCAAGTTAAAGAAGCTATAAATGAAACTCAAGAACAAGTAAAAGTTGTATTGAGTGAAACTGAAGAAAAAATTGAGACTGAGACTCAAGAGTTGAACCAAAACATTCAAAATCAGTTTGCTCAGATTAAACAAGATATTTTACAACGTCTTGATGTGATTAAAGCTCAGTTCAATACGTCTCAAGAAGGATTAAATGAACTAAAAAATACATTAAAAGCTGAAATTAATGCATTAATTGAAGATTTAACAAAAGTCACCAAAGAACTTAAAGGTGACATTAGCCAAATCTCTTTGAAGCATAAAGATTCTTTAAGTGAGAGTTTGAAACGCACTAAAAATAATGCGGTTGAAGCTTGGAACAAAGCAAGAGATAACTAAGTTTAGCTTCATAAAATTAATAAAAAAGCGAGAATCAATTTCTCGCTTTTTTATTTTTAAAACTGATGTAGCCAATCACGTTTATTGTGAAAATCAGCATTTTGTCCACTATGCTGCATTGCATAGTACTGTATACCATCTTTAGTCTTTAAAACAGCGGTTAAACCTAAATAAAGGTTTGCCCATTTTAAATGATGCTGCTGCATAAACTGACCTAAATCAAGACTTACATTTAAGCCGTAGTGAGTACGCTTGAGATGATTAAGCTCGATATCGTAAGCAACGAGGGGAGGCATGCTTTCCGGATAGCGATATTCTTCAAACTGGTAAGTTTGCCATGCTTGAGAAGGAGAAAGATTAATTTCCCGATAGAAATCTTCACCATGCACGCCAATAAAAATCTCAAAACAAGTCTCTTCCCACAAAAAATCTTGGCGGGGATGAGCTGCAACTTCTTGAGGCCAGATAATAAGTTGGTTTGGATCACGAATCCAAAAACCCACATTTAATGTATGTGGGGTTTGCTGTTCAATTGCGCCAACAACAGAAACAGCATGAAAACGATCAAAAGCTGAAAGTTCGTAACTTGCCATAAAGTAGTCAATAAATTAGTTTGCTAAGTGAGCGTGACGAACAAGATTAGATAAGTGTTGGTTCTGTTTAGCTGCTTTTTTGTAAAGTAAAACAATTTTACCAATTTTTTGCACAGCTTCAGCACCAGTTGCTTCAACAATTGCATCGATTACAGCAGCACGAGCTTCACGATCTTCGCCAGCAACTTTTACTTTGATGAGTTCATGATCATTCAAAGCACGAAGAGTTTCTTCGATTACAGCATCTGTTAAGCCTTGTCCACCAATCATGACAACCGGATTAAGCACATGACCAATTTGACGTAAACGTTTACGTTCATGAATAGATAAAGCGGCCATTAAAAATACCTGATTTTAAAAACGACTTAGTATAGCAAAAAACTTAAAATCAAATGTACGAAAAACTGTATAAATAATCGATCAACATTATTGGAAAAAAACTGTAAAAGTTATTGAGATTACGTTACATCCGTACTGTAATGAGAGTAATTTTCACGTACAATGAGCAATCAGAAGTTTTTTTGATATTTAGTGAGTTATGGCAACACGCATTACAAACCAAAAATTGTCTAAAAGTAGTCGTGCGTGGATGAGGGAACATCTAGACGATCCTTTTGTAAAAAAAGCACAAAAGGAAGGATATCGTGCACGAGCAGCATATAAACTTCTTGAAATTCAAGAAAAATATAAGTTGATCAAGCCAGGCATGACAGTGGTTGATTTGGGAGCGGCTCCTGGGAGTTGGTCGCAAATTGCTGGGAAACTTGTTGGTAGCAAGGGGTTGGTTATTGCTTCCGATATTTTACCTATGGATGCTTTGCCGGATGTCACTTTCTTACAAGGCGACTTCAGAGAAGAAGCAGTATTTGAAAAATTGTTAAATATTTTAAATGGAAGACAAGTAGACATTGTAATTTCTGATATGGCCCCCAATACATCAGGTAATAGGGCTGTTGATCAACCTCGACAGATTTACTTATGTGAACTTGCTTTAGACTTTGCTCAAAAAGTCTTGGGTCCAAATGGACAATTTGTTGTTAAAGTGTTCCAAGGCGCAGGATTTGATGAGTTTCGTAAACAAGTCGTTGATAGTTTTGATGTGTTAAAAACAGCAAAACCAGCAGCTTCTCGGGCACGATCTAAAGAAGTTTTTTTGGTTGGACAAGGGCGTAAGAAAGCATTGCAATAAAGTTTACTTGCCAAGCTCCTAAAAATTGTGCATTTTGTATCTTTTAGGTTATCCGCAAGCAAGACAATTGCTGTTTTTAAGAAGATCGGCCAAGATTAGGCATGATCAAATTAGATCGATATGGGAATAAAGCTTTGAGCGATTACTTCAAGAATGCCGTATTGTGGCTAATAATACTGGGTGTTCTGATTTTAATTTTCAGTAATATCAGTGACCGCAATAAGCCTTCTGCAATGAAATATTCAGATTTTGTTGCAGCGGTGAATGCTGGCCAAATTAAGCAAGTCACGATTGACGGTTTAAATATTAGTGGTGAAAAAACTAACGGATCTCAGTTTGAAACTGTTCGTCCGCAAGTTGAAGACACTGAACTTATGCCAAGCTTAAACAAGCAAAATGTTGTTGTAGAGGGCACAGCACCACAACGTCAAGGCATTTTGATGCAACTTCTCATTGCTAGTTTCCCTGTACTGTTAATCATTCTGTTATTCATGTTCTTTATGCGTAACATGGGTGGTGGTGCAGGCGGTAAAAATGGTCCGATGAGTTTTGGTAAGTCAAAAGCAAAAATGCTTTCTGAAGACCAAATCAAAGTGACTTTTGCTGACGTTGCTGGTTGTGATGAAGCGAAGCAAGAAGTTGTAGAAATTGTAGATTTCTTAAAAGATCCTGCAAAGTTCAAACGCTTGGGCGCTACAATTCCACGTGGCGTACTTATGGTTGGTCCTCCAGGTACTGGTAAAACGTTATTAGCTAAAGCTATTGCTGGTGAAGCAAAAGTTCCATTCTTCAGCATTTCTGGTTCTGACTTTGTTGAGATGTTTGTGGGTGTGGGTGCATCCCGTGTCCGTGATATGTTTGAACAAGCAAAACGTCATGCACCATGTATCATCTTTATTGATGAGATTGATGCAGTAGGTCGTCACCGTGGTTCAGGTACTGGCGGTGGACATGATGAACGCGAACAAACCTTAAACCAAATGCTCGTAGAGATGGATGGTTTTGAAGGTAATGAAGGCGTAATCGTTATTGCTGCAACTAACCGTGTTGATGTGTTGGATAAAGCATTGTTACGTCCAGGCCGTTTCGACCGTCAAGTTATGGTCGGTCTACCGGACATCCGTGGTCGTGAGCAAATCCTGAATGTACATTTGAAAAAGTTACCTTCAGTGACTGGTGTAGATGTTAAAGTCTTATCACGTGGTACACCTGGTTTCTCTGGTGCTCAGTTGGCAAACCTTGTAAACGAAGCTGCCTTGTTTGCTGCTCGCCGTAATAAGAACACTGTCGATATGCATGACTTTGAAGATGCAAAAGATAAGATCTATATGGGGCCAGAACGTAAATCAATGGTTCTGCGTGAAGAAGAACGCCGCGCAACAGCTTATCATGAAGCTGGACATGCAATTGTTGCTGAGATTTTACCGGGTACTGACCCTGTGCATAAAGTAACAATTATGCCGCGTGGTTGGGCTTTAGGTGTAACTTGGCAGTTACCTGAACAAGATCAGATTAGCCACTATAAAGACAAAATGTTAAATGAAATTGCAATTTTGTTTGGTGGTCGTATTGCTGAAGAAGTCTTTATTCAGCAGCAATCGACTGGTGCTTCAAATGACTTTGAGCGTGCTACGAAAATGGCTCGTGCGATGGTTACGAAGTACGGTATGTCTGACAAAATGGGTGTTATGGTTTACGAAGATGAAAATCAAAATGGATTCTTCGGTAACGTAGGTAGCCGCACAATTTCTGAAGCAACTCAACAACAGGTTGATCAGGAAGTACGCCGTATTTTAGATGAACAATATAAAGTTGCTCGTGATATCTTGGAAAATAATAAAGATATCGCACATGCTATGGTTAAAGCGTTGATGGAATGGGAAACTATTGATCGTGAGCAAATCCGTGACATCATGGAAGGTCGCGAGCCTCAACCACCTAAAGTTTATATTGCTGAAAATCCGGTATCGGCATTTGAACCACCGAAAGATGGTCCATCTACTCCACCGCCATTACCAGCGATGAATTAAGTTAATTAATAAAAAAGCCACATTCATGTGGCTTTTTTTATTTGTCTTAAATTCGGCTAAAGCTGAAAAGAAATCAACAGCATGTAAAGTATAGAGTTGCTAAAATATCACCTGATTTTGAACCGGAGCTTTTTATGCAGTTAATATCTTTACCCAAGCAGATTTTACAGTGTGGACAGCTTCAACTAGATTTATCTCAGCCACATGTTATGGGTATTTTAAATGTTACCCCGGATTCTTTTAGCGATGGTGGTAAACATAATCAATTAGACCAAGCGGTTGAGCATGCGCTTAGTATGATTGAACAAGGCGCGACTATTATTGATATTGGTGGTGAATCTACTCGACCTGGTGCTTCAGAAGTGGCGATTGAAGAAGAAATACGCCGTGTGGTACCTGTAGTTGAAGCTTTATCTCATCATAATATTATTTTATCAATCGATACGAGCCAGCCAGAGGTGATTCGCGCAGCAAAAGCAGCAGGGGCGCATATTTGGAATGATGTACGCGCTCTAACACGCCCTAATGCATTGGAGACCGCAGCAGAGTTAGATATACCTGTAGTGATTATGCATATGCGTGGTGAGCCAACCACAATGAATCAGTTAGATCAATATAGTGATGTAACACTTGATGTGATGCAAGAGCTGCAACAACGCATTGATGAGGCTTTGGTTGCTGGAATTCAGCAGCATAATATTATTATTGATCCTGGGTTTGGTTTTGCAAAAAATGCACAGCAGAATTTAAAATTATTAAAAGAATTTTGGAAACTTAATGAATTGGGCTTTCCAATTTTATCTGGTCTTTCTCGTAAACGCTTTATCGGGGAGGCTTTGAAAGGTGCAGCTGCTGATCAGCGTGCTGTAGGAAGTGTTACTGGGCATTTGTTAAGTATTCAGCAAGGAGCGTCGATTGTAAGAGCACATGATGTGAAAGCGATGCATGAGGCTGTTTTAGTTTGGCAAGCCATGCAGCATGCATAAAGTGTATTCTTATTGAATTTGATGCCTGTGTGTCACATAAAGGTGGATGAGGAGTTGGGTAAAAATCTCGTGATTTTTGCGAAAATATGTTATAAGCGGCAAGTTTTTGCTGTTGTGTAATCTTTTGTATGTTCGAAGACCTACTTCTCCCAATGTTTGATGATGAATATTATCCAGATATTTTGGTCGCTGAACTTAAGCAGCTTATTGAACAATTTGCTAAAAAAGTTCAGAAGCCTGCTTTAGCTGATCAAGATGTTTATCGATATGCTCATCAGACTGTAAATGAAATTAATGAAATGAAACCACAGTTTGAAGATCTGGATTCATCGCTTGATGATAGTGCTGCCGATTACATTGCTGAGGCAATGATGATGGTAGTTCAAGATGCAGGATTTTTAGATCTTGAAATGGAAGAGCTGGTTATGAATCGAGAGTGGTAATTACTCTCGATTCTCAAAATTTTCAATCGCATCTAATAAATGACAAGATGCTTTTAAATGTACCTGATCTATTTTTTTAATTTCTAAAATTAAATGTCCATTTTGCTGTTCATTCACATCTGCTAATACGCTTATTCAATAGGTTGTCTCTTTATGTTGTAATGCTTTTAATTGAGTAATTACATCTTGAGATGTTTTGATTAGGTAGTCATCCTGAGTTAGAGAGCAGCGTATAAAGTGCCAATCATTATTTTTAAATAAGATTGTGCCGTTAAATATATCTTCAGCATCTGCAATCGATATAAAAAGTAGGGTGGAAATAAATATGATTGTTTTTATCATAATTTTTATTTTCATCAGACATAAAAAAAACCAGCTTACGCTGGATTCTTTCTAACACCAAATTCAATAGTTGAAAATGGTGCCCGGGGCCGGACTCGAACCGGCACGCTTTGTGGGCGGGGGATTTTAAATCCCCTGTGTCTACCTATTTCACCACCCGGGCATGTGCGCAATAATAGAGGACAAGTGCGCGATTGGCAAGAGAAAAACAGAGAGTTTGCTTTATTTTCAATCAGTTCTTGTCGGTATTTATATAAATTAACCAGTTTGTGTCATGATTTGTTCATCAAACTGAGATCAGACGTTCATCTTATGTACTTAAGTTTAAAGCACTCATTGCTTAAAACTTAGAGAATTTTATGTCAGAGAAAATTTCACGCCGAGAATTAATTCAAAAAAGTCTACTCGGTTTTGGGGCTTTATCTATGCCTGTTGCTTTCACTGGTTGTAATGATGGTTCCGATGATGAAAGTCCGCAAATACAAGCAGATTTTCTTCATGGTGTCGCAAGTGGAGACCCCTTGCAGGATAAAGTCATCTTATGGACACGGCTGACACCTGCAGACTCCGGGGTACGCTTAAAAGTTGTGTGGGAAATTTCAACCGATAATCAGTTTAAACAAAATTTAAAGACGGGGATGGTTGAAACAAGCAAAACTGATGACTTTACAGTGAAAGTTGATGCAGCTGGTTTACAACCAGATACGGTGTACTACTACCGTTTTAAGTTTGGTAGTAAGGTTTCACCAGTAGGGCAGACGAAAACATTACCAACATCGACCAATAAAGTAAGCTTTGCAGTATGTTCTTGCTCAAACTATCCTGCGGGTTACTTTTATGTTTATCGTGAAATGGCAAAGCAAAACGTCGATGTCATTATTCATTTAGGTGACTATATTTATGAGTATGGGGCAGATGGTTATGCGACAGAAGATGCTGCAAAGCTAGGTCGTACGTTACCTGCTGACAATAATAAAGAAATTATTAAATTAGATGATTATCGCAAACGCTATGCACTTTATCGTCAGGATAAAGATTTACAAGCAGCTCATCAACGCCATCCTTTTATTGTAATTTGGGATGATCACGAGTTAGCGAACGATGCTTGGCGTGATGGTGCGGAAAACCATCAAAGTAACGAAGGATCTTTCTCAGATCGTAAATTAGCTGCTCTGCAAGCTTATTTTGAATGGATGCCAATTCGTCCAGTTTCTAGTTCTGACCATTTAAATATTTATCGCCAGTTTAACTTTGGCTCTCTTGTCCAACTCACTATGCTAGATACACGCATTATTGCGCGTGACAAGCAACTTGAATATGCGGACTATATGACTGCCTCTGGCTTAGATATTGTAAAATTTCAAGCAGATTTAACAAATCCGGCGCGTACTTTAATGGGGTATACGCAAAGAGATTGGTTAGTAGATAAATTAAAGCAATCTACAGCAACATGGAATGTGGTGGGGCAGCAAGTCTTAATGAGTAAAATGTGGATTCCAGCCGAATTGCTGGCATCTTTAGGGCAGATTACTTCAGGAGGAACTTCATCTGAAGCACTTGCTAAGATGAACGCACAAATTACTGAGTTGGTCACTTTAAAACTTCGTTTACAACAAAATGATCCGACATTAACAGCCCAAGAAAAAGCAAGGATTATGACGGTGGCACCATACAATTTAGATGCTTGGGATGGTTACTATGCTGAGCGAGAGCTTGTATACGATAAATTGGCAGAGTTTAATAAAAAGATGATTGTGCTTGCGGGAGATACACACAATGCTTGGGCATCTTATTTATATAGCCAAAAAGGAAAATATGTAGGTGTTGAACTGGCAACAAGCTCTGTATCATCTCCTGGCTTAGAAAAATATTTAAGTATTCCATTGGCACAGTTACAGCAGTTTGAGTTTGCGTTTACTACATTGATTGATGAATTGGTCTATTGTAATTTAAATCAACGCGGATACTTGCTCGTTACTCTCGATCAGGCACAAGTTCATTCGGAGTGGGTATTTTTAGATTCAATTAAGAATGCTGAATATCAAGTGGATTCAAGCAGGCAAAACGAGATTATATTGGATCTGAATTTGACGCCTTTAAAGCAAGATCAGAAAACTGCTTAAAGCATAAAAGAATAGGGATTACATATGTAGCCCTTTTTTTAGATATAAAAAAACCAGCTTACGCTGGATTCTTTATGACACCATATTCAGTACTTGAAGATGGTGCCCGGGGCCGGACTCGAACCGGCACGCTTTGTGGGCGGGGGATTTTAAATCCCCTGTGTCTACCTATTTCACCACCCGGGCTTTACCAAATTTGGAGGCGGAGGTCGGAATCGAACCGGCGTCCACGGAGTTGCAGTCCGCTGCATGACCACTCTGCCACCCCGCCTACATTTGGTGATGCACATATTAGCAACCTTTACGAAAAAAACAATACCGTTTTGAGCGAAGATGCACATAAAAACAACATCTAGAATAAAATTAGCGAAATTATCATGTATTATTGGCACATTAAATTCATGTCTACCTTGGAGATGTGCTGTGGCATTGGTTTTAGACGGTCGTGCATTAGCAAAGCAAATTGAAGAAAATTTGTCGGTACGTGTTGAAGCTTTAAAAGCAAAAACAGGTCGTACCCCGATTTTGGCGACTATTTTGGTTGGGGATGACGGTGCATCTGCAACTTATGTACGTATGAAAGGTAATGCCTGCCGCCGCGTAGGTATGGATTCATTAAAAATCGAATTACCACAAGAAACGACAACAGAACAATTGTTAGCTGAAATTGAAAAGCTAAATGCCAATCCAGATGTTCACGGTATTCTTTTACAACATCCAGTTCCTGCACAAATTGATGAGCGTGCATGTTTTGATGCAATCTCATTAGCAAAAGATGTTGATGGCGTAACTTGCCTTGGTTTTGGTCGTATGGCAATGGGTGAAGCTGCGTACGGTTCAGCAACTCCAGCTGGCATTATGACGATTCTCAAAGAAAATAATATTGAAATTGCGGGCAAACATGCAGTTGTAGTTGGCCGTTCAGCAATTTTAGGTAAACCAATGGCAATGATGTTGTTACAAGCAAATGCAACAGTAACGATTTGCCATTCGCGTACACAAAATTTACCTGAGCTTGTAAAACAAGCTGACATTATTGTTGGTGCTGTAGGTAAAGCTGAACTTATTCAAAAAGATTGGATTAAACAAGGTGCAGTTGTTGTAGACGCAGGTTTCCATCCGCGTGATGGCGGCGGTGTTGGCGATATTCAATTACTAGGTATTGAAGAAATTGCTTCTGCTTATACACCAGTACCGGGTGGTGTTGGTCCAATGACAATCACAACTTTGATTCGTCAAACTGTAGAAGCTGCTGAAAAAGCTTTAGGTTAATTTAATTAACGCTAGGCTGTTATTTGATACGCGTAACCGTCATCCGCAATTGTTTGAGGCAGAAATACGTTAAAAATTTAATGTTTCTGCGATGCTTTCGATTCTAGAGAGTATCTGCCGAGTTTTGCGGATGACAATGGTTTTGCCTACTTTTCCCGAAAGAAAAGTAGGTCCAACCGAAGGTTAAGGTAAAAATCCAAATCATAATGGAATGACTCTGTTATGCTTGTTATAAAAATGAATTAAAAGAAATCTGATGAGCTGTACCTTTCAACTGACCAACGCACCTGAATATTTACTTCAAGCCTTACATGAAGTGATTCCTCACTGTGAGTTAATGGCACAACAGTTGCCTGAAACTCCTATTTCTTTATGGTTGATTCCGCCAGTTTTCTCGACTGATCGTTTAGATGATGAAGTTATTCGCCGTATTTGGAATGACACGCCGTATTGGATTTTCTGTTGGGCATCAGGTTTGGCGATGGCTCAGTGGATACTTGCAGAGCCGCACCATGTTAAAGATAAAGTGGTATTAGATTTTGGCGCGGGTTCTGGTGTAGTCGCTATTGCTGCAAAAATGGCAGGAGCAAAACGAGTAATCTGCTGTGACATTGATCAAGTTAGTCTAAATGCTTGCCGTGAAAATGCATTGCTTAATGGCGTAGAGCTTGAATATTTGGACGATTTATATAAGGCTGAACAAGTCGATGTTTTATTGGCTGCCGATGTTTTATATGACCAATGTAATCGTTTCTTTTTAGATGAGTTCTTAAAGTTTGCACAAGAAGTTTGGGTAGCAGATAGCCGAGTTAAAAATTTTAGTCATCCAAAATATGAAAAAATTGAAGAAAGAAGTGCTACTACGTGGCCAGACCTGGATGAAGCAAGAGAATTTAAAAATGTAAGTTTTTATAAGACGCTGTAAAAGAACAGCGTCTTTTTTATTCTATGAACAAGTATAACGAACCACTTTTAATGTGCTTGGGCGAGCTTCAAGTGCTTGACGAGTCGCATAATCTTCACCATTATTTAAACTTGGTGTGTTTGATAAACCGAAAGAAGCACGAGTTTCACCCAATTTAATTCCATACTGCTCATCTTTAGCTGGGTTTGGAATTTCATTGACACTTAAAATTGATAATTTATAAACTTTCTGAGCACCTAACACATTTTGGCAAGCACGTTGTAATTTACGCTCATCAAGTTGCTGGTTACTACGACCAGCTAAAGTATAAGCTAAAGTCGCTGAAGTTTTAGTTTGGTTTTCAATCTGATAGCCAGTTGAACCATTATATTGTCGAGGTGTAGTCTGACAAGCAGTTAAAATAAACATACTACTTAATGCCAAACATAAAATACTTTTGTTCATCAGTATCGTCCTTATTTTCTTATATGAAGTATCTCATAAAATAGAAGGGTTGTTTGTGCTTATTCGCTTGGTTAGAGCCAATATTAACTGACGATATTGGCTCTAATTGTAAAATATTAATGCTCTTTAATTTTTGAATGATGCTTAGTGTCTTTCATAAAAATATAAATCAGCAATGAAATGAAAATCATGACACTGACATAAATAAAGTACCAAGACTCATGTCCAGCCTCTTTGAAACTTAATGCGAAAAACTCTGCTGTGCCACCAAACAAAGTATTTGCAATCGCGTAGGGTAAAGCTACTCCTAAAGCGCGAATATGAGCAGGAAAAAGTTCGGCCTTCACTACAGCATTAATTGAAGTGTAGCCAGTCACCATTACTAGACCTCCAAAACATAACCAAAATGCTGTCCAGTAGTTATGTGTGTTTGCCAGTGCATCAAATAAAATATATGTGAATAAAACACCTGTTATTCCGAAGAAAATCATAAGAGGTTTTCGACCAATTCGGTCTGATAAAGCACCTGCTACAGGTTGTAGACACATGAAAATAAATAACGCTAAAGTGGTAATTTGAGTAGCTTCAGGTTTAGAAAAACCAGAAGTATTCACTAAATATTTCTGTAAATAGGTCGTGTAAGTATAGAAAGCTAAAGTACCACCAGCAGTTAAGAATAATACAGTGAACGCTTCTTTAGGGTAGTGTTTAAATAAAGCAAACATGCCCGATTGTGGTTGGTCTTTTTCAGCTTGAGCATTTTTAAAAGATTGAGTTTCTAGTAAGCCACGACGAATACGGAACACAACAATCGCAAGTAAAGCGCCAATAAAGAATGGAATACGCCATCCCCAATCATGTAATTGCTGCTCTGTAAGTACCATTTGTAAAATGAGAAGTACACACAAGGCAGTGAGCTGTCCGGCAATTAAGGTGACATATTGAAAGCTTGAAAAAAAACCACGTCGGTCTTTTTCTGCCATCTCACTTAAATAAGTAGCACTTGCACCATATTCACCGCCTACACTTAGACCTTGTATTAAACGTGCAACAACCAGAAGTAATGGGGCAAATACACCAATGCTTTCATAAGATGGTGTAACTGCAATAAGTAGAGAGCCAACACACATTAAAGTAACGGAAAGTGTAAGACCCGCCTTACGTCCTTTACGGTCTGAATAAATCCCCATAATCCATGCGCCGATGGGACGCATAAGGAAACCTACTGCAAAAATTGCAGCTGCTTGTAGGAGTTGAGCTGTTTGACTTCCTTTTGGGAAAAAGGCATGAGCAAAATAGAGCGTAAATGCGGCATATACATACCAGTCGTACCATTCGACAAGGTTACCGGCAGAACCGCCCAAAATTGATTTTAGACGAGTTTTTGTATCTAAATTAGAATGTGGAGGTGTTGCGGTAGAAGGTTGATCAACCATGATTCGCTCCATGTTTTGCTTGGGTTGAATGCTAAAAAAGAGAAGATTTATTCTGATTTTTCATATTATCTAGAAGAGTATTTCACTTTATTTTTTTTATGTCTGTAAAACAATGTTTATTATTTAAGCGAATGAATAAGTTGAATATTTATGTGATTTCAAATCAGTCGACCAACTGATTTTTGTGATCTTATCTGAAACTTTGGGCTGTTATTTTTTCCCGATTAGTAAAAACTGATAAAGAATGAGTAATGTTTGGAAGAAGAAAACCTATATCCCTTAAAAATAATGATATATTCCAAAGAAAATTTTAAATAAATACAGTTGGACATAATGTCTTAGCATTGTGGACTAGATGTGTGTAGATAATGAAAGGGACATTCAGATGTCAAATTGCCCAAAAAAATATATTGTTGCTTTTGATCAGGGAACAACAAGCTCAAGAGCAATTGTTTTAGACCATGATGCAAACGTTGTCAGTATTGCTCAAAAAGAATTTACTCAAATATATCCTCAACCGGGTTGGGTTGAGCATGACCCTATGGAAATTTGGGCAACACAAAGTGCGGTATGGGTAGAGGCATTGGCTCAAGCCGGTATTAAGAGTGAACAAGTTGCGGCAATTGGCATTACAAACCAGCGAGAAACTACAGTTGTTTGGGATAAAAAAACAGGCAAGCCGATTTACAATGCAATTGTTTGGCAAAGCCGACAGACGACTGAAATTTGTAATCAATTGCATAAAGCAGGTTGGCAAGAATATATCCGTAAAACAACGGGTTTAGTCATTGATCCTTATTTTTCAGCGACAAAAATTAAATGGATTTTAGACCATGTTGAAGGAAGCCGTGAACGTGCTAAGCGAGGAGAGTTGTTGTTTGGTACGGTGGATACATGGTTAATCTGGAAATTAACCAATGGCGGTGTTCACGTCACTGATTTTACCAATGCTTCACGAACTATGCTGTTTGATATTGAAAAGCTTGAATGGGATGAAAAGCTTTTACAGGCCTTAGATATCCCTAAAGCAATGTTACCTGAGGTACGAAGTTCATCTGAGGTTTATGGATATACACATACCATTAGTGGGCAAGAAGTCGGTATTCCAATTGCGGGAATTGCAGGTGATCAACAAGCTGCGCTTTTTGGACAAATGTGTGTTGAGGCAGGGCAGGCTAAAAATACTTACGGTACTGGCTGCTTTTTACTCATGAACACGGGTAAAAAGATTGTCCGTTCAGAGCATGGATTACTCACAACTATTGCATGCGGTTCAAGCGGTGAGGTGAACTATGCTTTAGAGGGTGCCGTATTTAATGGTGGCTCTTGTGTACAGTGGCTACGTGATGAATTAAAGGTCATTAAGAACGCTAAAGACTCTGAGCTTTATGCAACACGGGTAAAAGACAGTAATGGTGTATATGTGGTTCCTGCTTTTACTGGATTAGGTGCACCGTATTGGGACCCAACAGCGCGTGGGGCAATTTTTGGTCTGACACGTGGAGCTAGCATTGAACATATTATTCGTGCAACTTTAGAGTCCATTGCTTACCAGACAAGAGATGTACTTGATGCCATGCAGCAAGATGCCGAAGAAGAGCTTCGGACTCTCCGTGTTGATGGTGGAGTAACGGAAAATAATTTCTTGATGCAATTTCAAGCCGATATTTTAGCGACACCAGTAGAACGCCCAATAATGAAAGAAACAACTGCTTTGGGTGCAGCTTTCCTTGCAGGTTTGGCGACGGGTTTTTGGCAGGATCTTCATGAGTTAAGAAATAAATCTGCCATAGAAAAGGTATTTGAGCCAAAAATGTCTGCTGAACAATCTGAGCTGATTTATAAAGGTTGGCTTAAGGCGGTTAAGCGTAGTCAAAATTGGGCTGAGGATTGATTTTTTCTTAAATTAATTAAATTGTAGAGTAATCAATTAATGGTTAAAGGTTTGCTAATTCAAATTTGATTATTCTACTTTTTAGATTGTTGTTTCATCAATTTGATGTTTTAATTTTTATAAGATCAACAATAAAAAGAATATAAGAAATGACAATACAATCTAATGATTATTCAAAAGTATATGATATTGCCGTAATTGGTGGCGGTATTAATGGCGTCGGTATTGCTAATGATGCAGTAGGCCGTGGATTATCCGTATTTTTATGTGAAAAAGATGATTTAGCCAGTCACACCTCATCTGCTAGCAGTAAATTAATTCATGGTGGTCTACGTTATTTAGAACATAAAGAGTTCAGGTTGGTCAGGGAAGCATTAGCAGAACGAGAAGTGTTGTTGGCTAAAGCGCCACATATTATTGCACCAATGCGTTTTATTATGCCTCATCGACCACACTTACGTCCGGCTTGGCTAATTCGAGCGGGTCTATTCTTTTATGATCATTTGGGAAAACGAGAAAAATTATTAGGTTCAAATCTGATTTATTTCAAAGAAGATAGTCCCTTGAAACCAGCTATAACGCGTGGGTTTGAATATTCTGACTGTACTGTAGATGACGCACGTCTTGTTGTATTAAATGCGCTACAAGCTAAAGAGCAGGGTGCCAAAGTCGTGACACGAACTCGATGTGTGAAGGCTTATAAAGAACAAGAACTGTGGTACTTGGAACTACAAAGTGGAGCTGAGGTTTATCAGATACGTGCAAGAGCTTTAGTAAATGCAGCTGGTCCTTGGGTTGAAGAAATTATTAGTGAAAACCTAAACTTAAGATCACCTTATCAAGTCCGATTGATCCAAGGAAGTCATATTGTTGTGCCAAAGCTATGTGATTGTCATAAAGCCTTTATTATGCAAAATGAAGACCGACGTATCGTGTTTGCAATACCATATTTAGAAAAATATACCCTCATTGGTACAACAGATCAGGAATATAAAGGTGATCCACAAAAGGTAGAGATTACCGATGTAGAAATAGATTATCTTTTGACGGTCACAAATTCACATTTTAAAAAGCAGTTAACGCGAGCAGATATTGTAAGTCAGTACTCAGGTGTACGCGCTTTATGTGATGATGAGTCTGATAACCCTTCGGCAATTACCCGTGACTATACTTTGGCACTACAGGCAGAAAATAATGCACCATTGTTATCGGTATTTGGCGGCAAGATTACGACTTATCGAAAACTGGCTGAGGCTGCTTTAGAACATTTGTCTCCGTTCTTTAGTGAAATGGCAGAGGAGTGGACTGCCAATAAGCCATTACCAGGTGCTGAGAACTGGACCACACTAGATGATTTAATCAACCAGATTCAATTACATGTAAGTGGAGTTTCTGAATCCCTTGCCAAGCGTTGGGCTCATGCATATGGCACAAGAGTTTGGAACATGCTCCATGAACGAAATGCTATGGAACAATTGGGGCAAAACTTTGGTCACGATTTATTTGAATGTGAAGTTAAATATTTATGTGAATATGAGTGGGCAAATACTGCAGAAGACATACTCTGGCGAAGATCTAAATTAGGTTTGGCATTTGATGATAAACAGATAAAAGTGTTAGAAGCTTATTTATCTGAACGTCGACTAAAAGATGATGCCGCATAATAAAAAAGGCCGCATAAAGCGGCCTTTTTTATATTCAGCAATTAGAAGCCAGTTTTTACAGCTTCAAGTAAAGCTGCTTGACGTTCTTTTAATGCTTTTGGTAAGCGCTCACCAAGTTTATTGAATAACTCAGTGTGGCTTTCAATTTCAGTAACCCACTGATCTTTATCTTGAGCTGTGATAAGGTCAAATTCTTCTTTAGAGAACTCAGTACCTTCCCAGTTCAAGTCATCGTAAGTTGGAACAAGGCCAATTGGTGTTTCAACAGCGTTTGCACGACCTTCACAACGGTCAATGATCCACTCAAGAACACGCATGTTTTGACCGAAACCAGGCCATACGAAGTTGCCTTCAGCATCACGACGGAACCAGTTTACATTGAAGATTTTTGGTAATTTATTACCAGCAGCTTCAGCTTTTGTACTTACTTCTTGACCAAGGCTTAACCAGTGATCGAAGTAGTCAGCCATGTTGTAGCCAGCAAATGGAAGCATCGCGAATGGGTCACGACGAACGATACCTTGTTGACCAACAGCAGCAGCTGTAGTTTCAGAACCCATAGTTGCAGCTTTATAAACGCCGTCAACCCAGTCAAAAGCTTCAGAAACTAAAGGAACTGTATCTGCACGGCGACCACCGAAGATGAATGCAGAAATTGGAACACCTGCTGGGTTTTCCCAATCAGCATCGATAGATGGACATTGACCTGCTGCAACAGTGAAACGAGCATTTGGATGTGCTGCTTTTTCACCGTTTACGTGAGGTTGACCTTTCCAGTTCGTTAAGTTTGTTGGAACTTCTTTAGAAAGACCTTCCCACCATACTTGACCATCTTCAGTTACTGCTACGTTTGTGTAGATAACATCTTTATGAAGAGTTGCCATACAGTTTGGGTTAGTCTTGGTATTTGTACCAGGAGCTACACCGAAGAAACCAGCTTCAGGGTTAATCGCATATAAACGGCCGTCTTCACCTGGTTTGATCCAAGCAATATCGTCACCTACAGTTTCGATTTTCCAACCTTCATAACCTGCTGGTGGAATTAACATCGCAAAGTTTGTTTTACCACAAGCAGATGGGAAAGCAGCAGCGATGTAGTGTTTTTCACCTTGAGGGTTAGTTACACCAAGAATAAGCATGTGTTCAGCTAACCAACCTTGTTCGCGTCCCATGACAGAAGCGATACGAAGAGCTAAACATTTTTTACCAAGTAATGCGTTACCGCCGTACCCAGAACCGAAAGACCAGATTTCACGAGTCTCTGGGTAATGAACGATATATTTCTCTGGGTTACATGGCCATGCAACGTCTTTTTGACCTTCAGCAAGTGGTGCACCTACTGTGTGTACGCAAGGAACGAATTCGCCGTCTGTACCTAATACGTCATAAACTGCTTTACCCATACGTGCCATTTTGCGCATGCTAACAGCAACATAAGGAGAGTCAGTTAACTCGATACCGATATGAGCAATATGGCTACCTAAAGGACCCATAGAGAAAGGAACAACGTACATCGTACGGCCTTCCATTGAACCTTCAAATAAACCATTTAATTTTTCACGCATAACAGCTGGATCTTCCCAGTTGTTTGTCGCACCAGCATCTTCTTTATTTTGAGAGCAGATGTAAGTACGATCTTCAACACGCGCAACGTCAGATGGGTCAGAATTTGCAAGATAAGAACCAGGATGTTTTTCTTGGTTTAATTTCTGCATGGTGCCGTTAGCGATCATCAAGTCGATTAGACGTTGAGATTCTTCTTCGCTTCCGTCACACCATTCGATTTTTGCTGGTTTGGTTAAGTTTGCAATTTCTTCAACCCATGCTATAAGCTTAGGATGACGAACGAATTCTGGTGCGTTCACTGTGGTCATGGTGAGGCCTATTCAAAATATGTACAACGTACAAGTCTATTCATTGGGGTACAATGAAAGATCAAATAAAAAAGTGGCTGTATTAAAGCATAAAATCATAAAAAAAATAAGACTAAAGACTAACAATTAGATATTTGGGTTTCTGAGAGTTTTTTAATGAAAATCATTTGGTTAGAGTTTTTTATACGGTTTATACTTTCATATTTTTATGTTGTATGTGTGTTATTTATTAAAATTATTTTATTTAAAATCAATAAATTAACTCTTAAATATTTCTTGAGAATTATTATTGATTAAACAAATGAAGATCATTCAAAATTTACATAAAGAGACTTTTAATAGGTGATTTTATATACAAAATAGAATAAACATCCCTATTTACGATAATAAAATGCGGCCCTTAAAACCTCTTTCAATCATCTACAATGAAAAATCAGGATTTCATGCTTCAAAGCATGAAGATGTTTATGAGCAAGTGATGACCGCGTTAACAGAACATGATTTTGAGATACAAGTTTTTGAATTAAATGAAGATACATCATTTGATGATTTGATGAATAATGTGATCCATCGGCATTCACAAAACGAAAATAGAGGGGTAGTTGTTGCAGCTGGTGGGGATGGCACTTTAAATGCTGTTGCATCTAAACTTAAAAATACATCTATTCCAATGGGAATTTTGCCTTTAGGGACTTTTAACTACGTTGCTAAAGTTTTAGATATTCCATTAGACCTTTTGGACGCAGTAGAAGTTATTGCCACAGGTACACCTCGATCGGTTCATATAGCAGCAATCAATGATCATATTTATTTGAATAATGCCAGTTTAGGTCTATATCCACTCTTTATTAAAAAGCGCGAACTTTACAATAAATATTTAGGAAGGCTTCCTTTACATGCTTATACCTCAGCTTTAGATGTTTTATTAAGAGAAAATAAATCCATGAAGTTGTCGATAACGGTAGATGGGAAAAAATATCCAGTTAAAGCCCCTCTAATTTTTTTTGGAAATAACCAATTACAGTTGTGTGATATGAAACTCAGGATTGCAGAATGTGCAGCACAGGGAAGAGTGGCTGGAGTTGTAATTACAAAAAGTGATAAGCTGAGTTTGCTGAATATGCTTTGGCAATGGGTTCAAGGTAAAGTTGAAGATGCAGAAGACGTATATAGTTTTTGTGCAGATCATGTTGTGGTGGAATGTGCAAAGAAATCGAAACTTACAGTTGCTTTAGATGGTGAAATTATAGAAATGAAACCACCTTTAAATTTCACTGTAGAAAAGAATGCTTTAAATATTATGGTGCCGAATGTTATTACATCTGTCTGATTTACACTTTGGCACAGAAAAAAAAGAGTGTTTAGAGGCGATAAGATACTTTTGTATTCAGCAACAGCCTGAAGTGATTGTTGTGAGTGGGGATATTACCCAACGTGCCAGATATGAACAATTTTTTAAATGCCGACAGTTTTTAGATAGTCTCAATATTCCTTATCTTGTGGTGCCTGGAAATCATGATATTCCTTTGTATCATGTCTGGAACCGTTTTTTTTCTCCATTTACCCGATATCGATATTTTTTTGGTGAACTAGAGCCGACTTTAGAAACCGAACATTTCTATATTGTTGGGGTAAACAGCATACGTCGTCGTTATCACACACGTGGGCATATTTCGATTGAACAAATTCAAGATACTTATGAGCGTTTAGAGAAAGCGCCAAAAGATAAAATAAAGCTGGTGGTTTTCCATCAACCTTTTTATACACCACCTGACAATAAGCATGGAATAAAGGATTGTCCGGTTTTGGGAAAAATTGCCTTAGAAAAGTGGAGTACAACAGGATTATTTGGAATGTTGCATGGTCATCTCCATAAAACGGCTGTATATGATTTAACGCAAATTTATCATTTAGAAATAGATCATCCTATTTATGATATTCATGCGGGTACAGCAACTTCTACTCGTTTATATCATCACAATCCGAATAGCTTTAATACAGTTTCAAATACAGGAAAGATTCAGCATTATTGGTTCAATGAACAGTTGGCTGAATTCACTTCAGATTGATCTGGGTTAGATGAGATTAAATATTTGATTGTTTAAAAAATATTCAAAAAAGAGGAAATTTTTTCTTATTTCCCCTTGAAGCCTTTTTTTTCATCCCCACAAAAGTGACATCTAAATATTTTGTTATTGCTCTGGATTAAAGCAATAACGATTAATCAAAAAGACTTAGTCTGATGGAGTTAATTATGAGCAACATTCGTCCATTACATGATCGCGTTGTGATTCGTCGTGTAGAAGAAGAAACCAAAACTGCTGGTGGTATTTTATTGCCAGGTTCTGCTGCTGAAAAACCATCTCAAGGTGAAGTAATTGCAGTAGGTAATGGTCAAATCACTGATAACGGCGTACGTGCTTTGGATGTTAAAGTTGGTGACAAAGTGTTATTCGGTACTTATGCAGGTACAACAGTTAAAGTAAGCGGTGAAGAACTCTTAATCATGAAAGAGTCAGACATCTTAGCTGTATTAGAAGGCTAATCGATTCATAACTCAATTCATTATCAGATTCAGTATTTAAAAAGATTCGGAGTTTAATATGTCAGCTAAAGACGTAAAATTTGGTGATTCAGCTCGCTCAAAAATGATTGCAGGTGTAAACGTACTTGCAGATGCGGTTAAAGTGACTTTAGGTCCTAAAGGCCGTAATGTTGTGATCGACCGTTCTTTCGGTGCGCCGCACATCACTAAAGACGGTGTGACTGTTGCTAAAGAAATTTCATTAAAAGACAAGTTTGAAAACATGGGTGCTCAACTTGTTCGTGAAGTTTCAAGCAAAACTAATGACATCGCAGGTGACGGTACAACAACTGCGACTGTACTTGCTCAAGCAATTTTAAACGAAGGTATCAAATCAGTAACTGCTGGTATGAACCCAATGGATTTAAAACGCGGTATCGATATTGCAGTAAAAACTGTAGTTGAAAATATACGTTCTATTGCTAAACCAGCTGATGATTTCAAAGCAATTGAACAAGTTGGTTCTATCTCTGCTAACTCTGATACTACTGTTGGTAAACTTATTGCTCAAGCAATGGAAAAAGTAGGTAAAGAAGGTGTAATCACTGTAGAAGAAGGTTCTGGCTTCGAAGACGCATTAGACGTTGTAGAAGGTATGCAGTTTGACCGTGGTTATATCTCTCCGTACTTTGCTAACAAGCAAGATACTTTGACTGCTGAACTTGAAAACCCATTCATCCTTCTTGTTGACAAAAAAATCAGCAACATTCGTGAATTGATTTCTGTTTTAGAAGCAGTTGCTAAAACTGGTAAACCACTTCTTATCATCGCTGAAGATGTTGAAGGTGAAGCGCTTGCAACTCTTGTTGTAAACAACATGCGCGGTATTATCAAAGTGTGTGCTGTTAAAGCTCCTGGTTTCGGTGACCGTCGTAAAGCTATGCTTCAAGACATCGCAATCTTGACTGGCGCAACTGTTATTTCTGAAGAAGTTGGTATGTCTTTAGAACAAGCGACTCTTCAAGATTTAGGTACAGCGCACAAAATCACTGTTTCTAAAGAAAACACAGTTATTGTTGACGGTGCTGGTGATGCTGCTGCTATCGCTGAGCGTGTTCAACAAATCCGTGCTCAAATCGAAGAATCTACTTCAGAATATGACCGTGAAAAATTACAAGAACGCGTTGCTAAATTGGCAGGCGGTGTTGCTGTAATTAAAATCGGTGCAGCAACTGAAGTTGAAATGAAAGAGAAGAAAGACCGTGTAGACGACGCTCTTCACGCAACTCGTGCAGCAGTTGAAGAAGGTGTTGTTGCAGGTGGTGGTGTTGCGCTTGTACGTGCTGTAAACGTTCTTGATGGCTTAAAAGGTTCTAACGAAGACCAAACTGCAGGTATCAACATTTTACGCCGTGCGATCGAAGCTCCACTTCGTCAAATCGTTGCGAACGCTGGTGATGAGCCATCTGTAGTGATCAACGCTGTTAAGGGTGGTGAAGGTAACTTCGGTTATAACGCTGCAACTGGCGAATATGGCGATATGTTAGAAATGGGTATTCTTGACCCAGCTAAAGTAACTCGTTCTGCACTTGAGCACGCTGCTTCTGTTGCGGGCTTAATGTTGACTACAGAATGTATGATTACTGACATTCCTGAAGACAAACCAGCTGCTCCAGACATGGGCGGTATGGGTGGAATGGGCGGCATGATGTAATTCAACATTAACGTCTAAATAAAAAATCCCTGCATTTGCAGGGATTTTTTTTATTTCTTATATAAATTAAGAAAAAGTTAAGTTGATATTCTTAAACTTATAGTCAGGAACAGTAGCTGTAGTTCCTCTTTTTTGTTACACCATGCTTATCCTTTTATAAGCATGGTTTTTTTTTAGCCTAATAAAATGATAAGCCATGTCACTGCAATAATAGACAGTGCAACAAACTGTGCAGCACTTCCCATATCTTTGGCATTTTTAGAGAGTTGATGTTTTTCAAGTGATACGCGGTCAACTACTGCCTCAATCGCAGAATTGAATAGTTCTACAATAATTGCAAATAAACATACAACGACCATAAGTGCATGTTCACCACGAGTCACATCTAGGAAAAAGCTAGTAGGGATAAGCACGACATTAATTAAAACAATTTGTCGAAAAGCGGCTTCATTTTTATAAGCTGCCTTAAATCCTGAAATTGAATAACCTGTCGCATTCAAGATGCGCTTGAGTCCGCTTTTGCCTTTGTAGGGAGAATAACTATTCATTCACTTATATTTTTAACACTTTTCATGCATTATATATCGCGGCCCTCAAAAAAAATATTAAATCTTTTTTAAAGATTTTGACTTTATAACTTGATAGAGAAGAAGAGATGAAAAAACTATTTGTAGCATTAGGACTTGTCATGGGTGGCTTACATGTAAGCTATGCAGAGCCTGCTTCAGCTCAGCAAGTACCGGGATATTATAAGCATCAATTTGGTAATTATCGCATCACCTCTTTACTTGATGGCACCATTTATTTAGACCCTAAATTATTCAAAAATTTGAGTCAGGCTGAGAAGACTAAAATTTTAACTAAGTATGCCGCTGTTAATGAGAAGGGCATCCAGACTTCTGTAAATGCATTTTTAGTAGATGACGGCAAAAGTTTGACGCTTGTTGATAGCGGTGCCTCAAGTTGTTTTGGCCCACAGTTGGGTTCGATTGCTAAAAATCTTGAACTGGCAGGCTATCAGCTTGCTAACGTGAAAACGGTTTTATTGACACATTTGCACCCAGACCATGTTTGTGGAATTGCTAAAGATGGAAAAGCAGTATTTCCTAATGCAACTATTTATGCGCATGAACGTGAAGCAGATTACTGGTTAAACCCAGCTTCTGAAAAAACAGTACCAGCAAATCAAAAAGAAAATTATTTAGGCACTGTTAAAAATGTAAAAGTTGCACTTGCACCTTATGAGGCGAGAAAAGCATTCAAAACCTTTAAAGATGGTGATGTCATTCAAGGTTTTGAAGTAATCAATACACAAGGGCACACACCGGGTCACCATAGCTTCCGTTTAAAGAGCAAGGGTCAACAAATTGTCTTTGTAGGGGACATTGTCCACTCACATTCTTTGCAGTTTGATGCTCCAAAAACTGGCGTAGATTTTGATGTAAATTCCGAGCAGGCAATTAATACCCGTTTAAAAATGTTTGCTGAAATTTCAAATAAACAGCAATGGGTAGCTGCTCCACATTTGCCATTTCCGGGGATTGGCCATGTATATAAAGTGAATGCAGAGCAATATCAGTGGATTCCTTTATATTTTAATAACAGTCTTGAGAAGTAAAAAATGGGGCATTCAATGCCCCATTTTTTATTAAGTATTTAATTATTTTGTTGTTTTCTCAAAATTAGTCACAGCTTGACGGCCAAGTGCAGGATCATCGGTAAAGACACCATCTACACCTGCTTTAAAATATGCTTCGAACTCTTTTAAAGCACCTGTTGGACAACGTTCAGCAGGTTTGTCGCTACATTTTAAAGGTTGTGGTAAAAAGTTGTTTTCTGGGCGGAAAGTATATGGGTGTACTTTTAAGCCAGCGGCATGTGCATCGCTAATAAATGAAGTGGTTTGTACTGAACCATCAGTATTGAAATTAAGAATATAGTTTTTGCTTGGGCCAACGCCATTTGCATATTTAGCAACATCTTTTAAGCTTTGTGCTGTGGCCAAATCACCATACGTCTTAGATACACCAGATTCAACAAAGTCGGCTGGTCGAGATGTTTTTGCATCATATAACTGAATGATTTGTGCATGTTTAAGTGTCTTATGAAGGTCAAGTTGATCTTTTAAATATTTTAAATTGCTGACTTCAAAAGACTGCAAATAGATAGGTGCGATATCACGTGTATATTGATACTTGGCCAGAGTTTTAAGAAGTGTGTCCTCCATAGCCAAATTTCTATTTTTAAAATAAGTGGGATGTTTGGTTTCGATATATAAACCAATAATCTTGCCAGTTTTTTTATAATTTGCTTCGGCAAGTTCAATGACTTGTTCGAGCGTCGGAATTGAATAGAGGTCATTGTAAGCTGTATTTGCTGGTCGGAACTCAGGAATACGCTCACGTGCTTTAACTTGTTGTAATTCATTTAAGGTGAGGTCTTCAGTAAACCAACCCGTTAAATTAACACCATCAATATTTTTGGTGGTTTTGCGGTCCGCAAATTGGGTAAGGGTACTGATATTGGTAGTCCCACCAATTTCGTTTTCATGACGCGTAACCAATACACCATCTTTTGTTGACACCAGATCGGGTTCGATAAAGTCAGCACCATCATCAATCGCTTCTTGATATGAAGCTAACGTATGTTCAGGACGTAAAGCGCTAGCGCCGCGGTGTCCGATAACTAAAATTTTAGGAAGTTGATATTCTGGTGTAGTTGGTGTCGTTTCAATTTTATCATCGTCATTACAACCGACCAAGCTAACTAAACTTAAGCATAAAAGTGCTTTTCTAAACATAATTCTACTCATATTGTTTTAGTTGAAACGACTCAAGTATTAAGATTTAGTTTGACATGATCATGAAGAATTCATGAATTTTAAGTGACACTAGTTAACTGGTTCTTTATTGCTTTGTTGGAAATATTCAAACGCGCTTTGTTTTTGTCTTAATTACATTTATTGTTTTAATTCTACTTGTCTTTTTTACATTGCTCGTTGATGATCACATGGTCTCAAAGCGGCATTTATTTCTGTTAATTAACGACATTATACCGGGCAGCCATGCTATCTAAATTTTTTATTGAACGTCCTATTTTTGCCAATGTCCTGGCGATCATTGTTATGGCTTTCGGTATTTTTTCGGTCATGAATTTACCTGTAGAACGATATCCAGATATCGCGCCGCCGAAGATTACAGTGTCAGCCAACTATAGTGGCGCAGATGCGCAAACGGTTGAGCAAAGTGTGACTCAAATTTTAGAACAGCAAATACAAGGGATTGACCACTTACTCTATTTTAGTTCATCAAGTGATTCATCGGGACGTAGCCGAATTACCATTAGTTTTGATAATGGAACCAACCCAGACACTGCTCAGGTCCAAGTCCAAAACAGTATTAGCGGTGTCATACGCCGTTTACCCGATGAAGTTCAGCGCCAAGGTGTGACAGTCAATAAGTCACTAGGTGATACTTTTATGGTAATTGGTTTATATGACTCGACAGGTAAAACGGGAAATATTGAGCTATCAGACTATTTAACTACGCACGTGGTAGATAACCTGAACCGTATTGAAGGGGTGGGTGAAACTGATGTATTTGGTTCGCAATATGCGATGCGTATTTGGTTAAATCCGGACAAGTTAAAACAATATAATTTAATGCCAAGTGATGTGGCGAACGCAATCACTGCCCAAAATACCCAAGTTGCTGCAGGTGCAATTGGTGATTTACCAGTCATTGATGGACAATATTTAAATACAAAAGTGACTGCAGGTTCTCGACTCAAAACAGTCGATGATTTTAAAAATATTGTTGTAAAGTCGAATAAAACTGCGAGTTATGTTTACTTAAAAGATATTGCACGAGTTGAGCTTGGTGCAGAGAACTACCAGTCCTTTAATACGATTAATGGTTATCCTGCGGCAGGTTTAGGTATTTCGTTATCTTCTGGTGCAAATGCAATTCAGACCTCTAAGCTCATTCATCAAACCTTAGATCAGCTCGCAACTAAATTACCAGCTGGCTATAAGATCGTTTATCCACGAGATAATACGCCGTTTGTTCAAGAGTCAATTAAGGAAGTTGTTAAGACCCTTGTAGAAGCGATTATTCTGGTTATTTTGGTCATGTTCCTATTTTTACAAAGCTGGCGCGCCACTCTTATTCCGAGTATTACCGTGCCAGTTGTTATTCTAGGGACTTTTGCGGTCTTATATGTGCTCGGGTTTAGTATTAACACATTGACATTATTTGCATTGGTACTCGCCATAGGTTTGTTGGTTGATGATGCAATTGTGGTTGTTGAAAACGTTGAACGGCTCATGCATGAACAGCACTTAAGCCCTAAAGAAGCTGCGATTGAGTCAATGGGTGAAATTAGTGGGGCCTTAGTTGGGATTACTTTGGTTTTAACCGCAGTTTTTATTCCAATGTCTTTTTTAGGTGGCTCAATTGGGGTGATTTACCGCCAGTTTTCCATTACTTTAGTTGCCGCTATGGCACTATCGCTGGTTGTTGCACTTGTATTAACCCCCGCCTTATGTGCATTAATTTTAAAACCGAACTCTGAACCTAAGCGTTGGGCAATTTGGTTTAACCAAAAAATTGATCAACTTAAGAATAAATATATCAAGCTTGTTCAGACGAGTATTGATTACAGTAAATCAGTTATTGTGATTTTTGTTGCGCTGATAGCAGTTTTTACGCTGTTCTATAGTGGTTTAAAAAGTGGATTTATTCCTAAAGAAGACCAAGGTATTTTAAGCGTTCAAATTAAATTGGTAGATAGTGCTCCAATTTCTGAAAGTCAGAAAATCGGTGAGCAAGTACGCCAATACTTTCTGAAACAAGAAGATAAAAATGTTGATTTGGTTTTAATTCGTTACGGTCGAAATAATGCCGGTACTGGACAAAATTTAGCACAAGGCTTTGTTGCTTTAAAACCTTGGGATGTCCGTACTGCAAAAGAAAACTCCGCTGACGCTATACAAAAGCGTGCAATGAAATATTTTAGTCATTTAAATAATGCTCAAATTAATGTGACCTTACCACCTTCAGTAAATGGTTTAGGCCAAACGGATGGTCTAGATTTTTGGATTCAGGACTTAAATGGTCAAGGTCAAAACTTCTTAGATGGGATGTTCCGACAGTTACAAACTCAAAGTAAAAACTATTCAACTTTCGAAAATTTTGATAAGCAGTCTACCAATAGTAAAGCGAATCTGAATATCAAGATTGATCAGAAACAGGCTTTGGCAAATAGTTTGGAACTCTCAGCAATTAACAATACGTTATCGAGTGCATGGGGTGGAACTTACGTAAATGACTTTATTGATCGGGGCCGTATTAAACGCGTCATGATTCAAGGTGATGCCCAGTTTAGATCTAAACCTGAAGATTTATATAATTGGTCTGTGCGTAATAGCCAAAATGAAATGGTGCCTTTTAGCTCATTTGCAAACTTCAGCTGGGGCGGGGCACCGGAAATTGTGAAACGCTATATGGGATATAGTGCTTTACAGCTACAGGCAGATGTTGCGAGTGGTAGCAGTTCTGGTCAAGCCATGAAGGATGTTGAACAACTCGTCAACCAGCAAAAAGACATCGGCTTAGCATGGACTGGCTTGTCTTTTGAAGAACAAAAGTCGACGAATCAGGCTGTATGGTTATATCTGATTTCGGCTGGTTTTATTTTCTTATGTTTAGCTGCTTTGTATGAAAGCTTAAGTATTCCTGCTGCTGTAATGACTTCTATTCCGCTAGGTGTAGGAGGAAGTGTCATTTTCTCTTATATCTTTGGTTTACCAAATGACGTGTATTTCCAAATTGCACTTTTAACTACGATTGGGTTGTCATGTAAAAACGGAATTTTAATTGTTGAGTTCGCTGCATTAGCTCAAGAGAAAGGAAAGAATGCTATTCAGGCTGCTCTAGAAGGCGCGAGCTTGCGTTTAAGACCGATTTTAATGACTTCTTTAGCCTTTGGTGCTGGGGTGATTCCACTTGTGTTTGCACAGGGTGCTGGTGCGGTGAGCCGTCAAGAAATTGGTATTAGTATTTTAGGTGGTGTGATGTTTGGTACTGTGCTGGTTTTATTCTTTATTCCAGTGATGTACGTGTTATTACGCTCACTGTTTAAAGCGAAAGCTTCGAGTTAAAAGCAAACAATTTAAAATCAGGCATTAAATCAAGTATATTAAGTTTAACTTCTCTTCATATATTTGATTTAGATGCCTCAAGAAAAAAAACTAACACAGCAACAGGTCATCGCATTAGAACGAGATCTGGCTAAATTCGCAACCATGATGGATAGCGCAGTCCGTATTCCTTTTACAAAGCAGGGTATTGGGGCCGATGCGGCCCTAAGTACCATTCCTATTGCGGGTGATGTAGCGGGTTTCGTCCTGACTTGCTATGCCATATATAAAGCCAAGCAAATTGGTGTACCGCAGCATAAGCTCACTCCCGTTATAAAATTGGCTGTAGTCGATGCTGTGGTGGGTTGTGTTCCAGTTGCTGGGACTATTTTCGATATTTTTATACGTCCTAGCAGAAAAGCGTTAGACGTCGTCCATACCCACATTCGTGAAGAATATGCGATTCAAAGTGATATGCATGTTGTCCATCCGTATTTACATGAAAAGCTTGAAAAGAAGCAGCAACAGTCAGCTTTCTGGCGTAACCCTGTTGTGAGTTGGCTATGGCTACATATACCCGATTTATTGGGGATGTTTGTGCTTATTTTGATTGGTTTTGCAATGTGGTGGGGAATCAGTTTTCTTTGGGGACTTGCCCATTCAGCCTAATAAAAAAGCCTCCAACTGGAGGCTTTTCATTCACTGTGTTATGGGCAATCTAACTGATGTAGAGCTGCAACACGCTGTTCGATCGAAGGGTGAGTTTGGAACAATGCAGCCAAGCTAAAGCCTTGTTCTTTACCTTCCGCAATAGCGAACGCTTTCATTTCTTTTGGCATTTGGTCAGGTAACTCTGTTTCTGCCTGTAAACGTAATAAAGCAGAAATCATTGCTTGTTTACCAGCTAAACGTGCACCTGCTTCATCAGCACGGTATTCACGGTAGCGAGAGAACCACATCACAATAGCAGAAGCTAGGATACCGAACACGATATCTAAAACCATCGTAATGAGGAAATAACCCATACCAGGTGCTTCATTGTCTTGACGACCAAAAACATTACGGTCGATAAAGTCACCTACTACGCGAGCAAAGAACATAACAAAGGCGTTTACAACACCTTGGATGAGTGCCAATGTGACCATGTCACCATTTGCAACGTGACCAATCTCGTGCGCAAGCACTGCACGTAGCTCATCTTTGTTCATACGCTCAAGTAGACCGCTTGAAACGGCAACTAAGGCATCATTTTTATTCCAGCCTGTTGCGAAGGCATTAGACTGATATGAAGGAAAGATACCAACCTCTGGCATATTAATACCAGCACGTTGAGAAAGTTCAGCGACTGTTTGCAATAACCAGCTTTCAGCTTGGTTACGAGGAGCATTTGGGTCAATCAGTTCTGTACCAGTAGTTTTTTTAGCCATCCATTTGGACATAAATAGAGAGACTAATGAGCCCACCATACCAAACACAAAACAGATGACTAAAAGGTTGCCTAGATTCAAGCCACCCGCGCCATGGTAACTACCGACACCGAAGAGTGACAAAATAATGCCAGCTACAACCAGTACCGCGAGGTTGGTAAGCAAAAACAAACCAATCCGCATCATTGAGAAAATCCTCTTATAAATAAAATATTATCTGATTTATAAATTATAAATCACTTAGCTAATATGCGGCGCTTAGGGGAAAAATTCAAGAAAAAAATAAGGAATCAATACATTCTTTAGTGGATAAGAATGTATTTAAATTAAACAAGTTATTTATACGGCCCATCTAAACACAGAGGCGTGGGTAATAGATCATTACAATTTTTAGACAATGGGCCTCGTTAAAAGATTAACTGCAATGCATGAGTTGTTTCAATTTACTCGATTCTAATATGCGCAATTGCTGTTGCGTTATTGGTGACATAAGTTCCTGTAGGTGCATCAGTATAGGTACCATCAGCCAAAGTCACAATTTGGCGTGCAGAAGAATATTTAACAGGTTTAGACGATACTTGTTGTGTTGTGGCGGCTTGAGGTAGCTCTGGGCGACTTACAGTCTGGGTAGAAATATTTGAGTTCGTAAAAGATGAAAGGCTTACCCCAGAAGAATATAAGTTCTGATATCGACTGGTTACTCGGCGAACATAATCTTGGGTTTCACGAAATGGGGGAATGCCACCGTATTTATCAACGTTGCCTTCACCAGCATTATAGGCTGCGAGTGCCATTTGCGTATTGCCATTAAAACGCTTGAGCAACCAGCCCAGATATTTCGCACCAGCAAAGATATTTTGCTGAGGATCGTAAGCGTTAGAAACGTTAAAGCGACGGGCAGTGGCTGGCATGAGTTGCATTAGGCCTTGGGCACCGACTGGAGAGTGGGCATTTATATTGAAACCCGATTCGGTATGCATGACTGCTTTAATTAAACCTTCAGATACACCGTGCTGTTGCGCCGCCTGCTTAATAATATGGTCAAACGCATTTTTATTTTTGCTATAGCTTGGTAGAACAGAAGCTTCTGAAGCGCCCCAGTTTGTATAACTATGAATATTACTATCAGGATAGTAAGTCACTTTTACTTTCTTGAGTGAATTGTCATAGCTTTTACGGTTAGTCAGTAAAGTACTGCCATTTTTGTCTTGGTAAACGTACATCTGACCTGCAAAAGTCGACGTTACACCGACCGAAAAAGTGGTCATCCCCAGCAAACAAGAAAAAAGATATTGAACCGAATTTTTCATTTTATGTTATTCACAATTTTAAGGTATTCAAGACTTGTCAAAGAGTTTATCAAAAAATATTAAAGAAAGAAGTTTTGTGTAATTTTTTTTATTTTCGCTGTTTTAAAAAATCAAGCTGTTTTGTTCGAATGATCATCAAAAAAAATTAAAATTTTTTTTTTAAAATGATTCTATTGACTTGAATAACTGTTTGAAAAATAAAGGTAAAAATGATTGGTTAAAAAATGATCAATTTAAATAAAACCCTTAACAGAAGGTGAAAACAGTTTGTCAAGCACGAAGAAATCCACAATTTTATCCACAGGTTTTGTGGAAAACTGTGGAAAAGTCCAAAAAGTAAGCATTTTGCGCAAAAAATGAACTCATCGGTCAAAATGGAGCACGACTTTTGCATCATGCCTGAGCATTATGACGACTTCAAGAATTGAAACTATTCTTTTGATGCGATTCCCGTCCGAATCATATAAAATTGCGCGGTATTTTTATTTATGGGTATATCTCGTCTATGTACGCGCCAGTTGAGTCCAACGAAGGATTTAATTTTAAGCCTGAACTTCCAACAAGCTCGGTTTATTATCGTTTGCTTAAGAAGCTTCGCCGTCAAGTTGGGCATGCCATTCGTGACTTCAATATGATTGAAGATGGTGACAAGGTCATGGTGTGTGTGTCTGGTGGTAAAGACAGTTATACCTTGCTCGACATTTTGTTGCAGTTCAAACGTGTTGCACCGATCAATTTTGACATTGTTGCGGTTAACCTTGACCAAAAGCAGCCGGGTTTTCCGGAAGATGTCTTACCACGTTATATGGAAGAAAATAACATTCCATATTACATTTTGGAAAAAGACACTTATACCATTACCAAGCGTTTAACACCTGAAGGTAAAACATACTGCGCAGTGTGTTCACGTTTGCGCCGTGGTTCGCTATACGGCTTCGCTCAAGAAATTGGTGCCACCAAAGTTGCGCTAGGCCATCACCGTGATGACATCATTGCAACTTTCTTCTTGAACTTATTCCATGGTGGCAGCTTAAAGGCAATGCCACCTAAGCTTTTATCATCAGATAAGAAAAATATTTTGATTCGTCCTTTGGCCTATGTTGAAGAAAAAGACATTATCAAATATGCCGAATTACGTAAGTTCCCAATTATTCCGTGTAACCTTTGTGGTTCACAAGAGAACTTACAACGTGCCATGCTTAATGAAATGCTACGTGAGTGGGATAAGCAATATCCGAAACGCTTACACAGTATTTTTGGTGCTTTACAAAACGTTTCTCCGTCTCAGTTAGCTGACCGTGAGTTGTTTGATTTTGAAGCGCTAGATTCTCAGCGTGAGATCGACTTTAAAGACCCTGAAGAACTTAAAAATCGTTTAGATGTAGTGAATTTAAGTTTCGCTGCTGAATAAAATATTTGAACAAGTCAATTAAAGGCACTTTATAAACAAGTGTCTTTAATGTATCAAAACACTAAAAAATGAATGTTCCGTACAAAAAGTCATAGCCCAACCTTAAAATTACATGCTATAACAACGCACAAGCAGAAGTGCTTCATATGATGTTGTCTGGATAGACAACTAACTAGAGAAATTGAACAAATAAATTTGAGGAAGAATCATGCCTGCATTTTTAACTGATGATTGGTTTGCGACTGTCGAAAAATTAACTGCTGAAGCAGGTGATCTTAATTTGCCACCAGCTCTTGCGAATTTGGCAATTAATTTAGTAGTTACAGATGCTTCTGGAAATACCGAATTAGCTTTGGATGGGGGTAAAATCCAAAAAGGTTTGTCTTCAAATGCCAAAACAACTTTAAATATGGATGCTGAAACTTTACGTAAAGTATTTTTAGAGTTTGATATGGCTGCAGCTATGCAAGCATTTATGACTGGTAAAATTAAAGTTCAAGGCGATATGTCTCAGTTAATGGCTTTGCAAACAGCTAAACCAAGCCAAGAACAAAAAGATTTGTTCAAGAAAGTATTAGAACAAACAACAGCTTAAGTTAAAAAGAATTCATATAAAAAGCTTACCCCAAGAGGTAAGCTTTTTGGTGGTGTTTCAAAAAGTATGCTGAAACAAAGCAGGTTGAATTTTGATAAAATAGAGAAATGCGAATAACTCTAGAAATCAAATGTCCAACCTGCCTCAGTGACAGTATAAAGAAAAATGGCATCAAAGTAGATGGGAAACAAAACTATCAGTGCAAAGACTGTAAACGTCAGTTTATTGGTGACCATGCTCTGAGCTATCTAGGATGTAATTCAGGCATTACTCGAAAAATATTACAGTTGATGGTCAGAGGTAGTGGTATACGAGATATCGCTGAAGTTGAGCGAATCAGTATCGGTAAAGTTTTACGTACTTTAACCGAATCGACCTACCAAATTCAGCCTAAACAAAGTCATTATGAGTCTCTTGAAGTTGATGAGTTTTGGACTTTTGTGGGAAATAAAAATAATAAACAATGGCTTATTTACGCCTACCATCGAGAAACAGGTGAGATTGTTGCTTATGTTTGGGGTAAAAGAGACTTAGCTACAGTTCAACGATTGAAAACAAAGCTTAAACAATTAGGTATTCACTACACCCGAATTGCAAGTGATCATTGGGACAGTTTCATAACTGCTTTTAAAAACTGCAAGCAAAGTATTGGTAAATTTTTTACTGTAGGTATTGAAGGTAATAATTGCAAAATAAGGCATCGAATTAGGCGTGGTTTTAGAAGGAGTTGTAATTTTTCAAAAAAGATTGAAAACCATTTTAAAGCTTTCGACTTAACCTTTTTTTACATCAATAATGGCTTCATTTAATGTCAGCATACTTTTTGAAACACCACCAGCTTTTTATTTGTACAAACACTGAATTTATCAACTTTTAAATAATAAAAATTAGATATTGATTCGAGGTTGTGCCGTTTTAATGTGCTCAAGATAAGCACGAATACGGGTCACATACTGTACCGCTTGTTTGTATCGACCATTTCGCATTTGATTACGCTGTAAATACTCATAGAGGTTAACCCACTGGTTTGGATCTTTTCCTTGAGTCTGTAAGCGTTTCTGGATCTGGTTGACTGCACCCGGACCCATATTGTAAGCCACAAGGGCATACCAGTTACGATCTGGGAAAGGAATATCATCATACTCACTTAACATGAGATCATAATATTTCGCACCGCCTTGAATGCTTTGCGCTGGATCACTACGGTTACTTACACCCATTGCCCGAGCTGTACTGTTGGTTAACATCATTAATCCACGTACGCCTGTTGGTGAAACAGACTCTGGCTTGAGATATGACTCTTGATAGCTCATTGCTGCAAGCAAATGCCAATCTAAATCATACTTTGCTGCGCTTTGTTTGAAGCTAGCTTTGTAAATGGGCAGACGTGTACTTAAATCACGTTGAATCGTAGACCAAGACTCAGGTTTTACAACGTTACGGTTATAAAATGAAGCCAGTTGTTGAGTCAGACCATTTTGCTTGCTTTGACAAACAAAACCACTGGCAGTTTGTGTAAGAGGATCATCTGCTTGTTTAAACACCCAGCTTAAATCAGGATTTAATCCATTTTTTTGCAAATTTACGATATCACCACAACTTGCAGAAAAAGACATTAAACCTTTGCTCTCGATTGAGCTTAAGCCTGCGGTCGTCATTGCAAGATTTGCTTTACCTTGCTGGACCCATTTGAGTGCAGTGGCATTATCTGCCACGATTTTGAAGTCTAGTTTTACATTTAAGCTTTGCGCATAGTTACGAGCTAGGTCATAACCAAAGCCATGCAAAAATTGATCTTCTTTAAAAACAGTAGTCGGGCTTTCTACAGCAACTACCGTTAATGTGTTTGTGTTAACTACAGTATTGTACTGTAGGGTTTTTCCTGCATTAATACTATGAAATGGAAAAAACATAGTGCTGAGTGCAAGAACTTTCAATGGGAGAGAAGAAAATAAAGAGTTAAGGCAAAGCCTCGACCCAGAACTTGAATTACTGTGCATGTTGTCTCCGCTACAGATAATTTATGCCCTAAAAGCCAGACAAAAAGCTGCCATAACTTCTAAAAGTTGATAAATTCAATAAGGGGTGGGCACTCATGACGTCATTCAAAATGACATGAAATGAAAAAACAGACTGTGTAGAAAATCTACATAGTTTTAGGTTGGGTTAAAAAATACTCAACATTTAAGATGCGCGCATCATAATATTCAAAAAAAAGTTTGTCAAATTTTGAACAATTAAATATCGGATATATCAACATAACACCATGAATTTATTAAGGAAGAAAATTTATACACTTATGGTGTGAGAAAATCGGGTATGAAATGCTACGTTTTGTAGCCATCATGTTATTACAACGTGAAATTTGATTTATATACTAGGTAACTGCTATAGCTTAAATAACTGAAAAAATAAAATAATTTAGTGATTTTTAGTTCTATTTAATTTGTTTACATTTAAATTAAAGCTAAAAGATACCATTAGAAAAAGTATCTTTTAGCTAAAGTAATATCTTTATCAGTTATATCTTATTAAATCTTCCATAGCATTACACCGGTCTGATAACCTGCTCCTAAAGACCAAAAAACAATAATATCACCTTTATTTATAAGTGATTTTTCTAACCGTTTTTTGTAGGCAATAAAAAAACTACTTACTCCTGTATATCCATATTGATCTCCAATATATTCAATTTTTTCAGAGGGAATATTGATTTTATCTTGAAGAATATCAATATTTGATTTCGTAAATTGGGATAGTAAAAAACAAGATATATCTTCAATGTTTAAATTATTTTTCTTCAATAATTTATCTAGTGCATCTGCCGCGAATTCCACACTTTCCAAACCAGTAAATGGTGCCCAATGAATTTTTTGTTCCTTACTGTGATAATTCGTTAGGCCATGAGGAGGAAAAACAATAGTTTTACAAAAACTACTATCTGTTTGGTACATCCTGTCAATAATGCCCGAATCATCGGTATTTTTTTCTAGTATTATTGCTGCTGCTGCATCTCCGACAATTGTTGAAGGAATCACCTGTTTTTCATCTCCAAGCATTGTTAGATGATCAGACCCAATCACCAGTGCGCGTTTATAACTTTCTTTTGATGCGAGCAAAACGGATGCTTGTTCAAGAGCAACGAACATTCCTAAACAATTAGCATTTATATCAAAGCATATACAATCAGTTTTAATATTTAATTCTGAATGAATCAGTAAAGCATTAGTTGGAGATAGATATTCTAATGTTGTAGAAGAAAATATAATAATATCAATGCTATCATGTGAAATGTTATAATCTTTTAATAATTGTTTTGATGCATTAACTGCCATTGTGAGCGCATTTTCTTCATCATTAATAATGACATGTCTTTTATTTCTTCCTACTTTTTTAAAAATTCTATTTAAACTGTCTTTATCTTCAAATTTATTTAAAAAATATTCATTATTTCTAATTGTTCTTGGATGATAAGTAGATATTGCAGAAATTTTTATACCTTTCATGATTAATAATCTCTTTTTATATAAAAATATAATTGTGTTTTAATTTTGATCAATTATCGATGGCATTTTATATACTTTTTTAAATTTAATGATTTCTAATTTTATATAAAATAATATGTATAAATTTGGATATTAATATATTTTTAATATTATAATTTGGGTTGTAATAAAAAATAAAATGAATACTCTGAATTAATTACTGATAACTTATTTTTGTTATGTACCAAATCATTTTACCTTTAGGTGTTTGAACTTGTATTTCATCATCTACGGCTTTACCTAAACAAGCTTTTGCCATAGGTGACTGCAAAGAAATATAGTCTTTGCGACCATAAATTTCTTCATCGCCGACAATACGGAATTTAGTAGTTTCGCCTTCATCATTTTCTAACTCAACCCAAGCTCCAAAATAAGCTTTACCATCTTGTTCCGGCCGATATTCTACTTTTTGGGCAACTTCAAAAAGTTTGGTGAGGTATCTGATCCTACGATCAATTTCACGTAGCTTTCTTTTGTTGTAGTGATAATCTGCATTTTCTGAGCGATCGCCAAGACTAGCTGCCCAAGACACAATTTTGGTAATTTCTGGGCGTTCTTTTCTTACAAGATCATTTAGCTCATCTTGTAATCGTTGATAGCCTTCAGCCGTTAATAATTTGCGGTTCGTCATATAGCTCAAACTTTCTTCATATAGATAGTTTCGTTAGAAACCACATCAGGAATTAAAACTTATCTGTAATTGAAAAGGGGAGAATACCCTGAGTAAAGCGTAAAGCTTTTTTATCTTTGTGACTATGTTATCAAAAAGATAGACCAGTATCATATAGTTATGTGAAGCATGAAGGATAGTTAAAGACAATTAATACTTCCCAAATAAAAATAAGTTTAGGCATAAAAGTAGTAAGAGGTAGATAAAAACTCAAAATTAAAGGTTTTTTGTTTTTATTTTGAGCGTTCAGATAAAAACTTAAATAAAAAGATTTGCCAAGTTGGCTTTTTATTTATATTATAGCGCTCGTTGGAAGCGTGGCAGAGCGGTTTAATGCACCGGTCTTGAAAACCGACGAGGGTGTGAGTCCTCCGTGAGTTCGAATCTCACCGCTTCCGCCAAATTCAAGTTTCTGACACTGTTTAACACTATATAAGTTTATGATTTATAAGGTTAAAGTTGGAAATATACGATATGACAAGCCGTGACGCACTACGCCAATCGGTAGTTATAAAGTAGTAAAAAATGCAGTAAGATTATTTCTTACTGCATTTTTTTATGTCTGAATTATGGCGACTCGTGGAATCAATAAGCTTAGTGCTTTACAAGTTAAAAAAGCTAAACCTGATCCTGACAAGATGTATAAGCTGTCTGATGGGGGAAACCTGTACCTGCGTATTGATCAGAGTGGTAGCAAGTACTGGATATTCAATTACACACGTCCATTTTTAGCCAAACGTAATGATTTATCTTTAGGTACTTATCCTGAAGTTTCACTGGATGATGCTCGCACTATTCGTGATGAATATAAGAAGCTCATTAAGCAGGGCATCGATCCAGCAATGGAGCGGATTGAAACCAAGTCCCAGAAACAGAAAGAAGCAGAAAATACCTTTCGTATTGTTGCTGAAGCATGGCTATATAAACGTGAGCTAGAGCAAAAACAGGATGAAGAGACGATCCGTCGTTTAAAGCACGATGTCTATCCCTATATTGGTGATTTAACCTTTCCACAGCTTACCTTGGAAATTCTTGAGATTAAGGTCTTTAAGCGCATTATTGAACGTGGTGCATTGTCAGTTGCCAAACGCCTAAAATCGGACTTGAACCAGATATTTAAGTCAGCACGTAAAAAGAAGCTGATTCAATACAATCCTATTGAGGATATTGAACTGCCCAAACCACAGGGTGGGAACTTTGCAGCCGTGACAGAGGAGCAGGAACTAGCTCCAATGCTCAATAAAATTTGGAACTACTCCAAACTTTATCCACGTTGTTCACATATCACACAAGTGGCGTTAAAAATCTCCGTGTTGACCTTTCAGCGACCTGGGGAGATACGCAAGCTGAAAAAGGAGTATTTCTATTGTGAAGAAAGATGCTTTAAATTTACAGCTAGTAAAACCAAGCAGCTTCATATTGTACCATTGTCAGATCAGGCCTTTGACTTAATTGATTCAATTATTGATCTGCACCCATACAGTGAATACATTTTCGTGGGTCGGGATGGTAAAACTTTTATTTCTGATAATACGATTAACTCAGCGTTAAAACGCTTGGGCTATGCTGGGAAGCAAACGGCACATGGATTACGTGCAACCGCACGAACCATGTTGGATGAAATATTAGAACAACGTGTAGACTTTATTGAGCATCAATTGGCACATAAAGTAAAAGATAATAATGGTACAGCCTACAATCGAACCAAATTTTTAAACAATCGTCGGGAGATGATGCAGGAGTGGGCGAATTACCTAGAATCATTGCTGGATCAGCAACAGTAAAAAGATGAAAATCCAATGATAAAAAAATAGCCTGTCAAACGACAGGCTATTTAATTTATGCTGCTTTAAGCTCTTTGAGTTCAAGCCATTCAATAATCTGGCTTTCAGCCCATGTGGGCATACTTGCTGTTAAATAGGTAGGTTCAGGAAAATCACCCCGACGAATCATTTTCCAGAAGGTGGATTCTGCAATATTCAATATCCCTTTGGTTGCAGGCTTATAAGATAGCTTTCGTCTGCGACCACCACGATCTACATAGTCCTTGGCAGGGCGTTCAGGGTAGTTGACTAAGTCTTTGACACGATAATGCTGTTCTATCATTTTCCACCTCTAGGATTTTATACACATAAATATTAACAGTATGAAAGTATTGATATTGAACATTGCATACTTTCATATGGCTCATGATAGACAGTGGTATACAGTGATAAAAGAACAGTGCATAATTATAAAAAAACATTACTATTATACATTGTTAACATATTGGAATATAAAAATATGTCTATTATAAAATTTGAAGACTTAAATGAATTGGAACAGGAGTTCATTGATTGTCTGTTTACTTATTATGAATCCAGTTTTTTACAAAATGAGGCATGTGGAAATATAAAAACAGCTGATGAGCCAGAAAAAAGAATCATCGTTGCTGAGTTAAGCGATATACAGCGAAAGGTGCTGAACGAGCGACTACACCTCAATGATTTAATTCTGAAAGAAATAAATGAATTTCATCAACTGATTTTAGGTGAGAATACTGTCATTTCACCTATGCAGATAGTAGTACTATTGGAACAGCTAAATGCATTAAAAGACGAGTTTGATACGCTTTCAAATACAATTCAAAAAAAACGTTATAGTGTCATTTTACAGGCTTATCAGGCTCTGGATGAAAATATTTGCACCCAACGCAATTTAAAGATTTTGAAACGAATGAGAGGTATTCGGGCAGTCAAAGTTCGTAATGATAAGAATGTATACCCACGGCATCAAATTCTGTATCGGGTTTTAAGGGATGAAGCTCATAAAAATGGTCGGTGGGAGAATTTATCACAGGCGGTAAAATCAATTTTGCCAATACTTAGACTTGAATATCAAAAAAATAATCTGGTCTGGATTCAGAATGAAATAGATTCTAAGCTGGCATTGATTGAAGAATTGGAAAAGGGACGACTCATTAATTCCCATAATAAACAGAATGAAAATTATCATGGAAAGGTTTATCAGAATCGTAAATATCAGAACAGGATCGACAAACTTCAGTTAGAAATAAACGAATTAATCATTGCTCAGAAGTCAACTGACCCTGCTTTGCTGCTGGGGAAAAAAATACCCTATAACACCATTTATAATGATGAAAGTATTCTTCACCACTTAAGGGATTGTACTGAACTGTTACAGGATATTCTTATTCAAAAGTGATAAGAAGTACTCATAAAAAACAATCATCAGCTTATTCATTACCAAAAGTATCAGAAGCAATTTGATCAACGGATAGGTGCCTGATTTGCTCTAGCTGAATATTTTTCTGTATTTCCTTTAAAAACTGGAGTTTTAATTTCTGAATTTCACTGGCGTCCTGAAGGGGGCTATTGGTTAATTCATTAATGGTAATTTTACTGTTGATTAATTCATTAATGAGATACTTCTGGATGACTTCATCCTGTTTGCGTACCTGAAGCTGTTTAATATAAAGCATTTTATCAAGGGCTTTGATGCGTTGGTTCAATTCCTCAATAATCATGTCTTTTTCATTTAATTTTTGCTTATAGGGTGGAGGGAGCGTTTGCTTTGCCTCATACGTATTCATCAGGAATTCTAGACACTCTGCCTCAGTTTTAAGTTTGAGCTTTTCAGTCAATGCCTCCATTTTTTTGGCTGTATGTGAGGTTAGATAAAATTGCTTTCTCACATTCGCATGATTTTTCTTGGAATATTTGAAATTTCTGAATCTATTTTTTAGATCGGAAAAATATTTTTCATTGAGTAAAAGTACCCATTGATTCGTTATTTCTGCTACGAGTAATGGGTGGATCATGGTTTCGATGGGCTGAATTTGCAATCGTCCATCAGGAAGCTGAACTATCTGCAGTAGTGCCTGCTCTTTGTTACATTCGTGCTCTAAAAACAAGGATTTTAATGTCTGATCTTTATCAAGCCATTGTTGCAATGTCAGTTGTTTTCTTGCCATTTTGATGTTCTATGATGTTTGAAATTCTAATATGATTATAGATTTTAATTAAGGTGGAATAAACATTTCTAAATACGTTTAGTAAATGTTTATTTGTTTTAAATTTATTTTATAGTAAATATTTGTGCCTATCTAAAAATAATTCTAAAATTTACTAATAGCAATGTTGAATGAATAAAAATGTATGGATGAAATGACAGAAGAGCATAAGCAGCTCATTTTTAATTTTAATGAGTTATCACCACATAGATTAAGTTCCTACGCTAGACTGGTGCTGATTAAATTTATTAGTCTCTTTGGTACACAAAAAACCAACGATTCATTGTTGGAATTGTCTGAAAAGATAGGTGTGCAACATAAAAAATTAAAACTGGTATTGGAGGAGTTATCAGGCTTTGAGATATTGGAGTTTTCATATCCAGAAACAGGTCGGCGGGCAAGAGTTAGAACAATACAGCTGAATTTAGATTATTTAAATCTGCTATTGAGTAAAGTTAATCAACATGAAACATCCCATCATAGGTATGTCCGCCTTAAGAGAGCGATTAAGCAGTTTGACCTTTTAATGCTTATTTTAATCAAATTATCTCAAGTCAGAGTGACCACTAAAAAGTTTGATTTACTACCCGAACAAAAACTGGATTTTAGGGTATTGTTGACATTATCAAACTTGACTCGCTCATGTGATGCTTATGGGGTGATACGTAATATAGGTACAACACAACTGGTTGCTAAAACAGGGTTAAATAAGCAAGCAATATTTGATTCGATCTACTTTTTGAAAAAGATAGGTCTGCTTCGGGTACATGTGCATGGGACGATCAATAACAAATTTATAAAAAATATAACGCCAACCTACGTGTTGAATTTATCTCATACCTTTTGGGGTAATCATGCTCGGTATGGTCGGTTTTATATATTGGAAGCGAGTGAAAGACATCATTTTGAAATAAAAATGATTGCTGATATTTTTACGGTAATTTCTGAGCAGGTGCAGCCGTTGGATTCTGACAACTCACGCGATCTCAATCACCTTACGACATTGGTTCTTAAGGGGCTTGATTCAGATAAAATCAACATTATTTCTGGAACAATGATTGAGCGTATCCAGTCTTCATCACAAGTTCAGGAGACGATTTCTAGTTTCATTAAAGAATGTCTAATTCATTATTTGCAATTACAACAATGCCATCAGGAACAAGGAGATTTGACAGTATTTGCAAAAGTGTTCAAACAAGCATTAATCAATAAAAAGAAGCAACATATCAAGTTGAATGATTTGGATTCAAATTTGACAATGATGCAATGCTATTTTGAATCATGGTGTTGCAGACTGCTTGATCAGCGGGGTTTACGTCAGCATATCTTACAAGGTTCACTGTTATATGGTGTAGATATTTTAAATCGGACTACAATTGAAAAAGATATTTATCCTTTTGTCTTTCAAGAAAAATACCGTTTGGAATTGATTACAAATCCTGACTTAATCAGAAACAGCGATCCAGATGCGGACATCCAAATACAGATTCAGAAGCTAGAGAAACAGGAGCAACGGTTCATCCTAGAATTCTTATTATTTTGTTTGAATTTGATTGCCAAAAATCAGATTTTACCATTTTTAAAAAGTACGCGAAGACTCAGTCATGTAGCAGGCAAGTTTTTTCAAATTATACCAAAAGTCGAGTCGCAGAAAATGTATAGTTGTATCTATGTGCCCGATTCAACACTCACTAAAGATGAGTTTTTTCTGATCGATATCCCTCATCCAATTCGTGGGAAAGAGGAGGAATATTCGAACGAAGACTATTTGCTGAAATTCATTGAACCTAGTGTTGATGACATGAAAAAATATGGATTGCTGGATCAGTTTTATACAGGAGGAACTGAATTGCTGAATAAAAAAGTAGCGTAAGTTTAGCTTCTGTAATATTCCCATAATTTGGTTATTCTCGCTGTATGGCGCAGTGGTGTAATGGTCAGTCTAGACAGGTTTGCTTAACAGGTAATATATATTATTATCTATTAATAATATAAACAATAACTTATATCGTTGATTAAATACAGTGAGTTATTTAGTTAAGTATAGCCCATACTCAAATGGGTTATAGACAATGTATCAATATCAAATCACTAAAAGCATTCTAAATTAACCCTATAGTATGTTCCAAAGTCTCTAAGCATGTTCAGCTAAGCAGGATGACCACAACATCCTGCTTTAGAATCATGATCAGTAAAATTTTACATCTCTCACTTAGATATGAACCTTATGTTTCAGTGAGAACCTAAATGTACCAGAATAATCCATTAGAAAGTGAATCATCCATTCTTATCTCAATCGAAGATTTTATGGTTAGTACATGCCATGAGCAATTTGTTGATGATCATGAAGAATTCAAGCGAGAGCTGTTGGATGCTGTGTGTGCTTTTAAGGTGATTTACAGAGAAGATTTTACTTATTCCAGAATCATTAATGTTTTCAAAAGAGTGATTAATCTCGTAGATTACATTATGGATAAATTGGACTCCCATCTTTATGAAGATATTTTACGATTTGAACTAAACCACATCTTCCATATTCAAGGCATAATTCAACATGAGATGAAAAATACAATACGAGAACAATTCGATTTTCAGCGTCAAGAACAACGTAATCGCTTTAAACTGGAATGCTACCTAAATAAACTGCTTACACACTATGCTAGATTACAGTTTGTTCGAGTAGATATCTCTATTCTTAAAGAATATCAAATCCATTGGGGTATTCAAGACTTTAAGTATGCATTGGATATTCTATGTAATCGTATGTCAAATAAAGATACCTGTTTTAAGCACTTACAAGGTTATGTATGGGCATTAGAGCAGGGTGTAGAAAAAGGCTATCACTGCCATTTATTACTCATCTATGATGGGAATAGTCGTATAGAGGATTCAGGTTTAGCAAAACTGGTGGCTGAGTATTGGAAGCACATCACCAATCAACAGGGTACTCACTACAACTGTAATACCAAAGACAACAAGGAAAAATTTGATAAAAATGGATTGCTTGGGGTTGGAATGATTCATCGTGATCAACCAATACAAGTTACAAATGCGATTCGTGCAGCGATGTACTTGGTCAATCCTGAAAAAGAAGATCAGCGCTTACGGGCTAAAACCTCTCCACAGATGCGGACTTTTGGTACAGGTCAGTTTGAAGTAAAATGGCGCAGAGATATTGAACAAAATGAGTCATTATGATATTAAAAATAGAGAACACGACTATCAGATGTATTCTCTATCTTGTACAGTTTGACATCAAAAAGACAAACTTACATTTCCTTGATCGGTGATTAATTCAGCTTCAAGCACCTGATCACCACGGCATTTCAATAAGTACGATACTGTAGAGCTATAGCTCATTTGCACAGGCATCTTGCTATGAAAGTCAGCGGTGTAATAACCACAACGACCACGATTAATTTTCATGCCTTGTAGAACAAAAGGCTGATTGCTGGTCGATTGAATTTCAAGAATATATTCAATTGCCCCTTGTACATTAAAAGCAGATTGAGATTCTCTAGCACTAATGCGAGCCTTAACATTTAGATCGCTAACTTGTGCAGATTCATTCTCAAGCGGAATGTCAGCAGCTTCCTGAGTGTTGTTTGGATTAAGGTCAGTTTCCATCATGGCTTTCAGCACATCAGGATACTTATTCCATCCACTGATATAAGACTCCGCTTCCTTGACTTCAGCAGGTAAATAGACATGACCATTGTCAATAATCATCTGCATTTCATTGAGTTTAGCTTTAACTGCTTCCTCGGTATAAGGAGCATAGATTGATTGAGTATGCTGAGCAGCATTATTGGTAGGCTCACCTGAAGTATCAGTTTTTGGTGGTTGATTGTTCTGGCTACATGCCATTAACAGGGAACACAAGGCAATGGTGGAAAATAATGATTTCATGATTGCACTCCCTTATAATTTAGGACGAATAACAACAAACCAGACGAATAGTAGAATCAAAATTCCACCAACAATTTTACCGATTACAGGAAACATCACCGCAGGCCACACTAAGCCTTGCCCTAAATTGTAGGTAAATGGCTTATAGTTATACTGCCCCCAGAAATGTTGATAGATGGCAAAAAAGAATCCAATGACCAGATAAGTGCTGATCAGTCCAGCTTTAAGATTAGAATTCATTTACTTCCCCCCCAGTTGCAAATTTTGCCAATGCAATAAAAATTCCCATCACGATCATGAAGCTAATGAAGGGTAGACCCAGTACACAAATCACAGCGATGACGCAGATAATGCCTGCAAGTGTTCTCATGGCTACTCCTTCATACACTGATAGGACACATTGACCATATCCATCTGGAAGGATTCAGTTTGTTGTAAGGTGTAGATATTTTCTTTCAGTCCACCCTCACCATATTTCTTTTCAAGTTTGTCGTAGATGCATGAACAAGTGCTGTCATTAATGCCGCCTGTTTTACAACCACTGATAAACTGGCGTTCGGTTTTGCTGGCACAGCCTGATGCTAGAAGTGCAACTGAGACAACAATGAGTGAAGTTTGAATTTTCATCATTTCCCCTAATTTTTATTGTGTTATTTGATGTGTAATATATTTTGCTGAATTGACTAAAGTGTAGATCTGAAAAAGCTTTCCAAGGCTAGATAGCGTTTAGATCAGTCAAATAAGCAAAAAATTTTGAAAGTTGCTATTGCAACAGAGGAATAGAAAATCGTTTTAGGGAAAATAATATAGATAGAAAGTGCTGAGTCATGGTGACTACTCCTTTTGTATGAAAGAGAGTCTTACCAAATTACTGTCAAATAATGGTGGCAAGACTGGGCGGGTTGACAGACTGATACAAAAGGAAATCAGCGCACGCAAGCGTGCCCCTCCCAGTCTCACCGTAAAGGCGTGACTTAAGAGAACGCACAAAACCATCACAGCGTTGTTGTGCGCCTTTTGTAAACGGTCTGTCAAAACCGACTGACGATGTAGGTCAGCAGTCGAATGATAAAATTAAGGGTGAGTTTAGTCAATCGAGGTTATGAAAATATATAAATAAATCAATAATTTTATTATTTTTAATACACTAGTACTTTTTCAATTTTAAGTAATATAATTCTGGTGTCTAAAATAGTAAATTATCTGAAAATTCAAAAAATTAGGGGGATATATGAATTTTAAATTACTTAAAGTACGACTAGATAGAATTAAAACTCAAAAACATACACTTACTCCAGAAGATATGTTGATGTTAGTTACTCAAGAAAAAGCTGATCTTAATTCGGGGTTTTTCTCTCGCTTATTTAGTGTGACTATTCCACAAAAATGGGAATTTTCTATCAATTCATCTGAGGAAATTGGCGTTGCTTTAGAATTGGTTGAATTGATTGAAACAGTATTTATCCCTCACTATCAGGGGCATGCAAAAAATTATGCTTGGTTAGAGCAATGTATTTTATTCAAACTCAAGCATCAAGCGTCGATGAATATTTCTGAATTAGTCAGTCGGTATTTATCGAAGATTGAAAAAAGTGAACATTTACAGATTAGTCGAGAGATCTTAAAAATTTTATTTGAGCGTGAGCCTAGCAATGCTGTCATTAAAGCACAGGCGATAGTGTACAAACGTAGTCAAATCTATACTAGCGCTATAGAAAAGTTTGAGTACTATTTTGAGCATTGTTCTTATCAAGAAACATTATATTTTGATTATCTTGAATGTTTAATAATGCGGAAGAATGTTATCTATAATCAGGAAAAAGGAGAGTTTGGTGATTTGCAATATGCTGTATATTTACTTTGCTCTATAGACGATGCGAAAGATAGAGCATTACAAGGGAATCTACTCAATCGTGCTATAACAGCCCTTTTACCAGAAGACGTTATTGCAACTCGTCCTGAAGATACGAATTTCTTAGCTGACATGGGACGTGGGCTAAATAGTTTTAGTAAGGGAGTTGGTACATTTTTTGGAGGGCGTGATTCGCAGATTCCATATAGTGAAGGAATTATTGCGAGTGCACCAAAACTTTTGAAAAATAAAAAAATTGTTGAGTGTCTTAACCAAAATCAAAAAGCACAAAAAGAGCTAGAAAAAATATTATCTGATCAAGGGCTAAAGGTGGGTGTGGGCTTAACGGCATCCGCATATTCTTTAGGATTAATTTGGGATTATGCACATATTGATCCATCTGTATTAGATGCATTGAGCTTTGCATCAAAAGGAAATCCTGAAAACTTAAATACTTTACAAGACATTTCAGCGAATACACTAGATAGTGCAGGAGCAGTGACTCGTTTAACTGGTTATGTTGCTGAACAACAGGTTGCACTGAATTTACAACAACAAGGACATACAGTTGAATTTCCCGATAGCGCAAACCAAGCTGGTTATGATTTGATTGTTGATGGCACACCGATGCAAGTTAAGTGCTCAATGGATGCTGATTATGTATTAAGTCATTTTGATAAGTATCCAGATATTCCAGTGATTGTGAACAGTGAACTTGCAGAGCAGCTAGGTAATCATCCGATGGTGTTAGTGGATACCACTTTAAGCTATGAAGCTGTTCAGGAAACTACTGGTGTAGGACTAGAGCAAGTTTCAGATTTTGCGGATGTAGGAGATATGCTACCAATCCCACTATTAACGATTGGTTTAGCGGCATATCGTAATTATGGTGATTTTAATTCAGGTAAAGTGGATGGCGAGCAATACTTAAAAAATGTTGGCAAAGAAACTGCTGCAATTGCTGGAGGTGCAATGACAGGGTCAATGCTACTCGGCGCATTAGCAGGTCTTGCTACAGGTGGTGTTGGAGTCATTGTTGCGAGTGGTATTGGTGCATATATGGGAGGGGTTGCTGGTTCTACAGGTGCAAATAGTATGAATCGAGAAGCCTTGTGTAATCAGAGAGATATCGTAGTGAAATTACTCATTGAATTCGCAGCGTGGTTCAATGAAAATTTATTGGTTCATCGAACAAATGTGCTATTCAAACAGCTACAAAGTTTTGAAACTCATATGTTGAATAATGCTGATCGTATTATTACTTTTAGTACTTTATTGATCTATCAACATGAAGCTTATATGCGTGCCTATCATCTGAACCAATGGATATTACATAAGTTGCAAAAAGGTAATGAAATGGAAAAGGTTCAAGCTGGTTGGGTGGCTATTGATGAGTCAAGTAATTTTATATCAGTTGATCTACAGCCAAAAATTAATGAAATTAATCGTCAATTAGAGATTTATAGGGAACTTGCCAAACCTGATTCAGCACAGCCTAATCGTACTCATCAGCTTAAACCTGCTTGAGTGTTGGAATAATATTGATAGTTGTATTTGAAATAAAAAATTGGAGAGATTATTTACTAATTGAATTAGTAAATTAAAAGTTATTCCAAATAATTTCAGACACATAATATCCTAATGAGAATCATGAAACTCTTTTGAGTTCTTCATGAAAATATGAAAACAAAGTCTGCCATCGAGCAGGCTTTTTTTATGCACAAAATTTAAGGAGTCGAGCTATGAGCTTGAGCTGTCCCTTTTGCCATTCAACGAATGTGATATTGGTTGAAGCAAGTACACAACAATCAAATACGACCTTAACCAATTTGGTCACACCGACCACATTGGGTGCATTGGGAACCACGGTCGCAAAGTCTTTCAATCTGCCACCGATTGTCGGTGGAATAGCAGGAACGGTACTCGGCAGTGTGTTGAATTCATTTACCGAACAAAGCACACCACCACAGCAGAATTTATGCTTCTGCCACAACTGCTACCAAAAGTTTCCAGCGCACCTTTTGCATTAAAGATCGTTAGTAACCACACAAATTCAAATTTCATTTTCAAATTAAAAGGAATAAAACTATGGCACATCAACTTGAACAAATGGCGTATGTCGGAGAAACCCCTTGGCACGGACTAGGGAATCAACTGACACAAAACCAACCGATTGAAGTCTGGGCACAGCAGGCAGGTATGGATTGGCGGATTGAATCTTCTAATGTCAGTTATATGGCGCAGAATGACCGTGGGCAAAGCATCATCATGCCTTATGAAGAACAACGAGTTTTATATCGCTCTGATACCCATGCTCCACTGTCAGTCGTCAGTCAACGCTTTCAGGAAGTGCAACCGAGAGAGATTTTAGAATTCTATCGTGACCTCACCGAGCAATCAGGTTTTGAACTTGAAACCGCAGGTGTACTCAAAGGTGGCAAGAAATTCTGGGCACTAGCACGTACAGGGCAAACATCCATGTTGAAGGGCAAAGATGTCAGTAATGGCTATATGCTCTTGGCAACAGCATGTGACGGAACCCTTGCCACCACCGCACAATTTACCTCGATCCGAGTAGTGTGCAACAATACTTTAGCGATTGCCTTAAAAGGACAGAACAGCAGTGCAGGTGTGGTCAAAGTTCCACACAGTACTAAATTTGATGCTGATAAGGTCAAACAGCAACTCGGTATTTCAGTACGTGCATGGGATGAACACATGTATGAAATGAAGCAACTGACACAACGTAAAGTGAGTCAGATGGAAGCATCCGCTTACTTTGATGCCGTGTTCAATAACAGCACAATGAACAACGTGGTGGATCAGGAGGACAACATCATCCAGTTCTACCGTGATGTAGCCTTACAAGCCCAAGCCAATGGCAAGGACAAAGCTGAACCAAATGCCAAATCGATGAGTCGAGCTATGGAAATGTTTAATGGTCAAGGACGAGGTGCGGAGCTAAGTTCAGCCAAAGGAACAGCCTATGGATTACTGTGTTCAATCACAGAATTTATAGACCACGAACGTCGTGCCATGAGTACCGATCACCGGCTTGATTCAGCTTGGTTTGGTGCTGGCGCATCGATCAAACAACGAGGATTGGAACAGGCACTTAACATGCTTGCATAGTGCGGAATATACATTTTTCAATCATGGAAAGTTAGACCTAACTAAGCATTTTTAAATGGAATTTCGAATTTTAAAAATTATTAAAACCATAGCTTCGGCTGTGGTTTTTTTATGCCCATTTTTTGTGATCCCCATCATTTTACATAGCAAAATAATCAGGACTTCAATATGAATACCGCAATTTTAAATCCATCTATGCAACAGGCAAGTACCCCATTTATTGCCCCAAAATTATTCACAGCCAAACGCTTGGTCAATACAAAGAATATGACTCAAGCAGAATGGCTTGAAGTCAGACGCCAAGGTATTGGCAGTAGTGACTGTGCCGCAGCCTGTGGACTTAATCCCTATATGTCGATGCTAGAACTGTGGATGATCAAGACAGGTCGAGTTAAACAATCCATTGAAGATGAAAGCACAGGTCATGCCCCTTTATATTGGGGTAAACAACTTGAACCTTTGGTCGCTGAATACTACAGCATGCATACCAACAACAAAGTTCGTCGTATCAATGCCGTACTACAACATCCTGATGAGGATAAGCATTTTATGCTGGCTAACTTAGATTACTCGGTGGTAGGTAGTGAGGAAGTACAGATTTTAGAATGCAAAACCGCAGGGGAATATGGAGCAAAGTTATGGCGAGATGGTGTGCCTTTATACGTATTGTGTCAGGTGCAACATCAACTCGCTGTAACAGGCAAAAAGGCAGCGCATATTTGTGTGCTGATCTGTGGTCATGAAACTCGTATCTATAAAGTGGCACGCAGTGAATCAGTCATTCAACATATTGTGAATGCAGAGCGATACTTTTGGGAGTGTGTGGAAAATGACACGCCACCTTCAGTCGATGCCAGTGAATCGGCAGCTAAAGCCATTCAGCAACTCTATCCTCAACATATTCCACTCAGTGTCGAAGATCTCAGTCAAAATGAACAAGCCAATCAGTTGTTTGCTCAACTGATTCAAGAAAAGCATCATATTGAAAAACACCAAAACAGCTTTGATGAAACTAAGCATCAAATTCAGATGTTAATGAAAGATGCTGAACGAGCAACTTTTGCCAATGGTTCAGTGACGTGGAAACGATCTAAAGACTCCATTGCTTTAGATAATAAGGCTGTATTGAAAATGCATCCTGAACTAATCAATGAGTTTCCACAAAACAAGGTGGGGACACGACGTTTTCAAATCTATAGCAATGATGACTGACCCGATCAAAACCATGCATCTATATCGCTAACTATATATGCATGAAATATCCATTCTTCCCAAAAGCGCAAAAAAACCACCCCCGATCTACCGACTCCCGAAGGAGCGGTAGACCAACAATGGCGGTTTTTGCGAAGTCGTAGCTTTTCATATTTCTGTTTACTTACATAGCAAGGGGTAATCAGTAAAATTTTACTTATAGGACAAACAACATGATCAAAGGTTTAGCGATTACACCGCCAATACTCGGCAGAATTAGTATCGGTAAAGTGGTCGAAAAGAATGGTAAACGTCTGCCTGAAAAAGATGATCAATTTACGATTACTAGCCAAATTCAGAATAAGGATGGCTGGGTGAAACACCCACTGGATGAGCAGCTAAGAGCCAAGGCACAAAACCAGAAACTCAGAACCATTCCTGTCCGGATGATTTTTAATGATCCTGAACTCAACTTGCGAGCTGAGTACACTCTATTCGACCGACAAACTGGTCGGCCCATCTGTACTGGTAATGGTGAAACCTGTCAGCGACTTGGACAAAACGGGGTTGAACAGCATCCATGTCCATCACCTGATTTATGCCCCTTGGCCCAAGGTGGACACTGCAAGCCTTATGGGCGGCTTTACGTCAATCTAGATGAGTCGGATGAGTTGGGTACATTCATTTTTAGGACTACAGGTTTCAATAGCATTCGTACCTTAGCTGCACGGCTTCGTTATTACCATGCGGCTTCAGGTGATTTACTTTCATGTTTGCCATTGCAACTGACCTTACGAGGAAAAAGCACAACGCAAAGTTACCGTACCCCAATTTATTACGTGGACTTAACCTTACGTGATGGAATCAATCTACAAGAAGCCATTACTTCAGCCAAACAGATCGATGGACAAAGCAAGACAGCAGGGTTTTATCAGGAGGCTTTAGATCATGTGGCAAGGCTAGGTTATGGTAATGCCAGATTTGAGGTAGGAGGTGAGGAGGGACTGGATATTGTTGAGGAGTTTTATATCAATGAACCAAAACCAGAGCAGGGTCAGCAGCTTAGTGATTTAACTCATGTTCAAGACATTCAGAAAGGGTTGCAGCATTCTGTGCAGGCTCTCAATTGAAATGGACCTAGTTAGAAAAGAGTACTTGTACTCTTTTTTTTGCAGATTTTGGACTGTAGATAAGAAAATACTCACTCCTAGAATTTTTGAGAGATGGATTTACTTTAATAACGCTTTTTAGTATTTTGGTAGCAAATCAGAAGTATGTTCATGACTATGCGTTCAAGTAGGTTTTCTAAGCTTATACTCGCATTTGTCCTGTTTTTGTTTACCATAACAATTACGGGAGTTCATGCGTGGGCGCCTGTTCTACTTGAAAATATTGAACATCAGCATGAGTTGAGTATCATTGTAGAGGATGATGCTTCTAGTCATTGGTCTTTACAGCACTCAGATGATTCTCTAAAAAGTTCTGCTGATCATGATGCAGAAGCACATACGTGGAAGAATTTTGATGAGCCGATCTATCATCATTCAGTAAAGCCAATTTCTTCTGATAGTGATTTCAGCATAGATCCAATCTTTATTCTTAGTTTCGCACTTCCACTAGTTTTATTCTTTTTCCAGCTTTTTGAAAAGCCCGTTTATCGAGTCTTTTTAAAGCGGCGATCCCCTCTAGTATTTAGTAATTCTTATACTTTCTCTAAAGATTTAATCGTCCTACGTAATTGATCTTTCTATACAAAAAATAGTTTTTAATTTTTTTGTATAGGTAAAGTCATGTCTAAAAAATATCAGATATTTCTTACCTGTGGATTTGTAGCAACAGCAGCAAATGTATTCGCAGAAACGAATTATGCAGAACTACAAAAGCAGGTAATCGCAAATGATGCTGTACTCAATAGCTTACAGCAGTCCGAGCAAGCTTATGAAATCAATCAAAAGTTTGCTGGCAGATTAATTAATCCGACTTTCAATATGGAGTTGGATAATCTCGGTAATTCAAAATTGAAAGATTTGGATGGCCCAACAACCTTGCTGGGGCTATCACAAGAGATCCCCCTCAGTAATAAACTTTCCTTGAGAAAACAGATTGCGAGTTTTCAAGGTGATCGTAATCAGTTCGAAATAGCAAAGCGTCAGGCTGAACTCAAAGCAGATTTAAGAATCTGTATGGCGAACTGGTATGTAGCTACTCAGCGTGCTGAAATTTATTCTTCTGAGAGTAAATTGAATGCCAGACAAGCTAACGTTCTTTCCGAACGTCTTAAGTACGGGCGAGTAATTCCTTCCGATGCTCAACTAAGCATAGCACTTTCATCTGAGTCGAAATTGCGCCATCAAAATGAAGTGAAGAAGATTCAGTTCCAGAAAAATCTATGTTCTAAGTTCACTTCCAACCTGCCCAGTAGTGCATTGGAGGTTCCGCTAAGCTTTAATTTCACAGACAAAATAAGTTTGTCTGAGCAAGAAGCAACTTTAAGTTCAAAGCTGAAAAAAGCTCAGTTTGAGTTGGCTCGTAAAGAAGCAATACCAGATATTACTTTGGGAGTAGGGGTTAGAAACTACCAAGAAACCAATGACAAAGTCTTTCAGGTTTCGACATCAATACCCCTCAATATTTTTAGTCGAAATAAAGGCAATATTGCGATCGCTCAAGCAGAGCATACGAAAGCAGAAACACAGTCGGTGCTTGTGAATCGTAATTCTAAAATTGAATTGGAAAACAAGGCTATTGAGGTTTCCAACTTGATTGATGCGATTAAGCAATATGATCAAACGGTTTTGCCCGCAACAAATGAGAGTCTCCGAATTGCTGAAATGGGATACCAAGCAGGGAAAAACTCTTTACTTGAATTCAATAATATTAAGCAAATTTGGTTAGACAAACATCTTGCTCGATTCGATATGTGGTTGGCTTTGCAAACTGAAATTGCAGATGTCGAACGTAACTACATTACTCATTTAGATCAAGAATAAGGGCAAGAATATGAATAAACAAACCAATACATTGATTGCAACTGGTGTCGTTGCCTTACTTATCGTCTTATGTGCAATTGCTTGGTATAAATCGGGCAATAAAACACAAGCGAGCGCACATGGTGAGGTCGCCGAAGAAAAAGTAGCTGTGGCTGGAGATGAGAAAGGGCCTCACGGTGGTCGTTTATATCGAGATGGAGATTTCTCTGCTGAGGTCAAGATATTTGAGGAAGGAGTGGAACCACACCTCCGTGTTTATGGGTATTTGAAAGATAAACTACTTAAACCTGAAGACTTAACAGCAAATATCTACATCAAACGTTTGGATGCCGAGCAAAATATTCAATTTCAACCTGAGAGTGATTACTTAATTGGGAATGAAATTGTTTACGAGCCACATTCCTTTTTAATGATGATAAACGTTGATTATCAAGGGAAAAAGCATACTTGGAAATGGGATACGAAGGAAGGCCGTGTCACCATGTTGGACAGTAGTATTAAGAGCAGTGGATTAGAGCTTTTAAAAGTTGAATCAAAGATGTTTGAAAATGCTTTGGAGTTAAAAGGCGAACTGAAGTTTCCTGATAATTTTGAAAGCTTTATTACGCCTAAAGCCAGTGGGACATTGATCAAAACTTACCGTAATCTAGGTGATAAGGTGAGTCAGGGAGACTTACTTGCTGTAGTTCAAAGCCAAGATGTAATTCGTTTGAATGCCGATCGTAAAGTTGCTTTGGACAGCCTACAGTTTGCTCGTCAAAAAATGGAACAGGAACGAGCGCTATGGCAAAAGCGTGTATCACCTGAAATTGATTATATTTCAGCAAAACGAGACTTTGACGCAGCACAAACTCGTGCAAATGAGTTGAATAACTTAATCAACTCTTATGGTGGTTCTAGTAATGGTACTGTTGAAGTTCGTGCTGCAATGTCTGGAACAATATTAGAAGTCCTTGGTGCTGTTGGATCAAATGTAAGTTCTTCAACACCTATTTTTAAAATCGCAAATACTTCTCAACTTTTAGCAGTTGTTAATGTTCCCGCTGACAGGCTAAATGCTATAAATCCTAACAATAAGGTTAAAGTTAAACCTCAAAGCCCTGTGGATACAGAAGAAGCTTTAGGACGAATTAAATATATCAGTGATGTCATTGATCCAAAGACACGTACAGCACAGGTCTTTATTGAAGTACCAAACCAGTTTAAGTGGCGCTCAGGACAGTTAATCACGGCCCAAATTTTTGAAAATCAAAGTTTGAAGCCGATGGTTGTGCGTGAAGATGCTCTACAGAGCTTCCGTGATTGGGATGTTGTATTCATTCGTGTTGGCAATGATTTTGAAGCTAGGCCTCTGGAGCTTGGTGAAAAGTACAATGGGTATGTGGAAGTTAAATCTGGATTACGCGTAGGACAGGTTTATGCCGCTGGAAATTCATATCTTTTAAAAGCAGAGCTAGGGAAATCTGGCGCTACTCATGACCACTAAGGGGAGTAGCGACTATGTTTGACCAGATTGTTAAGCTCTCGATTAAGAATCGTTGGCTTGTACTTATCGTATTTTTATTTGTTGGTGCATTAGGGGTTTATAACTATTTCAAGTTACCGATTGATGCAGTCCCTGATATTACGAATGTACAAGTCCAGATTAATAGTGAAGCTCAAGGACTCTCTCCAATGGAGATGGAGTCTCAAGTGACCTATCCCATTGAAACTGCTTTGGCAGGTATTCCAAATTTAGACTATACACGCTCCGTATCTCGATATGGTCTATCTCAAGTAACGGCAATTTTCAAAGAAGGGACGGATATTTATTTTGCCCGACAATTAGTCAATGAGAAGCTACAAGGAGTGACACCAAATCTTCCCGTTGGAATTGCAACTTCTATGGGGCCTGTTTCTACAGGACTTGGCGAAATCTTCATGTATACCGTTGAAAATGCCAAGAACAATCCTAATCCACTTTCACCAACGGAATTACGCACCTTACAAGACTGGGTGATTAAACCTCAGCTTCGAAATGTAGAGGGTGTTAATGAAATCAATACCATTGGTGGTTATCTCAAACAATTTGTAGTTCAACCTGATTATGCTTATTTACGTAGCATAGGGCTGGATCAGAAGACAATTTTAGAGGCTATCTCTAAGAACAGCATGAATAAAGGCTCGGGGTATATTGAGAAAAATGGTGAACAGTATTTAATTCGTTCTGATTCTCAAATTAACTCGATTGAGCAAGTCCAGAATATCCCGATTACGACGAGCAATGGTTATATCCTCAGATTGAAAGATGTTGCCAAAATATCTATTGGTCACGAATTACGTACAGGTGCTGCAACTAAAGATGGGCAAGAAATTGTACTGGGTACAGCATTCATGCTTATTGGTGAGAACTCACGAAATGTTGCTCACGCTGTTGATCAAAAGCTACAACAGGTTCAAAAATCATTACCAGAAGGTGTGGAAGCAAAAGCTGTCTATAACCGTACAACTTTGGTTGATGCAACGATACAGACGGTGAAAAAGAATCTTTTAGAAGGTGCGATTCTGGTAATCGTTGTTCTGTTTGTATTTCTTGGTCACTTCCGTGCTGCGCTGATTACCGCTTTGGTCATTCCTTTATCCATGCTGATGACAATCACAGGTATGGTGAACCAGAAAATTAGTGCAAACCTTATGAGTCTTGGGGCACTAGATTTCGGGATTATTGTAGATGGTGCTGTTGTAATTGTTGAGGCCTCCTTAGCAAAGTTGGCAATTAAACAAAAAGAGCTTGGGCGAGTTTTAACAAGGCAAGAACGCTTTACGACTGTGTTTGAGGCGACTAAAGAATCCCGCAAAGCGATTCTCTATGGTCAATTGATCATTATCTTGGTGTATCTACCTGTAATGACTCTGACTGGTGTTGAAGGAAAGATGTTTACACCAATGGCTGCAACAGTGGTTATGGCTTTAGTGGCAGCAATGATTCTTTCAATTACGTTTGTCCCTGCAATGGTGGCATTGGTCACTACTGGTGAAATTAAAGAAGAAGAGTCAAAAATCGTCCATGGCATCAAAAGATTTTATAACCCAATTCTAGATTGGTCTTTAAATCACAGATATTTGCTAATCGCTTTTGTCTCTATTTTCTTTGTTTTTAGTGCAAGTCTTTCGACTCGTTTAGGCTCAGAGTTTATACCTTCCTTGGATGAGGGAGATGTAGCACTACATGCCTTGCGTATCCCTGGTACGTCGTTGACTCAAGCAATTGAAATGCAATACACGTTAGAAAAAGAGATTAAGAAAATTCCAGAAGTTCAGACTATTTTTGCCAAAGTGGGGACTGCTGAAATTGCGACTGATCCTGTTCCACCTAACGTAGCAGATAACTTTGTCATGCTGAAACCTCGTAGTCAGTGGCCTAATCCTGATAAGGAAAAGTCTGCGGTTGTTGCTGAAATTGAACGCGTATCTAAAGGCGTATATGGAAACAATTATGAGTTTACACAGCCGATTCAAATGCGTTTTAACGAACTTATTTCAGGTGTCCGAACAGATGTTGCCGTAAAAATTTATGGTGATGATTTAGAGCAGTTGCTTGAATCAGCAAACGCTGCCGCTAAGATTTTAGAGGGAGTCAAAGGTACTGCTGATCTTAAAGTCGAACAGATGTCTGGTTTACCCATGGTTTCTGTTGAGCTGAAAAAAGACATGATTGCCAACTATGGGCTTGATGCAGAGGATGTACAAAAACAGGTTTCTAGCCTAATCACAGGTGAGACAGTAGGTAAGGTGTTTGAAGGAGATCGAAAGTTCGACATTGTGGTACGTATGGATCAAAACTCGGTAACAGATCTAGAAAAGCTGTATCAGATTCCTGTGAGCTTAGCTGATGGTTCGAGTGTTCTTTTATCAGAATTGATCGAGTTAAAAAACGTTCAAGGACCAAACCAGATTTCTCGCGAAAATGGTAAACGGCGTATCGTCATTACAGCAAATGTTCGTGGAACTGATATTGGTAGTTACATTTCAGAAGCACAATCTAAGCTGAATGCTGATTTTAAATTACCAGATGGTTATTGGCTGACTTGGGGCGGTACGTTTGAGCAAATGGAATCTGCTTCAAATCGTCTTATGGTTGTAGTACCGATTGCTTTAATTCTGATCTTTGCCATGATCTATATGGCTTTAGGTAATGTTAGAAACAGTATCTTGGTATTCACAGGTGTGCCATTTGCACTAACAGGTGGTGTGATTGCTTTAGCACTACGTGATATTCCATTCTCAATTTCTGCGGCTGTGGGTTTCATTGCCTTATCGGGTGTTGCTGTGCTGAATGGTTTGGTTCTTGTTTCAGCCATTCAGCGACTTAGAGTTCAAGGTGAAAGTGTCATTGATGCAGTGAAACATGGTGCAATGGAAAGACTCCGTCCCGTGTTGATTACAGCTTTAGTCGCTTCATTAGGTTTTATTCCGATGGCCTTAAACGTAGGCATTGGCTCTGAAGTTCAGCGCCCAATTGCAACTGTTGTTATTGGTGGGATTATTTCATCAACCTTACTGACTTTGATTATTTTGCCAACCTTATATGTGTGGTTTAACCAAGGTAGGTCAAGAAAATCAAACGAAGCTGCTAAACAGGTTGTTTAGGGGCATCTTTAATGACAAATATATTGCGAGATAAACAAAACAAATTTGTGATGATGTTGCTAGTCTGCATGATCAGTCTCGCTTTATGTTTGCACTTTAAAGAGCATGTAACTGAAAATGAATTTCAGAGACACGTTTCAATTGATGCAATTAACTCTCACCATCATGAGATAAGCCAACAACATTCACATAGTCACCAAGATAATTACTATGAACATTTTGTTGGCTATGACGTACTTAAATCGGCCGCTTTAGCTCATCTCTTAAAAGGGATTTCGATTTTAGATTGGTCAAAAGAATATGTTTATCTGATGGTGAGTCGTATTTTTAAACCGCCCAAAAAGTTAATGGATTTTCAATTCATTTTAAATTTTGGAGTTTGATATACATGCAAATTATTGCTTCACACATTGTGAAATTAAGTGCTTACATAAAGCTATTACTTGCTTTATTCATTACATTGGTAAGCCCTACACTTTTTGCTCATGGAGTAGCGGAAGGTGATAAGGGCTATATTCAAGAAATTTATGGCATTCATGTGATTCCATTCATCTATTTGGGTGCGAAGCATATGGTCACTGGATATGACCATTTACTATTTCTTGTTGGCATTATCTTCTTCTTATACCGAATGAAAGATATCGGCTTGTACGTCAGCCTATTTGCACTTGGGCATTCGATTACGATGCTGGTGGGTGTTTATTACAATATCTCGATAAACGCCTACATCATTGATGCAATCATTGGTTTTTCGATTGTTTATAAGGCTCTAGATAACTTGGGGGCTTATCAGCGTTGGTTTGGTTTTCAACCAAACACGAAAATCGCGACTTTAATTTTTGGTCTGATTCATGGTTTTGGACTCGCAGTAAAAATTCAGGAATATGAAGTTCCGAGTGATGGACTGTTGGCAAATTTAATCTCATTCAATATTGGGGTTGAATTAGGCCAGTTTATGGCTCTGTGCATCATCTTGTTATTAATGACGTTTTGGAGAAAGACACCTTATTTCTTTAAAACAGCTTATCAAAGCAATGTCTTCCTCATGTTCCTCGGTTTTTTACTTGTTGGCTATCAACTTACTGGCTTCATTACTCAATAAGGATCTAAATTATGTATAACGCTGAAATTCCAAAAGATATCGAATTACCTTCATCAAAAAAGTTAATTAAATCAACAGCAATTGCTGCCGTAAGTGCCGTTATTGTGCTAGTTACCTGTGTCATGCCTGCGGAGTATGCAATTGATCCGACAGGTATGGGTAAAGTGCTTGGTTTAACGAAAATGGGAGAAATCAAACAATCACTAACTGAAGAGTCAGAAAATGGTATCAATGCTGCACAGGCAGTGAATAGTGTTGAACAAATATCAGTAGAAACTTCGACTCAAACGGCAACTGATAATGCTCAAATGATTATGCCTGCTATTAATAAAGAGAGCATTAGTATTGAGCTTAAACCGGGCCAAGCAACCGAAGTGAAACTGACGATGCCACAAAGTGCAAGTGTCAACTTTGACTGGAAAGCTGTTGGAGGTGGTCTTAATTATGATACCCATGGTGATCCAGTGAACGCTCCTAAAGGGTTCTATCATGGCTATGGAAAAGGAAAGAATGAAACAACTCAGCAGGGTGTCTTAAAGGCAGCTTTTGATGGCAAGCATGGTTGGTTCTGGCGTAACCGTACGGAAAATCCAGTGACTGTAACTCTACTTGTAGAAGGGCAGTTTAGTGAAATGAAGAAAGTCTTTTAAGTTTTGATCAATCTCCTTGGAATAATATTCCAAGGAGATTCAATTGCTAAAGAAGTCAGGTTCTAAAAGGAATCCATAAGATGCTAGAAGTACTAAAAAACACAACATATCGGCATTTGTTTTTGGCCCAAGTAATAGCGCTAATCGGAACGGGGTTAATCACAATCGCCCTAGCTTTACAGGCGTACGATATTGCAAAGGGGGAAGCAGCCCAAGTTCTTGGTATTGCATTGGCAATTAAGATGATTGCTTATATCGGTGTAGCGCCTATAGCATCTGCATTTGCTGAGCGATTACCAAGAAAAAAAGTATTGGTTGGGCTAGATGTTATTCGAGCATTAACAGCATTGTGTCTACCGTTTGTGACACAAATTTGGCAAATTTATATTCTCATTTTTATTTTGCAATCTGCTTCTGCTGCATTTACACCAACATTTCAGGCAATGATTCCAGATGTTTTACCTGAAGAAAAAGACTATACCAATGCGCTATCATTATCACGATTGGCCTATGATTTAGAAAATATTATTAGTCCGATGCTCGCGGCATTTTTATTAACTTTGATGAGTTATCACAACTTATTTTTGGGAACGGTATTAGGTTTTATCGGTTCTGCTTTGTTTGTGGTAAGTGCGAAATTACCAGTTGCCAAAGTACCTGCGTTTAGAGGTGTTTATAGCCGTATTAAGCAGGGAGCTAAAATTTATTTTAATACGCCTAGACTTAAAGCATTGCTTGCTCTCAATTTAGCAATTGCGTCAGCAAGCGCTGTAGTGATTGTAAATACCGTGGTATTGGTTCAATCGACATTTAAGCTAACTGAAAATGCGACTACTTGGGCTTTTGGTTTATTTGGATTTGGTTCAATGCTTTCGGCTTTCATTTTGCCTAAGATATTGGATAAGTTCCCAGATCGATCAGTGATGTTGACGGGAACAACAATTCTTGTAATTGGGCTGTTAAGTGGTTATTTCATTACATCTTATAATGGTTTGCTTGTACTTTGGTTTGTGCTTGGTATTGGATATTCTGTTTCACAAACACCTACAGGCCGTTTGATTCGAAAATCTGCATCGAGTGAGAGTAGGACCTCTCTATTCGCAGCGCAATTTGCGTTTTCACATGCTTGCTGGTTAGTGACTTATCCCTTGGTTGGATGGCTCACTACTAACATAGGAACATTACAAACTTTTATACCGATGGCAGTGATTGCAACGATTTCTTTATTACTTGCAATGCGTTTGTGGCCATCACAGGATGAGGCTCTTTTACCCCACAGTCATGATGATTTACCTCCAGATCATGAGCATTTGCAGCAGCATCGAATCAATGGAGTACACGTCCATGAATATATTATTGATGACTATCATGAAAAGTGGCCTAAATAACTCTTTTTCGACTAATGACTTAGAAAGATTCCGTTTGTTTGTTGTACAATTATAAGCTTATTTTATTGTTCAATAAAAAAAGGGGAACAACATGAAAAAACTAATCTTGGTATGTTTAATGGGGCTTGCGGTAACAAATGCTTTTGCTCATTCAGGTGGTACTGATTCTTCAGGCTGCCACACGAATAGCAAGACAGGGGATCGTCACTGCCATTAATAATAAAAATGAGTAGAACATTTTGTTCTACTCATTTTGAATAACGATCTAATAATAATAAGTACTGTTTCATTTCTTCTTCATCAAAATTTTGATCCCCTTTCAATACATGTTCTCTTAAATGTTGTTCAAGAAGTTGCTGCATTAACCCATTAACAGCACCTTTAATTGCTGCAACTTGTTGTAATACTTCAAGACAAGAGCTTTCAGGTGTTAATAATGACTTTTCAACAGAAGTAACCTGTCCTTGAATCCGCTTGATGCGATTAAGTATTTTTTTATCTTGATGCAAATGAGACATGATTTTTCCTAAAAAAAATATATACTGGGGGGAGTATCTTGGAAAGATAAAATTTATGCAACTTCATAGTAACTTAGATCGTCGTCATTCTCATCAATTCGATGAAGGAAATCCTTTAGCACAAAAGAAAATACTGATTGCGACAATTCTTACAGCAATCATGATGGTACTAGAGATATTGGGGGGATGGATTTTTAATTCGATGGCCTTACTCGCAGATGGCTGGCATATGAGTTCACATATGGTTGCTCTCGGCTTAGCTTATTTCGCATATCGAATGGCCCGACATTATGCTCATGATCAGCGATTTAGTTTTGGTACTTGGAAAATTGAGATTCTAGCAGGGTACAGTAGTGCTATTTTACTTATGGTTGTAGCACTTTTAATGGGTATTCAATCTATCGATCGATTAATGAATCCCGTGAATATTCATTACAATGAGGCAATACCAATTGCAATTGTTGGTTTATTGGTAAACTTGGTTTGTGCATGGTTATTACATGACGGAGGCCACCACCATCACCACGAGCATGATCATCACCATGAACACGACCACCACCACGATCATCATGACTTAAATCAAAAGGCGGCGTTTCTGCATGTAGTAGCTGATGCGGTTACTTCTGTATTGGCAATTGTTGCATTGTTTGCGGGGAAATATTTTGGTTGGAGTTTCTTAGATGCACTATTAGGTGTAGTTGGAGCTATTCTTGTCGCTAAATGGTCATGGGGATTATTAAATGAGACAGGAAAGACACTACTCGATGCAGAAATGTCTCACCCTGTGGTTGATGAAATCAAAGAGGTTATAGAGGAATTTCCTCAAGTTAATATTACTGATTTACATGTTTGGAAAGTTGGTAGAGGCAAGTTTTCTTGCATCTTGGCTTTAGAGAGTACAGGTGTAGATTTAACACCAGATGTAGTGAAACAGGCACTCTCTATCCATGAAGAAATTGTGCATGCAAGTGTTGAAATACATTTTATTTGAATTATTGAATGGTTTTAGTTGGACAAATAAGTCCAACTAAAACATTTTTATATAGTTATAAGTGATTAGCCGCTTATCCCGAAAAAGTGAAGAATAATTCCTATAGCGCAGCAACCAGCTAAAGTAGTCATCATTCCAAGTTTGAAACGGAATAAAGCAAGCATAGCTATGATTGATAACATTAGTGACCATGGGTTAATGCTGGATAAAACTGGAACTTGTAAAACCATTCCATATTTATGAATTACATTAACTTCAGCAAATAATGTATGTAATGCAAACCACACTGATAGATTAAGGATCACTCCAACAACAGCTGCTGTAATTGTCGAAAGTATGGCATTTAAAGCCTTATTATTTCTTAATGCTTCAATATATGGAGCACCAATAAAAATGAATAGAAAAGAGGGTACAAATGTTACCCATTTCGCTAATATACCTCCAAGAGTACCAGCCAAGGCAGGATTCAATGATCCTGGGTCTCGATACGCTGCCATAAAGCCTACAAACTGAACTACACTAATCAGGGGGCCAGGGGTGGTTTCAGCCATACCAAGTCCGATCAGCATTTCACTAGGTTTAAGCCAATGGAAGTTTTCGACGGCTTGCTGTGCAACATAAGATAAAATTGCATAAGCACCACCAAACGTAAGTACGGACATTTTGCTGAAGAATAGAGCGATATGCGTATAAACATTATCTTTGCCCATTAAAGTAATAAAAGCTATAAGTGGGCCGAGCCATAAGACCAAACCAATGAGAGTAATTTTTAGAGCTCTTGTATGGGAAGGTTGTACATGCTCTGGGATCTGCTTAGCAAAAGCAGCATCAATAGCTGCTAATGAAGCATTAGAGCTATTAGCGTCAGAATGAGATGAGGAGGCGTTAAATGCTTTACTTCCACTTTTATTTCCGATGTAACCGATAAGCGCAGCAACTAAAATAATAAATGGAAAAGGCAAAGCAAAGATAAAGATGCCGATAAATGACAAGATAGCGACAATGACCATCACCTTGTTTTTTAAGGCTCGACGACCTACACGCATGACAGCTTCAAGAACTACTGCAAGTACGGCTGCTTTTAATCCAAAGAATAATGCTTGAACAATACTAATCTGACCATAACTTGCATAAATCCAGCTTAGTATTCCTAATGCAAGTAGACCCGGTAAAATAAAGAGAGTACCCGCAACGAGTCCGCCACGTGTTCGGTGTAATAACCAACCTATGTATACAGCCAACTTATGTGCTTCAGGACCAGGAACAAGTGTACAGTAATTTAAGGCATGTAAAAAACGCGTTTCACTAATCCATTGTTTCTCTTCAACTAAAATTTTATGCATTACTGCGATTTGCCCCGCAGGTCCACCAAAGCTAAGCGCAGCTACTTTAAGCCATACCCAAAAAGCTTCACGAAATGAAACACCATGAAGTTCATGTGGGGGAATGCTTTCAGCTAAAGCAGTGGAATCTTCATTTGTATTCATTGCTATTTCACCTAAATTTTTGAAATTTAAAAAGTATTTGATGCGTTTAATCATTCAGTACAGAGCTATTTTTATTAAAGCTAGACAATAGGCCATTAAAGATTGCATTTGATGCGACTAATAATTGGTCATCATCTGTAATGTTTTCATGTATTCCTGCAAAGACGGTTTCTATGCCTGAAGCTTCGGGTGGCTCAATCCCGCCAATATCAAGATAGTGGACAATCTCTGCAATTTTTTTCAAAGCAGGTGTTTCTAAATTAAAACTATGTAAAAGAACTTCGAAGGTAACCCAGTGATTGATATGACTGAAAGCTGCACCATCAAAATCGAATCCTAAAGCTTCTTCTGGACATTCACTTGGTGTTTCTAACCAAATAAATGTAGGAGTTGAATCAATAAAAGTCTTGATTAGCCATGCAGAGGCTAGACGATCAATCCAAGGTCTCTTACGAGTTGCCCATATTTTGTTTTGATAACTATTTTTATCTAGAAGTTGAATATGTGCTTGTATTGCTTGAGGCTCATTCACTTCACCAAGTCGAGCTATTGAAAGCTCTAAAGCAGAAAGTTCATTTAGTACCTGTGCTTGAGTCTCATCGGGGTAATAGTCAATTTCTACGAGTGCATCGATACTTTTTCTTAATTTACGGATTTGCTTGAGCAGCTCTTTCTTTTCATCTTTAGATTGACGATCTCTTAACTCAGAGAGTTGTTTATAGAGGACATCGTATTCTTCTTTTCGACTGAAGAAAGGAGCTAATTCAAGGTTTAAAGGCTGCTCCGCATGGAATACATACGCAGAGCCTTGCTCTGAAATAACGTCACTTGCAATAGGATCAAATTTCTCGCTATGAGAAATGGGAAGTAAATACACACCATCTCTAAGGATTGCGGCTCCACTTGCTTTAAGAGAACGCCATACTCTCATACGTGTAGATGTGTTCTGTGTAGGCAAAGAGGATATGAGTAAAGATATTTTCATGTTGTATACTCAACTTATTTGTTAAATATATAACATTAATTTGGCTTGGATACAAATATGAAGAATCGATTTCTTATATCAAAAGAAATATTAAAGGGCGGAAATGGCTAAAGAAGAATTTTTTAAGTTTTTGATTTTATATAAATTATTTGGTTTTATTGTTTCAATATACATCAATATTTGTGAATTCAGTATTACTCATCACAAAAAAAATTGTTTTAGTTATAATTAAATTATTGATTGTAAAGTGTCTAAATTGTAGGGTGTTCAAAAGTTGACTGAGAATTAGGTTATTTGTAAATCTCAGTCAAAATTTTAATTTTTAGAAGGCGCTTATCGATTTAAGATAACATCAGCTAATTGATGGGCAATTTCCTCAATACTATTTACAGAAGTATTTAAGGCGACTTTATCGGCTAAATTCGGACTATAATCTAAAACGTCATTTTTAGTAATTTTGTGCCAAATCGGTAAAATCATTTTATGGCCATTCATTTCTCGAGCTACTAAGCCATCAAGTTCATAGTTGGTCCAGTCTTTCTTAATAAAGTCAGTTGAAAGAACAACGGTACCGTATTTAGAGTTTCGGAGACCACTATCAATTTTTTGACGTAAACTGTCCCCAACTTTTAACGTGAATTCATCGTACCAAACGTTTACTCCAAGTTGCTGTAATGTCTCTGCAAGCGGTCTGACAAAATCTTCTTTATCTTCTGAAGCGTGTGAAATAAACAAATCATATTCTGGTTCCGTCTCAGGTATTGTATTGTTGTAAGATGATATTGAAACATCAGTAATATATTGGGTAGAAGCTTTAATAGCATCAATTTCACGTTTCAGCTTCTTTTGATGTTCAATTTCGTCTTTCTGCTGTTTTTTAGTCAGGACCTCTAATTTTTTTCTTTCCAGTATTTCTTCTTTTATAAGGTTCTGCTTTTCTTTCAGCAGCTTATTATCAATATCAATCTTTTTCTTTTGTAAGTCTGAAAGTTTTGATTGTATACGAGCGTTTTCTTGTTCTTTCCTACTAATTTCTGATAACTTTGTTTTTAATGTAGAGGGGCTAGTTGTCTTCCCGATAGAATTTTGAATTTGTAAAATTTTAGAAATTATATCAGCTCCCTTTTTCTGCTCTAAGCTCATTCGATGAGTAATATCTGCTAACTCCTTATTTAACCTTGTTATGGTACTGCTTATAGTTTGTATTGACATGTTGGCTCTATGATAAATATAAAGGGTAAGATTATTATTTGGTTAGGCGAAATACAAGGTTTATGTGTTACATCACTCTGTAAGCGTAGAGCAGTGCTCTGCCCAATCTGCCATTAATTCTTTACGTTTATCTAGATAATCTCCACGCAAGTAAGAAGCTTCAACTTTATCTGGTAGTTTGTGCGCTAATACATGTTCACAGACTTCACGCGCATAATTAGTTTTTTCCGCAGACCAGTCACGAAAAGTAGACCGAAAGCCATGTGTGGTAATTATACGATTCTGTTTTGGATCAATATAGCCTAAGCCATTTTTTAGTTCTTGTTCATGCATACGCTTGATTAGTGTAGTCAATGGCATGTCGGAAAGCATTTCACCACTACGTGGGGCGGGGAATATAAAATCTTCTAATTGAATATATTCTCGAATGAACTCTTAATTGAGGTAAAATTACATGAACTGTCTTAGAATGGGTAGTTTAAGATGATTTGTAATTTACAATCATTAGCTTACTAAGCAAGAATAGTGTCAGGTGAATGAAATATAAACAAATGATTGGTTGAAATTTTATTGTAGTAAAAATAACAGTAAAAAACTAAAATTAAATTATTTTTTGTATGTTTATCAGTGGTTTGGTTGTTTAATTTGACTAACACCGCTTCCGCCAAATATTTAAATAAGCCCTTGTTTTTACAAGGGCTTGTTTTTTATCTATGATTTTACCCCTCAACCTACCCCTCATCAAACATTGGATTAGGTGATATCTAAAGAGACATCTTTTTACTTATTTGGACATCATATTAGTTGAAAGAAAATTTCTAGTAGAATTCCAAACTGATTTTAAGGTGGGGAATTTTGCAAATATCCACTTTGGTCTTATGCTTGAATGGTCTGTTGTATTTGGTTTTTTACTGTTGCTTATCTTTACTTTCATCTTGGATGAGTTTTCTTGATCTTATACATTCTGTTTATGAGATTTTATCGATTCATAATTATGGGCAGACTGTAAAAAAATAAATCTACCCATATTCTTTAGATGCTTGTAAGTGATGTTAAACCCATAAATTTGATGATACTGGTATATCATACGGACTGTTAAGTTGTCTGCATCCTTACAGATTGATGATCTCATATAAATTTTCTGGTGATAAATTTTTCACCATATCATTTAGACCTTTACTTAGACTTGCTTTACTAAATGTATGTTCATAAAGTATGTCCCTCATACCACAAGTGATAAATATTGTTGCTTTTTTAGGCTTTATGGTTTTTATATCTTTATCATTTTCAAGTAATTCATAAAGCGTTTGGAACAAATCGGAAAAATAATCCATGAACCGTACCGGGTTTGTCGGAGACCACTTTTCTTGAGAGAATGTCCCGATGAAAAAAGTAAAATACACCCCTGAAATCAGAGATAGAGCGGTTCAATTATTGATTGAATCCGAAAAAGATTATCCTTCTACTTGGGCTGCAATCACAGCAATTGCTCCCAAGATTGGCTGTACTCCTGAAACACTACGTTCCTGGCATCAGAAGCATTTGAATCAACAGAATCCAATTAAAGTACAGCAGCTTTCAGACCAAGAACGCATTAAACAACTTGAACGCGAAAATAAAGAACTGCAGCGAGCCAATGAAATTCTACGTAAAGCAGCTGCTTTTTTCGCCCAGGCGGAGCTCGACCGCCCACACAAATAATGGTGGATTTCATTCATAACCATAAAGACCTATACGGTGTTGAGGCGATTTGTAGAATTCTACCAATCGCAACTTCAACCTATTATCGAACTTTAGATCTTGCGGACAATCCAGAACATCGAGCGAAAAGAGATCTACATGACCTGCATCATGCTGAACAAATTAAACGAATTTGGCAGGAAAGTTCAGGTCGGTATGGTGTACGTAAAGTCTGGCAAAAACTGAAACGGGAAGGTTATATTGTTGCGCGCTGTACAGTTGCTCGATTGATGCAACAGCTAGGAATACAAGGTGTTTGGCGTGGTAAGAACAAACAAACGACACGTAGCAGAGATGATCAAAAACGAGCAGCCGACTTGGTGAAACGGAATTTTAGTGCTGATCATCCAGATCAGCTGTGGGTCGCAGACTTCACATATATTCAAACCCATTCAGGCTGGGTGTATACCGCCTTTATGATTGATGTTTTCTCACGGGCAATTGTTGGCTGGAAAGTATCAACACGGATGAATACAGACATGGTCCTTGATGCACTGGAACAAGCGTTACATGCTCGCGGTATGCCAAAGAATGTAATTCATCATTCCGACAGAGGCGTGCAATACCTTTCTATTCGTTACACCCATCGTTTGGAAGCAGCAAATTTACGAGCATCAGTCGGTACAACTGGTGATTCATACGATAATGCTTTGGCTGAAACGGTGAATGGCTTATACAAAACAGAGGTGATTGAATATTTAAAAGCAGATTGGCAAGGTTTAGCAGATGTACAACTTGCGACACTAAACTGGGTAGATTGGTTCAATAAAAAGCGTGTACACAGTGCACTGGGTTATGTATCGCCTTTTGAGTTTGAAGCAATGTACTATGATAAGATTAACCCGTTAGGTCAGGTGGCCTAACTTAAATAAAAAAGTCTCCGACAAACCCGGTACGGTTCACCATGCCTGTATGATTGATTGAGTTGCGACGATCTTGATTGATAGCATTCTCAATTATAGTTTGGTTTGCAGAGCCGTGAATTTCACTTAGCATAAATTTAGAATAATTCGCTGATTCAAACTGCTGGATGTTACCCTTGTTGATCTTTGTTTCAAAAATTTTATCGTAGTAAATCAGGCTGATTAGCGCAGTAAGAATTGCATCAGCTCTTTTGAGTACTTCAAGTGAATTTGCACAATCATCTAAAATGATGCTCAAGCTATGAATTTTTTCAGAAACCTTATTGTCAATAATAGGCTGGGCATCTGTCCCATTTCTCTGATTATCTAATCTTGTAGCCATAAATTCATGTATAAATTTACTTAAAAGCACAGGCAGATTGCTAACATCCTCTTCTAGATTTAGATGAAGATTTATGAACTTTGAAGGTGGCAAATTGGCATCTAACGGAGAGCATCCAATAAATGATTTTGTGGACTTCTGTAGTGGTGTACCATAAATTTTCAATCCTTTAATTGCATTCCTAACTTCGTGATATGAAGGGACTTGAGTTATATTTGTGCCTTTTATATCTTTGCTATTCTTAAAATTATGATATTCAATATAAATTTTAAGATAATCCAAAAATAGAGATTTAATATCCCAGAATGGTAACAAGTCAGGTAAGAAATACTTTTCGTTCAAAATACGTTTGAGGTTTGTCGAAAAATTGGGGAATTGTGTCCATTCTTCATAACTTTTGATGTTTTCCCAAAATATGCAATAAAGTTCTTCAAATATTGATGTTAGTTCATCTGGTTGAAGTAAATGGTTTAACAAAAATATATCTTCATCCACTAATTGCCTTGTTTGACAATATCCCATTACATGGTTGAGTAACTGTCTGCCAAAGACAATTATCTCTACTTCAATCTTGATTTGCTCAATAGGTAGTGACTTTCTTTCTTTATATTTTTCAGTTAGCAGGTTGACCAGTTGCCTCAATATTACATCCCTAATACGTATTAACTCGTTATACAGATTTGGGAAAGTTGCTTGAAACTCTCTTGCTTTTACAGCTTGCTTTACTAATTTTTGCATTACAGGGTGAGCTATTCTGTAAATTTCATGATCGAAGACGGGATTACTCATTTAAATACGCTACTTAACAATTGTGAATCTTGTTTTGCTGATGTTTCTGAGGATTCTAGAGCATATTTATATCCGAAGACATCCACATCAGGTTTAAATCGGAGTAAACAATGCAAACCTCAGAAACCAAAAAAAATCAGATTCTTAGAATGAAAGGAGTAACAGAATTAGTCTGTTTAAGTAAATCAAGTCTGTATGACAAAATGAACCCGAAATCCAAGAGATATGATTCGTCTTTTCCTCGTCCGATTAGATTGGGACTATCAGCCGTTGGTTGGTTAGAGCAGGACATAATTGATTGGATCAATTCAAAAAAAAGCTAACCAGATTAGCAAGATATCTTTACAACTCTCACATACCCTATTAACCCTTATAACACTGTAATTCCTTGATTTCGAGGTCATGGGATTACAGTGATTTTTACGCCTGACCATTTGTGTTACTTATATGATCAGTATATCTAATAATATTAATTATTATATAAATTGACTTAATTAACAAATTGTTAGGTGTAATTACGTACAGAGAAGTTCATTATTATGAATCAATCATCCTATCTTATGAGTAATAATCAAACACCTGCTTTAGCACATGAATACTTAACACAAGTACCTGAACACTTTCTAAATCAGCAGACTGAAATAACTGATACTGATTCATCTAATCAGCCCATTCAGATTACAGCACCATTGGAAGAGCAACAGTCTTTACTCAATTCAATGTATGAAGAATGCTTCAATGCAGCAGACGATCAGCATTCAAGCTCATTGGCATTGGATTACTTATTAGATTTCAACACTGAATATAACCAATATGAAATTCGATCAAATCCTGAAGCTGAGAAAATATTCTCAGAAATTGAATTAGTAAAACAAATCTTAAAACACAACTATGTGCAGGCTTATCGTAAGATCAAAGGCACTCTGTATCATGGATGGTATGAGCCTATTGATAAAAAATTCATTGAATTATTAAAGCAAATACTCATCCAAGGGTTTGATCCTCTAGAGCATTATGATTGTGAGCATCATAAGATTGTTATGCAAGCGTATAACGAAATTCTAAAGGGTTATTTTCATGCTGATTTTTATCTACATTACCCCAATGATATTATTCAGCTAAGAAATACTGATGGAACAATAACTTCAATTTGTTATGCAGAATTAATTAATCTATTCATTGAACGTTTGTATTTGCTAACTCAAGAAAAGGAATTCAAATACCAACAGAAAAAACGAAGGGAACGTTCCCAATATCAGCAAAAGGTCGCTACAGAATGTGTAGATACGATACTGGCTAAACATTCGAGAATTGTCATTGCTCGTGTCGATTTTCGTTATGGAAAAACACAAAACCCTGAACTTGCCCAAGTCAAAGCAGATTTAATCACATGCCTTCGTTATTTAAAGCGTACTTCAAATTTACGTATATTGGGCTATCTATGGAAATTGGAATTTGCCGAAAAAACGGGCTATCACTACCACTGTTTTTTCTTTCTCGATGGTCGTAAACACTCACAGGACATTAAGTTAGCACAACAGATTGGTGAGGTCTGGAAAAGAGTGATTGGTGATGAGGGGACTTACTATAATTGCAATATTGATGCTCACAATGGCAAATACAAAGATGTCGGTATTGGCACCTTACATCGCAGTGATAAACAAAAATACGAGTATTTGATTAAAGCCATCCGTTATATAACCAAAAGAGACCAATTCATTGTGCATAAAAGGATTAAGCAGGATGAAGAGAATGAGCAAAACCTTAGAAATGATAAAGCCTACTTCATACGTGTATTTGGTAAAAATATTGCTAAGGATGTTGCGATAAAAATGGGTAAATCTCTTAAAAATACTGGTCAAAAGGAGGCATGAAATGACTCATTATTCAGCGACTCCTCAAGCACACTATATACCGCAGACACCAATTATCCCATTCATGCTGGATGTTAATACTCATTTGTTCTTAGGACAGAGTATTCAAAATGCAGCTCAAATTGAAAATGGGAAACTAGCGGTTATGGATAAACGATCACCCAAATGTTTGGATAAGAATTATCGTATATTTTTAAATTCTCTACCTTGGCTGCATTATCACCGTTTGGTATTACATGGATTTCAACTAAATCCTTATTGGGCTGCAATCTTTGATACAGTAGGCTTTTCTCATTACGGTAATATGAATTACCTTGTAGAGAATGCAGAGCTTATTCATGATCAATTTAAACATAAGTTTCTGAAACGACGGATTGCACTGGAATATACAAAATTTATTGAACCAATTAATGAAAGTATTAAATTCCAAAAGGCATTGTTTAAACGTTGTCTAGACAAACATAAGCAGATCAATTGTATGATCTATGATTTACCTTGTATGTTTACTATTCCCTTACAATTTGATGCCGAAGTTAAATTACCAAAACTTGCTAGTAAATGGCTGGAAAGATTACATCAATCCGAAGAATTAGCTGGCAAGCTGTATGATGTGCAATGGCGTATTGTGAAATCACTGAATGGATTTTATTCAGTCCATGCCATCATTTATGTGATTGGTGATGAGTGTAAATATTCTGATTTTATCTTACGGGTATGGAGAGGGGCTTGTTTACACAAGGGACATGAGCTTGTGCAAGGATCACCTTATTTGGTTTGGGAAAAACACTGTTACTTTGCGGACAGTGATATGCGTAGCTACTGGAGTAAACAGCTTGAGTTTCTAAATGGCCCCCTCAAACTTTATCGGTATATGAGTCAGCATATTTCCTATTTATGGCAAAGCTATACAGGGAATATCCCTGCTAAGTAAACTTTTCAAATATAAGGCGCTCTGATTAGAACGCCTTTTTTATGCTTGTATAAATCGCTGTGATTAAATCTCTAAAAATTATAGGTATAGGTCAAACCACTGTTGGTGGTGATGGTCACTTCACGGACATATTCAGCGGAACAGCCCAAGTAGACTTTTGCCACTGAGCCATAGCGCATATTTTGGTAATCGTAAGTGCCTTTGCTTCTGCAATTACCACGGTTGATTAAAACCCCTGTGATGGTGGTTGGCGCATCGTTCAAGGACATGATGTTTAACAAATCGGTATAGCCTGTCATGGAGTATTGTGATTCTTCACGACGGACACGGACTTCAAATTGTTCTTGTACAGTGGGTTCAGTCCCTTCCTCAGCATTATATGACTCATCTTCCAGAAAGGATTTATCAACGGCTGGAAAATCATCTTCAGATTGAGGCGGAGTTTCAGTCGCATCAGCAGTGCTATGCTCACTTGTTTGAGTTGGGGTATCCTTTGGTTTTGGTGCATCGTTACCTGAATTACACGCAGTTAAAGTCAGTAGCAACACACTGGATAAAACAATCGATGGAATAAAATTCATTACACATGCCTATATTTAATCGAATATTGTGATCTACAGGGTTGGGTGAAAGCCCAACTCTGTGTATTTAATTGTTTGGTCAATCAATTTTTTACTTTTTATAAAAGTGGGAATTACTCATCGATCTTTTTAAATACCTTTTCGATCGGCGTGTAGTTTTCCAAGCTAAAATCAAAAGGAATTGGCTTTTTCAGTGTCACATCAAATTGCTTTAATCGAGCATTTTCTATGCCGTTGAAATGTTTGCGTTGAAAGGACATGGTGCTCGGTTCAAGGATGGCAATCGGTTCATTCGCAGAATCAGCTTGAGTGTTGTTGGCCTGATAAATGACTAAGCTCTCTAATTCCAATTTATGATTATTGAAGTTAAAAATGTAACCGACATACTTCTGTCCACCAGCCGTAATAATATTTTGTGCTAACTCTGGCGTGGATGGGGCTGTGAAATTCACAATAAGATCAGATGCGAAATTCATATTCTCAAAATGTAATTGTTTCGAATCAGCATCGTAATAAACAAAATTATCAATCGGACCATTTGGTCGATCATTCGGTGTATAGCTGCTTGGCATAAACAGACTTTGACCAGACGTAGCATTTAAACTGAGTTCTAAAAGCTTCAAGTCATAATTTAGATGGGCATTTTTAGTATCCAACTCATTTTGAAGTGTCTGAATACGTTGTTGATATTGTTCTGTACTCTCAAATTGATCTTTTTGTGGTGGAGTCACCTGCATTGTCGATCTTATATAATTGATTGCCGTATCATGCGCTGCACGCAAAGAATAGTCATCACCTAAAGCAAAAGTGAATGCAGGAAACTGTTGATCAGTATGTCCGATCACTAAAACTTGATTGTTTTTTAAAGCCAGCACATTTCTTAAATCATTGAGAATGGACTGGAAATACACGCAGTTTGCACAATAATCTGCAACATCGTCATTTTCAGCAAACATCTGCAATCCATAGATGGTTTTATACGGTGGATAAAAGGAAAAATACCCCTCATCTTTGATGAGTTCCTGAAAGTCTTCTCCAGTCTTTGTTAGCGGAGGTGTAATTTTATTGCGAGCGATAATCAAAGGAGAAGAAACAGCCTGTGCAGGGACAGCATCATTCAATGACATGTTTTCAATCTTTTGAGATAGTTCTTTATTCTCTACATCATCTTGTTGTGGTTTTGAGCAGCCGACCAACGCAAGGCTGGTGAGCAGCGCAATTCAAATGTATTTCATCCTATTATTTTCCCCATCCAATATTTTTTAAGTTTTTAAAAATGAATTATGAAATTGCCTGTAATTTCAAATACATTTTGCTTGGCTGTCATAGGCTCTAGCGATGCTGTTACTGAGCACAATAAGGACAACCAAAATAAGCTGTGCGATGAATTTCATGATTTTTATCCAGCACAAAACACCACTGACCAAAATGGATGCAGCAGTTAATTGATGCCTTGAGTCAATCAGGACACAGTGAAAGCGTGTGATAAATGAATTGGAATAAAATGCCTGAGAGGCAGAGAAAGTGCAGGGGAATAATAAAGCACAGTAAATTGCGTCATGGTTGACTCCTAGATGAATTAGAAGTTCTACCGAATCACTGTCAATTGATTATGGTGGCAGAACGAAAAGGGGTTGACAGACTGGACATCTAGAACCAGCACGCGCGAACGCGTCCCCCTCCCGTTCTACCGCAAAGGGGGACGAGAAGGTTTTTACACATACAAAGAATACTCAGATGAATAAACTCCGATGCGCTAGATGAGCGGTCTGTCAAAACCGACTGACAATGTAGGTCAGCCCTTGCATCATAATCGCTGCTAAAAAACAGGTCAATTGATCTGTTTAATCATCATTCAAAAATTGCCTAAAACTGATGAAAAAAAACGCATTCCACAGGTAAGCCTTTAAAACGAATTACGGTTAATGGGAAATTTGTTGCACCTCTTCTTGAGTTTGAGGAAGGTGATGATGCTATTATTCGTGTCCATAACAAGCTAAAAAAACAAGATTCTTCTATTCATTGGCACGGGTTAATTCTACCGGGCATCATGGATGGCGTACCCGGATTTAATCAGTTTGACGGTATTGCCCCTAATAAGACCTACGAATATAAGTTTAAGGTACGCCAAAATGGTACCTATTGGTATCATTCGCATAGTAAAGGTCAAGAACAAGAGGGCTTGTATGGTCCGTTAGTCATTTACCCCAAAAATAGGACACCTTTAACTGTAGCTGAGAAAACAGATAAGGATTATGTCGTATTACTTTCAGATTTTCATGATTCAACTAGTGATAAAATCATGAATAATCTAAAGAAAGAAGCTGACTATTATCAGAACCGTCGTGAAACTGTTTTTGATGTTTTTAAACAAATTAAAAAAGATGGTTTAAAAGCAACATGGCAAGACCGTTCGATGTGGAACCAGATGCGAATGCTCAAGACAGATATGTCTGATGTGACAAAATATACTTTTTTGATGAATGGTAAGACTCCAGAACAAAATTGGACTGGTAATTTTAAGACGGGTGAAAAAGTACGTCTTCGGTTTATTAATGCCTCAGCAATGTCATTCTTTGACGTCAGAATCCCTAACTTGAAAATGACGGTAGTCAGTGCAGATGGGCAACCAGTGAAACCTGTTCCGGTTGATGAATTCAGAATAGGGACGGCTGAAACGTATGATGTTATTGTAGAACCCAAACAATCAAATTATCAAATTGAAGCAGAATCAATTGATAGGAGTGGTTTTTCAGTTGGTTCCTTACATGATGAGAATACTCCTCCAATAAATCAAATCAAAATGCCGAAGTCACGTCCTCGTTCTTTATTAACTATGGAAGATATGGGGATGGGGCATGATATGTCTTCTATGGCGGGCATGAATCACGACATGTCTTCAATGAAAGGCATGGATCATGATATGTCGCCTATGACAGACAGCTCAAAAGATCAGTCAATGTCTGGAATGAACCATGACATGTCTTCAATGAAAGGCATGGATCACGATATGTCGTCTATGACAGACAGCTCAAAAGATCAATCTATGTCAGGTATGAACCATGGCATGCAAATGACTACATCTAATGCACCTACACAAGAAAAGAATGGTGATGTTGTATATGGCTGGGCAAATGCTTCAACACCTGTTGGTCAAAAAGCACTTCAATATAGTGACTTACAATCTTTAAAGCCTCAACCAGATACTCGTGCCCCTGAACGTGAAATGGAAATCCGTCTTGGTGGGAACATGGAGCGCTATATTTGGACAATTAATGGTAAGAAGTTTAATGAAACAGAACCATTCAAAGTGAAATACGGGGAACGTATACGCTTGAAATTTGTGAATGACAGTATGATGGCTCACCCAATGCACTTGCACGGTATGTTTATGCAGCTTGAAAATGGTCAAGATCCAAGTAATATGCCAAATAAACACACGATCATTGTGCCACCGGGGAAAACAGTTACAACTTTACTTACTGCTGATGAATTGGGTGAATGGGCTATCCACTGCCATTTGTTATATCACATGGCAGCTGGAATGATGAACAAACTCATTGTGGCAAATGTAGATAGCAATGATGATGATACGAAAAGTATCGTTGCCCAACCTCAAACTAGCCATGAGGGAGTGAATCAACATGCACATCACTAAACAGTTATATTCAAAAACAATTTTATCTGTTGCTTTAATTGGCTTAGCGGGTATGGCATTTGCGAATGATAATTCGACTGAAAATCTAAATAAGAGTACGTCAAGTATGAGTGTGCTTTTACGCGAATCAGGCGGATTAGGCTATGTTGAACGTAATACTGATCAAAAGTCTTCAAACAGCAAAGGGTCTGAAACTTTAGCTTTTAGCCAAAATCATATGAACGAGCATGGTGGGCAAATTTATCAGACAACTAAATTTTCCAATGAGTGGATAGTTGATAAAGATGGAAAGGGCAGCTTAGGTTCGAGTTTCGAGGCATTGATTGGAACAGATGAAAATCGAATGTTTGTTGAAGCTAATATGAATAAAGCGGAGAGTAATGATCCCAAATATGATGTATCAGCTCTTTACAGTAGAAATGTTGCACCATTTTGGGATGTACAAGCTGGGGTAAGGTATAGTGAGGACAAAAATAACCGTAATAGTAATCGCATTGATGGCGTTATTGGATTATTAGGCCTTGCACCTTATTTCTTTGAGACAAAAGCCTACCTTTATGGTGGTGAAAATAATTTTTGGGGAGCCAGTTTTGAGTTTGATCGAGATCTATTACTCACTCAAAAGCTAGGCAGAGTAAAACTTGAAGTGCGACATAAACCACCTAATTAATTTAAAGGGTTTATGGAGTATATAAAATTGTCATACCATCATCTTAACTTTGAAGATCGTACTGCATTAATGCTTGAGTCAAGAAAAGAAGGCTTTTCAGCCAGAAAATTTGCTGAACTTATTAAAAGACATCCTAGTACGATCTATCGTGAGCTTAAAAGAAATAGCATCAATGACGTTTATCAAGCTCAATATGCTTCTGATAACACTTTTGCTAGACGTAGACGTGGTCACAGAAAACTCAAAATCGATTCAATCCTCTGGAAATTTATTGTTGAAGCGATCCGTTGTTTATGGTCTCCTCAGCAAATAGCAAAGCGTTTAAAGACATTTCCTGATTTGGATCAAACAATGAATGTAAGCCATACAACGATTTATTCAACGATACGAGCATTACCCAAGGGTGAGTTGAAAAAAGACTTATTATCCTGTCTACGTCATGAAAATAAAAAGCGAAAAGCTAACGGTGAACCTAAAAAAGATTCTATATTACAGGATATTAAAACTATTCATGAGCGCCCAGCCGAAGTTCAAGAAAGAAAAATACCGGGTCATTGGGAAGCTGATTTAATTAAAGGTAAAGACAATAAAAGTTCGATAGCAACACTTATTGAACGAAATACACGGCTCTGTATCTTGGCAACATTACCTGATGCAAAGGCAGAATCAGTGCGCAAGGCTTTAACTGAAGCTCTGAAATATTTACCTGCAGAACTGCGTAAAACGTTGACCTATGACCGTGGACGTGAGATGTCAGAACATAAAATACTCGAAGAAGATTTAGGCATAGATGTATATTTCTGTGACCCACATTCACCCTGGCAAAAAGGCACATGCGAAAATATGAATGGTTTAATTAGGCAATATTTACCTAAAGGGATTGATTTAAATCAGGCAGATCAGCATTATTTAAATCAAGTTGCCATGTCACTGAATACTCGTCCTAGAAAGGCGTTAGATTGGCTTACACCATTAGAGAAATTTGCTCAGCTTGTTGATTATCATATGGCTTTTGAAACTGTCGCACCTCATGTTTGAATTCGCCCTAATTACTCAGCCATATATTGCAGCAGATATTGTGTTTAATGATAATTCTGATTTTGCTACAAAGTCAGGTTTGTCTGAGTTAAAGACAGGTCTAAAAACTCGTTACGAGATTAATAAGCGTATAAGACCATTTGTTGATGTCGCTTATCAATATGAAAAAGGACAGAAATTAACAACTTTTCAAGAAGCTACAAATTCTGAAAAGGGGTGGTTATACGGGGCAGGTATTGAATTAGTTTTCTAAATATTTTATTAAGAATGAATAATGGTGATATTCCATTATTCATTCTTAATTATTTTAAACTTACGGATAACCCTTCAAGTACTTTACAAGAGTTAATTTCCAAAAAACCAGAGCATTTGCTTCTTAAATCAGAAAGTTGTTGCTTAAGCTGAATCTGTTTTTGGATATTCTGCTCTAATTGATGAATATGTTTATCAACTAAGATGTTAATAGAACTACAGTTTCCACAAGGTTTGTCTTTGTATGCTAATAAAATTTTTATTTCGTCCAAGCTCATATTCAAAGTTCGGCAATTAAGAATAAATAGAAGTCGCTCTAAGTGGTCTTTGTTATAAAGTCGATAATTAGCTTCCGAACGATTAGGGGCTAGTAATAAAGCTTCTTTTTCATAAAACCGTATTGTAACAACAGGGCAACCGGATAGCTGAGATAATTCACCAATTTTTAAGTTCATTTCAAGTCACCTGATCTATTGACTCTATAGTAGCTATAGGGATTTTAATATGCAATACGTGAAGATATGACTATAGGCACATCAATGAGTGGTTGCGGTTGTAATCAAGAAAGTTCTTGTGAAGACACTAAGCAAAAACAAAATGAATCAAAAACAGATTCTTGTAAAATTAAAGATTTAGCTACAGAAGAAAGTGAAAGTTCTTGTTGCGATAATGAGGTACAGCAAGAACCTAACCCTGATGAAAAAGATTCATGCGGTAGTAAGCAGTCGAATTCATGCTGTGGTTCGGATTCGATAACTTCACCTGAAAAGATTAGGGGGAGTGAAGATACAGCGACTTTCATCAGTGACTATAGCATCCCGAAAATGGATTGTTCCGCAGAGGAACAAATGGTTCGGATGACTTTATCTTCATTGGTAGATGTTAAGAGCTTGGTTTTTGATTTGCCGAACCGAAACCTAAAAGTTCTGCATAATGGTGAAAGTAATGAAATCACTGCAAAACTTGAAGCTCTTGGATTTGGGGCAAAATTAAATAAAACTGAAGCTTATGAAAATAAAGAACAAGCACAAGAAGCTAGTACTTTTCTGATTCCGAAGATGGATTGTTCGGCAGAAGAGCAAATGGTAAGAATGGCACTTTCTCCCTTGCATGAAGTTAAAGGTTTATCTTTTGATTTGGCGCAAAGACAGTTAGTTGTTTTCCATACCAATGGGATTAATGAAATTACCACAAAACTTGAAGCCCTAGGTTTTGGTGCAAAGCTCGTGGAAACAGTAAAAGCCACTGGGGAATTGCCTGAAACACCAGATCCGACTAAGCAGGCGAAAGTCCTTAAATTATTACTAGCGATTAATGGTGTTCTTTTTTTTATTGAGTTCATAAGTGGAATTATTGCCGCATCGACGGGGCTCATTGCGGACTCTCTTGATATGTTTGCTGATGCGGCCGTTTACGGTATAGCACTTTACGCGGTAGGGAAAGCGGCTAAATACCAATTAAAAGCAGCTCATTTTGCAGGATGGATTCAACTTTTATTAGCTTTGATCGTTATTATTGATGTTGTCAGACGTTTCATGTTCGGTAGTGAACCAGAGTCAGATTTGATGATCATTATTGGCTTCTTAGCACTTATTGCCAATGTGACGTGCTTGTATCTCATTTCTGGGCATAGAGATGGCGGAGCCCATATGAAAGCGAGTTGGATCTTTTCAGCTAATGACGTAATAGTAAATATGGGGGTTATTTTAGCAGGTGTACTTGTTGCATGGACTGGTTCAGCTTACCCAGATTTGATTATTGGTATTCTTGTTTCACTGTTTGTACTGAATGGCGCTCGAAAAATTTTGGCGTTGAAGTAGGGTGCTGACAATGAATTTATTTCAAGTAAAGCAAGACCAGACTGTAAAAATCATTGATCTTAAAAAGGGTGAACAGTATCAAGATAAAAATGATCCTGTTCTGGAGCGTTTAGAACTGCTGGGCTTTAGAGTAGGTGAATCCTTACAAGTGCTTGCGAAAGGGCTTTTTGGTGGTGATCCTGTGTTGGTTCAAATCGAAACCTCACGTTTCGCCTTAAGAAAAAATGAAGCAGAACGAATTTTTGTAGAGATTACCAATGGACACTAAAAATATTGCACTTGTTGGTAATCCTAATTGCGGTAAAACATCACTTTTTAACACCCTCACAGGGACTCGTCAAAAAGTTGCAAATTATGCTGGGGTAACGGTAGAACGGAAAGAGGGATTTTTTAAACTGCCATCTGGTGATACCGTTCGAGTATTGGATTTGCCTGGGACTTATAGTTTAAAACCGAGCAGTTTAGATGAGGAGGTAACTAGAGCAGTATGCTTTGGTGAATTAAAAGGCGAAGTTATACCTGATATTTTTGTATGTGTTGTCGATGCTACGAATCTTCATCTTCATTTAAGTCTTGTACTTGAAGTCAGGGCTTTAAACAGACCAATGTTACTTGTTCTTAACATGATGGATGAGGTTAGAAAGCGTGGGATTTCAATTGATACAACGAAGCTATCTCAGCTTTTAGGTATTCCTGTTGTTGAGTCAGTAGCTGTAAAAACAAAAGGCATTCAGGGGCTATTGACCCAATTGGATCAAAAGAATTTGTTTGTTGCCCCTTATCATTCTGATCTGAGTCACTTTGACCAAATCAAATATATTACAAAACAAGTCATCTTGAAAAATGATAATGGTGATAAACGAACGGCTTTCTTGGACAAAATATTCTTACATCCAGTTTTTGGATTATTAATATTGACCTTTACCATGTTTGTAATGTTTCAGGCTGTCTTTATTTGGGCTCAACCGTTAATTTCCTTTGTTGAGGATTCGATTTCATGGTTTGGTGGGGCGATAGGACCTCTGATTACTCATCCACTTTTAAGAAGTTTGGTCGTTGATGGTGTAATTGCAGGTGCTGGTAGTGTACTCGCGTACATGCCTCAAATTCTGATCTTATTTTTCTTTATTTTAATTTTAGAAGAATCGGGATACTTACCTAGAGCTGCTTTTTTGTTAGATAAGCTGATGTCTAAAGCTGGTTTAAGTGGGCGTTCATTTATTCCACTACTTTCGAGCTTTGCTTGTGCAATTCCCGGAGTCATGGCGACTAGAAGTATTAGCTCTGAAAGAGATCGTTTAGCAACGATTATGATTGCACCTTTAATGACGTGTTCTGCACGACTACCTGTATATGCTTTGCTGATCGCTGCATTCATTCCAAACAAGTTGGTTTATGGTTGGCTCAGTTTACAAGGTCTAGTTCTGTTCGGGCTTTACATGTCAGGAATCGTATCCGCTTTATTGGTTTCTTTATTCCTGAAATTAGTCAGAAAAGATAAAACTGAAAGTATTTTCATTTTTGAATTACCTACATACCGTATTCCAGATGTTCGAAATGTAGCTTTGGGGCTTTATGATAGAGCAACTATATTCTTAAAAAGAGTTGGTGGAATTATTGTCGCACTTTCTATTTTATTATGGTTCTTGGTAACGTTCCCTTTACCACCTGATAATCCAACAATGCCACCAATCAATTATAGTATTGCTGGACAGTTAGGGCATCTAATCCATCCAATATTTGCTCCGATTGGATTTACTTGGGAAATTTGTATTGCTTTGATTCCTGCAATGGCAGCTCGTGAAGTGATTATTGCTGCGTTAGGGGTGATCTATGCAATGTCTGGTGATGAAGATGCAGTTACCCAGACTTTATTATCTCAAATATCTGGTCCGGATGGATGGGGGCTAGCGACAGGTATGTCATTGTTAGTTTGGTTTATCTTTGCCCCGCATTGTTTAGCAACACTAGCGACCATTCGAAGAGAAACAGGGAGTTGGAAACAACCAGTCGTAATGGCTGTATATCTCTTTTCATTGGCTTATTTATTTTCCTTTATAACTTATCAAGTTATAAGTCGGTTTTAATTTAGAAGGCGGTTGTTGATATAAACCAACAACCGCTGTTTAATGAATTAGTTTAATTAATTATAGGATTGTTATTTACAGGATAATCTGTAAAACTAAAAAGGTTAAATTTTGGTCTTGATGTTATGCACTTGTTAAGGACATGCTTATCGCTGTTTTTATCTTTTGCTATCCTAATTGTAGGATCGGCAGCAGCTGCTGCATCTGTACATAGCCCATGTTTAATGTCATCTCAAGATACACAATCCATGCAAATGATGAATTCTGAAGATCATGAAAAAGCAAGTGCTATGCACATGGATTGTATGAAAGCTGAGGTAAAGATTAAGAAGCAATTACATGATCCATCATGTATGTCTAAGCAAGATTGTATTATGTCATTTTCTAAAATTGCATATACATCTACAGCGCTGGATGTTTTGCAGTCGATGATTTTTTTACCTGCGGAACAGTCTACTTTTTCTCCATTAAATCAAAATTTCATCTCATCTGATCTTTCCAATTTATGGAAACCCCCACGCTTTAACTAATTTGATGATTCTTCATCATTCATAGAGTTTTCTATGGGTGTTCTGCACGTGCGCGTGTACATCATTTTAGAGCTAAAAATATGAACTTTAATAAAGGAAAGCTGTCCCTAAAATGGGGTGGATGCTCGATTGCGACGATCTGTTTTTTCTTGAGTTATGGACATGCTTATGCCCAGCCACTGACTTTGGATACAGCATTGAAGCTTGCTGAGCGATATGCGCCTGCTCTAAGAGCTAATAGTGCTCAGATTGAAGGTGCTGAGAATATAGTTTCAGCTTCAGGTATTTTGCCCAATCCTAAACTATTTGTGGGTCTCGATAATTACCCTGTATCAGGTGATGCTGCATGGTCTGTCACACAAGAGGGGATGACGATGCAAAAGATTGGCATCATGCAAGATTTTCCAAATCGTGCCAAAAGATTAGCTGAAGTTGAATTAGCAAAAGCTGAATTGGGTTCAGCAAATGCTCAAACAGAAATTCTGCGAATTGAGTTACGTCAAAAAGTAGCATCGGCATGGCTTAAACGTTTTTATCTTGAGCGTAAACTGGCGTTATATGATGACCTTCTTTCAGAAAATGGATTGCTATCCCAGATTACACAAACACAGGTTGCGTCTGGTCGAACCATGGTTGCTAATACAATTTCCCCTAGGCTGGACAAAACTATTTTGCTTGATCAAAAAGATGATTTGCTTCGAGATATAAATAAGGCAAAACTAGAATTACACCGATTAATCAGTGAGGATTCTAGTGGTACAACTGAAATAGAAAGTTTGCCTACCCAAGAACCTATAATTAATTTTGATACATCACGTTTATATCATCATCTGCATCAACACCCTGAACTAAAAGCATTCCAAGCAGAAAAGCAAACTGTTGAAGCAAAGCTTAAGCAAGCCCAAGCCCTTCAAAAACCAGATTGGGGTATTGAGCTTGCCTATCAGCATCGTGCTCCTGAATTTGGAGATATGATTGGTGTACAACTGACAACAGAACTACCAATATTTTCAAAAAAACGTAGTGGTCCGCTCATTCAGGCAGCATTAGCTGAACAAAATCGGATTACAGCAGATCAGGAGATAAAATACCGCGACCATCTCACCATGTTAGATGAGGGGCTATCGGATTTAAAAGCTCTTGAAAGACAAATCCAACGTACCGTTCAAAGTACACTTCCTTTGGCTAAAGAAAAAGTAACTTTACAGTTAGCAAGTTATCAGGCTGGTAAAGCCAATTTGTCAGATGTCATTGAGACACGACAAGCATTACTAAATCAGCGATTACGTCTCATCGATTTACAACAACAGCAAGCAATTATCAAAGCCCAGCTCTATTTTTCTTTTGTAGAACCCACCTTAAACCATGCTGAGGAGTCAAGATAATGTTAAAAAATAAATTGGCATTTGTAATTGCTGGCTTGATTGTGGGCAGCTTGGGAGTCGGTAGTGGGATTGGATATTGGTATGCGCATCAAAATGATGAAAAGCAAACTGTAAGTGATCAGGCAACTGCTAAAGTGTTGTACTGGTACGATCCAATGAAACCAGAACAGCATTTTGATAAGCCAGGGAAATCCCCTTTTATGGATATGCAGTTAGTCCCTAAGTATGCGGATGAAAGTACTTCTGGAATAACTGAAAGTGCAGGAGTAAAGATTGATCCAGCTCTTCAACAAAATCTAGCCATTCGTTATGCCACAGTCGAACAGGCTGTAATGGGCAATACCTTGTTAACCAATGGCATATTACAAGCGAATGAACGACAGGTAGCAATTCTGCAAACACGAGCAAGTGGTTTTGTTCAGCGTGTTTATGGCCATGCAGTCGGGGATATAGTGACTCAAGGGAGTCCGATTGCTGATATTTCAATCCCTGAGTGGACTGGGGAACAGACTGAGTTTTTGGCAGTACTTAAAATAGGAGACCGTTCTCTTATTCAAGCAAGTCGACAACGCCTACAGCTTCTGGGAATCCCACCAAATGTGATCCATCAAGTCGAACGGACACATCAAGTACAGTCTAATATGACTTTGAGTGCTCCTTTGAGTGGATTCATTGACTCACTAGAAGTTCGTAGTGGAATGGCTTTAGCTATGGGGCAAACACTTGCCACCATTAAAGGCGTGAATCCAATTTGGTTAGAAGCAGCAGTGCCTGAAACGCAAATTGCTGGGATAAAGCGAGGAGATAAAATCGAAGCAACTTTTGCTGCGTACCCTCAAAAAGTGTCTGGCAAAGTCATTGATATTTTACCGACATTAGATACTACAAGCAGAACCATAAAAGTTCGTATTGAGTTACCCAATAGAGAGGGGCAACTCAAGCCCGGAATGTTTGCTTCTGTCAAATTTTCCAACAATCCTCAAAGCAGTTTAGTTGTGCCAGAGCAAGCTGTTATACGTACAGGTACTCGTAATATTATTATTGTCGCACATGAAAAAGGGCGTTTCGAACCTGTTGTTGTACAGTTAGGACAGAGTGACGGAAATAAAATAGCAATTCTACAGGGTTTGAACGCTGGTCAGAAAATCGTGATTTCGGGACAATTCCTAATTGATTCTGAGGCCAATTTACAGGGTGTACTGGATAAGCTGAACACTGGACAATCGATTACATCATCTCAAGTGACTAAGGCATCAATATACCAAGGCATTGGTAAAGTGGAAAAAGTTACAGCTCAAGACATTACCATTTCACATCATGCAATTGCTGAATTGGGGTGGGGGGCTATGACCATGAGCTTTAAACAACCAGTACAACCATTTACCCAAATTCAGCAAGGCGAGCAGGTCAGTTTTCGTTTTACACGTGTTGGGGATGCTTATGTTATTTCTGACATTTCCAAGATGTCTATGACATCTATGCAGAACTAAACGGGAGAACCATTATGATCGCCCGTATTATTCGTTTTTCAATTACAAATCGAGTATTTGTCTTATTAGCTGCTGTAGTTCTTGCCGTTTGGGGAACTTGGGCTGTCAAGAATACTCCGGTTGATGCTTTGCCAGATCTGTCTGATGTACAAGTGATTGTGCGAACTAATTTTCCCGGTCAAGCACCACAAATTGTTGAAAATCAGGTGACTTATCCTTTAACAACGACCATGTTATCAGTACCCGGTGTTAAAGCTGTTCGGGGCTATTCTTTTTTTGGTGATTCGTTTGTTTATGTCATTTTTGATGAACATACTGATCTTTATTGGGCACGTTCTCGTGTATTGGAATATCTCAATCAAATACAAGAAAGAATGCCTGCAAATGCAAAATCTTCATTAGGACCAGATGCTACAGGTGTTGGTTGGATCTACGAATATGCTTTGGTTGATCCAACAGGGCAACATGATCTCTCACAACTGCGAAGCATACAAGATTGGTTTTTGAAGTATGAACTGAAGACAGTACCAAATGTGGCTGAGGTCGCCACAATTGGGGGGATGGTTAAACAATATCAAGTTGTTTTAGACCCAACCAAAATGGCAGCATTCGGTATAACTCAGCGAAGCATAATTGAAGCAATTCAAAAGGCAAATCAGGAAACTGGCGGTTCAGTCCTAGAAATGGCTGAAACTGAATATATGGTGAGAGCTTCAGGTTATTTAAAAACATTAGAAGATTTTCGGCAGATTCCGTTACGTACAAACGATTTAGGTGTTCCAATCACTCTTGGAGATGTTGCAACGATTCAACTCGGTCCTGAAATGCGTCGTGGAATTACTGAACTCAATGGACAAGGGGAAACTGTTGGAGGTGTTGTGATTTTACGTGCTGGTAAAAATGCACGTGAAACCATTACTGCTGTAAAAGAAAAACTTGCTGAATTACAACAAAGTCTACCGAAAGGTGTACAAGTTGTTTCTGTGTATGACCGCAGTCAATTGATTGATCGGGCGGTAGAGAATCTCAGCCATAAATTAATTGAAGAGTTTATTGTAGTGGCTTTGGTTTGTGGGCTATTCCTCTGGCATTTACGTTCAGCAATGGTTGCGATTGTTTCTTTGCCTTTGGGAATCTTGTCAGCCTTTTTATTGATGTATTATCAGGGACTAAATGCCAATATCATGTCATTGGGTGGGATTGCAATCGCGATTGGTGCTATGGTTGATGCATCTGTGGTTATGGTCGAAAATGCACATAAGCATATCGAAGCTTGGCAACATGAACATCCTGATCGAGTTTTAGAAATACAAGAGCGTTGGGACATCATTACACGTTCTGCCAGTGAGGTTGGGCCTGCTTTATTTTTCTGTTTACTCATCATTACTTTATCCTTTATTCCCATTTTTACTTTGCAAGCACAAGAAGGACGATTGTTCTCTCCATTGGCATTTACTAAAACTTATGCCATGGCTGCTGCTGCGGGGCTATCTATTACATTGATTCCAGTTTTGATGGGATACTGGATTCGCGGGAAGTTACCATCTGAACAACGGAATCCATTAAACCGTTTTCTCATCAAAATATACCGTCCTATGTTAGATAAAGTCTTAGCTTATCCAAAGACAACGTTATTAGGTGCGTTACTCATTTTTCTTATCAGTCTTTTTCCTTTAACGCAATTAGGTGGAGAGTTCCTGCCTAATATGGATGAAGGTGATTTACTGTATATGCCTTCAGCTTTACCGGGATTGTCCGCAGCAAAAGCTTCTGAATTACTTCAACAGACTGATCGAATGATTAAAACTGTTCCAGAGGTTGCCACTGTATTTGGTAAAGCTGGGCGAGCAGAGTCGGCTACAGATCCTGCACCTTTAGAAATGTTTGAAACCACGATTCAGTTTAAACCACGATCTGAATGGCGTTCAGGTATGACACCAGATAAGTTGATAAAAGAACTGGATAAAGCTGTTCAAGTACCGGGTTTAACAAATATCTGGGTGCCGCCTATTCGTAACAGAATTGATATGTTGGCGACCGGGGTTAAAAGCCCAATCGGGATCAAGATTTCAGCAAATGATTTGCAAGATATTGATCGGGTAGCACAACAAATTGAACAGGTTGCCAAAAAAGTGCCCGGTGTTAGCTCAGCTTTAGCTGAACGACTCACTGGTGGGCGATATGTTGATATCGATATTAATCGAATGGAAGCTGCACGCTATGGTCTCAATATCACCGATGTACAGCAAATTGTGTCATCAGCAATTGGTGGGGAAAATATTGGTGAAACTGTTGAAGGGTTAGCAAGGTATCCTATTAATGTACGTTATCCGCGAGAAATTCGAGATTCACTTGAGGCATTAAGAAATTTACCAATTCTGACTGAATCAGGTCAGCAAATTGTTTTGAGTAGTGTTGCCAACATTCAAATCACAGATGGTCCTCCGATGTTAAAAAGTGAGAATGCTCGTCCAAGTGGTTGGGTCTATGTTGATGTACAAGGACGTGATTTAGCCTCCGTTGTTCGGGATTTGAAACAGTCTATTGACCAACAAGTGAAACGCTCTGCGGGTATGAGTATTAGTTATTCAGGTCAATTTGAATTTATGGAAAGAGCAAATGCTCGCCTAAAGGTAGTAATACCAATCACTTTGATGATCATTTTTCTATTGCTGTATCTGATTTTTAGACAAGTACAAGATGCTGCTCTGATTATGCTGACTCTACCATTCGCTTTAATTGGTGGTATTTGGGCAATGTATTTCAGTGGTTATAATTTCTCAATTGCCATTGCAGTAGGCTTTATTGCACTTGCCGGTGTTGCCGCAGAGTTTGGAGTGGTCATGTTGTTTTATTTAAAGCAGGCGATAGAACATGCTCAACAAAATTTATCATCTTTAACTGAGCAGCAACTCAATGATGCCCTTCGTACAGGGGCAGTACTACGGGTTCGCCCTAAAGCGATGACTGTAGCTGTCATTCTGGCGGGTTTGATTCCTATCCTTTTAGGAACTGGAACGGGCTCTGAATTGATGAGTCGTATTGCTTTACCTATGGTTGGGGGCATGATTTCAGCTCCACTTTTATCAATGTTTGTTATTCCCGCTGCATATCAGCTTTTAATCAAAAGAAAACTATCAAAATCTTGATAGTTTTCTTATTTCGTTCAAAGAGGTTTTATTATGTTTAAATTTATTAAAATTGTCGCTCTTGTTGCCACTGTTACTGCGTTAAGTGCATGTAGTAAAAATGAGGCGTCAGAGCAAAAGAAAGCGGAAGCGCCTATGGAGCAGATGAGTAAAGAATCATCTACAGCAACGACAACTCAAGCAGTTGGAGTGATTACGGCTATTGATACGAAAGAAAATATTTTGACACTCGATCATGAGGCAATTCCTGCGATTAAATGGCCTGCGATGACCATGGGCTTTAAAGTTGCTGATCCTGCATTATTGAATGGGCTTGCAGTAGGGCAAAAAGTTGATTTTGAATTAAAGGCTGAGGGAGAAACATACACAGTCGTAGCTGCTAAGTTAAAAAAATAGGATGATTTAGTAGATAGAATTTTGATAGTAATGAGGTTCTTTTCAAAAGAGCCTTATTCTCTAATAAAAAACAAAACATATGGTATTGCATATATATGGTAATTCGAATATAAAGATATTATAAATTATCAAAAGAGCTCAATTCGATGACAACTTCATCAACTGTGACGATTTATCACAACCCAGCTTGTGGGACATCTCGCAACACTTTGGCTTTGATCCGTAATACAGGGATTGAGCCAACTGTGATTGAATATCTCATTACACCACCTAGTCATGACGAATTAGTTAAATTGATTCAGGATGCAAAATTAACAGTAAGAGAGGCCATTCGCCAGAATGTAGATCCTTATCGGGATTTAGACCTTGATCGTAGTGATTTGAGTGATGAGCAGTTACTTAGTTTTATGCTTGATCATCCAATATTGATTAATCGACCATTTGTTGTTACTGAATTAGGCACTCGCTTAAGCCGTCCTTCTGAAGTTGTCTTAGATATTCTACCATTACCTCAGAAGGGTGCCTTTACGAAAGAGGATGGTGAAAAAGTGATTGATGAAAATGGTCAACGAGTGAATTAAAAATTTTACTTTTTGTATGTGATTATCCGCATATCCAAATAAGTGAATGGGAGTTAAGAATGGACCAAGTTAATTTTTTTAAATGCTTATCAGATGAAACTCGACTAAATATCGTGACTTTAGTCGCTGAGAATAAAGAATTATGTGTTTGTGATTTGACTGAAAAGTTGCAACTGAGTCAGCCAAAGATTTCTAGGCATTTAGCGTTATTGCGTTCTTCTGGTCTCTTACAGGACAGGAGACAAAGCCAATGGGTGTATTACAGCATTAATCCGCAATTACCAATGTGGTGCCATGACGTTCTGAATCTTTTGGTAAGCAGTCAAACCATAGTAAATAAAGATTCCCAAAATATCCAAATAAATAGCTATTGTGAGTAATAGAATATGAAATTTCTTTTTTTGTGTACTGGAAATAGTTGCCGTAGCATCCTCTCAGAAGTCCTTTTTAACAGTCGTGCGCCTGAAGGATGGAAAGCATACAGTGCAGGTAGTAAGCCATCAGGGCAAGTACATCCATTGACTATAGAAACTTTAGAAAATCTTGGTCTCTCAACAGATGGTTTGTGGAGTAAAACCATTGATGACTGCGAACAATATCAACCTGACGTCGTGATTACTGTTTGCGATTCAGCAGCTCAAGAAGCGTGTCCACTTTATTTAGGTGGAGCGATTAAGGCACATTGGGGCTTGGCTGATCCTTCACATTTAGATTTGCCGAAAGAAGAAAAATTAAAAGCATTCCAAGTTACTGTTGATCATATCAACCGCCGCTTAGACGCTTTATTGGCACTAGATACAACTCATATGTCTCGCCCAGATTTGATTGCAGCAATCAATCAAATTTCGCATATTGAATGAGAACATCATGGCTCAACAAAGATTATCTTTTCTAGATCGTAACCTCACTCTATGGATTTTTATCGCCATGGCATTGGGGATTGCGATAGGTGTGTTCTTTCCGCAAGCTTCCGTTACTTTAGACAAAATGAGTGTGGATTCCGTCAATATTCCAATTGCGATTGGTTTGATTCTGATGATGTATCCACCTTTAGCCAAAGTGGACTATGCTACTTTGCCACAAGTGTTTAAAGACAAGAAAACCTTAACTTTGTCTTTGGTGCAGAACTGGGTGATTGCGCCTGTATTAATGTTTGCATTAGCAATTATTTTTTTACATAGCTATCCAGAGTACATGACAGGCTTGATCCTGATCGGTTTGGCTCGCTGTATTGCAATGGTCTTGGTGTGGAATGGTTTAGCCTGTGGTGATAACCAATATGTAGCAGCGTTGGTGGCATTCAATAGTATTTTCCAGATTCTGTTTTTTAGTACCTATGCTTGGCTGTTCCTCACATTCTTGCCACCCTATTTCGGTATTGCAGGGCAAGTGATCAATGTTGATTTCTGGACGATTACCCATGCGGTGTTGGTTTACTTGGGGATTCCATTTCTTCTTGGTTTCTTGACTCGTTTGGTTTTGGTCAAAGCCAAAGGCTTAGATTGGTATCAAAATGTCTTTTTACCCAAGATCAGCCCACTCAGTTTATTGGCACTTCTTTTTACCATCGTGGCAATGTTTAGCCTAAAAGGTGGTGATGTAGTGAGCTTACCATTGGATGTTCTGCGTATCGCAATCCCACTCACGATTTATTTTATTGTGATGTTTTTCATCAGCTTCTTTATGAGTAAATGGATGGGCAATGACTATCCTAAAACCACAGCAATTTCTTTCACGGCTGCTGGTAATAACTTTGAGTTGGCTTTGGCTGTAGCGATTGCAACCTTTGGTTTGGCTTCACCTGTGGCATTTACCACCGTGATTGGTCCTTTAGTTGAAGTACCTGTATTGATCGCTTTAGTGAGTGTGTCTCTATGGCTCAGAAAAAAGTATTTTAAATCGGTGTAATTGTAATGAATCTTCCTAATGTTGATATGGAGCTACTTGAACAGCCAACTTTGGAAAAAGTTCAAGCTAAATCGTTAGATCATGCGCCACGTATTTTGTTGTTATATGGTTCTAACCGTGAGCGTTCGTATAGTCGTTTAGCCGTGATGGAAGCAGGTCGAATCTTGGAACAGTTTGGTGCTGAGGTTAAAATTTTTCATCCGAAAGGGCTACCTTTGCCAGAAGATGCGGATATGGAACACCCAAAAGCAAAAGAACTACATGAGCTTTTGGCATGGTCAGAGGGCATGGTGTGGTGTTCGCCTGAACGTCACGGTTCAATGAGTTCGATCTTTAAGTCACAGATAGATTGGATTCCATTGGCAGGTGGTGCGATTCGTGCCACTCAAGGAAAAACACTGGCACTAATGCAAGTCAGTGGTGGTTCGCAATCTTTCAATAGTGTCAATCAAATGCGTATTTTAGGGCGTTGGATGCGGATGATCACGATTCCGAATCAGTCTTCAATTCCAAAAGCATTTTTAGAGTTTGAAGAAGATGGGCGAATGAAAGCATCATCGTATTACGACCGTATCGTGGATGTGATGGAAGAGCTGTATAAATTCACCTTGCTGACACGGGGGCAAAGTCAGTATTTAACTGATCGTTATTCTGAGCGTAAAGAATCTGCTGAAGAATTATCAAAACGTGTTAATCAGCGAAGTTTGTAGAATGCTGGAGAAAATTAAATGCAAAATCAACATTCTCGTTTAATTATTTTAGGTTCGGGACCTGCGGGTTATAGTGCAGCCGTATATGCAGCTCGTGCCAACCTCAAACCAACATTGATTGCTGGACTACAATTAGGCGGGCAATTAACAACAACGACTGAAGTTGATAATTGGGTTGGCGATGCTGAGGGCTTAACTGGTCCTGTACTCATGGAGCGTATGCAGGCGCATGCAGAACGCTTTGGTACAGAAATGGTCTATGATCACATCAATGAGGTGGATCTCAAAACTCGCCCATTCGTACTCAAAGGTGACATGGGTGAATATACTTGTGATGCACTGATTATTGCAACAGGTGCAACGGCTCAATATCTAGGTCTTGAGTCAGAGGCAGCTTTCATGGGGCAGGGTGTGAGTGCCTGTGCAACCTGTGATGGTTTCTTCTATAAAAACCAAAATGTCATGGTGGTTGGTGGTGGTAACACTGCGGTTGAGGAAGCTTTATATCTGTCAAATATCGCTGCACATGTGACACTGGTACACCGTCGTGACAGTCTGCGTTCTGAAAAGATTTTGCAAGACCATCTTTTTGCCAAAGAAAAAGAGGGCAAAATCAGCATTATTTGGAACCATCAAGTTGATGAGGTTTTAGGTGACAACACAGGTGTAACGGCGGTACGTATTAAATCCACTCAAGATGCAAGTATCCAAGATGTTCAAGTGCAAGGCTTGTTTGTTGCGATTGGACATAAACCCAATACAGGAATGTTTGAAAGTCAATTGAACCTACGTGATGGCTATATCCAAGTCCAAAGTGGAACTACGGGTAATGCAACAGCTACATCTATCGAGGGTGTATTTGCTGCGGGTGATGTGGCAGACAGTATTTATCGTCAAGCGATTACCTCGGCTGGTTCGGGTTGTATGGCAGCATTGGATGCTGAAAAGTATTTAGACAATCAAGAATAATCAATACATTCACTGAAATAAATCAAGCTAACTCCACCTCTCATGGGTGGAGTTAGATTTTCTATATTGTTTTTTTATTTAGCTACTTATAGTGTTACGCCAGCGTTTCTCTATTTCGGATTCGCTTACTTAAAGCGAGTGTGGGATAAGTAAGCAGATCCTTTTTAGTAATTGGTATGCTCATTACAAATTCTTTTGGGAACATCAAATTAGTTGGATGGATGAGCAATTAAAATTCAGATTTATAAGAGATAAAATTCCTTTATCTCTTATTTTTATATTAAGTGTTTTTGTAATTGGGATTGTACTTTTTTGAGCTGTACCACATGGCTTCAGGCTATTTGTGCATGATATATGTTGCCCAATCAGCCATTAAGCCTTTACGTTTTTCTAAATAGCCTCCACGTAAATAAGAAGCTTCAACCTTATCTGGAAGTTTGTGTGCGAGAACATGTTCACACACTTCTCTACGGTAATCTGTTTTGTCTGCCGACCAATCACGGAAAGTAGACCGAAAGCCATGCGTTGTAATGACTCGGTTTTGTTTGGGATCAATATAGCCTAAGCCATTTTCTTTAAGCTTTTGCTCATGCAGTCGTTTGATTAGGGTCGTCAAAGACATATCAGAAAGCATCTCACCACTCCGTGGCGCAGGGAAGATGAAATCTTGAATTAGAGTATGATTTTGAATTGATTCAAGCAAACTTATCGCTTCTTTCGACAAAGGCACATGATGTTCCTTTTCTGCTTTCATACGTTCTTTAGGAATAATCCAGACTTTATTCTTAAAATCAATTTCCTGCCATTTCGCCCCAAAAATCTCACCAGAGCGACAGGCGGTTAAAATTGCAAATTCCAGAGCTTTTGGTGAAATTCCTTTTTTCTGTCTTAAGTGTTGGATAAACTCAGCAACCTGTTCATAGGGCAGGGATGGGTGAGGGCGTGATTCCTGCTTTAAATTACCTAATATAGGTTCAAGATTGCCTTTCCATTCGGCAGGGTTGTCACCCTCAAAATATCCCATTGCTTTGGCATAATCAAAAATGGTTTCTATACGACCACGGATACGTTTGGCTGTTTCGTTTTTCTCAACCCAAATAGGTCTTAAAACTTCAGCAATATCGGCTTTGGTAATGTTACTAATAGTAAGATTGCCCAAAGTTGGGTAAATATAAGTTTCTAGTGTTGATGACCATTGTCCAATATGTTTTTCATTTTTGAGTTCACGGGTTTTATTGGCAATAACAACTTTTGCACATTCCATGAATGTTTTGTTCCGTAGTTGCTGAACATGAAGCTTTGCAAGCTGTTCCTGTTGATGGACAATTGGATCAATACCACTTCGTATTTGTAATTTTAATTCAGTGGCTTTAGCACGAGCTTCAGCTAAAGAAACTTCAGGGTATGGACCAATACCAATATCACGTCGATGAGGTTTTAATTTTCCATCTTTATCCAGATGTTTTCCCACCACCGCACGTAAAATCCAGACACGGGAAGTTCCTTCGACGTTTAAACAAAGACCATCAACACCACCTACGTGATATCGACCAGTCTCTTTAATTTTTGCTACACTAAGCGCAGATAGCTCTTTAGCTTTCTTTGGCATGTTATTGTCTACCCCTCAAATTACCCCTCATAAAATACTGGAAATAGTCGGATTAGACAAGACTGAGTTGGATGGGTGTAATTGTAATTAATTGAAAAATATTAATTTATAATATTGGATTGGACTTCTTAGGATTGGTGTTAGACGGACACCGCTTCCGCCAAAATTCTTAAAAAGCCCTTGTTAATGACAAGGGTTTTTTTTTGCTTATAAATTATTAAAAAAACTATATTGCTTGATTTCACAAATCTCTAAGTATGGTCTCTCCCGTTCGTGGGTTTGTCAAAGTCACATTTTCAAGCGCCTGAATGGACAAAGAATTATTTTCCTTAATAAGTACAGTAAGAATGAGAGTGTCAATTTGATGAGGACCTTGAGGATGAGCTATACCTGCACTTAAGCGACTCCAAAAATGAGAAATACAAATATTGTCACTTAGGGTAGTGATGTCTATGAGTTCATTCTCTAGTTTTGAATCGCTATAGATTGTTTCATGAATAGGTTGGTGAAGTGCAATAATTTCCTTAGTACCTTTAACGTAATGACCGAAACGATTAACGAAAGTCGCATCTTGATGAAAAAGAGCAGCAAAGGCCTTCATATCATGATTATTCCATGCGATTTGAAGTGCTAAAGGAATATCTTCTGGGTTTGTTATTTTTTGATTCATATCATTCCCACTATTTAAGTTTTAAGTCCATTTTGAATATATTATAAATGAAGGGGCTTCGACATGCTTAAACGGAACAGCTAGTCACAGCTGCGCATGCAAGTACTTATTCCTATAAACACACCATACTTTTAGCGCAAAAACATTTTAGGGATGATCAGTATTAAACAACTATAAGTTTGAGCTAATCGATGGATAAGTTTTTAGAAAAATACAGATAAAAATATAAGATAAATAGAAATGACTCATAATGACTTTAATATACTGTTAATAATCAAACATCGGTTAAAAATTTAAATAGAATCTTCGATTTTTTGAGGCTTTTTTAATGTTTAGAACGAATCAATTAAGTTTAAAATATGGAGAATTTGTATACCGGATAGCATTTATTAGTTTTATTAAAATTAGAGTTATATAAATTTTGTGAATTATAGGTTTTTACTTCGCTAGTTTTGTACGTTTTTCATCCTAATGATGATGGCGAGATTCAAACATTGCAGCTAAAAGCTTAATTTTTTTAGAAAATATGAGCCTAAACAATAGGAATTTATATATTATTAAATAGACTTCAAAACTAAAACTTTAATCTTGATTTAAGTTCAATTATTTAATTTATGACATATCTTGATTTCTTTAATGGGTCAGAAAAACAAACATGACTTCATTTGAGCCAAATCAGAAAATTAAAGAGAGTATAAAAATGAACCAGTTTGTAACAAACACGAATAATATTATTCGTGGAAAGTATCATCCGGAATTTTTGCAGCATGAAGTCTTGGCCGATATTTTTGTCCATACTGCACAAACTCTTCCTGATAAAACGGCTTTAATTGAAGCAGATAAAACGTTGAGTTATGGTGAGTTATATCAGCAAGCCTTAATTATGGCTCAGCATTTGACGATAAGGGGGGTAAAACCTGGTCATATTGTTGGCTTATGGTTGCCTCGTGGTATCGAGCTTTTAAAAGCTCAATTGGCGATTTGTTTAAGTGGCGCAGCTTGGCTTCCTTTTGATATGGATACGCCAGCGGACCGTATCGCGGTGTGTCTTGAAGATGCTGATGCTGTAGGGATGATTACTACAGATGAATGGCATGCGCATTTAGATGAAGTACCACAAACAAAGTGGACCAATACTGAACTGCAAAAGCCACTTAGTGAAAATATTCCTTTAGCTAAAACCACCCCAGAACAACCTGCATATATTATTTATACATCGGGTTCGACAGGTAAGCCGAAAGGGATTGTGATTACCCAAAGAAATATTTGTCACTTTTTACGTAGTGAAAATAATGTTTTGGGTATTCAAGAGCAAGACAAAGTCTATCAAGGCTTTTCTGTTGCTTTTGACATGTCGTTTGAAGAAATTTGGCTTTCTTACTTGGTTGGGGCAACCTTGTGGATTGCACCTAAGTCGCTTGTGAGTGACCCTGAACGTTTATGCCAAACATTAAAGCAAGAACAAATTACAGTATTGCATGCTGTACCGACATTACTTGCTTTATTCCCAGAAGATGTACCTAACTTAAGAATTATTAACTTAGGTGGGGAAATGTGCCCGGATTCACTGGTTGACCGTTGGGCATTACCTCATCACAAAATGTTTAACACTTATGGTCCAACTGAGACTACGGTTACTGCAAGCCTTGAGGCGTTAGAGCGTGGCAAACTCGTCACGATTGGTAAGCCTTTACCAAACTATGGCATGTTGGTCATTAACGCTGAAAGAGAATTACTGCCGCAAGGTGAAACAGGTGAGCTCTGTATTTTTGGCCCAAGTGTGGCGGAAGGATACTTAGGTCGCCCTGACTTAACCGCTGATAAGTTTATTCAAAACACGTGGGCAGACGGTCCAGATGAACAATCGCTCTATCGCACCGGCGATTTGGCTAAAATTGATGAGTTTGGTCAAGTACACTGCTTGGGACGTGCGGACGATCAGGTCAAAATCCGTGGTTTCCGTGTTGAACTTGGTGAGATCGAAGCTGCGCTTTGCGATATTGAAGGTATTGGTACTGCAGCAGTTATTCTTCGTCCAGAAGACGGTATTGATCAGCTTATTGCGTTTATTGCACCAGAAATTGATGCAAAAAAAGCAATCGAAATTAAAGAACTCCGTCATAATCTAAGCCAACGTTTACCACCTTATATGGTGCCAAACCGTTTTGAGATTATTGAAGAAGTTCCGCGTCTATTGTCAGGAAAAATTGACCGTAAAGCTTTAAAAGCACGACCACTCACCAGTGTGATTGACCGTAGTGAATCGGACCAACCACAAAACCCAGCAGAAGAAATTTTATTTGGTATTTTGAATCGCTTGTTCCCAAACATGCCGATTAAACTCGATTCAGATTTCTTTGATGACTTAGGTGGTCATTCACTTTTAGCGGCTGTTTTAATTTCGAACTTACGTGAACATCCAGAATATAGCCACTTAACTATTCAAAACTTATATCAAGCGAGACGAGTTGGGGCCATTGCTGCGCTTATGTTAGAGCAACCAACGCCTACTGTATTTGATAGCCAAATTGGGCAAGATAACCCGCGTAACCAGACTTATAAGTGGTTATGTGGTATTGCACAGCTAATTACTATTCCGGTTTTAATTTCGGTAAAGACGTCTATATGGATACAGCAGATATTACAGAGTTTGACTGTGTAAGCATCGGTGACCGTGCTGAGTTTAATAGCTTCTCAGGCCCACAAACTCACTTGTTTGAAGACCGTATTATGAAAATCGGACAAGTGAATATTGGTAATGATGTTGTGGTAAATACACGTAGTATTATTTTGTATAACGCCAACGTGAGCAACCATGCCGTGTTAGGTCCATTAACATTGGTCATGAAAGGTGAAAATATTCCGGCTAAATCTGCTTGGATTGGTTCACCGGCTGTGCCTTGGGTTCATAAATAATTCAGTGTTGAGTTAAAAAAGCCTCTGTAGAACAGGGGCTTTTTTTATATTGCTCAAAAACTAGATTGTACATAATTTATGGGACAAGGAGATTTAACAAAAAATCGGGGTTATTATACGGGTATTGGTGGTTTATGCCCTTTGATTTTCAAAGGGTTAAAATATGGTGATGGTAATTTATATAGTAAAGAATTTCCAAATGCGAAGTTAACAGGTGAGCCAGTGCCTGCCTATAAACCTTTTTTGACTCAAAGAAATAATAATAGATATGCTGCGCTTTCACGGTTAGACAATAGAACAGGGCGAGGAGGAATAGGATTTACACCTACTGCTGATATTTAGGATAGGTTTCTTTTGATATCTTTATTAAACATGGTTGTACAAATGCCTGCGCTGTAGATGGTAGCGATTCAGTGTTTTTATGGTATGACGGAGGATTTAAGTTTATGTCAGCAGAAAATAAAGATGAAACACAAACTTTTGGTATTGGAATAAGAGCAGAAACCTAATGTTAAAAAAAGCTTTATTTAGCCTAATCATTTCAGTTGTAGTATTGCTCTCAATTTCATTTGTAGATTTGTATTGCACGCATACATCTTTTAAATTATTTAAAGTTTGGTTAGTAGAATTTAACGGAATTAATAATTATTCAATTTTTATTAATAATTTTATAATTAATTTTTTAATTGTTTTCTTAATTATTTCTCTAATTGTATATCTTATAAAAATTAAGAATAGTTTTATTTATATAGCCTTGGTTCTGCTATGCATTTCACTTGGGAGCTTCTTTATGAAAACATCTATAAATTTAACTATAGATACTAGAAAAGAGGTTCCATCGGGTAATTTGGTTAATAAAAGTTTAGCTTTTTTATTGATGCATAAAAAAGTTGAGTGTGAAGACTAAACTATTGTTAATTTTAAAAATTATGGCTGATTTTAAAGCTAATGTATGAGTTTGTAAAAGCACACGTATGCATCCAAATTAAACAGTTTTTCTTAGATAGCCTATGTTATTTATCATAAGGCTAGGTCTCTGGAATAGAGCTTAGCTTTATTTTATTTGAAAGGTATAATAATTGAGTCACCGTATAAATTTATTAAATACATATTAAATTAAATAGAGTATTGGTAGGTGTATTTTATAGGTGATATATCTCCTTTTTTTCTTTCATATTCTTTTGGAATTTTTTTACCAATATATAGTTTTTTGATATCTTCTGGAGCTTCATCTGCTACAAAACCAAATTTATGGGAATCTGTATCATGAAATATATGTTCTGGAAAATTCTTTGGTATGGCTTCTAACCAATTAGCATTGATATAAGCACCGCGTATGATTCCATGGGCAACAGCAAGAATAACTTCAGCTTTTTCAGCTCTATTTTTATTAACTTTCCAAGCAAATCTAACAGCATTATATATTGAACTATTCTTGATTCCTTATCAGAAAAATACTCATATTATTTTATTGTTCAATTGCATGTATAGCACCTAAAGCAGCTACTTTTTTTCCCGCCTTTACTTTTGATATATCGCAATTTTGCCAAAGCTCGGGAAGGCAGTTTTCTTTAGCAGCTTCTAAAGCGGCCTCTAAATAACCGGGTAATTCTATTGTTCCTCCTCCTATTACTAATTGCGATGGGTTTAAAAGATTAATAACAGTTGCTATTCCAAGACCTAAAGATGTGCCTGCCTCTTTTATAACAGTTAAAGTAGATTGATCTCCATTGTTAGCCATTAATGCTAAATTAGATGGGCTTAGTGCGCATAGTTTGCTAATTGCAGCTCCACTGGCAAGTTCATCTAGACGCTTAATTCCTTCATTACTTTGTACTGGTAAGTAACCTAGTTCACCAGCCCAACCACTAGCTCCCATTAAGGGTTTTCCATTTGTTATGAATGCAGCCCCAATACCTGTACCAATCATAATAATACCGCTTGCAGCATGAGATGAAAAATCATTGAGTTCAGCATACATAGCAGCTTTTACATCATTTAAGATCATTGTTTTACTACATAATAATTTTAATGCGTCATTTCCTTGCCAGCCTATGAATGCTGGAAGAACATCACAATTAACAACGTATCCCGATTCGTTAACTAGACCCGGCACTGCTAGGCTTATGCTTTCGGGTTTAATTCCATGTTTTAAAATAAAAGATTGCAGATGTGATATTAATTCTTCTGGAGTGAATGAAATCCCTGTACTAAATATTTCTTCAATTTCATTACATAATATCAATAACTTAGTGCCTCCAAGATCTACACCAATTTTCTGAGTTTTCATCAAAAACCTTATCTCAAAATTATTTTATAAATTTTAACGTGTCTATATGATCAAGATTTTATAATTATCAGTATTTGTGTAATAAATTTTAAAATTGATTCCAAATGGAGATCAATTATTTGCAATATATTTCAATCTTATATATAACGGATAGCCCTAATTTTCTGTTTACTTGCTCCATTCATAACCCACTTTGACCAGTAACTACCTGATTATTTATCCTTACTTTTTCATGATCTAGTCTAAAACAAATGTATCTTGCGTGTTGTACTAAAAAGGGAGCTACTCTCAATTTTATTTGTAGAATTTAATAGATTTAATAATTATATAACTTTCAATGTTTTAAATTAATATAAAGCCTCTATAAATAGAGGCTTTATATTAGGTGTTGTAAGCGAACTTATTTATTCAGTTGCCGTAAAAGCATCATGATAAGTAACTTCTCCAAAAGGAATATGATTGCTGAAACTTATAGCTTGAAAGTATTCATTTGGTACATCAGGTAAATTTAAATATGGGTAAGATTTAAAACCAAATCGACTGTAATAATTTGGATCACCTAATAGAACGCAACCTTTTCCGCCCAAATCTTTTAACTTTTGCAGAGCTGCATTCATTAAAAGAGAACCAATGCCAATTCCTTGTTTATTTGGACATACAGAAATAGGGCCTAGGCCATACCAGCCAGTTTCACCCGACGTGATTGTAACTGGTGAAATAGCAACGTGACCTACAATTAAACCATCTTCTGTAGCAACCAAAGAGATCGTGAGTTGTTTATGTTTCCGAAGGCTGTTCACAATAAATTGTTCAGTATGGCTAGAATGCTCTTCATTCAAGAACGCGGCTTTGGTTAACTCTTCGATATTTTTAATATCTTCGGGTTGTTCATCTCGAATTATAATATTCATATTTTTCTTTCTCTTAATAAATAGCAACTTATATTAACGATTGTCTAGTTGAGGGCGGACCGTCTGAAGCCCTAACAATGTAATTTGATAAGGTTGGCTATTTTTAGACTTGATTAAACGTTTTGCTTTTAGCTTTTTAAATACATCTAAGGAACAATCAGATAGCACAAAACCTTCTCGTGTATAGCATTCAACGAAATAAACTGTGCCTGATGCGTCACGTTGGTATTTAATATGTCCACCTTTGGCAAGGACATGGAGAGTTCGTTGTTCGAACTTTGAAAGATTCATGTTGAAGCCTTGATAATAATCAAACGTGCAAATAGAGGTGATCAGAAATATGACCACAGAAAAATTGCGACATTGATAATCAACTCAATAATAAAAATTGAGAGTGATTATCAGATGATTACTATCTCCAACATATAAACCTCTTTTAGAAGGGGGATACTTTTATTCAAAGGATATATTAACTGTATATATCACTTAATCACAAATGTTTTTTATATTCATTATGAGGTTAATGGACTTCATTTAAATATGAAATCTCATATCTATCTTTTCATTCTATAAAATGAATATATACAAATCCTGATTTTCCGATATGCATACCTACGATTAATTGCTTTTGTTCTGCTACTTATAGTTTGGCTTTGTTTTATTTGTAAGATATGACACTTGAATTAACTCGTAACTATTAATTGACAAACACCTCCAAATATAGTTGTATTGTACAACTATATTTGGAGGTGTTCGTATGATCGATAGTAAATTAATTGAGGAAATTCGTAGATCTTCACGAACTATGGTTCGGGAACTTGGATTTATGAAGGCTACTCTTGCTGCTACAGACTATTCACCTTCCGCAGTTCATACATTGTTAGAGATTGAAAATTATGGCGCTATAACTGCTATCCAGTTGGCACAAATCTTAGGTTTAGAAAAATCCAGCGTAAGTCGTATGCTAGGTAAACTAATTGAAGCGGATGAAATCAAAGAAGTACAAGCAATAAATGATGGAAGATCTAAATCGCTTCAACTCACTGACAAAGGACGTAATACGGTTAAAAAAATAAATGAATATGGTGAAATGAGGGTAATTCAGGCTATAGGAAATTTAAAACTAACTCAACAGAAACAAATTGCTCAAGGTCTTACATCTTACGCAGAAGCTTTAGTTGCTTGCAGATCTCATCCAATTGTTGAGGTAAATAAAAAAATTGAAATAGTTTCTGGATACCGTGCTGGAATGATTGGTCGTATCACCGAAATGCATGGAACCTATTATGCAAAAAGCTATGGATTTGGACATTTTTTTGAAGCTAGAGTTGCATCTGGGCTTGCTGAGTTTTCGGAACGACTACTTGATCAAAATAATAACATTTGGCTTGCTATACATAATGATCAGATTATTGGATCTGTAGCTATAGATGGTCAAGATTTAGGAAATAATGAAGCTCATTTACGTTGGTTTATTCTTGAGAATGGATATCAAGGTAGTGGTATTGGAAAAAGATTATTAGCAGAAGCTATAGGTTTTTGCGATCAGAAAGGATTCTCTGCTGTGCAATTATGGACATTTAGCGGTCTTGATGCAGCTCGTAAACTTTATGAGTCGTTTGGATTTAAACTGACGAAAGAATGGGAAGGAAACCAATGGGGGAAAACCATGCTTGAGCAGCAATTTACCAGATAGATTATTTGTTGATACTTTAGTTATTTTATAGAAAAAGTTTAGCTTCCATATATAAGCGGCATTGTCCTGAAATCTCGATTCTATTATTTTCGAGCATTCTACAGTGCAATATTCCTCCACGCTTCGATGCCTGATAAGCAATAATATCGTTCTTATTAATTTCATCTTTCCATAATGGAATAAGTGATGTGTGTAAGGAGCCTGTCACGGGATCTTCATCAATTCCCATTGATGGTGTGAAATAGCGGGAGATAATATCGATGTTTTTATATTCAGGATGTAATAAATCATTCTTTGCGGTAATTGCCACTCGTCTTCCACCAAGCTGTTTGATTTTTTCAAAATCTGGCTGTTCTTGTAAAATAGCCTCTGCCGATTCATAAACAACAATGTAGGCTTGAGGATTGATATAAACTTCCTCAACTTTATGCTGCAATGCTTCCTCCAATTCTTGTGGAATATTATGAATTTTTTCAGGAATCTGGACAGGAAAATTCATTGCAATAAAGCCATTTTCTTGCTTCTGAATATAAAATTCACCCATTTGTTTGACTTGAAATGTAATAGATTTGATTTGAGGGTTTTCTTGAAAAATTATAAAACTAGTTGCCAAAGTTCCATATCCACAAAATTGAACTTCTTTTATTGGTGAAAACCATCTAATTTCGTAGACTTGCTCATCAATTTTACGAGCAAAACTTGTTTCAGATAAATTATTCTCAATGGCAATATTTTGCATTATTTCTACATCTAACCATTGTTTAGTAATTATGACTGCGGCTGGGTTTCCTGCAAATAATTGATCAGTAAAAGCATCTACCTGATACATTTTCATTATAATTTCCTATTCATGGTATTCTGATAAAAATCAGTATTTCTATATTTAATTTTTTGAAAGCTTATACAAGTTTTCAATCATATCTTGAATTTTGTCCTGATTTTTGACAAAAGAATTATCTTTAATATATTTTTTTACCTCTTGAAGAGTATCTTTTCCATATTCAAACAACTTAATTTGCTGACTAATCAACTCTATTTTTTTATCAATCAATTGATTGGAGATAATATTGCACTCTTCAGAAGGAGGTTTTGTTCCAAGTTCAATGAGTTGTTTGATCTCTTCTAGAGTAAATCCAATATTTTTCAAACATATAATTAATTTAATTTTTTGTTCATGTATTTCTTGATAGCTTCTGTAGCTATTTGTTAATCGTTCGGGAACTAATACTCCACATTTTTCATAAAAACGTAAAGTATCTAATGATAGTCCGTATTTTTTTGAAATTTGACTAATATTCACTCAGTGGTCCTTACTTTTTAACTAGGATATTTTACAGGTATTATTATTTAAGTTCTGACTTTCAATATGTTTTTTGAAGGATCTATTCATTTTATCAAAATTTAACTTTGTAGGTTGAATAACAAAGTAATTTAATATAGGTACAAGTAGCCCATTAAAAGGGTTCTCTCTATTTGTATTATGGCAATGAGTGCGATTTCTATTTTAGCTTTGCCTATTGAGCAATATCCCGATATTGCACCACCGGGTGTAAATGTAACAGCGAATTACACCGGGGCATCCGCCAAAACTGTTGAAGACAGTGTGACCCAAGTCTTGGAGCAACAAATTAAGGGCATTGATGGTCTTCTTTATTTTTCATCGAGTAGTAGTTCGGCGGGCCAAGCACGAATAAGTCTTATTTTTGATCAAAATACTAATCCTGATACTGCTCAGGTGCAGGTGCAAAATGCTGTGAATCAGGCGCTGAGTCGATTACCTCAAGAGGTTCAGCAGCAAGGAATCACTGTGACAAAGTCACAAGGTGATAGTTTATTGGTCTTTGCACTTTATGATGAAAGTGGGGCAAGCTCCTCTGTAGATATCTCCGATTATATGGTGAGCACATTACAAGACCCGTTAAGTCGGGTCAATGGAGTAGGTGAAATCACTGTATACGGTTCTCAATTTGCAATGCGCATCTGGCTTGATCCTCATAAATTAAATAGTTATGGATTAATGCCTTCAGATGTTAGAGCCGCTATTGAAGCACAAAACACTCAAGTTACAGCGGGTGAGTTGGGGGCATTACCCACGCGTGATGGACAAGCTTTAAATGCAACAGTAACAGCATTATCTCGTCTACAGACTGTGAGCCAATTTGAAAATATTATTTTGCGTACACAAACAAATGGTGCGGTCGTATTACTTAAAGATGTTGCCCGAGTCGAGCGTGGTGCAGAGAATTATCAGTCTTTTACTAGTCTAAATGGAAAACCATCTGCGGCTATGTCTATTCAACTTGCTTCGGGCGCCAATGCTTTAGAAACAGCTAAAAGTGTTAAAGCTGAGGTCACGCGTTTAACAGGCACGATGCCTGCAGGTTATAAGGTTGCATACCCACGTGATAGTACGCCATTTGTAGAAGAATCTGTTAAGGGAGTCATTAAAACCTTAGCTGAAGCTATTGTTCTTGTAGTTATTGTAATGTTTTTATTCTTGCAGAATTGGCGTGCAACTTTAATTCCGGCTATTGCGGTTCCTGTCGTATTGTTGGGAACATTTGGTGTGTTGAGCGTACTTGGCTATAGCATTAATACGCTGACTTTATTTGCGATGGTCCTTGCAATTGGTTTACTAGTAGATGACGCGATTGTAGTTGTAGAAAATGTTGAGCGGGTTATGCATGAGCAAAATCTTGATGCTCGGCAAGCCACCCTAATTTCGATGAAAGAAATATCGGGTGCGCTGGTTGGTATTGCGATGGTACTTGCTGCCGTATTTTTACCGATGGCTTTTTTTGGTGGTTCTGTCGGCATTATCTATCGCCAATTTTCGGTAACGCTTGTGTCGGCTATGGTGCTTTCTGCGATTGTCGCTTTAACATTATCACCTGCGTTGTGTGCAACCTTACTCAAACCTGCAAATGATAAACATAAGCAAAGAAAATTCTTTACTTGGTTCAATCGTAAAGTCGAACAAGGGCAATCTAGCTACCGTACCAAGTTACTTGGAATTTTAGGTAAACCTAAAATATTTATGTTCATATTCTTAGTTATTACAGCCTTATTAGGCTGGCAATATACGCGTATGAATACTGGGTTTTTACCACAAGAAGATCAAGGTTTGGTTATGGTTCAATATACTACTCCAGTAGGAACCACATTGGCTGAAACAGAGCGCATCGGTAATCAGATCGCGGATTACTTTTTGACGAAAGAAAAGGATAATCTCAATGTAATTTTGATGGTTATGGGTAGAAATTATGCAGGTAATGGTCAGAATGTTGGAATGGCATTTGCTTCACTTAAAAATTGGAATGATCGAGAAGGTAGTGAAAATACAGCACAGGCTATCATTGACCGTGCAAATGCATATTTTAAGTCATTGCGTCAAGCCCAAGTTCAGGTACTTTCACCCGCTGCTGTAAGAGGACTTGGGCAATCAAGTGGGTTTGAGCTTTGGGTGCAAGATGCTGAAAATAAAGGACGAGATGCTTTACTCGCAGCAAAAGATAATATTCTAAAAGAAGCAAATGCTGATTCTGGATTAGCAGGGGTGCGCCTAAATGGGTTAGATGATAAGGCTCAATTACAAGTCGATATCGATCAAAGAAAAGCGAGTGCACTTGGTTTGGCTCAAGCTGATATTAGTAGTACTTTATCCTCTGCATGGGGCGGATCTTATATTAACGATTTCATAGATCAGGGACGTGTTAAACGAGTTTATATGCAAGGAGAGGCAATCTATCGTTCCTTACCCCAAGATATTGGGCAATGGTATGTTCGCGGTGCTACTGGTGAGATGACGCCATTTTCTAGTTTCTCTTCTGTGAAATGGCAGATGGGCCCTCAAATGCTGCAACGCTTTAACGGTCTTTCAGCCCTTCAAATACAAGGTTCTGCGGCAGCTGGTGAGAGTTCTGGTGGGGCTATGGATAAGATGCAGCAGTTAGTTGACCAGCAACAAGGTTTTAATCTTCAGTGGAGCGGATTGTCATATCAAGAGAAACTAGCAGGTGGCCAAACGATCTGGTTATATTTAGCCTCAATCATCTTTATCTTTTTATGTTTGGCAGCACTTTATGAAAGTTGGTCTATTCCTGTCTCTGTCATGCTAGTTATTCCTTTAGGTCTTATTGGCGCTGTAGTTGCTGCAAGTCTGGCAGGTTTTGTGAATGATATTTACTTTCAGGTCGCTATGCTCACCACCATTGGGCTTTCTGCCAAAAATGCTATTTTGATTGTTGAGTTTGCGGCAGCCAAGTTAGAGGCTGGTCAGGCATTAATGGATGCCATTATTGAAGGCGCGGGTCAGCGATTACGGCCAATTATTATGACATCTCTGGCTTTTGTTGCAGGTGTTCTTCCATTGGCTGTATCTACAGGAGCAGGGGCTGTTAGCCGAAAAGAAATTGGTATCGCCGTAACTGGTGGGATGATTTCGGGAACTCTACTTTCTATTTTCTTTGTGCCTTTATTTTTTCTTTTAGTTCGTCGTTTAACTAATAAGTTAAATACAAAAAAAGCCAAATGATTTTACAAAACAGAATGTCATTAATAATTAGGCCCTCATGCTATACATGAGGGCCTAAAATCTGTCTAAAACTTAGAATGTATTTTGAATAATGACATCGTCGTAAGGAAGTTTGCCCACACGTGGATAAGGCTGAGATGCTGACTTACCAACTGCAATCATTAAACACACCACGTGATCTTCAGGTAAGTTAATCAGCTTTGCCATTGCATCAAAGTCAAAACCATCCATAGGGCAACTGTCTAAATCATGCTCTTGAGCAAGCAGCATTAAGGTTTGAGCAAAAATACCAGCACTACGCATAACTTCGTCACGTTGGGTTTGTGGACGGTCACGGTAATATTGGTCAATTGCGCCAGTCATAATATTTTGAACTTCCGGAGAAGCTCCATCCCATACACGCTTAGCATCAACTTCCCATGTATTTACTTTTGCACACAACACAATCAGTAATGATGATTCTGTAACTTGTGGTTGATCCCAAGCAATGGTGCGAATTTTTTGTCTTAACTCAGTATCTTTAATGATGACTGGACGCCAATGTTGTAAGTTAAAAGCGCTTGGCGCATTTGCTAAAACTTCTTGTAATAACTGCTTTTTGTTATCTTCAGAAAGTTGAAAAGCAGGGTCGAAGCGTTTAACTGCGCGGCGGTTACGGATGGCATCAATAACATTCATAAGATTTTCCTACTTAAGAGTTGGGTAGCGGTACTCGTTAGTTTTTATAACGTTGGGCTACATCAGCCGAAGAAAAGTTTGGTAGTAAAGTGATACGTGATTTTTCAAAATTATTCCATTGATTTTCGTCTTTCAGCACAGGAATTGTGATTGTTTCTTTACGGTCAAAGCCAATCAGAGCGGCATCGACCAAATCATTGACATCCATTAATGGTGGAACTTGGCTTAAGTCGATGCCTGAACGTTCCCAAATTTCGGTTTTAGTAGCAGAAGGCAATACGGCTTGAACATGCACGCCATGATCTTTTAATTCTAAATATAAGCCTTGGCTAAAAAATTGGATGAAGGATTTACTTGCACCATAAATGGTAGAACCAAATTCAGGCGCTAAGCCAAGCACAGAGCCTAAATTAATAATGGCACCTTTACCTTTATTTACGAGTTTTTGAGAAATTGCACGAGACAACCGCACCACCGCAGTCATATTTAAAGTCAGAAGTTTTTCAATCTCATTACGATCTTGAGTTAAAAAGTTTCCGTTTAGTGCAATCCCAGCGTTATTTACCAAAATTTCAATATCAGCATCGTTTTTGAGTACATCTTCAATTTTACTAATGTCCTGATCTTTTGATAGATCGGCTTGAATGAACTCGACCTGTACACCGTATTTTTCTTGAAGGTCCTTCGAGATTTTATCTAAGCGGTTGGTGTCTCGTGCCACCAGAATTAAGTTATGGCCACGTTGAGCAAATCGGTCTGCATAGACAGAACCAATCCCTGACGAAGCTCCTGTAATAAGTACTTTTGATTGAGCTGACATGTGATGTCTCCACGCTTTAATTTTTAGATGATGATCATAATCTAAAATAACTAATTTTTGATGTCAATCATAATCAATGTATAATTATGACCAGTAGGGTGAATAAAAGTGGGTGCGCCAGCATGAAAGTCAGTAAAACTCAGGTAAAAGAAAACCGAGATAAAATTGTAGAAAAGGCGACTCAACTATTTCGTATCAAAGGCTACGATGGGGTCGGCATTGCCGAGTTAATGTCTAGCGCAGGTTTTACCCACGGCGGTTTTTATAAACATTTCAGTTCGAAAACAGACCTTGTCTCAATTACTGTTAAACATGGACTTGAGCAGGTTTTGAAAAGAATAGAAGGTTTAAACTTAACTCAATTTATTCAGCTTTATGTGTCTCGTACTCATCGAGATAATCGAGATTTGGGCTGCACGCTAACGGCGCTATCTTGTGATGCTGCACGACAGCCAGACGAGGTAAAAGTAGAATTTGAAGAGGGCATTGAGCAACTTATTCGGTTCATAATGAATGAACGAGCCAAACAAGTTTCTTTGGAAACGCCAGAGTTGAGAAAGCAAGCTATTAATATTCTTGCTCAGTCTGTAGGGGCAATTGCGTTGTCTCGCGCATGCCCAGACCAATCAAACCTTAGCGATGAAATCTTAGAAAGCTGTAAAGAGAGCCTTTTAAAGTTAGCCGATTAAACTTTTTTATCTTTGAAACTGGTTTGGCTAAACTGGATTAATTTTGCAATATCGACGGTTCTTTCATAAATGAGTTCTGCTGCATGTTCACAGGCTTGTTCTAATGTAATGGGACCATTGGCGACTGAAAAAGCAGCCGTAACGCCATGTTTATAAAGCGCTTGGTAGCCTTCGCCTAATGTCCCAGCAATCACAATCACAGGTACATTGTGCGCCTTTGCTATTTGGCTCACCCCAAAAACTGTTTTACCACTTAAAGTTTGCTGGTCAAATTTACCTTCACCCGTAATCACCCAATCTGCATCAGCAATTTTATGCTCAAGTTCATTCAGTTCAGCCACGACTTTAACACCAGCTTTAAACGACGCATTTAAATAACTTTTGGCAGCAAAGCCCAAACCACCTGCAGCACCTGAGCCTGCTTCATCTCGTTTGTCAAAACCTAAAAGCTCCGCTGACACATCGGCAAAATGCGCAAGCGCTGCATCGAGTAACGTTACTTGAGTCGGAGAAGCACCTTTTTGTGGACCAAAAATATGAGATGCGCCATTTGGACCGCAAAGCGGATTGGTTACATCGGCAGCCAGTAAAAAACGTGTATGTTCAATGCGTGAGTCGAAATGTGTTAAATCAATGTGTGATAGGTTGCTTAGAGCGAGGCCACCTGCGGGTAAAACCTTTTGATTGGTATCGAGCAAAACAGCGCCCAAGGCACTGAGTAAGCCTGAGCCACCATCATTAGTTGCACTACCGCCTACGGTTAGAATAATGTCTTTTGCACCTGCGTCTAAAGCATCCAAAATGAGCTGGCCTGTTCCAAACGTCGTGCTGTGGCAAGCGTCTCGCTCAGACGGTGGGACTAATTGTATGCCGCTTGCTTGAGCCATTTCAATGATGGCGATTTTTTGTTTTTCTAACCATCCCCATTTGGCTTGAACAGGCTGACCTAAGGGGCCAACCACAGTTTTTTCACGCCATTCACCTTTGCAGACTTCTAAAACAGCTTCAATGGTTCCTTCACCGCCATCTGCCATTGGGCATAAAACAGTTTCCGTATGAGGAAAAACTGCTTGCCATCCTTTGGCAATGGCCTGAGCTACCTTTAAAGCAGATAAGCTGTCTTTAAATGAGTCAGGGGCAATCACAACCTTCATAAATACTCTAATACGAATAGATTTCTCATTGTTTTATACTGCTTAATGCCAAAAAACCATAGATAAACACATGTAAGTGTCAATTTAAAAACACTTTCACTCTGTTAAGGGTAAAGGCTAATAATGTTTTGATCTGTAAAAACCACAGTTATTATTTTTTAAACATTTGTTTTAATTAGTATTATTTAAATGGTGTACTTGGGGTGAATGATTGTAATTGTAAACAATATGGCACATATTATAAGAAGCCTTGAGCCAGTTTTTAAAATTTGAGCAATAACATCAAAAGCAGACTCTACTCATCGGTAAACAGCGGGTAGCTTTGATCAAACCATAATTAAATTGTGATTTCATTGAGCCTGTTGAGTGTAAAAGAAATAAGAGGATGAAAAAGTGGATAATTCAGAAGAACAAAAGCACATACAGGAAAATAATAGTTTTGCGCGAATTGAGCCATATACTCATCCTGCTGGCGGGTGGGGCGCACTGCTCAGTGTTGCTCGAAACCTAAAGCGACAAGATATTTTAGGCAAAGGCTCAATTACCTTACTCAACATTAACCAGCCGACAGGTTTTGACTGTCCTGGCTGTGCATGGCCAGAAAAGAAAGACGCTCACGCATTTAACTTCTGTGAAAATGGTGCCAAAGCGGTTGTCTTTGAAGCAACCAGTAAAACCGTTACTCCTGAATATTTTGCAGGTCATACCGTCAGTTGGCTGTCAGAGCAAAGTGACTTTTTCCTAGAAGACCTAGGTCGCTTAACCGACCCAGTTCGTTATGATGCTGCAACCGATAAATATGTGCCTATTTCTTGGGACGATGCATTTAAGCTCATCGCTCAACATTTACATGCACTAGACAACCCTGACCAAGCGGCGTTTTACACATCGGGCCGTGCCAGTAACGAAGCCGCATTTTTATATCAATTGTTTGTGCGAAGCTTCGGTACAAATAACTTTCCAGACTGTTCGAACATGTGTCATGAAACCACAAGTGTCGGTTTGCTCGACTCGATTGGTTTAGGAAAGGGCACGGTCACCTTAGACGACTTTGACCTAGCCGATGCTATTTTTAGTTTTGGTCATAACCCCGGAACCAACCATCCGCGTATGTTAGGTACTTTACGTGAAGTGTCTAAACGGGGTGGCAATATTATTGCGATTAACCCAATTAAAGAACGAGGCCTAGAGCGTTTCCAAGACCCTCAAGCACCGCTTGAAATGATGACTAACGGCAGTACACCAATTAGTCGTTATTATTTCCAGCCAAAAATTGGGGGTGACTATGCTCTCATGTTAGGGATGTTAAAGCACTTAAATGAGTGGGATAAAAAGGCAATTGCCTCAGGTAAACCAAGCGTTTTTGACCGAAACTTTATTGCAGTCAATACCGTTGGTTTCGATGAAATGATTGCCGAGGTGGAAAGAACTGAGTGGGCAGATATTTATAAGCACTCAGGTTTATCGCCTGAACATTTAGAAAAACTCGCTAAACTCTTTTTAGACTCTGAGCGTTCAATTTTCTGTTGGGGTATGGGCATTACCCAGCACCGTCACGGAACCGCTAACGTACATATGCTGGCAAATTTACTGTTGGCGCGTGGTCAAATTGGCAGACCGGGTGCAGGACTTTGTCCGGTTCGTGGACACAGTAACGTGCAAGGTGACCGCACGATGGGTATTAATGAGTTGCCTAGCCCTAAACTGCTTGATAGCATTGACCGTGTATTCGGTATTAAATCACCAAGAAAAAATGGGCATGGTGTAGTCGAAACCATTAAAGCTATGGCTGAAGGCGAGGTTAAAGTCTTTATTGGTTTAGGTGGAAACTTTGCAGTTGCAACCCCCGATACCCCATATACCCAAGAATCACTTAGAAAATGTGATTTAACTGTTCATGTCGCAACGAAATTAAATCGTAGTCATTTGGTGTGTGGTAAAGATGCACTCATTTTGCCGTGTTTAGGCCGTACCGAAATTGATGAACAGCTTCACGGCCCACAAGCCATTTCAGTTGAAGACTCAATGAGTAATGTTCACTTGTCGGCAGGGCGCAACACGCCAATTTCTAAAAATATTTTGTCTGAACCGGATATTGTGGCAAGAATGGCTGAAGCGGTACTTCCAGACAGTCAGATTAAATGGAAATGGTATATCGAGAGCTATGACCGCATTCGTGACTCAATTGCCGATGTATTCGATGAGTTCCATGACTTTAATTTACGTGTTTATAAACCGGGCGGCTTTCACTTAGAGCATCCTGCTAATCAACACATCTGGAATACAAAAAGTGGGAAAGCGCAGTTTATGATTACACCTTTGAGTGAGGTTTATGCCGATAAGGAAAATCAGTACGCTGCGGCATATACCGAAAGTAAAGTATATACCTTAATGACCACTCGTTCTCATGATCAATACAACACGACACTATATGGTCTAGATGACCGTTACCGCGGAGTGTTTGGTCAGCGCCGCGTATTGTTTATGAACCAAGCCGATATTGATGAAGCAGGCTTTGAAGCAAATCAGTGGGTCGATATTGAAAGTGTTTTCTCGGATGGTGTGAAGCGTATTGTGCATAGTTTCCGTATTGTGCCGTATAACATTCCGCGTGGCAGCTTGGCCGCTTACTATCCGGAAACCAATCCTTTAGTGGCATTAAGCAGTCATGACAAATATGCCAAGATTCCAGCATCAAAAAGTGTTCCTGTGATTTTGCATCCCGGAAATGCACCTGAGCACTTTAACTTGGCAACAGCCGTTGACCCTGAAGATGCAGATAAAAAAGTCAGTAGTCTTTAAATCAAACACGACATTTAAAATGTAACTCAAACAAATGGCGCTCTAAACAAGCGCCATTTTGAAATAAGGGAAATAACTTTGACACCACATGCTTATGGGGTTGAAACATTACAAGTACAGCGGTTTAACAAAACCGAATCTGAAAATGTTTTAGATCATATTGTGCAAGAGTACCCAATCGCCTTGGTGTATAACGGTATTTCACATGCGGTGATGATGGCAACACCAACCGATGTCGAATTATTTGCCAAAGGTTTTAGTCTCTCTGAAGGTATTTTGCCCAGTTTAAAAGAGCTATATGCGCTTGATGTACATCAAAGTGAATTGGGCATTACGGTGGAAATGACCATTTCATCGAGAGCATTTGCTGCTTTAAAACAACACCGCCGTATGATGGTAGGTCGTACAGGTTGTGGTTTATGTGGCATTGAAAGTTTGGAGCAGTTTCATTTAGATGTTCCCAAAATTACAACGCATGCATCAAAAATATGGCTTGAGCAAATTCCGAGTGCTATTTCCCATTTAAAAGCCCAGCAAGAAATTACCGCTTTAACAGGTGGAGCACATGCCGCAGCTTGGGTGGTTGATGGTCAAATCGTGGCTTTATTTGAAGATGTTGGCCGTCATAATGCCTTGGACAAATTAATTGGTTATTTAGCGCAAGAAAACTACGACACCAGTTTAGGTTTTGTGGTCATGACCAGTCGAGCAAGTTATGAACTAATACGAAAATGTGCCCAGTTGAATATAAGTTTACTGGCTTCAATTTCAGCACCGACCAGTATGGCTATTCAATTAGCTAAACAATCTGGTCTGACATTGGCAAGTTTCTGTAGGGGAGACAGGTTTGTTTTATATACTGACATTTAAAATATATTTGTCTTAAAACAAAGCTCATCTGACATTTCTGTTGCTTTTAAGCTATGGGTAGACTTTATAGATTATGATAAAACTCTACAGGTTCAGAGACAGTCCAAATGTCTTGGGTACAATCACTAAAAGAATGGGCAAAACGTCTAAGAAAACAGATTGTTATGCTTTGGTTTGCATCAAGACATCCTCAAATGCCTTGGTTGCCAAAAGTTATTGCTGTAGTGGCTGTAGCTTATGCTTTTAGTCCTATCGACTTAATTCCAGATTTTATTCCTATTTTGGGTTTTGTAGATGATGCGATTATTTTGCCCATACTCATTTGGTTAGCACTTCGGTTTACACCAGAACAAGTCATTTTTGATGCAGAACAGCAAGCGAATGAATGGCTAGAGGAACATGAAAAAGCGCCACGAAATTATTTAGTTGCTGTACTCATTATTCTAATTTGGATAACACTTGCACTCATGGCTTATTTTTATTTAGGCGGTGGTTTGTAGATAAGCCAAACTTAGAAACCCTGCGTGAATTTAGCGCCCTGAACATTGTGCTTTACTGCAACTCAAAGGATAATAACGTTTTTATAAGCTATGAGTTGCAGACAATGAAAATCGTCGCAGATGAAAACTTGGCATTTACCGATTACTTTTTTTCAGAATTTGGCGATATTCAACACCATGCAGGACGCACCTTAACGCACGCAGATGTAAAAGATGTTGAAGCTTTATTGGTTCGCTCAGTCACCGCAGTGAACGAAAGTTTAATTCAAAACACAGCTTTAAAATATGTGGGTAGTGCCACAATCGGAACCGATCATTTAGATATTCAAGCCCTTGAAAAGCATGATATTACATGGGCCAATGCAGCAGGTTGTAATGCACAAGCGGTTGCTGAATATGTGATTACTGCTTTACTGCATTTAGATGTGAACTTTTTAGAACAACAAGAAAAATTTACGCTAGGCATCGTTGGTCTTGGAAACGTGGGGAAACGTTTGGCCTATATGGCTCGGTTGCTTGGCTGGAACGTCATTGGTTTTGACCCCTATGTGCAGTTAGATTCAATTGAAAATGTAAGCTTTAAAACCCTATTGCAACAAGCCAATGCTATTTCAATTCATGTACCGCTCACCAAACACGGTGAGCATGCGACGTATCATTTGTTTGACGAAAATGCTTTTGCAGCGCTTCAACCTAACACAATTTTAATTAATAGCGCTCGTGGTCCAGTCGTGAAAGAAGCCGCTTTAATGCAAGACATTCAACGTACCCAGCGTAAAGTCGTGCTCGATGTATTTGAACATGAGCCAGTGATATCAGATGAGCTTTTAAATATGTTAGCGTTGGCAACACCGCATATTGCAGGTTATAGCCTCGAAGGTAAGGCTCGCGGTACACAAATGATTTATGAAGCGTTTTGCCAAAAATTTGGATATGACATCAATAAGCGTTTCGAGACTCAGTTGCCTGCATGTGAAGACTATTTTTCAGGACAAGATTTAAAAGCAGTACTCAAGCAAAAACTATCTCAGATTTATGATATTGCTCAAGATGATGCCAACATCCGTGCCTGTGTTAAAGACGGTAAAGTAGAGCAAAAAGCATTTGATTTATTACGTAAGAATTATCCGCTGCGCCGTGAATGGGCAGCACACGGGGAACCACAGGCATGAGTTTAAGTTATCAACCTACTTGTTCAATTGATGCTTTAAAGGCTCGTGCTAAGCTTTATACCCAAATTCGTCAGTTCTTTGCAGAACGTGATGTCATGGAAGTTGAAACACCAATCGTTTCACAAGCAGGCGTTACCGATGTGCATTTAGCTTCGGTTCAGACTTTGCGTCATATTCATGGCAAATTGCAGACTCAGTATTTACAAACCTCGCCAGAGTTTGCCATGAAACGTTTGCTAGCAAGTGGTAGTGGGCCGATTTATCAAATCTGTAAGGTTTTCCGAGATGATGAACACGGGCGTAAACACAATAGTGAATTTACCATGCTTGAATGGTACCGTCCGGGTTTAGACTTAAAAGCATTAATGCATGAAACAGCCGATTTATTACAAACTTGTTTGCAGCATCGTTTTGGTGAAGTTCGTCCATTTATTTTAAGTTATAAGCATGCTTTTCAGGACCGTTTAGACATTAACCCTTTGCAGGCCACTTTGAAACAACTCAAAGATACAGCAAATCGTGTGGGGTTAAATCTCGATTTAGGTGACGACCGCTTAGCTTATATGGATTTGTTGTTTTCTCATTTTGTTGAGCCAAGTTTAGGTTTTGATGCACCTGTCTTTTTAACTGACTTTCCACCAGAAATGGCGTCTTTGGCGAAAGTGAAAGTAGATGAAGATGGGGAAGAGGTCGCAGCGCGTTTTGAGGTCTATATCGAAGGTCTGGAACTTGCCAATGCCTACGATGAATTGCTCGATGCAGACGTGTTACGTTCACGCTTTGAAGCAGATAATGCAGAACGGGCTAAGCAAGGGCTTCATGTCATGCCCTTAGATGAGCACTTATTGGCTGCGTTACCTCACATGCCTGAATGTTCAGGAATTGCTTTAGGCATAGACCGTTTACTCATGGTTGCAACCGATCAACTTAAAATTGAAAAAGTCATCGCATTTCCAGCCGAAATTGCCTGAGGGCGAGCAAATAAAAAAGCCACATATTGTGGCTTTTTTATTTAGAGCTTAGTTAAATTAAGCTTGTTGAATACCTGCAACAACCCAGTCTTGCTGAGAGCCAACAGGTTTTACAAAGTGCCAGATTTCAGTAAATGGCTGTGGCAAGCTATTTAAATCTTCACTTACTGTACCTGTGAAGCGTACGCTCACAATGTATTGACCATTTTCAGTCGCACTGTCTACAACCATTGCATTTAAGTTACTAAATTCAGCAACGTCCTGATCTTGATTCTCCATGATGTCGTTATACATAGAGTTATAAAGCTCAGGTGTTAAGTAGCGACGAATTTCTTCAACGTTACTTGCACTGTTAATTGACTGAATGTGGTTAAAACGCTGACGAGCAACACGTAAGAAAGAAGCAGGCTCGCTACCATCTGGTAACTGGTTGCCGTTACTTGTTGTTGCACCACCAAACGGAGCCTGAGTTGCAGCTGTACCGCCAGCAACCGACTGACCAAAAATATTGGTGTTGTCATTTGAGTTAGTTGGCGTAGCCGAACGTCCAAAAGTGTTTTGACCGTTGCTGTTTGGAGCATAAGGATTATTCGCTGCTAATTTTTTTTTCCCGCCAAATTTGCGAAATACAAAAAAGGCAACAGCAGCAGCAAGTAATACCCATAACCAACCTGGGATACCACCTTTCTTCTCTTGTTGTTGAGCAGCTTGTTGCTGATTGTCTGGCTGGGTTACACGTTGTTCAGTTGATGTTGGTTTATCATCAGCTAAAGCATTTGCTGCAACAGCACCTACGGCAGCACCAGCTACACCAGCCGCAACCATTGAACCCACACCCGGACCAGATCTTTGAGGTGCTGTAGCAGGTTGTTGAACTGGAGCCACTTGACGAGGTTGTTGATATGACTGGCTTGAAGTGGTAGAGCGTGCCATGCCGTGGCTTTTACCACCACCTGCACGTTTTGCTTCAGCAAGCGGAGAAATTGCCAAAGCAGCCATTAAAATACCCGTTATCAAGCCGCGCTGGTGTACTTCCATAGGAAATTCCTGTTTAAAATTAATTTGTAATTGTATTTATGCAGCCATTTACACTAAATTTCAACTATAAAAATATGTTTTTTTATGTCAATTCATCACTGAGTTGCATTGCTTCAGTGAGGGCTTCATGTAAGCGTGCCACAGCAATCACTTGAACGCCCGGAATCTCTTTTTGTGGTGCGTTGCCTCTAGGTAAAATGACATATTTAAAGCCATGTTTTGCTGCTTCTTTCAAGCGCTCTTGTCCATTTGGTACTGGGCGAATTTCACCTGAAAGTCCAACTTCACCAAAAACTGCAAGTTGCTGTGGTAATGCTTTGGTACGTAAACTCGAAGCACAGGCAAGTAAAACAGCTAAGTCAGAACCTGTTTCAGTAATTTTTAAACCACCGACAATATTGACATAGACATCTTGTCCTGTGGTTTGCACACCACCATGACGGTGCATGACAGCAAGTAACATGTTTAAGCGGTTTTGTTCAAGACCAAGAGCGACACGTCGTGGTTGTCCTTGCGCATCATCGACTAAAGCTTGAACTTCAACCAAAAGGGGGCGAGTACCTTCACGGCTAATCATAACAATTGAACCGGGAATGGCTTCATCATAACGACTTAAGAAAATAGCAGAAGGGTTGGCTACTTCGCGTAAGCCTTTATCGGTCATGCCAAATACGCCAAGCTCATTCACTGCACCAAAACGGTTTTTAACAGCACGAATCATACGATAACGTGAGTCTGACTGACCTTCAAAATAAAGTACGCAGTCCACCATATGTTCTAAAACACGTGGACCTGCGAGCGCACCTTCTTTGGTCACGTGACCAACAATAAAGAGTGCCGTGCCACTATTTTTTGCATAACGGGTCAATAAAGCAGCAGATTCACGAATTTGTGAGACACCCCCTGGTGCAGATTGGAGCGTTTCTGTGTAAAGCGTTTGAATTGAATCTAAAATTGCAACAACAGGTTTTTCTTGCTCTAAAACTTCACAAATGCGTTCAACACAGGTTTCAGCCATGACTTTTAATTGGTCAGTAGGCAAGTCAAGACGCTGAGCACGTAAGGCCACCTGAGACAATGACTCTTCACCCGTAATATAAAGTGCAGAGCTTTTTGCACTTGCCATATGGGTTGCGGTTTGCAAAAGAATAGTCGATTTACCAATACCAGGGTCACCACCAATCAGTACCACTGAGCCTGTGACCAAACCACCACCAAGTACACGGTCAAACTCGCTAATACCTGTAGGTAAGCGGGTTTCATGAGAAACCGAAACTTTATTTAGTGTTGTGATATTGGCAACTTGGCCTGCATAACCCCCAATTTTAGGACGCGCGCGATGGGCTGTAGTTGGCTCGAGTTTGACTTCAGTCAGAGAATTCCATTCACCACATTCTGAGCACTGACCAGCCCATTTAAGATGATCGGCACCACATTGCTCGCAACGGTAAACAGTTTTGGCTTTACTCATAAAAAATTGAAATTTTGCTCGATATTATATAAATATAGTTCTTAGGAGGTTTTTCATTCTTTTTCCAAAAATTTTCATAAAAGATAATATGGAATTTGAAGAGATCTTCTAAGGAACTAATAAGGGAAAGACACCAAAAATAACACGATATAAGATTTTTACAAGTCAGATAGAGTTTGTTTTCAGTGGATATAAAAAATCTAAGCTATCCCCAAGGAAGGTGTTTTTACTGAGGTATATATCTCACTGTTTATTATAAGTATGGCATGGATATTGCTGAAGTGAAAATGAACAAAATAATATGAGTATTGTATTTTAAAAATACAAAGGTTGATATCTATGAGTGCAGCAGAAATTGTTGATTGGATTAATGGCATTATTTGGAGTAAGGCACTTATTTACCTGTGCTTAGGCGCGGGTTTATTTTTTTCTATTTTGACAAGATTTGTTCAAGTGCGTCAAATGAAGGAAATGGCTAGACTATTAATAAAAGGGACTTCTTCTGAACAAGGGATTTCATCTTTTCAGGCTTTAGCCGTTTCATTATCTGGTCGCGTGGGTGTGGGTAATATTGCAGGTGTTGCGGCAGCAATTGGCTTTGGTGGGCCTGGTGCTGTCTTTTGGATGTGGTTAGTTGCATTTTTAGGAGCAAGTACGGCATACGTAGAATCGACTTTAGGTCAAATCTATAAAGTTGAGTATCAGGGACAATATCGTGGTGGCCCAGCATTTTATTTTGATAGAGGTTTAGGTCAGCGTTGGTTAGGAATTGTATTTGCTATTGCAGCTATTGTTTCTTGTGGTTTGTTCTTACCGGGTATTCAGGCAAATGCTGTAGGTAAGGCGTTTACTCAGATTACTGGTGAAGGAACAATTATATTTGGTGATATTGGTTTATTTAAACTTGTTGCACTTGTCGTAATTGTTGGTTTACTTGCCATCATTATTTTTGGTGGTATTAAACGAATTGCGCGGTTTGCTGAATTTGTTGTTCCATTTATGGCAGCTGGTTATATTTTAATGGCTGTTGTAATTGTTATTGCAAATATTCACGAACTACCAGCAGTAATCAAATTAATTTTTAATGATGCTTTTTCTCCTATGGCAGGTCTTGGTGCTGCGATCGGCTGGGGAGTAAAACGTGGTGTTTATTCAAATGAAGCTGGGCAAGGAACTGGTCCACACGCCGCCGCTGCTGCCGAAGTTCAGCACCCGGCTCAACAAGGTTTTGTTCAGGCATTTTCTATTTACGTCGATACTTTATTTGTATGCTCAGCTACTGCCTTTATGATTTTAATTACTGGCAAATATAATGTGCAAGGAACATTAGAGGCGGGTCAGTTCATTTTGCAAAATGTTGAAGCTACTGTGGAATTAGGTTCTCCTGCATTTACACAGATGGCAGTAAGCACAATGTTTGGTAATTTTGGTCAGATTTTTGTGGCTTTAGCTGTCTTCTTCTTTGCATTCACTACTATAGTTGCTTACTACTACATTGCTGAGACTAATATTACTTATCTAAGTTATATTACAAAATCTCCATCTTTATTATTTGTGACGAAGTGCTTCATTATTCTATCTGTATCTTATGGAGTTTTAAGCGCGACAGGCTATATATGGGGAATAGGTGATATTGGTGTAGGCTTAATGGCATGGATTAATATTGTCGGGATTATTGTGACTTATTTTGTATGGAAGCCAACAATTAAAGCACTAAAAGATTATGAAACGCAGCAAAAAGCTGGAGTAAAAGAATACACTTTTGATCCTATTAAATTAGGAATTAAAAATGCAACATTCTGGGAGGAACGCTTGAAGAAAAAACAAGAAACAGATACACAGTTGAAAAAAACAGGTAGTTAAATTTTAGAGATAACATAACTCACAAAAGGTGGTCATATTGACCACCTTTTTTTATATGAGATTGATCATTAAATGAGAAACTGCATGTTCCAAAGATGTGCGTTGTATTGCTTGATTCTTGTGCGTATTATCAGATTTAATGGTATGTATCTTTAAATTATCAGCCATACAGACAAAATTGGTTAGCTGAAAAGTTGTCAAAAAATATACATTTAAAAGATACCTGCAAATGGTGCGATATCGTCTTTTTGATTTGGATTTAGCTAACGGACTAAAAAAATTACTGGAGTGTATTCATAAAATGTCGAATCAAAATCTGAGTGAGCCTCATGAACAAGGTGAACTCCATCGAAGCCTCTCTAATCGGCATTTACAGCTGATCGCGATTGGCGGTGCAATTGGCACTGGATTATTTATGGGATCAGGCAAAACAATTAGTCTTGCTGGTCCATCGATCTTATTCATTTATTTGATTATTGGCGTGATGGTGTTTTTTGTCATGCGCGCGCTTGGTGAATTACTTCTTTCAAATCTTGCCTATAAATCATTTATTGACTTCACCACTGATTTAATCGGTCCATGGGCGGGTTACTTTGTGGGATGGACATACTGGTTATGTTGGATCACGATTGGTATCGCTGACCTTTCTGCAATTATCTACTACTTACAATTCTTCAATAATGGTCTACCTTTCTCGCCTGTCGAAGGGGCAATGATTAGTGTTGCCGCTATTGTATTTATTATGGGTTTAAACCTACTGACAGTACGTTTATTTGGTGAGTTAGAGTTCTGGTTTGCACTCATTAAGATTTTAGCAATTATCATTTTAATTGCTGTAGGTCTATGGATGATCTTTACTGGCTTTACGTCTAGTACGGGTGAGGTTGCTTCATTTACTCATTTGTGGGCGAATGGTGGTTTCTTCCCAACAGGTGTACATGGCTTCTTGGCTGGTTTCCAGATTGCAATCTTTGCTTTCGTTGGTGTCGAACTTGTGGGAACAACGGCTGCGGAAACAAAAGATCCAGCACGTAACTTGCCAAAAGCAATTAACTCCATTCCAATTCGTATCATTATTTTCTATGTGTTGGCATTGCTTATTGTGATGTCTGTAACGCCGTGGAATAGAATTGATCCAGCGATTAGCCCGTTTGTAAACTTGTTTAGCCAAGCAGGTGTTGCAGCAGCAGCAATCTTGATGAACTTGGTGGTACTGTCATCAGTGATGTCATCAATGAACAGTGGCGTGTTTTCAACAAGTCGTATGTTATTTGGTCTATCGCGTGAAGATCAGGGACCAAAAGCTTTTGGTAAACTTAACAAACGTGCAGTACCTGCAAATGCATTGTATTTCTCTGCTGCGTGTTTATTGTTAGGTGCAGCATTACAGTATTTTGTACCTAATACAGTAGAAGCATTTACGCTAGCAACGACGCTTTCAACCATTCTGTTCATTTGCGTGTGGTTACTTATTATCTGGAGTTATATCCGTTACTACACGACGCGTCCTGAACTGCATGCCAAATCAACATTTAAATTGCCGGGTGGTTTATTTACCTGTTGGATCACGATTATTTTCTTTGTGGGCATGATTTACGTGTTGTCTTTAGAGCCAGACACGTTTAAAGCGCTTAAAGTCAGCCCAATTTGGTTTGTTATCTTGATCATTGGTTATTTCTTCTTTTATAAACCACGTCATAAAAAGTAATGAAATTGATTTGCTTATGACTAAACGCTGGCTGAAAAGCTGGCGTTTTTTATGCATATTGTTTTTCTCTTTAAGTTTACTCTTTAGCCGCTTGCATGATCACGGTATACTGCATCGAATTGTTTAAATCAGGTGCTCAGATGCTTCGTGTCATTTGCCTCATCAGTTTATTGAGCAGCAGTATTTTGCTTACAGCTTGCGGTCAGTCAGGAGCATTGCAGCTACCTTCTGATCCAAATTATGACAACCGTGCAAAATACTTGCTTTATCGTAATAAAGAATCAAAACCAGCTGTGCAAAAGGATGAAAAGTCTGAACAGCCAGTCGAGTCATCATCAGCCCAAAACCAAACTACATCACCTTAAGCTTTGAAATAAGGACACATTCATGAGTTTCACTCGCATTAATGGAGTATTGCATGCAGAGCAATGTTCTATGGAGCAGCTTGCGCAGCAATTTGGCACCCCTTTGTATGTTTATTCAAAAGCGGCTTTTGAAAAACATTACTTGGATATGGACCGTGCTTTTGACTTTATTGATCATCAAATCTGTTTCGCGGTGAAATCTAACTCAAATTTAGCGGTTCTTAGTGTCTTGGCAAAACTTGGTGCGGGTTTTGATATTGTATCTGGTGGTGAGCTGGCACGCGTTTTAAAAGCGGGTGGGGATGCATCTAAAGTTGTTTTTTCAGGTTTAGGTAAAACCGAAGCAGATATTGAAACATCACTCAATGTAGGTATTGCTTGCTTTAACGTAGAGTCTTATGCCGAATTAGACCGCCTTCAAAAAGTGGCAGCTCGTTTAGGCAAGAAAGCGCCGATTTCTTTACGTGTAAATCCAGACGTTGATGCAAAAACGCATCCTTATATTTCAACTGGTTTAAAAGAAAATAAATTTGGTATTCCAAGTGATACCGTTTATGAAACTTATCAATATGCAGCTTCTTTACCTAATCTTGAAATTGTAGGTATTGATTGTCACATTGGTTCACAGCTCACTGAAACTAAACCGTTTGTTGATGCTTTAGACCGTGTCATGCTAATGATTGATGAGTTGAAAAAACTTGGTATCAATCTTAAACATATCGATATCGGTGGTGGTTTAGGGGTTTGTTATAAAGATGAAACACCGCCAAGTGTTGAAGAATATGCAAACTCTATGAAACCAGCTTTAGAAAAGTTAGGTCTTAAGGTTTATATGGAGCCGGGCCGTAGCATTAGTGCAAATGCGGGTGTACTTTTAACTAAAGTTGATTTGCTTAAACCAACTACACATCGCAACTTTGCCATTATTGATGCAGCAATGAATGATTTGATTCGTCCTGCTTTATATGAAGCTTGGATGGATATTCAGCCTGTTGTACCACGTACCGATACTGAAGAAAAAGTATGGGATCTCGTTGGTGCGATTTGTGAGACAGGTGACTTTATTGGTAAAGACCGCTCACTCGCATTACAAGAAAATGACTTGTTGGCTGTACTCGGTGCAGGGGCTTATGGCTTTGTCATGAGTTCAAATTACAACACGCGTGGCCGTGCTGCAGAAGTCATGGTATCAGGTGAAAAGAGCTATTTAATTCGTGAACGTGAAACGGTTGAGTCGCTTTGGGAAAAAGAACGTTTATTGCCTGAGGAGTAAATGAGATGTTATTAGAATTTACCAAAATGCATGGCCTAGGCAATGACTTTATGGTGGTTGACCTGATTAGCCAAAGAGCTTACTTAGATACGGCAACCATTCAACGTTTGGCAGATCGACACTTTGGTGTTGGCTTTGACCAGCTTTTAATTGTTGAGCCACCAGATTTACCAGAAGCTGACTTTAAATATCGCATTTTCAATGCAGATGGTTCTGAGGTTGAACAGTGTGGTAATGGCGTACGTTGTTTCGCTCGTTTTGTACATGAACGTCATTTAACCAATAAAACCAACATCACCGTACAAACCAAAGCAGGTATTGTAAAGCCAGAGCTTGGGCAAAATGGTTGGGTGCGCGTAAATATGGGCTACCTAAAGTTTCTACCAAATGAAATTCCATTTATTGCTGAGCAACCAGAAGCTTTATATACACTTGAGTTAGCAAATGACCAAAACATTAGTATTGATGTGGTCAACATGGGTAACCCACACGCGGTCACTATTGTTCCAGACGTACTCACTGCTGATGTAGCAGGTATTGGCCCACAAGTTGAATCACATCAACGATTCCCTGAACGTGTGAATGCTGGTTTTATGCAAGTAATTGATGAAAAGCATGTGCGTTTACGTGTATTTGAACGTGGTGTAGGTGAAACACTCGCTTGTGGTACAGGAGCATGTGCTGCTGCGGTCAGTGGCATGCGCCGTGGTTTGCTTGCTAACTCAGTTGAAGTTGAACTTGCCGGCGGTAAGCTACAAATTGAATGGCAAGAAGGTGATGTTGTTTGGATGACTGGTCCAACAACCCATGTATATGATGGGCGTTTGGATTTACGTTATTTCCAAGGTTAATCGCTTAGCCTAAATAGAAGCCTCTTTTCATCAGTTAAAGTGATAAAAGAGGCTTTTTTTATATGTACAATAATTTTTTAATTTCATTACTTTATAAAAAATATGAATAATTTAATTTTCTTACCCGGTGCGTCAGGCAGTACTGCATTTTGGCATCCTTTAATTGAAAAATTACCTCAGCAATACCGTACAAAAATTATTGGTTACCCTGGTTTTGGAGATACACCAGAATCCCTTGAAGTGAAGAGTTTTGAAGACCTAACAAATTATGTGGTCGATCAAATTAATGAAGAATCTATCATTGTTGCCCAATCTATGGGTGGGATTTTTGCCGTTGCCGCAGCGCTACAAAAACCTCATTTGGTGAAAGGGCTGGTCTTAATTGCTACTTCTGGTGGAATCAACCTTAAAAGATTTAATGTTCAAGACTGGCGTGAAGCATATCGCCAAACATTTTTAAAATATCCAGATTGGTTTGTTACCACTCATGCTAACTATGAAGAGTTTTTGCCAGATATAAATGTTGAAACTTTATTAATCTGGGGCGATAACAATCCAGTGAGCCCAGTTCAGGTAGGTCAATATTTAAATCAAAAGTTTGAAAAGTCGACGTTATATGTTGTGAAAGGTGGGGACCATCAATTAGCAGAAAAAAAAGCCGATGAAGTTGCAGTCCAAATAGAAAACTACTTAAAAGGCCTAATGTAATTTTTTAACTCTTATTTAGCGTGCTATGCCTTAGCACGCTTTTTAAAATTTATCTCTTACTCAAAGCTAATTTCAATGCGAACAACACAAAAATACTGCCTGTAATTCGGTCCATATATTTCACAAACTTAGGTTGCTTTAAATAACGTGAAAGTGATTGCATGGCTAGAATTAATAAAGTTAACCATAACATTCCAATGATGACATGAATCATCACCAGCCCCATTACCCAAATGAAAGCTGATGCTTGTGGTGGAATAAACTGTGGAAGAAATGAAATATAAAAAATTCCGACTTTTGGATTAAGTAAGTTACCCAAAAAACCTTTAACAAACCAATTCTGTGAAGAAGAGGCATTTGAGTTGCTTTCTTGCATATCTGTGAGTTGGCTACGTGGTTTTAAGATCATATTTAAACCCAACCACGCTAAATAAGTGGCTCCCATCCATTTCAGAATATTAAAAGCTAAATCAGAAGCCATGAGTAAAGCACCCAGACCACAAGCAACTACAATTCCCCAAGCAATACAACCAAGACAAATGCCTACAGCTGCTTGAAATGCTTTTGATTTACCTTCAAGTGTAGCGGTACGAATAATTAAAGTCGTATCTAAGCCAGGAGTAAGCGTAAGTAAAGTAATGGCAATTAAGTAGGGAATGAGTATGGTAGTCATGACAGCAAGGTTCCGACGAATACTTAAAGTGAAGTGTAATATATAAGTTAGATTCATTATGCTGTGCGATATGAAATTTTCATGATCAATTAGTTTTTGGTACACTCAAAAAAATGGGTAAATAAATGGAGAGCAATTTGGATTTTGCATTACAACTGCTCTCGATGTGGTTAAAAGAAAGAAAAATTCAAAATCAGTCTGAGCATACAATCACGGCTTATGAGCGAGATGTGAAAAGCTTTCTTGAGTTCTGTGACTCAAAAAAAATTGATTTAAAAAATGTTGAAGCTTCAGATTTACGTGAATATCTAGCTCAACGTGTTGAGCAAGACCAGTTAAGCGCAAGTAGTATGCAGCGTCATCTTACTTCTATTCGTCAGTTTATGAAATGGGCTGAACAGGGCAAATATCTAGAAATTAATCCCACTGACGATTTTAAGTTAAAACGCCAGCCTAGACTCTTGCCGGGCATGATCGACATAGAAACGGTTAATCAAATTTTAGATCAACCCATGCCGGAAAAACCAATTGATCAGCAGCTTTGGTTAAGAGACAAAGCCATGTTGGAACTACTGTACTCAAGTGGTTTACGACTCGCTGAACTACAGGGCCTAACCATTAAAGATATCGATTTTAATCGTCATCTTGTTCGTATTACGGGTAAAGGAAATAAAACCCGTATTGTCCCGTTTGGGAAAAAGGCAAAAGAAAGTCTATTGAACTGGCTCAAAATTTATAAAATCTGGAAAGGGCATTTTGATCAAAATGCTTTTGTATTTATTTCACAGCGTGGTGGTGTACTCACTCCACGGCAAATCGAGAAACGTGTAAAACTTCAGGCGCAAAGAGCCGGTGTAAATGTCGATTTACATCCGCATTTACTTCGACATTGTTTCGCTAGCCATATGTTATCGAGTAGCGGTGATTTGCGTTCAGTCCAAGAAATGTTAGGCCATAGCAACTTATCGACTACGCAAATTTATACGCATATCGATTTTGATCATTTGGCTCAAGTGTATGATCAAGCTCATCCGCGAGCGACCAAGCATTAAGTCATTTAAGTTAAATTATTTATCAATACGCGACTTTGATTGCACTAAATAAGGTGAATGTAGAGATCATTTGTATTTATTTACAAATTTGTATAAAGAAAAAGGGTGAAATTACCCAATTGACCATTTTGATCTTTGCACAATTTGTCAGCATATATAGCCTGAAAACGACAAATTTTGAGTCTTTTACACCGTGCTTATGCTTCTTACTAATAAGGTAAATAAAATAAAAAGATAATAAAAATCAATGTATAAAATAGACTTTAAAAAGAATAAAATAGAGGGTAATCATGTATAAAATTTTTTTTATGAACTGATGATTTCATTTTTTTTGTACTGTTCCAGAAAATTGTGACTTGACCGAAATGCCAAACACATTGCAAGATAGGGTACCTAAAAAATTTTAATCGAAGAGTTAATATACTTTTCTCAACATTTACTTTTGCTAGAACAGCCGAGGATTACATGAAGGCTCTTGTTGCTGTAAAACGCGTGGTTGATGCCAACGTTAAAGTTCGTGTTAAGCCGGACAATAGTGGGGTTGACCTTACCAACGTTAAAATGTCAATCAACCCATTTTGTGAAATCGCAGTGGAAGAAGCGGTTCGCTTAAAAGAAAAAGGAACAGTATCAGAAATCGTTGTTGTTTCTGTTGGCCCTAAAGAAGCTCAAGAACAAATCCGTTCTGCAATGGCTTTGGGTGCAGACCGCGGTATTTTAGTTGAAACCACTGACGAAATTGGCGCTTTAGAAGTTGCTAAAATCTTAAAAGGTGTTGTTGATGCTGAAAAACCAGAACTTATCCTTCTTGGTAAACAAGCAATTGATGATGACTCTAACCAAGTAGGTCAAATGCTTGGCGCATTATTAGGTGCTGGTCAAGGTACGTTCGCTTCTGAAGTGAAAGTAGATGGCGGTAAAGTACAAGTGACTCGTGAAATCGACGGTGGTTTACAAACTGTTGAGCTTGCACTTCCTGCAATCATTACAACTGACTTGCGTTTAAACGAGCCACGTTATGCAGCATTGCCTAACATTATGAAAGCTCGTAAAAAACCGCTTGATACTAAATCTCCTGCTGATTACGGTGTTACAGCTGGTACTAAGCTTAAAACTGTTAAAGTTGAAGCTCCAGCAGAACGTAAAGCTGGCGTACAAGTGAAATCTGTAGATGAGCTTGTAGAAAAATTGAAAAATGAAGCGAAAGTGATCTAATACGGAAGGATAAAATCATGAGTATTTTAGTTATCGCTGATCACAACAACCAAACACTTAACGGTGCTACTTTAAACGTTGTTGCTGCAGCACAAAAAATCGGTGGTGATATTACTGTATTAGTTGCTGGTTCAGGCGCTCAAGCAGTTGCTGACGCTGCTGCTAAAGTTGCTGGCGTAAGCAAAGTATTGCTTGCTGACAACGCGGCTTATGCAAATCAATTAGCTGAAAACGTAGCTGGCTTAGTTGCTGATTTAGCTAAAGGTTACAAATACGTTTTAGCTGCTTCTACCACTACTGGTAAGAACATTCTTCCACGTGTTGCTGCACTTCTTGATGTAAGTATGATCACAGACATTATTTCTGTTGAATCTGCTAACACATTCAAGCGTCCAATCTATGCTGGTAACGCAATTGCAACTGTTCAATCTGACGAAGCAATCATTGTTGGTACTGTTCGTGGTACAGCATTTGATCCAGTTGCTGCGGAAGGTGGTTCTGCTGCGATTGAAACAGTTGGCGAAGTAAAAGATGCAGGCATTTCTAAGTTTGTATCTGAAGAAATCGTTAAACTTGATCGTCCAGAATTAACAGCTGCTCGTATTGTTGTATCTGGTGGTCGTGGTGTGGGTTCTGGTGAGAACTACCACAAAGTACTTGATCCATTAGCTGACAAGCTTGGTGCAGCACAAGGTGCTTCACGCGCAGCAGTTGATGCAGGCTTCGTACCTAACGATTTTCAAGTTGGTCAAACTGGTAAAATCGTTGCACCTGAGCTTTACATTGCTGTAGGTATTTCTGGTGCGATCCAGCATTTGGCTGGTATGAAAGATTCTAAAGTTATTGTTGCAATCAACAAAGACGAAGAAGCACCAATCAACAGCGTTGCTGACTACTGGTTAGTTGGTGATTTGAACGCTGTAGTACCTGAATTGGTATCTAAGCTTTAATCTATATTGATTAAAGTTAAAAACCCTTAGTTTTACTAAGGGTTTTTTTATTGGAAATAGTAATATGAAATGCATAATTGAGACTTGTATCTCATTTGAGGTTTGATTTTTATAGAATAAAAATCACATAGTTTTATGAAGGTAAGACGATGTAGGTTATGGCGATATGATAAGAATAATATGCAATTAAATTATACAAATATCACTAGATTGGCAGTGTAGATTCCGCACATTACAAAGTGCTTTTATGCTATAGTATACAGCTATATTTTTTTCGATTTTAGTTCACTTTCCGGAACTAAATTTTTTGCAAGATCAAGACATATAAACGGATAGAAATATCTATCTGTAAGAAGGAGTATGCATGAGCGTATCGGAAATCCGACCGATTGCCATTGAGGACGAACTCAAGCATTCATATTTAGATTACGCAATGAGTGTAATCGTATCTCGTGCATTGCCGGATGTGAGAGACGGTCTTAAACCTGTTCACCGTCGTGTGCTTTATGCCATGCACGAATTGGGCAATGACTATAACAAAGCCTACAAGAAATCTGCTCGTGTCGTTGGGGACGTAATCGGTAAATATCACCCGCATGGTGACTCAGCTGTTTATGAAACCATTGTTCGTATGGCTCAAGACTTTAGCTTACGTTATTTATTGGTTGATGGTCAGGGTAACTTCGGTTCGATCGATGGTGATAGTGCCGCGGCAATGCGTTATACCGAAGTCCGTATGACTAAGCTGGCACATGAGCTTCTTGCAGATTTAGAAAAAGACACAGTTGACTGGGAAGATAACTACGACGGTTCAGAACGTATTCCTCAGGTACTTCCGACACGCGTTCCAAACTTGTTAATTAACGGTGCTGCTGGTATTGCTGTAGGTATGGCAACCAACATGGCACCACACAACATGACAGAAGTTGTGAATGCATGTTTGGCTTATGCCGATAATCCGAATATCTCGATTGAAGGATTGATGGAATACATTACTGGTCCTGACTTCCCTACAGGCGGTATTATTTACGGTAAATCAGGTATTGTTGATGCCTACCGTACCGGTAAAGGTCGTTTACACATTCGTGGTAAATACCATTTCGAAGAAGATGAAAAGACAGGTCGTACAACCATCGTCTTTACTGAAATTCCATATCAAGTCAACAAAGCAAGAGTAATTGAACGTATTGCTGAGTTGGTAAAAGAGAAAAAACTTGAAGGTATTTCAGAGCTTCGTGATGAGTCTGACAAAGACGGTATGCGTATTGCAATTGACTTAAAACGCGGTGAAAACGCAGAAGTCGTTGTAAATAACTTATTCTTAAATACCCAGCTTGAAAACTCATTCAGCATCAACATGGTTTGTCTAGACAATGGACAGCCAAAATTGATGAATCTGAAAGATATTATTGCGGCATTTATTCGTCACCGCCAAGAAGTTGTGACACGCCGTACCATGTTCGAATTACGTAAAGCACGTGAACGTGGTCATATCTTGGAAGGTTTGACAGTTGCTTTAGCAAATATTGATGAAATTATTGAAACCATCAAAACTTCTGCTAACCCTGCTGAAGCGCGTGAGCGTTTACTTGCTGGTGAGTGGGCAGGTGGTGGTGTTATTTCATTACTTGAAAAAGCAGGGGCTATTTCGGTTCGTCCAGATGAAATTGAAGGTGAAGATCCAAATCGTCCATTTGGTTTAAGCGATTCAATTTACCGTTTATCTCCGACGCAAGTAGGCGCAATTTTAGAATTACGTTTACACCGTTTAACAGGTCTAGAACAAGACAAGTTACACGCTGAATATACCGAGATTTTAGGTCAAATTGCTGAACTGACGGCAATTCTAAACGACTTCAACTTGTTGATGGCTGTTATTCGTGAAGAGCTAGCTCAAGTATTACAACAATATGTTGATGCACGTCGTACCGAAATTGTTGAATCTCGTGTTGATTTCTGTCGTGAAGATTTAATTCCAGAAGAACAAGTGGTATTAACTGTTTCTCAAACGGGCTATGCAAAAACTCAACCACTTTCAGACTATCAGGCACAGCGCCGCGGTGGACGTGGTAAGTCTGCAACCTCTATGAAAGATGATGACTTTATTCAACATCTGATTGTGGCATCGAACCATGCGACGGTACTTTGCTTTACCAACGTAGGTAAAGTGTATCGCCTGAAAGTATTTGAAGTTCCTCAAGCATCACGTGGGGCAAAAGGCCGTCCAATCGTGAACTTGTTACCTTTAGATGCAACAGAAACAGTTACTGCTATTTTGCCGTTAACAGAGTTCCCAGAAAACCACTATGTGTTTATGGCGACTGCTTCTGGTACGGTTAAGCGTGTTGAGTTAGAACAGTTTGCAAACATTCGTTCAAATGGTTTACGTGCTATTGAACTGAATGAAGAAGATACCTTAATTGGTGTTGCGATTACTGATGGTAATCAGCAAATCATGTTGTTCTCTAACGAAGGTAAAGCAATTCGTTTTGCTGAAACTGACGTACGTGCAATGGGTCGTACAGCGAAAGGTGTACGTGGTATGCGCGTGAGCTTCGCAAGCAGTACCTTAAGTGAAGAAGATGCAGACGTTGAAAACGATGAATCAGATGATAACGATGATTCAGCAGATTCAAATCTAGTAAGTCGTATTGTATCGCTTGTAGTTGTGCCAGAGACTGGTGAAGTACTATGTGCGAGTGCCAACGGTTATGGTAAACGTACCCCTGTAAATGACTTCCCAACCAAGAAACGTGGTGGTAAGGGTGTTATTGCAATTAAAACAACTGAACGTAACGGTGAGCTAGTTGGTGCAGTTTCTATTGATGAAACTAAAGAGTTATTGTTGATTTCTGATGGTGGTACGCTTGTTCGTACACGTGCCGCAGAGGTTGCAATGACAGGCCGTAATGCTCAAGGTGTTCGTCTCATTCGTTTAAGCGAAGAAGAAACTTTGGTTGGTGTGGTTTCAATTGAAGCTGTAGAAGACGAAGAAGAACTTCTTGAAGGCGAAGTAGATACGACTGAAACCGATAGTGAAGAAGTAGTATCTAATAATGAAGATACTTCTGAAGAGTAAAAAGTTTTAAAATAAAAAAGGAAGCTGAGGCTTCCTTTTTTATGTGTAATCTATTTATTTTGTTGGATGGAAAATAAATACATCATAGTTTCGGTAGTGTAGAGTTTTCACAGAAGGATCTTTAGTTGCAAAATTATTTGGCTGACTGACCACAATCAAATCTTGCTTTTGGGCTAAGGCATCTTTAAGTTGCTGCTCGCTCCATAAATACTTCTTACGTTCAGGCTCAAATAACAAACCATCCTTAATTTCTAAAGAGGCGCTATCAGAATGAACACTATCCCATTCATTTACAATGTAGACAGGCTGTTTAAGCTGTAAAAGGAAAGGCACATCATAGAAATAGTAATTATAGAAAACTATTTTTGTAGATGGGGTGATGTACTCAGCAAAATCTGTTTGGCCCACATTATTTTTAGTATCTGGTGGTGTTTCAAAAAGTATGCTGAAACAAAGCAGGTTGAATTTTGATAAAATAGAGAAATGCGAATAACTCTAGAAATCAAATGTCCAACCTGCCTCAGTGACAGTATAAAGAAAAATGGCATCAAAGTAGATGGGAAACAAAACTATCAGTGCAAAGACTGTAAACGTCAGTTTATTGGTGACCATGCTCTGAGCTATCTAGGATGTAATTCAGGCATTACTCGAAAAATATTACAGTTGATGGTCAGAGGTAGTGGTATACGAGATATCGCTGAAGTTGAGCGAATCAGTATCGGTAAAGTTTTACGTACTTTAACCGAATCGACCTACCAAATTCAGCCTAAACAAAGTCATTATGAGTCTCTTGAAGTTGATGAGTTTTGGACTTTTGTGGGAAATAAAAATAATAAACAATGGCTTATTTACGCCTACCATCGAGAAACAGGTGAGATTGTTGCTTATGTTTGGGGTAAAAGAGACTTAGCTACAGTTCAACGATTGAAAACAAAGCTTAAACAATTAGGTATTCACTACACCCGAATTGCAAGTGATCATTGGGACAGTTTCATAACTGCTTTTAAAAACTGCAAGCAAAGTATTGGTAAATTTTTTACTGTAGGTATTGAAGGTAATAATTGCAAAATAAGGCATCGAATTAGGCGTGGTTTTAGAAGGAGTTGTAATTTTTCAAAAAAGATTGAAAACCATTTTAAAGCTTTCGACTTAACCTTTTTTTACATCAATAATGGCTTCATTTAATGTCAGCATACTTTTTGAAACACCACCTAGTATCTAAAATACGAACAGCAAAAGGAACCGCACTACATAGAACAATTAAACTTATAAAAATATAGTTTAAATAGCTCACTTTTTGCTTTTTATATAACCATACTAAAACTAATGGAAGCACAATTAACAGTGTGCCAATCGTGTAAATGAATACCGCTTCATGTTGGAAAAAAGGCTGATTCGCACGCAGAAAATGTGGGGTAGCCACAATGCCTATTCCAAGAATCATAATAAATACAGGAGTACCCCATACCTGTAATTTGGTTTTATAACTGCTTTCAAGAACCTTATTCATCACAAGTGCCAAGAAAATAGTAAGGGGCGGGACAGCAGGTAAAATATAGCCCGCTAGTTTAGAAGGTGGAATGGAGAAGAAAACCGTGACAGAAATAAACCACCATACAAGCAAAGCAAATACACCAGATTGCTTATGATCTTTAAAGACGGTCTTAATAGAGTCAAATCTACTCGCAAAAAACCAAGGTAAAGAACCAACAAATAAAATAAGCAGATAGAAACACCATGGTTGCTTATTATTAAATTCTTTTGAACTAAATCGACTAAATTGTTGATCAATAAAGAAATAATGTAAAAAATGAGGATATTTACTTTGTACCGCGTATAACCATGGACTAACGATAAGTAAGAATAGCAATATCCCTAATGGATTAAGAAGCGAAGGTATTTTCTTCCACTGTTTGGTGTAGAGTAACCAAGGTAATAAAATCATGCCTGGAATGAGAACACCAATAAGTCCTTTACTGAGAAAGGCTGCTGCGCCTGCAACATAACCTAAAAATAAGATAGATTTACGTGCAGAAATAGTGAAATCAGCAAAGCATAAAACGCTTAATGTAATCCCAGATGCTACTAATAAGTCATGGTTAATGTATTGACTACTACCAAAAAAAAGTAGGTTAGTCGCTAAAATAATAACCGTGAGTTGCGCTACACGCTCTGAAATATGTTTTTTTACAAACCAGAATAGACCAACTAAGGTGAGTGTAGCGGCCAAAACAGGTACTAAGCGTAATACCCATACATGCACCCCAAAAATTTCCATAAAAATAGAACTTAACCAATGGAGCAATGGAGGTTTATGCATAAATGGTAAACTATCGATTCTTGGAGTTAACCAATCTCCAGTTTCGACCATTGCTCGGCTAATATCTCCGTAGCGGCCTTCATCGGGTACTGACAAAGGTCTTATCCAAGAAAGAACAAGTAACCAGCATGGTAAAAAAAATAATAAAAATTTCGAATTACGAAGCCATTGCTGCATACACAATCCTTAATGTTGAAATGCAAAAAAACGGTTAAGCAAAAAAGTCACGACAGAAGTCAGAACAATTGCAATACACACTAAGGTTGAAACAGGAATGTCAAAATAAAGATTTGAAATTAAAAGAAAACTTTCATTAAATAAAAAACCTAAGCCTGCAACTAATGTGAATTTTGGTAAAGTCTGACGATGAGCAAGATGCTGTGCTTTAAAAGTAAAAATGCGATGCCCGAAATAGCTCACCCAATAGGCAACTAAAAATGCAAGTAAATTGGCATATTGCAGCTCGACATGCTGCTTAAACAGAAGCATGGCTACACTATAGTGAGTGAGCGCTGCTGCGGCACCAGTAGTGGCAAACCGCGTGAGCTGAAAAATATGAGCAAACATGTTAGAAACTTGAGAATGTATTTTTAGGCTTTGTGATGGATTTTTCTTTTTTAATATGAGAATGTTCAGATGCAACAATATACTTTGGTCTATTTTTTACTTCCGCATAAATTCGACCTACATATTCACCGACAATGCCCAAGAATAGCAATTGTATACCACCCAGTAATGTCATGCCTGCTACAAGTGTTGCCCAACCTGGAACAGAAACACCCTCAATCAAGGTTTTAAGGATAATCCATGTTCCGTAACCCATAGCACCTAAAGCTAAGATTGCACCTAAATAAATACAAATGCGTAAAGGTAAATCTGAAAAACCAGTTAGACCTGACATGGCTAAATTAAAGAGAGCTTTTACATTAAAACTGGAACGACCATGCTGACGTTCTTGCTCAGAAAAATTAACGCCTATACTTTTGAATCCAACCCAAGCATAGAGACCCTTCATATAGCGGTTTTTTTCTGGCAATTGTTTAATTGCTTCAACAACTTTTGCATCTAATAGACGAAAGTCGCCAGCACTTTCTGGAATATCGATCGGTGAGCTTAAGTTTAATATACGATAGTAACCTTGGGTTAAAACACGTTTGAGCGAAGACTCAGTAGTACGATTGCGAATGCCATATACCATGTCATAACCATTTTTCCAAAGGTTAATCATGGTTGGAATTGCTTCAAATGGATGTTGAAAATCAGCATCAATGAGTAGCGTCACTTCACCTGTTACGTGATCTAAGCCAGCACTTAAAGCTGCCTCTTTACCAAAGTTGCGTGAAAGTTCAAGCACAACCAATGGGTAATCATCAATCATTGTTTGTAGAATAGGAATGGTGTCGTCTTTACTCCCATCATCTACAACAATAATTTCAAAGCTAAGATTTTGCTGTTTTAGACTATTTGCTAAAGCAGGAATAAAAGTTTTTAAATTTTCTGCTTCGTTATAGGCTGGAACAACGCAGGATAAAAATGGTTTTGTGTTCATTGCATTGCCCCTAGTCTAGTGAGCTGGATACCATATTGCTGACAATCAAGTTGAAATTGATCCGAACTGAAATATTCATATTCTTGTATTCGGGCATGTTGAATCGGATCTTGATCATTTGATTCTGCAAGCGCTGGATGGCACATAATCAGTAAGTGGTCTTTTGCATGCGCAAGCCAATACTGGTTCAGTTCGCCATAGTCAGTTTGCTTAAAATCATAGATGCCAGCAAATTGGTCATTTTGATTAAAATGATATGTTTGACATGCTTTTGCTAAAGAATTAGAGCCGAGTGCAGAGAGCACGCGAGTTTTAAAACGATAGTGAGGTAAATCTATCGGGTGCTGTAAATTTCGAATCCAACCCGTAAATTTTTTCTCTTTTAACAATTGCAGCAAAATATCGCGTATGAATGGAAATTGATGAATATGCTGATGTCCATCAATAAAATCTGGGTGCTTTCCCATGGCTGAAACAAATAAGTCCCATTGTTCTTCAATACATTGGGTAATTAATTCACGATTCAGACTTGAAGACCATGCACGTAAAATAAGCATGGGTAAGGAAAAAACAGTATTACCTGAAGCGAAAGCATGGGTAAGATTTAAATGTAAACCGATATCAACTTGGTCACTAAAAGGTTTTAATTTGGCAGCAGCAGTTTCCCATAGTTCAGATTGGGTCATACATGAGGTTGCTTGAAGTGTACCTTGTTCAATTAATTGAATAATTGCGTCAGATATTTCCGCATTCATTGCAAAGTCATATGCGCAATAACACACCTTTGCCATATTCAAGTTCCATAATGGGTCAGAGTAGCAGAGATACCCTGAAAAGCTGCTGAAAAACTAAACAGCTTTACTATGAACAAATATCCTTAATTTCAACTTAAAGTTTTCTTAAGGTTTTATGACAATTGATACAAACTAATGCTTTGAATTTATTTATTTTTTTTATAAATTTTTGGTCAATTATTTAAGAAATAAGATTTAACTATAAGATTTTATAGTAAATAAAAATATAATTTATATACATTCATGAACCTTTAAATTTACTTAGAATTTTTTAAACGTGAATGGGCAATAATTAAAAAAATGATTCCAATTGTTGCAAGAAAAATTAATTTAGGTATCACAACATTTAAAGGAACACCCATTTGATTAAGCTGTACAAACATTTGTACACCGTGTGTAGAAGGTAAGCACCAAGCAAACCATTGTAACCATTCAGGCATGGCATGGTGGGGCCATGCGGTACCAGTTAATAAGAAAAGCGGAACTGAACTAAATACAATAATATGTCCAGCACGTTCAGGCATGTCTAAAAGTGAGCCAATCAACATGCCTAATCCAATCACACAACTAATAAAAATCGGAACCGCGACGAGTAAACCAATAAAATTTCCACCGTGTGGATAGTCGTTGAACCACAAGGTAAAACCAAAAAGATAAAAACTACCTAAGCAACCAATAGTAAATAGGCTGGCAAAAATTCCAGCAAACCGAATAGCTGTAATTTTTTTATGCTGTTCGCGGTAGCTTGCAATCAGCATGGCTAAGCCTAATACAATCGTTTGATGAATAATGAGTGTGGCAACTGCTGGAAAAATATAGCTTCCATAACCTGAAAGGGGATTAAATAAAGGAACCTGATGAATAGAAAGGGCTGGTTGGAAATGAGTACGCTCTCCAAATTTTTCAACATATTCTTTTAATGTGGCCTCAATAGAAGTAGCAAGACCTAACCCAATTTCTTTAGTTTTTAAAAAGTTGGTTGTACTTAAGTATAAGCCAATTCCACCAGTTTCTCCGCGGCGTAGGCTCTGTGTTAAGTTGTTGGGTAAAAGCAAAATACCATCTGCTTTTTGTTCACGTACCATTTGTTCGGCTTCGAGAAAATTAGCAGTGACTTCAACAATTTTTACGTTCGGGCTATTGCTTGTTTGTCCAATAATTTGAGAGCTTAAAAGACTTTGTTCTTCGTCAACAATGACGATTGGAATTGATTCAGCACGTTCAGCTTTATAGGCAGTTGGATAAAAAAAGCTATAAAGAATGACTGATAAAATCAGTGTCGTGAAAACCGAACTGTTACTAACAATATCTTTAAATGTTTGGGCATAAGCTTTTAAGAATTCTTTCATTGCGCAGCTCCCCGAACTAGTTTTTTAAGTAGCAAGGAACTCAAAATGAAATAAATAAGACAGTAGCCAATCAGTATTAAAAAGGACGTCATTGAATTAAAAAGTGGACTTCCAATGACCCACTGTTCGGTCTGGAGCTTTGCATAAGGTGTATAAGGAATAATTAAAGACCAAAATTTAGTGAAAATTGGTGCATTATTTAAAGGCAGGGTCACACCAGCAAAACTTAAAGAAGAACCACCGTATACCGCAATAAAACCAAAAGTTTTACTTAAATTTTTGGTGGCAAGAATGACAGTACTACTAATGAGTGCATAAGAAAAATAAAGCAAAAACTGAGCAACTAATAAAAAGCTGAGAGAGCCAGCGACAAACCAACCGCGAATCTCAACCAACCAAAACATCCATAACCAAGTCCAGAGACAAAAAATAAAGCTATAAAGTAAATTTTTAGCCAGTAAGCCGCGGATAAAATTTTCACGGTTAACCCACTGGGTTAAGGTGCCGCGTTTAAGTTCTTGTCCAATAGCAAAAGCCACGCAACAACAGAGTAATAGGTGCAAAACAGCAGGAACCATGAAAGGTTCTAAATAAAATTCATAGCTCATATTTGGGTTATAGAGTGTTGAAATTTTGACGTGCGCTGTAGGAACATCTAAATAGGGGATATTATTTGCTAGATAACTCTGGCCTGCGTAGTCTGCTAAAGCATTGAGTGTACTGACTAACATGGCAGAGGAAATCGTATTTCCTACGCTAAAAAAAGATTGGTTAAATGCAATGCTAATTTGAGCGTCTTGAGCTTTTACAAAACGTTTTTCAGCGCCGTCAGGAATAAAAATATAGCCCCAAATTTTGGTTTCATTGAGTAGTTTTTCAGCTTCGGTCGAGCTTGCCATAATTGTTTTAACATCTACCGTATGGTTTAACGAAAGATACTTTTCAATATTGCGACTCAGCTCACTTTGATCCTGATCAATAATTGCGATAGGTAAATGTTCAGCCTTACCTGCATAAAACATGCTGCTAAACAGAAAAATGATAAAAGCAGGGATGAGTGTCACCATACACAAATCCCATTTATTGCTTCTTAGATATTTTAGTTCACGTAATATACTGGCAAACATGTTTTATTTTTCTTCTTTAATTTTAAATAGAACACTCATGCCAACCTTTAAGTCTTTGACAGGACGCTCAGGCACTAGATGCAATTTAAAGCTACGAATATCATAACCACCAGTCTGACGTGTGGTTTTAATCGTGGCAAATTCACCTTCAGCATCAATATTTTTTACTTTAAACATTACGGTTTGATTTAGCGCAGGAATGAATCCTTCTAGCGTTTTGTTTTTATAAACAGAAGCGTACTGATTTTCACCGACATTTAAACTCACCCACAAATCATCATCTTCTAAAATGCTGACAACCGGTACACCTATTGCAACCAGTTCAGAAGGTTTGCCATAAGTTTTTGAAACTGTACCTGAAATAGGAGCGAGTAAGCGGGTTTCTGCTTCAAGTGCTTGGGCTTCACTGACAGCTGCTTTGGCAATATCCACTTGAGCATCTGCTGTAGATTTCTGTTGACTGGTGCTTCCGCGCTTTGCTCGCGCATATTGTTGATAAGCTGCCTCACTTAACTCTTGAGCAGAGGTTTGGGCTGCAAACATCTCATCTCGTCTTTGACGGGAAATGACACCTTGTCTATATAAATTTTCTCCACGCTGATAAGTGGTTTTTGCAAGATTTGCTTGAGCTTTCATACTCTGCCAGTTGGCATACAGAGTATCAATATTTTCTTGTTGCGAACCTCGATCCACAGTCGACTGAAGTGCTAAAGCTGATTGTAAGGTTGCTAGGGCTTGTTGCTTTTTGGCTTCTATTTCTGGACTCACTAAACGAACTAGAGGTTGTCCTTTAGAAACTTTTTGGCCTTCTTGTACATAAATTTCTTCAATACGACTTGGAACTTTAGTGCTCACGTGAATCGTTTCAGCCTCAACTCTGCCTTGTAATTCAATAGGCTTTGGTTGATAACTTTTCCACAAACCGAAAATGATCAAACCTAACAAAGCAATAATGACCACACCAATTATTAGTTTAATTTTTGAATTTTTAGGTGGTTGAGGATTACTTTTATTCGATTTTACTTCTTGAGTATTGTCAGTTTGAATATTTTGTTGATCTTGACCTGTATGCTCTGTATCCGTAACAGGTGAATCTTGCTGAGAAGAAGATGATTCTTGATTCATGTTATGCCCCTATTAGCGGATATAGTCAGTATGTGGTTGAGTCACATAAGCTTTAAACTGGTCCATAGAACCATGGCTTTGCAATAAGGTTGCAAGTGACATGACATATTTATATGCATTTAAAGCCATTTCTGTTTTTAAAGCACTTAACGCATTTTGCGCGTCAATGACTTGTGTGGCTGTTCCCATACCTTCACGGAAAGAAAGCTCCTGAATACGTAAGTTTTCTTGAGCTGCACTAATATTTCTTTGCAATAACGTGTGACTTTGCTGTGCTGAATTGAGCTCGTTATATGATTTATTCAACAATCCTTCAATTTCTTGTTTAGTTCGCTCAGTTAATAGTTCTGAGGCATAACGTTTTAACTCGGCCGCATGAATATTCTTATTTTTATCTACACCTGAAAACAAGTTGTACTTTGCCATCACACCTACAATCCAGTTTTCCTTTTCATCTAGTGCATATTCGCCAAAAGCAAATAGACTTGGTTTCTTTGCTGCTTGTTGAGCTTGAATATTTGCATTAGCCAATTGAGTATCTAACTGCATTTTTTGCACAAGACTCGATTTTTGAGCGTAACTACTTAGCAGTGCTTCTAAAGATTGGCTACTAACTGTATTTACAAAAAGAGGAGTACTTAAATCAGCATTACTTTGCTGATGAAGAAGATTGTTTAAACTGAATTGACTGGCATTTAGGTTTGCTTGTGCGTTTTGTAAAGCTCGCTCTGCATTGTTACGAGCAACTTCAAATTGCATGCGTTGACCTTTACTAATAAAACCTTGCTGTTCGAGCTTTAACGCATTGCTATAATGTTTCTGCATTGCATTAAAGTTAAATAAGCTACTCGCGACCAGTTGCTGTTGTAATTGCACATTGAAATAACTTTGTACGACTTCAAACCGCTGGATATCTTGTTGTTGCTGGCTTGAAAGCTCTGAGCGCTGAGCCTGAATGTTGGCTATCTTTTTTGCACTGCTGGTTAAGCCCCCTGTATAAAGTGGCATCACAACTGAAATAGACGGGCGTACGACCTGATCTTCTAAAGTCAAATTAGCGTAGTTAGGAAAGCGATTTATGCCATCATGGATGATTTGGTTTGAACCTTCCTGAATTTGTCCCAAAACATCGGATGGAATGACATTGTTCCACTGGGACAACTTGTCATTTAGCCCTTGGCTTAAATCATTCTCAAGCTTTTGTTTGAAACTACCAAGTGGTACGTCTGTTTCACTGTGAAATGCGTATGCTCTTACGTTTAAATCAACTCTAGGTAACCCTAGGCCTTTGACTGCTTCAGCTTCTAATTGAGAAGCTTGTTGCAATGCTTGGTTGGCTTGGGTGCTATATGAGCTTTTTAAAGCTTGTTGTTCAGCTTCGGCATAACTTAAGCTTTGTGCATAAATAGGCGTTGCAATAAATATTCCCAATACCAAAGCAAGATAATTGGGTTTAAAGAGAAAAGGGCGTATTGACTGTCGATACTGATGTGTTGGCATTTTATATAACAATTTTTGATCATCCCTTATAGTTTAAATTTCTTGTTATTAAATTCAATTATCATATTGTTTATTATACAATTGTATAAAAGCACAAAATGATTTTGAGTTTATTTTACTTGATGCAAAATCATACAGCATACTTTATATATTCATCACAGTATGGGAAACTCCATTCACAAGTCAAGTTGAACTTTATTTAATAAAACTTATAAAAAAATAAGTGAAAGCAAAGAAATAAATAAAATAGTTATTGAAAAAATAAACCTAAATACGCCCTAGCATTGAAATATTTACTAGAGAAGCTGCTGCAACCTTAAGCAATCTGTGGTTAAATGCCTTTTTTTATTGTGTTTCACTTTACAAGGGAAAAATCATGCGCGCGTACAATTTCTGTGCTGGTCCTGCTGCATTACCTACTGCCGTTTTAGAAAAAGCTCAACAAGAATTGTTGGATTGGCAAGGTAAAGGTCTATCCATCATGGAAATGAGTCACCGTAGTGCTGACTATGTTGCTGTGGCTGAAAAAGCTGAAGCTGACTTGCGTAAGCTTATGAATATTCCTGAAAACTATAAAGTGCTATTTTTACAAGGCGGTGCGTCATTACAATTTTCAGCAATTCCTTTAAATCTGCTTGGTAAAAATAACAAAGCAGATTATATCCATACAGGAATTTGGTCTGAAAAAGCGTTAAAAGAAGCAAAACGCTATGGCGATATTAATGCTGTCGAAGCAGGCATTAAAGTAGATGGTAAGTTCGCAATTTCTGATCAAAGCGAATGGAACTTATCTGATAATGCTGCTTATGTTCACTATGCAGATAATGAAACAATTGGTGGTTTACAGTTTGCAGGTATTCCTGATGTTAAAGCACCACTTGTTTGTGACTATTCATCAAGTATTTTATCTGCTCCATTAGATGTGACCAAGTTCGGTTTAATCTATGCTGGTGCACAAAAAAATATTGGTCCTGCTGGTTTAACAATCGTTATTGTTCGTGATGATTTACTTGACCAAGCTAAACCAGAAATTCCAAGCATTTTAAAATATGGTGATCAAGCGAAAAATGGTTCTATGGTAAATACACCATCGACTTATGCTTGGTACTTGTCTGGTTTAGTATTCGAATGGTTGCTAGAGCAGGGTGGGGTAGATGCTATTCATAAAGTTAACCTTGAAAAAGCTCAGTTACTTTATGGTTATATCGATTCAAGTGATTTTTATAATAACCCGATTGCTATTCCAAACCGTTCAATTATGAATGTACCATTCACTTTGGCAGATGAGGCTTTAGAAAAGCAATTCTTGAAAGAAGCTGAAGAAAATCATTTGTTGAACTTGGCAGGTCATCGCTCAGTAGGCGGTATGCGTGCAAGTATTTATAACGCAGTTCCATTAGAAGGCGTTCAAGCACTTATTCGCTTTATGGATGATTTTGCTAAACGTAATGGTTAAGTAAATCAAATAAATAAAGCCCTCGAAAGAGGGCTTTATTTATTGTGCAATTTATTCATTAAAAAGGGGCGAAACCAAATTGATGAATCATCATCGCGGCTAAGAACATACCTAAAACAAAAAAGCAAAACGCACCAGTATCGACCCTTATACGTGGGTTACTAGTTTGAATGAGGCTGGTGGTTTGTTCAGGTATAATCTTCATTCAATAGCCTAATTTTTAAAATATTAGTGAAATTCAATTAGTTTCACTATTTTTAGCATAAATATTCGCCTGAATCCAGATATTACCGCGAATATATTCACCAATATTAAAGTTTTTGTACAAATCATTTTGGGTCGCAATGCGCACTAATATGGCAGGAAGATCATCTTCTAAAACTAAAGTGACATCATAAAGAGTATATTCTGCTCCCATAAATGACATTGAAGTTTTACCTACAATATTACCTTGAAACCAAGCTTCATCTTCCTGACCAAGATTTTCTCCATATAAATATGCAACCATTTTAGAAAAATCGACCGTTACAGGCTCATGATCTTCCTCAGTTTTTGGTTGCCATTCATTAATGAGCTCTTGTAGGTTTTCAGGTGCAATTCCATTATGTTCAGTCAAAATTGCATTTAACGCACGGTGGTGTTTAATAGATGCTGGGTCATCTACAACAATGGTTTCACCAGCAGGGACTGGTTCTAACTCATAAGCCCATGCATTAAATTGAACTTGATAAGTTTGGGTTTTGTCATATTGACAACGATTAACACTAAATAAATTATCAAATGCATAAACAGTCGTATTTTTATTTAATCTTAAACTTAATACTGCCTGAGTTGCTGAGTCACAAGTAATGATGCGCTCAATTTGCGCATTATATTGATAAGGACTTTCAAAACTAGGAAATGCTGTTTTTAGTGCGCGCGGTTTTTGATTTTCAACCGCAATAATTTGGTTAATGGTGACATTCTGTCCTTGAGGACCTTGAATCAGCCAGAAAGATTGATCCATCTCATCTTCATGCTGACATAAGCCCATTGGCATTACAGGTGCATCAAGCGCCAGTCCAAGCCATTTTGGTACATCTGTCTCTGGATGGGAGGTTAATAGATTCCAATGCTCGCCATGACTACCAAAATTTTGGTCGTTTACCGTAATAACTTCTGGACTGTTTTGATTTTTCATAAGTACGATTGATGTTGGGTTTATCTCACTTGTTATATTAAATCGAGGGTAATTGCTATTTTTCAAGTCAACATGTGTAAATTCTCTTGTAAAAGCACATATTTAGTTATCAAAAATCCTTCCAATCGATAAATCACTCGCTTTTAAGAGTGAATATGCTCGATTGTTAAGGTATTGTTAAAATTAAATTTAGAAAATAAGTTTTATATTTAGCGCTATTCTCGAGTCTAATGCATCTGTTAGACTTATATTTTTAGTGGAAATAGAGAATAACGTGCTGCCATTCAAGCTGTGGGTAGACGCAGATGCATTACCTAAAATTTTGCGTGAAGTCATTTTACGAGCTTCAGATCGTTATCAGTTAGAAGTGATTTTTGTAGCCAATCAAAATGTCGGAATTACCCCATCGGTACGTATTAAATCAATACAGGTTTTAAGTGGAGCCGATCAGGCCGATCAGGAAATTGTAGACCGCATGTCTGAAAATGACATTGTCATTACACAGGATATTCCGCTTGCTGCTCAAGTTATTGAAAAGGGTGGTATTGCGATTCATCCACGGGGTGAGATTTATACCACTGCAAATGTTAAGGCTCGTTTGCACTTACGTGATTTTATGGACACGCTGCGCGGCGCTGGTGTACAAACAGGAGGCCCACCTCCAATTTCAGAACGTGATAAGCGTGAGTTCTCGAGTTCACTCGACCAAACGATTTTAAAGCAAAAACGTAAAACTGCTTAGTGAGCCTCTTATGCCATCCCAAACCAACTTGGCTTCAACGTATGTGTTGCTTGTATTTATTTGGGCAACGACGCCTTTAGCCATTGTATGGAGCGTGTCTGACTTACATGTTATGTGGGCTCTGCTGTTACGTTTTTATATAGCATTACCTCTTTCGGTTATCGTGTTATTAGTCTTAAAAACAGCTTTTCCGATTCATAAACAAGCTCTCCATAGTTATTTTGCAGGTTCTTTTAGTTTAATTGGCTCTCAAATTTTTACTTATGCTGCAACTCAGTATTTAAGTTCAGGCATGATTGCCCTCATGTTCGGTCTGGCACCTATTATGGCTGGTTTAATTGGTCGTTTCGGGTTTGGTCAGCATCTTTATAAACTACAGTGGCTTGGTATGGCGATTGCTGTTTGTGGCCTAGCAATCATTTGCTTAAATGGATCTGGTCAGCACGTGCATCCATTTGGCATTGTTTTAATGTTGATTAGTGTTTTCGTTTATTCATTTTCTATTTTTTGGGTAAAAAAAGTGAATGCCAAAATTCAACCTATGGCTCAGGCAACAGGCTCAATTTTGGTATCTTCACTTTTGGCGAGCTGCCTAATTCCATTTATTTGGCAATATGCACCGACCCATTTACCGCAAGCTAAATCTCTATTTGCTTTAATTTATACAGTGCTTATGGCCTCACTTTTGGCTATGTTCTGTTATTTCAAACTTGTACAAAATATAAAGGCAACCACTTTATCGCTTACCACCGTTATTACACCTATGTTAGCTATGGTGATTGGTGCTGTTTTAAATCATGAACATCTTTCGATGATGGTTTTTGTGGGGGCATTTATTATCTTGTTTGGTCTATTCCTTTATTTCTATAAAGACATTCAGGCAAACCGTAATTTTGCTCAACATATTAAATCTAAATAGCAGAAGATGAGGGTAATTTGTTGAGCTTATTCATTAAATTGTTCTAATTCGTAGCTAAATGCATGATCAAATTGATCTCATATCTTAAGTAGTAGAAAATAGCGCAGCAATATAATATTAGGATTGTTAAGGATAGGTCAGAACTTACTGATTTTTAAACCTTAATACTGCATCTAACGATATGGCCAAATAGGAAGTGTAACTTGCATTTCTCTATTTTCCATCAATGACCTTGGATTTAGAAGGTATGTTTAAACCAATCTCACTGTATATAGGGTTGAGATATACTCGCGCACGACGCAGTAATCATTTTATTTCTTTTATTGCATTAGTTTCCATGATCGGTTTGACACTTGGTGTTGCTGTACTGATCACGGTACTTTCTGTAATGAACGGTTTCGACCGCGAATTGAAAAATCGTGTTTTGGGAATGGTTCCGCAAGCGACAGTTTCATCGACGCAAATTCTTGCGGATTGGCCTGAACTGGTTAAACGAGTTGAAAAACATCCCCATGTCACTGGAGTTGCACCTTTTACCCAATTGCAAGGTATGTTAACTGCTCAAGGGCAAGTGGCTGGTATTATGGTGACGGGTATTGACCCAAAATATGAGAAGAATGTATCTATTATTCAAGATCATATTGTTGCTGGTAGCCTAGACTCACTGAAAAAAGGTGAGTTCGGTATTGTGCTTGGTAAAGACATGGCCGATTCACTTGGTTTACGTCTAAATGACAGCGTGACACTGGTTTTACCTGAAGCAACGCCATCTCCAGCAGGTGTAGTGCCTCGTTTTAAGCGCTTTAAAGTGGTTGGTATTTTCAGCGTAGGTGCTGAAGTGGACTCAATGGTCGGGTACATTGCTTTATACGATGCATCGACTTTATTGCGTTTACCTGATGGTGCCCAAGGCGTTCGTTTAAAAATGGATGATATCTTTGCTGCTCCTCAAGTTGCCGACGATATTGTGAAAAACTTGCCAAGCAATTTCTATGCAACGAACTGGACCTATACACACGGTAATTTGTTTAACGCCATTCAAATGGAAAAAACATTAGTTGGTTTATTACTTGTACTGATTATTGTAGTTGCGGCATTTAATATTGTCTCTTCTTTGGTTATGGTGGTTACCGACAAAAAATCGGACATTGCAATTTTACGTACTTTAGGTGCGTCACCATCTATGATTACTAAAATCTTTATGGTGCAAGGTACAGTGATTGGGGTAATTGGTACAGTTGCTGGCACGGTTTTAGGTGTAATTTTGGCACTTACAATTAGCGATATTATTTCTTGGTTTAATAATGTGCTTGGACTTAATTTGTTCGATGCCTATTTTGTACATTACTTACCTTCTTACTTAAGATGGCAAGATGTGACGATTATCGTAATTGTTTCTTTACTCTTAAGTTTCTTGGCAACTATTTATCCAGCACTTCGTGCAGCCAAAGTTCAACCTGCCGAGGCATTGCGTTATGAGTAAAATCGTTTTAGAAGCAAAAGAGATTTATAAGCATTTTGATGACGGTAAATCTAAGGTTGAAGTCATTAAAGGTCTTTCTTTACAGGTTGAAGCAGGGCAGTTTGTATCTATTGTCGGTGCAAGTGGTTCGGGTAAAAGTACTTTGTTGCATGCACTTGGTGGCTTAGAGCAACCAACTCAAGGGCAAGTATTTCTAAATGGACAGCGCTTTGATAACTTGGGTGAAGCAGAGCGTGGTTTCCAACGCAATAAATACCTTGGTTTTGTGTATCAATTTCACCACTTATTACCTGAGTTTTCTGCACTTGAAAATGTAGCAATGCCTTTAATGCTTCGAGCAGACAGTCAATTTAAGTCTGTAAAGGCACAAGCTGAGTATTTGCTAGATCGAGTTGGGCTATCTCATCGTATGGACCATAAACCAGGTGAACTTTCTGGTGGTGAGCGTCAACGTGTGGCTCTTGCTCGAGCATTGGTGACTAAGCCTGCGGTCGTTCTAGCTGATGAACCAACGGGTAATTTGGACCGTAAAACAGCTGTTGGTATTTTTGAGTTACTTACTGATCTTAAGAAAGAACTAAACATGGCAATGCTCATTGTGACCCATGATGAGCAATTGGCTCAGGCGGCAGATTCTATCTTACATATGGAAGATGGTTTGTGGGTAAGCGGTTCTTAAAAAATTGTCATTAAATCACATTGTTAAAGCCCACTCAGTTGGGCTTTAATTTTGCCCCTAAAATGATAATCACAAGATTTTGAATGTTTAAAATTATTCTATTGGGGTGGATTTGCGGTATTGCATTAATGGGTATTCATTTACCTTTAATCATGCAATATGGAGAAGTAGCTAAGGTTTTACTTTTACTTGCCTTTATTTTTTATCTTTTTAGACGCTCAGTATTCGTTGGCCGACCACTTCTAAAGGCTATTTATTGCCTGTTATGTACAACAAGTCTGTTTATTGTCGGGTATCAATATGCCGAGAATGCACTGATCGAACGCTTACAACAAAGAGAAACGGATTCAAAGAATCTCGATATTATTGTTTATATAAAGCAACTCAGTGAAGAAAAAGACAATAAAGTTCAACAAACTGGACAAGTATTAAACTTATCTAAAGAATCAGTAAATTGGCTGTTGTATTTAAAAAATGATAATCAGGATGTGTTGAAGGGCAGTCAAGAACTTGAATTAGGCCATTACTATCAACTATCTGGAAAAATAAAACCTGCTCATAGTTATGCCACAACAGGAGCTTTTGATCAGGAAAAGTGGTTTATTCAGCGAAATATAATGTCTGGATTTACTGTTCAGCATATTGAACCTTTAAGCCTTGATGAGATCTATCGATTAGGATATCAACAGCATTTAAGAGGACAGCAGTCCTTTTTTAATAGATTTCATTTAAATATAGAAAAGCTTCGCTTAACTTTTAGGTATCTATTACACAATTCTTCATTACAGCAAAAGGGCCTACTTTTAGCTTTGCTGACTGGTGATGAAAGTCTTTTATCAGATGAAACTCAACTACAATTTAAACAATTAGGAATTGCTCACTTATTGGCGATTTCGGGTCCACATGTACTTATTTTTGCCATCATGTTTTCTTGGGTGTGCCATCAACTCATTTGTCGTTATTACCCTCAAATTTATTTATGGAAACCCAAACAAGTTTTATTGGCTGTACCATTCAGTTTCGGGGTTTTAATTTATACAGCTTTTGTTGGGTTTGAAATTCCTGCACTACGGACATTGTTGTCAGTCTCTATATTTATTTCCTTCCTAATATTAAAACAACCCCTTAAACCATTTGCATTACTTGTATATAGCGCCAGTCTACTGTTGCTAATGGATCCGTTTAGTGTCCTCTCTGCAGGTTTTTGGCTGTCTTATGGGGCATGCTTTATTTTATTAAGAATTTACCAAACTATAGTGCAGTTACCTGAGCAACATTTTTTAAGTCTGAGTTCAAAACTGATTATTATGAGTAAGGTGTTAATTGAGTCTCAAGGCAAAATATTTATTGCATTGAGTCCTTTAACCTTACTTTTCTTTCAACAAATTTCTTGGGTTGCTCCATTAACCAATATTGTTGCGGTGCCTATTGTTGGTGGTGTTATTGTCCCTTTAAATATTTTGGCTGCTTGTGCATGGTTTATCGTCAAACCATTCGGGAATATGCTATTTCAGTTTAATGATATTTTACTCAGTATCTTACTAAGTTGCCTAACCTTATTAGAAAAACTCTCTTTACCACTACAAGGTATAAGCTTGACGCCACTGGCTTTATTCGCAGTGAGTTTAGGTATCCTTATTTTATTTTTGCCTAAAGGCGTTTTCCCAAAAACGTGGGGATTACTCTGTTGTTTACCCCTAATTGTAGTGAATAAAACGAACCAGCAAATTCAGCTTCATATTTTAGATGTTGGACAGGGGCAGGCTATTTTGTTGCAGCAGCCTGAACAAAACTGGCTAATTGATACAGGTGGTTCCTACGATGAAAAAAAATTCAGTATCGGTCAAAATGTTGTAGTCCCTTTTTTACGCCAACAAGGAGTTAAACAATTAGATCGTGTTGTATTGTCTCATCTTGACCAAGATCATAGTGGCGCTTTTCCAGCCATTCAGCAGGAGATTCCTGTAAAGCAGGTTCTCTCAAATGAGCAATCTTCAAATACTCTCAAACAGTCATTTCAATATTGTCATCAAGGTCAACACTGGCAATATCCAGAGGTGGATATCCAAGTTTTATGGCCTAAACAAAAAGATTTAGTTTTTGTATCTTCTCAACAGAATCAATATTCCTGTGTGGTATATCTTCATTTCAAAGGAGTCAGTGGTTACCAAAATTTTCTGATTATGGGAGATGCAGGCTGGGAAGCAGAGTACGAGCTGTTAAAAGACTATCCAAGCTTAAAAGTAGATGTTTTGATATTGGGTCATCATGGAAGCAAGCACAGCTCTGCTTATGATTTCTTAGCAACTTTAAAACCAAAACTGGCAATTGCATCAGCAGGGTTTGATAACCGTTATGGCCATCCTAGCCAAGAGGTTATCAATCGTTTAAAAGCCCTTCATATCCCACTTAAAAGTACAGTAGAGCAAGGAAAGTTAAGTTTTGTTCTGGAAAGCCACAAAATGGTTTTACACGACCGACGTTTTGAGCGGCTATGGTTGCGTAGAGCTCTCTAAAGCTTCAGCTTTGAGTTTATTAACAGTTTTAATCGCTTCTAAAGGGTCAATATTATAAACATTATCTAAAGCTGGGTTTGCTTTAAAGCGTTTATAGCTCCAGTGGTAGTGTTCTGGATATTTATGAATGAGCTGCTCAATTGCTTGGTGGATGACATAAGTACCATCGTCCGCAGAGCCTTCATAAATTTTCTCATTCATAGGTTCAATATGCATGGTAAAACCGTCATTTTCATTACGGATTGCATAGAGAAATAAAGCTTTCGCTTTTGTTTTTTGGATGAGTTTTGCACTTAAATTACTTGAAGCAAGTGGAACACCAAAATACTTCACCATATCTCCACCAATATTTGGAGTGTGGTCTGGCAAAATGACTGTAGTTTCACCCTTTTTGAGTGCTTTAAAAATTTGTCTTACACCACTTTCATCGGTCGGAACTAAATTTGCTTGTTCACGACTGCGAGCTTCTCGTACAAAACGATCAGCATCATCATTTTTGACTGGTTTATATAAAATGGTCATTGATGTGAACTGGGCGCACCATGCATTCATGACTTCCCATGTACCAAAATGTGGGACGACTAATACAACACCTTTTTTTTCAGCTAGTGCATCATGAAAATATTGTTCACCTTCTATACGATGGATGCGATCAATGTTTTCTTGATTAGATGAACCCCAAATACTTAAAAACTCAAAATATGAGGTCAGCTCATTTCTTACAGCTTTTTCTGTAATCGCTATACGCTGTTGCGGTGTTAAATGGGGCAGAGCAATTCTTAAATTAAGTTCTATACTTTTTGATGTTCTGGTAATTTTTAGAGTATTTACTACGCCAGCCAATATACGAGCAATAGAACGCCCAAATTGAATAGGTAGTCGGCTAAATGTTTTGAGTAATTGATAGTTCATGCTTTTTGAATCTGGTCTAGTCATCTATAGCAGTAGAGAGGAAACAACAAGTAAAAAAAGACAAAAATATTATAAATGAAATCATATTATTTAGACAGTTTTTATCAAATCAATGTATATAATGACATCATTTCGATTGATTTGGATTGGAATTTTATGTCCGATTGGCCACCAAAACCACAAAATGAACCTATAACCCCTAAACAGAACGGACCAGAATGGCAAATCCTTGAGAAAGCGGTACTCGCTTCTGTGGAAGAACAACGCCGTAGTCGTCGCTGGGGTATATTCTTTAAAACACTTACTTTTATTTATCTATTGTTCATTGTTGTATTAATGGGTAAAGGTTGCTCAACCAGCAAGGAAAGCTCTGCAGCAAGCAGCAGTAGTGCTCATCTGGCTGTGGTTGATATTGTTGGAACCATTGATGCTTCAAGCAATCAAGCGGTAAATAGTGAAGATACAAATAAAGCCCTTAAACGTGCTTTTGAAGCTTCAAATAGCAAAGCAATTGCACTTAATATTAATTCTCCTGGCGGTTCTCCTGTTCAGTCAGATGAAATTTGGCAAGAAATTCGCTATTTGAAAAAAGAACATCCTGATAAGAAAGTCTATGCAGTAATTGGTGATATGGGTGCTTCAGGTGCTTATTATATTGCTTCTGCTGCTGATGAAATTATTGTAAATCCATCAAGTTTAGTCGGTTCAATTGGTGTCATTATGCCAAATTATGGCATTACTGGCTTAGCTCAAAAACTAGGAATTGAAGACCGTACTTTAACAGCGGGTACCAATAAAGACATTTTAAGTATGACAAAACCGATCAATCCTGTACAAAGAGAGCACATTCAATCTGTACTCGATAACGTCCACACTCATTTTATTAATGCAGTGAAAGAAGGACGCGGGAAACGCTTAAAATCTAATGATCCTGCTATTTTCTCTGGTCTTTTCTGGACTGGTGAACAAGCAATTCAGTTAGGTGTTGCTGACCGTTCAGGTAACATTACGAGCTTGATGCGTGAACTGAAGCTTGATAATAAAGTTGACTACACGATTGAACGTAACCCATTACAATCTATTCTTGGTCGAATGGGTGCAGAAATGGGTAAAGGCTTAAGTGAGTCGGTTGCTCAACGTTTAGAGACCAGTCAAAACGCCAAGCTACAATAATTTAAATCAGGATAACGGTATGTCAGTAAAACCGGTTATACACTTTGCGCATGCTAATGGTGTGCCATCTATGGTGTATCAAAAATTGTTTGATCAATTAAAAGATGAGTATGACATCATTTATGTTCCTCTTATTGGTCCTGACAAACGTTATCCAATTACCGATCATTGGCCTTTTTTGGTTGATCAGGTGATTGATAGTATTGTTCGTCAAGCTAAAGGGCGAAAGGTGATCGGACTTGGTCATTCGCTGGGTTCAGTTTTGACCTTAATGGCATCCTTTAAACGCCCTGAGCTTTTCTTACAAGTGATTATGTTAGATCCGCCTCTTATTTTGGGTCGATACTCTTTTGCTTTTCATATGGCAAAACTGTTTAAACCTAAAATAGTCGATGACATGACACCTGCGGGTTTATCTGCACGTCGTCGTGAACATTGGGAGTCACGTGAGCAAGCGGCTTCGTTATTGCGTCCAAAAGGTTTTTATAAAGACTTTGATGAAGACTGCTTTCAAGCTTACATTGATTATGCTTTGAAAGAAGATTCGGTACGTGGCGGCGTAACTCTCACTATTTCTCGTGAAGATGAAGTTGCGATTTTCCGTAAAAATCCTTCTTGGTGGTGGTTACCTATGCCAAAACCAAAAATGCCTGTACATTTAGTTGTAGGAAAAGAAAGTGCCTTCTTAAAAAGAGGCTTCCCTCAAATGGCAAAGCGTAAAATGGGAATTCCATTTAGTGTTGTTGAAGGAGGGCATATGTTCCCACTAGAGCATCCGATTGACACAGTGAATTATATTAAGAAGCTTATTCATAGCAATTCACGCTAATAAGATTTCTATAAAAAAGGACATGCATGCATGTCCTTTTTTAATTTTCGTTGAGCAAACCTTTTACCAAGATGCAAAACGAATAGGGTGTTCAAGAATTTGATTACGGAAATAGGCTTGTCCATTTTTACATGTCAGTTGGCCATTACATAACCATTCTGCAACTTGAGGATAAATAAAGTGCTCAAGTTTATGTACACGTTCTGCCAAAGAGGCAACATTGTCATGTTCTTTGACTTCAATTGCAGATTGAGCAATTGCTTGACCAGCATCAAGTTCAGAAGTTACAAAGTGAACTGTACAACCATGCAATCGATCACCTGTATTTAATACACGTTGATGTGTATTAACACCTTTATAAGCAGGTAATAGCGAAGGATGGATATTGAGCATTTTACCTTGCCATTTATCGACAAAGTTTGCAGTTAAAATACGCATGAAGCCAGCTAGAATAACAACGTCAGCTTGCCAAGCCATAAGTTGCTGATGCATCGCTTCATCAAAATCGGCACGACTAGGAAAGTCTTTATGCGAAATTACCGCTGTCGCGATATTGGCATTTTGAGCACGCTCTAGGGCATAAGCATCGGCTTTATTAGACAATACACCTACAATTTGCCCTGATAGACGTGCATCTATCAAGGCTTGTAAGTTACTGCCGTTCCCAGAGACTAGAACAGCAATTTTCATCATTCAAAGATCACACGAATTTTTTCGTCTGCACCTTCCACTGATTCAGCATTTTCTTGGATATGTCCGATTTTCCAAGCTTTTTCACCTTGAGCATTAAGCACTTCAATTGCTTTTTCTGCATCATTTGCATCAACTGCAATCACCATACCTACACCACAGTTAAAGGTACGGTACATTTCAAAGCGTTCTACATTGCCTTCGCGTTGTAAAAGTTTGAATAATTCTGGCCATTCCCAAGAAGCTTCATTAATTACTGCTTGAGCACCATTTGGTAATACACGTGGTAAGTTACCCGGTAAACCGCCACCAGTGATGTGTGCCATAGCATGTACATCAACTTGTTTGCAAAGCTCAAGAACTGGTTTTACATAAATGCGTGTTGGTTCCATTGCTACATCAGCAAGTGGGCGACCATCAATCACTTGAGTTAAGTCTACATTCTTAACATCTAAAATTTTACGTAGTAATGAATAACCATTTGAGTGAGCACCACTTGAGGCAACACCAATAAGTACATCACCAGATTTTACTTTAGAGCCATCAATAATTTTGCTTTGCTCAACAACACCTACGGCAAAACCAGCAAGATCGTAATCTTCGCCTTCATACATACCTGGCATTTCAGCTGTTTCACCACCTACAAGTGCGCAACCTGCAAGTTCACAACCTTTACCGATACCAGTAACTACGTTTGCAGCTACATCTACATTTAAGTGACCAGTAGCATAATAGTCGAGGAAGAATAATGGTTCTGCGCCACAAACTAAAAGATCGTTTACACACATAGCCACAAGATCTTGGCCGATTGTGTCATGACGATTAAGGTTAAGTGCTAAACGTAATTTAGTACCTACACCATCGGTTCCAGAAACCAAAACTGGTTCTTCGTAACCTTTAGGGATTTTGCATAGTGCACCAAAGCCACCAAGTCCGCCCATTACTTCTGGACGAGTTGTACGTTTAGCGACTGACTTGATACGATCGACCAGTGCGTCGCCCGCTTCAATGTCAACACCCGCATCTTTATAGCTTAAGCCGGTATTTGGGGTAGAAGTTGAGTTGCTCATAAATGAAGTCTCCGCATTGGCGGCAGATTATAACCTGAATATACGAAACTCTTATGTTATTTATGCTCGAAAATGCTATCTTTAATAAAAATATTTTTCTATTTATAACGATTAAATCAAAAAAGGCTAGATTTTATGCAAGATCGTATGCTGCGCCGTATTTTCTTACTCGCAGGTATTGTATTGCTGGTATGGGTATTATACTTGCTCAAGCCTGTGGTCATTCCATTTCTTGGTGCTTTTTTCCTGGCTTATTTATTTAGTCCACTGGTCGATGTTCTAGTAAAAATTAAGCTCCCTCGTTGGTTGGCAATTAGCATTGTTTTTATCGGTATTGGTGTAACTTTAACCGTAGCTTTGTGGTATTTAGTTCCACTCATCTGGAAACAGCTTGTTTATGCACGAGATAGTATTCCTGCTGGGATTCATTGGATTAATGCAGAGCTATTACCATGGATTTCTTCAACATTCCATGTCCAGCAAATGGAAATTGACACCGATCAAATGTCGAAAGCAGTCATGGATTATGTCCAGACCAATTATAGTGCTGACAGTATTCAGGCTGTTTTATTAAAGCTTGCGCAATCAGGTCTGAATTTTATTCAGATTGGCGGAACAATTGTTTTAATTCCAATTATTGCTTTCTATTTCTTGCTTGATTGGGACCGTATGCTACAAAACTTACGTCGTCTCATTCCGCGTCCATATGAAGCAACGACTTTGCAAATTGTTCGTGAATGTCACAGTGTTTTAGGAGCATTTGTTAAGGGACAATTCCTCGTAATGCTCTTACTCGGTATCGTCTATGCGGTAGGTCTTCAAGTCATTGGGTTAGAGGTCGGGCTTATTATTGGTATGGTGGCAGGCCTTGCCAGTATTATTCCATATCTAGGTTTTGCAGTCGGTATTATTGCGGCTGTTATTGCAAGCTTATTCCAGTTTGGAATGGACTGGATGCATTTATTACTGGTTGGTGTGGTTTTTATGATTGGTCAGGCAGTAGAAGGCTATATTCTGCAACCATTCTTACTCGGTGATAAAATTGGTCTTTCGCCTGTTGCTGTCGTATTTGCCGTTTTGGCAGGTGCACAACTTGCTGGCTTCTTAGGCATGTTGATCGCATTACCTGTAGCTGCTGTGATTGTAGTGCTCTTGAAACATTTAAGAGAAAACTATGAAAAGAGTTCATTATATGCACCATCTTCTACATTAGTGATCCAAGAAGGCAATATTGAGCAAATTCATATAGAAACTGAAGATACTAAACTTGATCTTGAAGTTAAAAAACAGCAAGATACAGATACACCGAATCTTTCAGATCAGAAATAATTTCAAGGCCAATTCATTATATGCGTCAACTCCAACTGGATATAGAACCTCAACTTGATGCTCGAATCAGTGATTTTTCGGGACCGGGTTGGGGGCATGTAGTTGATGCAGTGCGTCAACTACATGCAGGTCTAGTGAATAGATTTTATATCTATGGTGGAGCAGGAACGGGAAAGAGTCATTTGCTATCAGCAATTTGTGATTCTTATTTAGAAGTAGGCAAGTCTGCAATAAAAGTTTCTCTGCTTGAACTGCTTGACGCTCCAATTGAGGCAATTACTTGTTTAGAGCACTATGACCTAGTTGCTTTAGATGATATTGAGTCAATTAGTGGTGTGCCTCACTGGCAAAAAGCGGTTTTTCACTTAATGAATAATCATGAAGGGCAACTCGTGTTTTCTTCGCGTGTTGCGCCGATTGAATTGAAATTAGAGTTACCAGATTTACAATCAAGACTTACGCAAGCAGTGAGTGTAAAAGTTCCAAGCGGAAGCTTATATGCTGATCGCTATGCTTTAGTAACCTCTGTGATGTCTAGACGCGGGATTCATTTCGATCAGCAGATTGTAGATTATTTGCTTTTACATGGACCTCATCAAGCATCTGTATTATTGCAAACGGTAGCTCAATTAGAGAAACTTCTTAAAGGTGAGAAGACGAAGCTGTCAAATGCAACTTTAAGACAAATCTATGCTTTAATTGATGAGTATCAACAATAAAAAAATTTAATTTTTAGCCTAAGCCTGTGCTTTACTATAAAAAATATTCATCTATTAACTACTTATAATTTAAATTCTAAAGTGCACTACTAAATTTTTAGATAAGTAAAATATACATATATTAATAGATGTTTAATTAAACAAATATTTATGAAGCTGCTTATCTAAAATGACGCTATAGACCGATCAAAAGATCTTGAGAAATTCTGACTCCTGTGACAAAGTACGCACAAAGGATGCGTTTGCAAAAGTTAAAACTTTGCAATATTGACAAAGAAAAATGAAAAAAATAGGTAAGGAGAAGGGTATGCTCAAACGGAGCATTGCTTTTGCATTATTGGCTGCTGCTGGGCACGCTTATTCTGCTGATATTCAAGTCACAAGTTTAGTTGATGAAGATAAAGATGATACGGTATGTACCTTACGAGAAGCGGTACAATTTCTGAATTATCGTGGTTCATCAAACGCTGCTGATGTTGAAAAATATGCAAATGGCTATCATGGCTGTGGAAATAAAGATTCCTCATCAAATATTATTTTGCAGCGTGATAACGAATATACGTTAAATTCAAAAATAACGATTACAGCCCCTCTTACGATCAGTACCGCAAAAAATGATTCTACGATAGTTGATACTGATCAGCCTGGTTCCCATAACGCAACAATAAAGATGGTGGGTACAGATCAGCTATTTAAAATTGATGATGGTAGTGTAGAGAAAGCATCCTTTGCTGTGACCTTGAGTGATCTTAACTTACAAGGCGCAGGTTCAAACTCTAAGGTATTAACAGGTGGTTTAATTTTAAACCATGAAAAATTGACTATCCAAAATTCACGATTGATTGGTGGGTATGCGAATCAGGGTGGAGCAATTTACAATCAAGGATTGTTATCTAAAACAGGCCAAACTGCTGGTTTTGTAAATATTATAAATAGCTTGATTCAAAATAATAAAGCGGCTCAAGGTGGTGTTATTTATAGTGAACAGCCTTTATATCTCGTCACTCAATCTGTAATACGTGATAATGAAGTTTCTTCTTCAGATGGCGCATTATTTTATGGTGCAACAAAATTTGATGATGAAAGTACAGGAGGATACTTAAATGTACGTGCTATAGGCTTTAGTAACAGTACATTCTTCCACAATAAAGTTGGATTTATTGCAAACATTAAAGATGGAATGTTTGTTAATAACATTACAATGATCAAAAATGCAGCTGGGTTATTTCTCGATGCTCCACAGGGAAATGCTTCTGTTTCGAACAGTATATTAGTGGGTAACACTGCAAACTGTACTGCAAATACAGATGACAAGACGGTTATTCAAAGTAATTTAGTGATTGCTGACTGTAATCGTAATGCTACTGCAAAGTTACCTAATATCCTTTTTCCTGCTAGTGAAAAGTTAATCGCTGGAGATATCGATGAAGGTGTCTGTGATGTAACAGCGAAAGATGGTTTGTTATGCCCATTTAGCACGCCGAAAGATAGCTTTTTGGGATTTTTTAAGCCTCGTCTACTCGAGAGTTATAATAGCCTAGCTGATTCTTTAATTATCAATAAGGGACGGCTATATAGTGACGGTTCATCGATTGGATTGGCTAGTTGTGAAAGACTTGACCAACGTGGAAAAAACCGTAGTGGCTATGATGAGCTGTGCGACTTAGGAGCAGTTGAATATATTTTAAATAATGAAATTGCGACTGTTGGGCAAGATATTAAATATGGACAAGTTGCAAAATTTAATATTTTAGATTCTTTAAGTGAAGCTGATTTGGTCACACCTGCTACTTGTAAACGTTTATTTGGTGATCGACCTGATGGTAAAGACTGGCAACCAGGTTGTTTGAAAATAAAACAGAGCACTGATACTCCAGTTTCTAAAGGCAGCATAACAATAGACCAGAACGGAAATGTCGTTTACACACCAAATGGAAACTGGCACGGTGCAGACATTTTTAGTATTCAAGTTGTTACGAGTGTATCAAGATTTAATGATGGAACAGATTTCCAATATGTCTCGATTCCGGCGACTGTAGTCCAAGAACCTTTATCTGGTATCGAAGATAAATCTGTAAGTACTGGTGGTGGGGGAAGTGTAGGTGGCGGTTTAATTTTAGGGTTATTTGGTTTAATCGCGCTACGCCGTTTCAAGTCATAATCAGGGATGAGGACTATGAAAAATTATAAAAAAGCAGTATTAGCACTAGCCGTGCTGGCGGCTATGCCTCTTTTTGCTGATACAACAAATCAAAGAATTGAAGTTACAACTTTTGCAGATGAGGATGGTGAGAATCCTAATGCTTGCTCGTTAAGAGAAGCAATAAAAGTTGCTGAAACACGAAGATCTGATTATGGATGTACCGTCTATAACACCTCTAAAAGTCAGGTGATTCAACTAAAAGCAGGGACTTATACATTAAATAAAGAGCTGGTTCCCAATGCAGATATAGCAATTTATGGGTTCGGTGAAAAAGATCAAGATAAAAATTGGTCAGAAAAAAGTGTGTTAACCAATGACTATCCAGCACTACAACCGTTACAGACAATAATAAATGCTGCTGGAAAATCGCGTATTTTCAACACAGCCGTAAATAAACAGCCTCTATTTATTCAAAACGTTATTTTGGAAAATGGTGTAGCACCAGATTTTGGCGGTGCGATTTATGCTGGTGGCAATGTCACATTGCTCAATACTCAGATATTAAACTCTCAAGCTCCAAAAGGAGGAGCAATTTTTCTGGGTGGTGATAATGTTAATTTGTCTACAACACATTCTTTAATTCAAGGTAATACAGCAACATCTGGAAGTGTGCTTTCGATGAGCTGTTGGAATGGTACAGCCTATGCAAAACGGGAAGTAACATTTACCTCTTCTAGTATTATCAATAATGGTTCGAATAGCTCTAATAATACTTTTGAGTTTTGCGGGGAGCCAAAAGCAACTTTTACAATTAATACCATTGCTCAAAATATTGCAAATACAGTAAATGGCAGTATTTTGAAATTTACCGGTGATGCTACTCCAAATGGTACTCCTAATCCTTCAACCATACTTAGCGCTAACAGTACTTTATCTTTAAAAAATAATACTATTGTTGAAAATAACGCTTATAGCACCTTCTTATATGACACTATGGGAAGTAAAGAGTTAAGGTTTAATGTAATTGGTTATAATTTGGGAACCTATGCTTGTCATTACTTTATAGGACCTGCGGCTGATTTAAAAAATGCTGGTTTCGCACTATCATTTAATGCTTTGAATCTGACAAATGATTCTGCGAAATGTGACTTACCAACAGAAGCACTGACGTCTACACATCGAACTGTTGATATAGCTGGTCAGCCTTTTAATGCATTACTTGAACCTTTACATGCCTCTGCTCCAGAAACTGGTTTTCTACCCATTTACTATCCAAAAAATAATATTGGTGGCAAAAATCTAGTAGATGTAGATCCTGAAGGTAAAGATACCTGTACGTCTATAGACCAACGAGGTTTATCACGACTTGCGGACAGTAAATTATATTATCAACCAAATAGTCGTAATAGTTGTGATATTGGCTCAGTCGAGTTAATGAAACTTACTGCTGGTGATATAAAAGGTTTGGGTAATACCTCTCTTACGGATTTGCTGGCTAAATATCAATCTCAGTATGATACCGTTCAGAAAAATATATTGAATCCAGATTATGCGTATTTGTTGAATGTATTAAAAATTGATTCAGCAAATTATAAAAACCTTCTTGATCAAACCAAAGCAAATGCAAAATATCGAGCAATCTATATTGATTTGAAAGCAAATGGCTTACCTTTGCCAAATGAAGATAGTAATCATATTTTGAAGTTCTTTAATACAACTGACTACAATATTAATCTTGAAACTGTTGGAACTGGATTAATCGACGATAAAGTTACCAGCATTAAAAAAGATGATGGACTCTTTTGTGAATGGAATGCTGCTTTGCAGCAAATTGTATTCTATCGATCAGATGATATTATTACCCAAGCTGGTGATTACAACTATTGTAAATATACGATTAGCAGTAAAGATGGAACCACACAATCATCTGGGTTATTGGAAGCTCGCTTTGATAATATTCCACCCGTTGCTGGTAATGGTACGGTAACGTTTAAGTATTTAGCAAATGAAGTCATTCCCTTAAATTTATTACAGTATGCTAATGATGATGGGGATGGTCCTGTAAACACACTTAAGACTAAACCAAATAAACCTAAATTTTGGGTAAATGATCAAGGTGTGGAGTTACCAATTTATATACCAAGCAAAACCTCAAAAGACGGTATTTTCAAGGTAGTGAAAGCAGATCGGGAAGGTCCGTGTCCTAAAGATGATAGTGGTAATACTTGCTATGGTGGTAACATCTATATTCAAGCGAGCAACGTGTTTAATACTTTCAATGATACATTGACCTACTATGTATACGATGCAGATGGAACTATTTCAGCTAGCGCAGGAACGATTAATTTAGTAAGCACAGCAACTACAACTGATGATTCAAGAAGTGGTGGGGGAGGTATAGGTATTCTCTCTATTGCATCACTGTTAGGTTTGATTGCTTATAGACGTTATCGTAAATAAGAAAAAATAAAAAAGCCTCCATAGGAGGCTTTTTTATTGCTAGTCGGATTTCAAAACAAGCATTTTTATTAAAAGTTTAGATTAGTGTTCTAAATATTTATTGATATATTCTTCGCGTATAGCTGTTCTTTCGTCTGCACTTGCTTTAAGCATACGCTGACGTAAATCATTACGCTCTTGTGTACTCATTTTTTGCCAAGCTTCACGCATTTTCTGCTTTTCTGCATCTGGGAGTTGGTTGAACCAATCCATGCGTTGTTGCAGATTAGCGCTTTGGTTTGCTGGTAATTCTTTTAAGCTTTGATAGCGTTTAATTACAGCTCGTTGTTCTTCTTCAGACATAGCATTCCAAGTATCATCTACTTGTGTATTGGCATCTTTAGAAAAAATCCAGAAACGTTCAAAACCTGCAAAACTTGTTTGCAGGAAACTTAATGAACAAAGGATAAGTGCTAACTTTTTAGCTACCATGTTGAACTTTATCCTCACCCAACACCATCAGCATTTCTAAATCTTCAACCATCTGTGGCGATAATTTAGGATTTACAATAACTTGATTTTGTGGCTTTTCGATCAACTCCGCTGAATTTGGTAAAATGACAAAACCAGTAATTGCTGCGGCAAGTGCGAAACCCGTCATTTTCCAGATACTATAGTAAGATGCTGGCTTCTGTTGGATATGGTCAAGCACATGATTCATTACCACTGTTTTATTTTTATGGTGATCAGCCAAACTATCGAGTTTAGACGTCACCTTTTTAGTGAAATCATCATGATTCATTAGAACCTCCCATGGGATTTAAATGTGCTAAGTACTCTCTAAGTCCCTGAATTGCTCGATGATAATGGGTTTTGACACTACCTTCAGTACAGTTCATGATTTGTGCTGTAGTATGAGTGTCAAACCCTTCCCAAGCACGTAACATGAAAGCCTGCTGTTGACGAACAGGTAGTTTTGCAATCGCTTCTCGTATCTCTTCTATCGTCACTGCTTGATCTAGAAAATCTGCTGGATTGATTGCTTTTTCATCGACAACATCAATGATTTCTTCATCATCATTGTCTAGACTAACTTTTTTAAAGAATGAAAATGGATTTGCCCGACGTGCTTCTTTACGACGCCAATCCTGAAGCTTGTTATTTAGAATAGTATAAAACAGCGGATACCATTCTTCAGTACTTCGATCGGCGTAAGACTTGTGTAAAGCAATAAATGCTTCTTGAACCAAGTCCATCGCAATGCCTTGTTGACTTTGGGTAGCACTCTCCATCATCACCAAAGCACGACCCGTAACATCTTGCATAAAAACCTTTAGGCGTTGCTCAGCCGTGCTGGCATGAACACTAGATGCTTCCGATCGAGACTTTTTCGGTGCTAAATCCATGGAGATGGAAAATCCTGTCATTGGACGTACCCACCTTATCTTCAATATATCTCTTATATAACGTTGAAAAGAGGTGGGAGGTTGACAACAATCGGCTATTTTTTAGTAGTGTAAATGATTTTTTTCACAAATATGAGCGATGTAAAATAAATTAACGTTTTATTGGCGTTGGCGAACCATTTCAAAAAAACAAATAGATCCTGCAATTGCTACATTTAATGACTCTTGACCACCGGGCTGCGGTATTGTCACCGACTGCGCATGCTCTAAAGCATAATCACTTACGCCTTGTCCTTCGTTGCCTAAAATCCAAACGCATGGCTTTGAAAGATCTTTTGAATAAAGACTGGTTGAGCGATGAGAACTTGTAACGAAAACAGGAATATCGAATTTAGGAAGAATATCGGTCAATTGAAAGTTTTCAAAGCAATGTAAGCTAAAATGAGCTCCCATACCTGCTCTTAAAACGCGAGGAGACCAGAGGGAGGCAGAGCCTTGGGTACAAATGATTTGTTTAATATTTGCTGCTGCTGCTGAACGTAATAATGTACCTACGTTGCCTGGGTCTTGTACATTTTCGAGAATTAGAGTGTCTAAACTATAATCAATCGTTGATGCTGTTTTAGGTAAATCAATAATAGCCAAACAAGGAAGAGTATTACCTAAGGTACTTAAGTCTTTGTATAGAACTTCACTAATAATAAAAACATGACCCTGATGAAGTTCGATAATTTTCTTTAAATCGTCATGTTCCAATGCCTGTTCAGTGGTAAACAACGAAAAGAGCTTTTTCTGTTGTTGTAACCAAGCTAGGCAAAGGTGAGTACCTTCAAGAACTGTTTGCTGATGCTTTTTTCGGGCGCTATTGAGTTCAATTAAACCACGCAAATGTTTAATTTTTGCATTGTCTTTTGATTCTAAAAAAATAACCGCCATAAGGATATATCCAAAAGGGCGTCATCATACTATATGACGCCCTCTATAATTTAAATTATTAATGATAGCTTGTTACGCGTTCCACTTCATTTTTAGAACCAATAATTACAGGAACACGTTGGTGAAGCTCTGTAGGTTCAATATCTAAAATACGAACACGGCCAGTCGTTGATGAACCACCTGCTTGTTCAATAAGCATACTCATTGGGTTAGCTTCATACATTAAACGTAAACGACCTGCTTTTTTCGGGTCTTTTAAGTCATATGGATAAAGGAAAATACCACCACGGCATAAAATACGGTGAATATCGCCTACCATACATGCAACCCAACGCATATTGAAATCTTTTTCACGTACAGATGTTTTACCTGCAAGTAACTCTTCAATATATTGTTTTACTGGTTGTTCCCAATGACGCTGGTTAGATGCGTTAATTGCAAACTCTTGAGTATCTGCTGATACTTGAACATTCTCTGTAGTAAGTAAGAATGTTTGAGTTTCTGGGTCTAAAGTAAAGAACGCTACACCGTTTCCAACGGTTAAAGCCATCATTGTTGATGGGCCATATAACACATAACCAGCAGCAACCTGTTGAGTTCCTGCTTGCATGAAATCTTGTGACTGTGTCACTGCATTTTTTGCAGGAAGAATCGAGAAGATTGTTCCTACGCACATGTTGATATCAATATTACTTGAGCCATCTAATGGGTCGAATAAAACTAAGTATTCGCCGTTTTCTTGCGCAGGTGTAAATTCATCAAGCTCTTCAGATGCAAGACCACCAACATGAGGGTGAACTTTTAAAGCATCAATTAAATAGTCATTAGAAATCACATCAAGTTTTTTCTGTGTTTCACCTTGAACATTTTCATTACCAGCACTACCTAAAATTCCAGCCAAAGCACCTTTTTGTAGGGCTTGGTCAATGGTTTTACAAGTCGTAGCAATGGTGTCGATGACTTGGGCCAACTCAGGTGTTAGGTTCCCTTTTTGTTGTTGTAAAAATTGGGACAATGTGAGGTTGGACATAAAAAAACGCTCCTGTGCGCAAGCATCAAAATGAGTCAAATAAATACGTGGCATATTCTAGATGAGAATGCCGGAAAATAAAAATTATCTTACTTTATTTGTGTTGCATTTATGCTTACAAGCCTCATTTTACATGGTATGTTGTTTGCATAGCAAAGGAATGTATATTTAGGAGAATCGAAATGACAACTAAGAAGTTTGATGCGACCCCAACGGCAGGTGAACCAATCAATTTAGAAGAAATTTCGAAAGAAAGTGTTCAGGAAGCTTGGAAAGACTATGAAGCTAAACCTGAATATAAAGCTTTTAATAAGCATGATTTGATTGAGTCGATGCAACATTCAGAAGAAGAGGAAAATAAATCTTCTTAAATTAAGAAAGCAAAAATAAACGCCCATAGATGGGCGTTTATTTTTTAAAGGGATATTTTATTTTAATAGAGGAGGAACTGCCTCATAGTTAATTTCAACACGGCGATTTTCTTTCCAAGCTGATTCGTCATGACCTGGGTTAACAGGAGCTTCTTTACCATAACTTACAGCTTCAAGTTGCTGTGGATTTACACCATTTGTAATGAGGTAGCTTTGAACAGCTTTTGCACGACGCTCACCTAAAGCCATGTTGTATTCACGTGTACCACGTTCATCTGTATGACCTGTCAATGCAACTTTTGAGTTTGCATTTGCCATAAGAAACTGAGCATGGGCTTGAAGTGTTTGATAATCTTCAGCAGATAAATCACTACTGTCGTAATCGAAGTGAACAACACGTTTAGCTAAAGCAGCTTTATTTGCTTCAGTTACACCTTTTGATGAAGCACCTGCCAAATTTTGGGCATTTAATGCAGCATCTTCACTTAAACCTGTCGTGTTTACGGTGCTTGGGTTTGTAGTACCAGCATTTGCAGTCGTTGCTGGTTTACGGCTCGCACAACCTGTCATGACAAGCGCTACACTAAGTAGAGGAAAAGCCAAATATTTGATTGATTTCATCATCATCTCCATCAATGGAAGAAAAAGTTATTTAGGTGCCCAGGCTGGTTCACGTACCTCACCTTGTTCACTTGGTAAATTCATACGGAAACGACCATCAGTGGACATGACAGACAGTAAACCACGGTTCCCTTCACGAGTTGCGTAAACCACCATTTGTCCATTTGGTGAGAAACTTGGTGATTCATCTAAACTCGTAGGGGTAAGAATATTAACAATCCCTGTATTAATATCTTGGATAGCAACCTTATAGTTGCTACCACTTGGTCGATGCACCAGTGCAATTTTTTTACCATCTGCACTTAGAGTGCCACGTGCATTAAATGACCCTTTAAATGTTAAACGTTTTACTGAGCCATCTCCAAAATCATAGCGATAAATTTGAGGAGAGCCTCCACGGTCAGATGTAAAAATAAAAGCTTTTCCATCTGGGGTGTAACGAGCTTCTGTATCAATTGCCGTGTCATTTGTCATACGTTTGATTTGGCGAGTTGATAAATCCATTTGATAAATTTCAGGGTTACCATTCATTGACCCTGTAAATAGCATTGATTTACCATCTGGTGAAAAGCTCGGCGCACCATTCAAACCTTTAAAGCTGGTAAGTACTTCACGTGTTCCAGTAGAAAGATCTTGTAGGTAAATTGCTGGACGTTTAGTTTCAAAGGAAACATAAGCAATTTTTTTGGCATCAGGAGTCCATGTCGGAGATAGAATCGGATCGCGTGAAGAGAGAACAGTTTTTGGTTGTTCACCATCTGTATCCGCAATTTGTAAAGTGTAACGTTCAGCAGGAGTAGCTGGATTACGTAATACATAAGCGATACGACCACTAAAGTCGCCTGCAATACCAGTCAAAGCTTGATAAATAGCATCACTAACCATATGTCCAGCTTGGCGGATGCGCGAAGCAGGTACATTTAACAACTCATTTAGAAGATATTGCTGTTTTTGCACATCATAAAGTTGGTAATGGACTTCAAACCCATCAGCTGTTTGCTTAATTTGCCCTGTAACAACGTATGGAATACCTGCAGCTTGCCAATCAGATGCTTGAATCTGGTTAATTGCAGCATTTGCAGGTAAGTTTTTCGATGAACTTGTGAAACGTCCTGAACGGTTTAAGTCCGTTTCAACAATTGGATAAAGTCCATTGTCATTGTTAAACGGAACAATAGCGATTTTAGGCGCCTGATCAGGTGCTTTTGCAATTTCTAAATGTAGTTGAGCAAATGCAGCTGTTGGTGCAAGAGGACTTAATGCTGTAAGCAGCGTTAAGGCTAAAAGGTGTTTGCGGCTCGTTTTCATAGGTTTAAAGTCATTGAAGGCATTTTTGTGACTGTGGATTTTGTAACATAGTTACATGCCTTAAACTATTTAAAGCATGTAACAAGATACTTATTTTGCAGTAAATGTTGAACTGAATGATCTTGCTTCGCGTCGAGCATCAGGATCAGATGGCATAGGATACGGCGCAGCAGAACGAATCGCTGCTTCAACACTAGCTTTAACATCTGGGTTGCTAGAGCTAACAATAACTGATAATACAGCTCCACTATCACTTAACGTTACACGCGCAGTAGCTTTTTGACCTGATGTTCCTGCTGGAATATCCCAAGCATTTCTAATTTTCTGCTCAAAATCACGCTTCGCTGAAGATGCAATTTTTTTGGCTTCACCCTTTTTCTGAGCGGCTTCTTCCTGTGCTTTTTTAGCAGATGCAGCTTTTGCTTCGGCCTCAGCTTCAGCTTTACGTCTTGCATCTTCAGCCGCTTTTTGCTGTTTCGCTTTTGCATCAGCATCAGCCTTATGCTTGGCATCCTCAGCCGCTTTCTGCTTTTGAGCCTTTGCATCGGCTTCAGCTTTACGCTTGGCATCTTCGGCAGCTTTTTGGTGTTTAGCTTTTGCGTCAGCATCAGCTTTACGCTTGGCATCCTCAGCCGCTTTTTGCTTTTGAGCTTTTGCATCGGCTTCAGCTTTACGCTTGGCATCTTCAGCTGCTTTTTGGTGTTTAGCTTTTGCATCCGCCTCAGCTTTACGCTTAGCATCCTCAGCCGCTTTCTGCTTTTGGGCTTTTGCATCGGCTTCAGCTTTACGCTTGGCATCCTCAGCTACTTTCTGCTGTTTAACTTTCGCCTCTTCAGCCGCTTTGCGTTTAGCATCTTCGGTTGCTTTACGAGCTTCATGTTTCGCTTTTGCCTCAGCTTCAGCTTTACGTTTTGCTTCTTGCTGTGCCTGAAGTTTTGCATTTTCTGCTTCACGTTTCAGTTTTGCCTCGGCCTCAGCCTTTCGTTTAGCTGCTTCTTCAGCTTTGCGAGCCTCACTTTGTTCATGTTTGGTTTTTGCCTCAGCTTCAGCTTTACGCTTTTGTTCGGCTTCAACTTTTGCAGCTTTGGCCTCAGCTTGACGCTTAGCTTCAGCTTGCTGCTTTTGAGCTTCCTCTAAACGTTGTTGTTCCGCAGCTTGCTTCGCTTTAGCAGCTTCTTCGGCTTTACGTTTTTCCTCAGCTAATTTTGCTTGCTGTGCCTGCTCAGCTTTTTGCTTTTGGGCAACAAGATGTTGTGCTGTGGGCGGAGGAGGAGGTGATGGTACTGCTGGAAGATTTTGAGGAAGATTTTCATCCACAATTGGGCTTAGAACTTCTTCTGCCTGATTTTCTGCTGTAGTTTGTTGCTCAACTTCTTTCGCTAAAGGCGGTGGTAAATCTTCTGGCTTAACTAAAATAGTAGTTAGCTTTTTGGGCTGTTCAGGTGGTTTACTCAAGCCTAAAAAAAGCAAGCCGACAATAGCAATTGCATGAACTCCAAGTGTGAAGCCCAATGCAATCGCATTCTGTTTAAAAGGAGGCTTTTGATTTTTGTTCATAGCTTATTTTAAAGGCTCTGTCAGAAGGCCAACTTGAGTTAAACCTGCTTCTTGTAAACTTGCCATCAATGATACGACCTCGCCGTAAGGGCGTGACTTATCACCATTCACTAAAACCGTAAGCTGTTTGTTTTCCTGCTCAGCTTGCTTTTGCGCTTCACTTAATACAGATTCGAGCTTTTCACGAGAAAGTGGCTCGTTATCTTTATAGTCTTCGTATTGAAGATAAATATTGCCATCTTTACCAATCGTTACCATGGCTGGCATATCTTTGGATTCAATTGGACGATTATTTGCCTGAGGTAAGTCGACTTTAATACCGCTAGTAATCATGGGAGCAGTCACCATGAAAATAACTAAGAGTACGAGCATTACATCGATATAGGGTACGACGTTCATGTCACTTTTTAATGGTTTTTTTATGCGCTCAAAGCGCCCTGAACGTTGAATAGCCATTATGCATCTTCCTGTGATGAACCCACAGATTGACGTTGCAATAATGCAATCATTTCTTCGGCAAATAATGCGCGGTCAGAGTAGACGCTTTCACCTTTAGCCGTAAAGTGGTTAAAAGCGAGTACTGCGGGAATGGCAGCAAATAAGCCAATTGCAGTTGCAATAAGTGCTTCGGCAATACCCGGTGCAACCGTTGCTAAAGTCACTTGGTCAACGGCAGCTAAACCAATAAAAGCATTCATGATTCCCCACACTGTACCGAATAAGCCGATATATGGGGCAACAGAACCGATACTTGCCAAAGTGCCAAGGCCATATTCAAGAGTACTTTGATCACGACTTAAACCAACACGTAAAATACGTTCGGTACCTTCGATCGTTTGGGAAGTAGAAGCGTGGCGCTTTTTAAGTTTGAAAAATTCACTCAGCCCTTGATAAAAAATATCCTCAAGACCTGAACGTTTTGAGTTGAGTTGTGCGTTGTTATAGAGCGTATTGAGTTCAGCACCAGACCAGAACATTTTTTGAAAATGTTCATCACCTTGACGTGCCTTTTTATAACCCATATGTAACTTGGCAATCAAATACCAACTAAAGATTGATGCTAACAATAAAATTAGCATGACCAATTGGACGACTGGACTTGCTTGTAAGATAAGGTCAGAAATATGCAGGGTTGATTCAATGTTTGTTGCCATAGTTACATATGCCGGTTGCTTTTTTAGTCTTGTTCCAATTCTTTACGAATAAGATCACGTATTTCTTCTGGAAGACGACGAGCTACAAGTTCTTTACTTAAACATGCCAATTCAACCTCGCCAGAAGCAAGCAAGATTTCACCACGATAAATATTTTGTTGCAACACAAATGACGCAGCTTTACATGAAACTACACGTGCTGTAACAGTAATTAGGTCATCCATTAGGATAGGACGCATGTATTTTACGTCAATTTTGTGAACAACAAAGTTGTAGTCTTTTTGATGCCAGTAATGATCAACACCAGAAGCACGAAGCCATTCTGTACGGGTACGTTCCATGTAGCGAATGTGGTTGGCATGGTAAACGATACCGCCTGCGTCCGTATCTTCGATATAAACACGAATATTGAATTCAAAATGATTCGCCATGAGAGTATTCCGTTTTAGTTCACTATAGAGCTTTATATTTAAAATATGACTTTGAATAAAACATTCGTTCTATTCAAAAGCCATACATCTGCTTTTAAATACGGGGCAGTTTAGCAGATTGCATACTAAGTCCTATGGCACAACCTTTCAATTGCGATTGCTGTATTTCTAATCTAAAAGCGCTACATCTTATAGCTGGCAAGCTTTTTAAGTTAAGAGGGCTTCCATGAAGTTTGAACTTGTTTTGATATATTCGGATAATCTAATACGAATCTGACGTGTAGCTCTGTTCCAGTTTTTAAGGCTTTATTATCTACAATAAAATAGGGGCTATGATTTGGTGCAGCTTGAGTTAAGTCCTGATTTTCTGGTGTTGCACCTAAGAAAACAAAGAATGACGGCATTAATTTGCCATAATAGGCAAAATCTTCACTTGCGCTTGCATTATGATCCAAAACATGAAGTTTTGAGTCTCCAACAACCTTGACTAAAGTTGGCTGAATAAACTGAGTCAGTGTTTTGTCATTCATGGTCACTGGCGCATAAGGCGCAATTTCAACTTTGGCAGTCACATCATTGGCTTGAGCATTATGCTCTATCATGACTGGTAAACTTTTTAAGATATTTGCTCGTATTTGTTCGTTATTAGAGCGGATAGTCCCGACCATATTGACCTGTTCGGGAATTACATTTCCTGCTGTACCACCTTGAATATTCCCAATACTCACTACACCCATACCTTGAGTGAGGTCAGTCCTTCGACTAATAAGGCTTTGTAAATTATTAATCATTTGAGCCGATGCATAAATTGGATCTCTACCTAACCAAGGGGTAGAGCCATGAACCTGCTTGCCGTTGACCTGAATACGTAAGTGATCTGCACTATTTAAAATGGCACCATCTTTATAATAAAGATGACCACTTTGCATACCGGATATGACATGTATGCCAAAAATGGCTTCAGGTTTATAGTCTTTAAATGCCCCATCTGCGATCATTTTTCTGGAGCCGATTTGATCACCTTGTGTGAAATTATCTATATCTGCTCCACCTTCTTCAGCCGGTTGAAAAACAAAGACAACCGTACCAGATATTTTATCTTTATTGGCAGCTAGAATTTTTGCTGCACCTAATAGCATTGCGGTATGTGCATCATGTCCACAAGCATGCATCACATAAGTTTCTTTACCTTGATAAATTGCTTTTTGTTTACTCGCAAATGGAACACCACTTTTTTCTTCCATAGGTAGAGCATCCATGTCGGCTCTAAGCGCAATAACAGGGCCGGGTTTATTACCTTTTAAAATACCTACAACACCTGTTTTTGCATAACCTGTTTTGACTTGGATGCCATAAGACTTTAATTCTTTTTGAACAAGTGCAGATGTTTTAAATTCCATATTGCCAAGTTCAGGATTTTGATGAATATGTTGTCTTAACTGAATGACCTGATTCTCATTTTGTTGTGCGGCATCTTTGACCCAATCTGCTAGGCTCAGTTGACTCATGAGGGCAAGTGGAAAAATTAAAGCGGCTTTTTTGTACATGTCCTTATCCTAAAAATATTATTTTCCATAAGATTTTATATCTAGATTTCTTATAATTCAGTTTTTAAGAATATTAAAAAATCAATAAGGTATAAATATAGACTTAAAAGGTATAGAGTAGCTAATGTATTGATAAGACAATTATTATTTGAATTGAAAAAAATACTTAAATTAAAAAAGGAAGAGAAAACTCTCTTCCTTTGCTTAGTTTTTAGGCTCAGGTGGTGTCATGCCAAACTGTAAATAAGACTGATTGGTTGCAATACGGCCTCGCGCAGTACGCATGACATAACCTTGTTGAATTAAATAAGGCTCAATCACATCTTCAAGTGTACCGCTGTCTTCAGCCATAGCTGCTGCAAGTGCTTCGACTCCAGCAGGGCCGCCATCAAAACGCTCGAGTAACATGCTCAAATAACGGCGGTCTAGGGTGTCTAAGCCAGCTTTATCAACATTGAGCATATCAAGCGCACGCTGTGCCATTTCATGGGTTACTTCACCTGTACCTTTCACTTGAGCATAGTCACGAACTCGACGTAATAATCGATTGGCAATACGTGGTGTTCCACGGGCACGGCGTGCAACTTCTTCTGCACCCTCAACAGTAATGGGTACATTCATCAAGTTTGCAGAGCGTGACACAATGTGAGTTAAGTCTTCTACAGAGTAGAACTCAAGACGCTGCACAATACCAAAACGGTCACGTAGAGGAGAGGTGAGCAAACCTGCACGCGTTGTAGCCGCGACAAGTGTAAACGGGGGTAAATCGAGTTTAATAGAACGAGCAGCAGGGCCTTCACCAATCATAATATCTAATTGGTAGTCTTCCATCGCTGGATAAAGAATTTCTTCAATCACTGGAGAAAGGCGGTGAATTTCATCAATAAACAAGACGTCGCCTTCTTCAAGGTTGGTGAGCATCGCTGCTAAATCACCCGCACGCTCTAAAACAGGCCCTGAAGTGGATTTGAGGTTGCCACCCATTTCACGCGCAATAATATTGGCAAGCGTGGTTTTTCCTAAGCCCGGTGGACCGAAAATCAGTGTGTGATCGAGTGCTTCACCACGACCACGAGCCGCACCGATGAAAATTTCCATTTGCTCGCGTACAACTGGCTGTCCAATATAGTCGGCAAGTGAAGTCGGTCGAATAGCCCGATCAAAATGATCTTCAGGTTTTTCTGTTCCACTGATTAGACGGTCTTGCATAAGTGTGTTTACTTCATCATTGATTTAAGAGCAGCACGAATAATATCGGCTGATTCAGTGTAATCGGCTTTAACCGCAGCTACAGCTTTTTGTGCTTCAAGTGGCTTATAACCTAAAGATTGCAGCGCAGCTTCTGCTTCTGCAACAGGAGAGTTTGCAGCAAATTGAATTTGAGGCATAGTTGCTGCAGTTGAAGTGCCTTGAACCAAGGTTTTAAAACGGTCACGTAGTTCAATCATTAAGCGCTCAGCTGTTTTTTTACCAACGCCCGGAACTTTGACCAATGTGTTGATATCATCATGTTCAATGGTATGAACCAATAACTCAACGCTTAACGTCGATAAAATACCTAATGCCATTTTCGGACCAACACCATTTACTTTTAATAAAGTGCGGAAAATTGTTTTCTCTTGAACATCACTAAAACCATAAAGCTGCTGGGCATCTTCACGGACGACCAAATGCGTCCATACCGTAACTTTCTGGCCTTTTTGTAATTGGCAAAATGTTGAAAGTGGCGTATCAATTTCATAGCCCACACCATTTACATTCAGTAAGACAGTAGGGGCTTCTAAGGCAAACACTTCGCCAATTAAACATCCGATCATTGTATCTTTCACTTATTTGTTAATGGTTGAATAGTAGATGCCATTTGTTCTAAACGCAAAATGGCTTTTAAAATTTCTTTTCGATTTCGTGTGGATTTTATCCATGCAGGTAGACGTGAAAAATAACTGTTATTACCAGTCTGTTTAGTTCTTTCTCTTAAATTAGCCTCAATGAATATTTTTAATTCTTTTAAATGTTCAGGGCTATAAACGTATATGTCTCCATGCCTACTTGAAGTTTTTAGATAAAGTTCAAGACCATAGTTTGTAAAACCAAATTTTTGGTCTAAAACAAAAGCTACATTATATTTTTCAAATTTTGAAATTTTTTGGCATAGATGACATTTAGCTTGAATATATGGAGGATAAGCTCCTGAATTATTCAGCTTTTGATTTGCCTTGATCCATGACCCACCACAACTTTGGCAACGCTGGTAAGCTGTGGCGTAAAAATGACCATTGTGACGACTCGATATTGAACTCTCTTCAGCTTTAATTTGATAACAACAATTTAAACAACTAAAAGAAAAAGTTCCTTGATAAGGCGCATTTACTGGTGATAAAGGACTGTCATATTTCAGGATACTCAGATGAGAACATTTAGGACATTTTACCCACTGATCTGAATACATAAAAGATGATGGATAAAGCCCTCTATCAACATGTCTACTTATCATTAAAACAGACCTATTTTATTACCTTGTAGCTCTTGCGCCAAGCTATAAGCCTGATGATCTGAAAACTTACTAATAATATCGAGTACCTGCATGATATTACTGTAGTGGTTATTGCTAAAGCGGGCACCGTACAAATGAAGGATCGACATTAAACGTTGTTCTTTAAAGCTTAAAGATTTATGCGGCATGGTTAATGGTACAAATGCGTCAAGAATAGTTTGCAAACTTTGATGTGCAATAATTTCTAAACCAGACTTCTGCGGGTGTTCAAATATTTTTTCACGCGCCAGATTTTTGGCTGTTTCAATCCCTTTAGCAATATCTGGTGAGCAGTATTGTAGAAGGCTACCTTGCAGCTGACCTGTAATAATTTCATACTGATGTTTGGCAAAAGCGGTAGTGACTTCATCAACTAAACGTTTCATGACACGACCACGCAATGCCGAAATTTTTTGTTGCCATGTACTACTTGGCATTGATAACTCTTCAGGTTGGCCATAATCTGCAATTAAGTTGAGGAAAATCGGTTCAACTTCTTGGTAATTCAGCATATTTAAAATAATGCCATCTTCTAAATCGATGAGGGCATAGCAAATATCGTCTGCAGCTTCTAGTAAATAGGTAAGCGGGTGGCGGCAGTAATGGTATTCACCTAATTGAATGAGACCAAGCTGTTCAGCAATTTGCTTTAAAATTTCTTTTTCAGACTGATAGCAACCAAATTTGGCTCGTTGGTGTGATGGACGATCACCTTGAGAAGCTATTGTTTTTGAAAGCCAAGGATATTTTAAATATGCGCCTAGGGTCGCGTAAGTTAAACGCATACCTCCATCGTCTGGATGATAGTCAATACGGGTTAAGAGGCGTAAACCTTGAGCATTACCTTCAAACTGACGGACGTCTGCTTCTTCTTCGGGCGTTAATTTTTTTAGAAAATCATTATGTGAGGCATCATCAAACCATTCACGAATTGCATATTCACCTGCGTGTCCGAAGGGTGGATTGCCAATATCGTGAGCAAGGCAAGCTGCTTGAATGATTGCGCCAACATCGGCAGGAGATATCCAAACGGGCAATTCATCTTTTATTTTTTCGGCTGCCAGCATACCCATGGAACGGCCAATACAGGAAACCTCAAGGGAGTGAGTTAAACGGGTATGGATCCCATCATGCTGTGCTAGAGGGTGAACTTGAGTTTTACGGTTTAACTGACGAAAACTTTGTGAAAATATAATGCGATCATAATCTTTATGAAATGGGCTTCGAGCCAATTCTGTACTGCTTTTTTTACTACCTAAACGAACTGCAGAAAGCAGTTCCAACCAACGCATTTGTTCCATTTATCATTATTCAAAACTATAAAGCCTGATCATGCCAAAAAAAACTTAAAAGCACTAGCATGGTGCGACATAGTTTGTCTTAGTTCAGGTTTTATTATGTTATTGAATAAACATGAAACAATTTATTTTTACCTATAATGCTTAAAAAAATGATTTTGAACAAAAAACACATCACTTCTTGCAGAATTAGGTTACAGAATACTGATTCTACATCTAGCTGATTTTAGCAAGACACAGTAGAATATGCGCTCTCTCTAAAGTCACATTGCGGTAAGGTTCACAAGACCTGCCCGTGGAGCCAAAATCAACATGTTTATCGTGGCCGGTGCAGCAGCACATTCTTCTTTTAAGAAAGCTCAACTATTAACACGTTTATCGTCAATTAGTTCTGTTCAATCTTTTGACAGCCAATGGGTCTATTTGTTTGATCAAGCGCTCAACGAGCAGCAACATCAATCTGCTTTGCAATTATTAAATGACGGTGAGTCTTTTGAACTTCGTCAAACTGCAAGTGATGAGATTCAGATTTTAGTAACACCACGTGTGGGTACTATTTCACCTTGGTCTTCTAAAGCAACTGATATTTTCAAGAACTGTAATACGCCAGTTCACCGTTTAGAACGTGGTCTTTTATTTACGTTAAAAGGTGTTTCTGAAATTTCTAATGAAGTAAAACAAGTACTTCATGACCGTATGACAGAAACTGTTTTTGCTCAAATTGATGACGCAAAAGCGCTCTTTTCAGAAACAGCTCCAAAACCTTTAAACTCAATTGATATCTTGGGTGAAGGTAAAGAAGCTTTAGTAAAAGCCAACAACGAATTTGGTTTTGCTTTATCTGAACAAGAAATTGATTATTTAACTGAAGCGTTCACACGACTTGGCCGTAATCCAAATGACATCGAGTTAATGATGTTTGCACAAGCAAACTCTGAACACTGCCGTCATAAAATTTTCGGTTCTGAATGGACAATTGATGGTGAAAAACAACCATTATCATTGTTCCAAATGATTAAAAATACTTATAAAGAATCACCAACTGATGTGTTATCAGCATACAAAGATAACGCTTCTGTAATCGTTGGTTATGACACTATGCGTTTTTATCCAAAAGCAGATGAAAATGGTCATTTTGTTTATAAATATAAGAGCCAAGCTGCTCATATTTTAATGAAGGTTGAAACTCACAACCATCCAACAGCAATTTCTCCATTTGCTGGTGCTGCTACTGGTTCGGGTGGTGAAATCCGTGATGAAGGTGCAACTGGTCGTGGTGGTAAACCAAAAGCTGGTTTAACAGGCTTTACAGTTTCTAACTTAAATATTCCTGGTTTTGAACAACCTTGGGAAGAAAACTACGGTAAACCTTCACGTATGGCATCGCCATTACAAATTATGATTGAAGGTCCATTAGGTGGCGCGGCATTTAACAATGAGTTTGGTCGTCCTGCTTTAAATGGTTATTTCCGTACTTTCGAACAAAACGTAAATGGTGAAGTGAAGGGCTTCCATAAGCCAATCATGATCGCTGGTGGTTACGGTAACATTCGTCCTGACCATGTAGAAAAAGATGCGATTCAACCAGGTGACTTGCTCATTGTATTGGGTGGCCCTGCAATGTTAATTGGTCTTGGTGGCGGTGCAGCATCTTCTGTAGACAGCGGTACAATGGGTGAAAGCCTTGACTTTGCTTCTGTACAGCGTGAAAACCCAGAAATGGAACGCCGTTGTCAAGAAGTGATCGATACATGCTGGCGCTTAGAAGACTTCAACCCAATCGTTTCTGTACACGACGTTGGTGCGGGTGGTCTATCAAATGCTATGCCTGAACTTGTAAATGACCACGAGTTAGGTGCAGTTCTTAATCTTCGTAAGATTCCTTCATTAGAGCCGGGCATGAGCCCAATGGAAATCTGGTCAAACGAAGCACAAGAGCGTTATGTTCTTGCAATTCGTCCAGAGTCTTTAGAGCAGTTCGAAGCAATCTGTGCACGTGAACGTTGTCCATTTGCCGTATTAGGTGAAGCAACTGAAGCACGTCATTTAACTGTTGAAGATCCATTGTTCGAGAACAATGCAGTTGATATCCCAATGCAAGTGATGCTTGGTGGTACACCGCGTATGCAACGTTCTTATGAAACAATTGAGCGTAAAGGTAACGAATTTGACGCTTCAAAAGTTGATTTGAAAGATGCGATTTTCCGTGTATTGAAAAATCCTACAGTTGCGTCTAAGTCATTCTTGATCACTATTGGTGACCGTTCAATTACAGGTATGGTTGCACGTGACCAAATGGTTGGTCGTTGGCAAATTCCTGTTGCGGATGCAGCAGTAACGACAACAAGCTTACAAGGCTTCACTGGTGAAGCAATGGCAATGGGTGAACGTCCACCAGTTGCATTGTTAAATCCAGCAGCGTCTGCTCGTTTGGCAGTTGCTGAAGCAATTACCAATATTGCATGTGCAAACATTGAACAAATTAGCGATATCAAACTTTCTGCAAACTGGATGGCTGCTGCTGGTCAAAAAGGTGAAGACCAAGCACTGTTTGAAGGTGTGAAAGCGATTGGTATGGAAATGTGTCCTGCTTTAGGAATTGCGATTCCTGTAGGTAAAGACTCACTTTCAATGCGTACTACTTGGAACGACAACGGCGAAGATAAAGCTGTAACCTCTCCAATGACTGGTGTAATTACTGCATTTGCTCCAGTAGCTGATGTTCGTAAGACTTTAACACCTGAACTTAAGAATTTAGAAGATTCAGTACTTGTACGTATTGATTTATCTAAAGGTCAGTTCCGTTTAGGTGGTTCGATTCTTGCGCAAGTATATAAAGCAATTGGTTCAGTCACTCCAGATGTTGATAGTTTTGATGATTTCAAAGCATTCTTTGCTTTAATTCAAGACTGGAATAACCGTGGGTTGATTCAAGCTTACCATGACATCGGTGATGGTGGTTTACTCGCAACTGTAGCTGAAATGATGTTTGCTTCACGTCTAGGTGTGGCATTAGAAAACCAATCTACTGCGGGCTTATTTGCTGAAGAAATTGGTGCAGTAGTTCAAATCAAAGCAACTGATTGGGATGCTTTACAAGCAGAAGTTGCTGCTTCTAGCTTGAAGGATGCAATTGCTGTAGTTGGTCGCGTAAATAACACTGACCAATTATCTGTAAATGGCTTAACACTAGAGCGAGCAGAGTTACAACAGGCTTGGTCTGAAGTCTCTCATCAGATCCAACGTTTACGTGATAACGTTGAAACTGCTGATCAAGAATTTGCTTTAATTACTGATAAATCACATCAAGGTTTAATTGCAAAACCTACATTTGATTTAAATGAACCTATTGAAGCGCCGTTTATCAACAGCCGTCGTCCTAATATGGCAATCTTGCGTGAGCAGGGTGTAAATGGTCATATTGAAATGGCAGCAGCTTTCGACAAAGTTGGCTTTAATACGATTGACGTACACATGAGCGACTTACTTGCTGGTCGTGTAAGCCTAAGTGATTTCGAAGGCTTGGTAACTTGTGGTGGTTTCTCTTACGGTGACGTAATGGGTGCTGGCGGTGGCTGGGCAAAATCAGTTCTGTTTAATGCAAAATTACGTGATCAATTCGAGCAATTCTTCCACCGTGAAGGTACGTTTAGCTTAGGTATCTGTAATGGTTGCCAAATGTTGTCACAATTAGCACCGCTTATTCCGGGTGCTGAACACTGGCCACGTTTCCACCGCAATATGTCAGAAGTTTTTGAAGCTCGTAGCGTAAACGTTCGTGTTGAAAAATCTGTTTCTGTATTACTCGATGGTATGGAAGGTTCGATTTTACCGATTGCTGTAGCACATGGTGAAGGCCGTGCAGTTGCGAGTGAAACTAACATAGCAAGCTTGAATGCTGCGAACCAAGTTGCATTGCGTTATGTTGATAGTCACGGTAACCCGACTCAACATTATCCATTGAACCCGAACGGTTCGCCGGAAGCGATTACTGGTGTAACATCTAAAGACGGTCGTGCAACGATTATGATGCCGCACCCAGAGCGTACCTTCCGTGCAATTCAACACTCTTGGAGTCCAGAAGAGTGGACTGAAGATGGTGCATGGTTACGTATGTTCCGTAACGCACGTAAGTTTATCGGTTAATATAAAAATTGAAATAAGCCACCGAAAGGTGGCTTATTTGTATGTAGTACAATGCAAATAGAATAAATAGTAGAGAAGAAAAATGAAATCAAAAATCCATTTCCGTGAGTTTGCACTTCTGATGGCATTACTCATGTCTATTGTTTCTTTTTCAATAGATGCTGTCTTGCCTGCTTTAGGTGAGATTGGACGAGTTTTTGACTTAAAGAATAATAATCAGACACAGTGGGTCATTATTGGTATTTTTTCCGGTATGACGATAGGGCAACTCATTGCTGGACCTCTATCTGATGCGATTGGACGTAAACGCATTTTATTTGCTGGGATCATCATTTACTTTTTGGGAAGTTTATTGTGCTTTACCACACAAAGTTTTGAATGGTTTTTAGTAGGGCGCTTTATTCAAGGTATTGGGGTTTCTGGACCTTACGTTGCCTCTATTTCGATTGTTCGAGATAAATATAGCGGTGCTCAAATGGCCCGTATCATGTCCTTAATTATGATGGTATTTATGGTTGCTCCAGCAATAGCACCAAGTCTGGGGCAGCTTATTATTCATTTCTTTGGTTGGCGTGATATTTTTGTTTTATATATGGTTTATGCAACAGTGGTTGGCGCATGGGTCGCTTTACGATTAGAAGAGACGCTACTTCCTGAAAACCGTTTACCTATGCGTTTACAAGCATTTCAAGAGGGCTTTAAAGAAGTAGTGAGTAACAAAACCACCATGAGCTATTTGTTATGTGCAGGCTTTTGCTTTGGTGGATTTATTGGCTATTTGGGAACTTCTCAACAAATTTTTATGCAGCAATTTGGTAAAACTGGGCAAGAGTTTAGTGCTTACTTTGCTGTGCTTGCTGGTGTGATGGGAATTGCTTCATTTACCAACTCTAAAATTGTCATGAAGTTTGGTATGCGTCCAATTTGTATTTATGGCTTTCTCGGTCTTTGCTTAATTTCTTTGGTTTTCTTAGGAATTCAACTTTTAGGGGTGACTGTAGCATTTTGGATGTTTATGCTTTATGCCTGCATTCTGTTTTTATTATTTGGAACTTTATTTGGTAACTTAAATGCGATTGCAATGGAGCCAATGGGGCATGTTGCTGGTATGGCTTCGGCCATTATTGGTGCAGCGTCCTCCGTTTTGTCACTTATTCTTGCCTCTATTATTGGGCAATTATATGATGGGACATTAATACCAATGACTGGCGGCTTCACCATTTTATGTGGTTTAGCATTTATGATGACCGTATATGAGAAGAGACAGTTAAAGATTGTTGATAATGCAAATCTTTGATTAAATATAATAAAAGTTTTATTTATATATTATTGTCTTTAAATAAATTAAGAAAAGATTATTAGATACTGCAACTGTATTACTAGATAAGGTTGTTAATCGTTATCATGATTGTGAGGGGTTTTTGAGCAATCGATGTTTTGTATACACATTGTTTGTCACTAGGTGAGTTTTCCTTAATATTTGATTTATTGAATTATAATTCCTTCATAAATGATGAATTTTAAAGAAAGTAAATAATAAAGTTTCGAGCTATCTAGATGATTATTTAGCAATTCATAAGAAAAAAAGAGAGGATTTGATTGAGGCTGTCATAAAAATTGTGTGGCTCATACTCATTGGATAAAGCAAAGAAATTATATAGATTCATTACCAATAGAAGATCATCCACTCATAGGGAATTATAATTTCTCATTAAGTCTATCTCCAAAATCTTTAGAGATTACAGATGTGTTATTTAATATTCCTAAAGTTTTATAATCCATCCGCTCGTGGTGACAGCCAATCTTTATACTTATTTATTAACTCATTCCTCTTGGCGTCATTAAAGATAATAAAATCAATGCCACCATCATATGGAGCAATAATTATATTTTGCTCAAAAGAAATCATAAAGGCTCGAACCTCATCGTCGGCGATCTTTTTTAATAAGTCATTGTGTTCATTTTTTTTCCAAATTTCATTGATGGAATACGGTCTATAGAAATGATCTTCTTCGTCATCATCATAATTTTCGGGATTAGCTTGTGTTAGATTTATTTCTTTTTCTGGATGAAATTCGTATTTGAGTGATCCTAGCCAAAATAATGGACAGTACTTCCCTCTAAAGATAACGTAACGTTAACTTTGGAGATCCAAGAAATGGCCAAACGTTTTAGTGCTGAATTTAAACAGCAAGCAATTGATTATGCACTTTCAAACTCACACGAGCCTATAGCTGCAATCGCCCAGAAATTAGGTGTGGGTTATTCAACTTTAGACAAATGGATTCGTGAAACCAATCCAGTGGGTTCAAGCAAACGTCAACTTTCACCAGAACAACAGCGGATCTTGGAATTAGAGAAAGAAGTCAAACAGCTCAAGGAAGCCAATGACATCTTAAAAAAAGCGCATGTGTACTTTCTAACAGATCATGCCAAGAAAAGTACACGGTAATTCAAGATCTAGATATGAATGAAGTCACGGTATCTTCTGCCTGTAAATACCTAGGTGTCAGCACTTCAGGCTATTATGCCTGGCGAAAACGTCAGGCCAATACGGTAGAGAAATATAATGATTTAAAAGCCGTATATTGGCAGCATCATGCACGATTGGGTGCACCTTCATTGGTACATGACATGCATGATTTAGGTTACAGCATGAGTGAACGCACTGTTGGAAGAATGCTGAAAAATCTGGGTTTACGCAGCAGGATTGCGCGTAAATACAAGCATACGACTGATTCAAACCATCGTTTGCCTACAGCACCCAATCTGTTAGAGCGTCAATTTACAGTCATTCAGCCTAACAAGGTTTGGACAACGGATATTACCTATATCCGTACCAAGCAAGGTTGGCTGTATTTATGTGTGATGCTGGATCTATTTAGTCGTCGTATCGTGGGGTGGCAAACCAGCCATCGAATAGACCGCCAGTTGGTGTGTGATACGTTTAACTATGCAATGGCTCGTCAGGGTTATCCAACTGGTGTTATGGTTCATTCGGACCAAGGTTCACAGTACTGTAGTCGTGATTTTAGAGCGCTGTTACTGACAAATGATTGTACTCAGAGTATGTCTAGACGTGGAAACTGTTGGGATAATGCAGTGACTGAAAGCTTCTTTCATACATTGAAAGGTCATGTGGTCCATGGCAGTGTGTTTGCCACTCGAAAAGAAGCGAATGCTGTCTTGTTTGACTATATTGAGATTTATTACAATCGGGTCAGAAGACATTCTGCAAATGGCTGGTTAAGCCCTGAAGCCTTTGAGAAGAAATATTTTAAGAATTTAGAGGGATTTGTTGTCCACGATACTGTCTAGGATCAGAGCCTTAAAGTTGGATCATATATTTTATTATTATCGCTTTGACTGAAATAATGACCGGTAACAATAAAAATAGAAGCATTAGAATCGAAACAGTCATCAATAATTTGATTATGACGATTTAATAATAATTCATATTCTGCAGGTGTATCTGCATATCTTTTTGACTCTGGAAGGCTATGAATTCGGAACCAAAATTGTGAAAAATATTGTCGAAAACAATGTGAAATTGGAAGTTTATTAGGATAAAAAAACTTCCATTGATTTATGAATGAATTAGTCATTTTTCTTTTGGCCTAATTATTTATTAACATGTTATTTGATAAGTTACACAAAAAACAATTTAATAAGAAAAATATTTCGATGGGTAAGGTAAATTTATATTAAATTATACTTTAAGGAAGTTGGTTCAATTTTTGCTTTCTCTGTAACAACGATAAAAATCGGAGATCAAAATGATGAAAAACAAAAATCACATAAGAGCGATGTATACAAAGGACAAAGGCTGGCGTTTATTTGGTTTGGCGCTTGTTATTCAAATTCTTTTTATTGGAGCAAACTATTTGGCCATCATGAGCTGACTTTGATTTAGGGTATTCTTAAAAGGTATGCTTTAACATAAGTTCAATATTTTGGGGTCATTTTACAGATGTTAAAGTTAATCTATTACGTACCTGAGTCACATCTTGAATCGACTAAACAGTCCATATTTGCTGCTGGTGCAGGTGGTATAGGTAACTATGAACATTGCGCATGGCAAGTCAAAGGGATCGGGCAGTTTAAACCAGTGAAGGGCGCTGATCCTTATATTGGACAGCTCGGTGAACTCGAACAAGTTGAAGAATGGCGCGTTGAAACAATTGTGCTTGAAGAAAAGGCAAGTGAGGTTGCGAAAGCATTAAAGGCAAGTCATCCTTACGAAGAGCCTGCCTTTGAATTTATCCAAATTTTGGATATTAGTTAAATTGTGAGAAATCTGGTTTACGTTTCTGCATAAATGCCTGTACAGCTTCTAGCATTTCAGGTGATTGAACGCGTTGCATAAAGATTTCAGCTTCATGATCAATACATGCAATGATCTTATCCAGATCATGCTTCATCAATGCTTTTGTTTGTTTCAGTGAAGCAAGTGGTAATGCTGCTAAGTGTTGAGCAGTTGCCTGAGCAGATGCGTAAGAGTCTTCAACGACTTCATTCACTAAACCAGCTTGTGTTGCCGTTTCTGCATTAAATTTTTTCGCAGTAAACAAAAGTTCAGCTGCTTTGTGATAGCCAGCTTGTTTAACCAATAGTTGGCTAGCACCACCTTCTGGAGAAAGGCCAAGACTTACAAATGGAATTTGGAATAGGGCAGTGTTGTCAGCAAACACTAAGTCTGCATGTAATAAAATCGTAACACCAATACCAATTGCTACACCTTTTACTGCAATAATCAAGGGTTTGGATAATTTGGCAGCAGATTTAAGGAGTACAAATGGAGGAACTTGACCTGCTGGACCTGCATTAGGATTTTGTACAAAACCCATAAAGTCTTTCATATCATTACCAGCGGTAAAATCTTGTTCAACACCACGTAAAACGACTACTCGTACATCTTTATTTTGGTCAGCTTCATCAAGCGCTTTGGCAATCCATAAGTAAAGTTCGCCATATAATGCATTTTTTGCTTCTGGGCGATTTATGGCTAAGGTGAGTACGCCACCTTGTAAATTTGCTTGTAAATGTTCATGAGGTTGTTGAATACAGCTAAGTGTCATCGTACTATCCTTGCTTTAAACCACGTTGTTGATTTTTAGGTTCTCATTATGGCGCATATTTTTTGTAATAAGCGTAACTGGTGAGTTCATAAAAAGTGAAAAACTCATTATGTATACATTTGACTATCTCGTTTTTATAGGGCGTTTTCAACCATTTCATTTGGCTCATATGCAGACAATTGAAATTGCTTTGCAGCAAAGCCATTATGTCGTTTTAGCATTAGGCTCTGCTCAAATGGAGCGCAATATCAAGAATCCGTTCTTAGCAGTAGAGCGCGAGCAAATGATCTTGTCAAATTTTTCACCGGATGAGCAAAAGCGTATTCGGTTTGTACATGTCGTAGATGTTTATAATGATGAGAAGTGGGTAAAACAAGTCAAATCACTGGTAAATGGTGTAATAGAACCGAACTCAAAAGTTGGCTTGATTGGGCATTTTAAGGATGAGTCTTCTTATTATTTGAGACTATTTCCAGAGTGGATCATGGTGGAACTGGATAGCTTAAAAGACTCTATTTCAGCAACGCCAATGCGTGAAGCTTATTATCGTGGGGAAATCCAAACGGAATTTTTTCCAGTAGGAACGATTAAATTTTTAGATGAATTTAAAGAAACTGAAGTTTATGCTGAACTACAACGCAAATATCTCATAGATGATAAAAGTAATTTAAATTAAATCAGTTTGTGGCTTTAATTCTTGAATTAAGAAATCGATAAAAACACGAATATGAAAAGATTCGTGTTTTTTATGTGGGTAGAGGAGAGAAAAAGGACGTGAAGTTCCTGAAAATTTTGTAAGAACTTCAAGCAACTCTCCATTTTTAAGTTCTTTTTCTACTATAAAACGGTAGGTTTGTAATAATCCTGCACTATGTTTTGCTAAGGTGACAGTACCTAAAATATCATCTAAACAACGAATCTTACCTGTGCTTTGATATTCAATAGTTTGGTGATTTGAGTTGAATAACCAAGGTACATTTTTTCCTGTACTAGGTAGCACAAATTGAATGCATTGATGATGCTGTAAATCGTTAAGGGTTTGCGGTGTGCCGAAATTTTTTAAGTATTCTGGTGAAGCCACCACAATTAGCTCAGCTTGTTCAAGCTGACGTGCAATTAAATTCGAATCAGCAAATTGTCGTCCACGAATTGCTAAATCATATCCTTCTGCAATAAAGTCCACATTTTTATTGGTGAGTTGAACATCAACTTCGATGGCAGGATATTGTCGTGAGAATTTTGCTAATAATGGCAATATTCGGTAATGCCCATAAGGTGTCGGTATGCTGATGCGAATCAAACCTGAGGGTTGTTGCTTTTGGTTTTTAAGTTGTTGCTCAGCTTCTAAAATTTGATTTAATGCTTGTTTACATTCCTCAAAATACATTTTTCCTTGTGGTGTCAAACGTACTTGTCGAGTCGTTCTCATAAAAAGTGGTGTTGCTAAATGTTTTTCTAATCGGGCAATTGAACGGCTTACCGCTGCTGGACTAACACCTGCATGAAGTGCTGCTTTAGAAAAGCTTTCGTTTTCTGCGACTAAGCAAAATAGCTCTACGCTACTAAACATCATTCTTTTTTGCTGTTGAGTCATTTATTACACCATGTAAAAAATGATTTGAGTTCTGGGCTATTTAAGCACATATAAGTAAACAATAAGATGATTTTCATACCTTGTATGGAGTTATTTTATGAAACTATTTTATTCACACAATGCTTGTTCTTTAGCGCCACATATTGTTTTAAGAGAGTTAGGATTTCCATTTGAATTAATCAAGGTTGATTTACACCAGCATTTAACAGAAATGGGTGAAGACTTTTACCAACTTAATAAAAAAGGACAAGTACCGTTATTACAGCTTGATGATGGTGCATTGTTAACGGAGGGCGCTGTAATTAGCCAATTTCTTGTTGACCAATCGTCACGAAAAGATTTATTAGCTGAAATAAATGCCGCCGATCGTTACAAGACTCTCTCATGGATGAACTTTATTGCTTCGGAAATTCATAAAGCGTATTCGCCATTTTTCAATGATTCTTATAATGAACAATGCAAAAGTGTATATAGCATCATCCTCAATAAGCATTATTCATGGATTGATGAACAACTAAAGGGACAAAAGTATTTAACAGGAAGCAACTTTACGATTGCTGATATTTATCTTTTTGTCGTTACTCGCTGGGCTGATTTTATTGGGCTCGATCTAAAGAATTTTATGCATTTAGCAAGTTTTATGCAGAGAATCGCCGAGCGTCAAACAGTTCAAGATGCTATTGCAGCCGAATCCCTTTGTTATGAAAGAAAATTATAAAAGGAGATGAGTATGCCTTATATCTTAATTCAAATTACTAAAGAAAATGTCTCGTTACAGCAGAAACAACAATTAATTCGAGAAGCAACGGAGCTTATGGTTCGTATACTTGATAAAGATCCTGCTACTACATTTGTAGTCATTGATGAAGTTGAAACAGATAACTGGGGTGTTGCAGGTGAAACTGTTTCTGCGATACGAAAAAGATAAAGTTGGAGTACGTAAAATGCAAAATAATCCTATTACTGAGATTCAGAAACAACTAGAGCAATATTTTGATGGTTTGTATTTTTGTGATGTGCAACTTCTAAATAATGTTTTTCATCCTGATGCTATATATATCAATGTAACCGAGCAACCCGTACTACGACTTAGCATGGCTGAATATTTTCCGATTGTTGCGAGTCGGATTTCTCCAGCTTCAAAGCAACAAACACGACAGGATAAAATCAGTTCAATCAATTTGATTCATGAACGGTTGGCGCTAGTCCATGTTGAATGCGTTATCCACCCTAAATATTTTTATGATGCACTTACATTTGTGTTTGAAGATGGGAAATGGAAGGTCATATCGAAAGTATTCCATTATCAAATATTAGCGGACTGAATGATTAAGCATCTGCCCAAAAAATAATACGGTTGGAAAAAGGATCGGTGATGCTGAGTTCAAGTGTTTCCCAATCTGTTTTTTCAACCTGAGGTTTAGAAAATTTATAATCTTTTTGACTGAGTTCACTATGTAACTCATAAATATGTTCCCAATAAATACGGATTGCACTATGAGGACTCGCATCTCCAAAATGCTCAGAGAGATGAATGATGCAATCGTCTTTGGATATTTGTAAATACAACGGAAAGTTATCTTCAAATTGGTGTTGCCAATCAAGCTGAAAGCCTAAGAAATCAAGATAAAATGATTGAGCTAACGCGACATCAAAAATTCTTAAAATAGGGGTAATCGAACCAGATTGCATCATTTTTCCTTTTAACGTGTACCAAATTGTTGTGTCCAGTAACTCTTTTGTTTAGCGGACTGATCCGAAGCACAAGCGATTGCATAAGTTGTAAACTTAGAGTTCATTAGGTTACTACAATGTAGAGGGCTTGCTAGCCATTTTGTCATTACTTCATTTAAAGTTTTCTGTCCACTCGCAACATTTTCACCATTGGCTTTACCAAGTGAATTATAAAGTTTTAAACGTGACTTTAAATCTAGTCCTGTTGATCCAACATGTCCAAGAAAGTTATGTGTTGCCATATCTTGACTATGAGAGAGTGCACCTTGGTATAAATTATTATTCCAACTCAGTGGCGTAGTTGCAGAAAAATACTGCTGACCACACTGGCGTGATTGCTGGCGAATTTGATTAATAGTTTTAAGAATAGCTTGTTGAAAGGCAGGGTTTTGTAAATCTTGGCAGCTTATTTCTATAGGGGATTTCTGAATTTGTGGAGTAGAAGAGCTAAGAGTCGGAGGCATACTCGAAGAGTTCACAGAACATGCAGTTAAAATAAGACTACAAACCGATAAAATAGAAAAGTTTAGTAGACTCATAGTCATCCTTCATTTGAATTATTTTAATATTTTTTATCATACTCCCAATTGAACTGGTTGAGTGATTTTTGTACATGAGAAAAGCGAGTATTAGACTCGCTTTTCTCTACTTAAGTTTATTAAGCTGATTGTAATGTTTTTAAGTCTTCTAGAACTTGTTCAGGATGCCCAGCAGCTTTTACTTTGCGGTAACTTTTAACTAAAGTTTTGTTATGGAAAATAAAAGTAGAGCGTTCAATACCCATTACTTTTTTACCATACATATTCTTTTCTTTAATGACATCAAAGTGATTACAGAGCACTTCTTCTTTATCACTAATCAGATCAATAGTCAGTGCCTGCTTTTCAGTAAAGTTCTGATGAGCTTTTACTGAGTCGCGAGAGACACCGTAAATACGAGCGCCCAAAGCATCAAACTGGTCTTTTAAACAAGAAAAACCGACAGCTTGTGTGGTACAGCCTGGTGTTGAATCTTTAGGGTAGAAGTAAATAATCAGCCATTCATTATCGACTTCAGCTAAATTAACTTCGCCGTGTGTAGTAGGAAATACTTGATTTGGCAGTTGAATATTTTCAGACATTTCTTATCCTTTAAAAGTTAAATTTGATCTAATTCAAGTGGTAGAAAAGCATATTCTTCATGATAAACAATATCGAGTTTTCTTACAGGAATAGCTTTGTTAAAAATTGGACCGTCAATGACAGTGGTATGGAATTCGCCGCCCTCACCACATGGATCAATACCACGGTTTTCAAGCTCTTCTATATATTCTAAAGTTAAAGTTTTACCTAAATCTTCTACTTTCATTCCTAGTTTAAGATTAACAGTGACAATTACACTTTTAAATCCAAATTGAATGAACTCTTCAACAACTTCACGGTGGGGACGTAGCCAGAGTGGCATGCCTAATTTAAGCCCCACTGTTTGAGTGACACGGTCATGCCAACAACCATGTTCAGGCATATCTAGATCACCTGTAACCAACACCTCTGCACCTTTTTGTTTGGCTTCATTCAGTAAGCTAATGAATTTACTTTCATAGTCATTCCAGCTAGATGAAGCCATAAATATGGGTAAGCCAATTGCTTGCGCTTGTGCTCGAATAATATCAAGTGGCATTGCATGCGAACGAGAACGTTGACCATGCTCTTCCAGCATAACAATTAAACCCATTACCTTGCCAGTTTTCATAGCCTGGTAGAGAGCAAGAGAGCTGTCTTTACCTCCACTAAATGAGACAATAGACTTTTTATCAGTTGCGTTGGTTTTCCATTGTTCTTGCATGGTTTATTTCGAATGACTAAATGAGTGTTATTTTAACAGAGCTATAAAAAAGCCTGCATAAATGCAGGCTTAATTTGACTCAATAAAAGCTTATTTTTTAGGAGCTTGTTGTTGAGCTGCTTTCATCGCATCTTCAGTTAACTTTTCAAGTTTAGTTGTTAACTGAGGACCAAAACATGCTTTAAGATCACGGTTTTGTTGTTGTACAAAAGCTAAAGAGCTTGGGCTTTTCTTCGCATTGATTGCGCTTTGAATTTCCCATTTTTGAGCTTCAGTTACTTTACCTTGAGCATCAACTTGGCAGCTACAGAATTTGCTAACTTCAGCTGAACTTAATTTACCGCCTTTTGCAGTTTGGTCTTTACAAACGTTGATTAATGCACCTTTAACGTTAGTGCTTTTATATGCCGCTTGAACTGGGTTTTCAGCTGCATGAGCTGAACCAGCCATAAGTGCAACTGCTGAGAATAAAGATGAAAGAATAAGATTTGATTTTAACAACTTCATAAATTTTACCTACTTATTGCGGTATATAGCGTGTTGGATCGGTAACACCAGCATCGATAAAGCCTTCTTTACGTAAACGGCAACTGTCACACTTGCCACACGCACGTCCTTGAGCATCTGCTTGGTAGCAAGATACCGTTTGGCTATAGTCTACGCCATGTTCAATCCCTAAACGTATAATATTCGCTTTGGATAAATGTAACAGGGGTGTTTCAAATTTAAGTGGTTTTCCTTCAACGCCAGCTTTTGTTGCTAAACGAGCCATATTGGCAAAAGCATCAATAAATTCTGGGCGACAATCAGGATATCCTGAATAATCAACAGCATTGATACCAATCACAATTGCTTCAGCATTGAATACTTCGGCTGCTGCTAAGGCATATGAAAGGAAAATTGTGTTACGTGCTGGTACATAAGTTACAGGAATGCCTTCTTGTAATTGTTCTGGTACCGCAATGTTATGGTCTGTAAGTGCAGATCCACCTAAATTCGCTAAATCGATATTAATAACACGATGTTCAACACCAGCACGTTGAGCTAATGCTTTTGCTGCATCAAGTTCAGTGGTCGAGCGTTGACCATACATAAAACTAATAGCAATACATTCATAGCGCGCTTGTGCCCAAGCTAGGCAAGTGGTTGAGTCTAAGCCGCCTGAAAGTAAAACAATGGCACGAGGGCGCATATTTTTCTCCATATTCGGAATAATTTATTTTATTGAGCGATTAACGACCTGATTCATCATTCCAAAGCAGTTTATGTAACTGTAGTTGGAAACGAACAGGCATTTTATCGTCCAGTATCCACTGTGCCAGATCACGTGCTAAACGTGGTAGGCCAACAGCACCTTTTTCAACTGCAAAAGCAGGGGAGAACCAAACGGTACTGACTTTAGTTTGCAGTTGATATTGTTCAACTTGTTGCTTTGACCATTCATAATCTTCACGGTTACAAATCACAAATTTGATTTGGTCATGTGAGGTTAGATAGTCAAGATTGCTGATGAGATTACGATGTTCTTCACCAGAAGTTGGAGTTTTTAAATCGAGGACTTTAGAAACGCGAGGGTCTACTTTTGAGACATCAAGGGCACCACTGGTCTCTAAAGAAACGTCAAAACCAGCATCGCATAAACGTTGTAATAAAATTAAGCAATTTGGCTGCGCTAAAGGTTCACCACCAGTCACACAAATATAAGGCGTTTTATATTTTTCAGCCGTTTCAATAATGTGCTCAAGTGATAAACGTTCACCACCTTCAAAAGAATAGGTAGTATCGCAATATGTACAACGTAAAGGACAGCCTGTAAGACGAATAAATACAGTCGGTAGACCAGAGGCATTTGCTTCACCCTGCAACGAGTAAAAAATCTCGGTAATGCGTAAACCAGACGCAGGGTCAGAGACAGGAATTGCAGAGGAACGTAAGGAAGCCATTCTAGAAATACCACATTATATAAAAAATAAAATCTCTACGATCAGTGTTGATCGTAGAGATGAGGAGCGATTAAGGCTCCGCAAGAGAGTTATAACAAATTAGTCAGCGCGTAACAAATCGTTCAAGCTAGTTTTTGCACGTGTTTTTGCATCAACTTTTTTCACGATGATTGCAGCATATAAGCTGTAAGTACCACATTTAGATGGCAAGCTGCCTGAAACTACAACTGAACCTGCTGGTACACGACCGTAATGGATTTCCCCAGTTTCGCGGTCATAAATTTTAGTTGATTGACCGATGAAAACGCCCATTGAGATAACTGAGCCTTCTTCAACAATTACGCCTTCAACGATTTCAGAACGTGCACCGATAAAACAGTTATCTTCAATAATTGTCGGGTTAGCTTGTAAAGGCTCTAAAACGCCGCCGATACCAACACCACCAGACAAGTGAACGTTTTTACCAATTTGAGCACATGAACCTACAGTTGCCCATGTATCAACCATTGTGCCTTCATCTACATAAGCACCAATGTTGACATAAGATGGCATTAACACCACATTTTTAGCTTGGAAGCTACCGCGACGAGCAACAGCAGGAGGCACAACACGCACCCCAGCAGCTTTAAATTGCTCTTCAGTCCAACCAGAGAATTTAGTTTCAACTTTGTCGTAGAAACGAAGATCACATGACTCGATTGGTTTATTGTCATTTAGTTTAAATGATAATAAAACAGCTTTTTTTAACCATTGATGAACAACCCATTCACCATTGATTTTTTCTGCAACACGAAGTGTACCGTTATCTAATCCAGCAATTGCTTCTTCAACAGCTTGGCGAATTTCGCTTGAGCAATCTGCTGCAGTAAAGTTTGCGCGGTCTTCAAATGCTTGCTCAATGATCGTAGAAAGCTGAGACATGATCTTCCTTCCATAAAAAATTTTAAAGATTTTACACTAATTTGTGACAAGAATCTTTGAAAAAACGTGTTACGTTTTAAGCGAGAGTTAAAGTGGAAAAGCTTATTAGATAATCAAGTGTTTTTTACACAAAAATGATTTGAAAATAAAAATTTAACTCAATTTGTATCAAAAAATAACAGAAATCTAGCAGTTTTTGTATAAAAAAGACTCTATGCTCTTGAATATAATTTTTGTCACAAGCTGAAAAATTAAAAACAGAGCCTTTTCTTGAGGAGAAAACGATGAAAGTATTACGTGTTTTAGTGACAACTACAGCTTTACTTGCTGCTGGTGCTGCAATGGCAGATGAAGCTGTTGTTCATGACAGTTATGCATTCGATAAGAACCAATTAATTCCAGTAGGCGCTCGTGCTGAAGTTGGTACTACAGGCTATGGTGGTGCTTTATTATGGCAAGCAAACCCATACGTTGGTTTAGCATTGGGTTATAACGGTGGTGATATTTCTTGGTCTGATGATTTATCAATCAATGGTACTAAGTATGACATGGATATGGATAATAAATTAGCATATTTAAATGCTGAGATTCGTCCATGGGGTGCAAGTACTAATCGTTGGGCGCAAGGCGTATATATCGCTGCTGGAGCAGCATATGTTGATAGTCAATATGACTTGACTAAAAAAGTAGGTACGAATGCTTCTGTTGAAATTGATGGAAATCGTTTTAATGGGGGTGCTAATGGGGTAAATATCGCTGGTAATCTAAAGTATGATAACGATATTGCTCCTTACGTAGGTTTTGGTTTCGCACCTAAAATCAATAAAAACTGGGGCGTATTTGGTGAAGTCGGTGCCTATTATACTGGTAATCCTAAAGTAACTTTAGCTTCAAATAATGATGCATTAATTGGTAGCGATGGTCGTACTCTAGGTAAGACTTTAGATGATCAAGAAAACAAAATCCGTAACGATGACAAATACAAATGGTTACCAGTGGGTAAAGTTGGTGTGAACTTCTTCTGGTAATAAATATAAAAAAACGAGCTTCGGCTCGTTTTTTTTTGAACTTAATAAAAGAGCTATTCAGCTCTTTTATTTTATTCTTAATTTTTATTCATCTGGATAAGCAATTTTCTTGAGGGCTTTAATGTCAGCATCGGGTGAGCATAAAGAAATAAACTCATAACCGTAACCACGTAATAAATGGCCTTTACGAACAGCAATCCATGTGGTGTTAACACCAAAGATATCAGTTTTAATTTGTTTTAAACGATAGTCACGTTCTGCATCGTAAGCAACATCGTTGACAATTCCGACGCCCATGCCAAGTTCTACATAAGTCTTGATAACATCGGCATCAAGCGCAGACATTACGATATCTGCATCAATTTGGGCATCTTCAAATGCCTTATCAATTTTTGAACGACCTGTAAAACCACCATGATAAGTAATTAGCGGATATTCAGATAAAGCATCAAGATCAATCTTATTGAGCTTTGCAAGCGGGTGATCTTGCGGAGTAATAATACTGTGTTGCCATTGATAGTATGGAATACTTGCTAAGTTTTCTTCAGTTGTTAAAGACTCTGTCGCAATACCAATATCTGCTTCACCTTGTAATAGCATTTCTGCAATTTCAACAGGGCTGGCTTGTTGCAAAATCAAATGTACTTTAGGGAATAGCTTTTTAAATTGATTAACGATCGGGGGTAGTACATAACGTGCTTGAGTATGCGTTGTTGCAATCGTGAGTGTACCTTCATCCACTTTATTAAAGTCATCGGCAAGACGTTTAATATTTTCCGCATCTACAAGCATACGCTCTACAATGCTAAGTAGTGATTGGCCTGGTTCAGTTAAACCAAGTAAACGTTTACCTTTACGAACGAAAAGTTGTACACCTAATTCATCTTCTAAATCTTTAATATGTTTACTGACACCTGATTGAGAGGTGTATAACGCGGCAGATGCTTCCGTTAAATTAAAGTTTTGGCGTACTGTTTCTCGGATAATTCTTAATTGTTGAAAGTTCATTTACACTTTTCCTCGAAAGAGGTGAGGAACGGCTTTAAATTCCGCGACATGATTCCTCACCAAATAATTCCTTAAGCAACTTGATCTGCAAATAGATGAAGTTGAGATGCACTGACCCAAACAGTTTGATTTGGTTTAAATGCATGTTGTTTTGCAGCTTCACTGCTCAGAGCAATCTCAATTAAACGTCCATTACGATCTTGTAATTCCGCCACTACTTTTCCAGCAATCCAGACTTCACGTACAAAAGTTGCTTCAATTGTATTTGCCTGTGGTTGCGAATGAATATGTAACTCATCCGGACGGGCAAAAGCAATCACTTTTCCTTGCGGTGCCTGAACTGTAGTCGGTAATTTGATACGATCATTGCCAATACGGATAATACCGCCAGCATGTTCACCTTCAAAACGATTTGCTTGACCCAAGAAATCAAATACAAATGGCGTTGCAGGTTTTTCGTAGACTTCACGTGGTGAACCAATTTGTTCAACGTTACCTTTATTCATCACAATAATCTGGTCAGCCACTTCAAGAGCTTCTTCTTGATCATGGGTTACAAAAATTGAAGTGATATGCAATTCGTCATGCAAGTTGCGTAACCAGCGACGTAGTTCTTTACGGACTTTGGCATCTAGTGCGCCAAATGGTTCATCAAGCAATAGCACACGAGGCTCTACAGCGAGTGCTCGAGCTAAAGCAATACGTTGACGTTGACCACCAGAAAGCTGAGCAGGGTAGCGGTCTGCTAAAAAGCCCAGTTGAACTAGGTCAAGCAGACGAGTAACACGTTTTTTAATCTCAGCTTCCGAAGGACGGGTCGCACGAGGGCGAACACGTAAACCAAAAGCAATATTGTCAAATACAGTCATATGACGGAATAAAGCATAGTGCTGAAATACAAAGCCAACTTGACGTTCGCGAACATGGACATTAGTTGCATCTTCGCCTTCAAGCAGCACTTGACCATCATCAGCTGATTCTAATCCAGCAATAATCCGAAGTAGTGTGGTTTTACCGCAGCCAGATGGTCCGAGTAGCGCAACCAGTTCGCCCTCTGGAAAATCTAGGGAAATATTTTTAAGCGCATGGAATGCACCAAAGTGTTTTTCAATATTCTTAACTTGAATACTCATGATTTCATTCCTTACGAATCAGTTGAATGCGGTTCTGGTTTGTCTTGATGCAGTTCTAACCAAGTTTTCAATACCAGTGTTAATAAGGCTAAGAAAGCAAGTAATGAGGACACGGCAAAGGCTGCACTGAAGGTGTACTCGTTATATAAAATTTCAACATGAAGTGGCAGGGTATTGGTTTCACCACGAATGTGACCAGAAACCACTGATACTGCACCAAACTCACCCATTGCACGCGCGTTACACAAAATCACGCCGTAAATTAAACCCCACTTAATGTTAGGCAGAGTGACTTTCCAAAAGGTTTGCCAGCCTGAAGCACCTAACACAATTGCTGCTTCTTCTTCCTCTGTTCCTTGAGCTTCCATCAGTGGAATTAACTCACGTGCAACAAAAGGAACGGTAATAAAGATAGTTGCTAATACAATCGCAGGTACGGCATATAAAATCTTGATGTCATGGTCCATTAACCAGCCGCCTAACCAACCTTGAGCACCAAAAATCAGTACAATCATTAAACCTGCAATAACTGGTGAAACCGAAAAAGGCATATCAATAATGGTGGTTAGAATCGCTTTACCTCTAAACTGGAACTTAGAAACAGCCCATGCTGCGGCAATACCAAATATCACGTTAATTGGAACTGCAATCGCTGCGGTGAGTAATGTTAATTTCACCGCTGACAAAGTATCTGGATCAATTAAAGCCTGAACATAAACTTCAAGGCCTTGTTTAAATGCTTCAACAAAAACCAAAATAAGTGGCAGCATTAAGCAACTAAGAAAGAAAATCAGTGCAACTGTAATGAGCGTATAACGTACCCAAGTCGGTTCACGAGTCGCATCACGAGACTGTAACTTCAAAGCAAGTGCATTGCTGTCGGTATGTAGGTTCATGTGATATTTCTCCCTGTACGACGGTTTGCCCATGCTTGAAGTAAATTAATGGCAAATAAAATAATGAAAGAGAGAACCAACATGACCGCTGCAATGGTGGTTGCACCTGCATAGTCATATTCTTCAAGGCGAGAAATAATCATGAGTGGGGCAATTTCTGTTTTAAACGGCTGGTTACCTGCGATGAAAATTACAGAACCATACTCACCCACGCCACGAGCAAATGCTAAAGCAAAGCCTGTAAATAGAGCAGGTAGTAATATTGGCAAAATAATTTTAGTAATCGTCTGCCAGCGATTTGCCCCAAGTGCAGAAGCAGCCTCTTCAAGCTCGGTTTCGATATCGCTTAGTACGGGTTGAACAGTTCGAACAATAAAAGGAATACCAATAAATACTAAAGCTAGCGTAATTCCGATCGGTGTATAGGCAACCTGAATACCGAGTGGTTCTAAATATTGACCAATCCAGCCAGTGGGTGCATAAAGTGAAGTAAGCGCAATACCTGCAACTGCTGTTGGAAGTGCGAAAGGTAAGTCTACTAAAGCATCAACCAGACGTTTTCCGGGAAAGTTATAACGAACAAGGCACCAAGCTAAAAGTAGTCCGAAAACAACATTAATAAACGCCGCAATTAAAGCTGAACTAAAGCTCAATTGAAGTGATTTTAAAATACGTTCAGAGGTTAAAATTTCCCATAGTCCGTCCCATCCGATTCCAAATGATTTGATAAAGACTGCGGCTAATGGAATAAGCACAATAAAAGAAACGTAGGCGAGGGTGAAGCCCAATGATAGACCAAACCCAGGCAGCACTCGGGATCGCTGCGACATGATATTTCCTCAAAGAGAAAAGCCTGCTGAAACCAGTAAGCGAATAAATAAAGATAAACGGCGCGGTATAAAGCTGGGTATTAAGCAAATTTCAAAGAGAAATGTGTCTTTACCGGATCAATAGATGAGTGGCTACACATCGAGTCTTCAGGAAGTAGATAGTTCAGTAAATCAGGGAATGGGCCAAAACCGGAAGCAACATTAATATGACCGACTTCTCCAAGATTAATAGGATTTAATTGCCAAGCTTTAGCAAGTTGTAAAGCATCAAAAAAATCTAACCAAGGATCATTTTCACTAATCAGTAGTGTTGTAGGCACATTAATTTTTAACTGATGAAAATAATCTTTGTAGTCAGTCAAGCTATGGCGAGCAAAACCAGCTTCACCAAAACGTGCCGGATTTGCAGGAGCAACCAAAATTAGTTTTTTAACCTGAGCTTGTAACTCAGGATGCTCAGCTAAAGCAGCAACACTGGTTAAGCAACCGAAGCTATGCGCAACAATTTGCACGGGTGCTTGTACCGCTTGAACTGTTTTAACAAATTGTTCAATCCATTCACTTAATACGGGTCTATCCCAGTTTTTTTGCTCAACACGAGAACTAGACACGAGTTGACGCTGCAACCAAGATTGCCAATGTTGATGTTCACTTCCACCTACACCTGGAACAATTACAGAGTGAGTCATGTCTGTTCTCCTTATCCTTAGTACAAAGAATTACTTCTCTGCACTATTAATTTTCACGATTTGATCGAAAACACCACCATTATCAAAGTGTTGTTTTTGCACTTTTGTCCAACCGCCAAACTCTTTATCAATTGTTACGAGTTTCAATGGCTTAAATACATTGCTGTATTTTTTGAGTACAGCTGCATTACGAGGGCGGTAGAAGTTACGTGCTGCAATTTCTTGGCCAGCAGGTGAGTACAAGTAGTTGAGGTAACCTTTCGCGATGGTGAGATTGCCTTTTTTGGCAGCGTTTTTCTCAACAACAGCAACTGGTGGTTCAGCTAAAATCGAAAGAGACGGGGTAATAATTTCAAATTTGCCCGGTTGTTCGCGAACAGCTAAATGAGCTTCATTTTCCCAAGCAAGTAACACATCACCAATGCCACGTTCAGCAAAAGTCGTAGTTGCACCACGTGCACCCGAATCTAGAACTTTAGTGTGCTTATAAATTTGGCGGACATACTCTTGTGCTTTAGCATCGTTACCACCTGGTTGATGTTTTGCCCAAGCCCAAGCTGCAAGGTAGTTCCAGCGAGCACCGCCAGAAGTTTTTGGGTTTGGTGTAATAATTTCTACACCTGGTTTGATTAAGTCACCCCAGTCTTTAATTTGTTTAGGATTACCCTTACGTACCAAAAATACGATTGTTGATGTGTATGGTGTAGAGTTTTGCGGTAACTTCTTCTGCCAATCAGTTGGGAGCAATTTTGCTTTTTCAGCAATTTCGTCAATATCAGCTGCAAGTGCTAATGTCACAACGTCAGCATTTAAGCCATCAATCACTGCACGAGCCTGTTTGCCGGAACCGCCGTGTGATTGCTTAAACTGAATATCTTGACCAGTACGCTGTTTCCAATAAGCACCAAACTGCTTATTAAAGTCTGTATATAACTCACGAGTAGGATCGTAAGAAACGTTTAAAAATTCTTGTGCTGCAAATGATGAAACAGAAAGAAGCGCAGCAATAACCCCAACTTTTAATTGAGAAAAACGCATGAGATAACCCCTCAAAAATACGAAATGTTCAAAACATGAACGCAGAATAGCGCTAGTCTTTATTCTAAAAAAATAATAAAAAACGAATTTAATATGAAAAATATAGAAATATAAAAAATGGATAAACTATTCTTAAATCTTGATATATAACAAGTTTCAAAAGTGCTGATTAAATCGGTATAATTTTTTAAAATCAGTCATTTATTAATTAAATGAAAGGTGTTGTATTGTTGGGCGGTTTTTAAGAAAGGACGGATTAAGCATGTGGTGTTTTAAAAATGGTCAACCTGTTGAAACCATTCCGTTACTAGACCGAGCATTTCATTATGGGGATGGATGCTTTACCACAATTCGTATTTTTCAAAATAAGGTTGAGCTTAAGGCTCGACACTGGGAACGTCTAAAACTTGCCTCCCAAAAACTAGCTTTAACTGCAAACTTTGACTTCATTGAACAGAGTTTACAGCATCTATATAAACAAAACCTTGTACTCAATGGTACTTTAAAAATTGTAATTAGCCGTGGTGAAGGTGACCGTGGTTATAGTTTGCCAAAGCATGAAGCAGATATTTATGTCTGGTTCTATCCAAAAGCATTAGATCAGTTCCGACCAGACTTTATTAAGTGTGGGGTTTTAAATCAGGCCTTGGGTTTAACCATGCCAAGTCTAGTTGGACTTAAATCTTTAAACCGTCTGGAACAGGTACTGCTAAAAAAAGAAGCAGATCAACAAGGGTGGGCAGAAGCATTAGTATCTGATGTACAAGGTTATATTGTTGAAGGGGTAAGCAGTAATTGTTTTATTCGTTTAAATGATAGATGGATTACACCGGAACTTCGCTATAATGGCGTCCACGGTGTGATGCGTGCAGAAATTCTGGCGCGTATGCAGCACCATGGAATTGCCTGCGAAGTCAGAATAATTGAATTAGATGAAGTGCCACAAATACAGAGTCTATTCTTTTGTAATGCTTTACATCCAATGCGAGTAGTTACTCAAATAGGTGAACAAACTCTAGATTCACAGGCATGCATAGATTTATTTCATATCCTTAACTTGAATCAGATTCATTAATATGCCGAAGCCACCTGTGAACGCGAAAGCAAAAAATGCTAAAAAAAAGGGCAATAAAACAGCATCTCATTTTCCTAAAAAGTTGGTGCTGATTGGCTTTTTTATTGTTTTAATTTCTATTTTTGCTATTTTGTGGTCAAGTTTATTTAAAGCTTATCCTGTTGAAGGGAAAAAGCAGATGTTATCTATTACATCTGGGGAAACTTATTCTGGTTTTATTGATCGTTTAGCAAAAGAAGACAAAATTAGCTTTCCTATCGTATTAAAGCTTTATCAAAAGTTTATGATTCATGACAGCATGAAAGCTGGTGTGTATGAAATTGAACAAGGGATGAGCGTAAGGCAAGTATTAGAGATGTTGTCTAATGCTGATAATGCTCAGATGAACCGTGTTTTGGTGATTGAAGGTACGACCTTTAAACAGCTTATTACTGCTTTGAAAAATGATAAAAATGTAAAAAATACAATACTCGATTTACCTGATGATCAGCTCATGAAGGCGCTAGGAATTCCATATCATCATCCGGAAGGTTTATTTGCGCCTAACACTTATTTCTTTGCAAAAGGTGAGACTGATAAAAAAATCCTCACCGCTTTATATCATCATCAAATGAAAGCCTTAGATACTGCTTGGGCAAATCGTGCACCAAACTTACCTTATAAAGATAAGTATGAAGCTTTAATTATGGCTTCAATTGTTGAAAAAGAAACAAGTGTAGATAGTGAGCTTGAGCAAGTATCTGGTGTATTTGTGCGCCGTTTGAAAATTGGTATGCGTTTACAAACTGACCCAACCGTGATTTATGGAATGGGTGATAACTATAAAGGCAAGATTACTCGCGAAGACTTACGTACACCAACTGCATATAATACCTATACTATTAATGGTTTACCGCCGACACCAATTGCTTTACCTAGTCAAAAGGCAATTGAAGCAGCATTACATCCAGATGACTCAAATAATATTTATTTTGTGGCAACTGGTAATGGCGGTCATAAATTTACAGCAGATTTACAGGCTCATAATCAAGCGGTACAAGAGTACTTATCCGTGTTGAGATCGAAGAAATAAGGAAAAAAGATGTTTATTAGCTTTGAAGGCACGGAAGGGGTAGGTAAAACTACACTCATTCGAAAAATTCATCAGCATTTTGAAGAGCAAGGTAAACAAGTTGTTTTAACCCGTGAACCAGGTGGTACGCCTTTAGCAGAACAAATACGTTCAATGCTTTTAGCGGTAAATCATGATGAAAATATGAGTCACGATACTGAACTACTCTTAATTTATGCGGCACGTGCGCAACACTTACAACAAGTGATTTTGCCGGCTCTAGAGTCTAGCAAAATTGTTTTAAGTGATCGCTTTACCGATGCAAGCTTTGCTTACCAATGTTCGGGTCGTGGTTTAAGCCAAGATAAATTACAGCTTTTAAATCAGAACTTTGTTTCACGTATGCCAAACGTGACTTTCTGGTTAGATGCACCGATTGAACTCGGTATGAACCGTGCACGTGAGCGTGGAGCTTTAGACCGTTTTGAACAAGAAAAGTTAAGTTTCTTTACTAAAGTTCGCGAAGGTTATGAGACCTTATGGAAAGCTGAACCTGAACGTATTAAACGTTTAGATGCTACGCAAAGTCCTGATCAGGTGTTTGAGCAAGCCTTACAATATTTAGGATAAATAATAAAAGCCACTCTCATATTTGTGGGAGTGGTTAAAAATAATGACAAATCTGCTTAAAAAGAACATAGAGCATATTGAACAATATTTTATGCTATTTTGAATACTGTTCTTAAATCGAAGAAAAACAAGGATGAAAAGTTCAAAAGAAGAAATTATAGCGTTTCTTGAAAAGGAATTTCCCCCAAGTCTTGAACATTGCACGATTGAATCAGTCACGCCTAAAGCTGCTGTCGTTTATTATCATGTCGATCAAAGACATCAACGTCCGGGTGGTACCATATCTGGACCTACCATGATGACTTTGGCAGACTTTGCTTTGTATATCGCAATACTCGGTGAAATTGGAATTGTTGGTTTGGCGGTAACGACGAATTTTAATATTAACTTTCTTAGAAAACCCGCAGGTGATAAAGATCTACGCAGCGAATGTAAGCTCATGAAAGTCGGAAAGAGTCTTGTCGTGGGTGAGGTATGGATTTATTCAGTAGGATTAGATGAACCAGTAGCGCATGTAACCGCAACTTATTCAATTCCACCTAGACCATGAATATTAAATTCAAAAAAAGCACAGCAAGAGCTGTGCTTTTTTTATAAGAAGAACAGTTTAAATTTCGGTATTAACCAATGGTTGTTCTACTGTAAAAGTTGGAGGAGTTAAAACAGTTTTACGAATCTCTTTTGAAGTTTCTGGATAATCGAGCGTGTAGTGTAGTCCACGTGATTCTTTGCGGTGCATGGCACAGCGAACAATCATCTCAGAAACGAGCACAAGATTACGCAGTTCAATCAGGTTTTTACTGACACGATAATCTTGATAATATTCAGTGATTTCACGCTTTAACATCTCTATACGGTGTAAAGCACGCTCTAAACGTTTTGTAGTTCTTACAATACCAACGTAGTTCCACATGGTTGAACGTAACTCATCCCAGTTTTGTAAAATCACCACATCTTCATCTGGGTTGGTTACTTGAGAGTCATCCCAAGTTGGTACTTCTGGTAATTTGAAGTTTTCATCAAACTTATTTTCGATGTCTTTTGCTGCACTCATGCCGTAAACAAAGCACTCAAGTAATGAGTTGCTTGCCATACGGTTTGCGCCATGTAAGCCTGTATAAGAGGTTTCACCAATTGCATATAGACCTTCAATATCGGTCTGACTATTTGAGTCAACTACAACACCACCACATGTATAGTGAGCTGCTGGCACTACTGGAATCATGTCTTTGGTAATGTCGATACCTAACTCAAGCAATCGTGCATAAAGTGTAGGGAAGTGCTCTTTAATAAATTCAGGTGATTTGTGGGTAATATCTAACCATACATGACGAATACCGAGACGCTTGATTTCGTGGTCAATGGTACGTGCCACAATATCGCGAGGAGCCAACTCTGCACGATCATCAAAACGAAGCATAAAACGTTCACCATCAGGCAAGCGTAAGTAAGCACCTTCACCACGCATCGCTTCAGTAATTAAAAAAGAACGTGCTTGTGGATGGTATAGGCAGGTTGGATGGAACTGGTTAAATTCCATATTCGCAACACGACAACCTGCGCGGTAAGCCATCGCAATACCATCGCCTGTAGCAATATCAGGGTTAGACGTATAAAGGTAAGCTTTCATCGCACCACCGCAAGCAAGTGCGGTAAATGGTGCAAGGAAGGTATGAACTTTTTCAGTGTTTTCGTCTAAGGCATACAAACCAATAGCGCGATTTACCTGATCTGTATGACCCAATTTATGCGACGTGATTAAATCAATCGCAATATAGTTTTCAAAAATAGTAATATTTTCGCGTTGTTTGGCGCGTTCAACCAATGTGGTTGAAATGGCTTTGCCTGTAGCATCAGCAGAATGGATAATGCGGCGCTGTGAGTGCCCACCTTCACGCGTTAAGTGAAGTTGCTCATCTTCATCTAAGGTGAACTGAACACCTTGCTCTAAAAGGAAATCAACAGAAGGGCGACCGCCTTCTACAGTATGTTGAACTGCATCTATTTCACATAAATGAGCACCTGCGATCATCGTGTCATTAATGTGTTGTTGAATAGAGTCAGTTTCATCAAGAACAGCAGCAACACCGCCTTGTGCATAGAAGGTACTTGCTTCAGTCAAAGCAGCTTTGGCTAAAACTGCAATATTAAAATGACTTGGTAACGATAAAGCCAGACTTAAACCAGCACCGCCACTGCCCACAATAATCACGTCAAAGTGGTGAATTGTCTGTTGATTAGGCATGTCCATTCGCATCAATTTAAAACGTCCGCTAATGACACCCCTTTTTACCTAAAAAGGCAAGAGCTTAAGCGCTCTAAGTCACAGAAAAATTGCAATTACCTTAAAAAATTGCAATGTGTAAAATAAACGTGATCATGATGTCTTATAAGTAAACATATTGTTACGCACAATTCCAAAGCATTGTGATACAAAAGTTTTATTCTTATTTCTCGTAGACCAATTGTGGGTGAGCACCGAATGAAATCTCGCTATTTACAACAAGGAATGTATGCAGCGGTATTTACAGTTGCCGCTGTTCAGGCAAACGCTGCTGTTGATTTTTCAAACCTCGTTGAACAAGTTAGTCCAGCTGTGGTGAGTGTAAATGTCGTAAAAAAAATGACTCAGGATGAACTGTTGCAACAGCAAGTTCCTGAAATTTTAAAACGTTTCTTTGGTAATCAGGTCATCATTCCACAGCAACAAGGTCCTCAAGAAAAAACCGCATACGGTAGTGCATTCTTTATTAGTAAAGATGGTTACTTACTCACAAACCATCATGTGATTGAAAATGCTTCCCGCATTAGTATTACTTTAAACGACCGTCGTGAAATTGATGCAACTGTTGTTGGTAGTGATGAACGTACCGATGTTGCCTTATTAAAAGTGAATGGGAATAATTATCCGGCTTTAAAAGTGGGTAATGTTGACCGCTTACGAGTCGGTGAGCCTGTTTTAGCGATTGGTTCACCATTTGGTTTTGATTACTCAGCCTCAGCAGGTATTGTCAGTGCTAAATCACGAAATATGAGTGGTGAAACCTCTGTACCGTTTATTCAAACAGATGTGGCTTTAAATCCAGGTAACTCAGGGGGTCCATTGTTTAATCAAAACGGTGAAGTAGTCGGAGTAAACTCACGTATCTTTAGTGGTACTGGTGGTTATATGGGCTTGTCTTTCTCTATTCCAATCGATGTTGCGATGGATGTAGCTGAACAGCTTAAAACCAAAGGGAAGGTTACTCGTTCATACTTAGGCGTTATGATGCAAGATATTGATCGTAACCTTGCTGATGCCTACAAATTACCTAAACCAGAAGGTGCTCTTATCACACAAGTTACGCCAAATTCACCTGCTCAAAAAGCAGGGCTTAGAGCTGGTGATGTGATTTTAAAACTTAATGGAACTTCTGTACTACGCACAAGTGATTTGCTCTATGCTTTAAACAAAGTACAGCCAAATCAAACTGTTCAGTTTGAAGTATTACGTGATGATAAAACTCGTAATATCTCGGCAACTTTGGCAACCGCACCAGATGAAACACCAGCTACAGGTGCTCAGACTTCTGCCTCTAAAGGTCCGGTTTTAGGCATGAGTATTCGTGATTTAGCTGAGCCAGAGAAAAATGCATTGAGCGTAAAAGGTGGTATTTATGTTCAAGATGTTCGCCGTGGTGGACTAGCATCATTGTCAAATATTATTCCGGGTGACGTGATTATTCAGGTTAATAATACTCAAATTTTGAATAGCCAAGATTTTGCAAAAGTTGTTTCTAACTTACAAAAAAATACGGTCGCACGTGTTGGAATCATTCGTCAAGGACAACGAGCAATGCTTGGTTTACGCATTCAGTAAAATGATTTAAAAATGAACCACCCTGAAAATGGGTGGTTTTTTATTATTTGTATTCGGCATAATGTTCAATCTAGCTAATTTAATTGTGGTTTTAGGTTTAATGATTAAAGTGGGTGTTTTGTGAGCAGTATTTTCGATTTGCATATTCAGGTTCAGCCACAGCATATTGATGCCTTGGGCCATGTTAACAATGTAATGTATGTCCAATGGATGCAAGATGTTGCTGCTGCTCATGTTGAAACATTAGGGGTAGGTGTAACCAAATACCTTGAACTTAAACATGCAATGGTTGCTGTTGAGCATCATGTGCAATACCGTAAGGCTGCGTTTGAAGGCGAAGAAATTATATTGCGGACATGGCTAGATGATATCAATGCGCTTTACTCATTTCGCCAGTATGTTTTTTATCGTCCCTCTGATCAGGCAGTTTTATTTGTTGGGAATACCAAATGGGCATGTATTGAAATTGCATCAGGCCGACCAAAACGGATGTCACCAACTTTTACACAAGCCTACAAGCCCCTTGATTCAAGTATAAATCCTTTAGATTTTACTATTTCATATAGAAGCCATTAAGAGAGATCAAAATTTGGAGCATTTATTTTCGATTGAAACTTCTAGACTAATTTTAAGTGAACTGGAGGAAAGTGACAAAACATCTGTTTTTGAATTATTTTCAAATTCAACAGTACTTGAATTCTATGATTTGAAACCTTTTGTTTCCTTAGAAGAAGCGGAAGTTTTGATTGAAAAAATGCATCTAAAATGGAAGACATGTATAGGTTTTAGGCATGCTATCCGCCTTAAACAAGATAGAACTATGTTGGGAACATGTGGTGTAAATAGCATCAAGCAAGTTGATAATGATTTTGCTGTAGTGATTGGTTATGAGCTTCATCCTAAAGCATGGGGTATTGGTTATATGCAAGAAGCACTTACAGGGATAATTCAGCATTTGAAGCAAGAACTTTTATTTGAGAAAAAAATAAAATATATTTGGGCTGAAATATTTGAATGGAACATTAAATCTCAGCAAGTTGTAAATAATCTTGGATTTGAATTAATTGGTAAAACAGTTAATCATACTAACAATACGGTATCTGACAACTTACTTAAGTTTGAGCTGAAGTTGTACTAATTTAAGTTTTCTTTAAAGAACATTACTTGGTTACATAAAGAAGTTTAAAAGCTTTTTTTAAAAGAAATAATTTATATCTTTTTCATTTCTGCAATCTGCTATAATCTCTCGCAATTTGTTAAACCGCTTTGGCTATGTATTAAAACAAGCTACATAGCACTTTATATTTTCTCAAGGTAGCCCATGGCGCAAGCTAAAAAATCCGTTGATATCAAAAATATCCGAAACTTCTCGATTATCGCTCATATTGATCATGGTAAGTCTACTTTAGCTGACCGTTTCATTCAGATGTGTGGTGGCCTACAAGATCGTGAGATGCAAGCTCAGGTCTTGGACTCAATGGAGCTTGAGCGCGAACGTGGGATTACCATTAAAGCAGCGTCTGTGACATTGTATTACACCCATCCAAATGGGCAGGAATATCAGCTTAATTTTATTGATACACCTGGGCACGTTGACTTCTCGTATGAAGTTTCTCGTTCGTTAGCTGCATGTGAAGGTGCATTATTGGTTGTTGATGCTGCGCAAGGCGTAGAAGCACAATCAGTTGCAAACTGTTATACAGCTATTGAACAAGGTCTCGAAGTTCTTCCTATTTTGAATAAAATTGATTTACCGCAGGCTGAACCTGAACGTGTAATTCATGAAATTGAAGAAATTATCGGGATTGAAGCGACAGATGCACCGACTTGTTCAGCAAAAACAGGTTTAGGCGTTGAAGGTGTATTAGAGCGTTTAGTTGATGTTATTCCGGCACCAGAAGGTGACCGTGAAGCTCCACTTCAAGCGTTAATTATCGATTCATGGTTTGATAACTACTTAGGTGTAGTTTCTCTTGTTCGTATCAAACAAGGTCGTATCCGTAAGGGCGACAAAATGTTGGTTAAGTCGACAGGACAAACTCATCCAGTAACTTCTGTTGGTGTATTTAATCCTAAGCATACTGAAACAGATATTCTTGAAGCTGGTGAAGTAGGTTTTGTTATTGCAGGTATTAAAGACATTTTTGGTGCACCAGTAGGTGATACCATTACACTTGCGACTACACCAGACGTTGCAACGTTACCAGGTTTCAAAAAGGTTAAACCGCAGGTTTATGCGGGTCTTTTCCCAATCGATTCAAGTGACTTTGAACCATTCCGCGAAGCATTACAGAAATTACAAATTAACGATTCTGCCTTGTTCTTTGAACCTGAAAGTTCAGATGCACTTGGTTTCGGTTTCCGCTGTGGTTTCTTGGGCATGTTGCATATGGAAATCGTACAAGAGCGTTTAGAGCGTGAGTACGATCTCGATTTAATTAGCTCTGCACCAACAGTAGTTTATGAAGCTGTTACCAAAAAAGGTGAGACGATCTATATCGATAGTCCATCTAAAATGCCAGATGGTTCAGTTGTTGAAGATTTACGTGAGCCAATTGCTGAATGTCACATTCTTGTGCCGCAAGAATACTTAGGTAATGTCATGACCTTATGTATTGAGCGTCGTGGTGTACAAAAAGACATGAAATTCTTAGGTAATCAAGTTTCGATTACTTTTGAAATTCCAATGGCTGAAGTCGTAATGGATTTCTTTGACAAGCTTAAATCATGTTCACGTGGTTTTGCATCGCTAGACTATAACTTTGTACGTTTTGAAAGTTCATCTTTAGTTAAGGTTGATGTGCTAATTAATAGTGAAAAGGTTGATGCCTTGGCTATGATTTGTCACCGTAATGATGCTCGTCATCGTGGTATTGCTCTAGTTGAAAAAATGAAAGACTTGATTCCGCGTCAGATGTTTGATGTGGCAATTCAGGCTGCCATTGGTGCGCAAATTATTGCTCGTTCGACCGTTAAGGCGATGCGTAAAAACGTCCTAGCAAAATGTTATGGCGGTGACGTGTCTCGTAAGAAGAAATTACTTTCTAAACAAAAAGAAGGTAAGAAACGTATGAAACAAGTGGGTAGTGTAGAAATTCCACAAGAAGCGTTCTTAGCTGTTTTGAAAGTAGAAAGATAAAAGAAAGGGCTGGGATGAACTTATATTCTCCCAGCCATAAAGCAAGCAGCTAGGCTGCGAGTGAGGTCATGTGGATTTTGATTTTAATTTAATTCTTGTTCCAGTTACGCTGATTTTATTTGCAGTGTGGTTGCTAGATAAGCTCGTTTTTAAACAGCGTGCGAATAAAGGGCGAGAGAACGAAAATTTTGTTATTACATGGGCCTATGACTTTTGGCCAGTTTTAGCCGTTGTGCTTGTATTACGTTCATTCCTTTATGAACCATTTAACATTCCATCAGACTCTATGGTTCCAACTTTAGAGACTGGCGATTTTATTTTGGTTAACAAGTTTGACTATGGTGTTCGTTTACCTATCGTCAATAAAAAAGTGATTGATGTTGGTGAGCCTAAACGTGGTGATGTCATTGTATTCCGTTATCCACCTCAGCCGACTATTAGCTACATTAAACGTGTAATTGGTTTACCGGGTGATCATATTGTTTATGATCATGGGCAATTGATTATTAATGGTCAAAAAATTCCTAAAGTAGCAACTCAGTTTAGTCGTGAAAAAGATGCTTTAGATACACCTACGTCGATTTATCATAAAGAAACGATTGGTGATCATACATTTACAATGCGTGAGCTTGAAGGCGTAAACGTTGCGCGTCAGGCACCTTTTATCAACTATGTTGATAATGGCAAATATTCGAACCAAGACGGTTTATATTGGGAAGTGACAGTTCCAAAAGGACATTACTTTGCAATGGGGGACAACCGTGATCAAAGTGCTGACAGTCGTTTCTGGGGCTTTGTTCCTGAAGAAAACTTAACAGGCCGAGCTTTCTATGTCTGGATGCATAAAGAACCTGGTTTCCACCTGCCAAGCTTTAGCCGAAATGGAAAAATAGATTAAAAACAACCATTAGGAAAACAAAAATGCGTAAGGCACAACAGGGTACTTCGTATTTAGCAATTTTATTTGGGGTGGTCATATTTGCAGTTGCGGCGAAAGCCGTACTTGCAGTTTGGCCAGCATATTGGGATGATCGTGTGATTAATAATCAGATTACTGAGCTTATGCAACAAAGCTCAGCTGATACCACACCCCAAAAGTTTATGACACAAATGGATCAACGACTTGAAATGAACAATATTCGTGACCTCCATTTTAAGGAGATTGCAGAAGTGTTTAACCAATCGGGTCTAATTGTCAAAAAGAAATATGAAGTAAGAAAACCATTCTTACTAAATATTGATTTAGTTTTAACATTTGAGAAGAGTTTTGACAAAACATCAGTTCAAACTAAGTGATCCTCGCTTACTCAGTCGGATCGGTTATCAATTTAAGCAGCCCGAATTGCTACAGTTAGCTTTGACTCATCGTTCGGTGAGTCATAGGTATAACTATGAACGTTTGGAGTTTTTAGGCGATTCGCTATTGGGGATGATCATCGCCAATTATTTATATCATGCCTACCCGCATGAAAATGAGGGGCGTTTAACGCGTATGCGTGCGACTCTGGTTCGCCAAGAAGCTTTAGGTAAAATTGCAACCGATTTGCAACTTAGTCGGTGTTTAATATTAAGCACGGGCGAATTGAAATCTGGTGGTCATCATCGTGAGTCAATATTGGCAGATACTGTAGAAGCGATTATTGGCGCAATATATCTTGATTGTAGTGACCTGAACCTACTTAACGATATTGTGTTAAAATGGTATGTACCTTATTTAGATCATATTGAGCCAACAGATCAACTCAAGGATCCAAAATCACGTTTACAAGAGTATCTACAAGCACGTAAAAAACATCTCCCTGTTTACGAGGTTGTAGATATTCAGGGTGATGCGCCTCATCAGCACTTTAAAGTCGAATGTTTGGTAGATGGTTTACCAAAGATTTATGGTGAGGGGTCAAGTCGTCGTTTTGCCGAGCAGGCAGCAGCGGCGGAAATTTTAAAGTTATTGGAGCAATAACCTGCATGTCGATGCATTCTGATCAAATCAATCCAGATTCAAATGAAAACCAAGATCCAAACAATCTGATTGATCAATTTTTTAGTTCCAAAGGCGTTACAATTCCTTCGGATTTTAAGAGCGGATTTGTGGCGATTGTGGGACGTCCAAATGTGGGTAAATCTACCCTCATGAACCATTTATTGGGTCAAAAGCTTTCTATTACTTCGCGTAAACCTCAAACGACACGCCATAAAATTATTGGTATTGATTCACGTGAAAAAATGCAAGCGGTCTATGTTGATACACCGGGGATGCATAAGAAAGAAGTACGTGCCATCAATAAAATGATGAACCGTGCTGCGCATTCTGCACTACGTGACGTTAACTTAGTTTTATTTGTTATCGATGCCTATAAGTGGACTCAAAATGACGATTTAGTGCTTGAGAAACTCAAGAATGCTGAAATGCCAGTTATTTTGGTGATTAACAAAGCTGATACTTTTGAAGATAAAAGAGAGATTCTTCCTCTAATTCAAGAGCGTACTAAGCTTATGAATTTTGCTGAGATTGTTCCTGTTTCTGCTCTACGTGGAGCTAACTTGGAACATTTAAGTGAAACGATTGAAAAATATCTTCCTTATCAGCCACCACTGTATTCATTTGATCAAATTACGGACCGTTCTGAGCGCTTCTTAGCAAGTGAGATCATCCGTGAAAAAATCATGCGTCAGTTGGGCGAAGAGCTTCCATATGATTTAACAGTACAAATTGAATCTTTCAAAACGGAAGAAGAAACTGTTAATGAGAAAACGGGACGATTAAAACCAGCTTGTACTTATATCGATGCAACTATTTTTGTGGATCGTGCTGGTCAAAAAGCAATCGTAATTGGTGAGAAAGGTGCCAAGCTTAAAACGATTGGTATGGATGCCCGTAAAGATATGGAAAAAATGTTCGAACAAAAGATCATGCTTACCTTATGGGTTAAGGTTAAAGGCGGTTGGTCTGATGATGAGCGTGCTTTAAAAAGTTTAGGATATAGTGATATCTAAGAAGCAGGGAATACTGGTATGAAAGCAATTACATCAATATTAGCTATTGTTGGATGTGCATTGATGTTGCAAGGTTGTGTATACAAGCTTGTAACCGTACCAGTAGGTATTGCTTATAAAACAACTAAAGGTGTAGTGAAGGGTACAGCTGCTGTTGTAGGAGCTGTAATTCCTGATGGTGACGACGACGATAAGAAAGAAAAAGAATCTAAGGAATAGTTTCTTTTTATGATGCGCAATGAAATCCTGCATGGATATATGATTCATCATCGTAAATATCGTGAAAAAAGCCATATTGTGCATCTCTTCACTCAAGAGTATGGGCGAGTCGATGGTATTTTAAGACAGACTCCACCCCCTCAATATCAGCCTATCCGCTTACAAGCTACGGGTAAAAGTGAACTGAAAAATTTTACGAAGCTGGAAATACTAAATCAGCCAGTTTTCTTTTTTGGTGATGCTTTTTTCGCTGGTTTTTATTTAAATGAAATTATTTTAAGACTTTGCCCTTTAGAAGAGGCAATGCCGCAAACATTTGAACAATATCAATTAACACTACTTCAACTACAAGAATTGTCTTCGCACGAAAACCCAGATCTCTTTCTTAGACAGATATTAAGACAGTTTGAACATGCCTTGCTTCCTGAGTTAGGTTACGCTATTGATTTTTCAGTTGATAGCTCCCAAAAAGAAATTTTGCCGCATCAATTTTATCAATTTCAAGTGACTGAAGGCTTTGCTCCAGTCGTTCAGGCAGGCCGTTCATCTCTGTCTGGAAAAGCAATTTTATCTATGTTGGACTATGAGCAAGGTCAGGATTTTTCTCACGAACAATTGCAATTATTAGGTAAACTATACCGTCAAATGATTACATCGCTTTTAGGAGATCGTCCCCTAAAAAGTCGACAATTGTGGATTCAAAACACTCAAACTCAATCGTAATTAGGATTTATTTATGGCTGCATTGCTTGGTGTAAACATAGACCATGTTGCTACTTTAAGACAGGCGCGCGGTACTACTTACCCAGATCCTGTAGAAGCTGCTCTCATTTGTGAACAAGCTGGCGCAGAGGGTATTACTTTGCATTTGCGTGAAGACCGTCGCCATATTCAAGATGATGACGTGCGTCGTATGCGTCCATTGTTAAAAACGCGTATGAATCTAGAGTTGGCTGTTACTGATGAAATGGTCGAGTTTGCAAAAGAAATTCAGCCACAGCATGTGTGCTTCGTTCCTGAAAAACGCCAAGAAGTGACAACGGAAGGTGGTTTGGATGTCGTAGCTAATTTTGAAAAAGTTAAGGCTGCAACTCAAGCTTTAGCTGCATTGGGTTGTGATGTATCTTTATTTATTGATGCAGATTTTGCTCAAATTGATGCGGCAATTGCATGTGGAGCACCTACGATTGAGTTACATACAGGTGCATATGCAGATGCGGAAACAGAGCAAGACCAACAAGAAGAACTAGCACGTATCGTAAAAGGTGTCGAATACGCGGCAGCAAAAGGTTTAGTTGTAAATGCGGGTCATGGCCTCAATCTAAAAAATATTGCTCCAATTGCAGCGATTCCACAAATTCATGAGTTAAATATTGGTCACTCAATTATTGCTGAGAGTGTTTTTGTAGGTCTGGTACAGGCTGTTAAAGATATGAAAACAGCAATTCAGGCAGCAGGATAATTAGTAATGTCGAGTATCAATTATGATGAGTTAATGCAGCCTGTATTAGACTTCTTGGGGTGTCAAACCCCAAATGAATGGTTGGATGAGGCAATCAATAATTTAGATATCTTGATGCAAGATCATGCTAATTGTGAAAAGAAAGCTGCTAGTACAGCAATGAACTTAATGTTCCGCTATAGCTTCTTTCCTGACTTACAAGTAAAACTTGCTCAGCTTGTACGAGAAGAAATGCTTCACTACGAACAAGTGCTTGAGCTTATGGCTAAGCGTGGTCAAGAGTGGACTGGTTTAAGTGCTGGACGTTATGCTGGTGGTCTCCGTAAAGAGATTCGTACCTATGAACCTGAAGCTTTAATTGACGTACTTGTGGTAGGTGCTTTTGTTGAAGCGCGTTCATGCGAACGCTTTCATGCACTGGCTCCACGTGTAGATGATGAGTTAGGACGCTATTATCGTTATCTGCTTAAATCAGAATCACGTCATTTCGAAGACTATTTAGCTCTCGCACTCGATGTGGCCAAAACAGCAAAAATGAAAAATCCTAAAGAGGATATTCAGCAGCGTATTGAACATATTCGTGAGGTTGAAAAAAATCTGATATTAACACCAGATGATACTTTCCGTTTTCACAGTGGTGTTCCTGCGTAGTTTTTGACGGCTTTTGTTAAAAAAGTTTACCTTCCAAGGTAAACTTTTTTTATTGGGTATAATTTATCTAGTGGGATCAAATAACTCTGCTTTTAGTTATTTAATGCATATAATTATTTAATAAATATATTTTTTATAGATTTTAATTTCTCTTAAAATTTTTAAAAAAACTTTTATTTTTTTAGCCTAATAATAAATATTGTGTAAATATAAAGGCTGATATGTTCATCATGAGTTCAACTAAAATAGTTGATTATTTCCAAGGATATAAGAATGTTAGCATTAGTTACAGGCGCATCGGCAGGTTTTGGTTATAGTATTTCAAAAAAGCTGATCGAGTTAGGCTATAACGTTATTGGATGCGGAAGACGGGCAGAAAAACTAGAAGAACTAAAACAACAACTGGGTGAAAAATTCTATCCATTAGTATTTGATATGACGGATACAGCAGAAAATATAAATAAGATATTTAAAGAGTTACCCAATGAATTTCAAATTGATCAAATTGACTTGCTTGTAAATAATGCAGGTTTGGCATTGGGTTTAGAGTCGGCAGATAAAGCGGAATTAGATGATTGGTACACGATGATTGATACCAATGTTAAAGGCCTTGTGACAGTTACCCGATTAATTTTACCAAGTATGGTAAACAAGAAATCTGGCTTAATTATTAATATGGGTTCAATTGCAGGTACATACCCATATCCGGGTGGTAATGTTTACGGTGCAACAAAGGCTTTTGTAGAGCAGTTTAGTCTAAATCTTCGTGCGGATTTGGCTGGTACAGGTGTGCGCGTGACTAACGTTGAACCAGGGCTGTGTGGGGGGACTGAATTTTCACTTGTACGTTTTAAAGGGGATCAAGATAAAGTGAGTAGTCTCTATGATAAGAAAAACCCAATTTTGCCTGAAGACATTGCAAATACGGTAGCTTGGATTGCAACTCAACCACCACATATTAATATTAACCGTATAGAAATGATGCCAACAACGCAGTCTTTTAATCCTTTAAAAGTGGTTGAAGTAGAAGAATGATTTAACAAGAAAATATGTTGTTTAGAGTTAAGTTGTATCGTTAAACCTAACACATGCTCTAAGAAAAAATTAAATCCTCTATCAATAGATAGGGGATTTTTTGTAGTTATTGATAAATTTATGGCAAAAAAAAGCCCGCTTTAATGCTGCGGGCTTTTTAGTATTTGGCTCTCCCACCTGGGCTCGAACCAGGGACCTGCGGATTAACAGTCCGTCGCTCTACCGACTGAGCTATGGGAGAATCTGCATGCGATTATAAGGAGATTTTGACAAGGGTCAAGTGAAAATCGTCATGTTTCCTTCATTTTTGTGTTGTATGCTTTTTATTTGACCAGGTTGGGTGGCAAACTCATAAATTACTTGCACTTTAAAAACTGAATTGCTAGATTCAAAAAAGAACAAGCGTTTGGAGAAATCCAAACAGTGTGGATTTAAACCAACTTGCCAGCACTAAAATGGCTAAATCGGAGATAAGTATGAAAACACTTACTATTGCCTCTATTTTTTCTAATTTTGATTTTTATCAACGTAATTATCTTAATATATTAAATCAACCTGAATCCTATTACACATGTGTAGAAGATGCGTGGATTGATGCTTTTCCATTTAAAAAGCAGAGATTGTACTTAGGTGATTTGCTACAACTCTGGTTTAGTTCAAAGTGGAATGTGCGTACTTCATTTAAAGTCTTAAAGTGTTCCAAATTGCTAGATCAATCGCAACCTCTTTATATTTTCCAGCTCGATGGCGAATTATTGTTAGGTAAAAATAAAGTTCTGGCTTGGTCTACTCAGCATCGTGAAGTTGTCGAGCTTCAACTTAAAAATATTTGGGCGCCATATGTGATTGCTCAAACTTGTGAACGTCCAATTATTCCTTACGTCATAAAAAAGGCAGCCGTTTAAAGCTGCCTCTATTCTTTATGGGCGAATAATCATGCAGGTTGCTGTCGCATAAGCATACAGTTTACCTTCTTCATCAATAATTTTTCCTTCGGAAATACCCAAGTTTTTACTTAAATTAATAACTTTTCCTGTGGCAATTAAAGCCTGATTTTGGGGAATAGGGCGGCACATTTTTACATTAAGGTCGATGGTGCCATAACCCACACCTGCGGGTAACATCGTATGAACAGCACAGCCTGTTACCGAGTCTAGGACTGTTGCAGCAAAGCCACCATGTACACCACCTAATGGGTTTAAATGGTTGAGATCTGCTTGTGCTTTAAAGGTTACAGATCCTTCAGAGATTTCAGTAGGTTGCATAGGTATAGTTTTGCTAATACTGGCAGGTGGAATGTGACCTTCAATCATGGCTTGTAAAAATTCGAGGCCTGTCATTTCCATAGGATTTTTCATTTTTTGAGTCCTTCAGTAATTAAAGTTCTAAAATAGAACTTGATGCTAAATTAGGCGTTAAAATGCATATTGTCAAGTTAGCAAGTACAAGAAATATGGCTATTTTATAGTTTATAAACTTGTAAAATTTAGTTGAGCAGAATATTTTATAACCCTAAAAATATAAACTTCTTGCGGAAAATAATAATGAACGGTCAGTGTCTATGCGGTGAAACAACTTTTGAAGTTGAATTAAAAAATCATGATGTACATGCTTGCCATTGTTCGATGTGTCGTAGACAAACTAGTGGTGTCATTATGACAGTTGATGTGGTCAAAGGTAGTTTAAAGTTTATTCAGCAAAAGCATCTTAGCGTATTTAACTCTTCTGAATGGGGCGAAAGAGGCTTTTGTAATACTTGTGGAACAACAATTTTTTGGAGAACGAAAGATCAAAACTACTGTAATATCAATGTATTTTCTTTAAATGATCCAATAGAAGACTTGAATTTAGATATGGAAATTTTTATTGATTCAAAACCCGATTTTTATACTTTCCAAAATCAAACAAAAAAATTAACTGAGGCTGAGGTAGTTGCCTTGTTTAACCCAGAATAATTTTAATTATAAAAAAGGCCTCAATTTTGAGGCCTTTTTTAATTTTACAAATTATTTAGCAGCCTTTTCTGCTTCAATTGAAGCGATCGCAGCGTCAACACCTTCAATCGATTCAGCAGCTTTTTTGATACGTGCTAACGCATCAACAAGTACTTCATCAGCTGTTGCATATGAAATACGCATGAAGCCGCCTAAACCAAATGCATCACCAGGAACAACTGCTACGCCAGTTTCTTCAAGTAACCATTCAGAGAATTCTGTGCAAGACTTTAAGCCTTTTGCACGAATAAGAGGGCGAATGTTTGCATAGGCATAGAATGCACCATCAGCAGGTAAGCAAGAGATACCTTTGATGTCATTTAAGCCGTTTACAACTAAGTCATGACGGCGTTTAAACGCTTCAATCATTGGTTCTAAAACATCTTGTGGGCCATTCAATGCAGCTTCAGCAGCAACTTGTGAAATTGAAGTTGGGTTAGAAGTTGATTGAGACTGGATTTTTTTCATTGCACCAATGATTTTTGCTGGGCCGGCTGCATAGCCAATACGCCAACCAGTCATTGCATATGCCTTAGAAACACCATTTAAAACAATTGTGCGGTCATATAAATCTGGAGCAACAGTTGCAATGTTATAGAACTCATCTTCCCAACGAATTGGTTCATACATGTCATCAGAAGCAACAAATACTTGTGGATGACGACGTAAAACTTCAGCTAAAGCTTCTAATTCAGCTTTGCTATAAATCATACCTGTTGGGTTAGATGGGCTGTTTAGTACCACTAAACGAGTATTTGGTGTAATAGCAGCTTCTAATTGTTCAGGAGTGATTTTGAAGCGTTGCTCTTCACCACATTTCACAATAACTGGTGTACCTTCAGCAATAATCACCATATCTGGATAGCTTACCCAGAACGGTGCAGGGATGATCACTTCATCGCCTTTGTTTAATAGAGCAAGCGCCAAGTTAAAGAAGCTTTGCTTACCACCACATGACACCAAAATCTGGTTTGCTTGATAATCAAGATTATTATCACGCTTAAATTTAGCAATAATTGCTTTTTTTAATCCAGGAGTACCATCTACAGCCGTATATTTGGTGAAACCATTATTAATCGCTTCAATTGCAGCATCTTTGATGTGTTGCGGGGTATCAAAGTCTGGTTCGCCAGCACCTAAACCAATCACGTTCTTGCCAGCAGCTTTAAGTTCAGCAGCTTTGTTGGTTACAGCAAGTGTAGGGGACGGTTTGATGGCATTGACACGATCAGAAAGACGTACGTCCACGGCAATATTCCTCTTATGGGATTAAAAAATAAAAAGCATACTATCTTATCGCAAAAATTAAGTAATTTGCGGATGCAGGTATTTTTAGATGTAAAAAAGTTTAATTTAGGAACGTTCTTGTTGCGGTTTTATTCAATTGAAGCTTTTTTCGAAAGAAATGAGAAAAATCCTTTATAATAAATCGCAATCGAAATATCGAGACTGAATTATGACTGAGCAACAGCCAAAACAGAAAAAGGCTTTGGTGAAATTGCCATTCCCAATGCCGAATGAAAGCAATCAAGCTGGTGATGCTGTACACAACCAAGTGCGTCCGAAGCCAGAGCAATATGCAGATAGAACTTGGATGCCTCCTCGTGGTACCCGTCGTTCTATGGGTAAGCGTTAATTTAAAAAAACAGGCAATATGCCTGTTTTTTTATTGTTGTAGTACTTCTTGATAATAAATTTTTTTCTTTTGATACATATGGTGATCTGCGCGTTTTAGCATATCCTCTACATGTTCATTGTCTTTTGTTGTTGCATGCCCAATAGCAATACTAATTGGGTGACTTGAGTAATATTGATTGTCTATATTGAAAAGTTCCTGAATCGTTTGAAGCATCATTAAAACATTCGCTTCGTCTGCTCCGGGCATTAAAACAACGAACTCATCTCCACCAATTCGAGAAGCGGTATAAGCAGTATGTGTGATTGCCTGATTTAGAATATTACCTACACGGCGTAACAACCCATCGCCAATATCATGACCCAGTTGATCATTGGTTTCTTTTAAACCATTCATATCTAAAAAAATTGATGAAACAGGGCGGATAATACTACGATTTAAACGATTAAGTTCTTCTGTAAAGAATGCGCGGTTATAGAGTTTAGTCAGTACATCATGTTGCCCTAAATATTCGAGATAATTTTCAGCTTTCTTTCGAGCTGTAATATCTGTGAGTGCAACCTGTACCAGTCCCCATGTCTCTTCATAGCCTGGGAATACAGTAAATTGCAGTAGGACATTTCTAATTTGTCCATCTAATGCATAATTAATTGCTTCACGCTTGTGGTGAATATTTCCTTGCCATAGCTCAATCAGTTGTTCTCTAAAGGTTTCCACCATCTCATCGGCAAAAATTTTATGGGTATTTTTTAGCAAAGTGTTTTTATCGGGTGCTTTAAATAAATCGAGGGTCGACTGATTAACATCTAAAATCAAAATATCTTCGATACATTGACGAACAAATTCAGGATGTACATCTAAAAAAGTTCTAAAATCTTCTATACCTAATAATCTAAGCTGATCAATTCTGTTTTTAATACGACTAAAATCTTCGACCCAAAGAGAAGTGGGTGAGTAAATAAACATTGACTCTGCTAAACGTCTATTTTTCTCTTCTTGACGGAGTGCGTTTTTGTAAGGAGTAATATCTTCAGTCGTAATTAAAATACGGCTAAAGGTGGCTTCAGAGCCTGGTAAAATTGCCCCCCGTAGTTGTACATCAATAGGTTTACCAGAGAGCGTGTAATTTATAGTAGTACTTGAGAAGTGGGTTTTGCCATTCCATAACGCTTCGAGTTCGTGAATATGGGCTTCAAACATCTCTTTTTTAAAAATAAGATCTAAGTTCGCGCACAATTCTTCTTGGTTTTTTGCTTCAAAAAGTTCTAAAGCTTTTTGATTGACTTTGATCACTTTAATTTTATGAGCACATTCAATAATTAGATTTTTATTTTGGCTTAGAAAATCATATAGGTTTTCAATCCCTTGGCTTTTCCATAAGTCAAATAACTGTTTAACTTCACTGAAATCCTCAATCCACATTGGAATTGGGGTTAGGTCAAAAATTGAAGAATCTAAAGTTTCCATATGTTTCTTTAAGTATTCAGTTTGTCTCAAAGTATAGTGAGAAAAATTAAGATTTGGAAAGATAAACAGATTAAATCTATTAGAATAATTAAAATAAAGAATATTTAATGTAAGTGAAATAACATAATGAGAAAGCAGAGGTTATCTGCTTAACTCATAAAATGACAAAATAAATTAGCGGTTAATTGGGTGTTCAATGTATTTTTCACCACGCCATAATTTAATAAAGTCTTGCTCATCGAAATCATATAGTTCCATAAGTGCAACAATAACACTTACGAAAATCATCGCGCCTTCTGAATTACCATGAATATTGAAAATCTTACCATTGAGCTTACCCAAAATATCACTTAATTCATGATCACGGCCTCTGCCATAACGGTCACGAGGATACAATTCTTCATTAAGTACGATAAGTGCTACTGCTTTTTCAGCATTCGATAAATCTGTTTTATCTAAAGCTTCTTCAAAAGACTCGCTACCATGATTAAAGTAAAAGATGACTTCATCATTAATGAAACTTTGAACCATTTTTTGAGTAAGTGTCGGGAACTGTGAAACAGCATTTTCTTCGACATATGGTTTAAATGATTCAGGGAAAATTACATTGTGATATATGCCCTTAAAAAGCGGAGCAATTTCAGAAACTTTATAACCTGCGATTCCACATCCTAAAGCAGTCACAAAGTACTTCATTTTAGGATGATTTTTTGCATAAATTTTAAAGTCTTCAACATAATGCTCGATTTGGGAGAGCGGCATTTGTTGAATATGTTCATTTAGAGTTGGAATTGCAAAGCTTTGTCCAGCCCAGCCACGACCTACACCTTCAACTGCACCAAAGTGCTGACTAGCAACTCGGGCAGCTCCACTACCGTGTTGCCCGGCAAGATTGCTTCCAAATACGAAAACTGTATCTTCAGGAAGTTCCGTTACAATGCTTTCATCATGGTATTGGTATGACATATTCTTATCATTAAATAGAGTATAAGCTCATGTTGCAGTTGATTGCGGGAAGGGTCAATACCTGTTTGCATTTTTCTTTTATAATTTTTTATAAGACTGTACTCAATGAAGATGAAAGTTATCAATTCATTTTATAAAGAAAGGCTTATAAGAAACTGATATGTTTTTATAGAGTCATAAAGTAAAGGTCTTACTTAAATAACAAAATCAGATGAAATTTGATTTCTACCATTTGCTTTAGCTCTATAGAGCAGATGATCAGCACGATGCAAAGCCTGTTCAATGTCCTGTAAGTTTTTTATAGAGGTGAGTCCATAACTTGCTGTAATTCTAATTTTATTATTCGTAAATACAGTTTGTTCTATCAAAGCTTTAAGCCGTTGTGTCTGGTGTAAAGCATCTCTTTCATTTTTAGCCGAGATCAAGCAAATAAATTCTTCACCTCCAAAGCGTGCTACTAAGTCATTAGCCTTTTTATTATTTAATATTATTTCACTAACGCCTTTTAAAATTAGATCACCTGTATAATGACCCCATGTATCATTAATTGTTTTGAAATGATCAAGGTCGAAGTATATTAAAAAATAAAAACTATTACCAAAATCTATAACTTTATTTTTTTCAAAAAAACTACGACGATTTAATAAATGAGTAAGCGGATCTTGAAAACGTTCATTATTGAGATGATGAATAACATCTTTGACGGCGCACCCACTAATGACTAGAGCAAATAAAATATTTAAGAGGATGTTGGCTGACATACATAGCAGCCACCATACTGATGAGGTTAAGGTAAATTGACTTTGATCTATAGGCTCTAAAAATATGAAGTTAATTCCAGCTCGAAAAAAAGAATATGAAACACTGATCAAATAAAAAATTAAGATCCATTTATCAAATGATTTAGAGGACGGTAATTTTTTTAGTACATATGGAATTGTAATAAAACCTACTAAACCCAAAGAAATATTTAAAATAATTAATCGTACCCATATTTGGGGCTGTATATATGAAAAATAGGTCAATATAGCAATCGTACATAAACTAATCGCTAATGCTAATTTGTGCCTAAAAGAAACCTTTAACTTCAGACTAATAGCATAGGCACCGAACCAACTGCCTAATAAATATAAAATTTGAAGATATTCACTTATATGTAATCAAAAATCTGATTAAAGTACAGAAAAATGATTGTAAATTTGGCTTATTGACTCCATTAATAGCAAATTACGCATATTTATAAAAGAGAGAGAACTGTGAACGAAAATCAACCTTTCGATTTGGTCACTCATTATCAGCCAGCGGGTGATCAGCCACAGGCAATTGAAAAGCTGGTAAATGGCGTCGAAAAAGGTTTTCGTAATCAGTTACTGTTGGGTGTGACTGGTTCCGGTAAGACCTATACCATGGCAAATGTCATTGCCCAAACACAACGGCCAACTATTGTGATGGCGCACAATAAGACCTTAGCAGCGCAGCTTTATGGTGAATTTAAAGCCTTTTTCCCAAATAATGCAGTTGAATACTTTGTAAGTTATTACGACTACTATCAACCAGAAGCTTATGTTCCGTCTTCAGATACGTTTATTGAAAAAGACGCAGCAATTAATGACCATATTGACCAGATGCGTTTATCGGCAACACGTGCTTTGTTAGAACGCCGTGATGCAATTATTGTTGCTTCTGTATCTGCTATTTATGGTTTGGGTGACCCAAATGCTTATATGCAAATGTTATTGCATGTGGTGCAGGGTGACCGAGTGAGTCGAGACGAAATTATTCGCCGTTTGGTTGAAATGCAATATACGCGTAATGAGCTTGAATTCTTACGTGGTACCTATCGAATTCGTGGCGAAATTATTGACATTTTCCCTGCTGAATCGGACCAACATGCAATTCGTATTGAGCTTTTTGATGATGAAGTAGACTCAATTCGTTGGTTTGACCCACTCACTGGTAAAATGGTACGCAAAGTACCACGTGTCACGATTTATCCAAAAAGCCATTATGTGACACCAAAAGACAACTTAACACGTGCGATTGATACCATTAAGGATGAACTTCAAGACCAGCTTAAGTTCTTCCGAGAACATGACAAGTTGCTTGAGGCTCAGCGTATAGAGCAGCGTACTCGTTATGATTTGGAAATGATGCAGCAGTTAGGCTATACCAATGGTATTGAAAACTACTCTCGTCATTTATCGGGCCGTCCAGCAGGTGAAGCACCACCGACATTGTTTGATTATGTGCCAGACGATGCCTTACTTATTATCGATGAATCGCATGTAACGGTTCCTCAGATTGGCGCAATGTATAAAGGTGACCGTTCACGTAAAGAAAACTTAGTGAATTATGGTTTCCGTTTACCTAGTGCACTTGATAACCGCCCAATGAAATTTGAAGAGTGGGAACGTATTGTACCAACCACTATATTTGTGAGCGCAACGCCCGCTAAATACGAATTGGAAAAGTCAGAACAAGTGGTTGAGCAAGTTGTTCGACCAACAGGTTTAATTGATCCAGAAATTGAAGTGCGCCCAGTACTTACTCAAGTCGATGATGTGCTTTCTGAAATTAATATTCGTAAGAATTTAAATGAACGTGTATTGGTGACGACTTTAACTAAACGTATGGCGGAAGATTTAACGTCTTACTTAAAAGAATATGGCGTTAAGGTTGCTTATTTGCACTCAGATATCGATACGGTTGAGCGTGTCAAAATTATTCATGAGTTACGTACAGGTGTATTCGACGTTTTAGTCGGTATTAACTTGCTTCGTGAAGGCTTGGATATGCCAGAGGTTTCTTTAGTTGCCATTTTAGATGCAGATAAAGAGGGCTTCTTACGTTCAGAACGTTCACTTATTCAGACCATTGGTCGAGCTGCCCGAAATGTGAAAGGTAAAGCAATTTTATATGCAGATAGAATTACCGATTCTATGCAAAAAGCAATTGATGAAACCGAGCGTCGTAGAGCCAAACAAATTGAGTTCAACGAGCTACATGGTATTACACCTCGTAGTGCTGTTCGTCAGGTCATCAAAGAAATTGATTCAGGTGAAGTGCTTTCAGATGATCAAATTGATGAGAAGATATTAGAGCAGGCAAAAGCCCTGAGTGCTGACGATCGACATATTCTTTCTGATCCTAAATTATTTAGTAAGCATATTACTAAGCTTGAGAAAGAAATGTTAAGGGCATCTAAAGACTTACAATTCGAGCAAGCTGCTCGCATTCGTGATGAGATTGTTCGTTTAAAAGCGCAAATGTTGCAATAAATGGATACATAACACTACATGATTTGTTTAAAAAACAAGCTACTGTAGATATTTAAGTTATTTTTGTATTCACAACTAAAAGTTGAGGGCAACAATGGCATTTCGAAAAAATGTTCCGCAAGCCAGTTGGCGCTTGGCAAAAATTGCATTGGGCGGGATTGTTCTGACTGGCTTAGCCGTTGGAACATATGCCTACGCCCAGCAAAAAACGTTACCAACTGTCGATAAAGTTGAATTAGACCGTTATTTAGGTGTGTGGTATGAAGTCGCACGTAAACCAGCTTTTTTTCAAAAAAAATGTGCTTACAACGTATCTGCAACATATACCTTAAATGAAAATGGGAATATTGTTGTAGATAACCGTTGTTATGATAATCAAAAACAATTACAGCAATCTATTGGTGAAGCATTTGTAGTGAATCCACCATATAACACTAAACTAAAGGTTAGTTTTTTACCTGAGGCTGTAAGATGGATACCCGTAATTCGTGGTGATTATTGGATTTTAAAACTAGATGAAGACTATCAGACTGTTTTAGTTGGAGAGCCTTCTCGTAAATATCTTTGGGTATTATCTCGAACGCCGCACCCTAAAAAAGAGGTAGTTGATGAATATCTGAATTATGCAAAAACATTAGGATTTGATATTCGAGATATTATTCACTCTGAGCACAAAGAGTAAAAAATTTTGCTTAAGAAAAAACCATGTCTTCACATGGTTTTTTCTTTTGTATAGTGGATAAATCAAGTATTGTATCGCTTCATTTTTATTGAAGTATAAAGAGGTTGGTGATGTTAAAAGGCGTGATTTTCTCTGTCATGGCATCATTAACTTTCGGTGTACTTTATTTCTATACCCAATTACTCGGCCAACTTGATAGCGAGCAGACTTTTGGATGGCGTATTATTGCAACTTTGCCATTTTTAACTATGTTTATGTGGTGGAGTGGTGACTTAAGCCATATTAAAAATATCTATCAGCGTGTTTTGGCAAACCCCTCTTTTCTTTTATTGCTCATCACAACCTCTGTGTTGACTTCGGTACAGCTATGGCTCTTTTTGTGGGGGCCAATGCATGGGCGTGGTTTACAAGTGTCCTTGGGATATTTCCTTCTACCGCTTGTACTGGTGTTAGCTGGTAGTGTCTTATATGGCGAAAAAATATCAAAATTTCAGTGGGTCGCTATTATTCTGGCCATAGTTGGGGTAGGCCATGAAATTTTTCGCTTAGGAAGTATTGCTTGGGAAACTGCTTTAGTTGCCATTGGTTATTCAGCTTATTTCTTATTACGCAAGAAAATTAAAACCGATAATTTAGGTGGTTTTTGGTGGGATCTTGTAATTATTATGCCCGTAGCGATTTATCTGACCCATACAGGTGTATTGCCATACGCTAAATTTCTCGATCAACCAACCCTTGCTTTGGTCATTATGGGGCTAGGGGTGCTTAGTGCTATAGGTTTAGGAAGTTATATATTAGCGAGTCGTTTTTTACCCTTAGTGGTATTTGGATTGCTCGGATATCTAGAACCTGTATTGCTTGCTTTGGCGTCGTTGGTTTTAGGTGAAAGTATTGGTCGAGAAGAGTGGTTTACTTATATTCCAATCTGGTGTGCTGTTTTTGTACTTGTTTTAGAAGGTGCTTTTCATCTTTATCAACAGCAGCAAAAAGCCAAAAATTTGCAGTTAAATATCGAAAAATATCAAAAAAGATTAAAAAATGATGCTCATCATTAGAGCATCAGAATCCAAAAAGTAAGAAAAAGCAAAAATTTAGCTGCTTTAAACAATAAGATAATAAAAAATAATTATAGGTATTTTATGAATTTATGATGAATTTTAGGAAAATCTAGCTACTAACGTCAGCTTTTGATTCATTCTTGCCAATAATTCCATTACAATTACGGGGTTTTAAAAATCACGCCTAGATATAATTAATTAGAGGACGTATCTGTGAGCAAAGACACTATCATCGCCCTGCATGCTGAACACCAAGGTCGTTGGAAAAACCGTGAAGAAATCGCGGAACGTATGATTGCATTAATCGGTCAATTATACCGTGAAAAAAATATTGTCGTATCTGTTTACGGTCGCTCTTTAATTAACCGTTCTGTTATTCAAATTTTGAAAACTCACCGTCGTACACGTGTTGTAGATGTTGAGCTTTCTGTTGTAAATACATTCCCAATTTTAGAAGCTTTAGCAAAAGTTGAAAACATTGGTTCTGCAGAAGTTGATATCGGTAAACTTGCAGTTGAATATAAAGAAAAAGGCGGTGATGTTGACGCGTTTGTTGCTCAAGCAGTTGAGTCAATTAAAGGTAGTGCAACTTCTGAACAACCAAAAGACGTAGTTCTTTACGGTTTTGGTCGTATTGGTCGTATCTTAGCTCGTTTAATCATTAGCCAATCAGGTTTAGGTCGTGGTTTAAGCCTTAAAGCGATTGTTGTTCGTAAGTCTTCTGACGGTGACTTGGCGAAACGTGCTTCTTTACTTCGTCGTGACTCTATTCACGGTACTTTCGCTGGTACAATCTCTGTTGATGAAGAAAACGAAGCAATCATTGCGAATGGTAACTTCATTAAAGTCATCTATGCATCTAGCCCAAGTGAAGTTGATTACACTGAATACGGTATTGAAAACGCGCTTTTAATCGACAACACTGGTAAATGGCGTGATGCTGAAGGCTTAAGCCAACACTTGAAATGCCCAGGCGTTGCACGTGTAGTATTAACTGCACCAAGTAAAGGCGAAATGAAAAACGTTGTATTTGGTGTGAATAACACTGACATCTTAGATGAAGACAAAATCATCTCTGCTGCAAGTTGTACAACAAATGCAATCACTCCAATTCTTAAAGTATTGGATGACAAATATAAAGTTCTTAATGGTCACGTTGAAACAGTTCACTCATTTACAAATGACCAGAACTTAATTGATAACTATCACAAAGCTGATCGTCGTGGTCGTGCCGCTACATTGAACATGGTTATTACTGAAACTGGTGCTGCTAAAGCTGTTGCTAAAGCATTACCTGCATTAAAAGGTAAGTTAACTGGTAACTCTGTACGTGTTCCAACACCAAACGTATCTCTTGCAATCTTAAACTTAACACTTGATAAAGAAGTTGATCGCGAAGAAGTGAACGAATACATTCGTCAAATTTCGATTAACTCTAAACTTCAAGGTCAAATCGGTTATACCAACTCTACAGAAGTTGTATCGAGTGACTTTATCGGTTCTCGTACTGCTGGTGTATATGATGCTCAAGCAACGATTACTTCTGGTAACCGCTTAACTGCATATGTTTGGTACGATAATGAAGTAGGTTATAGCTGCCAAGTATTACGTATTGCTGAACAAATGTGTGGTGTAAGCTATACAAAAATTCCTGCAGAAACTAACGCTTAATTCTATTTAACGTTAGATAAAATATTGTGACAAAAAGACCCAGTTTAGACTGGGTTTTTTTACAACCGTACAAAATATATGCTGATTATTTTTTGGAAATCAATGAGAATAGGATTTAAGGAACAAAAAGAAATAGTAAGGGATTGGAATTGCAGCAGTTTAAAAGATTATTGATAGTCTTCTTTTTCATCATCATCGCGAATATATGTGGTGTGCTCATCGCCATTTGGGTTTTCAAGCATTTTAATATTTATATTCCGCTGAAAAACCAAGCTGTAGCGATTGATTTACAAGAACCATTACAGGTACAGGTCAAAGTAAAAGATGCTTTAAATGTCGATGTAAAAGGCCGAGTAAATGCGAATATTCCTATTAATGAAAAGTTAACGATACCTTTAACACAGACGTTAACTCCTCGTGTATATTTCGATAATATGGTGCCAATCAGCACAGTTATTCCTGTAAAAGAAACGTTAAAAGTTGATCAAAGCCTCCCAATAGATACTAAAGTTCAAGTCAGAGTATTAGGTAAGGACATCACTTTGCCATTAAAAGGTAATATTCCATTAAAGCTTGATGTACCTATTGATATTCAAGTACCACTCGATCAAAAAGTTCATTTGAAGTTTGATGCTCCAGTTAAAACAGTTTTAAAAGAAGATCTTCATATTCCTCTAAATGCTCAATTAAAGACCAATATTCCGATTCAAGGTAGTTTGAATGTACCTGTAAAAACTGCTTTAAATGCTTTAGTAGATGTGAAAAATACTTTGCCAGTTAAAATTGAGCATGGTGAGTTAAAAATACCTTTATCAAGTATGAGTCTTAATCGGGTTAAAGTCGATAATGCTACATCTGTACCTGATCAGAACCAGAATAAGTAGGAAGGTGACTGATGCTTGGTTCAATAAAAAGTATGCTGATCAGTTTTTTTCTGATTATGGTACTCACGGCAATTTTATTTTGGCTTTATTTAAATATACAAGCTTCAGTTGTAGTGTCTGCACATGAGTCGGATATTCGTTTACCGGAGTCATTAGAGACAAAAATTCATGTTGGTAATAATTTACAGGTACAGTCTATAGGTAAACTTGATACCTCAATTAAGATTGATCGTCAGATTTCAGTACCATTAAAGGGAAGGTATTTGGCTGATTTAGAGTTTGAAGTCGAGATGCCAATTACAGTAAGTGTCGATTATGCGACAACTCTGAAAGTTGATCAGGTTATGCCTTTGGAAACAACTACCGATTTAATTTACCAAAATAAGTTATTACCTAGATTTCCATTAAAATTAAATATTCCTATTAATCTTGATATTCCATTTCAGTTAAAACGTAGTTATACCATTCCTGTTAAAATTGCTTTTAATGGTCCAGTTTATTTTGAGTTCGATGAGTCGGTAAATTTACCAGTTAAACATCAGTTTAATCCAAGTTTGAAAATTAATGATGCAATGGAAATGGGCAATATCTCAAGCTTTAATGCCATTATGTATAACTCTGTACAGCACACAAAAGCGAATTTAGATATGAAGATGGATTTGCCTTTACGCAATGTTCATCCATAAGGGATTAACGCATAAAAAGCGACTCTGATCTGCTTTAAACTTTTATCAATATCAAAAGATATAGAATAAGACCTAGGAAAGTTGAATTCTCTCGATTTTCTATTCGAGAATTTTATGAAAATATGGCAGAATAGGCGGTTTTAGAGTTTTTAGAGGATTGGCAAATGCGCTTTGTTGATGAAGCAGTCATTACCGTAGAGGCTGGCGACGGTGGCAATGGCGTAGCCAGTTTTCGCCGTGAAAAATTTGTACCATTTGGTGGCCCAGATGGTGGTGATGGCGGACGTGGTGGAAGTATCTATATTCAAGCTGATGATGATACAAGTACCTTAGTCGATTACCGTTACACCCGTAAATTCCGCGCTGAGCGTGGTAAAAACGGTGCAGGTGCTAACTGTACCGGACGTGGTGGTGAAGATGTGGTTTTAAAAGTACCTGTAGGTACAACAATTGTTGATACAGATTCTGGCGATATTATTGGTGACTTGGTTGAAGACGGCCAAAGAATTCTGGTTGCAGGTGGTGGTGAAGGTGGTTTAGGTAATACTCACTTTAAATCATCAACTAACCGTGCTCCACGTAAATGTACTACGGGTACTAAAGGTGAATTTCGTGAAATTCGTCTTGAGTTGAAAGTATTGGCAGATGTTGGCTTATTAGGTATGCCAAATGCTGGTAAATCTACTTTCATTCGTGCTGTAAGTGCTGCAAAGCCAAAAGTGGCAGACTATCCATTTACAACCATGGTTCCAAACTTGGGTGTTGTAGATGCTGACCGTCATCGTTCATTTGTAATGGCCGATATTCCGGGCCTTATTGAAGGTGCGGCAGAAGGTGCAGGTCTAGGAATTCGTTTCCTTAAACATTTGGCGCGTACTCGTATTCTTTTACATATTATTGATGTACAACCAATTGATGGTTCAGATCCAGCTCATAATGCAAAAGCAATTATGAATGAGTTGGTTAAGTTCTCACCTACTTTGGCGAAACTACCAGTTGTTTTAGTGCTCAATAAACTGGATCAAATTGCTGAGGAAAGCCGTGAAGAGTGGTGTCAGCACATTCTAGATGAATTAGAGTGGACTGGACCTGTCTTTAAAACATCGGGCTTATTAAGTGAAGGTACAAAGGAAGTGGTGTACTACCTGATGGATCAGATTGAACAGCAACGTGAACGCGAAGTTGAAGATCCTGAGTACGCAGCAGAAGTAAGAGCTTTCCGTGAACAACTAGAAGTTGAAACACGTGAACAAACCATTGCGGCAAAAGAAGCATATCGTGCAATGCGTCGAGCACAACGTCTTGAAAGCATGATGGACGATGATGATGATTTTGACGATGATGAAGACGACAATGATGTAGAAAGCATCTACGTTCGTGACTAAAAAATCGAGGAAAACATGATAGAAGTGGTCGATGGGCAACGTAAGCTCAGTGAGTGTAAACGAATCGTTGTTAAAATCGGATCATCTTTACTCACAGCAAATGGGCAGGGGCTAGATCTGGAAGCTATTTCGCATTGGGCGAAACAGATTGCAGATTTACACAATGCTGGACACGAAATTATTTTAGTGTCTTCAGGAGCTGTAGCAGAAGGTATGGTTCGTATGAAGCTTGCGAGTCGACCCACCGATCTACCCAGTTTACAAGCATGTGCCGCAATTGGGCAAATGGGCCTAATTCATACGTGGTCTAGCGTGCTTGAAAATCATAGTATTCGAACAGCGCAAGTGTTACTAACACATGATGATTTGGCAGATCGCCGTCGTTATTTGAACTCATGCGATGCGTTGCAGAACTTGATTGACTGGCGTGTTATTCCGGTTATCAATGAAAACGACACAGTCTCTACTGACGAGATCCGTTTTGGTGATAACGATACCTTAGCAGCAATGGTTGCTGGTCAAGTACATGCTGATTTACTGATCATTTTAACAGATCAGCAAGGCATGTTTGACTCAGACCCACGCCATAACCCTGATGCAAAGTTGTTATCAACTGTGCGTGCCATGGACGATGTCTTATTTGAAATGGCTGGCGGTGGTGGGCTTCTTGGACGAGGTGGCATGGTCACTAAAGTTCGTGCCGCACGTCTAGCTGCCAAGTCAGGTTGTCCAACACTGATTGCTAGTGGTGAAAGTGACAATGTATTGTCACGAGTAATGGCTGGCGAAATGTTAGGTACGTTATTCACGACTGATAAAGACCGTATGACAGCACATCAACAGTGGCTTGCTGCGCATTTGCAAACAGCAGGTCGTTTGGTGATTGATGATGGTGCGGTTGAAGCGATTAAATTGAAACACCGTAGTTTACTCCCTGTTGGGGTCAAAACTGTTGAAGGTCACTTTGATCGTGGTGATGTGGTTGAATGTGTGGATAAACAAGGCAAACGTATTGCGGTTGGACGAGTAAACTTTAGTTCTCGTTCAGCTGAAATTATTAAAGGCCTTTCTTCAGATAAGGTTTACCAAGTACTTGGAGAAGCCCGTTCGCTTGAAATGATCCATCGTGACCATATGGCAATTTATTAAGTTGTGATCAATTAAAGAGCTCGCTTTATGCGAGCTTTTTTTGTGGTGTTAATGACGGCAAGATTCGATCTTCACCAACCATAAAAGGATGGGTGGCAAGGCTCAGCATATCTAAATCTTCTGAAGTATTCCCATAGGCATAAATTTGATAATAATCCTGCAAAGAATATTGTTCATGTATTCTTAACTTCTTTTGTTCATTACTACAATCTGGTGTTGAATAGTAGCCCGTCATCATGCCATTTTTAATTTGAGTTTCGGTACAAATTAATTCGATATCAAGTAATTTGCAAAGTGGAGCAAGATAGATATCAATTGAAGCTGAAACCAAGACTACTTGATCACCAAGTAACTGATGTTGTTGTAACTGTGCGAAGATTTCAGGTGAAAGCGTCGATACAAGCTCTTGCGCATATTCTTCGCCTAACCTTTGCAGTTCAATGGCTGGAGTATTGCTAAACATACTGCGAAAAAGTTTAGCTCTCATCGCATGGGCGGGATAAAAATTAAGATAATAGGCTTGAATCCATGGCAGGATTTTCAAGCCTTGCTTCACAATGTGGCGCTTTGATAATGCATAAAAGATGAACCCTGTAAAACTGTCTTTAGTGCACAAGGTTCCATCAAAATCGAACAGGGCGAGGTTTTTTATTATCTTATTCGTTTCGCTCGTTGCATACATGATTCATATCGTCCGTTTACGCGGGTTGCATACCAGTTAGTATTATAGTCACGACTTAATTTAGGCCCAGAAATGACCACTTGAGGCATCATGGCATAGATCGGTTCTTTGCCAGTTTTAGCCTTATAAAGTTTAGTTAATGCAATATAAGTTGTTGTACTTTCAAACTTTTTCTCTTTTTCTAACTTCAGATCATCGCGAAGTTGCCTTGGGGTAATTAAAACATTATTTGCAGTAAATAATTTCATTAACTCTTTTTCTGACTGACTCTGAACTGCGAGTGGATCACCAGATTTATTGTAAAGTAATAAATCACCATCTAAAGTAAGTTTAGTATCAGTAAGGGCATCGAGCATGCTTTGAAAAGCAGCATTACGGCTAGAGTACATACCTGAGTTATAATCGGCAAAACGGTAAATCGCCTTATCATAGTCTGCTGGATATACCATCAAGCGGTGAATACCATAATATAGACCGCCATATTGCGTATAAAGATCATTTCTAAGGTCTGCAATATTCATGCTAGAACGCTTATGGGCTTTGGCATAATTAATGTGAACTTGCATTGAACCCAAAGTCGTAATAGGGTTCATTTTCTCGCCAATATCTTGTCCGACCAATTTAGCTGCACCAGTTAATGCACTGACATGATAATGTTGAGTCATAAAATCAAAAATTTGACGATAAAGTAAGTCGAGATCTTTTTCAGTTTTGACTTTACGCATCTGACTCATATAGTTGTTGTCAGGGGAAGGCTGGGTTTTTAATACTTCTTCGAAGTAGCCTGCGACAGTACCGCCAACTTTCTCACCAAGTTTGTCTTCAAACTTTTCATTTAAACGGGTACTGACTTCATCAACTGCTTTTTTGCCTAGGCCTGGTACCACAGGATTGGCAACAAAGTTAGATTCCTGATCTACAATTGCAACAATACTGCAGACATTTTGCTTGGTTTTAGGAATTTTTAATTCCTGCATAATATCTTCAATATCTTTGGCCCATGACTCACGATCATGCACGCGCGATGGAATTAACTTTTTAATTTGCTGGCTTTCTAAATCGGGCTCATCATTTTTTGACCACCAGGCTTTATCTCCACAAGCAGCTAAACTCATGCATACGGTGACTACACCGAATGATTTTAATAAAAAACGGGAAGACAACGGTTTGTTCATGGCGAGGAAAGCACCTGCAAAAAAGATGAGCTGATCAAGCGGATGAAGTATACTATGTTGATCATGAATTGTATGAATATATATGTATATTGGTCCCTATCAACTGTCAAATAATTTAATTGTTGCTCCTATGGCTGGTGTAACTGACCGTCCATTTAGAACACTGTGCAAGTATTTTGGTGCGGGTCATGCAGTGAGTGAAATGATGACTGCCGACAAAACTTTGCGAATGACTAAAAAAAGTCTTTATCGTGCGAATTTTGATGGAGAATTGGCTCCTATCTCTGCGCAAATCGCGGGTTCTGACCCAGAACAGTTAGCTGAGGCTGCTCGTTATCAAGTTGCAAATGGGGCACAAATTGTTGATATCAATATGGGATGTCCTGCAAAAAAAGTATGCAATAAATTAGCAGGTTCAGCATTATTGCAAGATGAGGACTTGGTAGCTCGAATACTAGATGCTGTTGTTGAAGCTGTTGATGTTCCGGTGACTTTAAAAACCCGTTTGGGATTTTTAAATGGCGAAGAAAATATTTTACGCGTGGCTAAACGTGCTGAAGAGGCGGGGATTGCCGCGTTAGCATTGCATGGCCGTACTCGTGAAGACATGTATTTAAATACAGCACGTTATGAATTAATTAAACATGTTAAAGAGTTAATCAATATTCCAGTAATTGCCAATGGTGACATTGATAGTCCTGAGAAAGCAAAATATGTACTGGACTATACTGGTGCCGATGCAATTATGATTGGACGGGCCGCACAAGGTCGTCCATGGATTTTCCGTGAAATTGCTCATTATTTAAAAACTGGTGAGCATTTGGCTGCTCCAAATATTGAAGAAGTCAAAGATGTACTTTTAGGACATTTGTCTGAGTTATATCAATTTTATGGTGAATATTCAGGATGTCGTATTGCTCGTAAGCATATTGCTTGGTATACCAAAGGCTTACGTTCGAGTAACGAGTTCCGTCAAAATATGTATAAAGTTGAAACTACTGCTGAACAAGCATTAGTGGTCGAAAGTTATTTTAATCAATTGCTTGCAGAAGGTAATTTGATGAGCGATGTTCAGGTTGAACAAGTTAATTTATTAGCTACTCACTAAAATAAAGCAACCAGTACACGACTGGTTGCTTAAAATCTTTATTTATTCATTATCTAACATTTCAACAACCAGTTGATTGACCAGATCAGAAGCGCCTAATTCACGTATTTGTGCAACATTACTTCCTGCCCAAAAAGCACCAAAACCATAGTCATGGTGTTTGCTCGCAAGAGCATTGAGTTGCTTTGCTAAATCATAAGCATAAGGGTATTCAGGTTGGAGGGGTCGAGTAGGTGAATCAATTTTGGTATGCCAATGGTTTAATAAACCGCGAGCTGGACGCCCAGAAAGGCTTGCACTAATTTGCGTTACAGGTTCAGTAAATAATGCTTTGCGATATTCAGCAGAAGCATTTGAAGTTTGGCATTGAACGAATGCTGTACCTAACTGGACTGCGGTTGCTCCTAAACCCAACATATGTTTGGCCTGCAAGCCAGTCATAATGCCACCCGCAGCTACAACAGGAAGCTTACAATGCTTCACAATCAATTGGACCAAGTCACTGGTTTTAATCGCTGCATCAAAAGTCTGGTTGAAAATTCCTCGATGTCCACCTGCTTCAATACCTTGAGCAATGATGATATCGATACCTGCTGCTTCAATCGCTTGCGCTTCAATCAGGTTGGTGGCCGAAACCATAGTCAAAATACCAGCTTCTTTCAAAGCTTTAATTTGATGCGGATGCGGAATACCAAAATGGAAGCTCACCGCTTTAGGTTTAGTTTCTAAAACAACATTTAAAAAGTCATCATTGTCTAAAAAACTTGGATAAATACAGTGCAACTCTTGAGGAGGTTGAACACCAAATTTTTCGAAATGAGGACGTAAATATTCAATCCATTGTTTTGCTTTTTCTAGGTTAAGTTCTGTAGATTGATGACAGAAAAAATTAACCTGAAATGAGTTTTCGGTGAGTGCTTGAGTTTTTAAAATTTGTTCACGTGCACTTTGTGGAGTATTTGCTCCCAAGCCTAATGATCCAAGGCCTCCTTGATTTGAAACCTCGGCTGCTAGTTCTGGTGTAGAAACGCCTGCCATGGGAGCCAGAAAAATTGGATGTTTAATTGCAAGTTGTTGTAATAGGCTCATTTTATTCACCTCATTTCTTTCACTTCACCATAACGTGAAAATAGAATGAAGAGCAAATAATATTGGCTATTTAATTTTTAAATATTCTAGAACACTATTTAAAAGATCTTCTTATAATGGCGTGACATTAAATAAAGAACCAATCCAGCTTGAAAAAGCCATTGCTAAAATTCCCCATAAGGTAATACGTAAACTGCCTTTAAGTTTAGATGTACCAGCAAAGTAACTTGAAAGTGCACCTAAAATCGCTAATGAAAGAATTCCTGTGGCTAGGACAGCAGGTATAATCCATTGATTCGGGCTGAGTAATATAGCCAGCATGGGGAAAAAAGCCCCAAAAGAAAATGATGCGGCAGATGATAATGCAGCTTGTACAGGATTGGCTGCGGTATTTTCATGAATGCCGATTTCATCCCGAGCATGTGCACCCAATGCATCATGAGTGGTTAGCTGCAAAGCAACTTCTTGAGCCAATTCTTTAGATAGGCCTCTAGAAATATAAATTTGAGTTAGCTCATCTAACTCTTTTTGAGGGTGCTTTGAGAGTTCTTTTGCTTCAATCGCTAAATCTGCTTTTTCAATATCTTCTTGAGATTTTACAGAAATATATTCTCCGGCAGCCATTGATGTAGCCCCAGAAATTAGTCCAGCAATGCATGTAATTAATAAAGTATGTGAGTTAGCTCCACTTGCAGCCATACCCATAATTAAACTAGTGACAGAAATAATTCCATCATTGGCTCCTAATACTGAAGCTCTTAACCAACCTGAACGGTGAATTGCATGATGCTCTGTATGATGTGGAAAAGCCATGTGTTTTGCCTTATAAATGTTTTATAGATGCTATGAAATTTTACAAATTATTGATCAAAAAATATGTCATCATTATAGGGAATTTAGGGATACTAAAGAATAGATCAATAATAAAAATGGAGACTAAACTATTTATATTAAATCATCCTTAACCTAACTTAACGATGTAACTCATTATTTTAAATTATGATATTTATTGATCATTCTAACAAATTACCCTTAATAACTCTAATTTACTGTAGAGGTGATAATGAGAAATAGCAAAACAATAAACTCTATAACGCATTCGATATTACTTATGGGAGTAGTCATTTCTTCAACGGTAGTAAGTGTGTGTTCTGTTTATGCACAAGACCCAGTTACCTCTGAATATAAACCTGGAAATCTCATTTATGATAAATGGGACAGATTCTATAAAATAGAGCAGTCTCAACCTCAAGAAGCAGAAAAAATATTAGTTGAGCTGAGTAAGCTGACCCCTACAGATATTAAAGTCTGGAAAAGCCTTACTTATTTACAAATTCGGCTCGAAAAAAGAGATGAGGCTTTACAAAGTTTAAGACAAGCAAGAGCTTTAGCTCCTCAAGACGACACTTTAAAATTACAAGAAGCATATTTGCTGAATCAACAAAAAAAAAATCGTGATGCACTGGTTTTATTTAAAGAACTAACTTCATCTTCAGATCCAGCAATTGCTGCGAAGGCAACTCAAGCGGTTAAAAATTTAAGTGGAGGTGAGGTTAAGCCATATTTTGGGGATATCTATTTTGCACCCTCTTATGAGTCACGTTATGACGATGTTATTTTTCCTTTAAAAGTTCGGTACGGTAAAAACATCGACAATGGTCGTACTCAAGTCTACGGTTTTCTTAATTTAAACCGTGATACTAAATCTCAAGGTGGAGTACGACCTGAAATTATTGATGAAAATGCAGTTACTCTTGGGGTAGGTGCAAATTATCAACCATGGACTTCTATTCCTGTTCGAGCTTATGTCGAAGTTGGCGGAAGTTATGACTTGATTGATCGAAATCGAAAAAAATTTCGTGAAAGTGTAGTTGGAGGGGTAACAGGTTATCAAGAGTGGTATTCCCAATCTAACTGTAATCATACACTTTGTTTAGATAATTACTTTACTGACCTCTATGGCAATGTCGCGACTTATTCAAGAGAAGACTATAACGTTATTGGAGATTTGCGCTTACGCACAGGTTTAAACTTATATAAAGGAGATAATGGAACTGTGCAGGCTTATGTGAAATTGCATGGCTTAGCAGACAGTAAAAATGAGTATTACAATAATTTATTTGAATATGGGCCAGGTATTTCATGGCAACCTTTTAATTATCAACCGATAAAACTTCGTGTTGAACGTTTATATGGCAACTATTTTAAAGACGTGCCTGTTAATACAAAAGATCATTACAACAATACTCGTGTAGAACTTGTTTTTTATAAGGACTTCTAATAATGAAAAAAAAAATTATTTCAATTGTATTTGGTACTCGTCCAGAGCTAATAAAGCTAGCTCCGGTAATTTTATTAGCAAAACAAGACTCGCGATTTCAGGTTGAAGTTATTTTCACGGGCCAGCATGATGAATTAGTGCGAGATGCTATAGATTTCTTTGGGGTTGAAATTGACCACCGACTTAAAATTATGAATGCAGGGCAAAGCTTAAATCAGCTATTAATTCATGGTTTGGCTCAACTAGAGCATGTTTACACCGATGGTCAAAAAAGAGATGCGATAGTCATTCAGGGTGATACTACCACTGTATTAGCTGCTGGATTAGTCGCATTTTCAATGAAAATCCCTGTTGCCCATGTAGAGGCAGGTTTACGTTCTTATGATTTAGATCATCCTTTCCCTGAGGAAGGTAACCGTCAGTTAGTTTCACGTATTACTAAATGGCATTTTGCTCCGACTGAACAATCAAAAAGAAATCTACTTAATGAGCAAATCAAGCCTTCGTTAATTACAGTGACAGGCAATACGGTAGTCGATGCTGTATATTTAGGCAGAAAATTAATTTCTGAAAAAGCTGGTTTAAAAAATCAGCTCGAACCTTACGGAATTGAGTTAAAACAAAACGATAAAGTCGTACTTATTACCGCTCACCGCCGTGAAAATTTTGGTGAGGGAATTCAAAATATTTGTAATGCAGTTGAATATTTAGCTAATCATCATCCTGATTTACATTTTATTTGGCCTGTGCATTTAAACCCAGCTGTACATGATGTAGTGCATGATAAGTTTAAAAATCATGCTCAAATTCACTTGGTTAAACCACTTGATTATCCAAGTTTATTAGCCGTCATAAACCGTTCTATCTTCATTTTAACGGACTCTGGTGGTTTACAAGAGGAAAGCCCTTCGTTTAATAAGCCTGTATTAATTTTACGAGACACTACTGAACGACCTGAAGTAGTAGAGGTGGGCGCAGGAGTACTTGTTGGAACAAATCAGCAAAAAATTATTGATGAGGCTGAAAAACTTTTAACAGATTCGCAGCATTACCAAAAAATGGCAAATGTTGAAAATCCGTTTGGTGATGGGTGTGCTGCCCAGCGAATATTAGATGAAATTGCCAGAACTTCTGAATAAAAAGTATTTATTTTGAATTTTCTGATTCACTTATGGTGGCAGGAATGCTGCCATAAGTCAGGCGATACCATAAACCGACGATATAAACCGACCAGCGTCCCATATAGTGGGGACCATCAAAAATATAAATTGTTTTGCCTTCATACGCTTTAATCTGAGAAATAATTTCCCAAGGATAGGCTGCTCGAAATTGTCCATTTTTTTTGGTACGAAATGCTTCTAGCACAATAACAGTTTTATCTTTTCCAAGAGTTTGTTCAAGTTGGTCTAAAATACGTCTGGCTTGTTGAGGGGTTCTTACACCGACACCTACACCATCTTGGAAAAAGACACCAGCTTGGCTAGGTAGCCAACTTTTAACCCATAAATTATAATTTTCAGGTTCTCTTTCACCACTATAAATGCTCACCCAAATAGGTGCTGGCAGTTTTTCTAGAACATGACCTAGTGTGCTTACCCTTAACCAAGTTGGATCAGCTTCAACTGGAAAATAGTAACCTTTTAAAGATGCATCATTTTGTTCTTGAATAATTTGTGCAGATTTTTCTCCTAAAGCAACAACATTTGCACGTGCTGCTGGTTCATTATATTCACCAGCTAAACCTAATATGAGATTTTTAGCCCAAGGTTGTTGCTTAATTTTCTGTATATCAATGGCTTTTTCCCATTGTGGGAGGTTGGAGTTTGTCCACCACGATTTAGATTCAACGACTGACCATTGGGGAACAAAAGTGTTAACTCCTAAATAATGCCAGTTTCCTTTTGGAGGAGTGGTATTGTTATCTGGTTGCCAAAAAATTCCTTCGATCACTGGGGGGTGTCCATGATTTTTGAACAACCCCGCATAAGCCACTACACTACATATAATTAAAATAATAAAAGCAGTTATTTTAATTGGTATCTGTTTTCTCATTATTACGTCGTAACCAATACCACAAGAAGATCACTATTATCATAATTGCAGAGATAATCACAACCAGTAAAAAGAATGAAGACTGCTGAACTAATGGAGCTTTTTGATTACCTACAATTAATTTTTGGAGAACATAGATATTGCCGTTTTCTGAAACCAACATTTTGGTCACATTATTTGGAATTTTATGTTGAATGGTTCCCCATAGATGCATGAAGGTTTGTGCACCTTTTTCAGAGTCAGTAATGACATCAAAGCGGTTATTGTTATAACTCACAATAAAACCGTTTGCTGCTGCTGGCGCATAAATAATGTTTTGATGCATTGAGACTTGTTGTTGATAAATCTGTTTATTCACAATCACATTAACTGCTTGTGGAGCATTTGGAGAAAAACGTACTAAATTCAGTGGCATTGGAGCATCAGTAAGTAGCATTTTTTTAGCGACTTGCCCTAATGTGATCGCAATATTTAATGCACCAGATTGATCATCAATTGCAATCGTTGGTTTGGTTGCTAATGTCATGGAAAGGGCTGCCACCCCGTTTTTAAGTTTGTGTGGAAGCTTGACAGTCGATTTGGCTGTATCGACCCAAAGTGAACCATGAGCAGTGGGCAGACATTGAGAGTTGGCAATGACCGAGTTTTCAAGCTTCAAGCTAAAGTTGGTTGTATTAGAAATAGATTTCGCGAAAATGTTGAATTGTCGATTAACTGGGTCAGAGGCAAGATCTGCCGTTTTCATACTACCTGCAAGACCACCATCGAGCCATGCCGTAATGTTTGAACCCTGTAATAGGCCGCTTTGAATACGAAGGGCAATTTGTCCTTGTAGGATGTCAGTAGGCTGCCATACTGCTGGAAAATCGAGAAACAAGTTTTTTTCAGCGTGATTTAAGCGGAAATCTTCAATACCTAAGTCTGCAAGCGTATCAATTTTCTTGAATTGAGCCCAAGCAGGTGCTGAAATTGTAGTTGGGAAAATTGCACTGCCTGTATCAAGCTGCTGTACATAAGCTGGATTAATTAATCCATTAATAGCAGCAGTAAGTTCTTGTGGCGTGTGATAAGTGATAGAGAGGGTAGGAGCACCATCTGTCGGTTTTGAAATTTGTACAAAGGCTCCATTTTTAAGTGGAGGTGTCGATTTTATTATTTCAATAACAAACTTGGTTTCAGGGTTTAAATTGGTTTGTCCAGAATCGATCCATTCAATAGGAGTGACAGAGCTCCAAGAAGTTGCTAGTCGAGCAAGCATAGAGGCTTCGGTAATCTCCTTGCGGTTATGTTGATCCTAGCCAAAATAATGGACAGTACTTCCCTCTAAAGATAACGTAACGTTAACTTTGGAGATCCAAGAAATGGCCAAACGTTTTAGTGCTGAATTTAAACAGCAAGCAATTGATTATGCACTTTCAAACTC
>NZ_KB851200.1:263826-798418 GCF_000368065.1 Acinetobacter seifertii
TTGATTGTTGCTTCATCCATGTGAAGTACCTTTTGTAATTATCCTCTGAAGGATAAATGAAAATTAAGTACTTACACAAAATTTAGAACAGTCCCAATCTAAACGATGGAAACCAGTCTTGCTGGCTGGAATATCAAATTTAAATTGTCCACTCCCATTTAAGGTGGTGTTATAGATGAGCTTATCGTCATATTTTACGAGTAATGTTGTGTCACTTTCAGTGGAATAGTCACTGGAAAATTGAATGTTCTGCCACTCTGCACCTTTTCCAATATAGAAAAAGTGAGGCTCAACGGTATATTTAGTTGATGTACTAATATCGTCTAAAGTCCATGTAGTGGTATGGGCTGGCACAGCTAACATAAGGCAACTGCTAGCAAGGAGTGCTTGTATGAGTGGATAAAGTTTGAAAGTCTTTTTCATTTATTTTTTCTCCTTGCTACGTTCTGTTTTGTACCACTGAAGTGAATTACCTTGTATTTTATTTTTTAGCATGTCGAATGCGGCTTTAAATACAATAAATAAGAATATTTGTGAATAACTTACATAAGATAAAACTGAGTAAAAATAGAGCTCTGGTTTAACCTTTTCTAGAGAAAGCGTAAACCACATTTGTGCTACATATAGGCAAAATGAAAGGCCCCACAAGAGCGTAAATGGCCCTGGAACTGAAATACCTGCAATATCAAGTAAACCAAGCGTTAACGTAATATGACTCCAGAACAGAGCTGGTACGAAAAGGATATAGCACATGATGTTATTCAGAATTTCAATTCCGATAGGGAATGGTGTTCTGAGCGCTACTGGTAAATATTTACGTGTCACATAAAAATTACCTTGAGTCCAACGTGAACGCTGTTTAACGAATACGCTTAACGAAGGTGGATCTTGCTGCCAACCAATTGCATAAGGAACCCATTTAATTCGTTTTTGTCCGATAAAAATTCGGAAACTCATTTCTGTGTCATCCACTAGCGACTTTTCGTCAAAACCGCCTAAGGTTTCTAAGGCATCGCGCCAGATGACGTAGTTAGTGCCCATCAATGTTGATAACTCAAAACGTTGCCAACGTCCACCTTGAAAGATCCATTGGAAAAAGATGAACTCAATCGCAATAAAGCGCGTCAAAATACTATCTTGCCAGTTACGGGTTCTTACTTTGCCATTTACAGCGACTAGTTTTTTATCTGCAAGTAGTGTTTGTGCGAGTAATCGAACGCAATCGGGTTCAGGAGTACTATCGGCATCATAAACAACAATTAACTCACCTTTAGCATGAGGAAGCCCGTTATTGAGGGTTCTTGATTTCCCTTTGCCCCCCATACCTTTTGGAACATTAACAATTTTTATGCATGGATAAATTTTTGCGAGGCTTTCTGCGATTTCAAGCGTGTTATCTTTAGATCCATCATTAATCAGTAGAACTTCATAAGCTTCGGCTGGATAATCTTGTTGAGCAATTGCATGTAAAGTATCTTCAATCACTACGCCTTCGTTATAGGCGGGAATTAAAACGCTTAAGACCGGCCATCTCTCGGGGATAGGTAGATTTTGTAGTTCTTTTTCAGCTGTTTTTGAATATTTCCACGCTTGATAGCTTAGCCACGCCCAAAATGCTTGTGGAATCCAAATACCTAAAAAGCCAAATAAAAACAGAATATCAATTGGAGCCATTTGTACGGACCCTCCTAATAATAGAAGAGATGAGTAGCAATAATAGAATTAATCCTACTACTAAGGAGATCCATGAAATATAACTACCAAATGTACCGAGAAGATCTGGATAAGTTGTTGTTAAAATCAGATCTAGAGGAACAACGACTACACTTAAACCAATAAATATATAACCGATAAGATTTGTACTGACATGTTCAGGTGTACTTACATAATTAATATTATTAAATTTCCACGAAATACCGAGTTGCGGATAACGAATATTGGAAAGAGGCAAGTCGGCTGGAGGGTTAATGATAATTTCGTAACCTGAAACATGGCCGTTAAAGTTCTTGGCCGAATAAAATAAATGTTTACCTTGTTTAATTTCTCTGGATGGTATCGGTAAATTTTCTGAATTTAATGGAATAATATAACTACCCGCTGGCTGTGAAATTAAATTTTCATCCCATCCTGTACTCACAAACGCAGCCATTGGCCGTAAACCAATTGCTGTTGAAAATGTTGCCTTCGCAGCAAAATACTGAGGTTGTTCAGTTTTAAATAGTACTATAGGAATAGCACCTTGGCTTACTGCTTCTTTTAACAAGAAATAGTGGGGGAAACCAAAAACCTCATCTGGCAATATAATGCCGGGTCGAACTCCATTATGAATAAACTTTTGAAAACTTTCAGAACTGATCTGGTCAAGAGTAAATACAGGCCACCACGTATCTTGATAAGGGAAGAACATCGAAAGATCTTCTGGAGTTTGTACTTCAGTTTTTATTTGTTCAGCTTTAATTTCACAATGATAATATTGCCGATAAAACTGTTGTAAAGTGGCGTCAGGATATTGGCTCGATGCGATCACAATTCCACAAATATTAAGAAGAGTAGACATTAGTTCATCTCCTCAGGTGGAATAACAATAACTTTATATTCAACCTCAAGACGCAGTGTCATAATTTCTCTTAACTTTTTAATAAAGTCAGGCTCTTCGTCAGTTTTTTGCTGACGAATGACAATGCTGTATATGTTCTCTAAATCATCATCAGCAAATTGGAAAACAATTTCATTCGGTTGATGTTGGCTCAAAATCGTAATCATTTCATTTTGAGTGGTTTTCCAAACATCATCTCCTAGCATTTCTTTGATTAGACTACGATTAAGAATTCTAATCACGAAGACTTCATAATCTTGCACATGATGATGATCAAGCAATCTAAAAAAACTATGTTGAAAATATTTTAAAGCGCTTAATGGAAAAATATCCCGACGATAATTTCGGTCATAGCTTTGAATATCGCGATATTTCTGAACGTTAGTTTCAATATTATGGCGTACGGCACTTAAAAAAACTGGAATAAGAGGAATAATAAAAAGTAAAAGAAGCTGACGTTCAATATGCGTTTGTGCTCCAAGGTCAAGGAGAAAATAAACAGATACGCCAATAAAAGCGAGTAAACCCACAATTAGTGATAAACCAACTTCTAAAAAAGCACCAGAAACTAAAAGAATTAGAATAAAAATCCAGCTTCCTCTAAAGCTTACAGGCAGCCACTCGTATGCAATCATTCCCATAAATAGATGAGCTGCAATAATCCATAAGACGAGTGTTCTACCTGGGTTCTTTTGTTGCATATGGTTTATGCTACCTTTTTTGTAATGTTAATTTTTTTATACTTTTATAATGAAAGGTCGTGATTTTGGAAGTTGTTGTTGTTTATGTCCTTTTTAAGTATCTATACTGTTTATTTGTAGTTGAAAGTCCCTTTATAGTCAAATCCCGTTATTATTTTTTAATCAAAAGTAAACATATAAGACGTAATTGTTAACTAAATACGCTTGAATGTTTCAATTGCTTTTAGGCGCGTTTCTTTTAAATCTACAATCGGTTTTGGATAATTCAACTGAAGAGACTTATTGGCTGAATAAGGGTCATGAATAGATTTGTTGTCTAGATGAGCTAATTCTTTTACCCATGTGCGAATATAATCACCATTCGGATCAAATTTTTGCGATTGGCTAATCGGGTTAAAGATTCGGAAATAGGGTACAGCATCTGTTCCAGTTGAAGCACACCATTGCCATCCACCATTGTTTGCAGCTAGGTCTCCATCAATTAAATGTTGCATAAACCATTGCTCACCAATACGCCAATCGATCAGTAAGTTTTTACATAAGAACATAGCAGTAATCATACGTACTCGATTATGCATCCAGCCGGTTTGTAAAAGCTGGCGCATTCCGGCATCAACAATAGGAATACCCGTTTGACCAGTTTGCCATGCAGTTAAGTGCTCTGGGTTATGATTCCATTGAATTTTTTGAGTGTCCTTTTTAAATGGAATATGTTTAGACACATATGGAAAGTCAAATAAAATATGTTGATAAAACTCTCGCCAAATAAGTTCATCTAACCATGTTTGCTGACCTTCATTGGTTAAATGAAAGTTACCATGTTGACTGCGGAATAATGCTTGTAAACACTGGCGTATAGATAAGATTCCAATATTTAAATAAGGCGAAAGTTTACTTGTACCTGTTATGTGGGGAAAATCTCGATCGACTTTATAGTGAGATACCGAGTCTTCAATAAAATGATCTAGTTGTTCTAATCCATATGACTCGCCAACAGGCCATAAATCTTGCTGTTCTGTTGTAATGGATGAACAGAATAGCTTTTCAATTTCAGCTAAGTTTGTATTTTCCACTTCTAGTAAATCGGTTGGAACTTTAGTTTGTTTATTGGGTAAAGGATAACATTGAGGTAAACCACTAGTATCTAGTTTTGAGTAGCACACTTTTTTAAAGGCACTAAAAACTTGATAAGGTTGTTCTGATTTATTGCGAATTGAACGTAGAGGAAAAATCGTGCGATCATGAAATAAAAAAAGTTCTTTACTGTCTTTATTCAAAATATCTTGTACAGTTTTATCTCTTTTTAGTTCATTTACTCCTACCTCAATATTGGCATAAACATTTTCAATATTATATTTCTTACTAAAGTCAGAAATAGATTTGGCAATATCTTTCCAATAAGGGATGACCTGAATAACCAGAGGGATGTGAAGAGCTGCCAATTCTTCTTGAAGTTTTTTGAGTTGTCTTAAATAAAAACTAATTTTTATTGGAGCATCGTCGTGCTGTTTCCACTGGTCTGGCGATAAGATGACTAATGCAATTGAATTACCTTGTTGGCAAGCATGCCATAAAGCTGCATGATCGCGCACTCGTAAATCTTGTCGGAACCAAATCAATTGATAAGCATTTGACATGCATAGTCCAATAATAAATTAACTCACTGAATATTATATAAAATAAATGCATAAAAAAAGCAAAGCCGAAGCTTTGCTTTTTATCATCTTGTTAAAGATGAATTAGTGGTGGTGACCACCAGCACCGTGTACATGACCGTGATCAAGCTCTTCAGCAGATGCTTCACGGATTTCTACGATTTCAACTTCAAAAGTTAAGTCTTGGCCAGCAAGTGGGAAGTTAGCATCAACAACAACGTTGTCGCCTTCAACCGCTTTAACTGTAACGATTTGAACGCCGTCATCAGTTTGAGCTTGGAATTGCATACCAGGTTGAATATTATCAACACCTTGGAACATTTGAGCTGGAACTTCTTGTACTAGGTCTGGGTTGTATTCGCCATAACCTTCAGCAGCTGGTACGTTTACAGTGAATTTATCACCAACAGTTTTACCAGTTAATGCATTTTCTAAACCAGGAATGATATTGCCTGCACCGTGCAAATAGGCAAGTGGTTCACCTTGAGATTGATCAAGTGTTTCACCCTCAGCGTTTGTTAATTTATAGTGGAATGAAACCACGTGGTTATTTGCAATTGCAGTCATGTTTTTGATCCATTCAATCAATTAAAGCGTACATCATAAAGTGAAAAATAAATTTTGTAGACTACAAAATCTCAATCTTTAACACTTTTTCTAATGCGTTTTTACCTATATAGGGATGAACTCAAAAAATTCAACTCAATACAGCTTAATTTTTGGTCGTACTCGTCTTGTAAGTAAATCTTTCACTGTAAGTAGTCCAGCTTGAGTATATCCGTGAATTGTTGCTTGATGTAAACGGTATAAAGATACGTACATTGTTTTAGCAATATATCCTTGTACACTGACATCCCCAAGTAATTCTCCAACGGCTTTATTACGACTTAAAGACACAAGTGAACCTTTGTCATTAAAAGTGAACATTGGCTGCGAACGGCCATTCAGTCTGGCAGCCATAGCACCAACTAAAAAGCTTGCTTGTTGACTGGCAACTTGAGCGCGTGGTCCAAGAGGAGGGTTTCGTGCATCAAGTTGGCAGTGTGCACAATCACCAAAAGCGAATACATTTGGGTCAGAATAAGTTTGCAGCGTAGCATAGACCATTAAACGGTTAATGTTGTCACGTTCAAAATCGGTAAAACTTTCAAGAACTTTCGGTGCTTTTACGCCAGCTGCCCATACCGTAATATCACTTTTGAGTTCATTACCGTTACTGAAATAGATGCAATGTTTATCAATTTTTTCAACGCGATGTCGAGTTAAAATTTCGATACCCATTTTTTGGAGCTGTTTTGCACTATGCTCAGCTGTTTTCTCACTTAAAGCAGGTAAAATACGTTCGGAAGCTTCAATCAGTGTGATTTTGACTTGATTCGGATGGATTTTTTTCAAACCATATCGGTAAAAGTTTTTAGTGGTTTCTATAAGCTCGGCAGCAAGTTCTACACCCGTTGCACCTGCACCAACAATTCCAATATTGAGTGTACGTTGATCTGGTTGATTCTGTGCTTCAATGTACAAATGCAAAAGATCTTGTTGGAAAATATCTGCTTGATTTCTACTGTCTAGAAAATGACAGTTTTCACGTACACCCGTTGTGTTAAAGTCATTGGATACTGAACCAAGCGCTAAAATAAGCGTGTCATAACTGAGTTTTTGAACTTGAGTGTTCTGTTCTTTAGACACTTGAGGAGGGACTAAATCTATTATTTTTTTCTCTTTATCAATTGCAACAAGTGTTCCCAATATAAATTCGTAATAATGTTTTTCTGCATGCGCAAAATAATTGGTTTGTTCTTCGTGAGGGTTTAAGGAACCCGCCGCAATTTCATGAAGTAGAGGCTTCCAGATATGAGTCAAATTTTGGTCGACTAATGTAATTTTAGCTTTACCACTTTTCCCAAAAGTTTCACCGAGTTGTGTGGCAAGTTCCAAACCACCCGCACCACCACCGACAATAACAATATGATGTAAACTTTGGGCCATTTTTATCACCTAATTATTTTTCTATAAAAAAAGATGGCTAAATTATGCCATCTTTTATTTATAAAATTTATTGTGCCTCTGTGCACAATTTGATTTTTTTAGTGCGAATCTACAGGGTAGAGTTTTGCTACACTATGATTACTCGATGAAAAAATAGAGAACAAATTTGAGAACCACATCATGATTTTTTGGAAAATATTGGCTTCTTCAATATGCACATCATTTTCAATTTGCAGACTGCGAATCAGTTGATTGTTTTGATAAATTGAAACTGTTGCCAAGTTCATGGCTTTCATTAACGGTGCTGTTAATTTTTGCTCGTTTAATGCAATATTTACACGAGTTTGAGTCGTTTCTAGTGGAGCAATAGTTTTTAGTTGTTTATTGCTATCAAGAACTTGAATGCGTTGTGTTGCGTAATCAAACGTATTTAAATCAATTGCTGCTGGTTCGGCATATAAAGAAGTCGTGACAATAGTTGGCTGCTTAGTTTCAACCTTAAACATTTTTAAAGTTGATTTAATAACTGGTAGCTCAGCAATAAGTTTTTGCTGTGGAATAACCACTTCATCACGTGTATATGCATAAGCAAGATTCATTAACTTATCGGCAATTTCAGCACGCTTCACTGCACTTGCTGTACCTAAAACAATAACCAGTAAACGTCTTTGTGGTAGGTTCGGTGAAAACGAAGGACGTGAAGCTGTAAGCGCTAAGTTATAACCTGCTGCTTTGGTATAGCCAGTTTTTAAACCATCTACAGATGGATCATATTTCAAAGCAAAGTTAGTAGCATGATGAAAACGTTGATTGTAGCTAAAGCTTGGCATTTTTGAATAATGTAAATATTCAGGTGTTTGGTGAATTACTGCCTGACTTAATAAGCTTAAATCGTGTGCTGTCGTGTAATGATCAGGCATTGTAATACCGGCAGGGTTACTAAAATGCGTGTCTTTCATGCCTAAAGCTTGAGCTTCTTGGTTCATGCGTTGTACAAAATGAGGCACATCACCAGAAATTTTTTCTGCCAAAGTCACCGCAGCATCATTTGCTGACATTACAATTAAACCTGCCAAAAGCTGATCAACTGAAATTTGCTCACCTGCTTTAAGGTACATTTGTGATTCATCCCACTGAACCACGCTAACTACTGGTGTCGCAGTAATAACTTGATCTAGCTTTAATTTTCCAGCCTTAATCTCTTTTAATGCAATATAAGCAACCATCATTTTGGTTAAAGATGCTGGTGCACGTTGCACATGACTATTATGTTCAGCAATGACTTGACCAGATTGAGTATCTACTATTGTCCAAGCAGCGGCCTCGACGCTCTCAGGAGCAATATTAAGAAGGGCAGCATTGGTAAGAGTAGTACAGAAAATACTAAACAGTGTAAAAAGAGATAGGAAGAATTTCACTAGGTGACCTTGACGTTTACTGGCAAATACGGAACACAGATGCACAGCATGCTATGCCTTTTTTTTGTAGAAGGCTAGTCTGAATTGTTGCCAAAAAATACATCTACGCAAGTCGATACAAAAAAGTGATAATCTAAGGTGAAACCGTTCTTATTTTAAATTGAAGAATTTATGTTGCATTATCAAATAGAGTTCGATGATTACAAACAGCATCTTGTTCACGTCACAATTCGTTTTTTAGCGAATCCAAATCAGGAACTATGGTTACCAACGTGGATTCCGGGTAGTTATTTAATTCGTGAGTTTTCTAAGCATATTGAAGCTGTAAAAGCTTACGATGAAGCTGGGCGCATGCTCAATATTAAAAAAACTGAAAAAAATCGCTGGCGTTTATTTAACACCGATCATGAATTAATTACTGTTGAATACGATGTCTATGCTTATGATTTGTCGGTACGTGGTGCTTATGTAGATCAAACTCGTCTATATATTAACCCAGCCTGTGTATGCTTAGGTTTAGATGGACAAGAGCAATCTGCTTGTGAGTTAGAAATCTTTTTGCCTGATGAGTTAAAACACTTTCAATTAGCAACTGGCTTAGCTTCAAAAAGCTTAGTTAAGGGACGTTTTACCTTAAAAGCTGATCATTATGATCAACTGATTGATAGTCCATTTGAACTTGCGGAGCAAACACGTTTTAGCTTCGAAGCTCATGGAATCGAACATGAATTTGCAATTTCTGGACAGCACAATACCAATATAGAACGTTTAAAAGCGGATATTGAAAAGATCTGTGCAGCTGAAATTGAAATGTTTGGTTCAGCGCCATTTAAAAACTATACCTTTATGACGATGGCAACAGGCAATAGTTATGGTGGCTTAGAGCATTGCAACAGTACTAGTCTGATTACACCACGTGATGATTTACCAAAATCGAATGAACCAACTGAACCTTCGAAAGACTATCAACGTTTCTTAGGTTTATGTAGCCACGAGTATTTTCATTCTTGGTTAGTGAAGTTTATCCGTCCAGAAAACTTTGCAAACTATAATTTACATCAAGAAGGTTATACCTCGCTACTGTGGATCTTTGAAGGGTTTACTTCATATTATGATGATCTCATTTTATTACGTAGCGGTGTGATCTCTCAGAAGTCTTATCTAGATTTGTTGAAGTCACAGCTTGATCGTTATTTACAAAATCCGGGTCGTTTTGTTCAGACAGTCGCAGAGTCAAGTTTTGACGCATGGATTAAGTTTTATCGTCCAGATGAAAACACCAATAATGCTGGAACTAGTTATTACAATAAAGGCGCATTAGTTGCCTTATGTTTAGATTTAGGCTTACGTTTACGTGGTTCTAGTCTTGATGCCCTAATGCGTCGTTTGTATGAAAACACCCAAAACGGTATTCAGGTTAATGAGCGTACCGTTTTCGATTTATGTGAAGAGTTAACGGGTGATAGTTGGGTTGAGCAAATCAATCATTTGATTAACACAACAGATGAGTTGCCGCTGGATCAGTTATTCCCTGAGTTTGGTTTAAGTTATACGCTTAAAAACGATAAGACTTTGGCTTATGGTTTAAAGCTAACCGATAAACCTGAAGGTGTATTGGTACAAAATGCTCAACGTGAAGGAGCTGGGGCAAAAGCAGGTATTTCTGCCAATGATGTCATTATCGCAATTGATGGATTAAAAGCGACCACAAAACTTATTGAGAAATACGCTAAGCAAAAGGGTAATTACCAAGTCTTGGCTTTCCGCCGTGATGAGTTGTTGTCGTTTGAAGTTACAGGTGAAAGCATAAACTTAACTGAAGTTGAACTTATTATTGAAGATCAAACAAAAGCTGATAAATGGTTAAAAGCCTGAATAACAGTTAAATAGTTTATAAAAAACCGATGTTTCGTACATCGGTTTTTACTTTTTAGTAGATTTTAAAAATTGAAATAGGTGTTATCTTTGAGTTTATTTTGAATGAAAAGTATAATATTTGTCAGAACTCTGAAAGATATCTCATGTAATTTAAGACTGATCTATACCTTAAAAGTTGGTAAACCTAGATGTATTACCATAAGTTAGGTATAAGATTATTATCAATAGATTTAAATTATGTATTATTTCGCTGCGAAATGTCGTTATCACTGGATATTTCGTTGACTGGAAGCCAATGAGAGTCGATACTCTCAGGGTTTTATTTAAGCATATCGGTTCGTAGGCACTGGGCCAAAAGCTCGGTCCTCAAAACTCAATTCAACGGAAGGGGCTATATATGGCTGGTGAAAAGTCAACTATCATTTACACACTGACTGACGAGGCGCCATTATTGGCGACTTATTCGCTACTGCCGATCATTGAGACCTTTACTAAGCCAGCAGGTATCGAGATTGTTAAAAGTGACATCTCTGTAGCTGCACGTGTGCTCGCAGAATTCGCTGACTACCTAAGTGAAGAGCAAAAGGTATCCGACAACCTTGCTGAGCTAGGTCGTCTTACACAAGATCCAGATACTAACATTATTAAACTCCCAAATATTAGTGCCTCTGTTGCGCAATTGACAGCATGTATTAAAGAACTTCAATCTAAAGGTTTTGCAATTCCTGACTATCCGGAAAACCCAGCGACTGAAGAAGAAAAAACTATTAAAGCTCGTTATGGCAAATGCCTAGGTTCAGCAGTAAACCCAGTTCTTCGTGAGGGTAACTCTGACCGTCGTGCTCCTGCTGCCGTTAAAAATTACGCTAAGAAACACCCTCACTCAATGAGCGAGTGGAAACAGTGGTCACAAACTCACGTTTCACACATGGAAGAAGGTGACTTCTACCACGGTGAAAAGTCAATGACACTTGACCGTGCACGCAATGTAAAAATGGAACTTATCACAAACAGTGGTAAGAGCATTGTTCTTAAGCCAAAAGTTGCGCTTCAAGAAGGCGAAATCATCGACTCAATGTTCATGAGCAAGAAAGCACTTTGTGATTTCTACGAAAAAGAACTTGATGATTGTAAAGAAGCAGGAATTTTATTCTCTTTACACGTAAAAGCGACAATGATGAAAGTTTCACACCCGATCGTGTTCGGTCACTGTGTGAAAATCTACTACAAAGAAGCTTTTGAAAAACACGGTAAGTTATTTGACGAGTTAGGTATCAACGTTAATAACGGTATGGCTGGGTTATACGAGAAAATCGAAACGCTTCCAACGTCATTACGTGAAGAAATCATCGAAGACTTACATGCTTGCCAAGAACACCGTCCTGCACTTGCAATGGTTGACTCAGCAAAAGGCATCACAAACTTCCATTCACCTAACGACATCATTGTAGATGCTTCTATGCCTGCAATGATCCGTGCTGGTGGTAAAATGTGGGGTGCTGATGGTAAGCAATACGATGCTAAAGCGGTAATGCCAGAATCAACATTTGCGCGTATTTACCAAGAAATGATCAATTTCTGTAAATGGCATGGTAACTTCGATCCGAAGACTATGGGTACAGTACCAAACGTTGGTTTGATGGCTCAAAAAGCTGAAGAATACGGTTCTCACGACAAGACTTTTGAAATTGCTGAAGCTGGTATCGCAAACATTACCGATCTTGACACTGGTGAAGTGTTATTGACTCAAAATGTTGAAGAAGGCGATATCTGGCGTATGTGTCAGGTGAAAGATGCTCCGATTCGTGACTGGGTAAAACTTGCAGTAACTCGTGCTCGTAACTCAGGCATGCCTGCGATCTTCTGGCTTGACCCATACCGTCCACACGAAAACGAATTGATCAAGAAAGTACAAAAGTACTTAAAAGATCATGATACGACTGGTCTTGATATCCAAATCATGTCTCAAGTACGTGCTATGCGTTACACACTTGAGCGCGTAGTTCGTGGCTTAGATACAATTTCTGTGACTGGTAACATTTTACGTGACTACTTAACAGATTTGTTCCCAATTATGGAACTTGGTACTTCTGCGAAGATGTTGTCAATCGTTCCGCTTATGGCAGGTGGTGGCATGTACGAGACTGGTGCCGGTGGTTCAGCACCTAAACACGTACAACAACTTGTTGAAGAAAACCACTTACGTTGGGATTCGCTTGGTGAGTTCCTTGCGCTTGCAGTTTCTTTAGAAGAAATGGGCATTAAAGAAAATAATGCTCGTGCCAAGTTACTTGCGAAAACACTTGATGAAGCGACTGGTAAATTGCTCGACAATGACAAGTCTCCATCACGCCGTACAGGCGAGCTTGATAACCGTGGTAGCCATTTCTACTTATCACTTTACTGGGCAGAAGCACTTGCAGCTCAAGACGAAGATGCTGAGTTGAAAGCTAAATTTGCTCCACTTGCAAAAGCATTAGCTGAAAACGAACAGAAGATCGTTGCTGAGCTTGCTCAAGTACAAGGTAAAGCAGCTGACATCGGTGGTTACTATGCAGTTGATCCTGCGAAAGTAAGCGCTGTAATGCGTCCAAGTGCTACATTTAATGCAGCGCTTTCAACTGTTCAAGCTTAATAACTAATTCGTTAGTAAATAGCTGAAAAGCCGGTGCATATGCGCCGGCTTTTTTATTTTTATAAATAATAGCTATTAAAAAAGCCCACTGACGTGAGCTTTAAAACTTAAATGTTTTTATCGACCATTACGGCCACGACCACGTGGTGCCTTGGTATTTGGACGAGTTGTACCATTGGTCTTGCGACGTGGTTTTTCACTTTCATCCATTTGCCAGATACGTTTTGTACCAGACTTTTTAACAGAACCATCTTTGTTCTTACGAACCATTGGTTTACCACCTGTACCACCCGGTTTTTTCACATATGAACGTGAACGATAAGGTTGTTCTGCTGGCACATCTTTAAAGTCAGGGTAGAGTAGAGGTTCAATTTCTTTGGTCTCGCCCGGCTGTAATCCTAATTGGACTAAATCAATTGAACCAATTTTAGTACGAATGAGACGTAAAGTTGGGAAACCTACCGCAGAGGTCATACGGCGAACTTGACGGTTACGACCTTCACAAATAGAAATTTCAATCCAAGAGGTTGGAATGTTGGCACGGTAACGTACAGGAGGATCACGGTCCCATACCCATTCAGGTTCACTTACCTTAATTGCTTTTGCTGGTAAAGTCATACCATCATTAAGCTCTACACCTTTACGAAGTTGCTCAAGCGCTTCTTCGGTAACATCGCCATCAACTTGAACTAAATACGTTTTGTATTTTTTATTCGCAGGGTTGGTAATGAACTGATTCAAACCACCATGATCGGTTAAAAAAACTAAACCCTCAGAGTCCATATCAAGACGACCTGCTATGCGTAAAGTCGGGTCATCTATAAAATCAGAGACCGTCATATGCGCTTCGTCTTTACGAAACTGGGAGAGTACGTCATAAGGTTTGTTAAGAATGACGATTTTCATAAAAAATGACTTCTTCTTTCAAATAAGCGGTAAAAACATTGAGCTATATTTAAGTGTGAAATTTGCTTATTTCCCACATAAATCTCAAAAAGGATTAAATTCGATTAAGCTATTATGCGTTAATAAAAGTTGAAAGTATTGTTTATCGATAATTATTTTTGTTTGTTTAGTTAAATATTATAAAAGGGAGAATCTACACAATGGGTTATCAGAAGATCGTGGTTCCTGCCGATGGTGATAAAATTAAAGTAAAAGCAGACCTATCACTGAATGTACCAAATCATCCAATTATTCCTTTCATTGAGGGTGATGGTATTGGTGTAGATATTACACCGACCATGAAAACAGTTGTTGATGCGGCTGTTTTAAAAGCCTATGGCGGTAAACGTTCCATTGAGTGGATGGAAGTCTATTGCGGTGAAAAGGCTAATAAAATTTATAGCAGTTATATGCCAGAAGAAACTTTTGAAGCTCTGCGTGAATTTGTCGTTTCAATTAAAGGTCCCTTAACTACTCCAGTTGGTGGTGGTATTCGCTCACTTAATGTGGCATTACGCCAAGAATTAGACTTGTACGTGTGTGTACGCCCTGTACGTTGGTTTGAGGGTGTTCCATCACCTGTTCAGCATCCTGAACTAACCGACATGGTGATTTTCCGTGAAAACTCGGAAGATATTTATGCTGGTATTGAATGGAAAGCTGATTCTGAAGAAGCCAAAAAAGTGATTAAGTTCCTTCAAGATGAAATGGGCGTCACAAAAATTCGCTTTCCAGAAGGATGCGGCATTGGAATCAAGCCAGTATCTAAAGAAGGATCGCAACGTTTAGTTCGTAAAGCCATTCAATTTGCAATAGATAATGACAAACCATCGGTAACCCTTGTTCATAAAGGTAATATTATGAAATATACCGAAGGTGCCTTTAAAGAATGGGGTTATGAGTTAGCTTTAGATCGTTTTGGTGGTGAACTCATAGATGGTGTGCCATGGGTTAAAATTAAGAACCCTAAAAATGGTAAAGACATCATAATTAAAGACGTGATTGCGGACGCTTTCTTACAGCAAATTTTGATGCGTCCTGCAGATTACTCAGTGATAGCAACCCTTAATTTAAATGGTGACTATATTTCTGATGCATTAGCAGCAGAAGTAGGAGGTATAGGAATTGCTCCGGGAGCAAATATCGGGGGGGCAATTGCCGTATATGAGGCAACACATGGCACAGCACCTAAATATGCTGGGCAAGATAAAGTAAACCCTGGTTCAATTATTCTTTCTGCTGAAATGATGCTACGTGATATGGGCTGGACGGAAGCGGCAGACCTGATTATTAAAGGTATTTCAGGAGCGATTGCAGCCAAAACGGTGACTTACGATTTTGAACGTTTAATGCCAGGAGCAACCTTATTGCGTTGCTCTGAATTTGGTGAGGCAATTATTCGTCATATGGAAGATTAGACTGTCATAAAGAAGCCCTTAATGAGGGCTTTTTTAGAGCCTGTAAATTATTTTGTGTAAGTTCCATTTTTTATAAATGATCTTTTAATCGATCATCGAACTGAATCGTAAACCAATTCATTGCTAAACGCCAATTTTGAATTGGCATCGTCCATTTCTTCGCAGCATTTGATGTTGCTAAGTAAATGACCTTCTTTACTGAGTCATCAGATGAAAAGATTTTCCTTTTCTTCGTTGAATGGCGTATTACGCTATTCAACGACTCAATCGCATTTGTTGTATAAATTGCATGACGTATTTCGGCTGGATAGCTAAAGATCGTTCGGATATTTTCCCAATTGGCCCGCCAGGATTCTCCAATTTTGGGATACTGGTGATTCCATTGATCACAGAAGATGTCTAGGGATTTTAAAGCATTTTCCTCTGTACTTGCCTGATAAATCGCTTTCAGACCCGACGTAACAGCTTTGTAGTCTTTCCAGCTTACAAATCTCAGGCTATTGCGTACAACATGCACGATACACAGTTGAATATCAGTATGAGGGTAAACAGAGGCTATCGCGTCAGGGAAGCCTTTTAATCCATCTACACAGGCAACAAGAATGTCCTGTACTCCTCGATTTTTTAGCTCTGTCATGACTGACAGCCAGAATTTGGCACCTTCTGTCTGAGCAATCCACATACCCAGTAATTCTTTTTGCCCATCCATATTGATGCCTAAAGCAAGGTATACGGACTTGTTAATCACATTGGAGTGCTGACGGACTTTGACAACAATACAGTCAAGATAGACAACAGGATAAAGGCTATCTAAGGCTCTATTTTGCCACTCAGTCACTTGCTCAATCACAGCATCGGTAACTTTGCTGATGAGAGATGCTGACACATCGGCATCGTACATTTCTTTGAAGAAGGCTACAATTTCCCTATTAGTCATTCCTTTTGCATACAGTGAGAGGATTTGGTCATCCATACTGGTGATGCGTGTTTGGTGCTTTTTTATAATTTGTGGCTCAAATGAACCTTCTCGATCACGGGGAATATCTAAAGCCAGTTGTCCATCTTGAGTTGTAATGGTTTTAGAACTAAACCCATTACGGCTATTTGAGCCTTTCTTGGGCTGATGCTTTTCATAACCGAGATGGTCTGAAAGTTCAGTATTGAGTGCAGTTTCAATCATGAATTTTTTAAAGACTGCTGTCATTTGGTTTAAGTCTTCTGGTGTTTTTAGACCTTTAGCCAATTCGGCAGCCATACTTTTGATTGTTGCTTCATCCATGTGAAGTACCTTTTGTAATTATCCTCTGAAGGATAAATGAAAATTAAGTACTTACACAAAATTTAGAACAGTCCCCTTTTTTATTACTTTGTGATTATTATTTATAGTTTTTTATTTATAGTTTTTTATAGTATTGAAGTTAATACAAATAACAAGCTATGAGTTCGCGGTATAAGCCCAAAGCATACAAGTCAGTACAGTTAAACTTAACAATATTCCACCCTGACCATAATGAGTTGCATAGAGGGGAACTTGTCCAATACTGTGCGTAAGTTTATAGTTCAAAATAGGTCTAATGCAAAAGAAAAACAGCGGTAATGAAAAGATTACCGTGTTACTCATTTTAATGGTAAAGCGGAAATAGTAACTAAATAGCCCTATTACCATTACATATAACAGAGTTTTGAAAAGTACTTCTCCACTGGTATAGACATCTATACCAACATAAATATTAAACTTCCATATAAGAAGGCTAAATGTAGCAATTATTGAAATAATAGTTACTACAACAGCATTTGCTGGGCTTGATACATTTAACATTTTTAAGTTTTAATTGATATAAAGTAATTTATTTAAAATATATATTATAAAAATATATATTTCAGTGACCATTTTTAACTTTATAAAAATCACGAAAAATCGCTATTCAGACTTTTTAAGACTAATGCGAATTTGAGCTTGTTTCTTTAAATACCCATAGCGCAAAGCAGAAGATAATGACGAGGAATAATCCTAAAATTTGACCATGACCAGAGAGGTAAAATGGAACCTCTGGGATGGTTTGAATGGCTTTATAGTCAAGAACAGGCGATAGCCAAAAGTATGCAAATGGAATAGCAATTAAAAATTGTGTTGTAAACTCAATATGATCGCGTGTTAAAAAGCCAAGGGTAGCCGCTGTGGCAATATAGATAATAATCTTTACAGAGACTTCATAGGATGTTGTGATGTCCAGTGCAAATATAGTTCGACATTTAAATGCTAATAATGAAACGCAGATAAAAGCGAACATCGCTAAGAGCTTTAAAAGCTCATCAATATAATTGTTATTGCTCATGTCTTACTCTATTTTAAGTATTAAAATTATAAATTTTGAATAAATATAGATGAGACGAAAACACTCTACATTGACAAAATATGACATTTTTTGTCAATACAGCTGCTTTGTAAATAATCAAGAAATGCAAACGATACCTTTTTACGACACAGATTTAATCGTTAATGTTCACTTTGAAAAAATTGACAAGCCCCTTATTAGTCGGGGCTTTTTTTATTGCATAAACTCAGGGTGTTTTGTCGTTTTGGGTGCACCGATTTTCTTTTGGTAGCTTTGGTCTAAGACCTGTATCACCAGTACAAATGCAATTAAAAATACAGGAAACAATATAGTTTTCACGTTTCGGTTGCTCCGAGAGTGGTAGGTAGGGAAGGACGGGTGCGAACTAAAAGGCTCAACGCAAATAGCAAAACAATGCCACCCATTAAAAAGAGATGGGCATACGACCAGTGCAAGTGATGTAAGGTACTTATAACCACGCCACCTAAAAGCTGGGTACTGGCAAAGCCAATCGTGGCAAGGCTCCAAAGTTTTTGATAACGCTGCTCATAAATTTGTAAAAGGCTATAAGAGCTAATAAACACGGTGGCAGGCGTGAGCAAACCTGTAAGAAATGAAGACAATGCAAGTAAAGATATGGCATGTGAAAAGAACGGTAATGCAACGGCTATGGAGTAAATGCCATAAAGCCATTTAATTGCTTGTAAATATCCGGTGAGGCGGCTTAAACAGTACGCCACGAAAGCGCCTATACAGCTTCCGATGCCATACAGCACCCAAAACAAATTTCGCTGTTGCAATGGAAAATGCAAGGTTCCCGATAAGTAATCCATCCAAAACAAAGAGTGCGGAATATAGGCAAAAGCACTGCACATATAGGCAATAATAATGACCAGTCCCAAGCGTGAATGTTTGATGCTTTGAGGAACTTGGCTGGTTGTTTGAACAGACTGCTGTGGTTGATGGTTGAGTAATTGGAAAAGTACCAAACTGCCAAAAATAGAGAGCGCTGCAAAAATGCTCCAGACATATTGAACGGGCATATTTTTAAGTAAGGGAATAATAATAGTCGCAGATAACACGCCTACACCAATGCCGCTAAACCCTAAAAAATTGACTTTGAGTCTTTGACTTATTGCAATATTTTTCATGGCAAAGCTCGGTGCCAAAATCATGAGTAGGCCGCCTGCAATTCCTGAAATTGTGCGCCAGAACACGAACCAAACCAATGGCATGTGTATCAAAGCACAGCAGAGTAGGCTTAAACTGCCTACAACTGCCGAACTTACAATGAGTATGGGAATAGATTTTTCTTTAATACTAAATAACGCCAATAATGCACCTAGCAAATAGCCCAGCAAATTTGCACTGCCTAAGAAGCTTGCGAAGTCGTGTGTCCATCCGTATTGCACAATCATGATTGGCATGAGGGCAGTGTAGGAAAATCTAAAAACACCAATACCCAAGCAAGTTGCTAAAAATACAAGCAGACTCATTCGATAAAGCGTAGTCATGAGAAATCACTCAATTTTTTTATTATTAAAAGCGAGTTTTGCAATCTTTAAAAATGATTTAATATGATACTAATTATCTTATTTTGAGATAGTGGTATGTTGCTTAAGTCTCTAGAGTTTTTTTTAGCAGTGGCAGAGAGTGGAAGTTTTTCACTGGCTGCACAAAAAATGTATACGGTTCAATCGAATATCACCAGTCATGTGAAAAAGCTTGAAGAAGAGTTAGGAGTGGTTTTATTAAATCGCCATAATCCCGTGACATTAACCAATGCAGGGCAGCAGTTGCATAGTTATGCTGTTCAAATGATCGCGCTGCACAATAAAGCGAAAAAAATCTTTCAATACAGTGATATTGATCCGAACGAAACCATTCGTTTAGGCAGTATGGAAACTACAGCGGCCATACGACTTCCTCAATTACTGAATGAATGTATGCAGCAATATCCTAATTTGCCGATTGAGCTTCAAACTCACCCAACAGGATATTTGATTAACGCTGTGCAGCAAGGTGAGCTTGATTGCGCTTTTGTAGCCTCGAAATATGTGATTCCTGAGTTATATAGCTATCCAATATGGCAAGAACAATTGGTTTTAGTTTGTCCGAAACAGCAAACCGAGTTTCCTGATATTGCCACGCTTGCAAAGACCAGATTTATTTCATTTCGACAAGGGTGTTCCTATCGCCATGCAATTGAGCTGTTTTTAAATGACCATAGTGTGCCGCCTTCGCAAATCATGGAAATGGGCAGTCTGGACGGTATTGTCAGTTGTGTGGAGCTAGGTGTCGGCTTTGCGCTATTGCCAAAGTCATATTTGACTAAAGTGGCTGATAAATTGTCGTTAAGCTGTTTTGAAATTAATACTGAATCTGCACACTTTACCACTTATGTCGTTGCTCAGCCTCCTGAGACATGGGGGAGCAATCTAAAGCAATTTATTGGTTTTATTGAGCAACAGTTTATACAGAAATGTGCTTAATTTTAATACATAAATGTCCTACTTAGCTTATGCCCTAAAAGTGATATATATGTATTTAAATGTCATTTTATATTCTCATCCAGATCGGCAATGATCTGCATGCTAGAAAATTGTGGAAAAGGGTAGTTTATATAGGCCGGCTATGGTCAAATATGCCCCCTTAAAAGATGACACAAGCAATAATTTGGAGTTTGGGAATGAATATACCCTTAATCATCAATATTGTGGTTTTTGTCGGGTTAATATTTTTACTCGCCCAAACACGTAAAACGGACTGGAGCTTATCTAAAAAAGTTCTTGCTGGCTTAGTTCTAGGTGTAGTGTTTGGTTTAGGACTACATTTGATTTATGGCGGTGGCCATCCGATTCTTGCTGAATCTATTAGCTGGTTTAATATTGTTGGTAACGGCTATGTAAAACTTTTACAAATGGTCGTGATGCCTTTGGTATTTGTATCGATTTTAGGCGCAGTAGCCAAGTTGCATCAGGCTTCCTCTTTAGGAAAAATCAGCGTCTATACCATCGGAACTCTACTATTCACAACGTTAATTGCTGCGCTGGTTGGTGTATTTGTGACGAACTTATTTGGTTTAACTGCCAAAGGTTTGGTGCAAGGTGCTGCTGAAACTGCGCGTTTAACTGCAATTAATACTGATTATGTAAGCAAAGTAACAGATTTAAGCGTACCGCAATTTATTCTTTCCTTTATTCCAAGTAACCCTTTTGCTGAGTTAACGGGTGCAAATCCGACTTCAATTATTAGTGTAGTTATTTTTGCTGTCTTTTTAGGGATAGCTGCGCTTAATTTAATGAAAGATGATGCAGAAAAAGGTCAGCGTATTTTGACTGCTATTCAGACGTTACAGTCTTGGGTCATGAAGCTTGTACGTTTAGTCATGACGCTTACACCGTATGGTGTTTTTGCGCTTATGACTAAGGTTGTGGCAAGTTCAAATGTGGCTGACATTTTAAACCTAGGTGGTTTTTTAGTTGCGTCATATTTAGGTTTGGCGATTATGTTTGGCGTTCATGCCATTATTTTGACTCTAACAGGTGTTTCTCCGCTTAAGTTCTTTAAGAAAGTTGCGCCTGTTTTAACATTCGCATTTACAAGCCGTTCAAGTGCAGCAAGTATTCCACTGAGTATTGAAGCGCAAACTCGTCGTTTGGGTATTCCCGAATCTATTGCGAGTTTTTCTGCTTCGTTTGGTGCAACCATTGGTCAAAATGGTTGTGCGGGTTTATACCCAGCAATGTTGGCAGTCATGGTTGCGCCAACCATGGGTATTAATACACTCGACCCAATGTGGATTGCTTCTTTAGTGGGTATTGTGACTTTAAGTTCAATTGGTGTGGCTGGTGTTGGTGGTGGTGCAACTTTTGCTGCACTGATTGTGCTTCCTGCAATGGGTTTACCTGTAACTTTGGTTGCGCTGCTTATTTCAATCGAACCGTTAATTGATATGGGCCGTACTGCATTAAATGTAAATGGTTCAATGACTGCAGGTGTAGTGACGAGTCAACTGATGGGCCAAACAGATAAAGACATATTAAATAGTGAAGATGAAATTGAGTTAACTCAACATCATTAATAGTTAGTATAAAACGGCTCATTCATATCTGAATGAGCCGTTTTTTATATGCTTAAATTGCCACTGTGATGTTAATTTTAAAAAAACTGTATCTGTTTTTATTTTAAATAGTTTTAGAAAATGAGCTTATTACAAAAGAGAGCACTATCATGAAAATGTATCAAGTCGATGCTTTTACAAAAGAGTTATTTCGTGGAAATCCAGCTGCTGTGATTGTTGAAAAAGAGTGGCTAGATGCAGATTTAATGCAAAAGATAGCGCTTGAAAATAACTTATCTGAAACTGCTTTTGTAAAAATTATAGATTCTGAAAACTATGAAATTCGTTGGTTTACACCAATGGTTGAAGTCGATTTTTGTGGTCATGCGACTCTTGCGAGTGCTTTTGTACTCTTTAAAGATTTTACGGATAAAAAGACCATTAATTTTCATGTCCGGAACTTAGGGCTTTTTATTGTTCACCAAGATGAAGATGGCAAAATCAGAATGAATTTTCCAATTCGTAAGGCTGAACAAGTGGAAGATTATCCAGCTATTTTACGACAAGCTTTAAGCAAACCATTTAAGGCTGTTTATCAAAATGTTCAAGCTTATATTGTTGAGTATGAATCAGTGCAAGACGTGTTAGATGAGCAGCCTGACATGAACTTACTTAAAGCCTTAGGTAAACGGACAGCTATTACGACTACAGATATGGATATCGTAATCACTACAAAAGCAGACGAGCATTATGACTGTGTGTCTCGTTATTTTGCACCTGTTGCAGGCATTGAAGAAGACCCTGTTACAGGTTCAATTCATACTGCAATAGCGCCGTTATGGGCAGAAAAGCTGAGCAAAAATAATATTGTGGCTTATCAAGCTTCTAGCCGTGGAGGCGTTTTATATTGCAATATACTGAATCAGGAACGTATTGAAATTGCAGGATATGGCAAACTTTATATGCAAGCAGAAATTTTTCTTTAAAATAAAAAGCCGTTTAAATAAACGGCTTTCTTTTCAAAACTTTACTATTAATGTCAGCTTAAATTACCTACTATACTCTTACAACTATTGATTTTTTATTATTCAAATTAATTGGTATTTCTATGTTCATGCAGTTTAAACAACTGACTCTCTCCCTATGTATTCTTGGTTTAAGTGCTGCGTCTTTTGCACAAACGACATTAGTAAAAAGTAAGCAAAATATTGAGGAATATAAATTAGATAATGGCTTTCGGGTAGTGCTTGCACCGAATGACAAAGAAAATAAAATCTTTATTAATACTATCTATTTGACAGGTTCTTTAAATGACCCACAAGGTAAAAGTGGCTTAGCCCATTTACTTGAGCATTTGGCATTTAAAGGCACGCAAAACGTAAAGGGTGAAGAATTTCAGCGCCGTTTAGATCAATATACATTAATGACAAATGCGAGCACGGATTACTATTCAACCAAATATACCAATATTGTTCGTCCAGAGAAAAATGCGCTAGATCAAGTGTTGTACCTTGAATCAGAGCGTATGGATAAATTGGTTCTACAAGAAAAATTTGTACCTTCTGAAATTGAAATCGTAAAGCGTGAACGTGAAGTCCGTATGGATCAGCCTTTTGCTGTCTTAATGGATCAAATGTGGAAATCGGCTTATGGAAACAAGTATTTAGGGCGATTACCAATTGGTGATTTACCTGAGCTTAAGTCTATTAAAATGCCTGAATTGAACCAGTTCTACCGCAGTTGGTACGCACCTAACAATGCGGTTATGGTTGTTTCAGGTAAGTTTGATAAAACTGATGTTTTAAAAACAATTGACCAATATTTTAGTCCGATTCCTGCGCGAGCTGTGCCGAAGCCTGTTCAGGTACCTGTCTTAGATTCTACAAAAATGAAGGATCGTGAGTTTTTAGTGAAAAAGGGCAGTGATTTGGCCAAATTCCATATCTATATGAATGGAAAAAACACGAAAATTCAGCCAACACTCGCTTTAGCACCAATGTTATATACCATGCAACCAAGTGGTCATTTATACCAAAACATGGTTGAAACGGGTATTTCTACAGACGTTCAGGCATCAACATGGTTAGATCAAGATTTTAATGTCGTATTTTTAGGGGCGGTTTACTCACCAAAAAATGACCCTAATAAAGTTGAAAGTGCTCTACTCTCTGGAATAGAAAAGGGTAAGCCTTTTACAGAGACTGAGCTAAATCGCGTAAAAAGCTTAATGAAAACGCAAGGCGAGTTAGTCAATAAAGATGCTGTTGCTTTGGGTTCTCGTTTAAGTGATTACAGTGTAGCTGGTGGGCAATGGGACCAATATTTTAAAGATTTAGATGCAGTTGAGAAAGTGAAACTCAATGAAGTCAATCAAACCTTAAAGCAGTTTCTTGTTGCTGGCCATCGTATTGATGGCGATATTTTGCCGACACCTGAAGATCAAAAGAAAGCATTGCAACTTGACCCTAAAGATAAGCCTAAAACTTTAGATCAAACCGATGTTAAACCAGAGCCTTTAAAAGACCCGAAAGTTTATCAACAAGAAGTTAATGAGTTTTTAAAAACCTCAAAGCAATATGCCGAAACTAATGAGAAAAAGATTAGCCGCGGGAAACTTAAAAACGGAATGAAGTATGCTTTGTTCCCCGTAGAAACTCGTGATGATCGTACCTATGCCACCATTACGATGGATTTTGGTACGGAAAAATCTTTATTTGATAAAGGCACAGTTGTTGATTTAACTTCATATTTATTACTGCGTGGCTCTGACAAATATAGTTTGCAAGATATTGCAGATAAATCGATTGATGCAGGTGGTGCAGCTTATGCAAGTGCCGACGGCAATGGCATGACTATTAACATTCAATCTAAAACTGAAAAATTTGATGAATTTTTCAAGTTTGTTTTAGAGGTCATGAAAAATCCGAAGTTCGAACAATCTCAATTTGATTTAATTAAGTCTCAAAGCTTGTCGAGCCTTGATCGTCCTTATACTGAACCAGATGTCGTGGCAGGTTTAACATTATCACGTTTAATTGAAGAATACCAACCGGGTGATTTGCGTTATCACTTCGAACCTGAGTTGGCTAAAAAACAATTGAAGAATGTGACTCAAGAACAAGTGAAAGAGCTATATCAGCATTTCTTTGCAATGAACCATGCGCAAATTGCGATTACGGGTGCATTTGATGCAAAGAAAATGAAAAATCTCTTGAATCAAGAGTTTGGGAGCTGGAATAGTGAGCAACCATACGAAAAAATCTTAATTAAACATGTCGATTTTCCTGCTCAGAAAGTGCATGCTTTATCTGAACAACGCGAGTTTGGTAGTTATCAAAGTATAATCACACTACCAGTTGGGAAAAATCATCCTGACGCACCTGCATTAATTTTAATGAATTATATTTTAGGTGATTCTCAAATCTCATCGCGTTTGGCTCAAGAGCTTCGTGAAAAAAATGCATTGGTATATGGTTTTGGAACAGGTCTACAGCTTGATCAGGACACGAATGTTGGTGCGTTAAGTATTAGTGCAAACTATACGGCTGGGCGTTCAGCACAAGTCTCTGATTCAGTTCATAAAGTACTAAATGACTTGTTAACGAAGGGTATCACTGAGCAAGAGCTTGCAGCAGCTAAAGCAGATCTCATGAAGAAGCGTGTTACTGCATTAGAAGATGAGCGCAACATTCACGGTATGTTAAATATTGAGCTTGAGTCGGGTAAAACATTACTTGACCGCGTTAAGCATGATCAAGACTTAACTAAGTTGACCGTTGCCGATGTGAACGCAGTTGTTAAAAAATATAATAAACCTTCAAACCTTGTGGAAGTGATGGCTGACCAATATGGCCAAGCGCAAAAGCAATAACTAACTTATCAAATAAAAAGCCACATGAAGTGGCTTTTTATTTGAGTATTTAAAGCTTATTAATGGTCATGGTCATGTTTGTGAGCATGGAAATCTTCATTCTTACGGAAACGTAAGTAGTTTTCGAACTGTTCACAATACTCATCAAAGTTATCTTCGAGCATCATTTGAAATTGCTGAAGCAAATAAGACATCACTTGCTCTTTTGCATCGCGCATTTCATTGCCATCTTTAAAATTGTTTGCAGCCACCCACGTGTTAAAACGGGCAGTGGCAAATAACATGGCTGCACTCACTTGGCCGCGAAGTTCAGCAGGGTCAGGCTTTTGGCCTTTAGGCGGGCGACAAAAATCATTCGCTTGTTTAATGAATTCATCCGCACGCTCAAAGAAAACAGCATTTAACGCTTCTTCTTCAGTAATATCTGTTGCATTAATCTTTTGAGACATGACATATTCCCGCAAAAATAGAGCTGCTTATTATAGGCAAAGCCTTGCGGAAACAAAACCTTTGCCTTAGTCTGTAAATAGCCTAAGTGTTGGAAGTTCTAATTATGCAAGATGCGATAGCCGTTCAAAGTTTAAAAACAGACATTGCTCTATTACGTCAGCATATTTTTCCACCCCAATATTTAGAGCATGTCGAAGGGCTACCAATTTATTATGGTTTGCAAGAAGAAGTTTTAGCCTATTACCAACAATGGAAAGATTTAATCGAAAGGGCACAAGAGCTTTTTCAACCTTTTATGGAAGATGAATTACCAGATGCAATTCATTTACCAAGCCATCTGAACTTACCATTATTCTTTTTTCATGTAGATCGGATTCGTATTAATAAAACACGTGCTAAAGAGTCGAAAACTTTTCGTGGTGTGGCAAGTCTTATTGAAAAATGCGGTCAGTTTGAAACAGATCAGATTTTTACCATGCAAGAATGGTTGCAGAGTGATGATACGGCAGCACTGGTTGCTCACCGTGAATTTATCGACTTGAGAACTTATGTGTTCCAGCATGGTCAAAGTGAATATACACGTTCACGTTTTTATACCAATGGTATAGTACTAGGGGTAGAGCCTCACTTTGAACTCGTCGATGCCCGAGATAAACCAAGAAAGCAGCGTAGCGATAGCTATAATGACCCGTTAGCAGATAACGGTGTATGGAAAGTATTTGGTAAATACCGATAATATAAAAAGTCGCGACATCTATGTCGCGACTTTAAGATATTTACCAAAAAGTTTTTACTTTATTAAATTTTTGCAAAGCTTCGGCAGACTGATTTTGTAAATAAGGTTGTTTGGCCTTAATCCATCCTAGAGCAAACCAAAAGTGCGGGTCGTGTTCAATTGCTTTATTAAAGAGATCTTCAGCTATAAACAAATCGTTATATAGTCCTAAGGTATTTTGCACGGGTTGCAATTTCTTTAAAAACTGTTGAACATTTTTAGATGGATATAAGCTTGATATAAATTCAATGCAGTAACGTAGCTGTTTAGCTTTTTTACGTATCTTGTGCTGTTCAGTTACTTCGAGTTCATTGAAATCTTTAGCATGACTCACAACTTGGTAATGTAACTTATCTAAGCTTTTTTCTATCTCCTTTTTAAATTTTCCTTTGGTACTTTGGCTATCTTCTTCTGAATAAGCAAATGCCAGTAATGCGAGTACAAGCTTGACGGTTTCTGCCGATTTGAACAGTGTAGCAAGATCTTTTAATGGCTCCTCTGAGATTGGAAGTAAAAGCTCAGGTGAACCATGTTGCACAATCATAGGTAAAATTTCAGTACGAATAGCATCTACGTCACGCGTGTTTCCAAGCTTGCGGAAAAGTGCTGCAATTTGCTCTTCCCAAGCAGGGTTTAAATCGTCTGACCATCCTGAAAAATGATGAAGTGCACTGCGTAAACGACGTAAGCTTACACGTGCCTGATGGATATGCTCAGCTTCGGCGACGTTATCGGCAATTGCAGCCATATTCGGTAAGAATTGTGCTAAACAGTTTTCAACAATTTTTTTGAGAGCTTGTTCTGCTGAAATATTCTTATCTAAACTCAAGCTTTTTGCGTGAACAGCAGGTGAAACGGCTTTTCCTAATGCGAGTAAATTACCGCGTTCGGCTTTACTTCTAACATCGAGCCATAACTCATAACGATTAATCCATTGCTGTGCAAATTGAATCAGTGTTTTAACAGCACCTTGTTTAAGCTCAAACTCAACTTCACAAATTTTACTTTGGGTGGTTGCCGTTTTTACTACACCGTCATCAAGACAGACTTCAATAGCAGTGTCATCGGCTTCAAATACATGATAAGTACGTTGTACATCTGTCTCAAACTGTAAGCTTAGCTTTTCGACTTCAGTGCCTAAAGCTTCAGTAATTAAATCTGTGACTGCTTTATTATCTTTATATAGATTAAGGTTTAGTTCGGGTTCTTGCTCGCATTTACCTAGAAAAACTTCTTCTTCAACACGGTGTAAATGACTTTGACCAGCGGCTTTAAAGGTTTGTACCCACAAATCATTTTCTTTACGTAAACGTAGGGCCATACCATTTTTTGCGAGTAGACGGTCTGGTGTATCGTAATATTTGGCCTGCAAGTGAATATGCTGTGCTTTATGCTTTTTCAAATACTGCTGAACAGTTTTTTTCTTCGATTCAGGTAACTGAAACTTAAGCTCAACTTCAACCATAACGGATCTCCCTGAATCAGGTATTTAAACTATCTTGAATAAGTATAATAGCTTAGTGCTAAAAATAATGTTTTTGATAGAGAAAGTTACAATCAAACCTATGACGCTACACTTTGTTTTAGGTGTACAATCAGGTGACGTTTTGATCAAATAAAAATCAGGAAGATGATCGTGAATGCACCAGTAAACTTCAACCATGAAGCTCAGCTAGAGTTTGAATTACCGATTAAAAACTATCAGGAATTTTATCGCTTTTATTTAACTGAACACCGTAACATTATGAGCAGACGCCTACATGTGGTGGGTAGTAGCATTGGGATATACTTTTTTTCAAAAGCCATTCGTAAGAAACAGGCCAAATACGCACTTTATGGTTTAGTGTCTGGCTATGCATGTGCATGGGTTGGACATTTTGTATTTGAAAAAAATAAGCCTGCCAGTTTTAAACAGCCTCTTTATAGCTTTATTTCTGATTGGCGAATGCTGTCTGATGTGGCGACTGGTCGATTAAGTTTGATTGACCGGAAGCACGATAAAATTCCGAGTTAATTTTTTATTCCTATTTTAATATACCGATTGGTACTGTTAAGCCTATATCAATCGGTACTTATGATGTCCTATAAATCCGTTATACTAGCGTAGTTTTTAAAAGCGAGAGTAGAGTATGCGCGGTTTATATCTCATTACCAATGATGACCCAATCCAATTATTATTAGAAAAACTAGAGGTCGCGCTCGCAACTCGTCAGATCGCAATTTTACAGTACCGCCGTAAAAAAATAGAAAAAACTGACCAGCCTGCTGAAGTTGAACAGATTAAGATATTGTGTGAAAAATATCAGGTTCCTTTTGTCATTAATGATGACTTACAACTGGCCGCTCAGTTTGGTTTAGGTGTGCATTTAGGGCAAAGTGACGGTGAAATCACAGATGCAAAATCGAAACTTCCTGAAGGCGTCATTATTGGCCGTACTTGCCTCAACTCTTTAGATCTTGCTCGAAAAGCAATTGCCGATGGCGCAACCTATGTTGCCTTTGGTGCTGTGTATGCAACTGCCACAAAACCAGAAGCAGGTAATGTAGGTATTGAAGTCATTAAGCAAGCAGCAGCTCAATATGATTTACCAATTTGTGCGATTGGTGGTTTAACTGTTGAAAACTCAAAACCTGTGATTGAGGCTGGAGCTGACCTCTGCGCAGTCATTAGTGATATATTAGGTCGATCAACTGCTGAAATTCCTGCCCGTGTAAAAGCGTGGGCACAATTATTTTCTTAAGCTTTCAAAATTATTTTTTAGATATTTAAGACGAGCATTTCCATGAGTTTATCTCCAAAGCAAGAACAGTTATTTAAACAAGCCAGCAAACACATTCCTGGTGGTGTGAACTCTCCGGTACGTGCCTTTAATGGCGTTGGAGGAACACCAGTTTTCATCGAGAAAGCTAAAGGTGCTTATTTGTGGGATGTCGATGGTAAGCGCTATGTTGACTATGTTGGTTCTTGGGGACCAATGATTTTGGGCCATGCTCATCCAGAAATTATTAAAGCGGTACAAACAGCAGCAGAAGATGGTTTAAGTTTTGGTGCACCAACCGTACATGAAACGACTTTGGCAGATATTATCTGTGAAATCATGCCATCCATTGAATTGGTACGTATGACCAACTCTGGTACAGAAGCGACCATGACCGCTATTCGTTTAGCGCGTGGTTATACTGGCCGTGACAAAATCGTGAAGTTTGAGGGTTGTTACCACGGTCACTCTGACTCACTTTTAGTAAAAGCGGGTTCGGGTTTACTTACTTTAGGCGAGGGTGAGCCAACTTCAAAAGGTGTTCCAGTCGATTTTGCTAAACATACTTTAACGCTGCCTTATAATGATATTGCTGCATTAAAAGAGTGTTTTGCCAAATTCGGTCATGAAATTGCGGGCGTCATTATTGAACCTGTTGCGGGTAACATGAACATGGTGAAACCAATTGACGGTTTCTTACAAGCCATTCGTGATGTGTGTGATGAATATAAATCTGTATTTATTATTGATGAAGTAATGACAGGTTTCCGCGTTGCTTTAGGTGGTGCTCAGTCAGTTTATAACGTTAAACCTGACTTAACGACTTTGGGTAAAATTATTGGTGCGGGCTTACCTGTAGGTGCGTTTGGCGGTAAGCGTGAAATCATGGAATGCATCGCACCTTTAGGTGGTGTATACCAAGCGGGAACTTTATCTGGTAACCCACTTGCTATGCGTGCGGGTATCGAGATGTTTAAACATTTACGTCAACCTGACTTTTACAGCAAGTTATCTGCTCAACTTGAAAAGTTACTTGCGGGTTTACAAGCCGCGGCTGATGAAGCAGGTATTCCATTTAAAACTCAGCAAGCGGGCGCAATGTTTGGTCTTTACTTTACCGATCAAGAAGATATTACAAGCTTTGACTCAATGTTGGCATGTGATATAGAAGCTTTCAAAAAGTTCTTCCATGGTATGTTAAAGCGCGGTGTAAACTTGGCACCGTCAGCATTTGAAGCAGGCTTTATTTCATCTGCTCATTCTGATGAAGATATCGAATATACGATTCAGGCTGCAAAAGAAACATTTGCCGAAATGAAGTAAGCAAAAAAGCCCGTGTTAAACGGGCTTTTTAATTTGAGCTATTTTTATATTTGTAGAGAACAATGTTTTATCCCTTACCTCGAAAAATCCAGTTAGCCCCAAGTACTTCAAATTGGCCTATTGAATCTAAGCATAGCATCTTGCTCATGGTTGGATTAAATGAACTTGAAAATGCCCCTGACTGGATAAATCAGCCTTTAGCCGATCATTTAGAATTACTAAGCAAAAGAGCACAGGCACTCGAAATTCCAGTCATGATGATTCAGTCATCTCAACTTCAACAGGTCATGTTACAGCTTGGGCAACAATTGTCATCAAACACTCAAGCACAAGTGATAATAGCTGGAAATTTATCCCCGTTGTTTAAGCAAGTGATGCAGCTTGTTTTATCCATTACAGATTATGTAGCTGTTGTAAATGATGCGATCTTGGCAGGTAGTTTAGAGCAGCATATACAATGGATTGAAAAAATCAGTTTTGACTCCATTCAACATATAAACACACAGGCTTTAGTGCGCTTATGGTCTTTAAGTGCGCCATCGTCACAGGTGTTGTCCGATAAAGGAATTTTATTGGCAGTTGCTGAGCAGGTGGGGCGGCATCCAATGGAAATTCATCCTGAAATAGATTTAAGAAACTATGGTTTAGATGCTGTAGGAGTCAATTATCTGGTGGAGTTATGGCGTGCGAACGGTGCGAGTCTAAGTGCTGAAGAGCTGATGCAAACACCTAGCTTGCAACATATTATGCAGTTATTGAAGCACTAATCGGCTTTAGCCATAAACTGAATCATAATATTTGCAAATTCTGTCGTTAATTTACCCGAACGGCATTGTAATTCGGACGTAAGCTTTTTATTATTGCCCGCTTGTTTTTCATCTTGCCTTGGGAATACAACTTTGAGTGATTTTCTAAGTGAACATCTGATCTATCGTGATGATGATTTTATGGTGATTCATAAACCTTCGGACATTTTGAGTGTGCCAGGGAAAGGTGATTTACATGACAGCGTTTTGACAAGACTGGTGGCAATTGAACCACGAACTTTGCTCATCCATCGCCTTGACCGCGATACCTCGGGTATTTTGGTTTTTGGGTTATCTAAGCGTGGACAAAGTGCGATTGCACGCCAATTTCAAGACCGTCAAACCTCGAAAATATATGAAGCGTTAGTCGCAGGCCACCTAGACGGTGAAGGGACAGTCGATATTCCAGTAGTCTATGACCCGAGTCGACCACCGTTGCATATTGTCGATGCTTCTCATAACAAACCTGCTTTAACACACTGGCAGGCGATTGAACATTTCCAGATTCAGGGACAACCGGTTACGCGTGTCAAATTAACACCGATTACCGGGCGTTCTCATCAACTCCGTGTACACATGCAATATCTGGGACATCCGATTGTAGGTGATACATTGTATGCAACACCGGAACAATTACTTGTTCCTCGTCTGTGCTTGCATGCTAAACAGTTAAGCTTTAATCACCCTGTGACAGGGGAATCATTAACGTTTAACTGTCCTGTACCGTTTTAATGTAAAAACTTTCAATGAGTAATTTTTGTAGCGAAACAATTTAATTGGTTTCTGCTGCAAAATTTTGCTTTAAAGACTACATAAAAAGATGCAAAAATAAGCTAATTTGCATCGTACAATATGTAGTGCGAACTTGAGAAAAAGGTGGAAAAATTGCAGCAGTATGCTATTGGTCAACGTTGGCTATCAGATACAGAGACTGAGCTCGGTTTAGGCGTTCTTATTGATGTAGATGAAAGATCTGTCAGCATTTTATTCCCCAAAAGTGATGAAACGCGTGTCTATGCACGTAACAATGCGCCGTTGTCTCGCATCATCTTCAACAAAAATGATGAAGTTCAAGATCAAGAAGGCCAGAAGTGGATTGTTGAGACTGTTGAAGACCGCCATGGTGTTTTGCGTTATAACGTTGTTCGTACTTTAGAAAATGGCGAACAAGAACGTAAAGCGCTCAATGAAACTCGTATTGGTGCACAAATTCAGTTATCAAAACCCTTAGATCGTTTACTGGCAAGCCAGATCGATTATAAAGAATGGTATGACCTACGCATTGAAGCCATGCTCATGCAATCGCAAATGCAAACCAGTCCTTTACGTGGCTTGGTTGGTGCGCGTGTAGGTTTAATCCCACATCAACTCTATATTGCACATGAAGTCGGTAAACGTTTCGCACCACGTGTTTTACTTGCCGATGAAGTAGGTTTAGGTAAAACAATTGAAGCTGGTTTAATTATCCACCAACAGCTTAAAACTGGCCGCTCTGAACGTATCCTCATTTTAGTCCCTGATTCATTACAATATCAGTGGATGATTGAAATGCGTCGCCGTTTCAACTTGCAATTTTCTCTGTTCGATTTAACCCGTACTGCGTCTATTAAAGAACATGATCCAGAGCTTAACCCGTTCTTGACTGAGCAATGCATTATTGCCAGCGTAGACTTGATGGTTGACCATGACGACTTGCGTGAGCAAGCATTAGAAGCTGGTTTCGATTTGCTTGTAGTCGATGAAGCGCATCACTTAATGTGGAGTGAAGAAGAAGGCGGCAACGATCGTTACGACTTGGTTGAAGAGCTTGCTGAAAACACGGCTGGTGTATTGTTGCTTACAGCAACACCTGAACAGCTTGGTGTAGAAAGTCACTTTGCACGCTTACGTTTGTTAGACCCTCAGCGTTTTAGCAGTTTAGAACGTTTCTTAGATGAAGAAGCGCAATATCAGCAAACTGCTCAAGTTGCAGAAGTACTTATGTCGGATGAACCTTTAACTCAAGAGCATTTAACTGCTTTAGAAGGTTTGTTGGGTCATTCAATTGAAGATCAGCCTGAGCAACGTTTCAGAGCGATTCATGAGTTGTTAGATCGTCACGGTACAGGTCGTATTTTATTCCGTAATACGCGTGAAGCGATTCAAGGCTTCCCAGGCCGTGATTGTCAACCAGCACCTTTACCAGCGCCAGAAGATTGGTCAAAAGACGGTAAATTACGTGAGCAAATGTGGCCAGAAGAAGCACAACTTGATGGTTCATGGATGCAAAATGACCCACGTGTGCCATGGTTAATGGAAATCTTGCGTAAAGAACTTAAGCACAAAAAAGTTCTTTTAATTGCTCGTAGTGGTCCTGTTGTTGAATCTTTAGAAAGTGTACTTCGTTTGCATGCTGGTATTCGTACTGCAATGTTCCATGAAGGCATGAGTCTACTTGAGCGTGACCAAGCGGCTGCTTACTTTGCAGAAGAAAGCTATGGTGCTCAAATTCTACTATGTTCTGAAATTGGTTCAGAAGGCCGTAACTTCCAGTTTGCAAGTGATCTGATTTTATTTGATTTGCCTGCAAACCCTGATGTTTTAGAACAACGTATCGGTCGTTTAGACCGTATTGGTCAAGAAAACCGTATCCAAATTCATGTACCTTACTTAATGGGCACTGCTCAAGAGCGTATGTTCCGTTGGTACAACGAAGCGTTGAATATTTTCAGCAATATTTCTCCGACAGCTCAAACGCTGCAAGAAAACTTTATTGTTGAATTAAAAGACTGCTTACTTTCAGACCAAGGTCAAACCTTTGAAGATTTACTCGAAGAAGTAAATGTTCAACGTCAAGCTTTAGAAACAGAGTTACAAGCTGGTCGAGACCGCTTGCTTGAATACAACTCATGTCGTCCTATCGTTGCACAAGAAATTGTTCAAGCTTTAGAAGACTACGATGACAACACAACATTACCTATGTTTGTGAAGCGTTTTATGTCTTCAACTAATATTGATTTTGATGAGCAAAGTAACGGTACTGTTATTATTCGTCCGACAGACCAAATGCAAGTGCAAGGTTTGGCATTAGACGAAGAAGGCATGACTGCGACGTTCTATCGTGATCAGGCGCAAATGCGTGAAGATGCTCAATATCTGACTTTAGAACATCCGTTCATTGAAAGTGTCATGGAAATGATCCGTACACAATCATTTGGCAGTACTAATGTTGCTGTTCTTAAGTCAAACGCATTAAAGCAAGGTTCTGTATTACTTGAAGTTTGGTTTAAAGTTGATGTAGTTGCACCAAAATCTTTGAACTTGCCATCAAGCTTACCGAAACAGCTCATTCGCGTGTTGTTAAGTGAAAATGGTCAGGACTTATCTGAAAAGATTGATCCAACCATTTTAAAACCATATTTGCATCATTTAGATGGCAATAGCTGTCGCCAAGTCGTTAAAGCTCGCCGTGAAGTGATTGAAGAGCGCTATAGACAAGCGCTTGATATTGCTAAAGTCGGCTTGCCACAGCTTCAACAGCAGGCAAAAGAGCATTATGGTAATAAATGGCAATACGAGATTGACCGTTTAACGTATTTGAAACAGTTCAACCCAAGTATTCGTCAAGACGAAATTGAGCGCTTACAGAAGTTGCAAAAAGAAGGCTTGAGCTTACTCGATGGCTTAACAGTAACTCCGGAAGCAATTCAGGTACTTGTTGTTGTTAAACCATAAACCATAAATCATAAGTCATAAAAAAGCGCCTTTAAGGCGCTTTTTTATTGAATAAATTTTAATTAAATCATTCTGGCATCTTTCAATTCTAATTTTAAATAGGCATAAAAGATTGGGGCTGCAATCAGGCCACCTAAACCAAAAATTGACTCAAAAATTAACATTGCCAATAAAATTTCCCATGCATTGGCATTAATTTTATGTCCAATAATTTTGGCATTAATAAAATATTCTAACTTATGTACTAATACGAGATAGAGCAGAGCAACACCTGCTAAACCCAGTGAAACCGTAAGCGCAGCAATAAAGGTAAGCGTATTTGAAATTAAGTTGCCTAAAATCGGAATTAAACCAAACAAGAAAGTAAGAATAGTTAATGTTTTAGCAAAAGGCAGATGAACACCCCAAATCGGCAATATTACAAACGCAAATAATATAAAGAGCAGCGTATTAATTGCCGAAATTTTAATTTGGGCAAAAACGACATTTCTAAAAGAAATTGATAACTTTTGAATACGTTGAATGAGTAAAGACTTAAATACAGGCTGTGGTGTACGACGGTGAAAGCCATGAATCGCCACCAAAATACCAATAATGAGGCCCATAATCATCGTTACAAAGTTATGTAAGATATCGGAACTGGCATTTTTTAATGTCGTCACGTTATCTTTCATAAACGCAAAAATTTCATCTTTTAGTTCTGTAACACTATCTGGAATATAACCTGGAAGATATTTGCCAATTTCAGTTTGTAAGTGTAATAGCGTTTGATCAACTTTATTGTTGATATTATGGATACCTACACCTTTTAAGTCATAAACGACAAAGCTAATTAAACTTGTAATGAAAAAGGCGATGAGTGAAACCGTGATAATACTCAGTAAAATACTAATAAAAATGCGGGCTCTTTGACCATCAATATAACGTTCAACAATAGAGCTTAAACTAATAATAATTTCATAAATGAGAAAGCCAGCAAAAAAGCTTGCTAAGAGATGCAAGGGGATAACCGAAAGCAAAAAAATGCCCATCAGAATATAGCTTGCAATCAGGCTTTGACGATTACTCAAACTTTGCATGTGAATCCCTAAATATCGTGGGGAAATATGGGTATATATTGCTAGAATAATAATTACTTATACTCTTGCATGTTGGTTGCTTCAATCTGTGAATTATATTTTTATCAAGAAATAAGTATGTCTGTATAAAAAATGGCTTGTACAATTACAAACCATTTTGTGCTGATCTTATCGTATCTTTGCTTCGTCTAGATGACGAGCACCTTCTAAAATCATTCTGATCATGATCATGGTTTGTTCAGCGACTTCCGCACGTTGATGAACTGGAAGATCAATCACCTTAGCACCCATATGAAATACAAGTTGCGTAATTGCTTTTGCAACAAGCTCAGGATGATATAGGTGATTGTTATTTAAACGCTCTAGACGGATTAAATCTTCTTGTAGTTCTTGTTGGAAGAAATTGAGTTGGCGGTCTACCGCAGCTTTATAAGAAGCTGAACCTGTAAAGCCTTCGCGTAACAATAGACTTAAATTACCTTCGTCTGCATCAAGCTGTTGAAGAAAAATTTCTACAGAACTACGAATAATGCTGTCTTGGAAAGAGGCACGTAAACGAGCCTGACGAATAATTTTACGTAATACGATACCTGCGCGGTCAATCAGTGAAATGGCTAATTCATCAATATCTTTAAAGTGACGATAAAAGCTATTTGGTGCAATACCAGCTTCCCGTGCGACTTCACGTAAACTTAATGAGGCGATACTTTTTTGAGGACCGATCAGGTTAAGAGCGGCCTGAAAAAGTTCGTCTTTCGTAATCGTCGCTTTTCTTCCAACAGAACGCGTTGCTGTTTTTATTTCAATGACATCTTGTGAAGAGGCTGTGTCATTTTGGCTCTGAGAAAGTGAGGTTTGGGTCATGCTTTTCAATATGTTCTTAAACTGTCTGGATTATAGCGTTAGACAGGTAACTTGTGAAATTGTAATTAAAAGTACGGGTGTATATACAAATATATATACATGTGTATAATAATTAAAAAAGAGCGACAGAGCCCTCAGTTATGCAAGCAATCGAAAAGAGAAATTCTCTATTCAATTCATTAACACAAGCTGTATTTGATAAAAATATAGCGAGTTTCTGGCTACAAAAAATAAATCCTTTATGGTCTGTACAGCACGGACTAGTTCAAATTGTAAAAAAAGAATTCGTGGCTCATGACACTGTGAGCCTTACTCTAAAATGCAACCGTTTGGTCAAAACGGGCGCAGCAGGTCAGCATCATCCTCTTATTGTTGAAATTGCTGGCCGCCGTTACGAACGTACTTATAGCTTGACGCAAATCGATGCTGAGCACTTACGTTTAACAGTTAAAAAAGTTGCTGACGGTATTGTCAGTAACTGGTTTATTGCTGAAAGTAAAATTGGAGATATTTTTGAGCTTGGTCAACCTTATGGTGACATGCAACAAAATATTCAGACACCGAAATTAATTATGTTGGCTGCAGGCAGTGGTATTACACCAATGTTGAGTTTAATTACAGCAATTAAGCAAAGCCAGCAGTTAGAAAAAGTACAGGTTCAGCTTTTATATTGGGTAAAACAGCGCTCTGATGCTGCTTTTACAGAATATTTTGAGCAAGTGGCTGAACAAAACCCAAACTTTAGCTATCAGGTGTTCTATACACAAGAAACACCAAATGATGAGCGTTTAAATGCTGAACATATTGCGTTAGTTGATGATATTGAAAACAGCACAATCTATGCGTGTGGTCCATCGGGTTTTGTTGCCACTGTTGAAGAGCTTTTTGAACAAGCACCAGCCGTACTGACTGAAGCTTTTAGTTTAACTAATGAAAGTTCTGCAGATGATGTTGGTTATGTAAATGTCACATTAACCCAGTCTAATAAAGTGATTGCAATTCCTAAGGGACAATCGATTTTGGTGAGCCTTGAGCATGAAGGGCTTAAGCCAACACATGGTTGTCGTATGGGAATTTGCAATAAATGTGTTTGTAGTAAAGCGCAAGGTTCTACCCGTAATTTGCTAAACGGTAGTCAAAATACTGAACCAAGCCAGTTACTTAAGATTTGTGTCAACTCAGCACAATCCGATCTAGTTATTGATCTTTAAGAGAGAACTCTGATGAATATGCCAGTGAAAGTCGAATATTTTAAAAATCCTAAAAATCGCGATTTGACTCCAGCAGAGCTTGAAGCATTTGCAAAAGAGCTTGATCAGATCAAACAAGAAGTATTGGATGATTTGGGTGAAAAAGACGCTAAATATATTCGCCGTGTCTATGCCGCAGTTCGTTACAGTGGTCTTTTAGGTCGTGCTTGTCTATTTGCTGGATGGTTTCCGCCAGCATGGGTTTTAGGTACAGGTCTATTAGGTTTCTCTAAAATTATGGAGAACATGGAACTTGGTCATAACGTGATGCACGGTCAATATGACTGGATGAACGACCCTAAGTTTAATGGTCAAACTTATGAGTGGGACACAGTAGGTACATCTGATAACTGGCGCCAAACGCATAACTATAAGCATCATACCTATACCAATATTAAAGGTGTTGATGATGACATTGGGTATGGCTTGCTCCGTTTATTCCCAGAGCAACGTTGGAAACCAGGTTTTTTACTCCAACCTGTTTATAGCATTCCGTTTTGTTTATTGTTCCAGTGGGGCGTAGCAATTCAGAATCTTGAAATTGGTCGTGTTCTTTACAAACGTAAGACTAAAGCCAAATTTTTAGAAGAGTTAAAACCAGTTAATAAAAAAATTGGTAAACAACTTTTTAAAGACTATGTGTTCTTCCCATTAATTGCAGGGCCCGCAGCGTTGCCTGTATTTACTGGAAACCTAGTTGCAAATGGTCTGCGTAATATGTGGACATTTACGATTATTTTCTGTGGTCACTTTACAAAAGATGCAGAGGTATTTCCAAAGTCTGTTTTACAAGAAGAAAGCCGTGGACACTGGTATATGCGCCAAATTCGTGGTTCTTCAAACCTAAAAGGTTCAGAAGCATTACATATTTTAAGTGGACATTTGAGCCATCAGATTGAACATCATTTATTTCCTGATGTTCCAGCACGCCGTTATCGTCAAATGGCTCCAAAAGTTGAGGCTGTATGTGAAAAATATGGTATTAATTATAACAATGCGAGTCTGGTGAAACAGTTTGGACAGGTTGTAGGTCGTATCTTTAAATATGCTTTACCTTTTAAAAAATAAGTCAAAAAAGCCCTGAAATTTCAGGGCTTTTTTTATTTCTTTTTAGAAATCCACATTGTAATGACCGCATGAAATACTTTGTCTTTATGAGTATCGTAAACATCTACACTTACTAAATATTCTCCTGCTTTTTCCCAGTCATAATCAGCTTGTACAGGCGTCGCAATAGCGATGAGATCTGTTTCTGCCTTTTTTAAATATTCAACAGTCATACCTTTGGGAATCCAGCGGTGTGTGGAAGGGACGGTAACTTCTGTCATAGTCCCACCTGCGAGTTCTGCCATATTGCACATGGCAATTGCGTGGACTGTCCCAATGTGGTTAAGGACAGAGCGCTTCTTCTTAATAGAAATTTCGCAATAGTTCGGTTTTAACTCAATAAAAAGAGGGGAAATGCTACCGAAATAAGGCGCTTTTAGACATAGCATACGAGAGAATGTCCACTTTCCTTTAGGAAAAGCAGTCACTTTTTTCCAAAGTTCTAAGGTGGTTGCCATGATTTTCACTTCCTATAATTTTAAATACAGAATATTCTTCTGTTAAAGAATATAGTTCTGTTTACAAATAGACGTCAAGTCATTCAAAATATCTCCGATGACTGGTTAGAGAATACAAAATGGTATCTGCTCAAAACTTATTAGAACGTTTGTATCCCGGAAGAAGGGCTGCTTTAAAACGACAAATATTGTTAGATGCTTTAATATGTTTTTTAGAGCATGGCATAGAAACGACCAGTATCGAAATGATTCGTGCCAAATCAGAAACGAGTGTTGGAGCGATTTATCATCATTTTAAAAATAAAGAGGGTATCGTCGCGGCATTATTTTTTTCAGCTTTAGATGACCAAACGGTTCTAAGAGATGAATACTTAAAACAGGCCAAAACGCTACAAGACGTGGTATTTTCTTTAATTCATAGTTATGTGGACTGGGTAAGTGAGCAGCCTGAATTTGCAAGATTTTTAAATTCAGCACGTTTTAACATGATGAAAGGTGAAGAACACCAGCAGCTCGTCCAAAGAAATAAGAACAGAAACCAAAATATATTTAGCCAGATTGCAAATTTTGAAGAATTTAAAGCATTAAGTTTAATTCCAAATGAGCTTTTGCTTTCATTGGTGATTGGTTCTACAGAGAGCTATTGTCGTGCGTGGTTATCACAACGTGTAAAATCCAACCCTAAAGTTTACAAAGATGTGTTAGCTAAAGCAGCGTGGAGTTCATTGCAGGATTTGCGTTTAAAACCTTAATATTTAGCAATAAAAAACCGCATTCTTTATGCGGTTTTTTAGTTTGAAAGATAAATTATTTAAACTGGATTGAACCGTTTGCATTTACGGTAATTTTAGACTCACCAGCAGCCATGTCTTGAGCCGGTGCAGCTTCTGCCATAGCAAACTTAGCCATGCTGGCACGCATTACGGGTTGAGGGAAATAGTTGTTAGTGTTCAAGTTTAAATTGACCAATGTATATTGGTTTTTATTCCATGCTTGAGTCAACATTTGAGCACGTTGTTGGAAGTTTTTAGATGCTTCAACCATCAACTCATTTTCAACTTTTTTACGTTGTTCGTCAGAAACCGTAAAATTAATCGATTGAGTTTGGAAGTTTTGCTGCAATTCGTTCACTAACTGGCTAGCGGCTTTAAAATCTTTACTTTCAAGACGAATTTCTGCACGACCACGCCATTCTTTTAACTTATTGCTATCGTTATCGTAAATTGGATAAGTGCTTTGAGCACCAGTTTCCACTTTTACTTGCGGGTATTTACGGGAAGTTGCAAGCGCTTGATTCATTAACTGGTTAATCTGATTTGAAAGTTCAGCAGGCTGCTTGTTACTTTTTTCAATATACAAAGTGGCATGCATTTCATCGTTAGATACCTGACGAGAAGCTTCAGCTTGTACATTTACAATATTGTAGTGAAGGGCATTATCATCTTGGGCAAAAACCATAGGGCTGAGTACCGTACCAAGTAGAAGAGTAGATATTGCTAAAGTACGCATAAATTTATCCTTTAAAAATTAATATAAATTTAATTTTTTTCATTAAGAAATGTTAAACATAAGTTATGCATAACTTTGGCAGATTTTGTGGGGTATTTGTAATATTTAAATCAATTTTTTTAATTTTTGGTAAGAATAAAAACTATAAAAAATAAAAGCTTAAAATTAAAGTGTTTCAATGTAACTTAAAGAATCAAACTAATATAAAAAAAGAATATTTTCTTTAGGTTGTCACATAGTATGATGATAATTCATCATAACTATTGGGATAATACATATTTTCAATAAGATTAGATGAGTAAAGTACACAAAAGACGTTTTTTTTCTTGCAAAATTAGGTATCATCGCGCTCCTAGTTACAAGATATAAAATATGTGTCTTCGCTAGTTCTATAAAGCACCGAGTCAAAGGACCAAAAGTCACCAGACTTATTTCTTTCTACCCTTATCAGAGATGGTAATCCGATATGAGCGTTACTTCTGTCAACCCTGCCGACAATGCTACCAACGAATATTATTTGACTCGCCAAAGTCAGATGGAATCGAATGTTCGTAGCTATCCACGTAAATTACCGTTAGCGATAGCGAAAGCACAAGGCTGCTGGGTTACTGATGTTGAAGGTACACAGTACCTTGATTGTTTAGCTGGGGCAGGTACATTGGCTTTAGGTCATAATCATCCTGCGGTGATTCAAAGTATTCAAGACACATTGGCAAGTGGTTTGCCATTGCATACTTTAGACTTAACCACACCTTTAAAAGATGCGTTTACTGAAGCGTTGTTAGCATATTTACCAGGCGGTAAAGAAGAGTACTGCTTACAGTTCTGTGGTCCTGCTGGTGCAGACGCGACTGAAGCAGCGGTTAAACTTGCTAAGACTTACACTGGTCGTAGTTCAGTAATCAGTTTTTCTGGTGGTTATCATGGTATGACCCATGGTTCACTGGCAATGACTGGTAACTTAAGTGCGAAAAACTCGGTTAACGGTTTAATGCCAGGCGTACAATTCATGCCATATCCGCATGAATATCGCTGCCCACTTGGTTTGGGTGGTGAAGCTGGTGTTGATGCTTTAACTTACTATTTTGAAAACTTTATTGAAGATGTTGAAAGCGGTGTAACAAAACCTGCTGCTGTAATTCTTGAAGCAATTCAAGGTGAAGGCGGTGTTGTTACTGCTCCAGTAAAATGGTTGCAAAAAATCCGTGAAGTGACTGAAAAGCACAACATCGTTTTAATTTTAGACGAAGTTCAAGCTGGCTTTGCACGTTCAGGCAAAATGTTTGCGTTTGAACATGCAGGTATTGAACCTGATGTTGTTGTAATGTCTAAAGCAGTAGGTGGTGGTTTACCACTTGCAGTATTAGGTATTAAACGTAAATTTGATGCTTGGCAGCCTGCTGGTCACACCGGTACTTTCCGTGGTAACCAACTTGCTATGGGTACAGGCCTTGTCGTACTAAAAACGATTAGCGAACAAAATCTTGCTCAAAATGCGCAAGAACGTGGTGACTTCCTACAAGCTGAATTGAAAAAATTAGCTACTGAATTCCCATGTATCGGTAATGTACGTGGCCGCGGTTTAATGATTGGTGTTGAAATCGTTGACGAGCGTAAACCTGCTGACCGTATCGGTTCTCATCCTGCTGACTCTCAGTTAGCGGCTGCGATCCAGACTGCTTGCTTTAACAACAAGTTATTGCTTGAAAAAGGTGGTCGTAACGGTACAGTAATTCGTTTACTTTGCCCACTTATCATTACTCAAGAAGAGTGTGTGGAAGTAATTGCCCGCTTTAAGAAAGCAATTGCAGAAGCATTGGTTGCAGTACGAGGCGCGTAAGAATGGTGGATTTTGCAGAACATCGTAAAGCGTTACTCTGCAATGATGCACAATCCATTGCTGACTATGAGTCAGCAATGGGCGAAGCGGTAAAAGCCGTTTCAGCATGGTTGCAAAATGAAAAAATGTACACAGGCGGTAGCATCAAAGAATTGCGTTCAGCAATTTCTTTCCAGCCTTCAAAAGAAGGTATGGGTGTACAAGAATCACTTCAACGTATGATTGAGCTTTTCTTAAATAAAAGCTTGAAAGTACACCATCCACATTCATTAGCGCATTTACACTGCCCAACTATGGTGATGAGCCAGATTGCGGAAGTGTTAATCAATGCAACTAACCAGTCTATGGACTCATGGGATCAAAGCCCGGCAGGTTCATTAATGGAAGTTCAGTTGATTGATTGGTTGCGTCAAAAAGTAGGTTATGGTTCTGGTCAGGCAGGTGTATTCACTTCTGGCGGTACTCAATCTAACTTGATGGGTGTTTTGCTTGCTCGTGACTGGTGCATCTCGAAAAACTGGAAAGACGAAAATGGTAATCCATGGTCTGTACAGCGTGATGGTATTCCAGCTGAAGCAATGAAAAACGTCAAAGTTATTTGTTCTGAAAATGCGCATTTCTCTGTGCAAAAGAACATGGCAATGATGGGCATGGGCTTCCAGTCAGTTGTGACTGTTCCTGTGAATGAAAATGCTCAGATGGATGTTGATGCTCTCGAAAAAACGATGGCGCATCTTCAAGCTGAAGGCAAAGTTGTTGCTTGTGTTGTTGCGACAGCCGGTACAACTGATGCTGGTGCAATTGATCCATTGAAGAAAATTCGTGAAATCACAACGAAATATGGTTCATGGATGCACATCGATGCTGCGTGGGGCGGTGCACTGATTTTGTCAAATGACTATCGTGCAATGCTTGATGGTATTGAGTTGTCTGACTCGATTACCCTCGACTTCCATAAGCATTACTTCCAAAGCATTAGCTGTGGCGCGTTCTTGTTGAAAGACGAAGCGAACTATCGTTTCATGCATTATGAAGCTGAATACTTGAACTCTGCTTATGACGAAGAACATGGTGTACCAAACCTTGTATCTAAGTCATTACAAACGACTCGTCGTTTTGATGCATTAAAATTGTGGATGACAATTGAATCACTAGGTGAAGACCTATATGGTTCAATGATTGACCATGGTGTAAAACTGACTCGTGAAGTTGCAGATTACATCAAGGCAACTGAAGGTTTAGAACTTTTAGTTGAACCACAATTTGCTTCGGTATTGTTCCGTGTTGTGCCACAAGGCTACCCAGTTGAGTTTATCGATAGCTTGAACCAAAACGTAGCAGACGAATTGTTTGCACGTGGCGAAGCAAATATCGGTGTAACAAAAGTGGGTGATGTACAGTCATTGAAAATGACAACATTAAGCCCTGTTGTGACATTTGAAAATGTTAAAAACCTTTTAGGTCAAGTATTGGCTGAAGCTGACCGCATTAAAGATGCAATTGCTTCTGGTAACTATGTACCACCAATCGACTAATTGAGTTGATAACAAAAAAAGCTCGGTTTATTGCCGGGCTTTTTTATTACATATTATTTTTATTTAAAGTGTGCATCACAAGAGATTGATATGCACAAAACATGCATATTTTCAAAAAACAAAAATAATTATGCATGATTTATGGGGAGCAAATTTCTTATTGTATTGGTATGTTACCGATATTTTGGGTCGCATTGATATATCAATATCGTACTTACTTTAAATAATCCCGCTTTAACTGAAAAAAGTAAGTGGCTGTAATTACAATTAAGACAAGGAAGAAGAAATGCAACAAGCGAATATGCTCAATGAATTTAAACTCATTATTGGCGGTCAACTTTGTTCAGGTGAGCAAGGTGAACTAGAAATTCTAAACCCTGCTACTGGCTTAACTGCTGCACGTTGTGCAAAAGCATCAGTTGCACAGGTCAATCAGGCAGTGAGTGCAGCTAAACAGGCATCTAAAGCTTGGCAACAAGTCTCCCACGAAGAGCGTAAGTCAATCTTAAACAAGATTGCAGATGGCATTGAAAAGCACGCTGAAATGCTTGCAGAGTTGGTTGTACTTGAACAAGGTAAGCCACTCGCACTTGCGCAAATGGAAGTGCAGGGTGCAATTGGTTGGACGCGGTATGCGGCTGCTATGGATTTACCTGTAGAAGTCATTGAAGACAGTGAAACTAAGCGTATTGAGCGCCATCGCCAACCATTAGGTGTAGTGGCTTCAATTACACCATGGAACTGGCCACTCATGATTGCGGTTTGGCATATCATGCCTGCTTTACGCGCGGGTAACGTTGTTATTAGCAAACCTTCTGAATACACACCACTATCGACTTTACGTTTATGTGAAATCATTCAGCAAGAAGTTCCTGCTGGTGTTATTTCAATTGTGGTTGGTGCTGGTGAGATTGGCGAAGCGCTATCTTCTCATCCAGATGTACAAAAAGTCGTGTTTACGGGTTCAACTCGAACAGGCCAGCACATTATGGCTGGTGCAGCTCAGCAGTTAAAACACTTAACTTTAGAGTTGGGTGGTAATGATGCTGGTATTGTATTGTCAGATGCAAATATCGATGAAATTGCAGCCAAGATTTTTAACATGGCGTTCTTAAACGCTGGTCAAACATGTGCAGCCTTAAAGCGTCTATACGTGCATGAAAGCGAATATGAGGCTTTATCTCAAAAGTTAGCTGACATTGCCAATGCTCAAGTTGTAGGTGATGGTATGGCGTCTTCTACCACATTTGGCCCAGTACAAAACCAAATGCAATATAACAAAGTGAAAGCGCTTATTGCTGAAGCGATTGAACAAGGTGCAAAAGCACTTTCTGGACAACAACAGCTACCAGAGCAAGGCTACTTTATTGCGCCAACTATTTTGACTGAAGTTTCTGACTCTTGTCGCGTGGTGCAAGAGGAGCAGTTTGGTCCAGTATTGCCTATCTTAAAATATACAGATATCAATGATGCAATTGCTCGTGCCAATGACAGTGAGTTTGGTTTAGGTGGCTCAATTTGGTCTTCCGATATTAAAGCTGCTCAAACTTATGCTACTCAACTTCAATGCGGTACTGTTTGGATTAATACCCATGCAGAAGTCCTGCCTCATGCACCTTTTGGTGGCTGGAAAATGTCTGGTATAGGTGCCGAGTTTGGTTTGGAAGGTTTGCTTGAAAATACGATTGGGCAAACGGTTCATATCAGTAAAGTCTAAATATTAATTTTAAGGCGGATCTAGTATCCGCCTTTTATTTTCACTGATAAGGTAGGAAAGCTTGGCTTGCTTATTGGGAGTGATGATAGCTCATACTTTTAGGTTTGATTAAAAAATGATTCTGTTCTTTAATTTTTTTAAGAACAATGTAAGACTTTATGTGACCTATAAAATTATAAGAAAGTAACCTTTCAGTCACAAATTGAGAAAGCTGTTCTAAGTTTTCAGCAACAACTTTTAAAATAAAATCTGCATCACCACTAATTGAAAACGCATCTTGAATATTATCTTCGGCTTCAATCAATTCTTGAAAAGCTTGTTGTGACTTTGCCTCGTGTGTTCTTAAATTAATATGAATCATTGCCGTCACTTCCAGGCCTAGCGCCTGCTGCTGGATGCGCGCGGTATAACCTAAGATTATGCCTTTTTGCTCGAGTAACTGTCTTCTTCTAGAACATTGTGAAGCAGATAAACCGATTAAATCTCCTATTTCCTGATTGGTGAGCCGTCCATTCTTTTGTAGTGCTTGAATGATTTGCCAGTCGAACTTATCCATTGCATAAAATCCTTTTATGATACACAAATCATGTATTTTTATTAAAATGCGTTTTCATTATGCACGAAATCTAAAAGGTAGATGAAATATTATTTTTCTATGGAATAAAAATTGGTCTCAAAGGATATAGAGCAATGTTCATAGAAATCGGTGACTTTTTAAATCTTCGTTTAAAACAAATGGGTATCCAACATCTCTTTGGTGTACCTGGTGATTTTAACCTCTCATATCTAGAACAAGTTGAAGCAGACCCACAACTCGAATTTATTGGAAATTGTAATGAATTAAATGCTGCCTATGCAGCAGACGGTTATGCACGAATTAACGGTTTTTCTGCCTTGGCAACCACTTATGGTGTAGGTGACTTAAGTGCGATTAATGGTATTGCAGGTGCCTACGCAGAAAATGTACCTCTTATTCATATCTCAGGAATTCCACCGTTACATGCAGTTCAAAGGGGTACTCTCATACACCATACGCTTGTCGATGGTAACTATGACAATATTATGAACTGTATGAAAGAGTTTACAGTTGCCCAAACTCGTTTAACTCCAGCAAATGCAGCCTTTGAAATTGACCGTGTATTACGTCAGTGTTTCCTTGAACGCCGTCCTGTACACATTCAACTACCAGGCGATATTACCCACGTTAAAATTGAAGTATCTGAGCGTCCGCTCGACTTAAGCTACCCAGCTGTTGAACCTGAATTATTACAAACTGTGGTAAAAAAACTCTGTGACATTATTGAGAATGCTCAAAGCCCAGCACTTCTTATTGATAATGAAGCTTCAGTTTTTGGTGTAACGTCGCTTTTAAATGATTTATCTCAAAAATGCTCGATTCCATTTGCAGGTATGAATACTGCAAAAAATATTATGGATGAAGGCTCACCTCGTTATATCGGGACTTATGTGGGTGGGGCAAGCCAACCGCATGTGAAAAATATCATTGAGCAATCTGACTGTTTGATTGGTATTGGTGCACGTTTTACCGATGTGGGGTCAGCTGTATTTACTCATCAAATTGAAACCAAGAACTACATCGAAATTAAATCTTATGGCCTAAATATTTTTGGTCAGGATTTTCCAGGTATTGAGATTGGACAATTACTTGTTGAGCTAAATAAAAAAGTTGCGCCACGTAAATCATCAACACCTCTTCTCGAAAAACATCCTCAGAAAGTAGTTGAAGCTCCAGCTCAACAAAAACTAAGCCAAGATGTGCTTTGGAATTATATTTCAGGATTCTTAAAAGAAGATGATGTGATTATTGGTGAAGTCGGGACATCAAACTCTGCTTTGTCGGGTATAAAGCTGCCTGCTACAGCTAAATATATTGCACAGCCGCTTTGGGGTTCTATTGGTTACACATTACCAGCTTTGCTTGGTAGTTTGTTGGCTGCCCCTGAACGCCGTCAAATTTTGTTTATTGGCGATGGTTCTTTCCAGCTTACGGTACAAGAGCTTTCTACCATTATCCGTCACGGTTTAAAACCAATTATTTTCTTGTTGAACAATGGCGGCTACACCATTGAGCGCTTAATTATGGGTGAAAATGCTGCCTATAACGACGTGCAAAACTGGAAATACACTGAAATTCCAGCGGTATTTAACGGTAAAAAAGGCCATACCACTTATGTGGTTGAAACAGCAGGGCAGCTAAAGAGCGTTTTAGACAATGTTCATTTAAATGACCAGTTAACTTTTATTGAATTAAAACTACCTGCAATGGATGCACCTGTAAGTTTGAAAAAATTTGCTTCTGTGATTGCGCGTTTTGACTACGGCGATCGTGGCTACGAAATTTTAAAGGAGCGTTCCCAGCCAGTTAAATGTAAGGATGCAAGCTCGTTTTAAATAGAAGATAGGACAAGTCTTCTTAAAATTAAATGGACTCATATTAAAGCAACTTATGTCCGAAGGTCGGTTTCTGATCTTCGGATGTAGTGCTGAATAAAGGTGTACAGGAAGTGACACCAACATTGGAGATAATGTTATGGATGCAAACAGTAAGCACGAGTTAAAACAAGGCTTATCCAATCGGCATATTCAACTCATCGCACTCGGAGGAGCGATCGGAACAGGGTTATTCTTAGGTCTTTCACAAACAATTAAATTGGCTGGTCCTTCAATTTTATTAGGATATGCAATTGCAGGAATTATTGCCTTTTTAATTATGCGCCATTTAGGTGAAATGGTTGTTGAAGAACCAGTGAGTGGTTCTTTTAGTTATTTTGCGAACAAGTATTGGGGCAAAATGGCTGGTTTTATGTCTGGTTGGAACTATTGGGTATTGTATGTACTAGTTAGTATGGCCGAACTGAGTGCTATTGGTACGTTTATCCAATTTTGGTGGCCCGAAATTCCGACATGGATGACTGCATTATTTTTCTTTATTTTAATTAACGGCATTAACTTGGTAAATGTCCGCTTTTTTGGGGAATCCGAGTTCTTATTTTCCTGCATTAAAATTGTTGCCATTTTAAGCATGATTGGCTTTGGTGCTTATTTATTATTTTCCGGTTCAGCAGGTCCGCAAGCAGGTGTTGCAAATTTATGGCAACACGGTGGTTTTTTCCCGCATGGTATTCATGGCTTTATTATGGCTTTGGCTGTCATTATGTTCGCATTTGGTGGCTTAGAGCTTATTGGTATTGCGGCTGCAGAAACCAAGAAACCAGAAACAACAATTCCAAAAGCAGCAAATCAAATTGTGTACCGCATCCTGATTTTTTATATCGGTGCAATTGGTATTCTTTTATGTCTTTACCCTTGGAATATGGTTGCAGAAGGTGGTAGCCCGTTTGTTTTAATTTTCCAGTCACTCAATAGTAATGGCGTGGCAAATGTTCTTAACTTTGTGGTCTTAATTGCTGCTATTTCGGTTTATAACAGCTGTATCTATTGTAATAGCCGCATGTTGCATGGTTTAGCAGAGCAGGGTAATGCTCCTGCAATTTTGAAGAAAGTGAACAGTCGTGGTATTCCAGTTCCGGCAGCGGTTGTTTCTGCATCAATCACAGCTGTATGTGTGGTAGTGAACTACTTAATTCCTGGTCAAGCGTTTCAGATCTTTATGATGTTGGTTGTGGCAGCACTTGTCATTAACTGGCTTATGATTTCAGTCACACATTTGAAATTTACCAAAGCAATGAAATTACAACGTCGCCAAACTAAGTTCCAAAGCATTATGAGTCCATGGAGTAATTATTTAACCATTAGCTTTGTATGCTTTATTCTTATTATTATGGCGATGACGCCAGATATGAGATTGGCTGTTATTTTAGGGCCTATTTGGTTGGCGGCTTTAGCTATCATGTATTTCTTGAAGTACCGTAAAAAAATGGTCGCAATGCCAGAAGTGCAATCAAACTAATAAGCTTAAATTTACAGTGATATTGCGGTTATCTGACAAAGGGCAGATAACCGTTTATCTTTTTGTCATAATATTTTCATGTTTGAGCGAAATAATTTTTCAAAATAAATATGACATGTAAAAAAATAAAAAATGGGTTAGTAAAATAATTTTGTAATCTCAATTCATTAAGTTTTTATAATTTAAGCAAAATTATCAATTTGTTGATTTGAGAGTTTGTCATATTCAAGATTAAACTTGAGTGCGAGCTACCTTGTAAAATAAGATTAAATAATTGATATAAAATAGAATTAGAAATATGACAGTCCCAATTTTAAAAATCATTAAAGCGTCATAATACTGTAACTTATTTGTCATATTTTCTATTCACAATGCAGCTATCGAAGAGCGTACAAGCACTAAACAAAAAGTGACGTACAACCTATTGCATTAATGAGAGAGAACAGAATGCGCTTAAATCCACGTCAAATCGCAATTGCGTTAGCAGTAACTGGGGCCGCTGTAACTACGACTGCAAATGCAGCTCGTGATACGATTCAAATTGCTGGTTCTTCAACTGTATTACCGTTTGCCAGCGTTGTAGCTGAAGAGTTTGGTAATACATTCCCTCAATTTAAAACTCCTGTTGTGGGTTCTGGTGGTTCTTCTGCTGGTTTAAAGCAGTTCTGTCAAGGTGTTGGTGACAACACAATCGACGTTGCAAACGCTTCTCGTAAAATTAAAAGCACTGAAATTGAAGCTTGTAACAAAGCTGGTGTAAAACAAATTCAAGAAATCAAAATTGGTTATGACGGTATCGTATTCGCGTCTAGCTCACACAAAGCAGCTTATAAATTAAAGCCTTACCATGTGTTTGCTGCTTTAGCTGCGCAGTTACCTTCAAAAGGTAAATTGGTTCCAAACCCATATACAAACTGGAACCAAATCGATAAATCACTTCCTAACGAACCTATTACGCTTGTAATTCCTGCGTCTAACCATGGTACGCGTGAAGTTTTCCAAGAGAAAATGATTGATGCTGGTTGTGAATCATACGAATACTTCAAAAACTTAGATAAAGACGCTCAGAAGAAAGCATGTTCGACTTTCCGTAAAGACGGTCGTGTAATTGAAATTGCTGGCGACTATACAGAAACTTTAGCTCGCTTAAAAACTTCTCCAAGTGCGGTAGGTGTGTTCGGTTTAAGCTTCTATGACATGAACCGTGACAAGTTACGTGTAGCATCAGTAAACAACGTACTTCCTTCTGAGAAAACTGTGTTAAACGGTACATACCCTGTATCTCGCCCATTGTTCTTCTATGTGAAAGGCGAACACTTAAAATCAGTTAAAGGTTTACCACAGTATGTAGAATACTTCCTAAGCAAAAAAGCGACTGGTAAAGGTTCTAAAGCTGAGCGTGACGGTTTAATCGCAATGTCTGATGCAGAACGCGCTAAAGTCTTGGCTGACTTTAAAGCAGGTAAAACTGTTAAATAATTTGTTTTGAATAGGGGCTGGTGATCCCAAGTGATCATCAGCCTTTTTGTCTAACACGTTTTTCCCAAATTATGACAATTGAGAAAACAGTGGAGAATACATGAATCTGCTACTTATCGGTGTGTTGTTAGCCCTTGTGGCAATTGCATATCAACTTGGGCTAAGAAAGAGCCGCCACCTAGCAGGTAAGGGAAGCAACTCGGCGACACTACATTCTCGTCCTGGTTATTATGGCGCACTGGTTGGGCTTTGGTGCGGTATCCCTGCTTTTTTAATTTTGATCATTTGGAACTTGGTTGAGCCAAGTATTTTAAATCATATTATCTTTAATAATGTTCCTGCTTCTGTCGCTGCATCTCTAGATGAAGCAGCAAGAAGTGTTCTTGTTGATCGAGTTCAATCGATTGCTTCAGGTTTTGGGGTAAGTGATCATCCGGAAGCTTATGAATTGGCTGCGGCTCAGCAATATGCAAAATTTCAAACTATTGCCTCTTTTGCCAAATTTGCCGTTGTTGTTTGTACTGCCTTACTAGGCTTGGTCTGGGCAAAGAACAAAATCAATCAAGAATATCGCGCTCGTAACCAAGTTGAACGTGCCATTAATGTTGCTTTAATCCTGTGTTCTGGTGTTGCAATTTTAACCACTATCGGCATTGTAATGTCGATGTTTGGTGAAGCAATGCACTTCTTCCATTTTGTAAGTCCAATTGACTTTTTCTTTGGAACTGAATGGAACCCAGGTTTTAGTACTTCAGGTAATGCAGAAGGTAGCTATGGTTTATTACCATTACTATGGGGTACGCTCATGGTCAGTGGTATTGCCTTATTGGTTGCCGTACCAGTTGGCTTAATGATTGCTATTTATCTAGCTGAATACGCATCTCCATGGTTACGCTCATGGGCAAAACCAACCATTGAAGTTTTAGCGGGTATTCCAACGATTGTTTATGGTGTTTTTGCCATGATGGTTATTGGTCCATTCTTTAAAGCTGTTGGTGCTCATATTGGTATCGAAATTAACGCAACCAGTGCTTTGACTGCAGGTTTCGTAATGGGAATCATGATTATCCCATTTGTTTCATCTTTGTCAGATGACATTATTACTCAAGTTCCACGTGCACTTCGTGATGGTTCACTCGGGCTTGGGGCAACCAAATCAGAAACAATCCGCCAAGTGGTTTTACCAGCAGCTTTACCGGGTATTACTGGGGCATTTTTATTGGCTGTATCGCGTGCCGTAGGGGAAACCATGATTGTGGTTTTGGCAGCAGGGAACAGTCCACTTCTACATGCAAATCCGTTTGAAGCTGTTTCGACAGTGACTGTAACCATCGTAAAACAGTTAACTGGCGATACCGATTTTGCAAGCCCGCAAGCCTTGGTGGCATTTGCACTGGGTTTAACACTCTTTGTGATTACCTTGGGATTAAACATTGTTGCACTGTACATTGTGCGTAAATACCGTGAGCAATACGAATGAGTACATCAAATACATCGTCTCCTATGGATCAGAACGTATTTGATCCACAAGCTGCTGCTCAGGCACGTGATCGCCGTAAAAAAGTGATTGAAAAATCATTGGCGAAGCGTCACCGCAAAGAAAAAGCTTTCCGTATTGCTGGTTTATCGGCAGTTGTTATTGGTCTTGCATTCGTTGCGCTATTGTTCGGTAGTATTTTGGCAAAAGGTTTACCAGCATTTTGGCAAACCAGCATGAATGTTCCAGTTTACTTTGACCCTAAAGTGATTGATGCGGGTCCTGTGCCTGTTCGTACTCAGGGTGAAACACCGGCGCATTACCAAGAACGTTATGTCGATTGGCAAACAAAAATGGGTATGGTGGATTGGGATAGCCTGATCGTAAATGGTATGGTTGCTAAAGACCCTTCACTTGAGTCACAGCGCGATTCCTTACGTAGTCTATATGCAAGTTCTGAAGCTTATCGTTTACGTGACATGGTATTTGCTGACCCATCGCTGATTGGTAAAAAAGAGAACCTTACTTTCTTGGGCGATGCTAACGTAGACGTATGGTTAAAAGGTAACATTGACCGCTCATTACCAGATGACCAGCAACAGCTTGACCCGGAAACTCGTAAGCTTGCAGATGATTTGAAAGCAAAAGGTATTCTCGAAAATACATTTAATACCAATTTATTTACAAATCCGGACTCTCGTAGTTCACCAGCAATTAGTGGTCTTGCAGGTGCATTCATGGGCTCGTTATTTATGATGCTGATTGTGATCATTATTTCGATCCCAATTGGGGTAGCGAGTGCTATTTATCTGGAAGAGTTTGCACCAAAGAACTTTCTTACAGACATTATTGAAGTCAACATTAATAACCTTGCGGCTGTTCCTTCAATTGTGTTCGGTTTGCTTGGTGCAGCCATTTTCATTGGCTGGATGCACTTACCATTGTCGGCTCCGTTTGTTGGTGGTTTGGTACTAAGTTTAATGACATTACCAACAGTCATTATTACAACCCGTGCTTCTTTAAAAGCTGTGCCACCATCAATTCGTCAAGCTGCACTTGGTTTGGGGGCTTCAAAAGTACAAACCGTTTTCCATCATGTTTTACCTTTGGCGATGCCAGGGATCATGACAGGTTCAATTATTGGTGTTGCACACGCCCTTGGTGAAACTGCGCCGTTACTTTTAATCGGAATGAGTGCATTCGTTGCAAGTATTCCAACAACTCCATTTGATCAAGCAACTGCTTTACCTGTTCAAGTTTACTTATGGCAGGGCAATGAGTTGCGTAACTTCTTCGAAGGCCGTACTGCTGCTGCGATTATCGTACTTCTTGCATTAATGATTGGTTTAAACAGCCTTGCAATTTGGTTACGTAAAAAGTTCGAAGTGCGTTGGTAATAGAGGATAAATAATGAATACTATTGATATTACGAATTCCTTAGAAAAGGATAAGTTGGTGAATACTGAACAGTCTCAATTTACAGATAAGCCGCTGAACCATGGCACTTCATATGTTTCGCATTTTGAACCGCAAACTTCAAAAAAGCAGAACTCAACTGAAATCAAAATTAGTGCACAAGATGCCCATGTTTACTATGGCGACTTTGAAGCAATTAAAGGCATCGATTTAGATATCTATCAAAATGAAGTGATTGCATTCATTGGACCATCAGGTTGTGGTAAATCGACTTTCCTACGTACTCTAAACCGTATGAATGACACGATTGATGGTTGCCGTGTAACAGGTAAGATCACTTTAGATAATAAAAATATCTATGATCCAAATCTGGACGTTGTATTGCTACGTGCTCAGGTGGGCATGGTATTCCAAAAGCCAAACCCATTTCCTAAATCTATTTTTGATAACGTTGCTTATGGACCAAAGCTACACGGTCTAGCACGTGATAAATACGACCTAGAAGAAATCGTTGAAAATAGCTTGCGTAAAGCGGGCTTATGGGAAGAAGTGAAAGACCGTTTGAATCAGCCGGGTACAGGTTTATCTGGTGGTCAGCAGCAACGTTTATGTATTGCACGTACGATTGCAGTAAGTCCTGAAGTTATTCTGATGGATGAACCATGTTCTGCACTTGATCCAATTGCAACAGCAAAAGTGGAAGAGCTTATTTCAGAACTTTCTGATCAATATACGATTGTGATTGTAACGCACTCAATGCAACAAGCAGCACGTGTTTCAGACCGTACAGCTTACTTCCATTTAGGTGATCTGATCGAAGTAAACTCTACAGAAAAAGTATTTACGCAACCTGATCATCAATTAACAGAAGCGTACATTACTGGCCGTTTCGGTTAATTTATAGCTGTAAAAGAAAAAGAGCCTTGTGCTCTTTTTTTTATTCAATAAATGAAAATGAATCTATTTTGCAAAATCGCTATTGAATTTTAATCAAAAGAACCACATCTTAAGGCTATAAAGACAAACTTATGAGCATAGAATTTTATGTTATTCCATTTGCCTAAACTCCCTGCGGAAATACGTGTTAGTCATTTAAATGCACGTGTAAATGAACAGAGAAAAAAAATTGCACAAACCACAGCAAGTCGTTTAGAGCTTTTACAATTAGCTCAACAACTTGCGAAAGAAGCTAAAATCCGCCGTAAGAACAATCAGAAAATTTTTGTTTTAGATTTTAAAGGTGATATTCAGGCATCTGCGGTTGAAAATCTTCGTGAAGAAATCACACTTATTTTAGCAACGGCTAAAGCCGGACGCGACCGTGTTGTGGTACGCCTTGAAAGTCCAGGTGGTATGGTTCATGGTTATGGACTGGCAGCAGCTCAGTTGGTTCGTTTGCGTGACGCAGGTTTTCATTTAACAATTTGTGTCGACAAGGTTGCTGCAAGTGGCGGCTATATGATGGCTTGTATTGCGAATGAAATTATTTCTGCGCCATTTGCTGTTGTTGGTTCGATTGGTGTCGTTGCTCAGGTTCCAAATTTCAATCGTCTTTTAAAACAGCATAACGTTGACTTCGAACTTTATACAGCAGGGCAATATAAGCGTACTGTGACCATGTTTGGTGAAAATACGCCTGAAGGTAAAGCGAAGTTTGAAGAAGAGCTACAACAAACACATATCTTGTTTAAGCACTTTGTAGAGAAGTATCGTCCACAGCTGAATGTAGATAAAGTTGCTACAGGCGAGCATTGGTATGGACAAGATGCGCTTGATTTAAACCTTGTAGATAAACTAGAAACATCTGATGAGTATTTATTAGCTTTATTACCTCAGCATGATGTCTATGTGATCAACACACGTAAAAAGGCAACTTTGGGTGAAAAGTTGGGTTTACAAGCTGCTCAAATGGCGGATAGCCTGATTCCGGCGGTAATGAATAAAGTTGCAGACACTTTGGCAAAAGCGAATTCAACGCTAGTTCAGATGCGTGATACAAAATTTTAATTAAGATATTTATAAAAGAAAGAGCACCTTAATGGGTGCTCTTTTTATATCGATGATTAAAAGAATTTGCTTAATATTTGTTTAAGTTTCAATTGCCAAAGTAGGAGCTAATTCCTAAGTTTTGAGTTTTGTGATGTCAAAGACTTTGTCGCATATTGATATTCTCATAAGAATTTTACACATCATTATTATGATTGCTTTTACTGGAGCTTACTTTACAGGCGATAATGAAGACCTACATCAAGTGCATATGATGTTTGGTTATATACTTCTCATCAGTATTACCATACGAGTTATTTGGCATTTTTTAAGTCCCCGTGTTTCAAATAGCGCACCATTTGGCATAAAAAAGCGCAGCAGTATGGCATTCAATGCAATTAAAAAATCATTTAGTCATGCAAATTCAGCAAGTATTTTTTCGAAAAATTCAATTCAACTGTTCAGCATTGGACTATTTCAAGCTTCGATTGTATTTATTTTCATACTCATTCCTGTTGTTGTAGCACTTGGATACGGAACAGAGCACTTTACTTATTCTTTGAGAGACTTACATTCATTTTTCGCAAACTTATTTTTAGCCTTAGTTATCGTGCATCTTTCGACACTTGTTTTAAATAGCATACTTGCGAAACGCTTTCAGGGTTGGACTATGCTTAAGATGACACTTGCTGATAAGAAAATAACGAATTATATGGCTTTATTTGTTTTAGTCCTTATAGGTGCATTTAGCTACTTTTACTTAGGAATGTAATATATACGTTTTATGTCTGTCCTGTTTAGTTATATTTTGGGTGGTGTTTCAAAAAGTATGCTGAAACAAAGCAGGTTGAATTTTGATAAAATAGAGAAATGCGAATAACTCTAGAAATCAAATGTCCAACCTGCCTCAGTGACAGTATAAAGAAAAATGGCATCAAAGTAGATGGGAAACAAAACTATCAGTGCAAAGACTGTAAACGTCAGTTTATTGGTGACCATGCTCTGAGCTATCTAGGATGTAATTCAGGCATTACTCGAAAAATATTACAGTTGATGGTCAGAGGTAGTGGTATACGAGATATCGCTGAAGTTGAGCGAATCAGTATCGGTAAAGTTTTACGTACTTTAACCGAATCGACCTACCAAATTCAGCCTAAACAAAGTCATTATGAGTCTCTTGAAGTTGATGAGTTTTGGACTTTTGTGGGAAATAAAAATAATAAACAATGGCTTATTTACGCCTACCATCGAGAAACAGGTGAGATTGTTGCTTATGTTTGGGGTAAAAGAGACTTAGCTACAGTTCAACGATTGAAAACAAAGCTTAAACAATTAGGTATTCACTACACCCGAATTGCAAGTGATCATTGGGACAGTTTCATAACTGCTTTTAAAAACTGCAAGCAAAGTATTGGTAAATTTTTTACTGTAGGTATTGAAGGTAATAATTGCAAAATAAGGCATCGAATTAGGCGTGGTTTTAGAAGGAGTTGTAATTTTTCAAAAAAGATTGAAAACCATTTTAAAGCTTTCGACTTAACCTTTTTTTACATCAATAATGGCTTCATTTAATGTCAGCATACTTTTTGAAACACCACCATATTTTGAATGGAAAGTAAAAAAATATTATTGATAAATATACTTATTGAATTGTGATGAGTAAGTGATTTTGATATTTTAGGCAACAATAAAATAGCTTTTAGATGACTCATTTAAAAAGTTAAACATTTAAAAATATAACTGAAATTCAGGATAGGAAATAATGACAAGAATAATTGTGGCATCCAAAAAGGGTTTGGACGTTCTGCAAGATGGTCAGCTCAATAAAGTAATTTTGAATCAACCTACGATCATCCAAATTGGTATCAGTCAAAAAGATATTGCATCGATGGAAAAACAGGGTGGGCGGCTAGTCATCCACTTAAAGAATGGCGAGACAATTGTCTTAGAAAATTTCTTTAATGAAGCAACAAATACAACAGAGCATTCCCTTGTTTTTCCGACTGAACATGGAAAATTTGTTGAAGCACAATTCGATGCCCAAGGTAAAGTAATCGACTATAAAGGCTTAAATCACGTTACAGACTTAGGTTACGGCAGTACTAGTCCAGCCGCTGCAAACATCGCGGTTGATAGTGATCCAAGTTTTTCAATGGGAAGCGTACTTAAAGCAGGTCTAGCAGTTTTAGCTGCGGAAGGACTATATCTTTGGGCTTTTAAGAAAGATGATAAGGAGGATTCATCAAGTGCGCCTGATTTAATCGCACCTGCTGCTCCTACAGCTACGCTTGCTGATGATACCGTGACAGTGACTGGTAAAACTGAAGCGAATGCAAAAATCTATCTTAAAGATGCCGCAGGCAATACGGTTGCATCAGGTGTTGCAGATGCAAGTGGTAACTACACGATTAAATTAGATAAGCCACTCGTGAATGGTGATAAATTAAATGTTATTGCTCAGGATGGAGCTGGAAATAATTCAAAAGCGACTGTTGTAACAGGAACAAAAGATACAATTGCCCCAGATGCTCCACAGGCTCAATTGAACGATGATGGATCATTGGTAACTGGTAAGGCTGAAGCAAATGCAAAAATCACAGTTTATGATGCCACTGGCAAAGTATTAGGAACTGTTTTTGCAAATAAAGATGGTATCTATTCTTTAAAAATTACTCCACCATTAACTAGTGAAGCCGGAGGCAAAGTAGTTGCCGAAGATGCTGCTGGTAATAAATCTGAAGAAGTTAAAATTATTGCGGGTAAAGACACTGTACCACCAGCTTCCCCTTTTGTTGAAGTTAACAAAGAAGGGTCGGTAATACATGGTAAAACCGAAGCAAATGCAAAAGTTCAAATTAAAGATGCAGATGGCAAAGTCATTGGAACTGGCATGGCGGATGCCCAAGGTGACTTTCAAATTACGCTTTCACCTGCTTTAAAAGAGTCTCAAAAAGGTACAGTAGTTGTTGAAGATGCAGCTGGTAATACGTCTAAGCCTGTCGAGATTAAACCAGGTTTTGATTCGATTGCTCCTGATAAACCAACTGCTCAAATTAATGCAGAGGGTAATTCGGTAACTGGTACAGCCGAAGCAAATGCCAAAATTGAAATAAAAGATGTGACAGGTAAGGTTATTGGTAGTGGAACAGCAGATGCGAATGGAAAATTTACTATTAGCATTTCACCAGCATTAACTGATAACAGTCATGGTTCTGTTTCAGCCATCGATAACGCTGGAAACCGGTCTGAAAGCTTCGATATTGTGGGTACGAAAGATACTATTCCTCCAACAAAACCTATATTAAATAGCGCAGAAGATGATGTCGGTGATGTAAAAGGCACTATTGGATCTGGCTCAGAAACGGATGATGCTAGACCAAAACTTACAGGTTCAGGCGAGGCAAATGCGACGCTTACGATTTATGATAATGGTATTGCAATTGGAGTAGTGACTGTATCAACTGGTAAATCATGGACATTTACATTTGATAAAGACTTAGCTTTGGGTAAGCATAGCATTACTTTGACTCAAACTGATGCGGCAGGGCTTACGAGTGAAGCAAGCTCTCCATTTATCTTTTATGTAGTTGCACCGAAAACTGCAAGTTTAGCTGATGCCTCAGTAGATATGTTGGGTACACATGAACCAGCTTTAGCAGATAGTGTTGGACTGAGTACTTTAAAAGTCGCACAAAATACAACACCTGAGACCAATACTCAGCAGAAAACTGTTCCTATAGATGATTTATTGAAAAGTTCTTCTGCGAGTGACTCAGATCCAGTGGCAAAGCTTTTAGCATCGACTGCATTAAAGCCTACACAAGCACCTGAACAAACTGATGTAAATACTTCAGTTGACCAGACAATAAATCTTGATCAAATTTTACCAAATACGACTTCTTCACCTTTGCAAAATATTTTAGAACAGACTTATCCGGTTGTTTAAAAGACTCTATGTAAAATATAAAAGCGCTCAATGAGCGCTTTTTACTTATGGCTAATTTTTGATTTTCGGTGTTGTTATAAGAGTAATAACTCCATAAACAATTGATCCAATTGTGGCGAGTAACATGTCTTTATGAGCATCCCACATGTCGCCTTGTTGCCCATTATAATTTTCAGCTTGTTCAGGTGATAAGCCAATAGCAATGAGCCATTCGATCAGTTCATAAAAAACACTAGATGCCATCACGAATTGAACTACAAGTAAAAATAGGGAAAACGGACGTGCAGTCGGCAACCAAACTTGAAAAACGCGATAAATAAGAGGGTAGAGCAAAGCACCATATGAAAAGTGCACAAGTCGATCATACATATTGCGAGACCAACCCATGTATTCATCTAAATTAAAATGAAAGATGTGCTGAATCCAGTCGTTATACGGAACGTATGAATACAGATAATGAGCACCAATTACGTGGATTAAAAGAAACAGTAAATAAAAACAAAAACTTAAAAAATCGAGACCAATTTTTTTGAAAATAATAAAAAGTAAAATCAGCATTAAAATAGTGCCGGATTGATGAAGTAAGTAAGCTTCAAACTCCAGAGGATTGATACCTGAAACAATAATGGCAATCAAAAGCAGGCTGATTGCAATATAGTGTTTAAGTTGAAATTTTTTTTCGATCATTTTATGGAAAACTTTATTTTGATGAGTATAAGTGTAATAAAAAAGCGAAGCCTAGGCTTCGCTTTTGATTAACTTTTTAATTAGATTTTACTAATTAATTCATTAATTTGTTTTGCTTGTTCAGCTGCGTTACCCGTATAAGTTGCAGGAGTAAGCTCAGCTAAACGAGCACGCTCTTCGCTTGGTACTTGAGCAAGTTCGTTACCATTTACGAAATCAACCATCATGTCGCGAGTCATTGCTTGACCACGAGTTAAAGCTTTTAACTTCTCATATGGTTTTTCAATGTTGTAACGACGCATAACTGTTTGAATTGGCTCTGCAAGAACTTCTTGAGCTTGGTCAAGATCTTCATTTAAACGATTTGCGTTAAGCTCAAGTTTACCAACACCTTTTAAGCAAGCATCAAAAGCAATTAAGCTTTGAGCAAAACCAACACCCATGTTGCGAAGTACAGTTGAGTCAGTTAAGTCACGCTGCCAGCGAGAAATTGGTAATTTTTCGCCTAAGTGAGCCAACACTGCATTTGCAATGCCTAAGTTACCTTCAGAGTTTTCAAAGTCAATTGGGTTAACTTTGTGTGGCATAGTTGAAGAACCAACTTCGCCTTCTTTAAGTTTTTGTTTGAAGTAACCTAAAGAGATATAACCCCATACGTCGCGGTTAAAGTCGATCAAAATTGTATTGTAACGACGTAATGCATCAAACAACTCAGCCATGTAGTCGTGTGGCTCGATTTGAGTTGTGTATGGGTTAAATGTTAAACCTAAAGATTCAACAAAAGCTTGTGCGTGAGCAGCCCAGTCAACATCTGGATAAGCAGAAAGGTGAGCATTGTAGTTACCTACCGCACCATTGATTTTGCCTAATAACTCAACATTTTCAAACTGTTTGATTTGACGAGCTAAACGATATGCAACGTTTGCCATTTCTTTACCCAAAGTTGTTGGGCTAGCAGTTTGACCATGTGTACGAGACAACATAGGTTGTTCAGCATGAGTCGTTGCTAAAGCAGAAATTGCATTTAAAATTTGCTTCATGCTTGATACTAAAACTTCACGACCGTTTTTAAGCATGAGCGCATGAGACAAGTTGTTGATGTCTTCTGATGTACAAGCAAAGTGAATGAACTCGCCCGCATTTTGTAATTCAGCAATACCAGCAATTTTCTCTTTCAAGAAATATTCAACTGCTTTTACGTCATGGTTAGTTGTACGTTCAATTTCTTTAATGCGATTCGCATCTTCTTCAGAGAAGTTGCTTACGATTGCATCTAAAGCTGCATTTGTTTCAGCTGAGAAAGAAGCAACTTCAATAATTTCTGGACGGTTAGAAAGCGCTTGTAACCAACGCACTTCTACAGTGACACGAGCATGAATTAAACCAAACTCAGAAAGAAAAGGGCGTAGCGCATCACATTTGCTGGCATAACGTCCATCTAATGGTGATAGTGCGGTTAAAGCGTTCATAACGATTCCTTAATGCTGGAATAAACATAAAACAAAAATAATCTCGTTACAGCGTTAGATAACTTGGTACTGTAAACGAGCAAGTGCTTGAATATCCTGTAGCAATTTACGTTTGCTAAAAATCATGTTCCATGAACTACCGCCGAGTTGTCGCCATAAATGAGCCATTTGTAGCCCTGTAAACAGACAAGCACGAATACGGTTAGTATGGTTGGTATCTTTAAATGCCTCAGCATTACCACGAACAAGAATACGTGGATTAATTTGCCCAGCGGTATCTACATAGGTTTGCGCCAAATTGGCTAAAATACTTGGGTGTAAATAGTTATTATCGAAAAAAGAAAGCTGTTTTAAAATTTTCTGCTGTGCTTTTTCAATAATCGCTACATATTCAGGATTGCTATAGACCTTTTTTTCTAATTGCAAAAGTGACATCGCATAAGACATGGGAAGTTTTGCACTACGCATTTTAGGCAAACGAGATTTAGGCGCATTGGTAAAAGGCTGCGTAATACAATTTTCGAGTGTCTTAAGACCTAATGAAATATCAGCCAGTTGATTAAAAAAATCTAAAGTCTGAACATTATTATTATTTATTGTAGGGCGAATATTTAAACTCGCCTTTATTAATAACTCAAAATAGAAATTACCGCTTTCACCAATACTTTGTTGTCCAGTCATGGCAGTCATATGCGTAAGCTGGGTCGCTTGGAATACCCCAGCCAAAGCAAGGGCACGGTTTTGGCGAACATTCAAGGCTTGTGATTGTTGAAAGGGTAACTCCACCATGCCATCCATTCCCTTAAATAAAATCTGGTGTAGGGGCATTTGTATGGTGAATCACACCCCCGCCTAAGCAAACTTCATCCGAATAAAATACAACACTTTGGCCAGGTGTGACTGCGCGCTGAGGTTCATCAAACTCAACACGAATACCGTGTTCACTATTTTCATCAATAAACACTGTGCAAGCCTGATCAGGTTGGCGATAGCGTGTTTTGGCAGTACAACGTAATCCTTCAGTCGGAATATGTTGTTCTCCAGCTACCCAGTCAATTGACTCACTCCAAAGCTGTGTACTTTGCATAAGTGGGTGTTCATGTCCTTGGCCTACAACTAAACGATTGTTGGCAAGGTCTTTATGAAGTACAAACCATGCACCTTCTGCTGCACCTTTTAGTCCACCAAGACCAATACCGCCACGCTGACCGAGCGTATAGTACATCAGACCGTGATGTTCACCAACTTCTTTACCGTTATCCAACACGATTTTACCTGGTTGAGCGGGTAAATATTGTTTAAGGAAGTCATTAAAGCGGCGTTCGCCGATAAAGCATATACCAGTTGAATCTTTTTTCTTCGCCGTTGCTAAGTCCAGTTCTTCGGCAATTCTACGCACTTCTGGCTTTTCAATTTCACCAACGGGGAATAGGGTTTTATTAATTTCACGGCCATGCACTGCATGCAAGAAATAGGTTTGGTCTTTGTTGTTATCTAAACCACGTAATAAAGGTGCATATGCTTCACCTTTAGAGTTATAAGCAGTTTCAGCACGACGAGCATAATGACCTGTTGCAATAAAATCTGCGCCTAAAGTCATGGCATGGTCTAAAAATGCACGGAACTTAATTTCTTTATTACATAAGATATCTGGGTTTGGGGTGCGGCCCGCTGCATATTCAGCTAGGAAAAGTTCAAACACACGATCCCAATATTCCATAGCAAAGTTTGCGGTATGGAGTTTAATACCTATTTTGTCAGCTACTGCTTGAGCATCGGCTAAATCTTCCATTGCTGTACAGTATTCCGTGCCGTCATCTTCCTCCCAGTTTTTCATGAAAAGACCTTCAACTTGATAACCCTGTTGAAGTAAAAGCGCCGCAGAAACAGATGAATCTACGCCACCAGACATACCGACGATGACACGTTGTTGCATAGGACTAGGCATCCAAATGTGAAGTTAATGAGGGAGAGAAAGGGTGCTCATAAATAAGAGCTAAAGGATAATGGTGACCTTTTATAGCATCTTCAAGGGCTTTAATCACCAAAGGGCTACGAGCACGGGCAGATTCTTGAAGCTCATCTAGAGTCATCCAAACAGCAGAAACAATACCTGTATCAAGTTTAGGGTCGCTTTCGACATGAGTGACGTGCGCTAAAAAGCAGAAGCGATAGTAAGTCCGATCCGGAAACATGGGTGGAGTATATGTATAAATGCCAAGTAAAGCATCTATCTCAACATGATGACCCGTTTCTTCAAGAGTTTCACGAATGGCAGCTTCTATTAGCGTTTCACCACATTCCACATGACCAGCAGGTTGATTAAACACTGTGTGTACAAAACCTTCGCTATGTTCTTCAACAAAAAGATAGCGTCCATCTTTTTCTACGACTGTAGCGACAGTGACATGAGGAGTCCATGCGGCCATAAAAAAGCACCATGAATTTAAAAGTCGTATGATACGAAATTTAGGGGTTTTTGGCTACGGTGATCTTACAAACGATAGAGGATTGTAAAACGCTATCGTTTGAAAAAACTCAGTACATTTAATTTGTTTGGGTATCTTTATGGTTGTTTTGCACTTTTACATAATGTCTTGCTGAATAAGGTAAAAATGCCAATTCTTTTTCAGTTAGAGGACGTACTTGCTGTACAGGGCTTCCAACATATAAATAACCACTTTTTAAGACTTTACGAGGTGGAACTAAACTGCCTGCACCAATCATCACGTCATCTTCAATAACAACATCATCTAAAATAACGGTATTGATACCTACTAGTACGCGGTTACCAATTGTACAGCCATGTAAAGTCACATGATGACCTACAGTCACATCTTCACCAATAATAAGCGGGGAACCATTAGGTTTTGCATCATTTTTATGGCTGACATGTAACATACAATGGTCTTGTACATTACTATTTTTACCAATTTGAATGCTATTTACATCTCCGCGAATGACTGCAAAAGGCCAAACTGAAACATTTTCGGCCAATTTCACATCACCAACAACCACTGACATATCATCAATGTAACAGCTTGGATCAATTTGTGGATGATGATCTAAATAGGGACGGATGTTTTTTGTCATAAGAAGTATCAAAATAAAATTTAATCAAATTATAAAATAAAAAAGCACTCAAGCTAATAGCATGAGTGCTTAATCCAACTACTCTAAAATTAGAATAAGTTGCTAAAGAATTGTTTAATATGGTCGATCATACGTGCAAAGAAGCCTGCTTCTTCAACAGGTTTTAATGCAACTAAAGGTTTTTCAGCAATGACCTTGCCATCTAAACTTGCAACAAGTTTACCAACCACTTGGCCTTTTTGAAGAGGCGCATTTAAATTTGGTTGAACAACCAATTGAGTTTTAATGCCGCCTGCTTTGCCTTTAGGCATAGTAACGTTAAAGTTCTCTGCTAAACCAATTTGAACTTCATTTTCTTTACCAAACCATACTTTAGCTTTTGCAAGAACTTGATTTGCAGGTTGAACATTTGCAGTTTCAAAGTTTGCAAAACCCCAAGACAACAATGCACGTGTTTGGTTTGCACGTTCATTAACGCTATTGGTACCAAAAATCACTGAGATTAAACGCATTGGACCGCGCTTACTTGAAGTTGTTAAGCAGTAACCAGCTTCATCGGTATGACCTGTTTTTAGGCCATCAACACTTGGGTCTGTGTAAAGTAAAGCATTACGGTTACCTTGTTTGATACCGTTAAATGTAAACTCTTTCTCAGAGTAAATTGGATAGTATCTTGAGCTATCTTTAATAATATGTTGAGCTAAAACTGCCATATCTTTTGCAGTTGAATAATGGCCTTCTGCAGGTAAACCCGTAGAGTTCATAAATTGTGTATTGGTCATGCCAATACGTTTTGCTTCCTGATTCATCAGGTGAGCAAAAGTACCTTCATTTCCAGCAATATGCTCAGCCATTGCTTTTGATGCGTCATTACCAGACTGGATGATAATACCTCGAAGCATCTCTAAAACAGTTGCTGTACCATTTAATGGAACATACATACATGATTCGGAACTACTGCCTTTACACCAAGCAGATTCGTTCATACGAACCTTTTCATTCTCGGTAAGTTCACCTTTTAATAGTTTTTGTTCAATGATGTAGCTTGTCATCATTTTAGTCATAGAAGCAGGTGCAAGCTTTTCATTTTCATTTTTAGAAGCAAGAATTTGTCCTGTCTCGTAATCCATTAATACATAAGACTTATTATTTAATTCTGGCGGAGCTGATAAGACAGTTGCTGCATAAGAAAAACTTGGTAAGAGGAGGAGTGCAGCAATAGCGCTTTTTCGAGTCATTCTAGGTAATTCCAATATCTTGTATGAAGCAGAAGAACCTAGCATTTTAGGACAAAGCAAAGCCGACTTCTATGGGGGAAGTCGGCTTTTTCGAACAGTATTGTAACTAGAGAGTTTTTAACTAATTTAGTTTTGCGATTGATAAGCTTTTACGTCTTGACAAACTAACGTATTTTGCTCGTTACCAGCAGCTTTTGCATCATTACGCGCTTCTTTTAAGACTTTCTTGAAACTTTTGTCTTTTGTACGTTTTTCTAAAGCTGCAACTGGGTCTGCTTCATTTGGCAAATAGTCTTTTACAAGACGTTCATAACCTTGAGCAAATTCTGCATCTTTTTTGCCAATCAAACTTGGGCAAATTTCAGAAAGTACCTGAATTGCTGCTAACTCTTCCGGCGTAGTGCCTTTATTTGGGGTAACTTCAACAACATTTTCATTTTCAGTTGGTTTTTTCTTGTCAGCAGCATAACCCACTGTTGCCATTGTCATAAGTAAAACAACAGAAAGAGATTGAACTAAGCTTTTTTTCATAAACATGGATAACCTGAAACAAAAATTTGAAATATGCCGATAGCTTAAACAATTTAAGGGCTAAAAAAATGGAAAAAATGTATTGTTATGTAGGTTTTCTGCTTTACATCAACAGAAAACCTTTTAAAGAAAAGCATATCAAGTGAAATAGGCTTAGTCTTTGTAATTTACCACTTCTTCACAAAGCTCATGTTGTTCATGGTGATCCATTTCTTTTGCAGCCTGACGAGCTTCATTTAGCAGGGTTTTATATTCTGAATCATTTTGCAGCGCAGAGAAGGTGATTGATTTATTGGAATAACCGCCAAGGTACATTGCAATAATCTTTTTAGTATTGGTTTCAAGATTTTTATTTGCACCAACAAAAGTCGGGCAAATTTCTTGTAAAACTTGAGTAGATGCAATGTCATCTTTAATTAAGCTATCAGCTTCTTGTGTCGAGATACCCTCATCAGCAAAAACCGTCTGTGTACACAGTGTGATACTGATCCCCAATACTTGAAAAAAAGGAGCGAAAGTTTTCATTTTTTCACAATTTTATAATGCTATGGAGGCATAAATATATATAATTCAACAAATAATTCAATTGAGAAAACCTTCGGGTTTATTTGTCGAGAAAGATTTTTAGTGAATATTTTAATTGCGAATGATGACGGTGTCTTTGCACCAGGTATACAAGCTTTAGCTGAAGCGTTAAAACCATTAGGCCGTGTTGTCGTGGTTGCTCCAGAAAGTGAGAGAAGTGGTTTTTCAAGTGCATTAACACTTGATCGTCCTTTACGTCCTATTCAAATTGCCGAAGATGTGTGGGCTGTGAATGGAACACCAGCGGATTGCGTTTATTTATCTATGAATGGTCTATTCGATTTCGAATTTGACTTGGTTGTGAGTGGAATCAATAGTGGCGCAAACCTAGGTGACGATGTTCTGTACTCGGGAACAGTCGGTGCTGCGTTTGAAGGCCGCTTAATGAAACAACCTGCAATTGCAGTTTCTTTAGCTGGGTCGGATGTACGTTCATACAATCATAAAGATGATTATGCGCAAGCAGCCAAGTGGGTGCATGACTTTATTGCCAAAGGTTTACCTGCGCTACCACCGCGACATATTTTTAATATTAATATTCCGGATGTGCCACAGCTTAAAGGGACTCAAATTACCTATCAAGGCCGCCGTGCTCAATCTAAACCAATCACCAGTCATGTCGACCCAAGAGGAAGACAGGTTTATTGGATTGGTCTGGCAGGTGAAGCTGTTACTGACCCACAGCGTATTGCTAGCCAGATTCAATCTGACTTTTTTGCAGTTGCAAATGGTTTTGTGAGTGTAACTCCAATTCAGATGGATGCAACAAACTATGCGGTTTTAGAGGATTTACAGGCCAGTTTGGGCGAATAATCTAGGTCGAATGTTATAACTTTGTGAATAAAGAAAAAGAGGAACATGTTTCCTCTTACTTTTTTGGTACTCTTAGCCGAAATGATTTGTAGCATTTAGTGAGGGAGATCGATGCATTTAACTGAGCAACAAAGCAGATTGCATATTCAAAGAGACAAAATAATGAAAATTATGATGTTGTCTTTAGCTGTGGGTTTTACTGTTGCAATGGCAGGATGTGCTTCTAGACCACAAATTAATAATAGTTCTCGCTATGCGACGGCTCCTAACTATTATACAGTTCGTTCGGGTGATACTTTAAGTGGTATTGCAATGCGCTACGGTCTGGATTATGTCAGTATTGCTGAAATGAATGGTATTGCTCCACCGTATCGTATTTATGTTAATCAATCATTACGATTAAAGAAATCTTCTTCACCAAGAACCGTGTCGACACAAGTCATGGCGCAACCTGAACCAATTAAGCGCCAAACAATAGCATTACCGACTACGACAACAACGGCACCAACAACAACCCCACCACGAACAGTTGCACCAACCACCAATACAACAGTGGGAACTGCTATTCCAAGTTCAAGCTTACGTTGGATCAAACCAAATAACGGACCAGTGATTCAAGGATTTAATTTGGCGAATAATGTCAAAGGAATTCGTTATGGTGGTAATCAAGGTGATCCAATTTATGCGGCAGCAGATGGTCAAGTCGTATACGCAGCCGATGGCTTAAAAGAATATGGTAATTTAGTTTTAATTAAACATATTGATGGCTATATCAGTGCGTATGCCCACAATAGCAAGATGATGGTGAAGAGTGGAGATAATGTAACCGCAGGTCAAAAGATTGCAGAAATGGGCTCTTCAGGTGCGTCGAGAGTTATGCTTGAGTTCCAAATTCGCCTTGATGGTAAACCAATCAACCCAGCAAATCTTTTACCTAATTAGCTAATGCAATAAATATAGGTTTCCTCGTATAATGTAATTGGTTGCTTTCATTACAACAATAAGCATTTTTTATAAATTTAAAATTAGATTTGAGGAAACCTATGTTAGATCAGCTTCGTGCGATGGGTGTTTTTGCTTGTGTGGTTGAAAAAAGTTCATTTAGTGGTGCGGCACGTGAATTAGGCATTACAACAAGTGCTGTAAGTCAGCAAATACGTTCTCTTGAGCATGAAATGGATGTAATTTTATTACACCGTTCTACTCGGAAACTTAGTTTGACAGAGGCCGGACAGGCTTTTTTTTCAAGTTGTCAAGAAATGTTGGCAGCTGCAGAAAGAGGCAAAATCAGAATCAATGAATTGCGAGATGATTTGATTGGAGATTTGCGGATTGCAAGCACACCAGACTTAGCGGTTCAGCACATTATTCCTGCTCTATCTCATTGGATGTCAGCTCATCGCGGTTTATCTGTTCATTTCGAAGTAGGTCATCGTTATATTGACCTCATTGAAGAACGAATTGATGTTGCAGTGCGTATGAGTTCTACACCAGTAGAAGAGAGTAGTTCTGTCGTTCCTATGGCTTTTGTAGATCAGATTTTGGTAGCTTCTCCCAGCTATCTCAATCAATCGAGCCCGATTTTGCATCCAAACGATTTAAACAACCATGAGTTGCTTTCAATCAATGCAATGAATGAATCACGCAGTTTTCATTTTCAACATGCTAAAACTGGTGAAAAATTGCATATTGAAATGGCAAGCCGTTTGCAAAGCAATAATTTGCAAGTTGCTAAAGCCTTATGTCAGCAAGGACATGGTATTGCTAGAATTTTATATTTAGATGCTCAAAAAGAATTGAAAGCTGGTTCTTTAATTGAAATCTTACCAGATTGGAAACTGCCGGCTTTTACTTTGTATGCAGAGATTGCCAAACACGATCAACAGCCAATGAAAATTCAACGCTGTGTTGAAGCACTTAAACAATATTTTAGTCAGTTGGCTGGTGGACGAGCGATGCAGATCGTTCGCTAACTTTCAATTGATGCATAAAAAGGGCTTGTGATTACAAGCCCTTTTTATATGAGTATTATTTTTGCTTGAGAGTCGCAACTTCTTCCTGAGTTTCCTGTGGAAGATCATTTGCTGTGAGCTCTTCGTGCTTCTTAATTTTTTTCTTATTTTTCTTTTTCTTCTTTGGCTCCTCTTCAATTTCTTCGCCATCTTCAATCGCTTGCCAATATTCAAGCTGTTCCATTACGGCAGCGTAAATTGAATGTTTGCTGTATCTACCTTTTTTATCCAATGTACCAACAGGGCGAGCCATTAAAATTTCAAGTGCTTGATCAATGGTATCAATCGCATGGATATGGAATTGACCACTTTGTACCGCATCAATTACATCTTGGCGTAGCATTAAATGCTGCATGTTTTGACGTGGAATAATGACACCTTGTTTACCCGTTAAACCTTGTAATTTACAAGCATCATAGAAGCCTTCAATTTTTGCATTTACACCGCCAATGGGTTGAACCTGACCTAACTGGTTCATAGAACCTGTAATCGCCCATGATTGATCAATTGGAATTTGGCTAATTGCAGAAATTAACGCAGAAAGTTCGGCAACCGTGGCGCTATCTCCATCTACTTGGCCATAGCTTTGTTCAAATGCAAGCGCAGCAGAAAAATGTAAAATCTGTTCACGACCAAAGTGAGCTTTCAAAAAGCTCGACATAAGTAAGACGCCTTTAGCATGCAGTGAACCACCAAGCTCTACACTACGCTCAATATCAAGAATATCGCCGCCACCTTGATAGACTGATGCAGTCAACCGTGAAGGTAAACCGAACTCGACATCTGCATAGTGAATAACAGAGAGGGCATTAATTTGACCTAAACGATGACCAGAAGTCTCAATTAGCTGAGTTCCGCGTGATAAATCCTGCCAGTAAAGCTCTCTTAAATAGCCTAAGCGATACTGTCTATGTTGTAGCGCAAGGTTAATGTGCTGATCAGTTACAAGCTTTTCATTGGCTTTAAACGCATGATGATGTGCTTCACGAATCAGGTCACCCAAAGTTGAAGCATGTAACGACAGTGAGCTTTGATCTTCTGCTTGACGGCTTGAGTCGGTAAGTAAAGCAGCTAAAGCACTACGGTCAAATGGAAGTAGTTTGTCGGTTTGGACATAGTCAGCAATTAGCTGCATGTAAGCTTGTTCATTTTCGTCATTACGTTGTAATGTATCGGTAAAATCTGCGCGTATTTTAAATACGCTGCCAAGCTCTGGTTCTACTTCTAAAATTTCATAATAAATTTCAGGTTCTGCCATAAGTACCACTTTAATATCCAGTGGAACCGCAGCAGGCTCAATCGAGATAGAACCTGTTAACGTCAACATATGCTCAAGAGAAGAGAGCTTGAGTTGGCCTGATTTTAAGGCACGTTTTAAACCTTGCCATGCATAAGGTTGCTCAAGTAATTGCTCTGCCTCAAGCATTAGAAAACCACCATTCGCTTGATGAAGAGCACCAGGACGAATGAGAGTAAAATCTGTGGTAATTGTGCCGTTATGTGTAAGTTGCTCAACGTGACCAAGTAAGTTGTAGTGCGTTGGGAAATCTTCAAAAATAACCGGAGCACCACTGTTTGGTTTATTTGAGACAATCACATTTGCTTGGTAACGTGCTGGTACGCGATTGAACATAGCAGGAGCAAAGTCGTCTTCTTCTTGCTCTAAAATGAGTTCAACATTCTCAATTATATCTTGAGCATATTGTTTTAAATAATCTTCAAGGCCTTTCACTTGGCTATATTTATTTAAAATCAGATCTATTCGAGGCATAACCACTTGAGTCGCAATATCTCGATTTAATACAGAAACTTTGTCGCGTGCATCATCTTCTAAATCGCCTAAATGCAAACCAAGACGCTCAAGTTTTTTATCCATGTAGCGAACATTAGCCGCGATTTCAGCGCGTTGTTTCGTATTTAAAGCATCAATTTCTGTTTGAGTGAGCTCTTGCACCTGATCGTCTTTTACTTGTACAGGTACAAAACCATGTTTCTCATTTCGAGAAATCAATTTTAAGTCGAGCTCTTCGCCTTCTTTGGTTAACTCAACCAGCGCTTGTTGTTGTTCATCTCCGGTTTCCTCACGGATACGTTCAATACGGTTATGATAAGTTTCGGCACTAAAACGACGTTCAAGCTGTTTTAAAATAATTTGCCAAGCTTGATGAAGAGCTTGTTGGAACTTGGTGCCTTGACCAGCAGGGAAGCGTAAGGCAATTGGTTGACGCGCGTGTTTAAAATTATAGACATATACCCAGTCGTCAGGGGTTGGCATTGTTTTGGCATGTTGCTGTAGTAAACGCTTAATCATGGTGCGTTTGCCTAAGCCTGCCGTTCCTACTGCAAAAATGTTATAACCTGAGTAGGGTAAAGAAATGCCCGCTTCTACCGATGCTTTAGCGCGGTCTTGACCTAAAAAATTATTGAGTGGTTTGATACGTTTTGTTGAAGCTGGAATATTTTCAAAATCTGGAATATGGGTAAGTTGTTCCGGTTTTAAGGCTGTTTTATCTAAAGTCATTTTTATATCAGGTTGCTCAAGAGCTGAAGGAAATGCATTTATTGTGACGTTTGTGGTGTTTGTTTTAGCGAGTGATAAAGTTGAAGTTGTCACTTGATCAAGTTTTTGTGTCACTGTTGGTATCCAGCAAAAGAAAACGAAGGTTGAGGGTTAAAGGTATACAGGTTTAGCATAAAATATCAAGCAAACTTGCCGTTTTTATCATCAAAACCAAACTTGATTGCATAAAGAATCTTGAAAGGAATGGTAAGAAGCGATTGAATAGGCACATTTATAATTTATGGAAAATAAAAAACGAATGATTTCTGAATCGAAAGGGTGGAAAAGTTCTTTTAAAGCTTTCTTGGATCGCCGTGCAATCATTATGTTGTTTTTGGGTTTTTCATCGGGAATTCCAATTTTTCTAATTTTTTCAACTCTATCATTTTGGTTGACTGAGGCTGGAATTAACCGAAGTACTATTACAATGTTCTCTTGGGCAGCTTTGGCTTATTCATTTAAGTTTATTTGGGCGCCGCTAATAGACAAGTTACCCTTGCCATATCTAACCAGAAGAATGGGCCTAAGACGTAGTTGGTTGTTGGTATCACAACTTTTGGTAATTTGTGCAATTTGTATGATGGCATTTACAAATCCATTACCCAACACATCTGATTTCGGTTCATTGTCAAATTTAACGATTATGGCAGGGGCTGCTATTTTTCTTGGGTTCTCATCAGCAACACAAGATATTATTGTGGATGCTTACCGTATCGAATTAACTGAAGACCCAAATATACAAACTGTTTTAGCTTCAACTTATAATGCAGGGTATCGCACTGCTACAATTATTACTCAATTAGGTGCACTATTATTTGCTGCATCTTTGGGAACAGCAGTTGGTAATTATATTTATGAAGCATGGCGAACCACCTATTTATTAATGGCTGGTTTGATGATTGTAGGAATTATTACAACTTTACTCATCCATGAACCTGTAGTTAAGCGCCTACAACATCATTATCATGCAAAAGATTATGTCCAGTTATTTGCAGTTTTTGTTATTTCAACCATAGTTTTTGGAATTAGTTTTTATCAAATCGGTTTAATTTTTGATTCATTTTCTATCGAAGATGCTTTTTTAAATTTTATACTTTTAGTTATTAAGTTTTTAATTAGTATATCAATTGCTGTTATTGTTATTCTGGGTTTAATTAAATTTGGTTTAATTAATAAAAAAATTGTTGTAGAAACATGGTTATCACCTTTACTAGACTTTTTTAAGCGATATGGATTAAAAGTAGCTTTAGCAATTTTATTATTAATAGGTTTCTATCGTATTTCAGATGTCGTTGCTGGGGTAATGGCTAATCTGTTTTATTTAGATTTAAATTTTGATAAAGAAGAAATTGCTTGGTTTAATAAGTTTTTTGCGATTTTCTTTGTAATATTAGGTGGATTTCTCGGAGGGATGTTAGCTCAGCGTTATAACGTCATGAAAATGATGTTGTTAGGAGCAATTTTAGCTAGCACAACTAATTTAATTTTTGTTGGTTTAGTCAAATCTGGTGCTTCTATGCAAGAGGTCCGGGTTAATATTGGCGATCAAGTATATACCGCAAACCCTGATGAGGTAGGAAACTGGTCTTTAAAATTTCCAAGTAATACTTTAACAACCCAAGCAGAAGTTTCTATTGCCTCGCAACCTAAAGGGTATATTGAACCTTTAAAAATAACTATTCCACTAAAACTATACAAAAATGAGCCAAAACCGGAGATTTATATCCAAGCTATAGGGGGCGATAATCTTGTATATAAAGATGAGTTAGCAAAAGATATAATCCTTCATGGCACTTTGCTAAATTTGCCGAAAAATAGTCAAATAAAATCTGTAAATATTTTCTTAAATCCACAAGTTAAAGTAGATGGTAAAATTAAAAATAGTGACTGGAATGCAGTTATTTCAGGGACAGAACTTGCTAAGCTTGATGCAATAAGAGTGCAGGCAAATTATGAGGTTAATGGGCAAACAAAGACTTTAGTTCAGATTCATACCTATCAAAAAAATTTATCAGAAAGCCAACCTAGATATCGTATGAGTTTATCCGATATCCCAGCGATTCCGATTGATAAAAATATTGATATCGAATTGAAAGGAAAAGTAGTTGTACCTTACAGTAAGACATGGCTTGTTATGGGAATCATATTTGATAATCTAGCTTCGGGTCTGGCAGGAGCGGTTTTTATTGCATTTCTTTCAAGTCTAACAAGTGTATCTTTTACAGCTATGCAATACGCTATTTTTAGTTCATTAATGTTATTACTGCCTAAAACTATTGGCGGATACTCAGGTACAATAGTAAATCATATAGGCTATTCTGGCTTTTTTACGGTTACGTTCTTGATGGGATTACCAATTTTACTACTTGTAATTTGGGTAAGTAAGTTATTGGCTAAACAAGCATCAGAATGAGGGTTTTCTGGAGATAAATATATGCGAATGCTTCATACAATGTTGCGAGTAGGCAATTTAGAACAATCTTTAAAGTTCTATACCGAAGTATTAGGGATGAAGTTACTTCGTAAGCGTGATTATGAAGAAGGTCGCTTTACACTGGCATTTGTTGGTTATGGCGATGAAGAAAATAATACCGTGCTTGAACTTACTCATAACTGGGATACCTCAAGTTATGATTTAGGAAATGGCTATGGTCACATTGCGATTGGTGTCGAAGACGCTTACAAAGCATGTGAAGAAATTAAAGCACGTGGCGGTAAAGTTGTGCGTGAAGCTGGCCCAATGAAGGGTGGTGTTACGGTTATTGCCTTTGTTGAAGATCCAGATGGCTACAAAATCGAGCTCATTCAGCAAGATGCAGATGCCAGAAATAATTAAGTAAATGACTTAAGTGCTTTAAGATTTAGCTCTTAAAAGTCTAGCTTTATTTTTATAGCCCAGTATGATGAAGACCTGACCAAATGGTCAATTTATCAACTGGGCTTTTATTTGTCTAAAATAATCATAGGATGTGAATATGCTGAAGTTCTTGGCACTTGATCGATTTACAGTTTTGTTGGTTGGCATGGTACTACTAGCAACGTTTTTTCCAGTCAGTGGTCAAGCTGCGCAGTATTTCAATACATTAACTACAGTCGCGATTGCAATTTTATTTTTTCTACACGGTGCTAAATTGTCTCGTGAGGCTGTAATTGAAGGTATTTTGCATTGGAAAATGCATTTACTTGTATTTGCAATTACGTTCTTTATTTTTCCTGCCTTGGGGTTATTGGCTAAACCTATTCTTTTACCCTTATTAGGACAGCAGCTCTATTGGGGCTTTCTATTTATGTGCTTCTTGCCATCTACTGTTCAGTCTTCTATTGCATTTACTTCAGTTGCAAAAGGAAATGTGGCAGGGGCGGTATGTAGTGCATCTTTCTCAAACTTGGTGGGTATGTTTATCACGCCAGTTTTAGTCAGCTTTTTTATTTTAGGGCAAAGTCAGCACGGGTTTGATCCTACATCGTCTATTATTGAAATTACGCTGTTGCTATTAGTGCCATTTGTTTTAGGCCAATTGCTTCGTCCCTACGTTTTTCCATATATGGCAAAAGTACCAAGCATTGTAAAAGCATTCGATCAAGGTTCAATCTTGATGGTGGTTTACGGCGCTTTTAGCGGGGCAGTAGTTGCCGGACTTTGGCATCAGGTAAACTGGAAAACTTTACTGCTTTTGGCACTCGCTTGTTCTGTGTTACTCACCATTATTATGTTGCTTGCGCTGTATTTACCGCGTGCTTTTGGTTTTAGCCGTGCCGATCAGATTACTGTTTTCTTTTGTGGCTCAAAAAAGACCTTGGCAAGCGGTGTACCTATGGCACAAATCTTATTTATTGGTCAGCCGTTAGGAATGATTGTTTTGCCAATTATGATATTTCACCAAATACAGCTAATGGTGTGTGGAGTAATCGCAAATTACTGGGCTAAATCCCAAGATTAATTCGCAAAAAAGATTTATATGGCGTATAATACTGTCCACTTGTTGTGCTTAGCTCTAACCCTAGAGGTTTCGGTGGGCCAAAAGAATGGTCTGTTGTGGTGTTGATCTGCTTGAAAAAGCTTTCCTCAATTTAATTGAGAGTGATCAATTGCGATGACAGCTTAAGCCTTTCTTCAATTAGGAGTAATCGACGATGCGCGCCGATATTCACCCAAAATATGAAAAATTAGTTGCAACTTGCTCATGCGGTAACGTAATCGAAACTCGTTCTGCTTTAGGTAAAGAAACTATTTACCTTGACGTATGTTCAGCTTGCCACCCATTCTACACTGGTAAACAAAAGAATGTAGATACTGGTGGTCGTATCGACAAATTCAAACAACGTTTCTCTGGTATGTCTCGCTCTATCAAGCGTTAATACTTCAGAACGAAATAAAAAACGGGCTTATGCCCGTTTTTTATTTTTTAAATAACAAGACCATTACTGGTCTTGTACATCAGTTAAGCGATCAAGTTTTTTCTGGAAATAATCACCTTGTAAGAAACGTGCTTCCACATTCCATGCATTTGCAAATAGGTTCATATCATTTAAGTTAGCCAATAAAATTCCAATTGGTTTTACAGTCAGATAGTTCAATACCTTTTCTTGCAAGTTATTCAGACCCTGATCTGAACTTAACAAATCCGTTTTGCTAGACTGTAATTTTACAAGCTGAATATCAAGCTGCTGTAAAATTGAATCACTATGCATAGAAGAAGCAAAATCTCGAATTGAAACTTCTGCACCGTGTTGACGTAAACGACCAATCAATGGCTGAACTGTTGGAAGGTAGTGCTGAAGTGCTTGTTCTGAAAATTGCAAAATCAATGGACTTTCAAGTTTGCTACCAATGATGGTAAGCAGCTTTGAAATTAGCTCTGGGAATGATTTATCTTTCAGCAAAATATCAATATTCAGGTTAATAATGAGTCTTGCTTTAGGATACTGAGCAATAAAATTGTGAAGCTGTTTACATGCTTCAACTAATATCCAGCGATCTACTTGAATTGAAAGCTCAGCATCTTCTTTTAAGTCAGCTAAGTCATTTAAATCATGCCATTGTTCATCAGCAATAAAGCCACTCGTCACTTCATAGTTATGAGTTTCTTCATCATGTTTGTCATACACTTGCTGATACTTCAAATGTATCTCACCTTTAGCAAGTTTTTGTTTTAACTGCTGTAGCAAAGATGACTGAGAACTCACCTCGAAATGTTCAATCGTTAAATCTAGAGGAACAGTTTCAACAGTCGTTGAAACGATTTTTTCTTCAATTGGTGCTATTTCAAGTTGAGGTGTAACTTGAGGTAGATTCTGCTTTTCAGCTTCATTGAGTAATGAGCTAAAAGAAATCTCAGTGAGTGGTTGGTTAAGCGGAGCATAGCCAAGCTTTAACTGTACCGAGAAGTTTTGTTCATTCACTTTTAACAAGTGTTCTTTTTGCAAAGTTTGTAGACTTGTTAACTGCGAATTTAAAACTGAACTATTTTCAGCTTGTAAAATCCCAGCATAAGTTCCCAAATCGACTTGGAAAATTGGCATTTGCGCATGGTCTTTTAAAAAACCATGAAGCTGATTGAAATATAGTCCTAACGTCTGCCAACCTTGTTGAAAGAGGCGTTCTGGGCATTGCGCGAGCTTAAATAACACTACAGCATTGGCTTGCGCAGGATGGGTTGATAAATGTCGATTGATTTGTTGCCAAGCCGTACTTAATCCGACACTTTTTTCGGATGGAGACGTGTTTGCTGGAATGCTTAAATCAACTTGATAATCGATGGTCAGTTGTACAGCATCTTCTTCTTGGCTTGGAATAAATTCCAATTTCAAAGCATTATTACCAGAAATAGCCTGATGCTGACTTTGAATTTCAAAACGAGCTTGATCAAACTGACCTAAAGAAATTTTCTTAAATCGTTGTTTGAAAATATTTAAATCGTTCGGCTGTAAGACATCCAAAATTGGCAAACCAATAATATCTTCTTCTTGCTTAAAGCCAAAAAGATTAAGGTATTCAGGATTTGCCTTAATATGTATGCCTTCTTGAAAAATAGCGACTGCTTTATGGCTGTTGTCGACTAGAGTTTGCGTATGACTATGAATGGTATCAAGCTCTGCTAACAAACGTTGTTCCGTTTGTAAAAGGCGGCTATACGATAAGGTTCGAACAAGGGTGATGTAGAAATAATCCAATGGTTCTAATGGGACTACATCGTAAATACCTTTTTGAACATAGCTTTGGTATTGCTGTGTTTGATAATCATCTGGTTGTAAAAGTAAAATTGGAAGCTGCGGCTGTTCTGACGCTTGAACGAGGGAGAGAGTTTGTTCAATTTTCAAATCGTACGCGCGGCCAAAAATAATCACATCCCATGATGTATTGAGCTGCTTTTCAAAACTTTTTAAATCATCAAGTAATAAAGCATTAACTTGATATTGATTCCCCGATAAAAGATTTAAAATTTGGTTATAACGTAACTGGTTATCATCAATAATGAGTAAACGTATTTCAGTACGTCTTAACTTTTTAGATAGTAAAGAGTTTCTCACTTTAATGCTTCCCATAAATCTTGACTATTCGCGTTACTATTCTTTTTCAACATGAACTGATCAAGCAAATGTTGTTGCTGATCATTTAAAAGTTCAAATTGAAATTGAATAAAACTCTGAGTAATGAGTTGTGCTTTGAGTAGATACACTTTGATTTCTTCTGTCCCCAATCGTAAATGAATTGTTTGTTGCTCTCTAAAAATTTGAGACCCCGGTAAAATAAGCGTGTTTTGTATTTCTTCTAAGTTTTGAGTTTGTAGTAATAGTGCAGGGTGATAATTACGAGTATGGCGCTCAGCCTGAATATGTACAGCACAAGGGAACATGGCTTGTGAAAGAATTTCTAAGCCCAGTTCCAAACTTTTTTCTGTTGATTGTTTAATCCAGCGAATCACACCGCCACGCCACTGACCATGCAATGTTTCTTTAACTAAAATATATTCGCCAGTTCGTAAGTTTTTAGGCGCTTCACCAGACCATTTAATACGATAGCCATTAACACTGATATCAAGCACTGTGGTTTGATAAATGGTTTTACTTTCACGGCTTAAGCGTTGGTAAGACGAAGTTTGTTGCTCTTTTTTCTCTAGGTTTGATAAAACTTTCGATTCACTTTGTAAATTATAGTTATTGTTCAGTTGTAGTGTTTCTTCAAAGTTCTTTGCTTTAGATAGATAAAAATGTGCGGTAGTTAATCCGAAGCAAATTTGGAGAGCAGCATTATATTCATAACGTTCATGACGGCGCTGTGCGGTCGTGCCTAAAATGGTTTGAACGTGAAACTTTAACGCAGGGCTTAAATAAATCTTTTCATTTTTAGACATGTACTGAGCATTTTTATGCATGGTGGCAGTGACATGCTCAAGCAACGCTTGAGTGCTAATAAAAATGCTTGGATTGAAATTTGAGCTTTGTTTTTTGTTATATACCGGTGGATGGTCTTTAGTCGGGTCGACCACATACTTAGTTAAAGCACTATCTTTAGGTAAAATTTGAATCATACGTGCCCAGTCAAAACTACACTGGAATAGCGCTTGAATTTCCGATTGACGAATCTGATTGGTATTAAAAATATCTAATAAAATAAGCTGAGCGTATGCCTGTGTAATATTGGCTAAAGGATGCTGTACGCCTTGAATATGATTAATATTGGTTAAATGATATTTATATTGGACTGCGGTTTCATAAAGTTCATGAGCAATTAACCATTGGCCTTTGACAGGTTCGCTATAGAGCATGTGCTGCTGATATAAAAGGTTGGTGAGTTGCTGCAATGCATGGAAAGTCGCCAAAATACGCGCAGTTTGTAAATTTTTCTTTTGTTTAAATGAAAATAGAGAAAACTTCTGTCTTTGTAGTTGTCCGTGGCTTGTCCTTGCGATATTTAAATAAATACTCGCAAAATAACAACGTAGAAGCATTGCCAGTTCAATAATGTGCTCGTTACGGTCTGTACTAATCACACCTTGGTTAAAAAAGTTTTTTTCTAGACTCGCTAAAACATTATTAATGGTTGGGTGAAGTGTTTGAATTAAATCGAAGCAAAGCGTTTCACTGCAATTTAATTCATTCAATTCCAAAAGTGCTGTAAATAACGCCTTTGAGGTATCACCCAATTGCATAATAGAAAGGGTAGTAACCCATTCATTAAGGTCTTTAATATTGGCTTCACAAAAGCTTAACCGTTCACGAGTAAGTGCGGTTTGATTGTGAAAAATGTCCGAAAGTGCATTATTCATCATCACTTATTATATAACTCAAAAAGTTGTAGCCCCAAAAAGCGGTGTTTTATTCTTTTCGCCCGCAATTTCCCTGACGAGTTTAGGAACCAAATACCCCGGTAGGCTCGCTAACACGTCTTGATATATTGCATCTATTTCAGATGGTATTAAATCAAAATGTTGTGCACCTTTTACTTTATCTAAAACATGTAAGTAATAAGGCATAACGCGAGCTTCAAATAAACGATAACTTAAATCAACGAGTGTCTCGGCAGAATCATTAACACCTTTAAGCAACACCGCCTGATTAAGTACAGTAATGTGCTCGTCAGATAACTGCAACAATTTTGAACAAGTAAAGTCATCGAGTTCAGAAGCATGGTTCGAGTGTACCACCAGAACAATACGCAGCCTACTGTTTTTTAATAAAGAAATAAGCTGTTCATCGATACGGTTTGGAATAACAATTGGAACGCGTGAATGAATTCTCAGAATCTTCACTTGTTTGAGAGATGATAAACGTTCCAACCAAAGTGCTAATTTTCGGTTAGACAATGTAAGTGGGTCACCGCCACTTAAAATCACTTCATTAATGTCAGGATTCGCTTCAATATAGTTTTTAATGTTTAGCCAATCGTCATTTTTTGGCAAATTTTCCTGATAGGGAAAGTGACGACGGAAACAATAACGACAATGAACTGCGCAAGCACCTGTCAAAGTCAGTAAAAAACGTGATTTATATTTGTGTAATACACCCGGTAACTGGTTAGCTGCTTCTTCACCTAAAGGGTCGGTTACAAACTCAGGATGTTCTTCAAGTTCTAAATGATGAGGCAATACCTGTAGCAAAAGCGGGTCAAGTGGGTTTTTAGCGTTCATTTTTCCGACGAACGCACGAGGCACACGTAATTTAAACTTTTCAGAAGCTAGAATCGCACCCGATAATAGCTGATCTGAGGATAACTCGAGTAGGCTTAGCAGTTCAGAAGGATCAGTAATAAGGTCACTGAGTTGTGATTGCCAGTTTTGCTCTTGGTATAAATAGTTTATCATTTGACACGATTAAGATAATGCAACAACGCATTATATCGCATAGTTGACTTGTTAAGTTTGGAGTGTGCCTTTCATGGCCTATTATTCTACAAATGATTTCAAAGCTGGCCTTAAGGTTATGCTTGATGGTAACCCATGTTCTATCATGGAAAACGAATATGTAAAACCAGGTAAAGGTCAAGCGTTCAACCGTGTAAAATTACGTAACCTTAAAACCGGTAAAGTATTAGAAAAAACTTTCAAATCAGGTGACTCTTTAGAAGCAGCTGACATCGTTGAAGTTGAAATGGAATACCTATACAACGATGGTGAAATGTGGAACTTCATGGATCCTGTATCTTTTGAGCAAATCGCTGCAGACAAAGTTGCAATGGGCGATGCTGCTAAATGGTTAAAAGACGATTCAAATGAAAAATGTACAATTATGTTGTTCAACGGCGTACCTTTAACAGTAAGCCCACCGAACTTCGTTGTATTAAAAATCGTTGAAACTGATCCGGGCGTACGTGGTGATACATCTGGCGGTGGCGGTAAACCAGCTAAGCTTGAAACAGGTGCGGTTGTTCGTGTTCCGTTATTTGTTCAGCAAGAAGAAAGCGTTCGTGTAGATACTCGTACTGGCGATTATTTAGAGCGTGCATAATAGTTAAAAAATACACTATTATCGAAGGGATGATGTAAATCATCCCTTTTTTTATGCGAAAGTATAAGAGGAAAAAAGAAAAAGGAGGAGTAGAGTCACAGGGATTAAGAGAAACAGTACATAACAATATAAAAATGCTGTAGTTATTTATTGAGAGGTTAAGAATGGACACAATGCAAGCGAAATCTACGCTTCCCTCCAAGCTGGTCTGGAGCCTAGTGGCAATTATAGGTGCAATTTCTTTTGGGATGCTGGCACTTAGTCGTGGTGAACATGTTAACGCGGTTTGGCTTGTACTAGCTGCAGCATGTGTATATAGCATCGCATACCGATTTTATAGTCTATTTATTGCAACTAAAGTATTTGAATTAAACCCAAGACGTTTAACCCCAGCACATCGCTTGGCCGATGGTCTGGATTATGTTCCCACCAATAAATATGTGCTTTTTGGGCACCACTTTGCTGCAATTGCTGGAGCAGGGCCGCTAGTCGGACCAATTTTGGCAGCACAAATGGGCTTTTTACCGGGAACCATTTGGCTACTGGTTGGTGTGGTTCTGGCAGGTGCGGTACAAGACTTTTTAGTTTTATTTATATCGACACGCCGTGATGGTCGTTCACTTGGTGAAATGGCAAAGCAGGAGCTTGGCTCTTTTGCTGGTGTTGTGGTAATGCTCGGTGCGCTCGGGGTAATGATTATTATCCTTGCAGTACTGGCGTTGGTGGTTGTTAAAGCACTTGCACACAGTCCGTGGGGTGTCTTTAGTATTGCAGCAACCATTCCAATTGCATTGTTCATGGGCGTTTATATGCGCTTTATCCGTCCAGGACGTATTGCAGAAGTTTCAATTATTGGCTTTGTTTTAATGATGCTGGCAATTGTCTATGGTGGACATGTTGCAGCAGACCCGTACTGGGGTGAGTTCTTCACTTTAACGGGTACACAACTCACTTGGTGTCTCATCATTTATGGTTTTATCGCATCGGTATTACCAGTTTGGTTGTTGTTAGCACCGCGTGATTATTTATCTACCTTCCTTAAAATTGGGGTGATTCTTGGTTTGGCGGTGGGTATTATCATTGCATTACCTGAATTGAAAATGCCTGCTGTAACTCACTTCATTGATGGTACAGGTCCAGTTTTCTCAGGTAGTTTATTCCCATTCCTATTTATTACCATTGCCTGTGGTGCTATTTCTGGTTTCCATGCGCTTGTATCAAGTGGTACAACACCAAAACTCGTCGATAACGAAGCTGATATTCGTGTGATTGGCTACGGCGGTATGCTTATGGAGTCTTTTGTCGGGATCATGGCCATGATCTGTGCGACAGTTTTAGACCCAGGTGTATATTTTGCGATTAATGCGCCTGCGGCAGTACTCGGCACAACTGTAGAGTCTGCGGCAGAAGCTGTACGTAATTTAGGCTTTATTGTTACCCCAGAAATGTTAACCGTATTGGCTCAAGAAGTAGGTGAAAGCTCGATTCTTTCACGTACAGGTGGTGCGCCTACCTTCGCTATTGGTATGGCTCATATCATTTCTGAAATTTTTAATAGCCGCCAAATGATGGCATTTTGGTATCACTTTGCCATTTTATTTGAAGCATTGTTTATTTTAACTGCTGTCGATGCCGGTACTCGTGCTTGTCGTTTTATGGTGCAAGACACGGTAGGTATTGTTATTCCTGCGGTTAAAGCATCAGGTTCATTCTTTGGTAATTTGGTTGGTACAGCCGTTGCAGTTGGTGGATGGGGCTTCTTCGTCTATCAAGGTGTGATTGACCCACTTGGTGGCGTTAATTCATTATGGCCTCTGTTTGGTGTTGGTAACCAAATGCTGGCTTCTATGGCACTTATTTTAGGTACAGTCATTCTGTTTAAAATGAAAAAAGAAAAATATGTATGGGTAACGATTATCCCAACTATTTTCTTGTTCGTAACCTGTATGACTGCTGGTTGGCAAAAGATTTTCCACGAAAACCCAAAAATTGGTTTCTTGGCGCAAGCGCATAAGTTCTCTGATGCGATTGCTCGCGGTGAAATTATTAAACCAGCCAAAACTATTGCTGAGATGCAAAACATTGTGATGTCGAATCAGATTAATGCTGCGCTTTGTGGCTTCTTTATGATTGTTTCGATTGTCATGATTATTGCCTCAATTGGTATTGTTCGCCGTGCTTTAGCGAGTCGTACTCCGACTGTAAATGAAGCACCTGCGGTATATGCCGATCCTGAAGTGGTTACCACTCGAGGAGAATAAAGATGAATTTTAAATTTGCAAAAAATGGAACTGTCATTATTGCGAAAATCATCAAAATGACAGTGCTCTCGCAAAAAGAGCTATTACTTTCTCCAAAGAACTGGTCGCGTATAGCAACCTTGTGGCAGCGTTTACAGCAAAGCTTCCGACTCATGGTCGGAGTGCCAGACTATCAAACGTATTTGGAGCACATGAAAGCTCATCATCCAGATTTAACACCTATGGATGCGAAGACTTTCTATCGACATTGTGTTGATGTGCGTTATCCATCGGCAGGCGGTACTTTAAAGAAATGCCCTTGTTAAATTGAGAGTTAAATTCAGCTAAACAAAACGGTATGTGGTTGAACCATGTGCCGTTTTATTTTTTTGGAAAATGAAAAAAGTTTGCTCAAAGTCTGCTCACTTGTATTTTTTTCAATGGCAAATCTCTTGTTTTGCTTTTGAAAAATGAATATTATGCTTTCCATTCTAGGTGTATAGCTCAGTTGGTTAGAGCGCTACGTTGACATCGTAGAGGTCTCCAGTTCGAGTCTGGATATACCTACCAAGATTTAAAGTCATATAAACTCGAATAGCTTTACATGACTTGAAAAGCCCTAAACTGTAATGGTTTAGGGCTTTTTTATTGCTTTGAATAAAGTTATTTTTAAAAAATTAAGAAGTGTTTTTAAATCATTTAATGCTCGTTCTCTGTCTTGATATTTTGTACTTGCACGGATATATATTCTAATAATCAATTATCATTAATTCTTATTTTACATGTCTTATGATAATGCTATTACTTGATTTAAAATAATATTTTAATAATATAGATTGATTTTTGCATTTAAATTTTTTATTTTTGAGTATAGTATTTTAATAAATATACAAACATAATTTTGGATTTAAAGAATGTCACAAGAAATTGATATTGAAAAAGAATTGGCTGAATTGTTGAGTGAGTCTCTATCGGCTCCATTCTTATTTATAGGTTCTGGCTTCTCTAGACGATACCTTGACCTACCTGATTGGAAAGGCCTATTAAGCCATTTTTCTACTTCAATGCCTTTTGACAGTTATTTAGGGACGGCAGACAATGATTTTCCTAAAGCAGCATTAGCGTTAGCACAAGATTTTTCTAAGGAATGGTGGAGTTTAAATAAAGATCGTACTGATATTTATCAGTCAGCTAACTGGGCACCAGCTGTAGAAACGCCTTTAAAATATGAAATTGCACAATATTTAAGCCAAGTAGATATACAAAGTAAAATACACAATAATGATGAATTAAAAGAATTGCTTAATGAAAAGGTAGTAATTGATGGAATTATAACGACTAATTGGGATAAATTGCTTGAAAATCTTTTCCCAACGTTAAAAGTATATATTGGTCAATCTGATTTATTTTTTAAGCATCCTCAATCTATAGGTGAAATATTTAAAATACATGGATGTATTTCAAAATTTCCTAGCTTAATTTTAAGTAAAAATGATTATGAAAACTTTAATAAAAAAAATGCCTATCTTGCTGCAAAATTACTATCAATTTTTTTAGAAAATCCTGTAATTTTTATTGGTTATTCAATTACTGATAAAAATATAACAGATCTTCTCGAATTAATAGCAGATATGATGGAATCATCTGAACAGTTAGAGCGTCTAGGTAAAAACCTTATATTCTTGACTCGTCCATCGAATGATAAAGAGGCTATAGAATCTGTTTTAATGACGGTAGGAGAGAGAAAACTATACTTTACTCATATTCGAACGAATGATTTTTCTAAAGTTTATAAGGCTCTTCAATATTCAGAACGGAAAATACCAGTACATTTATTACGTATATTTAAAGAGCAGATTTATAATATTGTAAAAACTACAGAGGAAGCCGATAGACGTATCGCAGTTAAAGATTTTGATGAAGCCACAGCTGATAATTCTGAAATAGAATTTGTAGTAGGTGTTGGCGTAGCGCAAAATGAGTCAAATGGTAGTAGAGGACTAAGCGGTATTGGCAGTATTGATATCTGTAAAGATATTGTATTTGATGACTTACCATTTCAAGATATTGATGTTTTGAAAGAATCATTACCTCAACTTTCAAAACAGAATAGAACTTATCTTCCTGTACAGAAATACTTTAAAGCAGATCCTTCATTTTTATCGGAGCTAGATAATTATCCTGCATTGAAAAGTTTGTGCTTAAATGATTTGACATATTATGAAGACAAAATAAATTCTTATGTGAAGAGAAAATTTGATACAAGTTGGGTATTAGAGGATATTAAGGATAGAGCTGATTCAGATTGTAGTATTAATAAGAAATTAGACTTTTTGGCTTTGTGGTTGATTAATAATCAAGATGTGAATAATTGTATGCGTTTAAAAGCAGAGTTTTTACAGCCTGAATTTGATAATTTGAAAGAGTTTGCTGACCCTTCAACATTTAGACGTTTAATTTGTATTTTAGATCAAATTGAAAATAAGGAATTAATTAGTTGATATATAGGTAAATTAATTTATGTTTTTGAAGGGATATTATTTTAATATCCTTTTTTTATTATTTGAAGTTAAATAATTTCTATTTTTTAAGTCATGTAATATTTTTATGAGCCAATATTTGTACATTATGGATCAAAAGCATAAGTGCTGATACCTGATTCCTTTTACTTCCCTTTATAAACTCCCATTTAACAATAACTATCTCATTATTTATCCTTACTTTTTAATGATCTAATTTAAAACAAATGTCATTTTGTGTGCTTGACTGCAACAGGGTTGGGCACTATTCTTTGCCTGCTGGCCACATTGCCAGCCGGCTTTGACAGGCTGAATATTATCTCCCGCATCAGAGCTTTTCCTTCTGAGGAATAGTTTTGTGTGTGGTGTGCCACTCGTCTCTTTCCCGTAGCGGTAGGACGGGAGAGGGACACCCTCGGGTGTGCTAGTTTGAGATAATACTAGTCTGTCAACCTTCTTCCGTTCTGCCACCATAATTCTATAAATGTCTGGCAGAACTCCCAATAAAAAGGAGTTGGCTTTGCACATCCATTATTTCTTGGCAACCTTTGCCAAAAGCTATAACGACACCACTTAAAAATTTAAAGCAGCTTGATCACCTATAGGGTTTTCAGGCTTTCAGTCATTACGGCTCAAAAAACTTGCATCAACAATAAAACTTGAGATGTGCCAAGCACAGTCTTTATGGCTTTGCTATGCCTTTTTTTCAGCTTTAAAAAAGTGAAAGGCTTTTTATATCTCATTTATATACAACAAAAATTTAATTTATAACGGTAAAACTATGCCAAATTTAACTCTCCCAGCACGTGCTGTAAAAGTTATAAATAACGGGATTCAGGTATTTCATCACGGTGGGTTTCACACAGTCGGTGTCGACAAAATCGTGAGAGAAACTGAAATAACGAGAATGACGTTTTATAATTACTTTCACTCTAAAGAGCGATTTATTGACATTTGTTTAGTTGTACAAAAAGAACGCCTCCAAGACCAAGTCATTGAAATGGTCGAATATGACCATGCCACAAGCGCGTTAGATAAACTTAAGAAACTATATTATCTACATAGTGATATAGATGGGCCATATTACCTATTATTTAAAGCCATTTTTGAAACTAAAAATAGCTATCCAAACGCGTACCTAACCGCCGTGAGGTACAGAACATGGCTCACCAATGAAATTTATAGCCAGCTTCGATTAGTTAAAACTGATGTTTCATTTACCGATGCCAAACTCTTTTTATATATGATTGAAGGCGGAATTATTCAACTTTTAGGCTCGGATAGAGCAGACGACAAAGAGCAGATGCTTGAATATTTTCTGCGGGCTCTAACTTATAAGAAATAAACTTGATAGCTTTGTATGACTGAAAAAGCCCTAAATTAAAGTAATTTAAGGCTTTCTAGGGCAGAGCTAAAATAGAATACTTGGTAAATGTAGATAAAGAAAAAGAGTAATTTAGCGGCTAAAGTTTTATTCATTTAATGATAATTTGAAAAATGCTGCTTTAAAGAATTTAAAAAAAGTTCAACCTTCTTTGGAACTCTCGATCCATAAGGTGTGGTTGCATAAAAATAAAGATCAGAGTTTAAAAGGGTTTTTGAATAATTAATAATAATTCCCTCATCTTCATATTTTTTTGCTAAAAAGTCAGGTGCAAATAAAATACCCTGATTTCTCTTACAAAGTTCTAAAAGAATTTCTATATTATTACATGTCAATTTTGGTATTGAGTTAATAATATTATTTTTTAAGTCATCTTTAGAATATAGTAAAATGCTATGCTCTCTAAGCTCTTCTATATTTTTCGGTTTTCCATATTTATTTAAATATGCGTCTGTTGCATAAAAGCTTCTTTTATATGTGTTTAAAATGAAAGTATTTTGCTCTTCAATATTTTCTTCAACTTTTAAAATCACATCAAACTTATGAGGATTGATATGAGTGGAGTGGTCTGAAAACATAAGATCAATTTCAATATGAGGATATTTGATTAGAAAATTAGAAATGACATCTGAAAAGCACGTTTGGATAAAGGCATGTGGAGCACTAATTTTGAGTAAGCCTTCAGGGTACTTCTGGTCGTATACAAAGTCATGGGCTGCTAAATCTAACTCTTTCACAATCACTTTGCATCGCTCATAGAACTTTTCTCCAGAGCGAGTCAGGTCCATCTTTCGGGTGTTGCGTATAAATAATGATGTATTAAATAGACTTTCTAAATAAAAAATTCTTTTTGAAACTTGATCTCTCGTAATGCCTAGATTTCTAGAAGCATGACTAAAATTTCCATTCTCTACCACACTTATAAAAGTATTAATACAGTCTATTTTATCCATCAAATTTTAAAGGCTAAATGATCTTGCCGCTAAATTATATGAGGAATATCTGTATATCAATCATTGTATCTTTTTAGAATACAGTTTGTATTTAAATAAATATCTAGTAGTTTACACGGATTTTTGATTTTATATATCGTAAGTTATTTGGTTTTTTAAAGGTTAATAAAATATTTAAAATTATTTAAATTGTCTTATTTTTATAAAGATAATTTTATAAATTAGATCATGAATATTGCATATTTTATAAACTTTTATTAATGCATGAAACTTATATTTTTTAAATATTAAAACTATGAGATTTCAAAAAGGTAAATAGATGAGTGACTTGATTAATAATAACCCAGTATGGGTAAAAAAGATCTTATCAATTCATGGATTGCTTCCGCTACTTCGACTTGCACTCGTTTCAGCGTATTTAGTGGGGGGAATTAATAAATTCATCGGATTTCATGCGGCTATTGAAGAGCAGGCGAGTTTTGGTTTACAGCCTGCTTGGCTTTGGGCAGCTACCGCTATTTTTATTGAAATTGTTGGTTCGGTCTTAGTTATTTTTAATCGTTTTGTCTGGTTAGGAGCAGGGGCTTTAGGCTGTCTAACTGCCATAGCAATGCTCGTTGCAAACGACTTTTGGAATCATACAGGCTCAGCATTTTTTAGTACGTTTAATAGTTTCTTCGAACATCTTGGGCTCATCGCTGCTTTGGTGATGGTCACCATTCTTTCTAATCAATCTTCAAAATCACAATAAGTTTAAGCATCTCATTTAAACAGGAGCATTTTATGCGTAAATCATTATCAGCATTGCTTTTAAGCACCATGCTAGTGGGCACAAATGTTGCCCTAGTTCCTCAGGTTTTTGCCAAAACAACAACAAGTATAAAAAGTGAGGCACCCGGTGTAGCCCCCCAATACGATACAACGCATGTTTATGTAAACCCTGAAGACTTTGACAAATTTACCGATAGCTTGGTCGCAACATTCGGTGGTACCAAGTCGAAACAAGGTGTTTTCCAAGTCACACCAACACCGAGCCAGACGATGTCTCAGCTTGTATTGACCCCAGTAGGTACATTGTCTGTATTTGGTTTTAAAACTCCAATTCCATATCCGTTTGGTTTAGAAAGAACTGGCTATTTAGTCAAAGACATGGACGCAGCAGTGCAGGCTGCCAAAGCAAATGGGGCAGATGTCATTGTAGATGCTTTCCCAGACCCAATTGGGCGTGATGCGATTGTCCAATGGCCGGGTGGCGTAAATATGCAGCTCTATTGGCACACGACTAAGCCTAACTATAACCAGTTAGAGACTGTTCCAGAAAACCGTATTTATGTTTCAAAACAAAGTGCTGACTCGTTTGTTAAGAAGTTCGTGAGTTTCTCGCACGGTAAAGTCGTTTCCGATAACCCTAAAGCCGCAGGTATAGAAATTGGTCGCCCAAATGAAACGTATAGACGTATTCGCGTTGAGTCTGACTTCGGCAAAATGACAGTATTCGTGACCAATGGTCATCTTCCTTATCCGTATGGGCGTGATATGACGGGTTATGAAGTTAAAAACTTATCTGAAACTTTAGATAAAGCCACAAAAGCAGGTGCATCTGTTTTGGTGAATGCTTATAAGTCGGATGGTCGTGAGTCAGCAATGGTGCAGTTCCCAGGCGGTTATATCGCTGAAATTCATGCGTCTATCAAATAATTTATAGCCTAAATGATGGATTGAAATTTGCACTTATGTTGCCTAAGAGCAGTATGAGTGCAAAACACCAAGTCTCTGCAACGACCTATTTATTACTATGGATAACACTTGATGGCCTCGCATGTTTTTAAAGATAGAACATATCGAACTAAGCACTCAGAGACTTACCTGAAAATAATAAAAATGAGTCTGTTATTAACCAGCAGTTTATTTTTCTATGAATCTGCTTATGCAGAAAATGAAGCCTCAAACACAAATGCATGTCCAACTCGTCCAAAAATCTCAACGAATCGTTGGCAAGAAAATTGGGATGTTTTAAAAAATCCGTGTGTGCCAAAGAAAATAGGAGACGACTTCAAATATATACCTTTTGGCGATAATAATTATTTATCACTTGGGGCAAATATTCGTGAACGTTTTGAAGTCAATAATAATGCAAAGTTTGGTACTGGAAATAATCAGGCCGACAGCTATTTAATTCAAAGATTACAAGCGCATGCAGATGTAAGAATAGGCGATCATTTACAATTATTTACTCAGCTAAGCGATGCCCGTGCGTTTGATAAAAAAAATATTAGTAGTACCGATCAAAATAGACTTGATATAGAACAAGCCTTTATTGCATGGGTGAGCCCTTTAAATAACGGAACTTTTAAATTTAGAGTAGGCCGTCAAGAAATGGCTTTTGACTTACAGCGCTTTATCTCGAATAGAGAAGGCCCAAACGTTCGGCAAGCCTTTGATGGTGTATGGTCGGGGTATGAATATGGCGACTGGAGAGTTTTAGGTTATCTCACCAGACCTGTTCAGATAGAAAAAGATTCCACGTTTAATGACCACTCAAAAAGCAATTTAAGTTTTAGCGGCTTTCGTGTAGATAAACAAAATGTAGGGGATGGCGAGTTATCGGGTTATTACTCGCGTTATAAACGAGATAATGCCTCTTTTCCAAGTATTAAGGGCAATGAGGTTCGAGACTTATATGACCTTCGCCATATGGGTAAAAAGAATAATGTCGATTGGGATGTTGAAGGCATGCTTCAGCATGGAAAAATCGGTGGACAAACAATTCAAGCTTGGGCACTGAGTAGTATTACGGGATACACTTTTGCTGACCAAGCGTGGTCACCGCGTTTAGGAGTGCAATTTGATATTGCCACAGGCGACAAAAGTACCAACGATAATCAACTTAATACCTTTAACCAGCTTTTTGCAAATGGCTCATATTTTACTTTGGCGGGTTATAGTGGTTATAGCAATATTATTCACCTAAAACCGTCTCTGACGCTCAAGCCTTCCGAAAAACTTACTTTGTTAAGTGCCTTAGGTTTTCAGTGGCGTGAAACTACCCAAGATGCGATTTATTTCCAAGGTAATAACAGCATGGCAAATACCGCGGGGCAAGGTTCGAGCTGGACTGGGGCATATCTTCAACTCAGAGCAGATCGAAAAATTAATTCTAATCTATCTGTGGCTGCCGAAGGCGTGCACTTTGAGGTTGGAGATACCATTAAGAAAGCGGGTGGTAAAGACGCAAACTATTTAGGCCTTGAGCTTAAATATGGTTGGTAAAACGAGAAGAGTAAAAATATGAGCACAGGTATAAAGCAAACTAAAATTGGGCGTTACCAAAATTTAAACATTGAACTCGTGACTTGGGACTGTACCACGGCCGAGGTTGAGCTTTCCTGTGCTTGTGTTTTTGAACATGAAATGAATAACCGTTCTTTTTCGGGTGGTTTGGCACATTTAGATGAAGCTCTAAACGGCAGACTATATGAAATACGGAAAAATAACTGGTTTAGCGCAAAATTGAATGATGTTCTTTTAATAAATCAAACCCCATCCACGATACATGCCTCTAAAGTTTTACTTATAGGCATGGGAGCACCAGAAGATTTCACGTTAGAGCGAATCGAGACTGCGATAAAAACTGTTGTAAGAATAGTGCATCAACTGGAACTCAAAAGTGTGGCATTTGCGCCTAGTCTTTTAGATACAGGCCTGAATCCTCCTACTGGTTTAAATGAACTGATGCTAAGAAGTTTAAAAGAAGAATTAGACAAACATCATCAGCTTTATTTGCAAAAATTAGTCAAAAAATCTGAAATTGAAAAATGGGTATTTGATGCAGGTTTTCAAAATTATGATGCTAAGGCTGAGCAATATATCGCGTCTTTTGCTAAAGTTTTTATTGAAGATTCATTCTGATTTTAAAAACAAAATTCAGTAAAGCATTGTGAAAAGGAACATGATTTTAATTTAACTGCATCAGCCTGAACGATGCAGTTAAATGATCAATATTAAGAAATTTCTAAAATTTTCTGAGCGATATATAAATCTTGTATAGATAAGCCTGAACTGTCATAAATTGTGATTTGTTCTGGTAACTGCCTACCTTGGGCATTTGCTAAAAGCACATCACCTATATTGATTAAGGTTGCAGACTCAGGCGCATGTTGAAATTCACCAATGAGTTTAGACTGGACATTAAGATCGCAAAATAAACCACTATGTGAAAATAGCTCTGGCGGAAGTTCTTGTTTGCCTTGTTTATCAGAACCCATCGATGAAATATGAGTGCCAGCTTTGACCCATTCAGCTTTAAAAAGAGGAGTATGAGAAGAAGTTGCGGTCACAATAATATCGGCTTGTTCACAGGCTTCTTTTGCACCCGTAATTTGAAGCTGAATACCTAATGGTTTGAGGTCTTCTGCCATTTTTTCAGCTTTATGTGGGTCGCGCCCGACTATAAAAATCTGTTCGAAATTTCTAATTCTCGCTAAAGCCTCACACTCATATTTGGCCTGATTTCCTGTACCAAATATAGCCAATACTTTTGAATCTTTTCTTGCAAGTACCTGGGTTGCGACAGCATTAGATGCAGCTGTACGAAACGCATTGACTTTGCCTGCTTCGATGGCTGCTGCCATTTTTCCATTAGCTTGATTGAATAATAAAATGAGCGCGTTATGGCGAGGCAAACCATGTTTAGGGTTATCTTCCCAAAAAGAACCAACTTTAAGGCCAGCCAAATGCTCGGTCGCCGATGACTTAACGCTAAAGGTATTTTTGCTATCGGACCCTTGACCGTGAACCACAGCAAAACTTTTGGTTTCTGGTTGAGTTGCAGCAATTAAAGCTTGGTAAATGGCGTCATAAGCCAGTTCATGATTGATGAGAGCAGCAGATTCAGACTCAGAAATAAATCTCATCATATCTCCAAAAGTTTATTTAAATTAAGACACGAGCAAGCCGAGAGACGAGTAGCATGTAATGCCTATCTATGACGTATTAACTGAACTCATAGATAGGCACTAACTTTTATTAAGCAGATAAAAACTCTACATATTTAGAAATATCGACGTTGCCACCACTAATGATGATGCCTATACGTTTGCCTTTTAACTCATGCTTTAAATTACGTGCAGCAGCAAATCCGAGACATCCTGTCGGTTCAACTACCATTTTCATTCTTTCAGCAAAGAACTTCATACAGCTAATAAGTTCTTCGTCTTCTACTGTCAAAATGTCATCCACATTCTTTTGAATAATAGGGAATGTTAATTTGCCTAAATATTGAGTTTGAGCGCCATCGGCAATGGTTTGTGGCGTATCAATATGAACAATTTCTCCTTTTCTAAAAGACATTTGCCCATCATTTCCTAGAGCAGGTTCAACACCATATATTTTACAGTTTGGAGAGAGATGGCGAGCAGACAGGGCAGAACCTGCCAATAAACCACCGCCCCCTAAACATACAAACAGGTAATCTAATTCGCCGACTTCTTCAAATAACTCTTTTGCAGCCGTTCCTTGACCTGCAATTACATGTGGGTGGTCATAAGATGGAATGAGTGTCAGGCCATTTTTTTCAGCTATTTCTTTTCCAATTTTTTCCCGATCTTCTCTATAGCGGTCAAATTCAACAATATCGGCGCCGTATTCTCGTGTTGCTGCCATTTTTGCGGCAGGTGCATCTTGCGGCATAACGATTATGGCTGGAATACCAAGCGTTTTTGCTGATAGTGCAATTGCTTGCGCATGGTTTCCTGAAGAGAAAGCAACCACACCCGCTTTTTTCTGAGCTCCACTAAATTGCAAAAGTGCATTCATTGCACCACGAAATTTGAAAGCACCAACACGCTGAAAATTCTCACATTTAAAAAATACTTCTGCTTCAAATTCATTGTTCACAGTACGTGAAGTTAAAACAGGAGTCTTATTTGCGAAACCTTTTATACGTTCAGCAGCGGCTGCGACATCTTCATAAGTGGGAAGGGTTAAATTTTTCATAATTAAACCTAATGCTATTCAATGTTTTCGGATGCAAGATTTGCTATTGCTCAAGTGACATACAATATATGGACCTTGTTTAGATAAAATATATAGATTTAGATAAAATGTCTAATTTTATTTTCTAATTTGATAACAATGAGATATAAGATTTTGATTTACATTAAGTTTAAAATTGGATAAAAAGTCTAAAATACTATTGCATGCTTTATGCTAGGGCTTGAAATAGCAACTAAGTCATTTGGAGGAAATACCTTGGGCAATCGTGATAAACATTTACTCACTCAACTAGATACTATCGCGAAAGGGCTAAGTGAAACGCTATTTCCTTTTTGCGAAGTTGTTGTCCATGACTTAACAAATCCTGAGCATGCCATACTCTCTATACATAACAATTTATCTGGTCGAAAAATTGGAGATCCTGCCACTGAGCTGGGCTTGGCTAGAATCATGTCTCCAGAGTTTCCAAACCTCATTTCAAATTACGCAAACCAATTTGCAGATGGTCGTCCTGCCAAAAGTACGTCTATTGGAATTAAAGATGAAGAAGGGCAATATGTGGCCGCTTTATGTATGAATATAGATTTAACCCTATTTAGGGGAATGCAAAGTGCTCTAGACCAGTTCACTAAAATTGAAACTGACAACATTATTGAAAATCTGGAACCGAATGGTACAGAAGCAATTCGAAGATATATTGATCAATTTGCTTCAAAACACGCTACGACACCGCGTATGCTAAAACTCAATGAGCGAAAACAGTTAATACATGAACTCAAGAATAATGGCTTATTAGACATTAAAAAGGCCGTGGAAACGGTTGCTCAGCATTTAGGTATATCTAGAGCAAGTGCCTATTTATATGTGAAGGAAACTTAAAAGCTTTTTCATCATTTATAAAATTAGACATAGTGTGTGTTGTACTTGGTGTTGCATAACCTTTGTGCTTTTTGAAAGGTTACCCATTCAGTTTTTTGCTTTAAAGGTTTTATGGTATTTATCAAAAAATAACTTGTTTAATCAACATACCTCATTTAAATAATGAACTAGGTGATACAGTAATCATCTACATAGATTTATTTAGGAGGTCATTATTTGAAGGTGTTTTTTATTGTATTTATTACTATTTTTTCCAGCATCGGACTGTTTCTGTTAATTGCAGCTCTTCGCTATCGAAAGAATTATTCATCATCGGGTGAACCTGATTATTCATCTTCATCAAACCATCATGTTCATGACAATAGCCATCATCATAGCTCAAGCCACTCAAATGATTGTTCGTCATCTTCGGATTCAGGCAGCTGCGATAGTGGCGGTAGTAGTGACTAAAAAGCCCTTTTATATAAAAGGGCTTTTAGCTGTTTAAGGTAAATCAAACCAAATAAATTGACTGTCTTCAAGTGCATGAATCACGGCGTTATCTTCAAACACTAAAGCATCACCAGCTTTAACTTCTTGATCACCAATACGAATTACACCTGAAATCACATGAACGTAATTTACCCGTTTTGATGTTTCAACAGGAAGTTCATTTCCTTTTTTCAATACTGCAGATTTTACTTCTGCGTTTTGGCGAATGTGCATAGGTGCATTTGCATCTGGGCCTGCAATTAAATGCCATTTATTTGGATCTTTACGTGGGTCCAAATTAATTTGTTGGTAGTTTGGCTCAGCTTCTTTTACATCTGGAATAATCCAGATTTGTAATAGATGGACAGGTGTATCAGTGTTATTGATTTCACTGTGCGCCACGCCTGTACCAGCACTCATGAGTTGCCATTCACCAGCTTTAATTTGGCCTTCATTTCCCATCGTATCACGGTGTGAAATTGCACCATCGAGCACACAGGTTAAAATTTCCATGTTGTCATGAGAGTGTGTGCCGAAACCGTTATGGGCATCAATTCTGTCGTCATTAATAACGCGTAATGCACTGACACCCATATATTTCGGGTTATACCAGTTACCAAATGAAAAGCTATGATAAGACTCTAACCAACCCGCTTTAACATGACCACGATCTTCACTACGATGCAAAAAAGCATTCATGACTCGATCTCCTCAAATTATTATTGATCTCTTGAGGACTATGTTAAACCTGTAGAATGAAGCTAAAAATAGAGTAGATGCAACATATTGTTGCGTTTTTAATATGATCGATATATCAATAAATATTCGTTTTAAATTTTAAGTATAAAAAAAGCCTGCATAAAGCAGGCTTTCTTCTTTAAAGGATTATTCTAAGAATTTAACAGTTACACCTGCACGTACTTTATTACCTAAATCGTTAGCATCCCAGTTGGTTAAACGGATACAACCGTGTGATGCAGTTTTAGAAATTAAAGACGGGTTTGGTGTGCCGTGAATACCAAATGATTTTTTACTTAAACCAATCCAGATATTACCTACAGGAGCGTTAGGGCCTGGTGGTAAAGAAAGCGGTTTTAAGTTTTTACCTTGTACGAAGTTTGAAGGTGAATAGCTATACCAAGGGTTACGCGCAACACCAACTACCTTATAAGTACCGGTCGGAGAAGGCGTATCAGTACTGCCAATTGTTGCAGGAAAGGAACCTACCATTTGATTGCGGCTGTTAAACAGATACAACTGTTTTGCACCTTTATGCGCAATAATCAAATGAATATCTTCTGGTAAGTCATTGCGTACGTTTGGAACAATAACTTTCTCACCAACTTTTTTGAAGGTTGCTTTCGGGTTTAATTTCTTTAAGAAACCTTCATCAATATGGAACTTCTCGCCCAACATTTCAGTCACACGCGTGTAGTACAAACCTTTCATTTTGGCTTGTAATGCGTAGTCAGAAGGAATTGACTCAGCATATGGACCTTTTAAGTCTGCATCGGTAATTGTGTATTCAATAAATGCTGGTTTTGTTTGTTTTGCAACAAGTGCATCCCAAGTTTCTTTAGTTAACTCGCCAGTAGGAGATAAACCATTCATTTGTTGGAAAGATGCAATTGCTTTTAGGGTATTTTTACCGCTCATGCCATCAATCGCACCCGGCGAAGCATGTGCATTGTTCAACATAACGTGAGCACGTGCATAAACTGGAAATTGGCCTTTGCCAATGTTTTCGTACCAGTCAGCATTGTTTAAGCTATCTAATGTCCATGAAACAGCTGGAGCAGGAGCAGAAGTCTTAGTAGCTGTCGCTGTTTTAGCTGGTGCAGTTGGTTCTGAAGCAGCAATGCCTGAATCAGCATTTGGGTCTTCAGCTTTTTGCAAATTTTGTAATGTTGTAGACGCTCGATTTAAATCATTTTGTTCTTGAGCAGTAATCTGTGTCTGCGCTTGGGCTTTTGCAGTTGAAGCAGCATCTACAGCAAGCGGATCAATTGGATCCTCTACAGGAGCAGATACTTTTTTAGGGTTCAGTGGTTGCTCAGTTGTTGACGCAGCCAAAGCAACATTAGCAATAATACAACTTAAACTCATAGCGAGTAATGAGCGAACAAACATGTAATTCAACCTTAAGAATTTTCATATAAGCAATAGGGCAAGGAGACTGATCCTAACGTTTATAAAATCACCAACAACGCAATTTTTGCGCATTCAATATTGGTGAATTTAAGCATTAAAGGAATATCAATAAACCCGATGTAACATGTTGCAAGTATTGCAGAAAACCGAGCTTCTTGCAGTAGACTTTTGTGTAAATATGCATTTTTTAGTGGATTGACAAGTTTTTGTATGAAATTGAAATTATAAAAACATCTACGTTTTGATATGATGCTGCCACATGAAAAAGATAGAGATCGGCAATGACGACACTTAAAAATGATCGTTTCTTACGTGCTTTATTACGTGAGCCTGTAGACACCACACCGATATGGATGATGCGCCAAGCAGGACGTTATTTGCCTGAATATCGCGAAACACGCTCAAAAGCGGGTGACTTTCTATCTTTATGCAAAAATACAGAGTTTGCTTGTGAAGTAACTTTACAGCCTTTACGTCGTTATGATTTAGACGCAGCAATTTTATTTTCAGATATTTTAACTATTCCAGATGCACTCGGTTTAGGTCTTTACTTTGAAACAGGCGAAGGCCCTAAGTTTCATAAAACGGTTCGTACTGAACAAGATGTAGCAAATTTACCAAAGTTAAATGCTAAATCTGATCTTGATTATGTGATGAACGCAGTAAGTACAATTCGTTCTGCTTTGGGTGGTCAGGTTCCACTCATTGGTTTTTCGGGTAGTCCTTGGACGCTAGCAACTTACATGGTTGAAGGTGGTTCAAGCAAAGAGTTCCGTTTTACCAAGCAAATGATGTATGCACAGCCGGAAGTTTTGCATGCTCTACTCGACCATTTAGCAGATTCAGTGATTGACTATCTAAATGCTCAGATTGATGCGGGCGCTCAAGCAATTCAAATCTTTGACAGTTGGGGCGGTGCTTTAGCACACCGTGAATATGTAGAGTTCTCTTTGAACTATATGAAAAAGATTATTGCGGGTCTGCAACGTGAAAAAGATGGGCGCCGTATTCCTGTCATTGTATTCACCAAAGGTGGTGGTCAGTGGTTAGAACCAATGATCACAACAGGTGCAGATGCATTAGGTTTAGATTGGACGACACCATTAAATACAGCCCGTACAACTGTAGCAGGTCGTGTTGCTCTACAAGGGAACCTTGATCCGGCTGTTTTATATGGTTCAGCAGCTACGATTGAAAAAGCCGTAAAAGCGATGTTAGATGACGCTTACGCAAATGGTGAGAAGACTGGTTATGTTGCAAACTTGGGTCATGGCATTACCCAGTGGGTAGATCCTGCGCAACCAAAAATCTTTGTAGATACAGTGCATGAGTATAGTGCTAAATATCTAGGATAGTTCTTTGTGCGCCACCTAACTTTACCAATTCATTTTATCGGCAAGGCTGTTTCGGCAGCCTTGTTTGGTATTCTGCTTTTAATAGCTTTTGCCCTGACAGCACCGATGGGTAGCCATGAATATATGGGTTTTTATCGTTATGATTATTTACTCATCTATGCACTCATTATTCAAATTTGCTTGTTATATTTAAAGCTGGAGTCATGGCAAGAAGCCAAAGTCATTGCTTTATTTCATATCATGGCAATGGTCATGGAAATCTTTTTGACACACCCCGGCATTGCTTCATGGCAATACCCGCAGCCTGCGGTATTTAAAATTATTACTGTGCCTTTATTTGCAGGCTTTATGTACTCGGCTGTAGGTAGTTTCTTTGCTCGCTCAATACGACTATTTCAAGTTTCCTTTGAGAAACTGCCAAGCTTTGGAAGCATGCTTTTTCTCGCATTTTTCTCATATATTAACTTTATGAGTAAATTTTTTATTCCTGATATTCGCTATATTTTATTTGCATTTAGTGTTTATATATTCTGGAAAACTACACTTTATTTTCAAATAAATGAACGTAAGTTTAAAACGCCGATGCTCCCTGTTTTGGTGACACTCGCATTCATAATTTGGGTTGCTGAAAATATTAGTACATTTTACAAAATTTGGGTTTACCCAAGTCAGATTAATGCTTGGCATATGGTGGGATGGGGTAAACTTGGTTCGTGGTATTTATTATTACTGCTAAGTTTAGTATTAGTTCTTAAAATATTAGGTCATCGAGATAATCAAGGTAATTGGAATTTAAAGTAAAAATTTCATTTTCACTTTTTATCATATTATTTAATTTTTAATTGCTAAATGACTGGCTTATCGCTATCTTTGAAGGGTGTAATAATAGTTACACATAACAATACATAAGAAACAAATCAATAATGATTTTTGGAGATATACATCTATGTTAAAAAAATTAGCTTTAGCTGCTTTGTTAGCAGCTGGTTCAAGTGTTGCTATGGCTGATAACGATGTAGGTTGTGGTGTGGGTACGCAAGTATGGGCTGGCCAAAAAGGAGTGGTGCCTAAAATTCTTGCTGCAACAACAAACGGTATTTTTACTAACCAATTATTAGGTATTACTTTTGGTACTTTAGGCTGCCGTCAAGGCGGAACAGTAACAGCTCAAGTTGTTACTTTCACAAATGAAAATGCAGAAACTTTAGCGCGTGATATGGCTGTAGGCCAAGGTGAAAGCCTGAACGTACTTGCTGAGTTAATGCAAATTAAACCACAAGATAAAGATCGTTTCTTCAAAGTTTCAAAAGCAAACTTTGGTGAAATCTATTCAGCAGACAACCAAAACACACTTCAAGTATTAGCATCATTACAAAACGTAATGGCTAAAGACGACGTTTTAAAAGCTTACGTATAAGTTTGAAATTGAAAACCCTGTCATTTGGCAGGGTTTTTCTTATATTTAATGATAAAAATTGATGAGCTTAATGAAATCGGTTGTTTTAATTTTTGCCTCATTGGCAGTTAATATTGCGTATTCAGCAGAAATAAATCCATCTATTCAAAACTACTGGTCTATTGCAGAACAAAAAAAGTTAGATCAAGACATCACATGGCAACGTCTGATGTATGCCAATAAAAACCAGAAGAGTGAAGTGAGTTACGCTGGTTACTTTATGGCACCAAATGGGAAAAATAATTTAAAAGAAGAACAGAAAGCAGATATCACAGCATTATTTGCACCAGCTCCAGACAATCAATCAATTCGTTGTAAGTTTCCTGCGCGCAGTCAATGGCTTATAAAGCAATTAGGCATTCAAGAAAATGAATTACCGCAAGTAAAATGTTCAGAGTTTGAAAACTGGATTGGCCAGATTAAACCTTATAAAGCGACGCTAATTTACGCGACAGACTTTATGGGCAATCCAAGCTCAATGTTTGGACATACCTTATTACGCTTAGACCCTAAAGATCAAAAACAGTTAAACCTCGTTTCTTACGCTGTAAATTATGCAGCCACTGTCGCAGGCAATGACAACTGGTCATATGCTTGGAAAGGCTTAACAGGGCAGTATCCGGGTGAATATTCACTAATGCCTTATTATCGTAAGGTAAAAGAGTATGGTGATTTTGAAAGCCGTGATTTATGGGAATATGAGTTAAATCTATCTCCTGAGGAAACACACTTTTTAGTGTCTCATATTTGGGAAATGCAACATGTGAGCTTCCCTTATTACTTTGTGAGTGACAACTGCGCCTATCGTTTATTGGGATTGGTTGATTTGGTTAAACCTGAGTCTAACTTACAAGAAAAGTTTAATTACGCTTCTATTCCAATGGAAACGATTAAAGCGATGCAGCAGCAAGGGCTTACGAATCCTCCTGTATATCGACCAGCTTTAGAGACTCAATTATTAGCTCAAGCTCATCAGCATGGCGCGTCTTTGGCAAAAGTTGCTCATCAGGTAGCCATGATGCCAACTAAAGAGTCCTCCGAAATACTTAAGTCGTATAGTCAGCCAGATCAGGCCAAAATTCTTGAGATGGCTTACGATGATTTATATCTACAATTCATTAGTCGAAAAGTTGAAGAAAGTTTTGCTCAACCACAGCTAAGGCAACTTTTGGCTTTGAGAAGTCAGATTGATTTAGATAAACAACGCCAAGAACCTAAACGACCTTCTACTGAACCTACACAAGGTCATAATGCACGCAATGTTTCGCTAAAACTGGGTGAAGTACAAGGTGATAAGTTTATCGAGATTGGGCATAGACAAGCTTACCATGACTTGATTGACCCTCAAGGAGGGTATCGTGCTGGTACTCAATTGCTTTTTTTAAATGGTAATGCCCAGTGGAGAGATGATCATTTAAAGCTAGAACGTCTTGATCTACTAGAAGTGAACTCCTATAACCCGATCCAACCATTCAAAACACCTCTTACTTGGGGATTTAACCTAGGCTGGCGTCAAGAAGCAGTTCATGACGGTGTTTATAGTGATGAAAAACAGCATGGTGTAGCGAGTTTTAATACCCAAGTTGGCTATAGTGTTGCGGACTATGACCGTAAACATGTGTGCTATGGACAAGTCCAAGCTTATGTTCAAGCAGGTTCAAATTTAGATAAAGGTTGGCGTGTAGGAATGGGGCCAACTCTAGGCTGTATGAATCAGTGGTTTGAAAAGTTTAACTCAGTGATACAAGTTGAACTACCCTATTGGGAAGACCAAAACCAATGGAACTTACGCTTAAATACCCAGTGGCAATATGCCATTAATAGCAATAATGCTATTCGCCTGAATTGGGATTATGAAAAACAAAATCATCTGGACTGGATGAAATCAAGTCTTGGATATGTTTGGTTCTTTTAAATCGTATATTCATAAAAAAAGAGAAATAGATTTCATCTATTTCTCTTTTTTGTTTTAGCTAAAGATGATTATTTCTTTATCGCATTTAGCACAGCATAAGCCGCCTTAATGCGTTCTTCGTTTGGAATACGTTTATTGGTTAACATGACTAAACCAATATTTTCTTTAGGAATAAATACGACGTATGTTCCAAAGCCATTGGTTGAACCAGTTTTGTGAAACATTTTAATTGAAGGTTCTTTAGAAATAGCAGTGACTTTATTAGGCTTCATCACAATCTGGTCAGAATTACTGTCTAATAAAGTTTGTAAGGTTGCAGGGTAAGAAAACTCTTCCCAACCAAGCGCCTGATACATGGTATCTACTTGATAGAAACCTTGATGTGTCTCATTAATTGCACGTTGAATATCAGCAGGATATTGCTGCGGGTTCAGGTTGGCATGAACAAACCCCAACATGTCTGGAAGAGTCGATTTAACGCCGTAAGCTGGACCATCTAAGGGACCAGGGTTGACTCGAATCGGCTGATTTTGTTGGTTATAGCCAAATGCATAATGTTGCATTTGAGTTTTAGGTACATTGACATAACTATGTTTTAAGCCAAGGTCTGGAAAAATGGTTTTTTCTAAAACCTGACTAAAAGGCTGATTCATTGACAAGCTTACAACTTTTCCAAATAGGCCAATACTTGGGTTGGAATATTGTCTATATTCACCAATTGGATTTTTAGGCTTCCAGTCTTTGAAAAAAGTTAAAACTTGTTGGTCTGTTTGTACTTCATCTGGAAACTGTAGCGCAAGATTACCACTGGTATAAGTAGCAAGTTGAAGTAAATTGACCTGATCAATCGGGGTGTTTTTTAGCTCTTTCCAGTATTTACTTGGTTTATCTTCAAAAGAGATTTTTCCCTTATTCTTAGCATAAGCACCTGCTGTAGCGGTAAATAGTTTACTGACAGAACCTAGCTCAAAAATGGTACTGCTATTTACAGCTTTTTTATCTTGAACAGATTGAAGGCCATAATACATTTCATATTTTTTATTGTTTTGAATAACACCTACCGCCATACCCGGCACATTATATTTTTCTAATAACGGTTTAAAATTTTGATCAACCAGTTTCTTAATTTCTTGCTCTTTTGGTGTATTCCCTGCATAAATTGAGGTATTAAAAATAAAAAGAGGGAATAAAAGTAAGCAAGAAATTTTGTTAAATCGCATGATTAACTCATAAATTATTTAAAATTAAAGATGTGTACTTTTATAACAAAAATCACATAATTTGATTGTTATGTTTTATAGAGTAAGTGCTTTATCTAAATATAAAAAAGCCCAACTGAGTCGGGCTTTTTTGCAGTAGCTACCAGATTAGTAGCTTTCTGGTACTGCACTTAAGAATTCACGGCGTGCTTCTTTGTCAGTTTTAAAATCTCCGACAAAAGAAACTGTACGGGTGGTAGACTCTTGTTTACCTACACCACGCATCATCATACACATATGTGCAGAGTCAATTACGACAGCAACACCGCGAGCACCAGTCACTTCAGCCACAGCTTCAGCGATTTGCTGAGTTAGATTTTCCTGAATTTGCAAACGACGAGCAAACATCTCGGTAATACGTGCAAATTTAGATAAGCCAAGAACTTTGCCTTCTGGTAAATAGGCAACATGAACACGGCCATAGAATGGAAGGAGGTGATGTTCGCAAAGCGAATAAAATTCAATATTTTTCACCAATACCATTTCATGGTTATCTGATGGGAAAACAGCATTATTGGTGACTTCTTCTAAAGTTTTACTATAGCCAGAAGTTAAATATGAAAAAGCTTTAGCCGCACGCACAGGCGTATCTTTAAGGCCGGGACGATTAAGGTCTTCACCGACGGCAGTCAGAATGTTTGCGTACGATTGCTGCATTGACATAAGGCGTATAAATTTACTCTATTAGACAAGCTCGGCATTGTATCAGAAACATGACCTGATGTTCATAACTCGTCGCACTATATTTATCCTGTTCGGTATGCGTTGGATAAATGGTGAATAAATTTCATGTTTTTTATCGTTAATAGTCAAGTATTTGAACATGAAATGTGCGACTAATACAGTTAAGTTATAAATGATCGCCTCATGGCATCATATTTGCAAATATGCCGTACTATAGAGCATAAGGATAAAAAATGTCAGAACGTCCAATTACCTTTTTTTTTCGTGGCAGTCAGCAACAAGTAGAAAATGTATTACCCACCATGACGGTCTTACAATTTCTCCGAGAATATACGCAAGCCGATAAGACTCGGCAGACTGGTACAAAAGAGGGCTGTGCTGAGGGCGATTGTGGTGCATGTACAGTAGTGATTGGTGAGTTAGTCAATGACAGCTTGCAATTACGGAGCGTGAATGCTTGTATTCAGTTTTTAGTGACTTTAGATGGTAAAGCTTTATTTACAGTAGAAGATCTTCATAATTTATTACCTACACAAGCTGGGACATTGCATCCTGTACAACAGGCAATGGTGGATATGCATGGCTCACAATGTGGTTTTTGCACGCCCGGTTTTATTATGTCGTTATGGGCAATGTATGAAAATGAACAACAGCCACCAAGCAAAGATAAAATCAGTGATTATCTTTCTGGAAATTTATGCCGCTGTACGGGCTATCGACCTATTTTAGATGCAGCAAAAAAAGCATATGACTATCCGCGTGTTCAATTAGAACGTAAAAAAGTACTTAATGTATTAAAAGACATTCAAGCATTACCAGCATTGCATTTAAATCATCATGTTCAGCAATTTTTTGCACCCAAAACTTTGCGGGATTTTGCTGCTATACGTTCACAGTTGCCGCAAGCCCGTATTGTTGCAGGTAGTACAGATGTCGGTTTGTGGGTCACAAAGCAGGGCCGTAATTTAGGAGATATGCTTTATATCGGTCAGGTGGAAGAGCTGAAAAAGATTGTAGTCACAGACCATACTTTAACGATTGGGGCAAATGTCAGTTTGAGTGATGCACTCATCAAAATTTCAGAGTTTTATCCTGACTTTCAAGAATTACAGCGCCGTTTTGCTTCCATGCCTATTAAAAATGCTGGAACTTTAGGTGGAAATATTGCCAATGGTTCGCCTATTGGCGACTCAATGCCAACATTAATTACGCTAGGTACACGCTTAATTTTGCGCTTAGGTGAACAGGCTCGTGAAATTGCCTTGGAAGACTTTTATTTAGATTATCAAAAAACAGCATTACAACTTGGTGAGTTTGTAGAGTCGATTGTTATTCCACTTCGTGAAGGGCAGCCACGTTTTAAATTTGCCAGCTATAAAATTGCTAAACGTTTTGAGCAAGATATTTCTGCGGTATGTGCGGCTATTTCATGTGAGCTAGATAATCATTGTGTCGCTCACAATGTGAAAATTGCTTTTGGTGGCATGGCTGCTATTCCCAAACGTGCAAAGTATGCAGAAGCCATATTGGAAGGCCAACAACTTACATCAGAATTGATCGTTCAGGCACAAGAAGTATTGTCGCAAGACTATCAGCCTTTAGATGATGGACGTGCTAGCTCAGCATATCGTTTACACGTCGCGAAAAACTGTTTACAGCGTTTTTATGTAGAAAAAGTCCTGTCTCAAACACTAACTCGTGTGAATGACTTGATTGCTATGGTGGAGATCTGACATGAATCAAACCATTAACTTAAGCATTTCTAAAAAATCAGCTAAAGCTGGCGACTCGATTCCACACGAGAGTGCCCATTTACATGTAACGGGGCAGGCAACATATATTGATGATTTACCTGAGCTTGAAAATACCATGCACCTAGCTGTCGGATTTTCAAGTTGTGCAAAAGGCAAAATTAGTAAGCTTGATTTAGATGCAGTACGTCAGGCCGATGGTGTGCATGCAGTTTTTTCGGCAAAGGATATTGATGTTGAAAATAATTGGGGACCCATTGTAAAAGATGACCCAATTTTTGCCGAAGATCAGGTCGAATTTTATGGACAAGCCCTGTTTGTGGTTGTTGCTGACAGTTATCAGCAAGCCCGTCAGGCAGTTCGCTTAGCAAAAATTGAATATCTGCCCGAAACTCCGATTTTAACCATTCAAGATGCGATTGAAAAAGAATCGTGGGTGTTACCGCCTGTTGAATTCAGCCATGGTGAAGTTGAACAAGCATTTCACAATGCAGCACATCATCTTTCAGGTGCTATTGAGCTGGGTGGGCAAGAGCATTTTTATCTCGAAGGACAAATTTCCTATGCGATTCCCCAAGAAAATCAGAGCTTAAAAGTCTATTGTTCGACACAACATCCAACCGAAATGCAGCTACTGATTTGTCATGCATTAGGCATGAATATGCATCAGGTGAGTGTGGAAAGCCGTCGTATGGGTGGTGGTTTTGGTGGTAAAGAGTCGCAGTCGGCGCAGTGGGCATGCATTGCATCTTTGGCAGCACAAAAAACAGGCCGTCCGTGTAAATTACGCTTAGATCGTGATGATGATATGAGCGCTACAGGCAAACGTCACGGTTTTGCTTATGAGTGGTCTGTAGCCTTTGATGACAGTGGTATTTTACAAGGTTTAAAAGTACAACTGGCTTCAAACTGCGGTTTTTCGGCTGATTTATCTGGGCCAGTAAATGAACGTGCGATTTGCCATATTGGCAATGCCTATTATTTAAATGCAGTTGAGTTACGTAACTTACGTTGTAAAACCAATACTGTTTCCAATACGGCATATCGTGGTTTTGGTGGGCCACAAGGTATGTTTGTCATTGAAAATATTATTGATGATATTGCTCGTTATTTAGGTTGTGACCCAGTTGAAATTCGTCAGCGCAATTTCTTTGCCGAACAGCCCGGTGCTGGACGTGACCGTATGCACTATGGAGCAGAAGTCCGTGATAATGTTGCGCCAAAATTGGTAGCCGAATTATTGCAAAGTAGCGATTATGCGAAACGCAAACAGAGCATTCATACCTTTAACGAGAACAATGACATCATTAAGCGTGGTATTGCGTTAACACCCTTAATGTTTGGTATTTCGTTTAACGCCGTGCATTACAATCAGGCGGGTGCACTGGTCTACGTGTATATGGATAGTACTGTTTCTATCACCCATGGCGGTACAGAAATGGGACAGGGGCTATATACCAAAGTACGGCAGGTTGCCGCTCATGAGTTGGGTTTACCAATCGATAGCATTCGCTTAATTGCAACTGATACTTCTCGGGTGCCAAATACTTCGGCAACTGCTGCATCGAGTGGCGCAGATCTAAACGGTAAAGCTGTTCAAAATGCCTGTATTAAAATTCGTGAGCGTCTGGCAAAACTTGCAGCAGAAATAAGTCAAAGTGAAGCTGAACAAGTCCAGTTTGAAAATAGTATAGTCACAACAGCGAATGGTCACTCATGGACATTTCCTGACTTGGTTCAACGGGCATATATGGCACGTGTACAACTATGGGACAGCGGTGTTAGAACCCATTTAAAGTGTCTATATTCTCACCAATAAAAATGTCTAGTTTATGATGGCTTAAACATCATGGACTGGATATGAAATATAGATGCTGATCACTATGTCTGACAAAGAAATTCAACGTCTTGCTGTTCTGCAAGACGTTCGAGATCATCGTATTACACAAGTCCGTGCTGCTGAAATCCTTAATCTTTCAACCCGTCAAATTACCCGGTTATTACAGAAGCTCAATCAAGATGGTGTTTCAGGTATGGCGCATGCCAGTCGTGGTCAACCTGGCCATCGTCGCCATGATGATTTATTAAAATCAAAATGTCTTTCCATTATTTCTGAACATCTGCTGGGATTTGGACCTACCTTGGCCCATGAGAAGCTCAGCAGCATGTTTGACCTGAATATCCCGGTAGAAACGCTTCGGCGCTGGATGACTGCAAATGACCTCTGGATTCCACGATCCAAGCGCCTTAAACGTCCATATCAGCCACGTTATAACCGGGATTGCTTCGGTGAGCTAATCCAGATTGATGGCTCATATCATGACTGGTTCGAAGGACGCGCTGCTAAGTGCTGCTTGCTGGTTTATATCGATGATGCCACTGGAAAGCTGTTGCATCTGCGCTTCTGTGAGGCGGAAACGACCTTCGACTATATGCTTTCAACCCGAGCCTACATTGAACAATACGGTAAGCCTCTGGCCTTTTATAGCGATAAACATTCGGTCTTCCGAGTGAACCAGAAATCGAGCCAGGACAGCCAGATCACGCAATTTGGGCGGATTCTGAATGAGTTAAATATTGATATTATCTTCGCCAACTCACCCCAGGCCAAAGGCCGTGTGGAACGTGCCAATAGAACACTCCAGGATCGCCTGATCAAGGAAATGCGCCTAGAAGGTATCTGTTCAATTGCCGAGGCAAATGCCTGGCTGCCCTGCTTTATTGAGCATTTCAATCAGAAGTTTGCCAAGTGTGCGCGAAACTCAAAGAATTTACATCGGCCATTAACCGAATCTCATCTTGAACTGGATGATATTTTTACCTGGCAGGAACCGCGTAAGGTCACCAAGAATCTGACCCTGACCTATGACAAATGTATTTATCTGCTTGAACCGACAGAGCTGAATCATAAGCTTGTTGGGCAATATATTTCATTTCTGGAGTACCCAGATGGCACTGTGGCCCTCATGTACGAGGGACGAAAGCTCAACTACAGCATTTTCAATAAATTAGCTGGGCTACAGCAGAATGAGATCGTTGAGAATAAACGGTTAGGTACAGTTCTGGCACATATTCAGCAACAGCATGAAGAGTTGGAAAAACAGAATAAACGTTCCCGTCTCAAGAAAAGTATGCCGAGTCGTAAAGCTCAGAAAGCTGTTATTGAACAAAGAAAGTTAAATCCTGTGCTTGACTCTTGTGGTTAAAAACAGGACATTTTAAATGGTTTATCGCATAGACATTTTAATTGGTGAATAACAAGCGGTTTTTATAAAACACCAGAAATTCACTATGATCAGGTCAACCATTTAGGGCGTCCATTTTTCTACTATGCTTATGGCGCAGCGGTCAGCGAGGTCGCAATAGATACGCTAACTGGGGAAATGAAAGTGTTACGTGCCGATATTTTGCATGATGTCGGGCAGTCAATTAACCCTGCAATTGATATAGGGCAAATTGAAGGTGGTTTTGTACAAGGGATGGGATGGCTCACGACAGAAGAGTTATATTGGCAGCCACAAGGACCACACGCTGGCCGTTTGTTTACCCATGCGCCTTCAACTTATAAAATCCCGACCAGTGTAGACATTCCTCATATTTTTAATGTCAAACTGTTTGATAACCAAAATCAGGCAGACACCATCTATCGCTCTAAAGCGGTAGGCGAACCTCCATTCATGTTGGCATTATCAGTGTTCTCTGCAATTCGTCAGGCAGTACAGGCGGCTATTCCAGAAAATGCACCGCTCGTACTCAATGCTCCAGCAACTGCCGAAGAAATTTTACGCGCAATTGCGATTGGACGCGGACAAGCTTTGGCTGACCGACCACAAGCTAAAATGTAGAAGATTATGCAACATTTACAATGGTGGACTGATTTTGTGGCGTGGCAAGTCGATGCTCTGCCTATGGTATTGGTCACAGTGGTACGTGCAAATGGTTCAACACCACGAGAAGTTGGTGCAACTATGTTATTGCGGTTTAATTTGCAACAGCAATGGCAGCAGTCCGATACGATCGGTGGCGGGCATCTAGAGTTTCAGGCCATTGATATTGCTAAAGAAATGTTAAAAGAAACGGAAACTTGTGTGAGGCGTATTGAACGCTTTAACCTCAGTGCTCGGCTGGGACAGTGTTGTGGCGGGGTGATGTGGTTATTGTTTGAAAAAATATTACCCAATGCGATCACATCGGATTTATCTGCGATTTTACAAGCATGGCGAGCTGGTCAGCGTATAGGGCGTAAGGTCTCACATCAATATGTGTCCACTTGGCAGAGTATGGATATAGAACAACAACCAAGTTTCGAGTTTCATTCTGGCAGCAGTGAAGAATGGCAATTTAGCCAGCAGATAAAACCTTATGCCATGCAAGTGCTGATTTGTGGCGCCGGGCATGTGGGTGAAGCAATTGTTCGTTGTTTATTGCCTATTGGAGTTCGGGTGAAATGGATTGATCAGCGTGATGATATTTTTCCATCCGATTTACTGCAACAGGTGCAATGTATAACGACTGATACCTTAGACGCCGAGATCGAGCAATTTGATCGTTCGGGGGCAATTTTAATTTTAACGCACGATCATCAACTAGATTTGCAATTGTGTTTTACAGCCTTAAAACCTACGGCGGAACCATTTGCTTATGTCGGAATGATTGGTTCAAAAAGTAAAAGAGCTATTTTTGAAAAGCGTATGCAAGTACGTGGTTATACCCCAGAAACATTACAACGTTTGGTTTGCCCGATCGGGGTAGAAGGAATTTCATCGAAACAACCTGCAATGATTGCCATTGCAGTAGTTGCTCAATTATTGCAGGTGTTTGATGTAAAAAAATGATCCCAAAGGATCATTTTTTTTGTTCGAACTTTGGATTTTTTTCTGCGCGTTTAAGCAGCACGAGAACTGCACCTGTGCCACCTTGATTTTCTGGAGCACTTACAAAAGCTAAAACATCACGATGTTGGCGTAACCATCCGTTGACATAGGTTTTTAAGACCGCTTCGGGGCCTTTACCATGTACAATTTTAATGACATTTTGATTTTCATCTTTTGCCATCTGGATAATTTGTAAAACTGCGTCACGCGCTTGTTCAATGGTACAGCCGTGTAGATCTACAGCTTCAAACCAACGCATCTTGCCTGCTTTTAAGTCTTCAAACACCTTATGTTGAAGTGTTGCAATGCGATAGCTTAATGAAGCTTGGCTTGCGACCGGATTTAAAGCAGCTTGAGTGTCTGACAATTCAGCATGTTCGGTATCACGGCCACCTTCGGCAGCTGCACGTTTAGCTAGTGTTTGTGCATCGACTTTTTTGGCACGAGGTGGTTTGACATTAGCCACATTACTATTGTTGATGCGTTTAACACCTGCAACAGCTTGTTGAAACAAATGTGTATCTTCCAATTCTTCAGGCTCAGCCTGAGATTTTTTAGTCTCAGACTGATTTGCGATTTTGCTTGAATGAGGATTGGAGATTTGCTTTTTAAATTGCTTCAATAATTTTTGTTGCTCTTTAGAAAGCGATGAATCTTTATTACTCATATATCTTCATTAAACCGTTTGAGGTTGTCCAAAAAGAGCAGTAAAAGCTTGATCTGGACGTGGTTGTTTCATAAAACTTTCGCCGACCAAGAAGCTGTGAATATCATGCTCTTGCATCATATGCACATCGTCTGGCGTCGCAATACCGCTTTCAGTAATTAATAAACGTGAGGCTGGAAGTAATTTTTTCAATCGGATAGACGTATTTAAATCTACATCAAACGTTTTTAAATTACGGTTATTCACACCTAATAAACATTGTTCAGAAAGCTTTAACGCGCGTTCCATTTCTTCTTCGTCATGAACTTCAACCAATACATCTAGTTGATGTTCAAACGCAGTTTTTGACATTTCTTCGAGTTGCTGGTCAGATAAACAAGCAACGATTAATAAAATACAGTCAGCATGCAAAGCACGTGCTTCAACTACATTGTATGGGTCAACCAAGAAGTCTTTACGTAAAGCAGGCAAAGCACAATGATTGCGAGCAATCGCAATATTTTCATCTGCACCCTGAAAGAAATCAACATCAGTTAGTACCGATAAACAGGCTGCACCAGCTTGTTCATATTGCTGGGCAATTTCAGCAGGATTAAAGTCTGCGCGAATAACTCCTTTTGATGGAGATGCTTTTTTAATTTCAGCAATTACACCCGGACGTTTATGTTGTAAAGCATTTGCAAAGCCACGTACTGGAGTCGCAGCTTTTGCTAATTCTTCAACGTCTTGCAAATTACGTTGTTTTAATCGCGCAGCAAGTTCCTCATGTTTACGGTCAACAATTTTACCTAAAATGGTATTTTGAATATTAATCATGAGAAATCCTTAATCTGCCTGACATTGTTTTAATGTTTTGGTAAATTCAGCCAAAACACTCATTTTTTCTAAAGCTTGTCCGCCGTAAATAATATCTTGAGCGAAGGTAACAGCCTGAGCATAAGTTTTGGTAATACCCGCCACATAAATTCCTGCGCCTGCATTAAGCGCAATCATATTTGCTGCTTTTTCACCAACATCAGTTTTATTTTTACCCAATGCATCTTTAATGAGCTTTAAGCTGGAAGCAGCATCCGCAACCACTAAACCGTTTAAAGTTTGTGACTCAATTCCGACATCTTCAGGGGTAAGTGTCCATTCAGTAATTTCACCGTCTTTGAGTTCAGCAACAGTTGTAGGCGCTGCAAGGCTAATTTCATCAAGCCCATCTCTTGAATGAACCACCATCACATGTTCAGCACCAAGTTGCTTCATCACTTCGGCAATTGGACGACAAAGTTCATCTGAAAATACCCCAATCACAAAACGTTTTACACCAGCCGGATTCGTAAGCGGGCCAAGTAAATTAAAGATACTGCGAACACCAAGCTCTCGACGTGGTCCAACAGCATATTTCATTGCTTTGTGGTGGTTTGGAGCAAATAAAAATCCTACACCCATCTCACGGATGCAGCGTTCAGTTTGTTGCATGTCTAAATCAAGATTAATACCAGCTTGCTCAAGTAAGTCAGATGAACCTGATTTGCTTGAAACGCCACGGTTACCATGTTTGGCAATGGTTGCACCTGCCGCCGCAATTACAAAGCTTGAAGCGGTAGAGACATTGAATAAGTTTTGACCATCGCCACCCGTGCCGACAATATCAACTAAATATTTGATATCACTGACATCAATTTTAATGGCAAATTCACGCATGACACGTGCAGCAGCAGTAATTTCGTCAATACTTTCACCTTTCATGCGAAGGCCCATCATCAAAGCACCAATTTGTGCTTCGGTTGCCTCACCCTGCATGATGCTACGCATTATGTCTTCCATTTGCGGCTGAGTCAAATGAATGTTCTTGGTAATGTGGTTGAGCGCCTGTTGGATATTCATAGTCATGATTTACAGCATTAATGATTAAAATTTTTAGGTGAAGTTGATCAAGAGTGGGAGGTTCGGCCTATTGCGTTCCATGTTTCACTAGCTACGGGGAGCTATGTTAGCAGAAAATAACCAAAGATTTTTGTTGTTCGATAAGAGATTTAGAAATTTTGCCTAATGAAGGTTTTGGATCTATTCATAAACAAAATTTATTTATTGAAAAAGGTTTTAGTTTGTTGTGAGTTTTTATGATAAATAATTAACCATTTGGTATATCTTAAACATCAATATATCTAGAAAAAATGTGTATAAATCAACCAAATAAAAGTGGATATAGTAGGGCGGTCTTTATTTTGTCTATTAATAAATATGTATTTAAATAACTTCAAATATCTAGGGGCTTTAAAAAATAAGCGCTCATTTATTTTTGTATTTGTTGTACTGTTCCATCCGTTAGAAAGTTATGCACAAGAAGCTGTAGAGCAACCACAAAATCAAGCTAAACCAGATAAAGTGGTACGCGTTGCCGTGACAGGTTCTAGGATTTCAAAAGCACAAAAAGATGGCCCGACCAGTGTAACTGTCATTACCGCAGCCGATATTGAAAAACAAGGTTTTAGTAATGCATTTGATGCACTCAATAACCTGACGCAAAACACGGGTTTTGTACAAGGTGCCGATTATGGAAATACTTTTACACCTGCGGCTAATGCTATTAGTTTACGAGGCTTAGGACCCAACCACACTTTGACTTTGATTAATGGGCATCGGGTTGCAGATTATCCTGTGCCTTATGATGGCTCTGTCAATTTCGTAAACTTAGCTAATATTCCAACGGCCATTATTGACCGTATTGAAATATTAAACGGTGGTGCTTCTGCAATTTATGGTTCAGATGCAATTGCAGGTGTGGTGAATATTATTCTGAAAAAGAAAACAGATGGCACACAATTTAATATTAAAGCAGGCGGAACCAAAGAAGGCGGTGAAAATTTACGTTTACAACTAAGTGGCAGTAAAACTTTAGACAAGCTTAGTCTCGTTTATGGGGTTGAACTTAGTGGCCGTGAGCCGATATGGGCAGCCGATCGAGATTTTATGTCGAGCCGAACACGTTTGGGTGAGAAGCCTGACACGGTTGTTGGCCGTAAAAATGCTGATACTGGTAAATATCTTTCAATTGGTGGGTGTCAGGCATTTAACGGTTTATTTAAAGGATCAGTCAATAATATAGGACAAGCAGGTGCGGACAATTGTGCCAGTGGTCTAGCACGACCAACCTATTGGACGGTTCAAACTCAAAACCGCAGTCAAAATGGTTACCTCGGTTTAGATTATGAATTGAATGATAAAACTCAATTATTTGGCGACTTTTTAATTGGCGCCAATCAAATCGAAAATAATACCCGTGGTCCGACATGGACTTCTTTAGGTGCATCGAGCGGTTATTTTCTCAATCAAGATTCAGGCAATTATGAAATTTGGAATCGCCGTTTTGCACCTGAAGAATTAGGCGGGGTAGAACGCGTAAATAAAAAGTGGAAAGAACTTTCTTCGAACTTAAACTTCGGAATTCGAGGCGATATTGGCGAGACAAGCTGGCGTTATGAAGCAGCCTATAATGGTTCCATTTATACCAGTCAGCTAAAGCGCCAAGGTTTATTACGTTCTAATGTCGATGAATATTTCTTAGGTCAGCAACTTGGTACAGATGTAGATGGCATTCCTATTTATTCCCCTCGATTAGATCGTTTAAGTCGACCACTCACAGCAAGTGAATTTGAAAGTATTTCGGGTACAACAACAGAAAAAGATAAATCGTGGGCACAAAGTTTAACTTTAAGCGCGAATGGTGACGTATTTAAGTTACCTGCAGGAACGGCCAAACTTGCGGCTGTGGCCGAAATTGGGCGTCAAGGTTTTTCGATTAAGCCAGATCAAGCACTTGAAAATGGTGAATATTACAATGCAAGTTCTAGTGGCGAATATGGGGGTACACGTACACGCCAAGCACTCGGTGCAGAATTATTCTTACCTTTAGCAAAACCGTTAAATTTAACCCTGTCTGGACGTTATGACCGTTATGCTTTGTCAGATAGCAGCATTGATAAGCTAACTTTTGGTTCAGGCCTTGAGTTTAGACCACATCCGACTTTATTGGTGCGTGGTAACTACGCGACCAGCTTTCGTGCACCAGATATGAACTATCTGTTTTTAAATAAGCAAAAAGGTTATTTCCCAAGTACAACAGATTATTTACGTTGTAGCCAAACGGGACAACCTTTAGATAAATGTAGCTTTAAAGATTACTCACCTGGGGCGAATTACACTTTAACCGGAAACAAAGAGCTTAAACCTGAAGAGGGTAAATCTTATGGTGCAGGTTTTGTTTGGTCACCAACCAATAAATTTGATATTAGCGTCGATTACTGGGATATCAAAATTGATAATCTTGTGACCAACTTAAGTGCGGACAAAATTCTACGTTTAGAAGCAGATTGTCGTTTAGGAAACCAAGATATTAACTCTGCGGCCTGTATTGATGCTTTGGCACGTGTAGAACGCAATCCTGCAAATGCAGTTGTCGATCCAAATGTGATTAAAAATATTAATATTGTCCCGATTAATGCTGCATCAGATCATACCCGCGGGATTGACTTCACTACGAGATGGCGCTGGAAAACAGACAGCTTTGGTAACTTCCTCTGGACGGTAAATTATAGCCGCGTACTAGAACATGAATATCAACAATCAAAAGATGGCGAGAAAGATGACTACTTAAAAGATTTAACCATTCCTGATTGGCGTGACCGTTTTAATACCAGCCTCAGCTGGAGCTTTGGTGATTGGGCATCAACAGTATTAGTTAATCGTTATGGCAAAATTCCAAACGGCGACCAAACTGTTTACTTAAGCCCAACGTATTTGGTGAACTGGAGTGGTACTTATCAAATCTCTCCAAAAGCTTCTGCTTCAATCATTATTAATAACTTGTTTGACAAAGTGAAACGAGATGACACAGGCGGATGGCCGTATTATCCGGTAGGATCATATTCACCATTCGGCCGTCAAGGTTGGTTGGAGTTTAACTATAAATTCTAAGAATGATGTGTGGATGCAGCAAAGTGGTACAGCATTTGCTGCATCTTTTTATTTAAAACTACAGAGGATAAAACCCCTTATGCTGGTCAAGCCTTCATTTAAAAAAAGATTGCTACTTTCAACATTATTATCTTTATCGGCGACACAGATTTTTGCATCGAATAACAGTGAACAAATCCCGATTGGTAAATTACCCGAGTGGGTCGTACCCGAATCTTATGATTTAGATTTTAAGATTGATCCCGCACAAAAAGGCTATACCGGTAAAACTACGATTCATTTAAAGCTGGCTCAAGCCACAGATCACATCTGGATTCATGGTAAATCTTTGACGGTGAAAGATGTGAATATTACATCGGCAGAGGGCGTCAAAACCACGGCAAAATATGAGCAAGCCTCCGAGGTTGATGGGGTGAGTAAAATTAAATTTGCCAAGACCTTGCCAGCAGGCCAGTATCAACTCGTTCTGGATTTTAATGCGGCGTACGACCAGCAGCTCGACGGTATTTATAAAATCGAGTTTGAGGGTAAACCTTATGTTATGACACAAATGGAAGCAATTAGTGCACGCCAGTCATTTCCGTCATTTGATGAGCCACGTTTTAAAACGCCGTTTAATATTCGTTTGACGATTCCAAGCAAATATTCAGGGTTTGCCAATACCCAACAAACATCCGAGCAAGCAGAGAAGTCGGGTTGGAAAACACTAAGTTTTGCACAAACTAAACCACTACCAACGTATTTACTTGCACTGGCTGTTGGACCGTGGCAATTACAAAAAGGGCCAGATATTGGGACAACTTCATGGCGTAAGCAGCCGATTCAGTTACGTGGTATTGCGCCTGATGCTAAAGCTGAAAAAATGCAGCATGCTTTATCTGAAACGCCAGCCATTTTAAAAACTTTAGAAGATTATTTTGCCTTTGGTTATCCATTTGACAAGCTCGATTTACTGGCAGCACCAGACTTCGCCGCTGGTGCAATGGAAAACCCGGGGCTGATTACTTTTAGAGATTATCTAATGTTACTAGATAAGGACTCACCAGTTTCATTTGTACAGAATTCATTTAATGTCAATGCACATGAGCTGGCGCATCAATGGTTTGGTGATGTCGTTACGATGCCGTGGTGGGATGATTTGTGGCTCAATGAATCTTTCGCGACATGGATGCAAAGTAAAATTACTCAAAAATTACATCCCGAATTTAATGCTGATCTAGAGCGTATTTCAGACACCGCAGATGCGATGAAAAGTGATAGCTTGGTAAGTGTGCGTCGTATTCGTCAGCCTATTTTAAGCAATGCCGATATTCAAACTGCTTTTGATGGCATCACGTATCAAAAAGGTGCAGCTGTTTTAAATATGTTTGAAAGCTACTTAGGTGAAGAAAAATTCAAACAAGGCGTACGCAATTATATTAATAAGCACCAATATGGTAATGCGACAGCCAATGATTTAATTAGCGCTTTAGCTGAGCAGTCTGAGCAAGGCGAGCGCTTTGCCAAAGCGATGAAAAGTTTCCTTGATCAACCGGGTGTACCTTTACTCAATACTTCACTACAGCAAAAAGGTAATAAAGTCTTTTTAAATGTGAAGCAAACTCGTTATTTACCTGTGGGTTCAAAAGGTGATGCCAGAAGCCTGTGGGGCGTACCATTATGTGTACGTTATGAAGTTCCAAATGCAGGTAGTAAAGTGCAATGTGAATTGGTAGACCAAGCAGAAGCTAAGATTGAACTCAAAGGTGCTAGTCTTGGCAGTTGGTATATTCCAAATGCAAATGCGGCGGGATACTACCAATTTAGTTTGCCTCAAAAAGAATTTACTCGCCTGACTGCCGCTACAGAGAAGCTTTCTAACAGTGAACAGTTGGCCTACGCCTACGCAATTTCTGCTGCATTTAACCATGGTGATATTAATTTATTGGCTGTCGTAGATGCTGCGAAGAAATTTGCCAATTCGAATAGCCGACAAATTAGTACAGCCTTGTTTTCCCAGTTAAGTACTATTCATCGTCATGTATTAAAAACAGAAGCTGAACGTGAACATTTTAGAAAAGTCTTAGCTAATTTATATTTACCTAAATTAAATCAGTTGGGTTATGTCAGCAAAACAGATGAAGCAGCTGAAGACAGTTTGTGGCGTAGTGAGTTAGTTAAGTTTCTTGCTTTAGATATTCAAGTTCCCGAAGTCCGTACACAACTGTTAAAACAGTCAGATGCTCTATTTGCTCAAAAGCAGCTTAACTTTGCGCAAGTAACCCCTGAATTATTGCCAACCATTTTAGCTGTACGTGTACAAGAAAAAGGCCAACCTGCTTTTGATCGTTTATCTGGAGAGTTACAACGCGTGACTCAACCAACACAACGTCTTGCAATTCTTACGGCTCTAGGTTCAGCAAATCAAGAAGCAACACGCCAACAAGCACGTCAGTTAATTTTGAACCCGCGTGTTAAAGTCGGTGAAGTTCATACCGTGGTCAACTCAATCAATAATTATGGAGATGAACAAGGTGGCTTATGGTCTTGGTTTAAGGTAAATCATGACGCCGTATTTGATCGTTTAGGGAAATCTTCAGCTGGGCGTTTTCCTGCAATGTTCAGTGGGGCAGCATGTACCCAACAACAAGCAGTCCAGTTAAATGACTTTTTTGCACCACGAACTAAAGAATTAGTCGGGGTTGAAAGAGGATTGAAACAGACCAAAGAACGTATTCAACTCTGTGAATCTTTAGTGGCAAAACAAGATGGATCAATTGTGCAGCAGTTAAAGTTGTAATTGATTCAAGCATTAAAAAAGCCAACTGATCGTAGTTGGCTTTTTTTATTCAGGGTTCTTATCACATTACTTTTAAAATAATCTATTTACGGCAGCCTTATGCATAGATATCTAAAAAGTTTTTAAAGATTTGATGGCCATGTTGACTTAAGATTGATTCAGGATGGAACTGCACGCCTTCAACAGGAAGTGTCTTATGTTTAACACCCATAATTTCTTCCATTGAACCATCTGCTTCATTGGTCCAGCAAGTTACTTCAAGGCAATCAGGCAGTGTTTGCTGATCGATCACCAAAGAATGATAACGAGTTGCCGAGAATGGGCTAGGAAGATTACTGAAAATACCTTTATTGCTGTGGTACATATCAGATAAACGTCCGTGCATCACCGTTTTGGCTCTTACAATTTTTCCGCCAAAAGCTTGCCCAATACTTTGATGCCCTAAACACACGCCAAGCAAAGGAATTTTTCCGGCAAAGTGATTAATTGCAGGAATTGAAATACCTGCTTCACTTGGAGAGCAAGGGCCAGGACCAATCACAAGATATTTTGGTTGCCATCGTTCAATATCCTCTAATGTGACTTGATCATTGCGAACTACTTTTACTTCCTGATTCAACTCGCCAAAATACTGGACGATGTTGTAGGTAAAAGAGTCGTAATTGTCGATCATTAGAAGCATTTTAGATTCAACTCACTAATAAATAAAAGGATTTTATTTTGATGTGGTTTTGGTACTCAATTTGATACTCAAGATTGATAAAGTACCTATATATTTGGATAAAATAAAGCCACCTCAATAGGTGGCTACTTTACCAGATTCTTTTGTGTCTGTAACGACAGATTGCACGTATGACAATAACCAAAAACTTTTTCGCCCATCCTTATAAGGCCTATGGTATCTGCCTTCACGAATTCGAGCGTCTAGAGTTTCAGGTTCGATATTGAGCATGTGTGCAAATTCTTCACGACCAACTCGGCGTTCTTCTTTTGACTGGGCAATACGTTCAGCTACTGCAACAATCTTTTCTAGAATACTAGCCTCTATTTTAACTACTTGTCCCATTACCCCTCCTTACTTTCCGCTTTTCTAAAATCAGTCTCTGTCACAATCCACTGAACATCTTTAAGACTTGGACGAAATACGACAACGCAACAACCAAATGGCGCATTAGATGATGAACCGCCAAACTTTAAGCGGCCACGAATAAAATGAATTTCACGACCCAAACAATAGTCTTGAAACCAACGGGCATCAGTGCGAACAGGAACGAGTGCAACTACCGTATGACCCTTACTTGCTGTTTCTGCTGCTTTGGCAATCCAATCTACAATTTCACGGCCGTATGGTGGATTCATCCAACATGTTCCAGACCATTCTTGTTTCAGCCCATCAATTTCAGGCGTGAAGTAGCGCTCACATTTGGCATTCCCAGGCAGAGCACAAACATCTAAATCAAAGTTAAAAACTCGATCCAATTTTTCAAAAAAATCTTGCGGTGTTGACCATACATCTGTTCTATTTTCAGCAAGACCAAACAGCTTGCTTTGGGCCATTGTGTTCATCCCTCAGCTCCCGATTCAACATCCAACAACATGCTGCCTTCCTCTGGATATTCGGTCATCCAAAAGTAATAGCCTTTGCCACTGTGCCCATCTTCAAAAAATTTAATAGTTAGTTCAGTTTCAAGTTGATCTAAATCATTTTCACCATCTGGATTTACAAATTCGAGAAGGCTTTTTAATTGGTGACCATTAAGAGTTATGCTCATTGTTCAGCTCCCGATTCGCTTGCTTCTTCAACTTCATCCCAATTGACAAAGGCAACCCCTGAATCACATTCTATTTCACCCTTGTGATTGCAATTAGGACACTGAACCTTGTCCCCATCCCACAAGTAGCACCCAATGCCACGTTCAGTTGTTACTTCTGCATAGTCGCCAAAACCACAATTAGAGCAGGCATCAAGCCAAGTAATTTTAAGAGTTTTCATTTTGATCACCTGCTGCTTCAACCATTGCCTTATATCCAGTTTTACTTAGCGTCGACATCGGCGCGACTGAATATCGTTCGTATGCTTGGAACATCTTTTCCGATGGAACCTTAGGCATTAGTACATAACCCTCTGGCACCGCCTGAGCTTTGGCTTTTTCTTGCCATGCATACCAAGCTCCATTGATAAATGATTCTGCACATGAGTTGAATGGTAAGTCGTAAAAATCACCATTAAAATGAGATTTTTCCTCATTCAGTATTTCTGCAATTTCCGAAAGCTTCTCAAAAGCCTCTCTTTCCTTATTCAAATCAAAAATCATTACGCCCTCAAATATTCTTCTTTAGTCCACTCAACAAACTCTTTATAAAGTTGTTGAGCTGGTTTATTTAACCGGTTGTGATAGTCGATAGTTATACGGCGCCAAGCGACTGGTACCGCATAATGCTTGGTTAGAAACATTGCTTGATCCATGCCTTGCCGGACTATTACGTAGCCCAGCAATTGCAAGTAGTACATAAAACCAAGCATGTGTTTTTGGCTCACTTTCTTGTACTGATCTTTCATGTTAGAAACCGTCCACTAATAGATAATCAGGATCAGCTTCAGGTTGAGTAGGTGTAGGATTCTCTAATTCATAGCGGCGTTTTCTCACATACCCCATTAGCTTCGGTTGAATCTGCGGATCTCGTGCAGCCACGTCTATTTCCAAAGCATCTAGCGTTGTAAGGTCTGGTGCAGTTTGGATTTGAACCATTAAAGAGGGTGGCTCATTAGCAGATGCCTTTTCTTTTTCTAGCTCTTCAAGACGTTTGTGAGTGGCGAGAAGGATAGGCTTCATTTGTTCGTCATCCCATGTGCGGGTATAACGATAAACCGCATTTACTTCTGCAGGTGTTTTTGACTCTTTTACACGCTGTAGAAGAGTATCTAGGGTTTGCTGATATTCTGGATCTACTTTAGGCTCGTTAGTTTCTGGAACTAATAGATCCTCGGATGATGAAACATAAGGCCCCTCAGTAACAACAATTGCACTATCGAGATCCTCTTTTAAATCTTTAGTAGGCTCTTCAATTACTGTTTTTTCAGTATTAACCTGAGGTGATTTCTCAACTTCATTTTTTAAAGGCTTTTCTTCTTCAACTTCATCAGTTGGCTTGTTCAGAAGTTTGAGCATATCTTCAGCAAACTCACCTCCACTTACTTTGATAATGGCGCAGCAATGAGCAAAAGCATTATCAAAACTTGAGTGAACTTGGCCATGCTGGAGCATGCGCAATTGTCCTTTAGATCCATTCCACTTAAACTGCTGCACACCTAATTCAACAGTTGGGCTAGGGTAAGAGCAAGTAGAACCTTTTTCTGGCGCAACTCTTAATGGTTCTGGTACCTCAAATTCACCAATAAAAATAGTTCTAGGCTTTAATTGAAATTCGAATTTATCAAAAACATCAAAGCCAAAGTCATAAGGGTTAAATGGTTCCCAGCCATTACGCTCAGTATTATTTACTAAAAGTAATTCACCGTTGGCCCAAGCAAGTTTGGCTTCAACTTTATTTAGAATTTTCATGCTGTCATCCCCGTTTTAGCTAATGATTCAATGTCTTGTTTAACTGCTGGTAGTTTTGCTGCTTCAATTTGGATAAGGGCATCTATGCCGAAGTGTTCACAAACTGTTTTCACGTCTAGGCCGCGTTCAGCTATGAAGTTTTGAAGTTCATCTCTTTGTTGATCTGAGATACCGTTAAATTCTGGTGGACTAATCCAAGTGCCACGTTGCTTATCAAACGTGCAATTCAATGCTTTAGCTCTCATTAACATTGCTTGGCGCATGTTCTGGTAATACATGTGTTCTTTATCAAGCGACTCAGTTAATTGATTAAGGTCACCTGCATGCTCTGCTTCCTCACAGCTTTGTTTCCAGTTTTCTAGCTCTTCTTGGGCTTTAGCTGCTGCAAGTTGTGCAGGCGTTAAGGTGTTAATGTGATCTTTAGCTTGAGTAATCAGGTCAGCCAAGAAAGTAGGGTGTGCTTTAAGATCAGGTACCCATACTTCACCGGTTTCACCGCCTAAAGCACCTGAGTTTTTCGCATGATGTGTAGGCGAAGGTTTGAAATTAATAACGCGGGCATTTTTACCTTCACCAGTAGTAACAGTTGTTAGATAACCCATGACATCTGCGATACGGTAAAGCTCGTTACGGTTTTTACCACCTAGATCTGGGCGGTAAATAATTTGATCACCGTTTTGATCTTCTGATGCGTGTGCAATGAAAACAACATCTTTACCTAAACTGATCAAAGTATTGATGTATTGCTTGAACGTTTGGTTCGCTAAACCTTGAGCCTTTAACTTTAAAGAGCCATCTTTTTGACGGTTATTAGCAGTTAGCAATAGATGGGTTTTAATGCATTCAAGCATTGCACCCACGGTATCAATGACTACGGTTTTATATGGTGCTAAGTCCTGCGGAGTAAGGTTTGCAACATCACTCCATTGTTGAACCTGTACAACCGCACCACGACGTAATTCACCAGTACGGTGAGCACCACGGTCAAAGTCAAAAGAAATTGCTTTTTCCGCAGTAAAGCCCATCGATGATTTACCTAAACCCGGATCAGCGTATAGGTACACAATAATTGCTTGAACCAATAAAGTTTGGTCAGCAGTAATAATCGGTAGAGCCATTATTCTTATCCTTATCTTGAGCCTGTAAAACCGCGTTTTTGCTTATATGCTTTGCGGTCATAAGTAGGGATATTTGTTTCACGCAGTTTTATAGCGAGCTGCTTTCTGCGCTGAAAATCGATTTCTTGGGTGAGTTCATTCCAAACTTTTGGATAAGAAGTTTGGAACCTGAACACATTTAAAGGCGTCTTAACTCCGTCTTTAACTTTGTAAAGAACTGAGCCATTAGCATTAGATGCGTACACTTGCCAGCCAATGCGAACTGAATACAGCCCTTTATCATCACGGCCTAAAAATGACTTGTAGCCGTCAGGATGTTTTTTGAAATTAGACATGTTCAGCTTCCTTACATTCACATGTACCAACAAAGGCATAGGTAAGCGGGCTTGGAGCATCAACTGGAGAAACATCCTTAATATTTAAAGGAATAATTTCTTTTCGATATTTAACTAAAACCACATCACCTTCACGGCAATCGACAATTCCTTCTCTTGAAGAAAAATGAGCAGATTTAGAAGATTGGGTTACTCTGCAAAATGAAACCTCATCACCAGCTTTGATTTTTGAACGGTCAACAGGAATCATCTTCTTGCAAGTAGGGCAGTTGTAATCTTTCATTAAGCTGCCTCCAACCATTTATTACGGTCGATATAGCCCGCTAATAAAATATTTATGTTTTTATGGTCGTCATGATTGGTGAAATCATTCCAAGGTTTGCCGCTTAAGTCAGTTACTGACTCAATAGCAAGGTTAGTAATTTCAGCCGCTGTAAAGTCAGATCCAGCTACACCGTAGTTATCTGCTACCCCGTCAAAATCAAAGCTTACGTTTAGTTTGAAGCCGTCTATGCGGATAACAGCTACACCAGTTTTTTCACCAGTTTGCTTAATTCCTAAGAGTTCATATTCAGAAGCAACTACTTGTTTGCTTTCATATGAGTAATTGAAGGGGATGCTAGAGTTAGCTGCCTTATATTCACAAGAAGCTAGGCCAGCAATCAAAACAAGTGCTGTAACACCCGTTACCTTGATATGGTTGAATGGAATTGCATTTACGTTCATAATTGATCTCGCAGTTTGCAAAAGCACATCGACTCTCTTACCTTCCGATGTGCTTTTTTGTTGTCTACGAGATTTATATTAACTATGGTTAATTTTTTAGTCAAGAGAAAAGTTAACAATGGTTAATCTTTTTATTAACTATAATTCATGCTTTAATAGACAAAAGAAAACCCAACTATCAAAGGTGATAGAAATGAGTCTAGGCGAAGAAATGTTTGAATGGCGCAAGCAGATGGTTGAGAAACTACTGCTTCAGGAAAGTAATATTGATCAACTAGAAGAAAAAGTTGATCGTGCTGAAAAGATTCTTTTTGGTGATTGCACAGCCGCTTTCAAAATAGAGTGCACGCTTCGGAACGCGTATGCGCTGAAAGCTATTCTTGATGACTTTGCCACCAAGAATAACTGCAAGCTGAGTATAGTAGAGTGTGAGTAATCAGGGTTAGCTCATTCCTGAAATGGGTTTTGATGTGGCTTTAGGCTTTGGCTTAAGTTCTTTTAAAGCTTCTTCTACCGCTTTCAGTGATTCCTGGTAGGTTTTAACCCAAAGATCAGCACTTTTTATATTGATGGTTGAAGGATCAGTATCAGCAATGGTTGCCTTAGTAAGCTCTAACGCTAGAGCTTCTATGATTTCAGTTTTCATATTTTCTCCGATATTAATGGTTATTTAAGATCAATGTTGGCACAAAGTCTTAATCCCATAATATCAGGGAAAATTTGAATATATTAAAAAAGAAAACCCACCGTGGTGGTGGGTTAGATGGAGTTTGTTGAGATGATTGCTATTACAAAAAAAGGGGAGCTTTTACAGATTGAAAGCAACTCATCAATTACTGGACATCAATTTATAGGGGTAATCATTACTAACCCAAGTCAATTAAATGGTGATTACCAAAACATTGCTAATCATTTTTATTGCACAGATCCAGAACAACTTCAAAGGCTAACCCTAGACGCTTTACGTACAAATCAGAGTCGCCACCATTTGTTGAGTGAGCAACCTTAACAACCTCAAACATTGTACTTTCTTCATCAATATTTATATCGATCCATTCACCAATACGAGGGTGTGTCGTAAATTGTCTTGCATATAAAGGTTCGGGTTTGTCACTAGAAACATCAATTACAGTAAGTTCAAGCATTTTCTCTCCTCCCGATATGTTTTAAAGGATCGTTTCGGGTCACGACAGGTAAATTTATGAAAAATGAAATTAATTATTTAACAATGGCAATGAGCCTTATTGCTTTAGCAATGTCATTTCTTACATTTCAATGCAATCGCTTGATTGTTGGTATGTGCTATGGTGCAGCGCTTGTACTCATCATCATCTACATAATATTGAAGATAAATAGAAAAACACGAAACAAGGATAGCAATAAATGCTAAAAGCTGAGTTATGTAAGCGCTGGGGTGTTTTTTAATTGATTTAGCTATCAGTAAGGAAAAATCAACAAAATAAGATAATACCTTTGCTGTCCAATGCTTGCTTGGCTCTCTAGTGCCTACGTAAGTATCGGTACGTGGATCCCATCTCATATCACCAGGATCACCCTTGTACCGAGCCTTAAACTTATTTAATATTTTTCCAAACACGTATTATTCTCAATTTATCAATTATCTTGTGATATTGGTGGGCGCAAAGGCTAATGCTGCCAACATTAGTCAAATCCAAGACCTTGCTAACCTTGGATGGAAAGACCGACTTACTATCGGTCTTTTTTTATTATTTAATTTTCTGCCCAAGCTTTCCTTCTTTCACCAACTGCACGACCTGCTCATTAGTAAGCACAGGAATAAAGACCTTATCGCCAATGTCTTTAGAAAGAATCTTCACTTCTTCGGCTGTTAGCACCAAAGCTTCACCATGTTTCGCAGCATCATTGATGCGAGCAATAATCTGGTTGATTGGTAGTTTAGAGTTGTCCATAAGTCTTCCTGTGATTAATGCGAATAAGGATGTTCTTGTCTGTGCTGACTTGGCGGCACGATATCTGTAATAGCGGTAATACTTTCAACTTCGTCCATTTCAAAGAAAAATCGCTCACCACCATTCACAGAAAGCAAACTTAAAACCCCACCATTGATGCCGACAAATTCTTTAATTGTGCATCTTCCATCCTTCAAGCACACCTGAACAAACTCATTCGGCACAAGATCTGCATCAGGGTCGCATACAACATACCAGCCATTACGAATTGCTGGAAACATTGAGTCGCCAGTGCCTTTAATGCCATAGGCTCGTGGACCTGCTGTATGAGTTGGAACATAGCCATCCCCAGCATTTCCATCGTATCCCATATCTGTGAAATACCCATCCATTCCCATTTTTGAATAGGCTTTAACTGGAACATATCTTTTTTGTATAGGGAAAGGCTTAGCTGGCGCTTGAACAAACTTAACGGCATCTTCACTATCTGGAATATTGTACTTCTGCTTAAATGCTTCAATATCAATAACATTTAATTGAGCTAAATTGTTACTCGATTCTTGTTCATCCGATCCACCATAAAGCAACCAATCGTCACTCACACCTAAAAATTTCGCAATGACTTTCAAATTTTCTGCTGTAGGTACGCTAGTTCCATCTAGCCATTTCTTTGCTGCAACAGGAGATTTTTTAGTTGCTCTTGCTAAATCAGCGGCTCTTAATTTTTTTTCTTCAAGTTTTTGCCTAATTCGAGTGTGTAAAGACATAACAAATATTCCAAAAACATTAACTAATGTTAATACGATCTATTGAAACTATGGTTAACAAGTGGTAAATTTGGCTTATTAACTATAGTTAACTTGGTGTAACCATGAAAATTAGTGACCTCATGACATACCACGGCTGCAAAAATCGGAAAGAGTTGTCTGAAAAAACTGGATATTCAACCGTGACCCTCTGGAAGTGGGAAAACAACGGTATACCAGCCAGAACTCAAGCAGTCCTGCAAGTCAAAACCAAAGGCAAACTTAAAGCCGATTTACAAGCATTAACCGCTTAGGAACTAAACCATGAGCAAAGTATTAAATGAATTGCCTGCAAGCGCTAGCAATAACGAATCGCTCATATTGCAAGCACTTAACGCTAGCAATCAAAGACAAGTAGCAGAGATGATAAATGTCGATGCAAGCATCCTTTCACGGATGAAAACAGAAAAGAAATCAAATGGATGGACTGAGATTGAGTTTATTAGCTTTTTGTTGACAGCCATTGGTTTGAAGGTTGTGCAAGAAAGTGATGTGTATTGCTCACCTGAAATTGCAGAAGCAACGCGAGTTTATTTAGCACATGCATTCACTTCACCTGAATACATGCGGATTTTATTCAAATAAAAAACCACTACCTGCTGTAACAGGAGTGGTTTATAGGCATTCAGTCGAGATGAATCAAATGAATAAAACTAATTTATCAAATCAAACAACCGAACGCAACCAGCCAGAATTTTTAGTGGGTGACGTTGTAGTACTTACTAAAGAGTGTCGTACTTTCAAATCAAATGATTTATTTGAGGTTAAAAATAAAACTTTGACTAGGTTGTGGACTATCAAATCAGAGAATCATTTGATTCTGGTTTCTTCAAAAGAAATCCGCACAGCAACAGTTGCAGAACTTAATGCCAAACGCCGACTAACAAGCGCTGAGCAAGCATTAGCGGAGGTGTCATGAACAGCTTTACACACCAAATCAAAGATTCTCGTCAGCAAAGTGAAATCCAATCTTTTTATGAGCCTGCATTGCGAGTGCTTGGGCACCTATTTGAGGTGAAAAAGCAAAATTTACGTAACAAAGGTTATGACGAAAATAATGCAGCGGTAACTCGTGATGAGTTTATGCAAGCCCTTTCAGAACAGCACAGAATGCCAATTTTCCATGCTGGACAAATCATTTCAAGCTTATATCAAGCTAAACGGATCCGGTACTTAGGCAGCACTTTTATTCAGATGAATGAAGAGGAGTCTAAATGAATGAGTTGGCTCTTTTCGCAGGCGCTGGTGGCGGAGTACTCGCATCTTATCTCTTGGGATGGCGAACAGTGTGCGCAGTTGAACGTGATGCCTACGCCGCACAAGTTCTGGCGCAACGACAGAATGATGGAATTCTCGAAGCTTTCCCAATTTGGTCTGACATTACAACTTTTGACGGAAAACCATGGCAAGGAATTGTTGACGTTATATCTGGCGGCTTTCCGTGCCAAGACATTTCATCCGCAGGAAAAGGCGCAGGGATTGAAGGTGAACGTTCCGGGCTTTGGTCAGAAATGGCACGAATTATCGGTGAAGTACGACCTAGATACGTGTTCGTGGAAAACTCACCAATGCTTGTTTCCAGAGGACTTACAAGAGTCATCAGTGACCTTGCCCAAATGGGGTATGACGCGCAATGGGCACGTTTTTCAGCATCTAACTTTGGAGCGCCCCATATCCGGGACCGAATATGGATTGTCGCCAAATGGAGTCAGCTTCTTTCACACTCCGAATTGCACCGGTCTAGATGGTGGAAGCAACAGCAGGAAGGCCTTAAAGAAGCGTCAAATGCAATTTCCGACACCCAAAGCTTCGGATGGGAACAAGCGAGGCAAGGTGAGCAATCATCCAAGGAACGGTTTAGCCGGCGTGGTGGAGAATTTGCCCACCCCGACTGCCTCAATGAGCAAAGGGTCTTCACCAGCGACGCTGACCAGGAAAGATGGCAAGAGCAGGGTAAACGATCGGCTCGATCATCATGTAATGAATTCACATGGTGGCAAGTTGAACCCGAACTGGGTCGAGTGGCTGATGGGGTGGCCCATCGGGTGGACCGACTTAAAGCCATTGGAAATGGACAAGTTTCAATCGTGGCTAAATGCGCATTCGAATATTTAGGTGGTGCAAAATGAATTATTACCAACACCATATTGGTGACTTTAACAATGCGACTCGCCACCTCAGTTTAATTGAGCGTGCGATTTACCGCGACTTATTAGACATGTATTACGACACGGAGAAGGCGATTGATGCATCAAGCATTGATCGTCTAGCACGTCGTTTGCAATGTACTACCGAAGAGCAAAAAGAAGCTCTCAAATATGTACTTGATGAGTTTTTCATTCTTGAAGAAGGTGTTTATCGCAATAATCGTTGTGAACGAGAAATTGCTGAATATCACGGGAAAAAGAAACAAGCGAGTGAGGCTGGTAAAGCGTCTGCTGCAAAACGTGCAGCGAAAAAGAAAGGTTCGTCCAACAGTGGTTCATCAAAAGATGACCAATCGTCTAACGAAAATTCAACGGTCGTTGAAAATCCGTTAGACGAAGAACAAACGGGCGTGCAACCAACCAATAACCATAAACCATTAACCATAAACCAAGAACCAATTATTGATAGTAGTAGTAATGCGCGTGAAGAAAATTCGCAATTTACACCAATCCAATTTGCTCAGTATCAGATCGATGATCACAAGCGTTACTCAATGCGTGAATTCATTTCTGAATACAGCGAGTTTCAATACGATTTCATCTCACTTGCTCAACAAAGATTTGTTTCTGTACCTGAAATCGACTTGAGAACCATGATTCAAAATTTCGGTGACTGGTACTTTGCAAACGAATCAAGTTCGTTGAATACACCAAGCATCTGGCTGGTTAAGTGGTTCTCTTGGGTTCAAAACAACGAGAAACAAGTTGCTGCTAACCGCAAGAAGCAAGAGCAAATCAATTCAGCTGTTCAAAAACCACAAGAGTCGGGTTACTTCGCCAATCTTTTTGAAGAACAAATCGAATCTCAAATCGTGGATGTAACCCCGGCAAAAAAGTTTCCAATGATTGAGGAGATAGGTCATGCATGAGATTACCTTGAACGAAGTGCGTCAATTAATCGCTTCTCTTCGCACTGTTTACGCTGCTCAGTTCAATAAGCAATTCCCTACAAGTGGAGAGAGTGCAATACCGCTGTCAGTAGTAGAACAGATCGCACTTAAAACACTGGCTGGCGTTCAACAAAACCAATTTAACAACGCACTTGGTCGTTTACTTACAGCAGGTGGACGCTTTATGCCGTCATTTGCCGAGTTTCGCACCTGGTGCATCGGTGAAAGTTGGATGTCTCCCGAAGAAGCTTGGTCACGTGCATGTAAATTTACGACTGACCGTACCGTGGTTATTACACAAATTACAAAATATGCATTAGACGAAGTGATGTATTTGATCGAAGCCGGCCAAATGCGAGCAGCTCAAGATAATTTCTTCGGAACCTACAACGTGATGGTGGCTAAAGCGCAGTTAAAGGGCCGTCAGCAAGAGTTTTACACACCGCCGTTACAACTAGAGCATAAAGAACCTGAACACACTCCAGTAAGCAATGACGAAGCGCAAAAGCATCTCAAATCTTTAATGGAGCGGTTAAAGATTAATGGCCGTAAACCAGCACCAGTACAAAAACTTCAGGCAAAAGAAAAAGAGCCTGAACTTGCAAAAGAATTAGGGCCAGATCCTTTCGACAATCCGCATGAATACGCAGAGATGTGTCGCCGAGAAGGTATGCCGATACCTAGAAATATTCTTCAGCTAATTGAAGGGGCGAATGTATGAGCCATTTCCAAGATAAGCATGTGATTCATGTTGATGAACAAAATCAAGTTATCAAGTTCACACGTAGAAATGAGATTGTGGAGTGTGATCACGGGCGTATTCAAATATCAAAGGAAGATAATGAGATCCTTTGTATGGACTGCAAAACAAAACTTAATCCAGTTTTATGGATTGCCAAATATTTAGACCAATTGAATCAAGTCACCCAACGTAATAACAGAATGCTGGCAGAGGTCCGTGAAATACAGGCAAAGCTTGAAAAGAAAAATAAGTTTATGTGCAAACACTGCCATGAAGTAAACACTATTGATTTTAAGAAGCTTCCTTCACAAGCAGCTGTAGTGCGCGGTATGGCCGTAATTGATCAAGAGTTTGACGGTATGAAAGTGGAGCATAGCCGATGAAGTTAACTAAACAGCAACGTGCTGAGCTAAAACAAAAGTTTGGTGGACATTGTGCCTACTGCGGGGAATTACTGGGTGAAAAGTGGCATGCAGATCATATCGAAGCAGTGAGACGAGATTTAATTCATGTTGGTGGCGGTAAGTTAATTACGGGTGAAATGACTAGACCGCAAAACGACACTTTAGAAAACATGAACCCTGCATGTGTTCCTTGCAATACAAACAAATCGTCTATGCCGCTGGAAGGGTGGCGGAAGATGCTTACTCATTATCGTGATGTGCAGTTACTACGCGATAGCACACATGCTCGTCATTTGCTTCGTTTTGGACTGATTGAAATTAAATCTGAGCCGGTGAAGTTTTTCTTTGAGAATTACAAAGGAGCAAGCCATGAATAAATGCCCACACTGTGCAGCTGAAGAATTAATAAATTCTTATGGTGGTCTTCCAGAAGCAAAGGCTTACATGAGGCGTTATTTCAAGCTGAATGGAGGATTAAGAAATAAGTATCCAAGAACAGGCGCTTTGATAACTCAAAAGATGAATGAATTGCAGAGCGCAATTTTAACTATAGAGGGCGGAAATAATGGACAGTAAATGGCTGGAAGAACAACGCCACGAATTAGCAAAATTGGTAGATCGTGAGATTCATTGTCCAATTGGGTTTCACAATTTAAGAAACCTTTATGAATTGGAAATTACGGCACGGGGGCGGCCAGCATTAGGTTTTCCAAATCTACCTCATAATCAATATAAGCCAGATCCAATAATTAAGTTAAAGGAAGATCTAGCTAAGTTAGTAGAAAAATATAAACAAGATGCCCATGCGTTAACTCTATTGGGTGATCTGGATAAATCACGTGTTTATAACGGCATTGCCAATCAATTAGACCAGTTACTTAAGGGTTAAGTGTAATGAGCAAAGTTTTAATTGGAATTGATACTGGAGTAAATACCGGCTTTGCAGTGGCATTTGACCAGGGTACTGGTGGCCAACTACACGATGTTGAATCTCTAACAATTACTCAGGCAATGAGCAAAGTTTTAGAGCTGGTAGAGGGCCATGGCAAAGAAAATCTAATGTTGTTTATTGAGGATGCCCGTTTGCGTACATGGTTTGGTAATGCAGACGCGCGACAAGCTCGCAGCGGTGCCGGAGTTCGTGAGGGGATCGGATCCGTGAAGAGGGATGCTCAGATTTGGGAGGATTGGTGCAAAGAACAAGGCTTGAAATACAAGATGATTCACCCTGCAGCTAACAAAACCAAAACTGATGCTAAGTATTTTTCAAAACTAACAGGGTGGGCAAAGAGAACTAATGAACATGCACGGGATGCAGCAATGCTTGTATTCGGGCGATATGCAAAATTTTGATGTGAAAAAGGTTTTAACAAGTTGTTTTTTATTAAAGGTAAAGGGTAAGTAGGAAGGCGATTATGTTAGTTGAAAAGTTTGATTTTATTGAGTTACTTCGCCTTGCTATTGCTCAAGGCAAAGCAGAAGGTAAGAAAATTTCAAAAGATGTAGTTTTAGGTGAATTAGCGCTGTTATCACCAGCTGCAAAGCTTTGGGCCACAGTACTGGTTGAGAAGGTTGATTTTGAACGTATTGCAATAATTACCCCGGCACAAAAACAAACTGAAACTTTTTACAGTAAATATGATTTTAATTTTCAAACTGAACGCCGTATTGAAGATATTCCGGGCAAGGTTGAATTCGTTCGCGGCGAGATTAAATCTGGTAATTTTTTCCGAGCGCGAAATAAATTAGCGGTAAAGATTCATGAAGAAATGGTAAAGAAAAAATTTACACCTACTAATGCTCAAGGTGATCTCACTAATCTGGCTAAAGGAATGGCTGAGATTATTTTGCGTGGCCATGTTTTTGTTAAGGCTATGTGTGGAGGATGCCAAGGAATAGGAAAACTCGAAACTTTTAATTCAAAAGGTTTTTCTGAAGGGGCAAAGTTTTGCGAAAAATGTAATGGAACTGGCAAGCGTCCATATACATTAAATGAAAAAATGAAAATTGCAGGAATTGTTGCCACTAAGACTGCTTACATAAAAAGCTATCAAAAGTTTGAGTTATTTGGAGAATCTATTGTTGCAGAATGGGAAAATGAAATTAGATCGGGTATTTCTCGCTCATTTCGTTTTGAACTTCCTGATAATCAAGAAACTTGTGCTTGACAGTTGGGTATACACTTGAGTATAAAGATTTCTAAAATGGGCGAAATGTAAAGTAATCGCCAGAAAGATTTTAAAAGCTCGCCAAATGGTGAGCTTTTTTGTATTGAATGAATTATGAAATTTTATGCTTAGGCCTTATAATTTTCTAAATAAAATTAAACAGGAATAAGAAATGGGTAATCTGCCTAAATTTTATCAAGTTGGTACATGTCATTATAATCTTGATCAAATTGTCAAAATAGAATCAAGTATAGACCTTAGCTCCGTATTAGTTAATTTCTCGGATGGTTCTGAAGTAGAGTTTCCGTTCGATAGTGAAGATGAATACAATCAATTTATCCATTTAATAAGAAGTATAAATTTTTCTTCAGATTTAAATTTTTAATTTGCCGAGCGTATTACGGCGCATGAAGCCCTGCCAAATACTAGTTATTGGCGGGGCTTTTTCTTTTTGGAGTATGTATGACTGAATTTCAAAAAATTACGCATGAGATTAGACAGCTCCAAATAGAGCTAAATCACACAGGCAGTTGCACAACCAAAGGCCTAACAGAAGAAGAGATCGCTCACTTAGATGAGCGATTTTTTTTAGCCATAGCAAAGCAAAACAAATTAATTGCACGGCTCAACAACAAGCCTAAGGGCTTCTTTTAAGGGGCTAGGGCATGGATGGTAAAGATTATTTTTGGCTTACAAGAAAAAAAGAACCTAAAACCAAACCCAAATCCAGACCACTGCCTAAGGCGAAGCAAAAATATCTCGAGGCTGAGGCAACACTTAAGGAAGAACTTGAGGATTTGGCGATTGGTTTTGAAAGTAAGTTTCAACCGATCCATACCAAACACTGGCGCTTTGATTTTCATATTGTGAAATTGCGTTTGCTCATTGAAATTGAGGGTGGGCCCTGGTCTGGTGGACGTGGTGGAAAGCTGGCAAATAAAGCATGGAGTCTTGATCGATATGATCAAGCTGAAGAGATGGGTTATAAAATAGAGCGCTTTCATCCAGATTCTATTTTGTCGGGATATGTCATCAACTGGATAAAAAGTGAATTAGCGAGAATTGAAGATGGATCAGATCAGACCATTTCCTCCACAGGACTTGATTGATAAAGCCGAGGAGGATGAGGCTATTATATTGGCCCCAGCACCTGACCTAATGAATTGGGTGATCACAAACTTTTTAACTATTGGTGGACCTCTACATAACCCTGATCATGACCATATTGCTGAGCTGCTTCATGATAATGAAGAATTCCTAGCCTGTGCATGGGCTTCATCTGCTTGTATGGCTAAAAAGCGTATGGTTTTAGGTCAATGTGAAAAAGTAATGTTCAATCAAGGTGGTTGGAAGAAAGCACGGCAAGAGCAGCAAATGCGTGATTGGTTCGGCTATGTGCCGGTTTACCTCATAACAATTGATGCTAGTTATTGCGACCAAGCTACAGACCGAGACTTTTGCGCTTTAATCGAACATGAACTTTATCACATTGGCGTGGAGCGTGATGAAGATGGCGAAGCTTTTTACAGTGATATGACAGGTTTACCAAAGCACTACTTGGCAGGTCATGATGTTGAAGAATTTGTAGGCGTTGTAAAACGATGGGGAGCGGACGAAAGCGTTAAGCGGCTACTTGAAGTGGCGAAGCAAGCGCCGTTTGTATCAGAGGTAAATATTTCAAAGTGCTGTGGAACATGTTTAATAAGTTGAGCCTAAGGGCTCTTTTTTTTTGCCTTGTTTCCTTGATGTACCTTGACGGATAGAGAGAAATGGCGACATTAAACAAAAAGCAAAAACTCTTTATTGTACAATCGCTTGCTGTGTTTAATACCCCTCAAGAAACAGTTGGTCTCGTCAAGGAAGAATTTGACATTGATGTTTCTAGACAGCAGGTAGAGTCATATGACCCTACAAAGTTTGCTGGAAGAGACTTAAGCAAGGAACTTAAAGAAATTTTCGAAAAAACACGGGAAGAGTATTTGAGTCAACCACTAAATAAAATTAGTGGTGCAAATGACATTGTTCAGTTGAAGATTTTAAGTGATTTGCTTTGGACTAAAAAAAACAATGTGACCATGACAATTAAGATCGTGGACCAAATACAAAAGATCATGAAAGGCTTTTATGACAAGAAGGGGGAACAAAATAATAAAGGTGGTAATCCTGAAGCGAACAAAACCAAAGCTGAAGTAGAGCTTGAGATTAAAAAGCTTGAACTTCAGAAGTTACAACGTGAGGTAAATCCACCTGAGTATCGTCCACCTGAAGAGGATTACAAGCTTGTGCTGAATCCTGATGAGGAGATACCAAATGAGCCAATTCTTTAATCCTCCAGAAGGTTCGGTTCAATTAACACCAAAGCAGGCAAATATTTATTTGTGGGGCTGGCAAAAAGAAGCCCGTTTTCGTGATGCTGTTTGTGGTCGACGTTTTGGTAAAACATTCTTGGCTAAGGCTGAAATGCGCAGAGCCGCAAGATTAGCAGCTAAATGGAATGTTTCTGTCGAGGATGAAATTTGGTATGCAGCTCCAACATTTAAGCAAGCAAAGCGGGTTTTCTGGAAGCGATTAAAGCAGGCTATTCCAGCCTCATGGCGAGCTGGTAAACCAAATGAAACTGAATGTTCAATCACTTTAAGAAGTGGCCATGTAATTCGTGTCGTAGGTCTAGACAATTATGATGATCTTCGTGGATCTGGTTTATTTTTCTTAATTATTGATGAATGGGCCGATTGTAAATGGGCGGCATGGGAAGAAGTACTTCGCCCGATGCTTTCAACATGTAAATATGTTGTCAACGGCGAACAGAGGGTTGGTGGTCATGTTTTAAGGATCGGAACACCTAAAGGCTTCAACCACTGTTATGACACTTTCATGGACGGTCAGCCAGGGCATGAACCGGATTGTAAAAGCTTTTCTTATACATCGCTTCAGGGTGGGAATATTCCTGAATCTGAGATCATTGTTGCTAAACGCAAGATGGATCCGAAGACATTTAGCCAGGAATATGAGGCAAGTTTTGAAAGTTACCAAGGTGTCATTTTCTATTGCTTTAATCGCTTATTAAGTGCATCTACTGAAACAGTTCAAGTAAATGAGGTGCTTCATATCGGGATGGATTTTAACGTAACCAAAATGGCTGCTGTTGTGTATGTTCGCCGTGGTGAGCAGATGCATGCTGTCGATGAGTTTGTAAATCTCTTTGATACCCCAGCAATGATTGAAGCGATACAGGAACGATATCCAAAACATGAAATTGCAGTTTATCCCGATGCTTCAGGTGATAATCGAAAGTCGAGTAATGCTAGTGAAACGGATCTAGCTTTACTAAGAAAGGCTAGTTTTAAAGTACATGTGAACAGTAGAAACCCAGCAGTTAAAGATCGTATTAACTCAATGAACGGTATGCTCTGCAATACTTTGTCTGAGCGCAGATTATTTGTAAATGTAGATAAATGTCCTCACTTTGCAAAATGCCTAGAACGACAAATCTATGATGATTATGGACAGCCGGATAAGAGTGCCGGTTTTGACCATATGAATGATGCAGGTACATATCCAATCGCTTATTTATTCCCGATCGACAAGAAATCTGTTGGAGTTCGTAGGATTCGCGGGATGTCTTAAACAACGCACCTTTATAGGTGCTTTTTTATTGGTGTTTTTATGGCAGTTACTGATAAACATCCGCAGTATATTGCTGCACAAAAAAGCTGGTTGATTATGCGTGACGCCGTTGCCGGTGAAGAGCAGATCAAACAGGCACAAACAAAGTACTTGGCTAAATCGGCTGGCATGATTGAGGCTGAAAAGCAGGGTGATACAGCTGGAGAGATTTACAAAGCTTATTTAAGCCGTGCTCAGTATCCACTTTGGGTTCAAGATTCTCTTCGCACGATGATTGGTTTGGTTTCAAAGTTAGATCCAAATATCGTGATTGAAAGCACTTTGCTGCAAGGGCTTATCACGAATGCAACAAATGATGGATTTGGCCTTAAACAACTCTTTATCAGAATTTGCTTAGAGTTACTGGAATATGGTCGCTGTGGGTTGCTGGTTGATGTCGATGCTAATGGCGTGCCTTATTTCGCGCTTTACGATGCCCTATCCATCATAAACTGGAAGGAAAACAGCATTGGTGGCCGCAAAGATCTAAAGCTATTAGTACTTGAGGAGCAATTTGATAATAGTGAGGATGAGTTTGGCCACAATACAAAGACGGTTCATCGTGTTTTATCTATGACAGATGGCGCTTTATCAGTACGTTTATTTGATGGTTCTAAGGAAGAAGATAAAACACCTGGTCTAGGCGGTAATCTGCTTTCTTTTACACCATTTGTTTTTTGCGGCACCACTGATAATTCACCAGATGTCGGTACAGTCCCACTTTTGACAATGGCTAAAGCTGCTTTGAAGTATTACCAGCTCAGTGCTGATTATTTTCAGTCACTTCACCATACAGCGCACCCTCAGCCATGGATTAATGGCATTGATGATGAAGATCCCGATCTTAGCGTAACTGGTGTAATGGCTGTCTGGAGCCTACCCAAAGATTCACAATGTGGTTATTTAGAAATTTCAGGCAATGGTATTGAACTCACAAAGCATGAAATGGATGCTCAAAAGAATGCAGCTCTTGAAGCTGGAGCAAAGGTAATTGATACCAACTCACAAGAGTCAGGCGAAGCGCGCCGTGCCCGTCAGGATGACCAGCAAGCAAGCCTCCATAGTATTGTGACTTGTGCAGCTGCTGCTATTGAGCAGGCAATCAAATATGCTGCCCAATGGTTAAAGCTAGATCCATCTAAATACTCTTTTACGGTTGAGCCTGAATTTATAGTTCAGCAATACGACATCAATCTTGCTAAGCAACTATATGAAGGTGCAATAGCTGGAAAGAATTCGTTCCAAACCTATTGGGAATATATCGCTACGGGTAAGTTGCCAGCTCATGATTTTAAGGAAGAGTTGAAGCGTGTTGAAAGTGAGCGGGATAGTATGCCGTTGTAGGAGTAATAAATGGCCTCAAAAGAAGATAAATCACTACTCGAGGTACTAACTCAACACCAAGCATATTTGTACCGGACTTCATCTCAATCAGTTAATGAATTACTAACAATCTTTAATGATGAGTCAGCTTTAATGCTGGCAAAGCTTCGGGATTTGCTTGATGAGTTAAATGATTCTGAAAAAGCAGCTCTTGCAGCAGGTCTTTATACTACTTCTAACCTCAAGGAGTTACGAGACTTAATATCTGGTTGGCATACCAGTTTAAATTCTTCATTGCCTGAGGTATTTGCTGTTTCAGCAACTGCAATGGCTGTATATGAAGCTAATTACACAGCTAAGTTATACGGCGGCAAGATTAAGAAACCTAACGGTGAAAAGCTGTTTACTGCTGCAAAGAAGGTCCCTTTAGTTGGTGGTGCTCTTGTAGATGATCTTCTAAGTAAGATTGCTGAAAGCGCACGTCAAAAGGTCGAATATGCTATCCGTGACGGGATTAGCTCAGGCAAAACTAATCAGGAAATCGTCCAGCGGATTCGTGGTACCAAACGCCTTAATTATGAAGATGGCTTATTAACTAGTTCCAAAGCTGATATAGATCGTACTGTAAGAACAGTACGAAGCCATGTAGCCAATCAAGCATATTTAGACACTTTCAATAAAATCGGTTTTGAGTATGTCCGTTTTGTAAGTGTTTTGGATGGTAGAACAACAAAATTATGTGCTTCTTTGGACGGATCTGTTTGGGAAGTGAATGACCCAGCAAAGCGGGTACCGCCGTTGCATCCTAATTGTCGAAGTATCTTGATACCGGTCGAAAAAGACGGGCAGCTTGTCGGTGTACGCCCATTTGTGATGGATGAGCGGCGAGTTAAAGACATTCCAAAAGAAGAGCGGAGCCAATTAATCGGCCAACTGGATGCAAACACGTCTTTCAAAGAGTTTTTTAGCAAGACTGATGACTTTTTCCAGAAAGAATGGTTAGGGCCAAAGCGTTACAAACTTTTCAAAGAGGGGAAGTTTGATTTTGATAAGTTCTTCGATCCAGAGGGGCGGTTATATACATTGGACCAACTTCGAAAGTTGGATGAGCAAACCTTTAAGGAGTTGGGCTTATGAGTGAGTCAAGACATTTAGTGCTAAAGCGTCACCCTACTTTGAAAGGTTATCTGGTTATTTGTGATGAAGAAACTGGACAACCTCTAGCTGGACAAAGAGCAGTACAGATGAATTCTGATGCCTTAAATGGACCCGCAACAATTACTGTAACTTTTGAAGCATATGGTGCTCATGGTGTTCGCTTAGTGAGTGATGCACCAAGGCCAAATCAAACAAAGGAAATGTAGCGAAAGGTATTACAAATGTCTGAAAAGCAAATCACTATGTCAGATGCTCAATATATTCTGAGCACAAAATTAATTCTGGTGCCATTTCTTCAAATTAATATTTCAAGAGCCATGGCAATTTACGGTTTTACTTTTGAAAGATTAAAAGCAATTGCACTCATCAATTAGAACTTAATTTTTAACCTTAGCGCCTTCGGGTGCTTTTTTTGTGAGAAGAAAATGATCAAAGAAGTAACAGAGCAAGAGTTAGCTGAAAAGTCTGTGGCACCCCGAGTAACTAAAGCGCAAATTGATTCATTGATGGAGCGTGTTACATATACGGTTGAGCAACGCCCCGGTGGCACGACATCTACTTTTGTCCATGCATTTTTAGATGGAAAGTTTTTCCTAGCAACGGGTTTTAGTGCATGTGTGAATGCTGAAAACTTTGATGCTGAAATTGGTGAGCGTATGGCTCGTGGAAATGCAGAAAAGTCAGCTGAAAATAAACTTTGGGAGCTAGAAGGCTACCGTTTATTTGCAACAAATTTCTAAGATTTTAATCGAAATACAGCGTCCTAATGGGCGCTTTTTTAATGCCTGAAGCTAAGCAGAGGGTTCAACAATTAAACCCGCTAAGCGGTATCTCAAGGAGATTTTTAAATGCCAGACGAAATCAAAGTTGATTTGGAAAATCCTGAAATTAAAGCAGCTATTCAAGCCGCCGTTGATGAAGCTGTTAAAGGTCTTAAAGATAAGAACGCTGAACTTATCAAAGATAAAAAAGAGTTGAAAGATGAACTAGGTTCATTGAAATCAAAGGTTGAGGGTTTAGATCTGGATGCAATCAAGGTCCTGCTTGATAAATCAAATCAGGATGAAGAATCCAAACTTATTGCAGAAGGCAAGATTGAAGAAGTTATTCAGAAACGCACTGAGAAGATGCGTGAAGAGCATGACAAGGTTCTTAAGGCAGAGAAAGAACGGGCAGATAAAGCTGAAGCTTATGCCGAGAAATTCAAGAAATCAGTAGTGCAAAGCCAAATTGTTCAGGCTGCTATTGAACTTGAAGCACTGCCAGAAGCGACCCCTGATATCGCCTTTTTAGCTCAGACAAAGTTTGCATTAGATGAAAACGGCAAAGCTGTGGCAGTTGATGAAAACGGGGATGTGGTCATTGGTAAAGATGGTCAGACACCGATGACTCCAAAAGAATGGGTTGAATCTCTACGCGAGCAAAAACCGTATTACTGGCCTAAGCCTAATGGCATGGGCGCACCTGGTAGCAACAATTCAAAAGGTCAGCCAGACATTCTCAAAGCCGATGGCTCGGTAAATATGACCAAATTAGCGCAATTACGAAATGAAAATCCGCAACTAGCTAAAGAGCTAGCGGCAAAACACGGTATTAAACTTTAAGGAGTAAAGCCTAATGGGCGACACAAAAATTGCTGATGTAATCGTACCCGAGTTATTCACTCCGTACGTATTAAATAAAACTGCTGAAAAGTCTGCATTATGGCAGTCTGGCATTGTTGGGGATTTAGATGTAGATGTAGCTTTCGGAACAGAGGGTGGTACAACTGTAAATATCCCATTCTGGAATGATTTAAGCGGTGAGTCAGAAGTACTTTCAGATTCAAAACATTTATCTGTAAATAACATCACTTCAGGCAAGGACATTGCGATTCTTCATGCACGTGGTAAAGCATGGGGCGCTAATGATTTGGCTAAAGCATTATCTGGTGACGATCCACTTGGTGCGGTTGGTGATCTGGTGGCAGATTACTGGTCGCGTGAGTTTCAAGGTTTTACCGTAAACACCCTTAAAGGTGTATTCGGGGCGGCCAGCATGACAGGAAATACTCACGATATTTCTGCTGGAACTGGAGCTGCCGCTGTAATTGATGGTGTATCTTTTGTTGATGCTTCTTATAAGTTGGGTGATGCCGTAGATAAATTAACGGCTATTGCAATGCACTCGGCAACCATGGCGGCTTTAGCTAAGCAAGGCTTAATCGAAACTGTTCGAGATGCTGATGGTGTGGTTCTATACAAAACCTTTATGGACCGTCGTGTGATCGTTGATGATGGCATGCCAGTTGATGGTGATGTATTTACCTCATTCTTGTTTGGCCAAGGTGCGATTGGTTTCCAAGATATTGGCGCACCAGTTGGTGTAGAAACAGACCGTGACAGTTTAGCGGGTACTGACATTCTTATTAACCGCCGTCACTTTGTCTTGCACCCTCGCGGCATTAAGTGGGCAGGCGATACAGGTATTGCTCCTAATAACGCTGGTCTAGCAACAGCTGCAAACTGGGAACGTGTTTACGATCCAAAACAGATCCGCATTGTGGCATTCAAGCACAAGATCAAATAACAAAAAGGCGGGTAATACCGCCTTAACTATTTGGAGATCCACATATGGGACTTTCATCATTTAACCGTGCACGGGAAAGACAACAAATGACAGAAACAAAAATTGCTGAACTCGAAAAACAACTGGCAACTTTGAAAGGTGAATTCATTGCCTTCCAAAATGATCCTGAGGCAATGAAAGCACGTATTTCTGAACTGGAAGCAGGTGAAGGTGGTCAAACACCTGAAGACGGCCAAAAACCAAGTGATACTCAACCACAACCAATTAACTATGCAGGGCTTAAAGTTGATGAACTTCGAGCTGTGTTAACTGAAAAAGGTATTGCATTTGAATCAGGTGCTAAAAAAGAAGAACTTTTAGCATTAATTCCAAAGGAATAAACCATGAGCTTTATCACTGAACAAGAAGCGATAGAACATGTTGAAGGCTTTGATGCTTTATCTGCCAGTGATAAGGCTCAATTCCTCCAAATGGCCGAGGCATATCTGTTAGCACGTAACGTAAAGCCTTATGAAGACGTTACCCAAGTTCCTGAACCTCTAAAAACTGCCTCATATCAAATAATCAAGGGCATTATGAAAGGTGATCTATATCAAGGGCAGGAACAGGCACTAAAACGTAAGAAAGTCAAAGCTGATACGGTTGAAACTGAAAAGGAATATCAGGACGGATCAGTAAAGCTTAGTGCGATTGAGCAATTCATTCTTGATTTGATTAAGCCTTACAGCAAACGAAAAGCTGTATTTTTTGTTAGGAAAATCTAATGGGCTTACGTGACGAAATTCAGGCAGATATTACCGAAGCATTTAATGATGATTTAGCGGACGCCGTTCATTCTTTTACTTGTGACCGCGTTACTAGTACCAACTGGAACCCTAAGACAAATACTTCGGAAAACATCATTGAGCATTATGAAGGGCGTGGCGTTCTGTTTGGCTCATACAGTCAATATGAAATACAAACGCTTGGAGTACTGGCCACCGATAAGAAAGCTACAGTGCTTCAAAATGAAGTAACCATGGTACCGAAAATTGATGATGAATGGCTAACAGCGTTAGGTTCATTCCGGGTAATTTATATCCAGCAGGATCCAGCCTCTACTATTTGGAAATGTCAGTTGAGGAAGGTTTAAGTGTTTATGAAGCTTCTTTGTTATATTAATATTTTGATTTTTTATAAAAGTTAATATTAAACATGACACAAACTATTGATTTAAGTAATTTTGATCGACATATTCAGCAATCTTTAAATGGGATAAAGCTTTTATATGACAATCAATTTGACGCTCAAGCAAAATATTGTACTTATATTTTAATTGATCAGCTCGCTTGGCTAATTAGTGGTTCCGAAAGTCAAGTTAATGTTTATTTTAAATCTTGGGTGAAAAAGTATTTTATCAAGTATTACCCCCAAATAACGCCTGAAGAGATATGGGCATCAAGAAATGGAATGCTTCATAATCATTCATCTATTTCGCGTGACATCGTCAATCAGAAAGTTTCTAGACAATTATTTTTTTTAGATAATTTGAAACATCAAGATGATATAAATCCAGAATTTAATGATCCAAGTTTTTTTGTCGTTAATACAAGCCGTTTTATTTTATATGCTCTTCTAAGGGCAGTTAATGATTTTGGAAATGATCTTCGGTCTGGAAATGTACCAGATATAGAGGATGTAAAAGATAAGCTTGGAAAGTTATTAGCTGAAGTAAAACCAAATTAAAAAATACCGCCAATCAGGCGGTTTTTTGGTGGTGTTTCAAAAAGTATGCTGACATTAAATGAAGCCATTATTGATGTAAAAAAAGGTTAAGTCGAAAGCTTTAAAATGGTTTTCAATCTTTTTTGAAAAATTACAACTCCTTCTAAAACCACGCCTAATTCGATGCCTTATTTTGCAATTATTACCTTCAATACCTACAGTAAAAAATTTACCAATACTTTGCTTGCAGTTTTTAAAAGCAGTTATGAAACTGTCCCAATGATCACTTGCAATTCGGGTGTAGTGAATACCTAATTGTTTAAGCTTTGTTTTCAATCGTTGAACTGTAGCTAAGTCTCTTTTACCCCAAACATAAGCAACAATCTCACCTGTTTCTCGATGGTAGGCGTAAATAAGCCATTGTTTATTATTTTTATTTCCCACAAAAGTCCAAAACTCATCAACTTCAAGAGACTCATAATGACTTTGTTTAGGCTGAATTTGGTAGGTCGATTCGGTTAAAGTACGTAAAACTTTACCGATACTGATTCGCTCAACTTCAGCGATATCTCGTATACCACTACCTCTGACCATCAACTGTAATATTTTTCGAGTAATGCCTGAATTACATCCTAGATAGCTCAGAGCATGGTCACCAATAAACTGACGTTTACAGTCTTTGCACTGATAGTTTTGTTTCCCATCTACTTTGATGCCATTTTTCTTTATACTGTCACTGAGGCAGGTTGGACATTTGATTTCTAGAGTTATTCGCATTTCTCTATTTTATCAAAATTCAACCTGCTTTGTTTCAGCATACTTTTTGAAACACCACCGGTTTTTTTATGGGCGCAATTTTGGAGTTTAGATGATAAGTACAGATTATGTACCAGAGTGGTATATCTCACCATTCCAACATGTGTAGTACACGCTTGCTAGAAATCAAATACATATGGATTTGTTATTTGAAGATATGGGCAAAGCTGATCAATTTTTAGATATGGGGGCAGATGCTCAGGTTAGTTCTTATTCAGACGGCGCTTATGCAATTGTCCAAATTGGTGATACAGCGGATAAGGACCAAATACAAGTTTATGGATTGCTTTTACATGAAGCTGTTCATGTCTGGCAGTTTGTGAAACGGCGAATGGGTGAGCGCGATCCGAGTGTTGAGTTTGAAGCGTATTCGATACAAGCGATCGCTCAAGACCTTTTTGAAATGTTCGAAGCAAGTGAGGTTAAAAAACATGGGGTGGAAGGGAGCAAGGCCGAGCAGCTTTAGTTTTGAAGTTGAGAAACAGGCAGATGAGCATGTAAAAAAAATTACCATGGATACAGTGCAATCACTTGTTGTTTCTAGTCCTGTTGATACAGGCGCTTATCGGGCATCGCATATTGTTTCTGTTGGATCTGGCGATTACGGAGTGCGAGAACCCTCTACAAATGCCGTGCAAGATGCCGCGATTCAAGCTGTTAAGTTTAAGTTGGGTAGTTTGATCTATATTCAAAACAACCAGCCATATGCTGAGCGCTTAGAAAACGGTTGGTCTGATCAAGCGCCACAAGGTATTTATGGCCTCACATTTAACTTTATTTCTCAAAAGTACGGTGGCTAAAATGGCAATGACTTTAGAGCAAGCTAGACAAGCTATCGTGGACCGAATGATGAGTTTTACAGGGATTTCTCAAGATAGAATCCAGTATCCAAATGCACCAGGTTTTACGGCACCAACAAAAGGTGTGTGGTGTCGTTTAACCATTACGGGAGGACCAAGTTTTATAGCTGGACTAGGAAATAAGCCGTGTACACGCCGTACTGGGAATATCTTAATTCAATGTTTTGCCCGTCCTAATACTGGAGACAGGGAAATAACAGAACTTAGTGATGCATTGCTGGCACATTTTGAATATTTCTCAGTCGAACATTTAGAATGTTTGAATGGTCAATCAATTTTTGTCGGTCAAGATGCTGACTTTGTTCAGTATAATGTGACTATTGGTTATAGGGTGAATTAATATGTCCTGCATGCTTACTCAAGAAGAAATCGAAATTAAACGGCAAGAACTGGAACGACACTTGGCAGGTGTAATGGCTGAAGAGCTGAATAAATGGCAATTGGCCAATAAACTATGTGTTTCTGATGTGAATATACGTTTAGCCGATGTTAGTAGTCTTGGCGGTGCAAAGCATAATGTAGTAACTGGAGTAAGTGTCGATCTAGATGATTGATTTTTAAATTTTAAAGATATTACCGCCTATGAGCGGTTTTTTTATGTTCCAAATTTTGTAACCACCTTTCGAGGTGGTTTTTTTATGCCTATAAGGAGTAAAAGCCATGTCGAGTGGTGCACGTCAGATAACACAAATTGCAAGAGAAACTACGGTGGGTGTAACGCCGACACCGTTTGCTCGGACGACTTTTGAATTTACAGATAATGGCTTAGACGCCACAGTTTCAAAAGAAGAGTCAAAGTCTATCACTAGCGGGCGCATTGCTCGCTCATCAATGATTACAGGTGCTGAATATGCTGGTGAATTAAAATGCGAGGCTAAATATAGCCAACTTGTGCAAGATTTAATGGCAGCGGCAGCCTTTAATAGCTGGTCATCCAATGTCCTTAATTTTGGTGGTTCGCTTCGTCAAACTTTTTCAGTACTTCGCGGCTTTGAAGATGTTAATGATTTCCATGTGTTCCGAGGTTGTCATGTAAATACATTCAGTATTGAAGTTCCTGAAGCTGGATTTATTACGATGGCTTTTGGCCTAATGGCTTTAGGTCGAACTAACTTTTCAGCGCCTCCAGCTGGAGCAGTAACCCCAGCAGATAATAACCCTAAGCTATCTAATGTATCTGTGGGTGAAATTTTGATTGATGGTGTATCTCAAGCTGGCATCTCTTGTTTGACTGCATTCTCATTCAAATGGGATAACACAATGAAGTTACAGAAATGCTTAGGCGAAGGAATCAATGCCCGAGCTATTTTAGAGACCCTTGCTGCAGGTACTGGCTCATTTACCGCAGCTTGGTCACGCAATACATCCGATATGTATGAAAAGCAATTCACTAACAAAACGATTTCATTAAAAGTTCCAATCACTGATACAGATGGGAATAAATATGAAATTTTTATTCCTAAAGCAGAAATTACTGCGACTTTGCCAAGTGGTGGAAACAGCGATATTTTAAACTCCTCGTTTGAATATAAAGTTGCTGATGAAGAACCGACAATTACCCGTATTCCAGCACCGGCACCTAATCCAAATCCTTAATTTAATTTGACTGATAGCAGCCTTCTTGGCTGCTTTTTTTGGGAGTTCAATATGTCTTTAAAAGTAACTATTCAAACAAGCAAAACAGTCAGCAAATGGCGAGAATATACCGACTCAGAAGGAAATGTTTTAGCTGAGTTTAAAATTCGTGGATCTGGATATAAACCATATCAAGTTGCACTTGAGCGTGCGAATAATCAGATTAACTCAAAAGGTTTTGATGTCAGTAAGGCTGGAAAAGATGACAAGCTTTACCACGAATTACTTCTCGAAGCTGCTGCATGTCATCTAATTGAAGACTGGAAAGGCGTAGTTTTTGAAGAAATGAAAGACGGCGGTGAAGTGGTTGAAACTGAACCTGAGTATTCACCAGAAAATGCGACGAAGCTTCTTAACATGGGCGATATTGGCATTTCAATTTGGCTATACGTAAAGCAAGAAGCTGAAGATATCCAGAAAGAAGCTGATTCATATAAGGATGAAGTCGTGGGAAAGTCCTGCAGCTCTACAACTGGTGCAAGTTCAACTCAGAAGAAGAAGCGAGCGACTACAACGCGAAGCAGACAGCGATCGCAAAAGCCTTAAATCTTCAAAATGCTAATGTCATAGAGAAACCCGAGTATTCATATACATCAAATGCTATTCTCTCAGCATATAACGTTATTTCGCGATCTAGACGATATGAGCAGGGTATTCCGCTTTCTTTGGATATTTCTGCCATCTCTGCATACTGTGAGCACTATGAATTGCCAGTAGAAAGAGACATCTTTAATGATTGTATTTTTGCAATTGATAATCTCTTTCTAGATGAGTCACATAAAAAATCGAACAATTCTAAAAAATAACCCTAGAGGTATTTACTAGAAATAACTCTAGGGTTATAATTGCACCATCAAGTTAATAAGGGGACGGTGTGAAAAGTCTGGATTTAATCAAAATGATTGAAGCAGACGGTTGGTATGAGGTTCGGGTTACAGGAAGTCATCATCACTTCAAGCACCCAAACAAAAAGGGATTAGTTACTATCCCGCATCCTAAAAAGGATTTACCAAGCGGAACTGTTAAAAGCATTTTGAAGCAAGCGGGTCTAACGTGACCCGCTTCAATCAGACACATATAGTCCTATTTCGCAGTACGATTTTGTACAAGAGGTGAGTGCAATGTTGTATCCAATTGCTATTGAGAGAGGTATCGACACTGAAGCCTTTGGTGTCACCGTTCCAGATATTCCAGGATGTTTTAGCGCAGGCGATACATTAGAGGAAGCTATCGAGAACGTTAAAGAGGCAATTTCTGGCCACTTAGAAATTCTTGCTGAAGATGGAGAAGAAATTCCATTAGCATCGGATGTCAGTAAGTTTATTGACCAAGAAGATTATAGAGGTATGATCTGGGCAGTTACTGAGGTTGATGTCAGTCGTTATTTAGGTAAGCCGGAAAAAATCAATGTAACTTTACCTAGCCGTTTAATTCGGAAGATTGATGATAACGTAGGTAAAGATAAAAGATTTAAAACTCGATCAGCATTTTTGGCCGCTGGTGCTGAAAAACTTTTACATGCATAGCCTGATTTAAAAGACCACCTTCGGGTGGTCTTGCTTTATGTGACATTTAGTAACCAGTTTGTTAAAGTTAGTACACTTTATAACAAATGGTGAAATTCATGAAAAAAATATTGGCTGCTGGATTATTGAGTTTGGGATTAGTTGGGTGTGCTACCACACCTCAGCAACCATCAGAACCTGTAAAATTTGAAAAGGTTTATCAAATAGATGGATTAAAGCAAGGGCAAATTTATGATGGCGCACGTCAATGGTTTGCTACAGCTTTTCGCTCGGCAAATGCAGTAATTCAGTATGAGGATAAGACTACGGGTTCAATTATTGGCAAAGGTAATATGCCATACCGTTGTTCTGGGTTTGCTGATTGTATGACTGTTACGGCTGGTGATCGAGTGGATTTCACAGTGCGCGTAGATACGAAAGATGGGAAAATGAAAGTGAGTTACGATAATCTTACTCACTATAAACCAGCGCAGGTAATTAGTGGAGTTCGATATAATGAAACTAATAGACCTATTACTGAAGACTATCCATCAGCTAAAATAATTATGGATGAATTAAATAAATCATTCGATCAAATGGCTGAAAAGATTAAAACTCAACAAAAAATTAATGCCGATTGGTAATTAACAAGAGCACTCATACCATGAGTGCTCTTACTTTATTAAGTATTACATTGTAGTGGTTGATATGAAGAAACTATTTATAACTGCAGGGTTAATGAGTGCAGGATTTTTTTGGTTAACAAGCGTTCACGCAAGTGAATGTGGTTATGAGAAATTGCAAGGAAGTGAATTTTCTTTAACAGATATGTCAAAAAAATATGTGCTTAACTCTTTTTTTGTTGATCCGAATAAGGATATTTTTGCTGGAATTCAACGCAATGAAAAGAATTATGAATCGTTGAAAAATAATAAATTCAAAGTAGTAGAAACAGGCGTGCTCACTAGCACAAATGAAAAGAGATTACTTCCAACTAGATATTCAGAATTTGTTATTAATAATAAATCGTATGTGCACGATAGAGCTTTAGCCTCAAAATTATTAACATCTGACTGTAAAACTTATTATTTAAGTGGAGGTGTAACTTTAAGACCAGAATCTACACAATTTATGTTCTTAAAAGCCGATGGTAGTAAGGCTGATGAGGGGAGCTATATTGAATTAGTTGGAAGTGCTCTGAAGAAAAAAGACACGTCTGCATCTGTAATTTTTGATCGTTTTGAAAAAATAGTTAATATAAAAACTAAAGATTTCGATAATATGTTACTGCGAGGGACATATAACCCAACAACAAAGAAACTTTTAACAAGTCAATTGTATTTGAATACATCATTTATAGGTAAATGGGGGAATATTCAAATTGCCTATGATACCGATGGAAATACTCATGAAGTTGTGAAAATTGATCGAGATGCAGACTGCTCTAATAGGTACATGGACTGTAAATTAAGTGAGATAGTTGGGGTATCATTGTCAGAACCATTTCTAAGAAAAAATAAAAATGGCTTTGAGCTAAAACTTAAAGGTCAACAAGATCGGATTATCAAAGTACCTTCCGATATGGTAGTTTCATTCTTAGATGGATTGGATGCTGCGAAAAAGAAATATTAAGATAGAAAAAAGCACCCTAGGGTGCTTTTTATTTATCAAAAATTACCATGAGCCTTTTTCTTTATCTTCCGTTTTAGGTTCAGAGCTATTTTCATTTTCTTCATCTTTTGGGAAGTAATTAGTTTTCTCTTTATAGAACTTTTTCACATTTGGATATTTCTTGAAAACTGACTCCATGTACTCTTCTTGGTTACCGTTAAGCATTGATTCAAACATACCTGTAATCATTTCCATCATCTTCATAGAATTAGCTAGTTGTTCTTCTAGGATCTGAATCTTTTTGTCCTTTTCAGATTCAGATGAAATTTCTATATTGAGCTCTTCGCCTTTATTTCTATTTTGTTCTTGTTCTTCTAATACTTTAGTTAGCCGCGCTTCTAGCTCTTCAGGCGGCATTTTCAGTGGAGATAATTCAGGTTCTAAGATAAAGCTTCTTTCAAGTCGAGCGATAATATCCGCATTCATAGAGCGCTTATATGCCTTAGCAGATTCAGCCACTTTGTCGCGTAACTCTTCAGACCATCTTAGTTTGTATTGAGGGTCTTTTTGATTCTCGCTCATTTAAATAAACCATATACCGCAAAAATGAAATACTGATCATAAAGTACCATAGAGGTACTTGACAATGGCCGCAAGGAGGTACATATTATGGATGTACCTCCTTGGTGCTATTGTGGAGATAATTATGGCAAAGCAAAATCAACAGCAGTTAAAAATTAGATTTTTTGATGATTCTGATCATTTGAAATTAAAGGAAATTGCTGAAAAAGAGGACCGATCCTTGACCTATGTGGTTAATCAAGCGATTAAACAATTTTTACAAACCAAAGAGAGTGCGAAAGCATGAATATTAAAGACATGAAAAAAGCAGACGTCCGCCAAGATCAATCTGCTTTTTGTTTAACCCACACAAAGGAATTAAACCTATGACAAGTTTAGCACAAAACTTTTTAAACCCAAACAATAAGCCTCTAGTTATTGGTGACTTCACGATTCGCCAAGATGATGAAGGACGTTATTGTTTGAATGATCTACATAAGGCTAGTGGAGATGATAAAAAACATTTCCCTGCATATTTTCTTCGCAACCAACAAACTAAAGATTTAATCGCAGAAATTGAACTATCAAATGTAAATGGTTCAGATTCTGAGCGATATGAGAATTTGCATATCGCTGTAAAAGTAATCAAAGGTGGTTCTGACAAACAGGGTACTTATGTTGTTAAGGAGCTAGTCTATGCCTATGCAATGTGGATTAGTCCTAAATTCCATTTAATGGTGATTCGTGCTTACGATTCACTTGTGATGGAGTGGTTGCTAAATGGCAAACAAACTATCTCACCAGAACAAGCTGGCATTCTTTACAACATTGTTCATACAAGAGCAAAAGGTAATAAAAATTTGATTGTGAACCGTACCGGGTTTGTCGGAGACTTTTTTATTTAAGTTAGGCCACCTGACCTAACGGGTTAATCTTATCATAGTACATTGCTTCAAACTCAAAAGGCGATACATAACCCAGTGCACTGTGTACACGCTTTTTATTGAACCAATCTACCCAGTTTAGTGTCGCAAGTTGTACATCTGCTAAACCTTGCCAATCTGCTTTTAAATATTCAATCACCTCTGTTTTGTATAAGCCATTCACCGTTTCAGCCAAAGCATTATCGTATGAATCACCAGTTGTACCGACTGATGCTCGTAAATTTGCTGCTTCCAAACGATGGGTGTAACGAATAGAAAGGTATTGCACGCCTCTGTCGGAATGATGAATTACATTCTTTGGCATACCGCGAGCATGTAACGCTTGTTCCAGTGCATCAAGGACCATGTCTGTATTCATCCGTGTTGATACTTTCCAGCCAACAATTGCCCGTGAGAAAACATCAATCATAAAGGCGGTATACACCCAGCCTGAATGGGTTTGAATATATGTGAAGTCTGCGACCCACAGCTGATCTGGATGATCAGCACTAAAATTCCGTTTCACCAAGTCGGCTGCTCGTTTTTGATCATCTCTGCTACGTGTCGTTTGTTTGTTCTTACCACGCCAAACACCTTGTATTCCTAGCTGTTGCATCAATCGAGCAACTGTACAGCGCGCAACAATATAACCTTCCCGTTTCAGTTTTTGCCAGACTTTACGTACACCATACCGACCTGAACTTTCCTGCCAAATTCGTTTAATTTGTTCAGCATGATGCAGGTCATGTAGATCTCTTTTCGCTCGATGTTCTGGATTGTCCGCAAGATCTAAAGTTCGATAATAGGTTGAAGTTGCGATTGGTAGAATTCTACAAATCGCCTCAACACCGTATAGGTCTTTATGGTTATGAATGAAATCCACCATTATTTGTGTGGGCGGTCGAGCTCCGCCTGGGCGAAAAAAGCAGCTGCTTTACGTAGAATTTCATTGGCTCGCTGCAGTTCTTTATTTTCGCGTTCAAGTTGTTTAATGCGTTCTTGGTCTGAAAGCTGCTGTACTTTAATTGGATTCTGTTGATTCAAATGCTTCTGATGCCAGGAACGTAGTGTTTCAGGAGTACAGCCAATCTTGGGAGCAATTGCTGTGATTGCAGCCCAAGTAGAAGGATAATCTTTTTCGGATTCAATCAATAATTGAACCGCTCTATCTCTGATTTCAGGGGTGTATTTTACTTTTTTCATCGGGACATTCTCTCAAGAAAAGTGGTCTCCGACAAACCCGGTACGGTTCAATTGTGCAAATGTGGAGTCGTTTAAAGAATCACTTTAAATACTCAGCAAGTTACCGAGAATTACGAGCTATTCACTTTGAGGATGCTAAGCATTATTTAGAAGTTATGGATTTAAAGGCAAAGCCAGAGGAAAAGAAACCTCAAGATCCTTTATTTGATAAAGACGCCTATGAGCTGGTTCGCAAACTTACTGAAGCAGTCATCATAGAAAATGATGAAATCGTTCCGGTTCTGCTTGCTGTAAAAATGCTTGATGTGAAGAAGTTCGCGTATTACTCACACTTAGTAGTGAAAGCGAATGAAGCAGCACGAGATATCGCTCGATTGTTGGATTTCAGGAACCTACAAAATGAGCCGTTGATTGATGCAGACTGTTCGGTGATAGCCATGTCTAATGGACAAAGATTTCTAGCACGACCGAACTGGTTTAACTGCCCAGCTTAGTAATTATTTTTAATTTAAACAGAGCCCACTCATTTGAGTGGGTTTTTTATTGCCTAGAGGAAAGTAAAGATGGCACAAGAATCCCGTTTGGTCATTGTTATTGATTCAAAAAATGCTGAACGTAATGCGCGTAATTTAGGCAATGAGTTGGATAGCATTGAGCGCAAAGGCGACTTTGCAAGTAAATCAATGGATAGTTTGTCTGTGGCAACGCGCCAACTTGCTGGCTACATGGCTGGATTGGTTACTGTAAGTGCTGCCATTAATAATATGGACACTTATACGGGCCTTCAGAACCGTCTTAAGTTAGTGACTAACAACCAAGTTGAGCTAAATAAGGCTACTGAGGACACTTTCCGAATTGCTCAAAAGACATATTCAGCTTGGGATTCTGTATTGCAGGTGTATCAACGTTTTAGTGATAATGCAAAAACACTTAATCTCACAATGGATGACACTGCTCGTTTAACTGAAACAGTGTCTAAAGCTGTTGCTATCAGTGGGGCGAGTGCATCAGCAGCTGATGCTGCTTTAGTTCAGTTTGGACAAGCATTAGCAAGTGGAACCTTGCGTGGTGAAGAACTTAACTCTGTAATGGAGCAAACCCCTGCATTAGCAAAAGCAATTGCTCAGGGTATGGGAATCACCGTAGGCGAATTGCGTTCTGTTGCTGCTGAAGGGAAAATCACTTCACTAGAGATCGTTAAAGCACTTAAAAATGTTCAGAATGATGTTGATGCTTTATTCGCTAAAACAGATATCACTATCGGGCAGTCTCTAACTCTACTTAATAATCAAGTCACAAAGTTTGTTGGCGAAGCAGGGAAAGGATCGGGAGCAGCACAAACATTAGCTGGTGGTATTCAGTTACTTGGCAATAATTTAAATGTCATTATTGATGGTGCAATAATTGTAGGTATTGGTCTAATTACTAAAGCTATTTTAACTAAAACAATTGCCATTCAAGCTAGTATCGTTGCTTCTGCTCAACAACGAGCAGCCAATTTTGCAGAGGCTGAGTCTCAAGTGCAGTTACTCGGTATAGAAGCAATGCGAGCAAGACAGTCAGCAGCACTAGCTATTACTGAGTTAGGTTTAGCTCGAGCTGAATATAACGGTGCATTGACTGCTAATCAACGTGCATTGGCTATACAAAGATTAACTGCGGCAGAAATTGCACATAATATAGCTACAAAAGAAGCAACGATTGCAACTACAGCCTATTCGGTAGCTCAATCTCGATTAACAACTGTAGCTACTTTGGGAAGTAGAGCTTTGGGTCTGGTTGGTGGACCGATAGGTGCAATTACACTTGGGATCACAGCTTTAGCTGCGGGTTATATGTATTTCCAAGACAAGGCCGCAAAAGCAAATCAAAAGCTTGAGGAACAGGCAAGAGTTGCTGAAAGAACAGATGAGGCTCTAAAAAAACTATCTGGTAATGATAAAACAAAAGCTGTTAATGACTTATCTACTGCGTTCAAGGCTCAAAATGAAGCATTGGAGAAATCCTCTTTTACTGAACCGTACCGGGTTTGTCGGAGACCACTTTTCTTGAGAGAATGTCCCGATGAAAAAAGTAAAATACACCCCTGAAATCAGAGATAGAGCGGTTCAATTATTGATTGAATCCGAAAAAGATTATCCTTCTACTTGGGCTGCAATCACAGCAATTGCTCCCAAGATTGGCTGTACTCCTGAAACACTACGTTCCTGGCATCAGAAGCATTTGAATCAACAGAATCCAATTAAAGTACAGCAGCTTTCAGACCAAGAACGCATTAAACAACTTGAACGCGAAAATAAAGAACTGCAGCGAGCCAATGAAATTCTACGTAAAGCAGCTGCTTTTTTCGCCCAGGCGGAGCTCGACCGCCCACACAAATAATGGTGGATTTCATTCATAACCATAAAGACCTATACGGTGTTGAGGCGATTTGTAGAATTCTACCAATCGCAACTTCAACCTATTATCGAACTTTAGATCTTGCGGACAATCCAGAACATCGAGCGAAAAGAGATCTACATGACCTGCATCATGCTGAACAAATTAAACGAATTTGGCAGGAAAGTTCAGGTCGGTATGGTGTACGTAAAGTCTGGCAAAAACTGAAACGGGAAGGTTATATTGTTGCGCGCTGTACAGTTGCTCGATTGATGCAACAGCTAGGAATACAAGGTGTTTGGCGTGGTAAGAACAAACAAACGACACGTAGCAGAGATGATCAAAAACGAGCAGCCGACTTGGTGAAACGGAATTTTAGTGCTGATCATCCAGATCAGCTGTGGGTCGCAGACTTCACATATATTCAAACCCATTCAGGCTGGGTGTATACCGCCTTTATGATTGATGTTTTCTCACGGGCAATTGTTGGCTGGAAAGTATCAACACGGATGAATACAGACATGGTCCTTGATGCACTGGAACAAGCGTTACATGCTCGCGGTATGCCAAAGAATGTAATTCATCATTCCGACAGAGGCGTGCAATACCTTTCTATTCGTTACACCCATCGTTTGGAAGCAGCAAATTTACGAGCATCAGTCGGTACAACTGGTGATTCATACGATAATGCTTTGGCTGAAACGGTGAATGGCTTATACAAAACAGAGGTGATTGAATATTTAAAAGCAGATTGGCAAGGTTTAGCAGATGTACAACTTGCGACACTAAACTGGGTAGATTGGTTCAATAAAAAGCGTGTACACAGTGCACTGGGTTATGTATCGCCTTTTGAGTTTGAAGCAATGTACTATGATAAGATTAACCCGTTAGGTCAGGTGGCCTAACTTAAATAAAAAAGTCTCCGACAAACCCGGTACGGTTCATACTGTTAATGCAGCACTAATTGATATTGAAAATTATGCTCGCGGAAATGTGGAAGTTGAAAAAATATCTCAAGCTGCTCGCACAGGAACAATTAGTTATTCAGAAGCTATCGAGCGTTTAAATAAAATTAAGTTGCCTACCGACCTTTATGAGAATCTTAAAACGCAAGCCGCACAATATGATGAAAATTCATCTAAGGCGAGTTTGTCGGCAGAAAAACTGAAATTATTCGGAGTTGAAGTAAGTCTTGCAGGCAATAAGGCACAAAATGCTGCTGTACAAGTAAAAGGAAATACAGACGAATTGCATGGTAATGCTAGTGCAGCAGATAGAGCAGCCAAAGCGCAGAAAGGTTATTTCGATAGTCTTCGTACTGAAGTACTTAAATCGAATGAAGAGCTGGCTTTATTAAATCAAGGGTACAGCGAAGAAGCTGTTCAAAAGATTCTTGAGTTACAAAAAGCTAAGCAAGCGGTAGCGCCTCCTGGCACAACTGCAATTGTCACTAAAGAGGAAATGGATTTAGCTGCTCAAGCAGTTAAAACTTTAGACCTACTTAAAGATAAAAAGGATGCGCTAACTGCTGCTGAACGGAAACATACAAGTGAACTTGAGAAACAACAAAAAATTCTACAAGTGAATGAAAAAGTCCGAACTTTATCTAGCAAATATAATATTCCTGCAAAGGCTACAGCTGCGGGAATCCCACAAGGCCTGATTGAAGGCATGATTATGCAAGAAAGCAGAGGGGATACGTATCGAAAAGGTAAATTATTGACATCTTCTGTCGGGGCGCAAGGTTTGGCGCAATTTATGCCTGCGACGGCAAAACGATATGGTGTTGATGTTAAAAGTGAAGAATCTAGTATCAATGGAATGATTCGGTATGTATCTGATTTGCTGAAAACATTCAATGGAAACGTTGATAAAGCTGTAATGGCTTACAATGCAGGCCCAGGTAATGTAAAAAGCGGAAAGGCAGATGGATTTAATGAAACTAAAAACTACCGTTCAAATGTAAAGTCGTATGCAGCTGGATTTAATGGCTACAAGGCAGGTGACATCTCAGCAAAGGACTTTGATAAGCGTCTTGATGATGATACTAAACTAGCTGAAGAACAAGCCAAGTTGCGTCTACAGCTTGAAAATGATGTAGCAAATCAAGTAACCAAAATTCGAAATGATTTAGCAAAAAAACTTGAAGAAGTTGATAAAGCCAATTTTAGTCCAGAGCGTAAAGAGCAAATCAAGGCTCAGTTACAGTCGCGTGCTGAAAATGATATTGCTATTGCTGAGCAAGCTACTAAAACGAAGCTAGACTCATATCGTGATTATTTGAAAACAGAAGAGCAACTTTTGACAGAAAGTTTCGCTAAGCGTCAGTTTGAAGCAGCTCATGATTTAGAATTCACGAAAGAACAAAGAAAGGAGGCAGTTGATCTACTTGCAAAACAATTGCAGCAAGAATTGGGCCTAATTCAATTAGCTAGAGAGCAACGTTTATTTCAGGCCAGACAGTTCTTGTATTCAGAAGTTGATGCTATTAAGGAAAGGTATCGTATTGAACGGGAACAGATTGCATTAACTACTAAAGATGAGGAAGAGCGACGGGAACGTCTGTCTTTATCTAAGGCGCAAGAACGTCTAGAGATTCTAGATAAGGCTTTTCAATCTAGTAAAAATTGGGATCAGACTAAAGCTGATATGACGGGTAATAGTCAACAATACCAGCTAAACCAATCACGTACTGATCGGAGGGCTCAATCTTTAAATTTAGCAAATACTCAAGTAGCTGCACTCGATATTCAAGCTAAAGATCCAAATGCAGATATGGTGGCTCTGAATGCACAACGTGAACAAATCATGAAAGAACACTTTGAGCGATTAAAGATGATTGAATCAACTTATCAGAACGATTCATTGAATCTACAGTTATCACAAGCTCAAGCGGTGACTGGTGCATTTACAGGAATGTTTGGTGCAATTCTAGGAGAATCATCAACGGCTTATAAAACTTTATTTGCAACTCAAAAGGCCTTTGCTTTGGCTCAAGCTGGTATGAATGTTTGGAAAGCTGCATCTGATGCATATGCAAATGCCCAAGGTACCGTTTGGAACAAATTGGCTGAGGCTGCAATAGCAACTGCTAAATCAAGTAGTTTTATTACATTAATCCAAGCTGCAACGCCGCAAGGTTTTGCGGATGGTGGCTATACAGGAAATGGGCTTAAACATACTCCAGCTGGAGTAGTACATAAAGGTGAGGTTGTTTGGTCGCAAGAAGATATCAAACGCTGGGGTGGTGTAAGTGTTGTTGAAAGCATGCGTCAAAGCAAACCAAGTGGTTATGCGAACGGAGGTTTTGTTTCTAACAATACATCCGATGTTATGGCAACTCGACGGGAGGCACGTCAGTTTGATGCTATTAATTCAAATCAAACTCAAAGCAGTTCGGGTGATATTCCGATCAATGTTTATGTCACGGTTAATTCTGATGGTTCAAGTAAAATCAATACTCAAAATGATTCTAAGCAGCTCGGTCAAATGCTTGGAAATGCTATAAGGACAGTAATCCGTCAAGAGCAGCGACAAGGCGGTTTATTATCAAAGTAACCCACTCGAATGAGTGGGTTTTTCATTTTGTGTTTTAGCCCATTCGCCCAGGATATCCAAGGGGGAAATTTAAGAGCGAGAAAAACAGAACAATATAATAGGGGCTTTTTTAGCACCTTTTATATTTTTACGTACAAAAAACCCTCGATGGCAGTCGAGGGTTTTTTGTTTTCCAGCACTCGCCTAAGCAAATAGGAAAAAGTATCTATGCATGAAATTATAGCAATAGTTCTGCAAAAAGTAGAGGTAATTATGAAAGAACATGGTTTCTGGAAAGTAACAGGATCTATTTTGATAGGAATTTTAATCTGGCAGTTTTCAAACATACTTAATGCTACCGCAAAGTTGATTGAGGTTTTTCAATGAACGAAAAATACACTTTATGGGATGTATTTAAATCATCACTCATGATCTCCATCCCAATATTCTTGTGGAAATTACCTGAAATCATTGCTGCAATTAAAGCTTAAAAGCCGACCCAAAATGAGGTCGGTTTTTTATGGAATCAATTTATGAGCGACCTTAAATTCACATTTGAATGTGACTTAGACGGAAATAGTAATACCCAACGTTTTAATACTTTGTCTTCTAAGTTCGGTGACGGTTATGAACAAAACATCGCCATAGGTATCAATAACCGATCTGGTGAATGGACATATCAAAGAACGGCTTATAAAGCTGAAATTATGCAAATCAAAGCATTCTTCGATCAGCACAAGGGAGCAGACTCATTTCTTTGGGATTCTCCTTTAGACGGTGAAGTTCGGGTAAAAACTAGCCCAGAATATCAACCTCGCCAAATTGGCGGTGACACTTGGCAAATTTCCACAACGTTCACCCAAGTTTTTTACCCTTAACAACTAACTATTTCATAGCCCCTTAATAGGGGCTTTTTTATGCGAGTAAGTAAATGACGATTCAAACAGTAAATCTTGGTTCGGCACCGACTGGCGCAGGCGGCGACACATTTCGCTCTACTGGCGCAAAAATTAATGAAAACTTTACGAACAACACTCATGCAGCAAGTCGTTATGTAGGTACTGCTGCTGGGAATGTCATGGAAGTTGGAGCGTTTGGTTTGGGTGGTTATATGACGAAAATACCAATGCCAAACGACACAGATGTGATGGGTTCGGGTTTCTATTATTATGATGTTGGTACAGCAGGTTCAAGTACGTGGCAGCAAGTCGAGACGAATGTCTTTGTATTGCGTTCATCATTTTCAAATTTACCACGCGGCTTTGAGATCGGTGTTCTACCGTACACAAACAAGTTTTATCTAAGAAGTAATGAGGTCGGAGGTGCAGCTTGGAGGGTTCCGGTTTTAATTAGACACTCGGGGAATACAACTATTGATGCAAACGGCTTTATTAAAGCTGCTTCACCGATCGTAAAACTATTTGCAGAAAAAATTGAACTTAATGATGAGGCTGCTGAGCAGAACATTACTTTTGAAAAAGTAGGGATTGGTCATTATTTGGTTAAAGGCAGTTCAGGCTTTGCTAAAGAAGGCTGGTGGATTGAAATTCCTACCGACACTCATGGCAATAAAATCTGTGCGGTAGAATATCAAACGCTTGAAAATGGCGATCTTGAAATTAAAACATATAAGAAAAGAATGAATGAAGAGGGTGACATTGTTGCCAATCTTGATGCGCCAATTGATATTCCAAACAATGCAAATGGTGAGCCGCGCTGGATTGATATCCGTTTAAACAGCATTAAGAAGACAATTGTTAGGAAAATTCCACGCACTGAAAAACAACCACGCATGATTCAGCAAGTAAAGTATGCGCCACAGCTGACTTACATCACTAAATATGAAGACTTATTTGATGATGAAGGGAAAGCGGTCATTGTGGATGGTAAGAACTATCAGAAACCTGTCACTCATATTCAAACTGATCAATACGGTACACCTATTTTGTCAAATCAACCCGTCATTAATGAGAAGGGGGAGCCAGTTATTGAATGGGTTCAAGCTGTTGACGGCGAGGGTAATCCTATTTTTGATGATGTGCCAGTCTTTGATAAAGATGGAAATCAGATTTATGACGAGGTAACCCATGAGTCTGAATAGTGATTTTCAGAAGCTATATGTGGATGGATTGATCCATTTGTATGAACTAGATGCCAACAACTTAGGTGCTGGCATTTTACGTTTCCACGGGCATATCGCTTTTCATGATTGGGAGAAAATTTACTCATCCATAGGATCTGAAGGATTAATCGGTGCTGATTCTGGAAGCATAGGTAAGGTCTTTGACACAGGTAATCAGAAAGTATGGAACCGAAATATTATCTGGCAAGGTCAAGTTTTTGAGCCGATGGCCATGGAAGTGTCTGGGCTTGAAATGCGTTCAGATGGTAAAGCTTCAGCGCCTACTTTGAGCATGGCGAACAACATTAACGGCATCCAGAATGCTGTTTCTGCTTACTGTTTGCAGTTTAAAGACTTTGCTGGGGCTAAGCTTAAAGTCATTACAACACTTGCCAAATATATTGACGCTGAGAACTTTACAGAAGGTAATCCAACTGCTTCAAATGAAGCTAAAGAACAAATCTGGTATATCGAACAGAAAACCTCTGAAAACTCTCAGGTGGTGACTTTTGAGCTTTCTAATCCTATAGATTTTGAAGGTTTGAAAATCCCAGTTCGACAAATCACCTCACTATGTCACTGGTGCATGGTCGGGAAGTATCGTGGCGAAGAATGTGGATACACAGGTGTAGCAATGTTCACCGATAAAGATGAGCTAACAGATAATCCTGCACTTGATCGATGCGGTGGGCATTTACGTTCTTGCCGCTTGCGATTTGGTGAAAATAAACCATTGCCATTTGGTGGGTTCCCAGCTTCAAGCTTATTGTGAGGTTTTATGAAACTTACAGCAAAACTTAAAAAAGCAATCATGGCCCATGCTGATGCATGTTACCCGCATGAATGCTGTGGGGTGATTGTCGAAAAGCAATATATTCCTTGTCGCAATATCGCTGAACAATCTGATCAGTTTGAAATTCATCCCGAAGACTTGGCAAGTGCTGAAGATCAAGGCGAAATCTTAGCTTATGTACACTCTCATCCAGATGGAACAACAAGAGCTTCAGAACTTGATCTGACTCAAATGGAATTACATCAAAAGCAGTGGGTCATTTGTTCATATCCGGATCTTGATTTTCAAGTCTACGAGCCTTGTGGGTATCGCGCTCCCTTAGTGGGGCGTAATTATATTCATTATTATCAGGATTGTTATGCATTGGTTCGTGACTTTTATGACCGTGAGCTAGGTATTAAATTGCCAGACTTTGAACGGAAAGATGGTTGGTGGGAAGACAAAAATCATCCGTCAATATTGATTGATAACTTTCCGAAAGCCAGATTTTATGAAGTTGATACACCGCAATATGGAGATATGTTGATTTGCCGAGTACCTCGAACTGAACATCCAAATCATTGCATCATTTGGCTGGGAGATAATGCAAATTTAAAGTCTGAAGAATCTGAACCTTGTATTGGCAATACATTAATTTTGCATCAGCTTCACGGCCGTAAATCTATTCGTGAAATCTACGGACAGCAATGGTCAACAAGAACGGTAAAAATCTTGAGGCATAAAGATGTTAAAAACAATTAGGTTGTACGGCATCTTGGGGCAAAAATTTGGTCGTGAATTTAAGCTCGATGTCGCAAATACGCGTGAAGCAATGCGTGCATTATCCGTCCAGATCGCTGGCTTTGAGCATTTTATGTTACATGCACATGAACAGGGTCTACGCTTTGCCGTGTTTTTAAAAAGTAAGAACTCAAGTAATAAGCGGGGAAAGAAACGACCTGCGATTTATGACCACGAAACCAAGCGGCTGATTACTGGCGATAACATTGGTGAAGAACAGCTTGATATGAATACTGAAGCTGAAATTATTCATGTTGTTCCACGGATAATTGGTGCAGGTGGAGATAGTGGAATTCTGCAGACAGTATTAGGCGCTGTTTTAATCGTCGTAGGCGTTTTGGTGACGGTAGGTACATTGGGCGGCGGAGCCCCACTAGGAGCTGCTCTGATTGGCTCTGGTATTGGGATGATGCTCGGGGGAGTTGCCATGATGTTAATGCCTAAAATCGAAACTACTCAAGATCAAAACCAAGATGGAAACAGAGCGAATAAAGGCTTTGGCGGAGCCGTAACAACGGTTGCTCAAGGTAATCCTGTGCCGCTTTTATATGGGCAACGTGAGATTGGTGGATTTATTGTGAGTGCTGGTCAATATCCAGAAGATCAGATGTAAATTTTAATTATTTAACAGGCGCTTTCTAGCGCCTTTTTTATTGCGTGAGATTTCTTATGAATGCAGTAGTAGGCGCAAAAAAGGGAAGTAAAAAACAACGGCAACCCGTAATTTCTCCAGATTCTGCACAGTCGAAAACATATATTAAAGTCCTTTATGGATTAGCTGAAGGAGAAATTGAGGGGCTAGCAAATGGCCTCCAGTCAATTTATTTAGAAGAAACTCCACTTCAAAATGCAGACGGAAGTTTTAACTTTGAAAATGTAAAAGTTGATTTTCGAAGAGGAACTAATGATCAGGAATACATTGAGGGCTTTCCAGCAGTTGAAAGTGAAACCGCCATCGATGTGGAGTTGAAGTCCGAAACGCCATGGGTCCGCGCTTTTAGTAATCTTGATCTTGATGCGGTTCGCTTACGCTTGAAATGGGGGCCATTACGAAGCCAAGATGCCACAAATGGTGATGTATCAGGCGTAACAATTGAATATGCAATTGATTTACAGACTGACGGGGGGATCTGGACTGAAGTACTAAAAACCAAAATTTCAGATAAAACATCTGCTAATTACGAACGAGCACACCGCATTAATTTGCCTCGAGCTGATTCTGGATGGCTTGTTCGTGTGCGCCGTCTTACTCCTAATTCTACTTCTGAATTTATCAGCGACAAGATGTATATTTCCGCTGTAACCGAAGTTATTGATGCGAAATTAAGTTACCCCAATACAGCATTATTGGGCCTTCAATATGATGCTGAAACTTTTGGAAACGTTGCCAAAATTGCAGCAGATACAAAGGGAAGAATTCTAAAAGTTCCTACAAACTATAACCCTAGTACACGCCAGTATGTGGGTATATGGGACGGTACTTTCAAAGAGGCATATTCTAATAACCCGGCATGGATCTATTACGATATATGCACTACTGACCGTTATGCTTTGGGCGACCGCTTAACCCCGCTAATGGTTGATAAGTGGTCTTTATATCGTTTAGCGCAATATTGTGATGAGCTTGTTCCAGATGGCTTGGGTGGTCAGGAACCACGCTTTACTTGTAATGTTTATCTTCAGAGTGCTGAAAGCGCTTTTGAGATTTTAACAAAGCTAGCAGGTGTATTTCGTGCGATAACATTCTGGGATGGGATGAGCATTATTTGTGATGCGGATATTCCCCAAGATACTTATTTCACATATACGCGTGCCAATGTTATTGAAGGTAATTTTGAGTACGCGGGAACCCGTGCTCGAGATAGACATAATGTCGTTAAAGTAGCGTGGGATAACCCGGCTAATCACTACAAAACGGAATATGAGTTTGTTCGTGATGAAAAGGCGATTGCCGAAGCTGGCCAAGTTCGTATCTTAGAAATTGATGCTTGGGGATGTACTTCACGTGGACAAGCGCAGCGAGCGGGCTGGTGGGCATTAAAGTCTGAACAGTTAGAAACACGAACTGTTAGTTTTAAAGTTGGTCTTGATGGACATATTCCTCTACCTGGCAAAGTGGTTGAAATTGCGGATCCTCTGTTCGCTGGTCGAGCAAACGGTGGACGTGTTTCTAAAATCTCTGCTGATCGTAAAAGCATTACTCTTGACCGTGATGATGTTGTGGCAATTGCTGGCGACAGACTCATTATTAACGGTGAGGATGGTAAAGCTCAAACTCGTATTGTTCAATCTATTTCGGGTCGAGTGGTAACTGTTACTCATGAATTTGATGCTATTGCCACTCAAAATGTATGGGTTATAGATGCCCAAGATTTAGCAACAATGAAGTTTCGAGTGATCTCGATTACTCAAGACGAAAGTCATCAATTTTCAGTGACTGCACTTCAATATAACCCAGCTAAGTTTGATGCGATTGACAAGGGTGCTTATTTTGATGATGTTCCGATTTCGATTGTGAACCCAACAATTCAGGATCCTGTAACTGATGTCGTAATTACTAGTGAAAGCCGTATTGATCAGGGTATCAATGTGGCGACAATGATTGTGTCCTGGTCACAGACTAAAGGAGCAGTAAAGTATCAGGTTGAGTGGCGTAAAGATGATGGTAGTTGGATTAAGCTACCAATTACTGGCAACAACTCAGTCGAAGTACCAGGCATTTATGCAGGGCAGTATCAAGCACGTGTAACTGCGATTTCAGCATTTGAGATCGCTTCTTTACCTGTTTATTCAACTTTGACTGAACTCTCTGGAAAGCAAGGCTTGCCGCCGAAACCCGCTTTTATTCAAGCTACAGGAATTTTATTCGGTATAAAACTTGATTGGGGCTTTCCATCTTCAGGTGCGCTTGATACTGCTTATACTGAAATTCGTCTATCGCCAGATGGTACCAGCAATATTTCTCAATTGGGCTTATTCGCTTATCCGACGACTACACATACAGTTCAAGGTTTGCAGCCAAACCTAACTCAATTTTATCAAGCTCGTTTAATTGACCGGATCGGAAATGTTGGACCTTGGTCGGACTGGACTCATGCGACAACTTCTGCCGATGCTACAGATGTTCTGGAGCTCTTGAATGATCAAATCAGTGAAACTCAACTTAGTCAGGATTTAAAAACTAAGATTGATCAAATTGAGACTATTGATGTTCAGATTCCTGAGATTAAGCAGGACATCAAGAATACCAAAGACCAAATTTCGCAAGAAGTTAAAGACCGTCAAAGCTCTGTTCAACAAGCGATAGATCAAGCAAATGACAATCTTAATTTAGAGCGTGAAGCACGAATTAAAGATATTGATTCTGCAAATCAGTTAATTGCACAAGAAGTTCAGAACCGAATCAATGCTGATTTTTCAGAACAAAAAGCACGTGAAGCTGCAATTCTTGAAGAAGCAAAATTGCGTGATACAGCAATTACCTCTGAAAAAGAAGAGCGTATTAGCGGTGATGAACATCTCTCTCAGAGAATTGAAGCGGTTAGTGCTAGTTCTTCTGATAATGCAGCTGCAATTCAGCGTGAGGAAACAGCTAGAACTGACGCTGATAGTGCATTAGGTCGAAGAATTGATACTGTAGTTGCACAAGCTGGTGATAATACAGCAGCAATTCAGCAAGAGGCAAAAGCTCGTGCTGAAGGTGACTCTGCAAATGCAGAATTAATTGAAACAGTGAGAGCTGAGTCGGTTGAAAATGATATTCAAACCCGTGCATTAGTTACTGATGAAAGTAAAGCACGGATTGAGGGTGATAGAGCACTAGCTGAACGTGTAACAGGTGTAGAAGTTGTTACTAAGCCCGCTTTGATTGGTTCTGAATCTGATTTGATTGGCAATGATGCTGGTTATGCGGGTGTCTGGTCAATTTTATCTGCTGTACAAGAAGGAGATTTATTACAAGCAAAACGTACAGATCAAGTAATTGTTTCTATAAATCAAAATGCTGCAAGCATAAATTCAGAGCAAATTGCGCGTATTGAGGGCGACAAAGTTATTGCTAAAGCTCTAACTGATTACAGTGCAAGTAATGATCAGGCTCTTGCGAATGTTCGACAAAGTGCTGAATCAGCCGTGTCTAAGTCTGAAAGTAATGCTCAGGCTTTAACTGCACTCGACAGTCGTGTGAATATAGCTGCAACAGATGCAAGTGAAGCAAAGCAGAATGCAGCAAGTGCGATAAGCAAAGCCGAAATAGCCGCATCACAAGCTGATTCAGCGGCATCGATTGCACAACAAGCACATGCAGAAGCATCTGCAGCAAGTTCAACTGCAAGTAATGCAGTTAATACGGCAAATGGTGCAGCAGCTAATGCGAATGAAGCGAAAACGAATGCAGCAACCGCATTATCTCAATCGAGTGCAGCAGCTTCTCAATCAGCTGCCAATGCAGAGCAGATCCAGTCTATTAAAGTCGATTTGGGGGGCAAGGCAAGCACTGGTGCACTGGAGCAAGTCAAATCTGATGTGAGAGACGTTGATAATAAGATCACTGCTCAAACAACTCGTATTGACGGTGTTTACGCTCAACTCAACCCGCCTTTGATTGGTTCAGAATCTGAATTGGTAGGTAATGAGGGAGGTTATGCAGGCGTATGGTCGGAGCAATCTGCACGTATTGAAGGCGATTTGGCTCAATCTAAACGTACAGATCAAGTTGTTGCAACGATTAAAGAAAACGATGCTTTATACAAGCAACAAATCAAAGCGAATGCTGATGCTGTTTCTGCAAACGTGCAAGCAACAACAACCTTGCAAACAACCGTAGGTCAAAACACCGCATCAATTCAGGAGGTGAGCGAATCAGTAAACGGCTTGTATGCGCAAAAGTACATCAAGCTTGACGTAAACGGCAAAGTTGCAGGATGGGGCGGTGCTAACGATGGCAAAGAATCTGATTTTATTCTGAACTTTGATTCATTTGCGATTGGTTCAGGTGATAGCACTGGTTATTACCCATTCATTTTCCGCAATACGCCTTACACCGACCCAAACACAGGCACGGTATTTCCGGTAGGGGCTTATCTCAAAACCGCATTTATGGATTATGCATCTATTGATACGTCCCATATTAAAGACTTGGCTGTGAAATCTGCGCAGATTGATAATTTGGCGGTGACTAGTGGGAAGATTGATGATTTGGCGGTGACTACGCTAAAAATTCAAAATGAAGCAGTTACAGTGCCAATTGGAGTCTCAAACCCAAATATTGTACGGACCACTGGGGAATTTTTCCCGCAATACTTTGATTTCACTGCTCAATTGACCGAGTGGGAAGCAAAGTTTAGCCCGCTTGCGACGATAACGCTAAATAGACAAGGAGGGCAATGCAGATTTGATGCTTCTTGTAATGTAGCAGCATCTGCATATTTGACTGCTTATGCTCAAGACAACGGCAATCTTAGTGAAAATGACAGATTGATGCTCAGATTAGTGCTTTCTGTATACAAAGGGTCTGTTCTGGTGGGGCGAGCGGAAGTGCCGCCGACACAAGTGCTTGGTCAATCTGGATTCTATTTTGAAGGAGCTTTAAACGCTCTTGCGATAATAGACACTGATAACACAATTGGTACTACGACTTACACTCTTAAGCTTGGATTTGCAAATAGAGGGAGTAGAGCAATAAGAGTTGTATTGAATCACCCGTCAGGTGTATTCGGTGTGAATAACATTCGTTTTGTTGCGCTGGAGCTGAAAAAATGACAGCAATTATTTCAAAAAATGGTGAAATTCTTCAGATGATTTATGCAAATGAAGAAACAGTTGTTTTAAACACCCCGAAAGATGGGGTTGCGGTTGATGACCCGCCAAGCTCAAATATGTTTTATCAGGGTGGGTGGGTAGAGATGCCTGCTCAGCCATCCCCGTACCACATATTTAACTATGACATAAAGCAATGGGTCGACCCCCGCTCACTCGACGAAATTAAAACCCAGAAATGGGCCGAGATTAAAGTCATGCGAGATCAACTTGAGTTTGGTGGTTTTGAGTTTGAGGGCAATATTTATGACTCAGATCAAGTGTCACAAGGTCGTATCATGGGTGCGGCTGCTGCAGGTGTAGATCAAATTTGGACTTTGGCTGATAACACAACAATTGATTTAAGCGCATCACAGTTGCAGCAACTCTATGCCGCATTGCAAGCGCATATTGCAAACGCTCATGAACGTGGGCGTATTGCACGACAGAAAATTGAAGCTGCTTTGACATATGAAGAAATTGAAGCAGTAAATTTTTAATTTAGAAATTTCTTAGATAGCACCCAACCGGGTGCTTTTTTTATGGTCGGTCCAATGATGGATTGGACAACGAAAAACTACCGCTTCCTAGCGGTTTTTTTATTTTCTGGAGATATTAATGGAACCAGTTTCCACTAACGGTTTAACAGCAATTTTAAAATTTTATGGTGCAGCAATTATGGTGACTTTAGCGGTTGCTTTAGTTGCAGCAGTTGTATTGATGACACGAATGCCACGCTCACCACAAGAGTGGGCAGTTGGTTTGATCTGTACGGTTGTATCAAGTTTGGCTGGCGGCTCATTCATTATTGTGAAGTGGGGACTTCATGAATGGGTTACTGATGTATGGGGGATGATTGCTCTAGGTGGGTTCTTCTTTGTTTGTGGTTTACCCGGTTGGGCTTTAGTCCGTTGGATTTTTAATTTCATAGATAAACAGGAAGGGAAAACGATTGTTGAAGTGATTAAAGAGTTTAAGAAAGCCAGAAAAGACATTGAAAACAGCTAATGCCGCCTTCGGGCGGTCTTGTTTAGAAGTACACGTATAAGAGAGAAATTACCTGTTGACACTGCAAGCCGCTGACTACTACGAAAACCTATTGACGACCAATATTATGAAACGACCACCTTCGGGTGGTTTTCCTTTATGTGACATTTAGTAACCAGTTTGTTAAAGTTATTATATTTATAACAATTGGTGAAATTCATGAAAAAGATAATTTTAGGGAGCATGTTAGTGGCTGTTTTTTCCACATCATTTTCACATGCTTTAGCTCCCAAAAATGGAGATGAGCCAACTTATTGTGAGCAGATTGTTTCGGTCCATGGTTTATTAACTAGAGCACAATTTGAATGTGGATATAGTGAATATAACAATGAGTTAATCTCAGATTCAGCCAAGTGTTTTCAGCATGAACTTGGCGAAGAATATGGAAAAAAAGTCCTTATATTTGGCATGAAAGAATTTGACCGAAATGTAAAGAAAGACGGGAAGAATAAGATTTGTAATAGTTTATTAAAAGAATTTCCAGAGTATGTAAGGAAGTAACTGATGAAAAAGCTACTACCAATTGCATTTTTACTCACAGCATCATTTGTAACTCACTCAGCCGATACTAATGATAAACACTGTAGAGATGTGAATAAACTTGCTGAAAATGTCATGCTCTTTAGGCAGGAAGGGGTTTCTGTGGTTAGACAAATGGAGATGATAGAGAGTATCAAACCAAGCAGGGATTTCAAAAGGTTAATGGAGATGATGGTCGAGGAAGCCTATAAAGAACCAAAGTTTGGATCAGAAGAGTATAAGGCGGAAGCAATAACTGAATTTGCAAACAATTGGTACATTCAGTGCAAGCAAGCAAATCGAAATAAATAGAGCACTTTAAGGTGCTCTAATTATTGAAATTGAGAAAAGTTTATAAGTAGGTTTTTATGAGAAAGATTATTTTATTGGGTCTTATTTGCCTTCCTGTATTCGCATATGCAAATAGTTGCGAGGTGGCAAAAAGTAAAATTAATATAAGCGGTTTAGCATTGGGTAAATCCATTTTATCACTGAAAGCAGAACATCCTAAAAATTTGAGCATAGATCATGAGACTAATAAGGCAAATATTAACTATGTTCACTCTAATGAATTTGAGGATGCTTTTAGTGGAACACCAGCTACCAATGCGGGATTCATTTCTTTTGATGGGAATACAAAGTTAATTAATGCGTTTAGCGTTAGTTTTGGTCACTTAGATAATTTTAGTGCTAATAATTATAAAAATGGGTTAGTGGCGTTGTATTCACTACCAAAAACAGGGTGGATAGAATCAAAGAGTAATGGGGTTAAAGTTTTTAAATATGAATGTACGGATTATTCTTTAGAGATTAATTACAATCCAGAAAGAAGTAGTTTTATGATTTTTAAGGAAATTTAGTTTTATGTTCTTAAGCACCCTAGGGTGCTTTTTTAATGTCTGATTTTTCTGAAACAGTAATGGTGTAACCTTTCATACGGCTAGCTAACTCCATCATTAGAGTTTCGGTAGGGATCAGTTCTACAGTTTTTTCATAATTTTGATTTTCAAAGCTTTTTTCAAGACGGGCAACAATGTCGGCATTCATTGATCGACTGTTTAACTTTGCTGATTCAAGTATTTTTTCTTTTAGTTCTTGCGTCATACGCATTTTGTATTCAACGTCTGAGCTTCTAGCCATGGTCCTATACTCGAATAAATTTTATTTATAATAATATCCCCAATGGGGATTGACAAGAAGTTTTTAAAGTCTTACATTGTAAAAGTCCCCATTGGGGATGTAAAAAGCCCCCAACTTTCTGACGGCAAGGGGCTTTTATCAACAACCATAGGAAAGGATATTGATATGTCTAGTTTAGCATTAAGTTTTAATGAAGTGAAATTCAATCCCGTGCCACGGCAAGATGGCCAGATTTGGCTTTCTTCAGGTGAATTGGCACAAGCATTAGGATATAAACAAGAGAACGCGGTCAGTAAAATTTTTAATCGTAATTCTGATGAATTTACGGAAAATATGACACAAATTATTGATAATCCTCGGCTACCCAATTTGGGTATGCGGATCTTCTCACTACGTGGCTGCCACCTAATAGCAATATTTGCTCGTACTGCTGTAGCGAAGCAATTCCGCAAGTGGGTACTTGATGTTTTAGATAAAGAAGTTGGCACACCAGTTGCCAAAACCCACAAATCCGAACGTGAACCCCTAACCAATGCTGTAAATCTTCTTGTAGCTAAAACTAAGCATTTGAATTACAGCGATGCTTATAAATTAGTTCATCAGCGTTTCAATGTTCAGCATATTGATGAAATCCCATATGACATGATTCCTGTTGCAGTGGAATATGTTCATCATCTGATTGCGATGTACAGTAGTGCAGAGAAGAAGGCTCAAGGTTCTTTATTTGATAATGAAACATTGGGTTTGGTTAAGGATCTGGTAGATGCAATTATTTCCCAAAACTTTGTGACAAGCAAAATCTATCGTGCAATACACATGCTTAGTAATGAACAAGGTCACTACTTAGCTGAATATGCGTTTAAAACCAATATTGCAGTTCTAAAACTCACTCGAACAATGGATTTAAGAGGACCTCTTAATAGAGAAATCATTAGTGATGATTTAAAAACCATAAGCTACACAACAGGTAATCAACATTATGGCGACCGTTGGTTTCACCCACTGATGGAGTCAAGTCGATTGATGGGAGTACTTGAAATTTCAGGTAGTCTGATTCGTCACTAATAAAATCAACTTAACAAAACCCACTCATCGAGTGGGTTTTTTAATACCCAAAACAAAACCCCAGTAGCGCTAACTACCGGGGTTTTTCATTCCACCCACCGACGAAAGTAAGAGGAAAGTAAATCTATATGGAGCATTTTAAACCAATAGTGGAGCTTATAAAAGTGTCTATTGAAAAGTATGGCTTATGGCAAACAATAGTTGCATTTATTCTTTTGCTTTCCGTGCCAATCTTAATGTGGAAGTTGGATGTAATTATTGCTTCTATAAAAGCATGAACCAACTTGAAAAAACTGCGCCACCTTCGGGTGGCTTTTTTACGTTTAAAGGAAAGTGAAATGAACATCGAACAATATCTTGATGAGTTGATCAAACGAGAAGGCGGGTACGTAAATAACCCAGCAGACCGTGGTGGTGCAACTAAGTATGGAATTACTGAAGCAGTTGCTCGAGCAAATGGATTCAAAGGTAATATGCGAGATTTACCTCTGGATGTGGCCAAAGCAATTTACCGCAAAAACTATTGGACAGCTCCGCGATTTGACCAAGTAAATACAATCAGCTCAGCAGTGGCCGAAGAGCTTCTAGACACTGGTGTGAATTGCGGTACCGGCTTTGCAAAACCTCTTTTACAACGAGCTTTGAACTTACTAAACAACCAAGGTAAAGCTGGATATGCAGATTTAGAGGTTGATGGTGTTTATGGATCTGAAACTCTTAGAGCTCTAAAAACCTATCTGGCCAAACGCGGGAAAGAAGGCGAGAAAGTTCTGGTGCGAGTTCTCAATATTATGCAAGGACAACGCTACATTGAAATCTGTGAGCGTAATCCAAAGCAGGAACAGTTTTTCTATGGTTGGATTGCCAATCGGGTTGTTATATGACTTTCTTTCAATACAGACGTTCAAAGATAGCTTTCACAATCACACTGCTGTGCCTCCTTTTCTCAGGTTGCACAGCTCACACAATTAATAGTAATGTGAATGTCTCGATTTGTGTGAGAGCTTTGTGATGTCGCAAGTCATGATCATGGTTTCGGAAGCGGGCAGAATGGAAAATACTTGCAATCTACCCGCTGATTTAGATAAGAATGGGAGTGTTGTTAAAATCTATGACTACTCATTAAAAGAGTTGACCATTAATTTAGATGGCACTGTGACTTACAATGGCAAAAGATGGACCTTTGATAAGAAGCAAAACTTTTAGTCTTTCCAGCTATCTACAATATCAGCCCAGTCTTGCAACATCTTGCGTCTGCTTTCCAAATACTTTGCATGGTTATAAGTAGCACGAGTTTTGTTCCCATCCGCATGTGCTAACTGTTTTTCAATCCACTTATCATCGTAATCTTTTTCATTTAAAAGCGTGGATGCTGTAGCACGAAAATCATGTGCAGTTACATCAGATAAGCCAATATAATCAAGCATTTTATTCATTGTGGTAGCTGAAAGCATTCCATCTTGATAAATGGCAGGAAATACATATTCTCTGTTGCCAACTAAACTACGTTGCTCTTGAAGAATGTTGAAGACCTGATCAGACATTGGGACGATATGTATGCGCTTCTTTTTCATCATCTCTTTGGGAAATGTGATAGTTCTAGCTTCGAAATCAACATAATCCCATTTCATTCGACGAATCTCTGTTAGAACCCATTTAAAGTGTCTATATTCTCACCAATAAAAATGTCTAGTTTATGATGGCTTAAACATCATGGACTGGATATGAAATATAGATGCTGATCACTATGTCTGACAAAGAAATTCAACGTCTTGCTGTTCTGCAAGACGTTCGAGATCATCGTATTACACAAGTCCGTGCTGCTGAAATCCTTAATCTTTCAACCCGTCAAATTACCCGGTTATTACAGAAGCTCAATCAAGATGGTGTTTCAGGTATGGCGCATGCCAGTCGTGGTCAACCTGGCCATCGTCGCCATGATGATTTATTAAAATCAAAATGTCTTTCCATTATTTCTGAACATCTGCTGGGATTTGGACCTACCTTGGCCCATGAGAAGCTCAGCAGCATGTTTGACCTGAATATCCCGGTAGAAACGCTTCGGCGCTGGATGACTGCAAATGACCTCTGGATTCCACGATCCAAGCGCCTTAAACGTCCATATCAGCCACGTTATAACCGGGATTGCTTCGGTGAGCTAATCCAGATTGATGGCTCATATCATGACTGGTTCGAAGGACGCGCTGCTAAGTGCTGCTTGCTGGTTTATATCGATGATGCCACTGGAAAGCTGTTGCATCTGCGCTTCTGTGAGGCGGAAACGACCTTCGACTATATGCTTTCAACCCGAGCCTACATTGAACAATACGGTAAGCCTCTGGCCTTTTATAGCGATAAACATTCGGTCTTCCGAGTGAACCAGAAATCGAGCCAGGACAGCCAGATCACGCAATTTGGGCGGATTCTGAATGAGTTAAATATTGATATTATCTTCGCCAACTCACCCCAGGCCAAAGGCCGTGTGGAACGTGCCAATAGAACACTCCAGGATCGCCTGATCAAGGAAATGCGCCTAGAAGGTATCTGTTCAATTGCCGAGGCAAATGCCTGGCTGCCCTGCTTTATTGAGCATTTCAATCAGAAGTTTGCCAAGTGTGCGCGAAACTCAAAGAATTTACATCGGCCATTAACCGAATCTCATCTTGAACTGGATGATATTTTTACCTGGCAGGAACCGCGTAAGGTCACCAAGAATCTGACCCTGACCTATGACAAATGTATTTATCTGCTTGAACCGACAGAGCTGAATCATAAGCTTGTTGGGCAATATATTTCATTTCTGGAGTACCCAGATGGCACTGTGGCCCTCATGTACGAGGGACGAAAGCTCAACTACAGCATTTTCAATAAATTAGCTGGGCTACAGCAGAATGAGATCGTTGAGAATAAACGGTTAGGTACAGTTCTGGCACATATTCAGCAACAGCATGAAGAGTTGGAAAAACAGAATAAACGTTCCCGTCTCAAGAAAAGTATGCCGAGTCGTAAAGCTCAGAAAGCTGTTATTGAACAAAGAAAGTTAAATCCTGTGCTTGACTCTTGTGGTTAAAAACAGGACATTTTAAATGGTTTATCGCATAGACATTTTAATTGGTGAATAACAATCTCGATAGTCCTAAGCATCGAGTAGAGCATTACAAGTCCAGCATTTCTTACAGTAGTAGAGCCGCCATAGTTACTTAATTTATTTCTAAGTTGTGCAGCCTCATGCTTTTCCATTGGTCTTGCATGTTCTATTTCAGGACGTTCAACAACATTTTTGACTGCATAGGTGGGGTCATACTCAGCTCTAAGTGTAGCGATTGCATAACGCATAACGCCACCAATAAAAGTACGATTTTGGATTGCCGATACTTCTCCGGTACCATGGTTTTTTTGACGCTTAACTCGTGCAATCGTTTTTTTCATAATTGTCAAAACGTCTGCTGAGGTAACTTCCTTTATGTCCTTATCGCCAATAACTTTTAAAATATCTTTATCTAGTGCGCGTTGAAAAGCTTCCTGGTATCTCTCTGAACGATTATTTAATTTTTCAGCTTTATATTCTGCTGCAACATGTTTGAAGAGCACTCTATTTTCATACTCATCATGTTTAGCCTTTTTTTGTTTTTCCTTATCTTCAACAGGATTCACACCACTTGCCACTAAAGATTTAGCTTCATCTCGTTTTGTACGTGCTTCGGCTAAGCCAATAATAGGGTACTCACCTAAACTCATCATTTGAGTTTTCTTAAGCCACTGGAAACGGTAGCGCCAATACTTCTTTCCATTAGGTTTGATTTCAATACACAACCCGTCCGAATCACCAATTCTATAAAGCTTTTCTTTTGGTTTTGCACTTCTGATTTTTGAGTCGCTTAACATGAAATCTTGAGTATCCGTTTTCGAATTTTAGGGCCATACTCAAAATGATACTCAAGATTAGTGATTTTGCATAGTTTGTCTAGATTTGCGTAGATTTGTATTTTTAATAATTTTCAATAATTTGTAGATTTATAAATTTTGCTAGATTTTATTAGATTTGTTTAATATTTCTTTTCGATCATTAGAAGCATTTTAGATTCAACTCGCTAATAAATAAGGGGATTCTATTTTGATGTGGTTTTTATTCTCAATTTAGTACCCAAGATTGCTAAAGTACTCATGTATAAAATAAAGCCACCATCAATAGATGGCTACTATATCAGAATTTTTATATTCTTCGACTTTATCTTTTACATAGAAGCATATCAAAATAAGTACTTCTAAATTAGATGTTTAGTCATTTAAATATAATAGATGAAATTAAAAGCGGATTTTCAATATGTAAAGCAAGCCTTTGACCTGACTGGCAAGACTGTAAATATAAATCAAATGCAGAAGTAACACTGGGATCAATTGAAGCTTGCATCGCAAAGATTTGTTTTAGTTGTTCAACATAACACATAAGGAATTGAACAATGCTATCGAAACTATTAAGACTCCGTAAATTACTTTGAAAGTTTTTTAGATACGATAAATCTGGAGGAGTATGTAGACAGCACACTTCAACTGTTCCTGGTTCAACTTTATTAAGGTAAGTATTAGACAGTTGTTTTTCAAGAAATGCGCTAATCGGTATTGAATATAATAAGGAATTCACACCATTAAAAATAGAAAATACAATTGTATTATTATTAATAAAATCTATAGGTAATCCTTCATATAATCTTCTATTTATTTCCTCAGCAATTATATCTATTTGTTTAATCTTTTGTTCTTCAATAGAAATATCAGCGAATCGCTTCATTATTCTGTTTATAAATACAACATCACCTGTTCCCGCAATTGCACCTCTGCACCATAACTGTATTTTATTTTCATTATTATGTGATACGCTTAATTCATTAGTCTCAACATTATAATTCATTGCCCTCTTATCTGCTGCAATCATAATAACATCACCTAAGTGAGCAGAAACAATCATGGTCATTGGGTTTAATTTTTAGATTTAATCAGATTATGCTAGTATAACTTTATATTCTAATATTAGAGAATAAAAAAAGTATGGCTGGTGGTACACGTATTGTAATTAATGATAAAGGTATTAGTTTGATAACAGGGGGTAAATTTGAAGTTAAAGCTGGTCAGCATATCTTTAATGATGGACAGCGAGTTAAAGCGGAACTTCCTAATTTACCTGTCGTTAATGAGATTAATAATTATACAAATAAATGGGATTTTTATGATTTATTTTATGAATCTAATTTCTCAAATGTGAAATACAAATTAATTAATAATAAAAACAATACTTATATTTCAGGAACGCTAGATGAACATGGTCGAACTCAACGTATAAATACTTCTACTAGTGAAAGTTACGATATGCTGATTGGTATAGATGAGGGTTGGACTGTTTCAGTTGAAACTGGCAATGAAGATGATGAACATGATTATGAATGTAAATGTGGTTCACACGAAAATCATGAATATGGGGGTGAGATATAATCATGGATTGTCTAGCCAATATAAAATTCTTAGATGCCCTGGGCCAACCAATAAATGGGTTAGCTCATCAACTTTGGGTTGGTTCCTCATTAATTTCTGAGTTTGTTACTACTGCCAATGGCGAATCAGTATGGATTAAACGTCCAGTTGGAACAGTTATTGATGTTCGAGTTAGAAGTATAGCCACTGGAGAGTACAACTCTAAAGTTAAAATACAACTAATTGGCGAAAAGACTATTTTTACTATACCTAGCCCTAAAGTCTTGCTTAAAGGTTTAAAGCTAACTACTAAAGAAGTAGCACAGGGAGGATATGTTAGATCAACTTATATTGTTGCTGAAGGAGATTATTTATCTCGAATCGCGAAAGACAACAATACAACTACGGATGAGTTAATAAGAATCAACAACTTAAAAAATGACCAAGATATTCATGCTGGGCAAGTCTTAAAGATACCTACCAATAAAACTGAGGCTTCTTCGCCTGCGCCTGAAAACAAGCCAAAACCCCCTGTACCACAGCAATATCAGGCAGAGAAAACTAAGATTATCGTAGCTCAGCGAACCGATACTTTGCCTTTAATTGCTAAACTTACTGGTAATAGCATTGACGAAATTAAGAAACTTAATGGATTAAGTGACGGTAAAATCTCACAAAACCAAACGATAAAAGTCTATGATCGTCAAATTAAGTCTACTGTGCCTAAACCACATACTGAGAAGAAAAAAGACGAGAATCGGCCTGTAACACCACCTAAAGTTGTTCAGGATGCCTCACAAAATAAGGAAAAGACACCAGTTGCAAAGGTATCATCGTCAACCTCTGCATCTTCAAAAGTTTCTGCAAAGAATGAGAGAGCTATAGCTAGATTACATCCACAAGTAAGGGACTTAATCAGAAAGTTCATCAATGAAGTGTATGCAAAGCACCAGGTACAACTTGTTATTGTTCAAGATTATCGTACCTATGCACAGCAAGATGCTTTGTACGCCAAAGGACGTACAACACCTGGAAGTATTGTAACAAGAGCACGAGGTGGTCAAAGTAACCATAACTTTGCTTTGGCTGTTGATGTTTTTCCATTATGGGAAGATGGTAAACTTCACATGGATGCAAAGTCGGATGCTAAAAATATTCAAATACTGAGAAAAGTCGCCCCTGTCGGGAAAAGTATTGGATTAGAGTGGGGTGGAGATTGGAAATCAATAGTTGATAATCCTCACTTCCAACTAAAAACTGGAAAAACTATGTCGCAGCTTAGACAACTAACTAAAGATGCAGGCGGTGATCCATTAAAGGTAGTATATAATGTTAAATAAACAAGGCACGATAATAAAACTTATTATTAGTTTTTTCTTTCTCTTAACAGGATGTAACTTATCCGCTAAAACTAACATGTCTCCAAAGAAAATCTATGAGCTAGATTTAACTGATCAGGGAATTAGTCCTGAAGGTGGCGGGATCGAATTGAAAAAAGAGAAAAATTATTGTTCTCTTATATTGAGTCTTTATGGAGAATCGGGACAAGAAAAATATAAGTTCAATTTTAAGAAGGATAATTTGATTAATACAAATTACCTAAAATATAGATATAAGAATGGTTTGATAGAAGCTAATAATGACTTAGATGACCTTATTGCTGATGATAGTAAAAAATCAAATAAAGGTGCTATGGAATTAATAGCAAATAAGTCATTTGTTGGAAACAAAGATAGACAAATTACAAAAAAATTTGAACTCTATAAGAAAAAAGTTCCTAAAATTCTATTAGACAGAAACTGTAACTAAATAAAAAATAATAAACGGATTAGAATAAGTATTTAGTATGGTTTTTGATTCTTTACATATCTTATAGGATTTAAATCAAAGCCTTGGCTCTTTCAAGGCTTTGATTTGGTTTAATGCTATTAAATATTTAAATCTTACGTGTGTTATAAATCAGCCAATCTAGAACATCGCCAGATAAATGTTCAGCCAGTCTTTCTTGAACAGTTTGATGGTAACCATTTAACCAGTCTTTCTCTTCATTCGTTAGCATGTCAACGACAATACAATCTAAATGAATCGGGCAAAGGGTCAGCGTTTCAAACTCTAAGAAATCGCCATAAGTTTTCTCAAACCCTGAGTGAAGTTTGTTTGCAACCAGATTTTCAATACGAATACCGTATTGTCCCTCATGGTATAAGCCTGGCTCGTTAGAAATAATCATTCCCGCGCGTAGTTTGCTATAGGCATGTATAGGCGCGTAATAAGAAAGCACTTGCGGTCCTTCATGAACATTAAGCGCAAAGCCGACGCCGTGGCCTGTTCCATGTCGATAATCTAAACCATGTTGCCATAAAGTATTGCGACAAATTGAATCGAGTAGAGGAGCAGCTAAACCTTCTGGATAAATCGTTTTTGCCAAAGCTATGTGACATTTTAAAACCAAGGTGTAGTCACGTTTTTGTTGCTCTGTTGGTGTGCCGACGGGAACAACACGAGTAATGTCGGTAGTGCCATCTACATATTGTCCACCTGAGTCAATCAGTAACAGACCATTATCTTCAATGAACGAGTAGTGCTCTTCAGTTGCACGGTAATGGGGTAGAGCGCCATTGGCATTAAAGCCAGCAATCGTTGAAAAACTTGGGCCTATAAAACCCTCTTGCTCAGCACGGAAGGCTGTAGTTTTCTCATCAATAGTCAACTCTGAAATGCTTTCACCATGATGAAGTGCTTTTTCCAACCAGTGAAAAAAGTGACATAGTGCAACCCCATCTTTCACCATGGCGTGACGGATATGAGCTATCTCACTTTCATGTTTACGCGATTTAAAAAGTGTACTTGGGTTGATGTCGTAGACAATCCGAATATCTTTTGCGATCGCTTGTTCATGAAAAACCGATACTTTGGCTGGATCTAAAAGTACTGAAGCATCAGAAATATTCGCTAAAAACTGAGCTGTATCTTGGTAGTCACGAATCTCAATGCCATCTGCTTTGAAAGCCTGTTGAATGGTTGAATCAACTTTAATGCTATCAATGAATAAAACAGCTTGTTGAGCACTGATATATAAATGCGAAAGGAATACTGGGTTATATTCTACATCTTGCCCACGTGCATTTAGGAGCCATGCAATATCATCTAAAGATGAAATAAAATGACCCGTAATATTCTTGTTAGCTAATGTCTCACGAAGCGCCTGAATTTTTTCTTTACGAGATAGTGCATTTAAGCCTTCGGACATTAAATGAATCTGCTCTGAAGGAAGTTTAGGGCGGTTGAACCAGATTGAACCGATTAAATCTTGTTGTGTTTCAAGTTTAAAACCGCGTTGTTTTGCTGTAGCTTCTAAAGCCTTAAATTGCTGGATTGAAAGCGTTTGACCGTTTACTGAAATAACCGAACCAGCGGATAAGTTTTTCTCAATCCATGCAAGATGTGTTGAAGACTCATCACTGGTCAGCTTTTGTAATTGAAAGCCAGTTCCTGCGAGTTGTTGTTCGGCTTGCACCCAATAGCGACCATCAGCCCACAGTCCCGCAAAGTTTTGAGTCACAACTAAGGTGCCAACAGAGCCACTAAAACCGCTTAACCACTGCCTTGCTTTCCAGTAGTCAGGTAAATACTCTGACATATGAGGATCTGCACTCATAACAATCAAAGCATCAACGTGTTGAGTGGTCATGAGTTCACGAAGTTTTGCTAGTTTTTCTGGAACAGTTAAGTCGGTCATATCGTTTCCAAATTAGGTTGAGCTTTGTTGCTAGTTTTATTCATTAATTTATTCAGGGGGTTCTTTAATAAAAATAACACGATTGCGCCAATAACCAACGCCAATACGCAGCGCATAAATAAACTAGGTAAATGTTCGATCGCATCTGCTGAAACTTGTCCGCCAATTAGACCTGCCATGAGGTTACCTAAAGCAGTACCTGTAAACCATAGTCCCATAATTTGCCCACGAATTACATTTGGTGCAAGTTTGGTCATGGTCGATAAACCAATTGGACTTAGGCAGAGTTCTCCTAGTGTAAGTAAAAATAAACTGCCTACAATCCAAAACGGCGAAACCAAACCATCACTAATCGCAAAACGGCTAGCAAACGACATTACTAAAAATCCGCCTGCCGCAAGTAAAAGCGCAATAATAAATTTTGAAATGTAATTGGGGTCTTTATTCGATTTGCCTAGTTTGGCCCACAGCCATGCGGCAATTGGGGCAAAAATAATGATAAAAAAGGCATTAATAGACTGGAACCATACGGTTGGAATTTCAAAGCCTAAAACATTGCGGTTTGTATAGTCCTGAGCAAATAAATTAAAAGATGTTGGCTTTTGTTCAAAAGCAGACCAAAAAAGAGCGGAAGTGATCAATAGCACAAAACAAATAATAATTTTAAATTTGTCGTTTTGATCTAAATTAAGGAAAAGCAATAAATAAGCAAAGTAGGCAATAATTCCTAGGCCAATTCCTATGGTTAAGTAGGTTGCTACAACGACTGGGTTAATGTGGATAATCCCAAGCAAAGTTAACGCAATAATCATTGCAACTACGAATAAAAAACTAAATACAATTTTGGGTGCATTTTTATTATCTACAACAGGTTTATTACAGGTGTTGGTTTCCTGACGTAACTCATTAAAAGTTTGAAGTTGCGGGAGTGCAAAAAAGCGGAAAATTAATAAAGCAATTAACATTCCGATGCCACCAATACCAAAGCCTAAATGCCAGCCATGATTTTGTACCAACAGTCCCGTTATGAGTGGGGCGATAAAAGACCCCATGTTAATTCCCATATAAAAAATAGAAAAACCTGCATCACGCCTTGCGTCATGAGTTTTATATAGTGTTCCTACAATCACCGAAATACAGGTTTTAAATAATCCGGTACCTAAAACAATCAGTACTAAACCTAAGTAAAAGAACGACTGATTAAACAGAGAGCTAAGGGCAATTGATAAATGACCTAAGGCAATAATAATTGATCCATACCAGACAGCACGTGCTTGCCCTAACCAGTTATCTGCAACCCATCCACCAAAGACGGTCATTAAATACATTGAACCTGCAAATAACCCAACAATAGCGGCAGCCGTTGGTCGGTCGAGTGCTAGGCCACCCTCATTGACCATAGCAATCATGTAGAGAATAAGTAAAGGCTGAATACCATAATAAGAAAACCTTTCCCAAAGCTCTGTAAAAAATAAACCTTGTAGCGGTTTAGGATGACCAAAAAATGCTTTATCTGGCTGTTTAAGTTCATGTTTCATTATTCAAATCCTTGAATGATTTTCTGCTTTTTTATAAACATAACTTTTAGTTTGATTATTTATAACCAAAATTTATATTTTATTTTTTAGTTATTTTTAATAATAAAAGCAAATTTACCTTGTATAAAAAAAGTGAATGAAAAAGAACATGAATAGTGGAGTTAGTTATTAGGTGTTAATTATGATCAGTGTTCATTTGCTGAATCAAAGAACTGTATAGTGCTGAAATGAAAGATAAGAATTCATAAAAATGAAAACTATTTATAAGATTGTAGGTAAACAACAGAAAGATTATTTGGATTACTTAATGAGTTAGCTTGACTCATTTAAGCATCGTAAAAATGAGTGAGATCTATGGCTTTAAGACCCGTAAATTTTTTTGTGTAATCTGATAACAATCTCAACATTATATATAAGAAAGTATTATGATCAGAAATGACTGTTAGAAATTGATGCAGCGGGTTATATCAGTGCAACAATTTTGCACTAAATTAGGGCAATAATGAGCTGTTTAAATATGCCATAATTTGAAAATGTGTGAATATGGTGCATTTGCACATTCAAACAGTATAATGGGTTCAAGACAAGGGGCCTAAATCATGAATAGATATAAGTAATTCAATGTTTTAGGTAAGTCTTATAAAGTTGGTATGAGAATTGCTTTATAAATACCAGCAACTAACACGCACTCAACAAGTGCAACAAAATTTCATTGGAGCAAAATGAGCATGGCGAACAAGGTCCTTCAACTCATACAAGAAAGTGGCGCAAAATGGGTCGATTTTCGCTTTACTGATACTAAGGGTAAAGAACAGCACGTAACTTACCCAGCTGATTCTATTGATGAAGATACTTTTGAAGACGGTAAAATGTTTGATGGTTCTTCAATCGCTGGTTGGAAAGGCATTGAAGCGTCTGACATGATCTTACGTCCAGATGCAGAAACTGGTTTCATCGACCCGTTCTTTGCTGAACCAACTGTAGTTGTGACTTGTGACGTTATTGAACCTTCAACTGGTCAAGGTTATGAGCGTGACCCACGTTCGATTGCTCGCCGTGCAGAAGAATACTTAAAATCTACAGGTATCGGTGATACTGCATTCTTCGGTCCAGAACCAGAATTCTTTGTATTTGACGAAGTGAAATGGGACATCGATATGTCTGGCGCTCGTCATACATTAATCGCTGAAGAAGCTGCTTGGTCTACTGGTAACAGCTATGAGTCTGGTAACTCTGGTCACCGTCCACGTGTGAAAGGCGGTTACTTCCCAGTTCCTCCAGTTGATTCTTCACAAGATATGCGTGCAGAAATGTGTGCAAAAATCGAAGACATCATGGGTCCAGGTCGTGTAGAAGTACATCACCACGAAGTTGCTTCTTGCCAGTTAGAAATTGGTGTGAGCTTCAATACTCTTGTTCGTAAAGCTGACGAAGTTCAACAGTTTAAATATGCTGTTTGGAACGTTGCACATCAATATGCAAAAACAGCTACGTTTATGCCTAAACCAATGGTAGGTGATAACGGTTCTGGTATGCATGTTCACATGTCTATCTCTAAAGATGGCAAGAACTTGTTTGCTGGTGATGAATATGCAGGCCTTTCAGAAATGGCGTTGTACTTCATCGGTGGTATCATCAAGCATGCTCGTGCATTGAATGCAATCACAAACCCATCTACAAACTCGTACAAGCGTTTGGTTCCTCACTTCGAAGCACCAATTATGCTTGCTTACTCAGCACGAAACCGTTCTGCGTCTATCCGTATTCCATACGTTTCAAGCCCTAAAGGTAAGCGTATCGAAGCTCGTTTCCCAGACCCAATGATGAACCCGTACTTAGGTTTCGCTGCATTGTTAATGGCTGGTATCGACGGTATCCAAAACAAGATCCATCCGGGCGAAGCTGCTGACAAGAACTTGTATGATCTTCCTCCAGAAGAAGAAGCAAAAATCCCAACAGTTGCTCATAGCTTAGATATGGCTCTTGAAGCACTTCAAGCAGATCACGAATTCTTGTTAAAAGGCGGCGTGTTCACTAAAGAAATGCTTGATGCATACATCGAACTTAAAACTGAAGATGTACGTCGTCTTAACACGACTACTCACCCAGTTGAATTCGATATGTACTACAGCTTGTAATACGTATTTCATAAAAAAGCCTGCTTATGCAGGCTTTTTTATTGCTTGGAATGTTGATTGAATTCTCTACGTTTTTTATCAAAAAATTGGGGTAAACTAGGTGCGAGTTTTCATGTGAGCAGATTATGCGTAAACGTCAACCAGTACTTAAACAGGAACAAGTTTTAAATCCTGCATTGAAAACATGGTTGTATGCGTCTGGTTCTCTGACACAACAATTGACTGAACTTGGCAGTGGACAGTTCAGCGTAAAACCTTTCAAAGAACATTTTCAACGGTTAACTTTTGCAGACAGTCAATGGATGAATATGCCTCATACCCACACTTCATGGGTGAGGGAAACTTATTTATATGGTTGCGAAGTAGAGCCGTGGGTTAAAGCAAAAAGTATTTTTCCAATTCAAAGCTTACAAAAAAAAGCCCGTATATTTCAGCATATTGGTTCTAAACCGATAGGCCGTTTTTTATTTCAAAGAACAACTCCACTGTGTGATCGCCGTGTTATTCGCTTACCAGAAGGCTGGACGCGACAAAGTTGCTATACTTGGCATGGGTGTAAATTTATTGTTCAAGAAACATTCTTACCAGCTTTTGAAGCTTTTTTATATCAGCAGCACGACAAGGAATTACTATGACGACTGCAACAGGTACAACATGGCGTCAGCGTTTAGAAGCTTATTATTATCTATGTCGATTTGATAAGCCAATTGGAACCGAGCTGGTGTTTTGGCCAACCATGTGGGCACTTTGGGTTGCAGCAGAGGGAATGCCACCTCTACATATTCTTTTAGCGATGGTATTAGGTACAATTTTTATGCGTGCTGCTGGATGTGCTATTAATGACTTTGCTGATCGTAAAGTGGATGGTCATGTAGAACGTACAAAAACTCGTCCTTTGGCAACTGGTGTAATTCGCCCAAGAGAAGCTATATATGTATTTTTAGCTTTAGTATTTGCAAGTGCTTGTACGCTTTTCTTTTTACCTATCGCGACATTTTATTGTGCGTTAGGAGGGTTGGTTTTAGCATTTATATATCCTTTCATGAAAAGATATACCCATTTACCTCAAGTCGTATTAGGTATGGCATTTTCTTGGGGCATTCCAATGTCTTTTACAGCAATGGGTAAGCCTTTAGATTTAACTTGTTGGTTGCTCTATTTTGGCAATTTGGCTTGGACAGTGGCTTATGACACTCAATACGCAATTACAGACCGTGAATATGATTTAAAAATTGGCGTGAAATCTACCGCTATTCTTTTTGGGCGTTATGACATCCAAATTATTGCACTTTTACAAGTAACCAGCCTTGTTTTGATTGGAAGCGCATTATATTTAGAAAATATTTTATTTCCATGGGCGACCATTGCTTTGGTTTTAGTGGCATTCGATTTTATATATCAAACAATTAAAACCAAAGACCGCAATCCTCAGGTTTGTTTCTGGGCATTTCGTCACAATCGCTGGGTTGGATTAATCATTTTTCTAGGAATATTTTTAAATTTCATATAGTAAAAATGACCGTAAGGTTGAAAAGTGTTCTATGCAGAGCACTTTTTTTATGTCTTAATATTTGTGCATAAAAAATATGCGGAATAAATAACACATAAAAAGGATATTTTATGAAACGGTCAAACATTGCTTTAGCTATAACATTATCAGTTTCAGCATTATTTCTTACAGCGTGTAATGACAATAATGATGACTATATTGGTGTAAATCCTGATCAAACCTATATTTCTGAGAAAACTTATTCTCAAGATAGTTTAAGCGGTGCCGCATCTATTAAAGTTATGACTTATAACATGGAGAATGTACAAGGCAAAACTGCTCAAGCAACAGCTCTTGTTATGTTCCCTAAAATTGCACAACCTAAAGATGGCTATCGGGTGGTGGTATGGGAGCATGGAACAGTAGGTGTAGGAGATGGCTGCGCACCAAGCAATAATACAATTAATCCACGTTTCAAAATTTTAGCGGATACATTATTGGCAGCAGGCTATGTTGTGATAGCCCCAGATTATGAAGGTTTAGGTACGCGTGGAATGCATCCATACCTTAATTTGGGAAGTGAAGCTAAATCTGCAATTGCAGCTGTTAAAGCGGCAAAAGATCATTATGGTAATCAGCTAAACGGTGCATGGATGTCGATTGGGCAGTCTCAAGGTGGGCATGCTTCTCTAGGTACTGCGGAATTTGCAAATAACGACACCAACTATAAAGGTGCAGTTGCAACGGCACCAGCTTCTAGTCTTGGCTATATTATTTCTGTAGTGGCACCACAAGCAATTCAAGATATTCTTAAAAAAGAGCAAGCCGGTACAGCACCTATTGGTACGGCTGTAGAAGTTTATGCTGAGCTACTTGCATATGCTGCATATACCACAGTAGGTATTACGGCTTATGAACCTAAATTTAATTATCGTGAGATTTTCCAACAACGGTCACAAAGTATAGCTGAGTTCGCAGAGGGTACCACAGGCGAAAATGGTATGTGCTTAACCGATTTACATAATAAATTTGCGGCTGATATCCGTGATTATCTTGCGACTAATGCTGGTAAAATAGTTACAGATTATCCAGGTTTAGCTGGTAATTTCCAAGAAAACCCAACTGTGAAAAAATTCTTGACTGATAACCAGCCTGCGACTAAAAAAATTAATTCACCTGTCATGATCGTTCAAGGTACTGCTGATATGGCTGTACCATATCCAGTTACAGATGCCTTGCAAAATGGTCTTAAAAAAATGGGAACTGATGTGACGTTTGTACCTGTTCTAGGGGCTGCTCACACTCAAGCGATTGTATGTAGAAATGCTGAAATTTATCAATTTGTTCAATCTAAGATGCCAGCTAAAACAAATATAGTGCTTGATCCATCGGTAATAGATGCTAGTAAAAATGTTGAATGTACAGGATTAGCACAATAAATGTGTATTTAAAATATTCGGTGGTGTTTCAAAAAGTATGCTGAAACAAAGCAGGTTGAATTTTGATAAAATAGAGAAATGCGAATAACTCTAGAAATCAAATGTCCAACCTGCCTCAGTGACAGTATAAAGAAAAATGGCATCAAAGTAGATGGGAAACAAAACTATCAGTGCAAAGACTGTAAACGTCAGTTTATTGGTGACCATGCTCTGAGCTATCTAGGATGTAATTCAGGCATTACTCGAAAAATATTACAGTTGATGGTCAGAGGTAGTGGTATACGAGATATCGCTGAAGTTGAGCGAATCAGTATCGGTAAAGTTTTACGTACTTTAACCGAATCGACCTACCAAATTCAGCCTAAACAAAGTCATTATGAGTCTCTTGAAGTTGATGAGTTTTGGACTTTTGTGGGAAATAAAAATAATAAACAATGGCTTATTTACGCCTACCATCGAGAAACAGGTGAGATTGTTGCTTATGTTTGGGGTAAAAGAGACTTAGCTACAGTTCAACGATTGAAAACAAAGCTTAAACAATTAGGTATTCACTACACCCGAATTGCAAGTGATCATTGGGACAGTTTCATAACTGCTTTTAAAAACTGCAAGCAAAGTATTGGTAAATTTTTTACTGTAGGTATTGAAGGTAATAATTGCAAAATAAGGCATCGAATTAGGCGTGGTTTTAGAAGGAGTTGTAATTTTTCAAAAAAGATTGAAAACCATTTTAAAGCTTTCGACTTAACCTTTTTTTACATCAATAATGGCTTCATTTAATGTCAGCATACTTTTTGAAACACCACCAAATATTCAAATTAAAAGGGTCCAAAAGTGGGCCCTTTTTGTTATATTGTTACGCATTCTGAAAATTGATACCGTTCGAGTTTAAAACACTTATGAGCCAGCAACCTGTTGAAAAAAAGTCTGTTCCGTGGTTATTAATGGGATTAGGTTTGCTTATTCCTTTTTTGATTATTGGGATACTTTTCTTTGCTGCAAAAAGTGATGCTAAGAATAAAAAGCAGTATGAGCAGCAACGTTTAGAAATGGAAAAAAGAATAGCTGAGAAAGAAGCTGCAAGTTCTGAAAAGAAATAATAGCAGTGCTGTTAATGAATATCCTTTTGTAGCTGGCGTACGCTAGGGATGCTTGTATAACGTTTTACGATATATCCTGCTTCTGTAAGCATTTGATCACGCATACGGTCTTCTTCTACTTTCTCAAGATGGGTAGGGTCGTCTAACTCAATGATTGCGATGACTTCCATTTTGTCGTTTAGCACAACAAAGTCGGTAACTTTACGGTTGAACTGACTACGAACTTTATAATCATTACTGGTAATTAATGCGCTAAAGGCCACTTGAGCTAAAACATGGTAACTAGGGAAACTCTGTTTCAAACGGATAAACATCTGAGTTTCAAAATTAGTAATGACAGGGCGGGCAAAGAATTTTTGTTTTTGAAATAAATAGGGACGTAAACAAACGACAAGAAAAATACAGGTGCTTAAGCAGCCTAAAATAATAAAAAATAAATGACTCGATTCGAACATGTGACAACATCATACAAATAAAAACCCACTCGTAATGAGTGGGTTTTTAAGAATCTTGGCTCTCCCACCTGGGCTCGAACCAGGGACCTGCGGATTAACAGTCCGTCGCTCTACCGACTGAGCTATGGGAGAATCTGGAAAAGGATTTTAGGGAGGAAAGGGAGCTAGGTCAAGGGCTAATAAGAGAATTAAAGAGAATATCTAATCGTTTGGTTTAAAAATACACGAAACATTGATTTTATTCAAAATAATGGAAAATTATTAAATCCTTAGAAAAGAAAAAGCCCACAATAAATGTGGGCTTTTAGAATCTTGGCTCTCCCACCTGGGCTCGAACCAGGGACCTGCGGATTAACAGTCCGTCGCTCTACCGACTGAGCTATGGGAGATTAGTAGATGGCTCTCCAACCTGGGCTCGAACCAGGGACCTGCGGATTAACAGTCCGTCGCTCTACCGACTGAGCTATTGGAGAATCTGATGCGCATTTTATGGATGAAATCTAAATGCGTCAATAAGAATATTAAAGAAAATGAATCGTTTGCTTGATTAATATGCTTTTACTGCACTAAAAACAAAAAAACCACCCTAAAAAGGGTGGTTTTTTATAAAGAAATAAAATTATTTCTCTACACCAGCTGGTTGACCTGCAAGTTTTGCATTTGCATAGTCCCAGTTCACAAGGCTTTCTAAGAAAGTTGAGATGTATTTAGGACGTAAGTTACGGAAATCGATGTAGTAAGCATGTTCCCATACGTCAATTGTTAATACAGCAATTTGGCCGTGTGCAAGTGGAGTGTCTGCATTAGAAGTTTTAGTAATAGAAAGTTTACCGTTTACTTCATCAGCAACTAACCAAGCCCAACCTGAACCGAACTGAGTTGTTGCAGCAGCAGCGAATTCTTCTGCAAATTTTTCGTAGCTACCGAAAGCTTCGTCAATTTTAGCAGCGATTGCGCCAGTAGGCTTACCACCACCATTTGGTTTCATGCTGTTCCAGTAGAAAGTGTGGTTCCAAACTTGAGCAGCATTGTTGAAAATACCAGCTTTCGAAGCATCACCAGCAGTTGCTTTAATGATTTCTTCTAAAGTTTTACCTTCAAGGTCAGTGCCTTTAATTAAGTTGTTTAAGTTAACAACATAGGTATTGTGGTGTTTGTCGTGATGGTATTCTAAAGTTTCTTTACTGATATGTGGCGCTAAATCATCATAGCCATATGGAAGTGCAGGTAAAGTAATGGTTGTCATGTTCCTATTCCTTGCATTTGCTGGGTTATACAATTAAGTGGCTCTATTGTAAATGATTCTGGTAACAATAGGGCATCGTTTTAAAGAACTATACACAATAAAGATCTAATTAATACGCATAACACAGATTGAAAAAAAAACTTAATTAAATCGGATTATTCAATTCAAAATATTCAGCTTCAATTGCAAATTGTTTTGAAATGGCTTGGGCCAAACGTTGAACACCATAACGTTCGGTTGCATGGTGACCACAGGCAAAATAATGAACACCTAATTCTTTAGCCTCGTAAAAAGTTCGTTCACTCACTTCACCAGAAATATAAGCATCACAGTTTTGTAAAGCCGCTTTAGAAATATAATCTTGAGCACCACCTGTACAGAAGCCTATTTTTTGAATAGTTTGTTTTTCTGCTGGTAAGTGAATGACTTTAAAATCAAAGCTATTTTGTAGTTTTGTTTTAAATTCCTCTACAGAAAGCGCTTGTTCTAAATAACCGATATTACCAATCGGATGTTTTTCGGTTAAATCAAGAGGTTCTAAATTCTGTAAATTTAATTTCTCTGCAATCGCTACATTGTTGCCCAAAGTTGGGTGCGCATCTAACGGCAGATGGTAAGCGACTAATGAAATATTATTTTGAATGAGTTTTTTAATGCGATTACCGCGCATTCCTGTAATTGGGTACGGTTCGCCTTTCCAAAAATAACCGTGGTGTACGAGTAGTAAGTCTGCATTTTGAGCAATTGCTGCATCAATAGCATCTTCGGAAGCAGTAACGGCACAAACGATATGCTTTACTTCAGTTGAACCTTCAATTTGCAGGCCATTTGGTGCGTAATCTTTAAATTCTGCCGCTTTTAAGGTTTGATCACACCACTGAATAATTTCATGCAAATTCGCCATGATATTTCCTGAATTGAGTAGTAAATAATTGCTAAAGCTATAGAAACATATTTTGTTGTGTAACTAAAGCTAGACAAATCTTTTTTGACTTTTTTATGTATATCGACATATTTAATTTAAAATGCGTAATTGAAAACTCTTTTTGTTCAATATATTAATTTAATTAAAAACTTCTTTTCGTAGAGGATATGAACGTGCGCCGCACCTTTACATGGTTACCTTGGGTGTTACTTATTATTGTAATTGCCAGTTTTATCGCATGGCAAAAATACCATCGGCCGAAACCAACTGTTGCAGTTGATGGTGTGCAAATGCCTGCTGAGAAAGTTGAACCACTGGTGGATACTTCTCGAACGGGCGGGGTGGTGTCCTATAGCGCTGCTGTAAAAGTTGCAGCGCCGGCAGTTGTGAATATTTTTACGACCCAGAAAGTTAAACAAAATCATCCTTTATTGAGTGATCCTGTCTTCCGTGAATTTTTTGGAAATCAGGTTCCTGAACAACAACAGCAAAATGAAAATAGCTTAGGATCTGGTGTTATTGTTCGTGCCGATGGTTATATCTTGACGAACAATCATGTGATTGCTCAAGCCGACCAGATTGTAGTTGCTTTACATGACGGACGTCGTGCCGTAGCTACAATTGTCGGGACAGATCCTGATACAGATTTAGCAGTGATTAAAATTGATTTAGATAAGTTACCAGTATTGCCATTTAAATTGAGTGGTAATGAAGTTGGTGATGTTGTCTTAGCAATTGGTAATCCATTTGGTGTGGGTCAAACAGTAACTCAGGGAATTGTTTCCGCAACTGGTCGCTCAGATTTAGGTATCAATACTTACGAAGACTTTATTCAAACAGATGCTGCAATTAACCCAGGTAACTCGGGTGGTGCGTTAATTGATGTCGCAGGTAACTTGATTGGTGTAAATACTGCTATTTTCTCGCAATCTGGTGGTTCATTAGGTATTGGTTTTGCGATCCCTGCTAAAGTTTGCCAACAAGTACTCAACTCTATTTTAAAAGATGGTCGTGTAGTCCGTGGTTGGTTAGGTATTAGTTTACTTCCACCTACGCAAGATGATGTATTAGCACCAAAACAACAGGTCGGAGTTGTAGTTGCTGATGTATTGAAAAATGGTCCAGCAGCTTCAGCTGGTATTAAAGTTGGTGATAAGATTGTTCAAGTAAATAATGAACAGATCACTTCAGCTTCTCACTTAATTAACTATGTGGCTTTACAAGCACCAAATAGCGAAATTAATGTACTGGTTGAACGAGACGGTAAACAACAACACTTTGTTGTGACTGTAGGGGAGCGTAAAGCGCAAAATACCCAATCTCAGTATATTCCGCTTCCAAAGCGTTAAAATCTAAATAAAAAAAGCCTCGTAAAGAGGCTTTTTTTATGATTACTCATTAGGAATGACTAACACTTTGATGCTGATTTTTAAATTCAGTTAAAGCTTCAATTCGATATTGAATGAGCATCTCACCAATTTCAGCACCTTTAATATTTTCAGGTAAATTTTGAACTTTAATAGAGCGAACAATCTGCATGGCTTCAAGCATATATTGAGCTTGAGGATAAGGACGATCTTCTAATCCTAATCTTCCTTTTGCATCACATTCACACGCTTGTACAAAAGCTTCTACTCTTTCAGGACGACGTAAAACATCTAGGCGTTGTAATAGACGCCATAAAGTGCCTGGTTTTAAGGACATAATCTGGTGGCATTTTAAATGTTCTTTGCACACTGATAATGCCAACTGCTTGGTCTGAGTTGGAACTCGTAAACGTTCACACAACTCAGTAACTGGTTTAATACCACGCTCTTCATGCATGATATGGCGAGGAAGCTCATCAGCAGGGGTCAATGCTTTACCAAGATCATGCACTAAAACAGCAAAACGTACATCGAGTGAATAATTCGATTTACAAGCTTGTTGTAATGACATAAGAGTATGAATGCCACAATCTACTTCTGGGTGATATTCAGGACGTTGAGGTACACCAAATAAAGCATCAATTTCAGGGAAAAGATGTTTTAACGCCCCACAATCACGCAGAGTTTGGAAGTAAATGTCTGCATGAGTTTCCATTAAAGCGCGAGAAGTTTCCTTCCAAACACGTTCTGGTGTTAATGCATCTAGTTCACCTGACTCTGCCATAGTTTGCATAAGCTGCAAAGTCTCAGGAGCAATTTGAAAACCATATGGGAAGTATCGTGCTGCAAAACGAGCCACACGTAAAACTCTTAAAGGGTCTTCAGCAAAAGCTTCTGAAACATGACGTAGAGTTTTATTCTCTAAGTCGCTTTGCCCACCATATGGATCGTATATTTTGCCGTCTTGATCCATGGCTATTGCATTAATGGTTAAATCACGACGAATTAAGTCATCTTCTAAGCTTACGGTGGTATCAGTAAAGAATTGAAATCCGTGATATCCCTGACCTGACTTCCGTTCGGTTCGTGCAAGTGCATATTCTTCTTTGGTTTGGGGATGAAGAAACACAGGGAAATCTTTGCCTACAGGTTGGAAACCTTGGGCGAGCATGTGTTCCGGCGTTGCACCGACCACAACATAGTCCTTTTCTTGATAGGGATGCCCAAGTAAATAATCTCGAACAGCACCGCCTACTAAATACACTTGCATGAAAAAACCTCTATTCTTCAAGCAATCATGCTACAGAATAGAGGTTTTCTCAAGTCATTAGAAACGCTTTTCGTAAAAAGCAGTTTCTAAATTACTTTTCTTGTTGTTGAATTTCAGCAACAGTTAAAGCAGTCATATTGATAAGGCGGCGAGTCGTCGCTGTAGGTGTCAAAATATGAACTGGTTTAGCAGCACCTAGCAAAATTGGACCAATGGTAACGTTGTTACCAGAAGTTGCTTTTAGCAAGTTAAATGAAATGTTTGCTGCATCTAGGTTCGGCATAATGAGCAAGTTTGCCGAGCCTTTGAAGCGTGAACCTGGGAATGCAAATTGACGAATGCTTTCATCTAATGCTGCATCACCATGCATTTCACCTTCAACTTCAAGCTCTGGAGCTTGCTCAGATAAAATACGATAAACTTCACGCATTTTTTGAGCGCTTGAATCAGTCTGGTCGCTACCGAAACTTGAGTGAGAAAGTAAAGCTACACGTGGTGTAATACCAAAGCGACGTACTTCTTCAGCTGCTAAAATTGTCATTTCAGCAAGTTGTTCAGCAGTCGGGTTAGTGTTTACATAGGTATCAGCAATAAACAAGTTACGGTCTTCAAGCATTAATGCATTGAGCGTGAAGAAGTTGTTCATACCTTCTTTAAGGCCAATAACGTTGCGTACGAAGTCTAGGTGAATGTTATAGCTACTGTAAGTACCACATAACATACCATCAGCTTTACCAAATTTAACCAGAAGCGATGCGATTAAAGTTGAGCGACGGCGAGCTTCACGTTGAGCATATTCAACAGTAATGCCTTTACGTTGCATTGTTTGGTAGTAGTCTTTCCAAAACTCTTCGTACATCGGGTTTTGTTCTTGATCTACAATCTCAATGTTCACGCCATGTTGTAAACGTAGACCTAATTTTTTGATGTTTGCTTCAATGACTGCAGTACGACCAACTAAAATTGGTTTAGCTAAATCTTCATCAACTGCAATTTGAACAGCACGTAATACGCGTTCATCTTCACCTTCAGCGTATGCAATACGTTTAGGATCTGTTTTTGCTTGAGCGAAGATTGGTTTCATCAAGAATGCAGAGTTATAAACAAACTCAGACAGTTTTTGACGATATGCAGCAAAGTCTTCGATAGGACGAGTTGCCACACCTGAATCCATTGCAGCTTTAGCAACAGCAGGTGCGATTTCTAAAATTAAGCGTTGATCAAGTGGACGTGGAATTAAGTAGTCACGACCAAATGAAGCAGATTTTTCGCCATAAGTAGCAGCATCAGCTTCTACGTGAGCCATACGTGCGATTGCATGTACACAAGCAATTTTCATATCTTCATTAATTGTTGTAGCACCTACGTCAAGTGCACCACGGAAGATATAAGGGAAACATAAAGCGTTGTTTACTTGGTTCGGGTAGTCCGAACGACCAGTTGCCATAATGACATCAGGACGTACTTCATGCGCGTGTTCAGGTAAAATTTCTGGATCTGGGTTTGCCAAAGCAAAGATAATTGGATTTTCAGCCATTAGTTTCACCATGTCTTTGGTGAGAATGCCAGCAGCTGAAAGGCCCAAGAACATATCTGCGCCAGCCATTACTTCATGTAATTGAGTCGCTTTAATGTCTTGTACATAACGTTTTTTAGATTCATCTAAGCCTTCACGTGAAGTCGTAAGAAGACCACGAGAGTCGGCTACAATGATATTTTCTTTATTTACGCCCAAAGCGCAAAGTAAATCTAAACAAGAAAGGGCAGCAGCACCTGCACCTGAAGCAACAATTTTGATTTCTTCAATTTTCTTGTTAACCAGTTGTAGAGCATTTAATAATGCTGAACCTACAATAATACTTGTACCGTGTTGGTCATCATGGAACACAGGAATTTTCATGCGTTCACGAAGTTTCTTCTCGATATAGAAACATTCTGGCGCTTTGATATCTTCAAGGTTAATACCGCCGAAAGTTGGTTCTAATGAAGCAACAATATCAACGATTTTATCTGGATCGTTTTCAGCAATTTCAATATCAAATACGTCAACACCAGCGAACTTTTTGAAAAGAACGCCTTTACCTTCCATTACTGGTTTAGAAGCTAATGGACCAATATTACCTAAACCAAGAACCGCAGTACCGTTACTTACAACAGCAACTAAGTTGCCACGTGCAGTATATTTTGCAGCAGCTGAAGGATCACGTTCAATCTCTAAACATGGAGCAGCAACCCCTGGTGAATAAGCTAGAGCTAAATCTCGTTGGTTGACGAGCTGCTTACTAGGCGTGACGCTGATTTTCCCTGGATTTGGATATTCGTGGTAATTTAAAGCGGCCTGTTTTAAAGATTGATCGTCCATCTGAGTCTCTATTTGATACAAAAAAGCAAACTAGTCAAATCACTCATTTAGGGGGAGGCAATGTGACGCTCTTACTATGCTTTAATTTTTACCAATTAAGAGAATAGTAGACGAATTGCCAATAGCCCCATAGTGAGCTAAATGCTAAAGAATATAACACTACTTCTCTATTTCTCACAGTCAAAAACGCTCATTTTTGGAAAAACCAGTGCATGTAAAATAGACTGTTAAAACAATTATGAAATATGTGTATTTGATTGAAGATATTGCTTAATCTGATTTGGATGAAGTGGGCGACTAAAGAAATAGCCTTGTAAAAAATCACATTGTTGTTTTTGTAGATAAATAACTTGCTCTTCGGTTTCAACACCTTCAGCCACCAGTTTTAACCCCATACTTTTGCCCATCGCAATCATGGCATTGACAATAGCTTCTTGTTTTTGATCGCCGATTTTCGAAATAAAGGCTCGATCAATTTTTAAAACATCGATTGGATATTCTGTCAGGTAAGCTAAAGATGAATAGCCTGTACCAAAGTCATCGAGTGCAATCGAAATATTGCGTTCTTTAATTGAATGCAATAATTTTTTCACATTATCAGTATTGTCTAATAAAGCCGATTCAGTAATTTCGAGTTCTAGATTTGATCCATCGAGTTGATATTTCTCTAAAACTTCATCTAGATCATTCAGTAAAAGTCCACGATGAATTTGTTGGGCAACAATATTTACAGAGACTTGAATATCTGAATAACCTAAGTTTTTCCACTCTTGTAATTGTTTGCCAACCTTATCTAAAACCACTTTACCAATATCGGAAATAAGGCTACTACGTTCGGCAAAAGGAATGAACATATTCGGCATGACTAATTCCTTGTCAGGATGTTGCCAGCGAATTAAGGCTTCAAAACCTTTAAGAGATTTGTCATTTAAATTAATTTTTGGTTGGTAATAAACAATAAATTCATCATTTTGGATGGCTTTGCGTAATTCTTGCTCTAAATCTGCGGTTTTATACGGATTGGTTGCTTTATTGAAATAGTAGCAAATGATGTTACCCCCTAAACGTTTTGCTTCAGATAGTGCTTGTTCGGCATGGTTATTGAGATGGTCAATTTGTCTACCATGCTCTGGAAAGCAGGCAACTCCAATAGAGGCGGTAATAAAATACTCTTGTTGATCAATATAAAATGGAGCATTTAATGCTTGTAAAATATTTTGACAATATTGCTCAATATTAGGATGAATTGGTGATATTTCATAAATAATTGCAAAATCATCACCATTTAAGTAAGCCACTAAAATGGCATTAATGTTGGTGAGGCGTAGACGCTGTGCAAACTGTTTTAGTAATTCATCACCACTATCATTATTTAAAAACTCATTAAACGCTCTAAACCTATCAATATTAATACGTATTAATGCAAGATTTTTAAAGCTATAAGATGGATTAATTAAATACTGGTGTAATTGATTGTAATAATAAAAACGATTAGGAAGATGAGTTAAGCTGTCATAATTTTTTAAATAAGATAAATGTTGCTCTTGCCGCTTTTGTTCGGTTAAATCACGTGCAAAACCAATATAATTAATAACTTGATTATGTTCATCTTTCACAGCATTAATATGGAGCCATAAGTGAACACTTTTACCTGATACAAACTTTTCATCAAATTGACCCATATATTCGCCAGTTTTAAGTAGTTGCTGGGTAATGGAGTCATGAAACTCTTGTTGCTGTAATTTCTGATTTATTGTGATATTGAATAGTTGTTGATTTAACAATTCAGATTTCGAGAAACCAGTTAATTTTTCATAATAGGGATTAACATCAATATAATTCAGTTTATCATCTAAAATAAAAATTCCTTCTGCTGCTTGTTCAAGCACAATAGCGCAAAGTCTCAAATGTTCTTGATCTTTTTTTTCTTGATGAATATCTCTGGTCATTCCCACCATGCGTAAAGCTTTATTGGATTTAGGGTCACGGCTAATGACACGGCCTACATCGTGAATCCAGCGCCAAGAACCATTACGCCGTAGAATACGAAAGGTAATATTGAAGTGATCAGATTTTCCATCTAAATGCTCTTTTAGGCGCTCATCAAATAACTTTCGATCATTAGGATGGATACGTTCTAAAATTGTATTGAGGTGTAAAGATGTACTTTGAGTCTGCTTTTGTCGATCAAAAAAAGTAATTTCTAATTTTTGTTTTTCAATGTCCCAATCCCACGGACGAATACCAGCAGTTTCATGAGCAAATGCTAAATTATGATGATGGCTTTCAAGCTTCTCATTCATTTTGGTTAAATCATAGGTCCTTTCACGTACTTTCTGTTCGAGCAAATGATTATTAAATTGAAGCTGTGCTTCAATATCTTTTGATTTATTTACTTCTTGTTGAAGTTGTATACATAATTCTTCAGCCCATTGCGTATGTTGTTCCGCAACTTGTACGAGTTGTTTATTTTTAAATAGGAGCTGAGAAATTTTTTGGTAGTTGCGTTGAGTTGCGTAAGCACAAAGTAGGGTAGCTAAGAAGGCTAAATTATACGCAAAGTAAAAGGGAAGTTGCGATGTCTGTACATGTGTAAACTGGCTAATAATAAGTGGAACAGTGCTTGGAATAAAAAGTAAATAAAAATATCGGGGTTGCTGAGTTAGAAAGGTAAGACCGATAATATGAGATGAACTAATAAATAATCCAATTAGAATATGAACATCAGAGATAGATATAATTGTAGAAGGAAGAGAGAAATGCAGAACAATTATATTTAATCCCATTAATATCCCTGATACCAAACAAATAGCTTGTAATGTTAAATCAGTTTTTCTAATGAAATTAATGTCACGATAACGTGTTAAAAACTTTGGGATAAATAATAGACAACCAAGACATAAAATAGTGAAACCAATTGACCAAATAAAATTTGTGATGTAAGAAGTAAAGTAACAAGTGAAAATAATGGCCGAAATTAAGCAAAGTAATATTAAGCTAATCAGATACAAGCGAATATATTGAATTGAGAGTCGGAGCTGCTCAATCCTTGTTTGATGCTGTAAATATTCTTCCTGAAGGCCAGACATAAGATTTTTCTATCCTATTTTTTTACATTTATACAGAAAGAATCTGATTTATCAGTGGAAAAGAATTTAAATTAATATTCATACATTAAAAGTAAGTTAACTTTAATTGTTGATTTAATCAATGTTCAATTAGCTTATATGGATAAAAACCGATAATTTAAAATAGATAATGCAACAACAGGCGCAGTTTCGGTGCGTAAAACACGATCTCCAATACACCAGTTCATAAATCCTGCTTGATTAGCTTGTGTAATTTCATTTTCACTTAAACCACCCTCAGGACCAATTAAGAGAGCGAGTTCTGGTTGGATCCCTGCTAATACATCTTTTTGTTCTTTTTCAGGAGCCAAAACAAATTTAGATGCAGGAAGATCAGAAGATTTTAGCCATTCATGAAGAGGGACGGGTGCTAAAACTTCTGGGACAAAGTTAAGCCCGCATTGTTCACAGGCTGCAATTGCAACAGCTTGCCAATGATCTAATTTTTTTTGGTCGCGGTCGTATTTTAAACGCATTTCACAGCGTTCACTGGTTAAAAGCTGAATTTTGCTTACACCAAGTTCGGTGGCTTTTTGAATGGCATAATCCATTCGGTCGCCTTTACTCATGACCTGACCAAGAACAGCTTTAAAAGGGGCATTACGGTTGGCAGGATTAAAATTCTCAATGGCGACAAATGCATTTTTTTTATTAATTTCGGTGAGTGTCGCAAGATATTCGCCACCTTGTCCATTAAATAGAGTCGCTTGTTCTTGTAGTTGTGCGCGTAAAACACGCACCCAATGATGAAATACCGATTCAGTCAGTTGAATTGTTGAGCCAACTGTAAGTTCAGTTTCGATAAAAAAACGATTCATTGGGTACGCCTTACACAATTAATTTAAACCAAGATCAACAACAAGTTGACGGGTTGGTTCGACTTGATTCATTGAATAGAAGTGTAAGCTTGGTGCACCACCTGCAATCAGGCGCTCGCATAGCTTAACAACAACTTCATGACCGAAAGCTTTAATACTTTCACTGTCATCGCCATAGGCTTGTAATTGCTTACGAATCCAACGAGGAATTTCAGCACCAGTACCATCTGCAAAGCGAATTAAGTTACTTGCATTAGTAATTGGCATAATACCAGGAGCCACTGGAATGTTAATTCCTGCACTTTCCAAGCGCTCTATAAAGTAAAAGTACGAATCTGGATTAAAAAAGAATTGGGTAATTCCTGCATTAGCACCAGCTTGTACTTTTTCAATAAAACGTTGAATATCTGAATCAAGATTTTCAGCTTGAGGATGCATTTCTGGATAAGCTGCAACTTCAATATGAAAATGATCACCTGAGTGCTCACGAATAAAACGTACTAAATCTTGAGCATAAGGAAGCTCGCCAAGTCCAACTTGACCAGATGGTAAGTCGCCACGTAAAGCGACAATACGGTCAATACCTTGTGCCTTGTATAAATTGAGTAGTTCAGCAATACGCGCTTTATCATCACCAATACAAGAAAGGTGAGGGGCAACCGGTGTACCTTTGCCATTGAAATCATCAATAGCAGCAAGCGTGCGTTCGCGAGTAGAGCCACCAGCTCCATAAGTAATCGAGAAAAACTCAGGGTTTAATAGCTGTAGTTCTTGGTGAACAATACGCAGTTTTTCAGCACCGGCATCGGTTTTTGGCGGGAAAAACTCAAAAGAAATAGGTGTACGTTTAGTCATGTCAAATCCTTGTAAACAGCGAAACATTTTAGAAAAAAGGGCAGTCGGTTCACCGTCTGCCCTTAAGTTCTTAGTATTTGTAAGCGTCAGACTTGAATGGTCCCTCAACAGCAACGCCTAAGTAATCGGCTTGCTTTTGAGTTAACTGGGTAAGTACACCACCGAAACCTGCAACCATTGCTGCAGCAACTTCTTCGTCAAGTTTCTTAGGAAGAACTTCTACACGAATTTTTGCAGCTTTTTCGTTTGCAGGAAGGTCAGCAAATTTCTCTTGGAATAAGTGAATTTGACCTAAAACTTGGTTAGCAAAAGAACCGTCCATCACGCGTGATGGGTGACCAGTTGCATTACCTAGGTTTACAAGGCGACCTTCAGAGAGAAGGATAAGGTAGTTATTTTCGTCTTCTGAACGATAAACTTGGTGAACTTGTGGCTTAACTTCAACCCACTTGTAACCACGTAAATAAGCTGTGTCGATTTCTGTATCGAAGTGACCGATGTTACATACAACTGCACCAGCTTTTAAGCTATCTAACATTGCAGCATCACATACGTGGTAGTTACCAGTAGTCGTTACAACAAGGTCAGTGTTGCCAAGAAGGTCTTGGTTAACATCTTCTTTTTTACCTGTTTGTACGCCGTTTTTGTATGGAGATACAACTTCATAGCCGTCCATACATGCTTGCATTGCACAAATCGGGTCAACTTCTGTTACACGAACAATCATGCCTTCTTGACGTAAAGATTGAGCAGAACCTTTACCTACGTCACCGTAACCAATCACAAGTGCACGGCGGCCAGATAACAACATATCTGTAGCACGTTTGATTGCATCATTTAATGAATGACGGCAGCCATATTTGTTGTCGTTTTTAGACTTAGTAACAGAGTCATTTACGTTAATTGCAGGTACTTTTAAAGTGCCGTCTTTCCACATTTCGATAAGACGTTGAACACCTGTAGTTGTTTCTTCGGTAATACCGTGAATACGTTCTAAAAGAGCAGGGTATTTTTCATGAACAAGAGCAGTTAAGTCACCGCCATCGTCCAAAATCATGTTGGCATCCCAAGGTTGGCCATTTACATTGATCTGTTGTTCTAAGCACCATACATATTCTTCTTCAGTTTCACCTTTCCAAGCAAAAACTGGAATACCGCGAGCAGCAATTGCAGCAGCAGCGTGGTCTTGAGTAGAGAAAATGTTACATGAAGTCCAGCGAACTTCAGCACCTAATTCAACAAGCGTTTCAATAAGAACCGCTGTTTGAATGGTCATGTGGATACAACCAAGAATTTTTGCGCCAGCAAGTGGTTTAGATGCTGCATAGCGTTTACGTAAGCCAATCAAAGCTGGCATTTCTGCTTCAGCAAGTTTGATTTCTTTACGACCGTAGTCAGCAAGTGAGATGTCAGCAACTTTGTAATCTGTAAATGAAGCATTAACCGCGTTCATCAGGATCTCCTAGGAAAAAATAGTATTGATCATTCTGTTCGCGGATGCCGTTGTTGGTTAAAACGAGTGTTTAACCGATCGTCGAGCCTGGCAAATTGATCTTTAGTGCCGATCATTTGTCGCAGCATCCCTCGACTAGCGAAACATTGTACTTGGAAAAGCTTTTAGTGCCAATCCAGTTTTGTTTATTATCTGCTTAATTACGACTTTAGATTTAAATTATGGCCTTAAATATTCCCGAATCTTTGGCAAACCTCGAGGCAAACAGTGGTGTTTTTGCAGTTTGGATGGTGCTAAAGCATTATGGGGTTCAAGTTGATGTTGCTGAGTTGATTAAAGTTTGCCGATATGAGCAAGATGGTACCTATACCATTGCTTTAGCTGTTGCTTTAAAAAAGTTTGGCTTTGATGTTTCATTTTATTCAGATAAAGACCCTAACATTAGCCCCAGCGAACGTATGAGTTATAAAGAGGCAATGGTATTGAACATATCGACAGGGCCTGCTTTGAGCTATCAAGACATTCAAGACGCAATTCAAGATGGGCAAATGGTAATCGTGTACTACGACACTTTAGATGGTGTTGGAAATCAGTCGCTCGTTTATTCTGTAGATTCAAAAGAAATTTGCTTTTTCGATAGTTTTGAGCCGATGTCAGCAACAGTTTTTGAGAACCAGCGTAAAGCAGAAGGGATTTGTCGTCAGGCTATTGTAATTGGTGATCGTAATTTAAATATTTATTCGACTACGTTAAATTAGGTCAAAGTGAGCCAGTAGAGTGCTGGCTCAGATTGAAGTTATTTTTGTTGATATTCTTGAATGACTTCTAAAGCAGCACGAAAGGCTTCTTGAGTAGCAGGCGCGCCGCAATATGGCAGACTATGCAATAAAGTTTCTTGAATCTCTTCAACTGTACAACCATTGTTGAGTGCGCCACGAACATGGCCTTTAAGTTCAGTTGGCGATTTAAGTGCTGTGAGCATTGCTAAAGTAATTAATGAGCGATATTTACGTGGAAGCACACCTTCACGTTGCCAAGTTGATCCCCATGCATGTTCATTAATCCAGTCTTGTAAAGGTTGAGTAAAGGGTACGGTATTTTCTTGGGCACGTTTTACAAAAGCTTCTCCCATCACTTCTGTACGTACTTTTAATCCATTTTCGTAATCTTGCTTAGACATTAATTTCTCCTAAAAATAAAAGCGTCGTGTGACGCTTTTATGGCTATTTATTAATTAATGCGAATCAAAAATGATTGCAATAGTGAATTGGTGGAGGCATCAGTCACACTATTTGATGAGGGTTTGACAAAGGTAGGTCCTTATCGAGTTTTTCATCAAAAACATCGGTAAGCATGCTGTCAAATCGAATTGCGTTGTATTGCAATAATTGTTGAGCTTCGTTTTCAGAAATAAAGCCTTCTTTTATCGCTTGTGCAATATTCTCTTCAAAAGTAAGACCAGTAAACTTGCCTTTGGATTCAGCTTTCTTAAACTTATCCCAAAGCGGTTCAAGGGTTCTTAAAATCTGGAACGTGTGCTCTAGACGGCCAGTAACATCGTTAGGTTCAGTTGAATAGTACACATGGCGTTTGAGTTGCTCTCTAAACGGATGTTCTTCCATCATGAGTTCAGCAACTTGCTGTTTTAACTCATCATCAGGTTTTGCAATCACACGACCTAACGGGAAACAAATCCATTTCACTAAGGCTGCTGGAAGCTTGGCTGGGAAGTTGTCAAATAATCCCCAAAATGCTTCCTGAATATTTAAGAACGCTTTTTGTAATGCTAGTTTTGCATGCAGTTGTTCAGCTTCAGTTTTTTGCCCAGCTTCATAAAACTTTAAAATTGCAGTGGCAATAAACAAGTGTGCATGAATATCAGCTAAACGTCCTGAGAGCATTTCTTTGCGTTTTAAATCTCCTGCAAGTAAACCTAGTGACATATCAGAAACAAGGGCGAAGTTGGCACTAAAACGGTTAATGGTTTTATAGTAACTTGCCGTGAATTGATCTGATGATTGAGGTGCATCACTTGAACCACCTGTCCAACCATAAGCAAATGATTTTGCGCCGCGATTAAAGGTATACGCTAAGTGTTTAAATAACAGGTCATCGAATTTTTGAACTGCATTGGCTTTGTCGTCAGACTGAAGTAATTGTAGCTCTTCAAAAAGATAAGGGTGACAGCGCATTGAACCCTGACCAAAGATCATGAGTGAGCGGGTTAAAATGTTTGCACCTTCGACCGTAATTGCAATAGGAATGGCTTGATAGGTGAGTGCAAGGAAGTTACGAGGTCCAAGCTGAATAGCACGTCCACCGGCAATATCCATACCGTGATTAATGACTTTACGCATAGTTTCTGTTGCATAGTATTTTGCCATGGCAGTCATCACGGCAGGAGTTCCACCTTGATTTAGGCCACATGTTACTAAATAACGAAATGCTTCAAGCATATAGGCATCACTGGCAATTTCACTGCTTGCTTCTTGCACACCTTCAAATTTACCAACAGAAATATTGAACTGTTGACGAATTCTCGCAAAAGCACCTACAGTTAAATAGCTCATTTCACCTGCGGCTGTAGCTAATGCTGGAAGGGAGATACCACGCCCAACACCTAAACACTCCATCAGCATACGCCAGCCTTTACCCGCATTTTCCTGTCCACCAATAATCCAGTCGATAGGAATGAAAACATCTTCCCCCTCAACTGTTCCATTCATAAATGGAGAGCCTGGATAATGGCGTGCTCCTATTTTTACACCTGCGTGGCTTGCAGGAATGAGGGCACAGGTAATACCGTATTCGGTTTTATTTTTATCGCCGAGTAGACCTTCAGGATCATAAAGCTTAAATGCTAAGCCAACTACTGTGGCAATCGGAGCAAGTGTAATCCAGCGTTTAGAGAAATTCATACGCAGGCCAAGGACTTGAGCACCTTCATATTCGCCGTAGCACACCACACCCGAATCTGGAATGGCGCCTGCATCTGAACCAGCTTCAGGACTAGTTAAACCAAAGCATGGAATTTCTTCACCTTTGGCAAGACCCGGTAGATATTGCTGCTTTTGAGCATCTGTACCGTAGTGCATGAGTAGCTCACCGGGTCCTAGGGAATTAGGAACCATGCAGCTTACCGCAGCAGTTAATGAGCGTGACGCAATTTTGCTCATAATGCGGCTTTGAGCAAATGAGCTAAATTCTTTACCACCAAATGATTTTGGAATAATTAGGCCTAAGAAACCTTTATCTTTAATGAACTGCCAAACTTCAGGTGGAAGGTCTTTTAATTGATGATGAATTTCCCATTCATTGAGCATGCTACATAGCACTTCAACTTCATTATCAATAAAACTTTGTTCTTCTGATGAAAGTGTCGGGTAAGGATACTTCTCAAATTGCGACCAATCTGGAGCACCCATAAATAATTCTTTTTCCCACCAACTTGTTCCTGCTTCTAAAGCCTCTTGCTCAGTGGTACTGATGCTCGGCATTGAGTTTGCCAAAGTTTTATATGCAGGTTTTGTAATTAAGCTAAACCGTAAAGGCTTAAACAAAATAATAATGCTAAGAGCAATAACAGGAATCCCTAAAAGCAGTGACCATGGCGTTAAAATGAGTGCAGTAAGGATGGCTACAGCAATCGTAATAACACTACCAATGACTCTATTTAGGTTAAAAAAGAAAATTGCCCATATTGCAATAAGCTGAATGACAATACTTAAAACAAAGAGTAGGAAAATCATACTTGCTCCTTGCTAGATAAGCCCTCAAGTTAGACGTTACAAAAGGCGAGGAGAGATTTAAGGCTTAACTAGCTCATTTTTAATGCTGTTTAAATTTGATTTTTTATGTCGCAATTGATCTATATGCTAGAGCAGGGATATATCGTACTTTTAGGTATAAGATATTTTTGAGTGAAAGTGTAATAGCTTGTTTTATCTATTTGTCAAGAAATGTTATTGATTTTCTTATACAAATAAAAAGCCCTCAGTATTAGAGGGCTTTTTATAGAAATTTAATTTTTAAGCTTCGACGACTTGAACAGCGATTTTTTTAGCTGGATCTACTTTACGACGAACTTCTGGTACTGGCTCACCGTGATATTGACGGTCAGCAAAGTAACTCGAACGAACCATTGGCGCAGACCAGATGTTTCTAAAACCAAGTTTACGGCCATGCTCTGCATAACGCTCAAACTCTTCTGGTGTTACAAAGCGGTCAATTGGTGCGTGTTGTTTTGAAGGTTGCAAGTATTGACCAATAGTCACATAGTCGACATCGTGAGCACGTAAGTCATCAAGCAATGCAATGACTTCTTCTTCAGTTTCACCAATACCTACCATCAAACCACATTTTGTCGGGATGTCAGGGCAGTATTCTTTAAACATTTTCAATAAGTTTAAAGAATGTTGGTAATCTGAACCTGGACGCATCGCTTTATAGAGACGAGGTACAGTCTCAATATTATGGTTGAAAACATCTGGCGGACATTCAGTCATAATGCGTAAAGCAATATCCATACGTCCACGGAAGTCTGGAACTAAAATTTCAAGTAATGTGCTTGGACTAAGCGCACGAGCTTCCTTAATACAGTCCACAAAATGTTGTGCACCGCCGTCAAGTAAGTCATCACGGTCAACCGAAGTAATTACTGCATATTTGAGTTTAAGATTGGCAATAGTCTCTGCCATGTGACGAGGTTCATCAGGGTCTAATGCATTTGGTCGACCATGTGCGACATCACAGAACGGGCAACGACGTGTACAAATATCACCCATAATCATGAATGTTGCTGTACCACCACCAAAGCATTCTGGTAGGTTAGGACAAGCTGCTTCTTCACAAACGGTATGGAGTTTTTGAGCACGTAAAGTGGTTTTAATACGCTGAACTTCTTCTGGTGCCGTCATCTTGACACGAATCCAGTCAGGTTTACGCGGCACTTCAACCGTAGGTACAACTTTTACAGGAATTCTTGCGACTTTTTCTGCGCCACGAAGTTTTACACCCTGTTCAGGTTTACGGTGTTCTGACATATTTAACTTTTCCACTCGTTTATAGAGACATTGACATTGACATTGTATTATAGCCGAGTTCTTTGGTTAATAGCGGAAAATAACTATTCATATAATAAATGTGGTTATTCAGAAATATAGGGTTGAGAAATACATAAATTCACCGCATATTAGTCATAATCTATTATAAAATATGGTCATTCAAGAGAGGAAGGAGCTTTCAATGCCACGTAAAAAAGAGGTCGTTAGTGGGAATTTCGTTAAGTACGATGCGGTAGTTCTCGGTTCTGGACCTGCAGGTGAAGGCGCGGCAATGAAGCTTGCAAAAGCGGGTAAGCGTGTTGCAATTGTAGATGTACGTGATCAACTGGGTGGTAACTGTGCTCACGTAGGGACTATTCCAAGTAAAGCATTACGTCAAACAGTTTCTAGTATTATTCGCTATCAACGTGACCCGATGTTTCAAAAAGTAGGTGAATGGAAACAGTTCACCATGAAACAGGTGTTGCGTAACGCACACAAAGTGATTCAACAACAGGTTGATACACATACACGCTTTTATGACCGAAACAAAATCGGCGTATTTCATGGCCGTGCATATATTCAAGATAAAAATACAGTTTTAGTTTTTAGCCATGAAGGCATTAAAGAAACAATCATTTGTAAGCAAATCGTGATTGCGACAGGTAGTCGTCCTTATCATCCACAAGGTCTCGACTTTGACCATCCTCGTGTATTTGATTCAGACAAAATTCTTGATCTCGATTACTCAATTCAAAAAATCATTATTTACGGTGCAGGCGTTATTGGCTGTGAATATGCTTCGATCTTTATTGGTTTAGATCATAAAGTTGACTTGATTAATACTCAGCAAAAACTATTAAGTTATCTAGATGATGAAATTGCTGATGCTTTGTCTTATCACTTACGTGAACAGGGTGTGCTAATTCGTCACAACGAGCAAATGGATCATCTTGAAACATTTGATGACCATGTTGTACTACATTTACAAAGTGGTAAAAAGATTAAAGCCGATGCGATCCTTTGGTGTAATGGCCGTTCAGGTAATACAGAAGGCTTAGGTCTTGAGAATGTTGGGTTAGTACCAAACAACCGTGGTCAACTTTCTGTAAATGATCAGTATCAAACTGAAGTTGAAAATATCTATGCTGCTGGTGACGTGATTGGTTGGCCATCACTTGCTTCTGCTGCTTATGACCAAGGGCGCTGTGCTGGTGCAAACATGAGTGGTGAAGATGCGAAGCCAGTACGTGATATCCCAACGGGTATTTACACCATTCCGGAAATTTCATCTATTGGTAAAAATGAACAGGAATTAACGGAAGAGAAAATTCCGTATGAAGTAGGTCAAGCTTCTTTCCGTCATTTAGCTCGTGCACAAATTACGGGTGATACAGTAGGTGAATTGAAGATTCTTTTCCATCGTGACACTTTAGAAATTTTAGGTATTCATTGTTTTGGTAATAACGCTGCCGAAATTATCCACATTGGGCAAGCAGTTATGCACAGCCCAAACAATACTTTGAAATATTTTGTCGAAACAACGTTTAACTATCCAACCATGGCTGAAGCTTACCGTGTAGCTGCACTTAACGGTATGAATCGCTTGTTTTGATTTTAAATAATTTTTCAATAAAAAAGCCCGCAAATTTGCGGGCTTTTTTATTTTCATTAGACCATACGTTTTTTATATTTTTATGACAATCTACAGAGTGATTTCAGCGCCTCATCTTTCTAGTGTGCACAAAATGCTTGATTAAAATATTCAAATAAATCAGGTGTCTGTTTCCATAAAATGATGGAAAGAACCAAAAGAGCGACAATGAAGAAAGTCATAATTGTTTTCAAAAGTAAGGCATTATGCGTCATGAATAACAGCCTCCTCATTTACAAAGAAATGTACAATTACCCCTAATATACTCAAAGCTATTGAACATAGCCAAATCGCATTGTAATTACCTGTTAAGTCATGGTTAACGCCGCCAAGCCAACCACCAAAGAAAGAACCAACTTGATGGGTGAAAAACACAATACCGCTCAGCATTGAAAGGTATTTAACACCAAACATATTTGCGACAATGCCATTGGTGAGGGGAACAGTAGAGAGCCATAGAAGACCCATAACGACGCCAAAAGCATATACTGTATAAGTGCTTAAAGGTAATAGTAGAAAGGCAATGATCGCGATCCCTCTGCTACCATAAAGTGCCATTAATAATTTAGGTTTTGAGAAACGATCTCCCAGCCAACCCGCCCCATAAGTTCCCACAATATTAAATAAGCCAATTAAAGCCAGAAACACTGTACCTGTCGCCGCATCAAAGCCATGGTCGATTAAATAGCCTGGTAAATGTACCCCTAAAAATACAACTTGGAACCCGCATACTAAAAAACCTAAAGCTAACCACCAGAACGGCTTATGTTTTCTAGCAATATTTAGTACTTGTTTAAAGGTGAGCTGAGGTTGAGCGATTGCTTTTGGGGCTTGGTTGCTTGGCCCTTTTAACATCCATGCTAGAGGAATAATTAGAGCAATAAGGAGAGCACTCACCATTAAAGCTGCGGACCATCCTACTGTTTTAAGTAAGAGAAGGGTGGAAGGCAGCATAATAAACTGACCGAAAGAGCCTGCCGCACTGGCAATGCCCATTGCCATACTTCTTTTTTCTGGTGGAGCAGCTCGGCCTACGGCACTGAGTAAAACTGTGAAAGAAGTTGCTGATAAAGCTAAACCAATAATAAGACCTAAGCTTAAATTCAAAATGAGTACACTTGAACTAAAGGCCATTAACAGTAGGCCAAGGGTATAAAGCAGCCCACCAACAGCAACCACAATTTTACTGCCATATTTATCTGCAATTGCACCTGTAAAAGGTTGAACGGCTCCCCATATTAAATTTTGCATTGCGATTGCAAGACTAAAAACATGTTGCCCCCAACCAAAATCATGACTCATTGGAACTAAATAAAGGCCGAAACCATGACGAACACCTAATGAAAGAGCCAAGATAAGAGCGCTACCAATTAACATGTATATAAGTGGCTGTGAGAACTGATTGCCTGTTTTAGTCATTGTGATTGGAAAATTATAGGAAAGTGATGAGTTATTGTAGAAGATGTATCGAAAGATATCGATATAGATGGTGGAATATTTAAGAAAAATTAAAAGGTAACAACGCTAGTCTCTTTATAACAAAAGCAAATCAGCAGAAATCATTTTAATTTCTGCTGATTATAAAAAATTAAGTTGCAGAATTACGCTCAAGTAGCGCTTCTTCAAAAAGGACTTGTTCTTTTTCTTTGTGTTCGGTTGTGAAGCGAATCAAAATCACGCTACAACCTGCAACCATAACCAGTCCACCTAAAATAAATAAGCAAGTTTGAATATCAAGTACACCTTTTAATAAAAAGCCAGCTGCAACTGCACCTGCATTACCACCCGCACCAATAATTCCTGCTACACCGCCTAATGCATTACGGTCAATAAATGGCACAAGAGCATATGTTGCGCCGCAGGCCATGTGTGTAAATAGTGCAAAAATAGTCATTGAAAGAATAGCGAGGGCGACACCATTCATTTGAGAGAAAAGGACTAAGAATAAACCTTCGCCTAAAATCATGAGTACAAGTACTTTCGTACGTCCATCTAGTCCTTTAGTAAGTGCGACTTTATCGGAAATAATGCCCCCTAGTGCACGTGCAAATAATGCAAGAAGACCAAATATTCCTGCCGTTAAACCCGCAGTTTTTAAATCCATTTTGAATTGATCAACATAGTACATGGCTGCTACGTTATGAATAAAAATTTCTATACCAAAGCATGCACCATAAGCCAGAAATAAAATCCAGACACGGTAGTTACGCGCAGCCTGCATTAAAATTGCCATACCACCTTTTTTGCCGCTGCCAACATCAATGCCTTGTGCACGAACTTCTTTAAAATCACCTTGAGGACAATCTTGAGTTAACTTCCAGTAAAGGACTCCCACAATCACCATCATCACACCCGGTACGATAAGAGCAATACGCCAGCCCATAGTTTGCTCAACACCGAACATGACAATTGCACCGAGTAATAAAGGCATTAAGGCTTGAGTTGCACCGCCGCCAGCATTACCCCAACCAGCCGCCGCTGCGTTTGCTGTACCTACAACATTAGGTGCAAACATAATACTTGTATGATATTGCGTAATAACGAAGCTTGCGCCAATTGCACCAATCAGTAAGCGGAAGAATAGAAATGATTCATAACTGTTGGCAGCAGCAACACCAAATACTGGAATACTGCCTAGTAAGAGAAGGGCTGTGTAGGTAATACGTGGACCATATTTATCGCAAAGGGGACCGACAGCGAGTCGCACTAAAATTGTAATTGCAACGGCGGCAATATTAATATTGGCAATCTGGTCTTTAGTTAAACCGAACTCACCTTTAATAACAGGCATTAAAGGTGCACAGGCAAACCATGCGAAGAAGCAGACAAAGAAAGCGAGCCAAGACATGTGAAAGGCACGCATTGCTGGAGTTGAGAAGCTGAATAATTTAATCTCAGTTGCTTTTTTTGCATCTAGATTGATATTTGAAGACATACGCCGTCCCTCTGAACTGAACGAATTTTTAATTTGCACGACAAAATAAATTGTCTATTTGCATACCGATCAGAGCGGACGTCTTTGGCCGTCTTGGTTTATCCATTGAATCGCCATTGATTCATCATGCTTTAGATAAAGCAAAGGATGTGCCAAAAAATAATTTTTACTAAAAGGAAAATGTTAGTTTTTAATTTTATTCAGTTAGTTGGAATTTAATAAAATTAATTAACAAAATAAAATTAAGAAAAAAGGAAACTACGGAGGTAGGACATGAGTTTTTCCTAATAATTTAATAAGAAATGCTCATTTTTTTAGCATATTGGTTTAAAAAGAAGCAGGATTCAACTTACCAGTAAAAAGCTATAAAAGCTTCAGTAAGGCTTTTATAGCTTGAGTGTTTTAAAAAATTAGAAACGGTAGCCTACACCTACATAAGTAATAAGTGGGTCGATATCAATTTTGGTATTCGCTTTAATTAGCTCTTTACCTGTATTTTGATCTGTGACATAAATTTTTGCCTCATTATTCATTTTTGAATAAGAAACTGAGCCGACGGCGAACCAGTTCGGATTGAAGTCATAGGTCGCTCCAACCGTAAGAATCGGTGCGAAAGTATCGGTCGCTTCAAGTTTAACAATAGGGTTAGCTGAAGACGTTTTACCGTCTAATGCTGCACCCGCTTGACCATCATGAATATTTTGAATCATATGGCCTGCTTTAATTAAATCTGATTCAATCCCTGAATTCATTTTTAAGTCATTAAAATAGGCATACATCACACCTGCACCAATGTATGGACGAAATTTATTTACACCAGATTTACCAAATTGGTAATGCAGTTCAACTGCTGGTAACCAAGCTCGTGCTGTGGCAGCTTTACCGCCTTGAGTAAGATCAGTGATATGAATATCTTCTTTTAGACCGATTGAACCAAGAGCTGTGTTTGCTGAACCAGATAATGGTGCATAAATATTTCCTTTACCTTTTATATCTACCTTTGGAGGAACGCCAGCTTTAATTTCCAGAGATAAATTATCTGTAAAATTATAATTTGCCATGATACCTAGAGTATCAACACTTTGAGCTTCTAAGCCTGTACCTTCACTTTGCCAATTTGATAATCCATTTACTTTTGCAGTACCTGTAAGAATGGATGGTAATGTATCTGTAGGTAGAATTTTAATTGCATCGTATAAGAGGGGATTGGAATTCCGATCCGCCGCATTTAAGACGGATTGTTTTGATACAGAACCTACTTTAGAACTGGTTCCTTCAGCGACACTGGTATTAATGTTGACTGGATTTGCGCTTCCTTGTGGCATTGCATGTAACCAGCCGGCAGAGACTGAAAAGCGTTTAAAACCATCACCATCTTTTAAGCTAAAATATGGAGAAGCGGCGAAAGTGACTGTTGGCAGAGCAAAAAAGGCAGCTGTCATACAAAATAATGACTTTTTCATCATAAAGGACTCCATGTCCGACATTTGTTTACTGATTTTTATTGAGCCCACCATAGCGCGTTTTATTAAATTGATTGTTTAATAAAAATTAATAATTGTAATTGTTTTGAAATATTTGTTTATATTTGGAAAGAATTATTAATAAAAAATACAAAATAAAAAACAAAAGGCTACTCAAAGTAGCCTTTTGTTAATGCTTATTAAATTATTAGTTGAAGCGAGAAAGGTCTTCTTCAGGACGAGCAGTTAACACTTCGATACCTGTTTGAGTCACTAAAATAGTGTGTTCATATTGAGCAGAAAGTTTATGGTCTTTCGTTACAACAGTCCATTTGTCACCAAGTAATTTAGTCTGCCAAACACCAGCATTGACCATTGGTTCAATCGTAAAGGTCATACCTGCTTCTAAGCGCATACCAGTGCCAGCTTGTCCATAATGCAACACTTGAGGTTCGTCATGGAAAACGGTACCAATACCATGACCACAATATTCACGTACTACGCTAAAACGTTCTGACTCAACATATTTCTGGATAGCATGGCCAATGTCACCTAGGTATGAACCGTCTTTAACTGTTGCCATTCCACGGTACATTGCTTCTTGAGCAACTTTACATAAACGGTTTGCCAAAATAGAAGTTTCACCTCCTACGACATACATCATGTTGGTGTCGCCGTGATAACCATCTTTAATTACGGTCACATCAATGTTAAGGATATCGCCGTTTTTTAAGATTTTATTTTCAGAAGGAATACCATGACACACGACATGGTTAACCGAAGTACAAATAGAATGTTGAAAAGCAGGGCGTCCTGGAGCACCGCCATAACCCACACAAGCTGGGATAGCGTGTTGTACATTTTCAATATGATTACGGCAAATCGTATCAAGTTCGAGGGTGCTTACACCGGCCTTAATATACGGCTTGATCATCTCTAGAACTTCAGCCGCCAGTCGTCCTGCAATGCGCATTTTTTCAATTTCATCTGGAGTTTTGATTAATCGACGTGGAGCTGTATAAGTACTGTTCATGATCTCTAAAAACTTTTGGTAATTTACAAGCGTCTATGGTATAAATAGCCGCCCATTTTATCAAATGCTTTTCGTGAATATCTTTTACGAAGAATTTTGATAGATGGAGTAAAAAATCCGCACATATATCGTCACATTACTCTGGGTGCCCGTAAAAAGGTGGAGAATGCGGATATATGGAGGCCTAACCCAACTTTTAAGGTAAAGAAAATGGCAGATTACAACGTAAGCATGCGCGACCTTCTTCAAGCAGGTGCGCACTTTGGTCACCAAACTCGTTTCTGGAACCCAAAAATGCGTCAATACATTTTTGGCGCGCGCAACAAAATTCACATCATCAACCTTGAGCACACTGTTCCTGCGTTAAATGATGCTTTGAACTTCGCTAACCAATTAGCAAGCAAAAAGAATAAAGTTTTGTTCGTTGGTACAAAACGTGCTGCTTCTAACATCATCCGTGAACAAGCTCAACGTGCTGGTCAACCATATGTAGACCACCGTTGGTTAGGTGGTATGTTGACGAACTGGAAAACACTTCGCCAATCTATCAACCGTTTAAAAGATCTTCAAACTCAATCTCAAGACGGTACTTTTGCTAAGCTTACTAAACGTGAAGCTTTAGAACGTACTCGTGAGATGGAAAAACTTGAGCGTTCTTTAGGCGGCGTTAAAAACATGGGTGGTTTACCTGACGCATTATTTGTAATCGACGTTGATCACGAAGCGATTGCAATTAAAGAAGCTAAGAACTTAGGTATTCCTGTTATCGGTATCGTTGATACAAACTCTAACCCAGACAACGTTGATTACGTTATTCCTGGTAACGACGATGCGATCCGTGCAGTAACTTTATATGCTTCAGCTATGGCTGACGCAATTCTTGCTGGTAAAGAATACGCTCAATCTCAAGCGAACGCTCAAGCAAAAGGCGATGACGCTGCGAAAGACGCTTCTGAGGCTTAATGCGTTTTGACGCAGGCTTGTCATTTTTGCGACATGTAATGGTGGCAAATTAAGCGTCGAGAGTGCAAACGGCCCAGAGTTTCTTTGGGCCGTTTTTGTTGAAAAGATTTATTTTCTACCGATTTTAGGAGATCAACATGACTGCAATTACTGCAAGCATGGTAAAAGAATTACGTGACCGTACTGGTCTTGCAATGATGGAATGCAAAAAAGCATTAACAGAAGCGAACGGTGACATCGAACTTGCTATTGATAACCTTCGTAAATCTGGTCAAGCTAAAGCTGCTAAAAAAGCTGGCAACATTGCTGCTGACGGTGCAATCACTATCGTTCAAGACGGTAAGAAAGCGATCTTAGTTGAAGTAAACTGTCAAACTGACTTCGTTGCTAAAGACGAAAACTTCTCTAACTTTGCACACGCAGTTGCTGCTGCTGCTTTAGCTGCTGGCGAAACTGATGCTGCTAAAATCGCTGAATTAAAATTGGCTGATGGCCAATCAGTTGAAGAAGCTCGTATTGCGCTTGTTCAAAAAATCGGTGAAAACATCCAAGTTCGTCGCGCGAAAATCGTTGAAGGCGAAAACTTGGCTATCTACAAACACGGTTTAAAAATCGGTGTTGTAGTTTCTTACACAGGTGATGCTGACACTGGTAAAGGTATTGCAATGCACGTTGCTGCATTCAACCCAGTAGCAGTAAGCGCTGAAGCTGTTCCAGCTGACCTTATCGCTAAAGAGAAAGAAATTGCTGAAGCGAAAGCGTTAGAATCTGGTAAGCCAGCAAACATCGTTGAGAAAATGGTAACTGGTTCTGTTGAGAAATACTTAAACGAAGTTGCTCTTGACCGTCAAATGTACGTTATCGACAACGACAAAAAAGTTGCTGACGTATTAAAAGCGACTGGTACAACTGTTGTTAACTTCGTACGTTTCGAAGTTGGTGAAGGTATCGAGAAAAAAGCAGAAATGAGCTTCGCTGAAGAAGTTGCTGCTGCTCAAGCTGCTGCGAAGTAATTCGTATCACAATAAAAAAAGCCCCTATGGGGCTTTTTTTATCCCTATTGAAATCGGAATATAAAGATGACAAATAAAAAAAATCTAAGTATTGGCGGCATTATTGTCTTATTGATTGCTGCATATTTCGGTCTAGATTCATCTGGGCATAAGAAGAATCAAACATCATCACCCACTCCGATCACTCAGCATACTGAAACGGCGCTTTCAAATGATGGTGCGGATACCATAAAAACTGCTTATGATCGTAAACAAAGTAATGTTCAAGTGCAGGGAAGTGGTCGAGTAAAAGCAATTTTAAGAGAAGATAATGATGGGACAAGACACCAGAAATTTATTCTTGTATTAAAAAATGGTCTTTCAATTTTGGTCGCACATAATATTGATTTAGCACCAAAAATTGAAGATTTGCAAAAAGGGGATATTGTCGAATTTAATGGTGAATATGAATATAACGAAAAAGGTGGTGTATTGCATTGGACGCACCATGATCCACAAAATCGACATGAAAATGGTTGGCTAAAACATAATGGGCGTATTTACCAATAGAAAACGGATATACATTTCTATCTAACAGCAATTTTGTTCTATGCATCTTTTTAAAACATGCTATGTTTTTTCTAGATAAGTAGATGAGATGTATATATGTACCGCGAACAGGCTGACTACTTGCATTTGCGAGAGTTGGGCGGTTTAGAACTATTAAAAGCACATTACCACCAAACGCAATTTTCAAAGCATACCCACGAAGGGTATTGTATTGGTGTGATTGAAGAAGGTGCACAGTCTTTTTTTAGGACGGGACAGCTACATGTAGCCCCTAAAGGCGACATTATTTTGGTGAATGCAGATGAAATTCATACAGGTTCATCTGCTGTCGAATCGGGTTGGCGTTATAGAGCAATTTATCCCACACCAGATATGCTTGCTGAAGTGAGCCAGGATTTTTTTGAGAATGGTCATGGCGCACCTTGGTTTCCTCAAGCAGTTATTCAAGATCTGGGTTTGTCTCAACAACTTTGCTTGTTATTTGATTTATTAGAACAAAAAGATAATTTTTTGCTGAAAGAAACCATGTATCTGTCGACATTGGCTTGTTTAATGATGCGTCATGGTAAATCACGGCATACCTTTTGTGAGCTACCAGAAGCTTATTCGAAAATCTTAAAAGTTAAAGATTTGTTGGTAGATATGCCTGAAAAGAATTTTTCTTTGCAGGAATTGGCTGATATGGTTGGATTAAGCGCTTGGCATTTTTTAAGACAATTTAAAAAATATGTGGGTTTACCACCTCATGCGTGGTTGGTACAGGCACGTTTGCAAAAAGCGAGACAGCTATTAAAGCAAGGTGATCAAATTGTGATGGTTGCACAGCAATGTGGGTTTTCTGATCAAAGTCATTTTAACCGTCACTTTAAAAAGGCAATGGGCGTTACACCTACCCAGTATGTAGCAAGCCTTAATCTCTAAAATTTATTTTCATTTCTAACCGCAATTTTGTTCAAGAGAGTTTGGGCGAAATACAAGAAGCTCTATAAATACCTAATGTTATAGATGTCTAGAGATGAATGCTCACTTAAATCAATCTGTAAGATTTTCTAAAGGCCAACCACCTTATCTTTTTTTACGAGGGGCGGTAGATATATTGCCATTGTCTATTTCGGTTATTCCGTGGGCTATTTTGGCTGGTTCAATGGCAATTCATGCAGGTTTATCATTTTATAAAGCATTAGCAATGTCAGGAATTGTGTTTGCTGGTGCTGCACAATTGGTCAGTTTGAGTATGGTGATGGAAGGTGCATCATTATTAACAATCTATATCACGATTTTCTTTCTTACTGCACAGCATTTTATTTATGCATTAACTTTAAGAAATAACATTTCTATTTTGTCTTTGCCAAAGCGATTAAGTTTAGGTTTTTTGCTAACAGATGAATTGTTTGCTTTAAGTGCTCCGAACGAAAAAAGGCATCCTCATTATTTGTTAGGGGCGGGTATATGTTTTTATTTATTCTGGGTGGTTTTTAGTTTAGCCGGAATTTTATTGGCTACGGCGATTCCAGATTTATTGTCCTACCATTTAGATTTTTCGATTATTGCTATTTTTGTGGCCATGATTATTCCTATGTGTAAGGAAAAGCCTGTCATAGCTGGAGTTTTAACAACTTGCATTACTGGCTTTTTTTTCAAATTTTTAAACTTGGAAGGAGGTATTCTAATTTCTGGTTTATTGGGAATGCTTATTGCGGTTTTTGCAGAAAATAGAACAGGAGAAAAATAATATGTCATGGCTCATGATTTTAGGATTGGCTGCTATTGTGTTTTTTAATCGTTATTATTTTTTAGAACCCAATGTAAAAGTAAAATTACCCGTATTGATGAATAAAATGCTAAATTATTCAGCACCTTGCTTATTAACTGCTATTTGTATACCAGTAATCTTTTTTGAGGGAAATGAACTAAGAGGTATTTTTGATAATCCTTACTTATACACGACAATATTTTGTATTGTAATTGCTTTCTATTTAAAAAAAGTTTTACCCAGTGTTCTACTCAGCCTAGCATTTTTCTATTTTATAAATTTTCTAATAAATCAGTAAATTTAAGCTGAATCTAAAAGATTCAGCTTTTTAATAAATTATTGAGTAATCAATTTGTTCTGCCGACTTTTCCACTTTGGCAACATTTTTCCAAGATACGCATCCATACACCAAACTGGACCAATCAATAAAAATTGTAAATCTTTAAAGAAGGAAGGTTTTTTCCCTTCAACTTTATGTCCGTAAAATTGTCCAATCCAAGCAATAACAAAAAGAGCAATATAAAACCCGACACCAACAGGTAGGACATAAATAAGCCAAGCCATTACAACGAGAAGTGCAGCCATTGCTACTGCAAGTACAAGATCGAGTCGAGCATAGAAAATTAGAGTCAGTACAATGAGTAAAGCAGTGAGTAAGGCGCTAAAGTGGGCAATGATTCCGATAATAGAAAATAAAATAGCTGGGACGCATACCCAGTGGATTTTCTTGTTTTTTGGATTTTGATGGCTTTGACTGTATTCATCAAACCATTCACCAATAGATTTCATAGACCTTTTTCTCCATGTCTAATTTTGAATCATTCTTTTTATGCCTATATTTTAGCCTGTTGTTATCTGAGTAGACAAGACAAGTTGTACATGTTCCTTATCGTTTATTCATTTATTCTGAATATTCTTATAAGCATAAATTTAAGATCTGACCATCTATAAAAATAGGTTTGAAAAATTAAAAGATGAACTTAGAAAGAGTGAGATGTACTTAAAAAAACTCGAACTACTTATTTGCGGGTTTTGAAGTCAGGAAATGACCCAAAAAAGCACTTTTTTATGAAAAGCCGGAAAATAACAGAAAAATACTCAACTCAACTGCTCTTAAAAGGCGATAAATAGCCCTTTTTAGACTAAAGTGGTACTAGGGTAGCGTAATTTTTTTAAAATGGCTCTAATCGAAAAATAGAAGAAAAAAATGAGAGGTATTAAAAAGATGTGTTTTTGGGTTAAAAATTAATCAATTTTGTAATTAAAAAAAGAGTGAAAACATAAAATTTTGAGCATGATTTTTATATTGGGGGGCTAAAAATTAAAAAGCCACAAATTAAATTGTGGCTTTTTCATGAACTCTAGGAGTAATCGCTTATGAAGTAGGACCGTCTACACGTTCAATACTTACTTTTGCAGTACCAGCATTGGTAATACCAAGGCGTTTTGCTGCACCGTATGATAAATCAAGTACACGATTTGCATGGAATGGACCACGGTCGTTTACTTTTACTACCACACTTTTATCATTGTCTTTGTTTGTCACACGGATATAACAGTTCAATGGCAGACTGCGATGAGCAGCAGTAAGTGCATTCATGTCGAATGTTTCACCACTTGCAGTTTTACGGCCATGAAATTGACGACCATACCAAGATGCCATACCAGTTTGGCTAAACTTACGAACAGTATTTGAAGCTACTGTGTTAAGTTTTTCAATCACTGAAGGCTCATCTTCAGGGATTTCAATTTTAGCTGCGATAGCTTGACGGCGAATTTGATCGCCAGAACGTTCAGTGATTGAAAGACTGTTAATGTTAGAAAAACGAGAATTAAAGCTTTGAGTATCTTTACTCAATACACGTGCTGCTAAATTTGCATTTGGACCATCTACATCACTGTTTAATGATGATGACTGCATCATTTCAGCGTGCAGCGGGGCCATACTTAAACTAGCCGTCAGTGCAAGAATGTATTTCAGCGATAACTGCATTTATATAAACTCCTGAGAACATGCTCTTTTTCTTTTAGCCGGCAGACTAAAAATTGAAGTGAACATGCCTAATTATTCACTTTTGCAATTGCTTGATTGGGGTGGATAATATTCATCGCTTACGGAGAGTGTCTAGTCTTTAACGAGAAATAGTTACAAAAAGGGCAAAAACTTACAGTTTTAGATTAAAAAATAATCAAATATGTAAAAGGATATTTAAAATGTGTGTATTGTGATCGATTTAACAAAAATATTTATTGACTTTTACAAAAACCCATCAAAAAGCTAGCCTATCGGCTAGCTACTTCTGTGCCTAACAACCATACTGCAGTCGCATACATTCGGCTTTTGTTATAAGTCGTAATCACTTGAAAATTTGGATAGGTTAAATAGTAAATCGGACCGTAATAGTCTTGTAATTGAATAACATTTACCATATCTAGGTCATCAATTTTAACTAAAGGGTTTAATGGTGAAATCCCTTGAGTTTTGAGTACGCCATATGGAGAGGGCTGAGTTAGGTCTTTAGCAATGATATTTTCTGGATTTGAGCCAACATAACGAGCCATGAAGCCAATCGGTTGATCGCGTTGCCATCCTTGTTTTGCTAAGTAGTTTGCGATTGAGCCAATTGCATCTTCCGCAGAGTTACGAAGATCAATGTGTCCATTACCGTCAAAATCGACTCCATACTTACTGATATTGCTTGGCATAAACTGTGGGTAGCCAATTGCTCCAGCATAAGAGCCAACAATACTATTGGTTGGATAGCCTTCTTTATAGGTCCATGCAATCAGAGCAGCTAACTCATCACTGAAATAATCAGCACGGCGCGGGTAACCAAATGCTAATGTCGCGAGCGCGTCACGAGTGATGAAAGAACCTTTATTGGCTCCATATCCTGTTTCAACACCTAAAATACCTAAAATGACAGCTTGAGAGACACCAAATTGCTGTTCAGCTCGGTTAAGTGCATCTGCATATTGGTTTTTAAAGCGGACACCACGCTGAATAGTGCCTTCAACCAAAAACATAGAGCGATAATCATACCAAGGCTTACTTTCACCTGGGCGAGTCATAATATTTATAATGTTTGGTAAATTTTTTGCACCGCTCATCGCGGCATCTACTTGTACACTGCTTAAACCATAAGTATTCATGGCTTTTTGTTTAAAATTTAAATAATTAGGATCATTTACAAAATCATTGGCCTGAGCAAAATGACTTGTGCTCACTAGACCAGTACACAAAGCGAGTACTTTTAAAGTTTTATTAACAAATTGAGACAACATATCTTTTTAAAATTCCAAATTATCGATGTGTATGAATAGACATGACTAAACCAAAAGTGGCCATTAAAGTAATAATAGCTGTACCGCCATAACTCATAAAAGGCAAAGGAACACCCACTACAGGTAAAATACCACTGACCATTCCTGCGTTTACAAATACATAAACAAAAAAAGACAAACCAAAGGCGCCAGCAACCAAGCGTCCATAATTATGAAAGCTCTGTAAACCAATTTGGAATGTTCTAAAAATAATAGCTGAATAAAGAATAACTAATATAAGCACGCCAATCAGGCCAAATTCTTCGGAATAAGCCGCAATAATAAAGTCAGTATGACCTTCTGGTAAAAAGTGTAAATGTGACTGTGTACCTTCAAGAAAACCTTTACCTGAGAAGCCGCCAGAACCAATAGCTGTTTTAGATTGAATAATGTTCCAGCCTGTTCCTAATGCATCTGCTTCTGGGTCAAGTAGCGTTAGAACACGTTGACGTTGATAGTCGTGTAAAAGGAATTCCCATGCAATTGGAATAACAATAGCGGCACAGGCTGCTGCTGCGCCGATCATACGCCAAGATAGACCACTTAAAAATAGTACGAAAATACCACTGGCTAATACGAGTAGAGATGTTCCTAAGTCAGGTTGTTCCGCAATGAGTAAAAAAGGAACACCAATTAACATTAATGATAAAATAACTTGAGAAAAGCTAGGGGGAAGTGGTTTGCGTGCTAAAAACCATGAAATCATCATTGGCATGCCAATTTTCATGAACTCACTGGGTTGCACACTTCCGAAACCGGGAATATCAATCCAGCGTTTAGCCCCCATACGAACTTCACCAAAGACCATAACTCCAATTAAGGAAAATAGTGCAAATAAATAAAAGTAGGGTGAAAAAGCTTGATAAACCTTTGGAGGAATTTGAGCCAGACCAATCATGACTAAAAAGCCAATACCAAAGCTCATAGCCTGTTTACTGACTAAGCCGACATCTTGTGCAGATGCACTATATAGTACCGTTAAACCTAACAGAGCATTTAGGAATAAAAATAGGCATAACCAAGGGTCAATATGGAGTTGCTGCCAACGTGAAGGTTGCATGGCAGTACTAAGACCATCTCGAGGAGCTTGGCGTAAAAATTTATATTGTGGACTAGGAGACATGCGGCTTTAACTAGGTCAATCAGTGCTTGGCGCATGCTAACATAAACGTGATTTATGGCAATGTATATCAATATTTTGCAATAAAAAAACCTGGCGTTTGCCAGGTTTCCGATAGTCTACTTTTTATTAGTTAAAGAATAGACCATCATGATATTCAGCCATCGCTTTCAATTCAGTGCGATTTAAACTTGGAATGAGTTTATCGATCGCGATATGAACCGCTTTAGTCACAGCAGCAGCGCCAATATCGGCTGCTTTACGCTTAATCATGCCTAAATCTAATGTCTTGTTAAAATCAGACATAAAGTGTCTAACCATAGCATCGCCAAACTGTTTATAGAGTTCTGCTAATGCTGCTTTATTAATGTCATTACCTGCTTGAAGCTCAGCAAAATTATGCTTCAAATTAGTCACTAAGCTAGCATCTAAAGCTACGCCAACTTTATATTGACCTTGTGGATCTTTAAATAAGCTTTTCTCTGAAAACTCAACTGACTGCTTAACAACGTCATTTGGTGCTTTACTGAGTAATTGCTTTAAAAGTACGGCAACTGTAGATTTGACATAACCAGCAAGTTTTTCGGCAGTATCTCTTTTTTCACTCGCTGGGAAATGTTGTACTAACTGAATCAGTACATTATCAATAATTTCTTCATTGAGTTGTAAAGCAATTTTGTCTCGAAGTGGATATAGCGGTTCACTAGAATTTTTATTCGCAATTCCAGTCTGCATATCGTTCAATAAGCCTTCAGAAGGGGTAAAACCAAAAAACGGCATGGTGTATCCTCAAATTATTCGTTTTATTGTCGTGCCAATCGAATCGGTTTTGGCATCCATGATAGATCCGATACTCGGCAAGGATTGATATCAAGTCCACCGCGGCGAGTATAAGTTGCATAAACCATCAGCTTTTCAGGCTGCAAATTTTGCCAAACATCTGCAAAGATTTGCTCAACACACTGTTCGTGGAAACCGTTATGCTGACGGTACGAGATAATATAAGCTAAAACACTACGATAACAAGGTTTTTTGCCCTTAAAACGGATAAAAACTGTCCCCCAATCTGGTTGTCCCGTGACTGGGCAGTTACTTCTCAAAAGATGAGAATACAGTTCAATTTCAACTTCTTCGTCAGACTCATCTAGTTTTAAAAGCGATGCATCGGGATGTTGTTCTAAACGTTCAGGTGTTAGATCATCAATACAAATGCCTTGTGGCTTGGAAATATCGAGATCATCTACTTGAAATAGCGTTAGCTCAACTTTTGCACCTGCCGCAGCCGATAAATCTTTTTCAACTGTTTCAATAAATAACGCTTTAGAGTCAAACTGAGTGAAGTTAAGACTATTGAAGTAAAGTTTTAATGACTTTGATTCGATCAAATTTGGTGAAGACGCTGGCAGGGTAATTCTGCCAATGGCAACCTGTGGAATACCGTGCGAATTTAACCAAGAGATTTCAAAAACATGCCACCAATCTTTACCTTGGGTAATGCCTTCAATATGTGAATAGTTTTCACGAGATTGAGCACGTGCGATTGGAAATAACACATCGGGTTGATAGCTGGTTGGATACTGGGTTTCTTTACCCAATAAAGACTGTTCGACACTCATTCACGCATTCCTGAACCACGAGCAAGTAAATAGTAAGCAACTCCGTAAAGTACAACACAACATAATGTCACAACGATTAAAGAGAACGTAACGTTCATGTCGCTATGACCTAAAATGCCGAAACGGAAAGCATTAACCATATACACAATAGGATTAATTAAAGAAAGTTTTTGCCAAAAAGGACCAAGTGCACTAATGGCATAAAACACACCACCTAAGTAGGTGAGTGGAGTAAGTACAAATGTTGGAATAATAGAAATATCATCAAAAGATTTTGCATAGACCGCATTAATAAAGCCGCCTAAGGAAAATAAAACAGATGTAATTAAGACTGTATATATAGTTACGAACCAGTTATGTATAAAAAGGTCAGTAAAGAACATACTCATCGCGGTAACAATGGCCCCAACTAGAACACCACGACAAATACCACCAATGACATAGCCCCATAAAATAATATGTAATGGCACAGGGCTCATAATGAGCTCTTCAATGCTTTTTTGGAATTTCACACTAAAGAAACTGGAAGAAACGTTCGCATAACTGTTGGTAATAACAGCCATCATGATTAGGCCAGGCACAATAAACTGCATGTAGCTTACGCCGCCCATTTGTCCAATACGTGAGCCAACCAAATTACCAAAAATGACAAAATACAAGCTCATGGTAATCGCAGGTGGTAATAAGGTTTGGGGCCAAATGCGAAGAAATCGGCGTACTTCTTTACGAACTAAAGTCCAGAGGGCAATTTGCAGTTGGTTAAAGTTCATTTTGCCTCTCCTTCAAGATTTTTCTCAACCATTTTGACAAATAGCTCTTCAAGGCGATTCGATTTGTTTCGCATACTACGGACACGAATACCTTGTGACTCTAAAAGTTGGAATAAGTCATTTAATGTATGTGCTTTATCCATGGTTACTTCTAAAGTGCTACTATCAATTAAGTTGAACTTCACTCCAATAATGTTTAACTGGAGTGGGGCAATCGGTTCTGCTAAATCGAAAATAAAAGATTCTTCACTCAACTGGTTTAAGAAACTTTTCATACTGGTGTCTTCTTTGATGACACCGCGGTCAATGATGGCAATTTGACGACAGAGCATTTCCGCTTCTTCTAAATAGTGTGTCGTTAAAATAATAGAAGTGCCACTTTCGTTCATTTCCGTTAGAAAATCCCACATAGAACGGCGTAATTCAATATCTACACCCGCAGTAGGTTCATCTAAAATAAGAAGCTTAGGCTCATGCATCATGGCACGGGCTATCATTAGACGGCGTTTCATACCACCAGATAGCATGCGGGCTTGTATATTGCGTTTTTCCCACAAGCCAAGTTTTTCTAAATAATGTTCGGCACGTTTTTCGGCAATCTTTTTGTGAATGCCGTAATAGCCAGCTTGAGTGACTAAAATATCGAAGGCTTTTTCAAATTGCCCGAAGTTAAATTCTTGAGGGACAACGCCAAGCTGTTGTTTTGCCAAGGATGGGTGAGTGTCGAGATTATGCCCAAAAATCTCAACTGTTCCTGAGGTCTTTTTTGTGAGGGAACTGATAATACCAATGGTTGTTGATTTGCCGGCACCATTTGGGCCTAACAACGCATAAAATTCACCTTCAGGCACAGTGAGGTTAATACCTTTTAACGCCTGAAAACCATTACGATATGTTTTGGACAAATCTTTTAATACCAAAGCATCAGTCATGAAATTCTCACATTATGAAAGAGGGGTATATTTTGAGCGATAATGATTAATAAACCAAGTAAAATAGTCGGAATTTTATGAAATTGAGATAAAATTATGAAGTTATTATATATAAATTGGTGCGCCCGGCGGGCACTTGATCAAAAATAACAACTTCTTAGGTTTTTTTATCTTTTCTTATTATTTCATACAAAACAATCAAATGCCAAATTGGTCAATAATCTGTACTTCTATTATTTCTTATTTTTTCCTATTATTTCGGTTATCACAATTACGCCAAGATTACGCCACAAAATTATGGCTTCATTTAGACAACGCAACAATACATGGCGAGCCGAGATAAGTGTAAACGGAATTCGCGAAAGTGCAACCTTTGATACAAAAGCCCAAGCAAGAGCTTGGGCATCTAAACGCGAGACTCAGTTACGCGAACAATCGCATGGCAAATTACCAGATCACTCTTTTTTAGAAGCTATAGAACGCTACTTAAATGAAGTAAGCATAAAAAAGAAAACTCATGAGAATGAAGTCAAAAGAATGGCTTTCTTTAAGCGTGAGTATAAAAAGCTATGTCAAAAACAATTGGCCAAAGTCACAACTGACGATTTAGTGCAATGGCGTGATTCTCGTTTAAAAGAAGTGCAGGGCGCTACTGTCAGACGTGAAGCAAATATTTTAGCTTCTTTATTTACTGTTGCCCGGAAAGAATGGAAATGGATTAAAGAGTCTCCAATGGCTGACTTAACTTTGCCGCCACCTTCAAAGCACCGGGATAGACGAATTGCTCAGGATGAGATTGACAGATTATGTCTTGCAGCAAATTGGGATAATAATGTCCCTGTCAATTCAACTCAGCAAATAATTATTGCTTTCCTGTTTGCAATTGAAACAGCAATGCGTGCTGGTGAGATTGTTGGCTTAACTTGGGATCGCGTTTATTTAAAAGATAGATATCTTGTTTTGACTGAAACAAAGAACGGCACTAAACGAAATGTACCTTTATCTAAACGAGCAGTTGAATTGCTAACATTATTAAAAGGCTTGGATAGAAAGCAGGTCTTTACTTGTAATTCCCAAAGCTTTGATACGCTTTGGCGTAAATTGAGAGATAGATGTCAAATCACTGACTTGCACTTTCATGACACACGCCATGAAGCTTGTACACGTCTTGCAAGAAAATTAGAAGTTTTAGACTTGGCCCGTATGATTGGGCATAAAGACTTAAGAAGCTTGATGGTCTATTACAATGCTACTGCAAGCGAAATTGCAACGAGGCTTGATTAGCCCCGTTTACGTGGTCTTCCTTTCTTTGGCTCATCATCCGATTGTTCATTCAACCAGTTTGATAGCTCTGCCAAGTTCCAGCGTCTTCCTTGACCGCACTTAATAACATAGCGCGGTTTAGGAAAGGTTGGCAGGCAGCAAACTGCTGCCTTAAAATGTACATCTCGATATCCCAAGAACTCAGCAGCTTGGGAGTCATTAAGCCAGATGTCCGAAGGTGGTAACGCTACAACAAAGTTACTACCTATATTCGCAATTGCTGTCATTTCACCCCTCAAATCATGGAATGTGTTTAACAATTCTGCATTTTCTTTAATCTTACCGTCTTTAGATTTAGTTGACGGGCAAATAATCGAAATTTTGTTGTTTGGTACAGCAGTAGTAACAATAACTTCTATGGTAGGTGTTAGTGTAAATGGTGTATCTAGTTACGTGTTTACACCAGCTTCCGCATACAAGCGTTTAACAGCAAGAAACTTGGGTGGGGTTTGGTATGTGTTTAGTTGAGTGATAATTGGTGATAAGATTGCGAAAAATTTTATCAACAAAGAATCATGAAAGCTTTGCAATTAGAACCACATGGGCAAATACATCTAACCAAAAAGGATTTTTTAGATCGGCTTTTTGAGCTTATGATTTATTCATCAATAATTCTGCCAAGCGGAACAATATCTGGCATTAATTTTAAATTAATGCTTGTATTCGTGCTAATTGGCTTAATTATTGTTTATAGGAATAAAGTTATAGTTAATACATTTATACACGTAATGCCTGTATTTGTATTTTTACTGGCTTCTTCTTTATATTCATACATAATATTTAAGTATGACTCGACTTTTATATTTTCGCAGGCTAAGGATATACTAGTTTTTTTTGTTGTCTTTTATGTTGGTATAAGTTATGCAAAAAACAGATATGGTTACGATGAGTTAATAAAACTTATTATAAGATCAGTTTTTTTATTGGGATTAATAAAACTCTTAATTATAGTTTACTCTAAAATGTCTGGTATTAATGTTTCGATAATTATTGAATCAATATCAAATATTTTTGGAGTTTCAATTATGACTTTCGATGGGCTTTGTTGCATAAAGCCTTTGAAGGTAAAGTTTTCCTAAGTTGCTAAAATTTAGGTTACAACTTGGGTATGAGGTCTGCCTAATTCTGTAAATTTATTTAATACGGCTACACGTGCATGGATCTCATTCACTTGGCTGTCAAAATTCCTTGAGTAGAGTTTATCGCCTAATAATTTGATGCAATGCATCTTGGTTTCGACCAAACTTCGCCGATGATAACCAGACCACTTTTTCCAAAGGGCTCTTCCTAGACGCTTAACTGTTTTTAGTAATTCATTTCTCTCTTGCGAATGAACTTTTGTATCTTTCCACGGTTTCGCATTTTTTCTTGGCGGAATCACCGCATATGCTTGACGATCTGAGATCACTCGTCTGCAGCATTTAGTGTCATAGGCTCCATCGGTATAGACAGAATCTACTCGCTCATCAAGTGGTATTTGACCAAGTAAATCACCGAGCACCTGTGAATCACTGATATTGTTCGTTGTGAGCTGAACTGCACGTATTTGCAGCGTTTCAGCATCTATACCAATGTGAAGCTTACGCCATTGTCGACGATATTCAGGCTGATGTTTCTTCCGTTTCCATTCACCTTCGCCCAAAAACTTTAAACCAGTTGAATCTACGAGTAGATGTAGACCATTGCTACTTTTTTGGTAGCTAATCGCAATATCAATATGTTTTTGTCTTCTGCAAAGCGTCGTATAGTCTGGCGCTGTCCAATCTAATCCGCAAAGTTTAATCAGGCTTTGTACAAAGCCAGTGACCATGCGTAGAGAAAGACGAAATATGGATTTAATCATTAAGCAGCATTGGATGGCTGTATCGGAATAAGTTTGATTTCGACCATGTTGGCTTTTTGGTTGAGCATACCATTGTGTTTTGGGATCAAACCAAATGGCAATATTCCCACGATTAATGAGAGCTCGGTTGTATGTGGGCCAATTGGTTGTACGGTAGATTTTAGGTGTAGGCTTATTCATCTCAAAATTATATTGTGGAATAAGCCTTTAGAGATAGGTTTGTGCAACAAAGCCCTTTCGATGTAGAAAATTCATTTCTATCTCGAATAAATTTTACATCTGATTCAATTCTCCCAATTTGCATTTTTTTCTTAACAGAAAGATTAATAAAAAAAGGTTTTAACTATAAATCACTTATTGTTTTTTTAGTAATTTGCTTATCGGCATTGCTAACAATGTCGCGTTTTCAGTGGGCTTTTTCAATAGTGTCTGTTGTTTTAGCTCTACTAATAAATGTAACGAATAAAAAATCTTTTTTTGCAATTATATTTTTAGCAATCGTTGGTTTTTCAGCACTTTCTTTGAGTGCTGTTCAACAACTAATTGAAACTAGATTTGATAGTAGAATTGTTTCAGCTTCCGATATTGAAAGAACTATTCAACAAAAAGCTATATACTATCAAATTAACGAAAACCCTTTTTTAGGCTCAGGGATAGGATCATATATACCAAACGTAATAAGAAGTGATTACGCTAAATATTCATATGAATTGCAAATACCAGCATTAATCATGCAGTTTGGCTTTATTGGTTTTACTGCTTTAGCCTTTCTTATTATTAGCCCATTGATTTCGTCAATGAATCACAAAAAAGCCATTACAATTCTTAGTTTTTCTGCATTGATAATTTTTTGGTTATATGGAGCGATGTTTAATCCGATTTTATTCTCATCCTCCTCAGGAGTTGTTTTTATGCTTATTTACGCAATGCTGAAAATAAGTCGATAAAGAAGGAATTAATACCACCTTCAGACGATTTTTGTTATATATAACATCTTTATAGAATACACAACAAATTACCACAAACCCTGATCTTTAATTAGATCAGGGTTTTTTATTACCAAAATTTAGCGGGTGCAGTTGAGCTTGGAACTGGATCAATCATTCTAAAAGCAAAAGAATGTCTGCAGCTTTTTTGTGATGGTGATCGCTGGTTTCCGATTTCAAATTACATAGGTGATTAATATGAAATGTTTTAAATGTAGTCAAATTATGAAAGAAAATACAAGCTTTATACTTACATCAAATCCACCACAGCGACGATGGGAGTGCAGCTGTGGTAATGTTGTATTTAGTTCGGTTTCTAAAGAGCAGAATTTTCTTGAAGTACCAGTTCATGTGCCTAGTCAAGATTCATAACTTTAATGTCCTGTTGCGTACATTTCTTGCACATATCTAATTCAAACACTCCATTTTGAACATCAGTTCTTATTTTCTTGAAATGAGGACTGAGCCAAATATCTCTCAAAGAAGTATTGTTCACATTTCCAAAGCTATGCGACTCATGGAAATCATTAGTACATACAACATTTCCCTGATGTGTAATTGATATTTCATCTGACAGATAATAACAGCGCGTCATCTTTCGGCTTTTTTCATAATCAACAGTTCCAGCTCTATTAAAAAGCGTCTTGTTATTCAGTGATCTGAGAATTATCTTTCCATCTTTTTTGAATTTTTCAAAAGTTTCTAAAAATACTTTTGGCATTTTCTTAGTATGTTGAGTTACTAAAAAACCCGATACGCCAGCTTTGATAAGCTCAACATAGTTGCTTTCATTGAGTTTGATGCCGTTTGTATGTATCACAATATCAGCTTCAGCAAGCTTACTACGTGCATAACTGATCAATTTAGGCAATCTTTTGTCGAGAAGAGGTTCGCCGAAAAAATGAGGAGATACTCGACCTTTGTAATTCATCAACGCGAGATCATCGATCACTTTTCTGTAAGTATCTTCGCTCATGTAGTTCTCACCTCGACCATCTTTAAATGAGGATGGGCAGTAGGAGCACTCTAAATTGCATTGTGAGTTAATCTCAAAATCAATAGCTGTAAAAATATCACTATTTTTATATCCATAGGTAACTATCTTATTGATTTTGTTATATAAACCACGTGCCGTTGGTTTGTATGATTCAGGAAAATTATCAGCAGTAAACCGATAAAACACATTCATAACAAGTGGTAGTTTCATTGTTATTGTTTGTTCTAAAAAAGTTGGCTAAGTATAAATATACACAAAAAAAAAGTGCAAGCCCTTTGCTTTAATAGCTTAGGGCTTTTTTTTCTTGCCGAAATTCTGGAGAAATAAAATGGCAGAAAACGAATCATACGGCATGCGAGTAGAGAAAAAGATCGATCACATGCAGCAGCAAATGAGTGAAATGAATAATGTTCTTATTCGTCTCACAGAGCGTAATGAAGCATATCAATCGCAAGCGGGCGCAAATAGACGTGATATTGACTCACTTCAAACAGAAGTAAATCAAGCAAAAGGTGGACTTAACTTTGCGAAACTGATCTCTGGAACAGCTTTAGCCTCAATTATCGGGTTTGGTACGTGGACAGTACAAAGTCTTGCAAACTTGCAGCAGCGTCAATCAGATTCTAATCAACGTATTGCGATTTTAGAATCAAAGTTAATTCGTTTAGATACTGATATAGCAGCAATTACACACGTAAAAAAAACCGAGGTATTAAATGAACAGTGAAAAAACACGCACGTATTTAGCATTTGCAGCTATAGCAATCTCGTTCTTTTGTGTCATTGGGCTTTTCTTTATTGAGATGCCAGATAAGAACCGAGATTTAATTAATGTCGCTTTAGGTGCTATTTTGGGGTGGTCGGGAACTGTAGTGGCTTTCTATTTTGGATCTAGTGATAAACAGCATAAAGAGGGTGTAGCAAATGATGACATTCGATAAAGCCTTTGATCGATTGATAGGGCATGAAGCTGGATACTCGAATGATAAGCGTGATCCGGGGAATTGGACAGGCGGCAAAGTCAATGTTGGGATATTAAAAGGCACAAAGTTTGGAATTGCAGCTAATACATATCCGAATTTAGATATTAAAAACCTCACACTTGATCAAGCAAAGCAAATCTATAAAAAGGATTGGTGGGATAAGCTTGGAGCAGATTCGTTGCATCCAGCTATTGTATTTCAGCTATGGGACTTTGCTGTGAATGCTGGTAAATCAAGAGCAGTAAAGGAACTTCAACAAGTTGCTGGTGTGCCAGACGATGGAATTATTGGGCCTAAAACTATTGCTGCCATTAAAGCGATGGATGTGAACGATGTCCTATTAAGGCTTAATGCAGAGCGATTGAAGTTCTATACATCACTAAGCACATGGGCTACTTATGGCAAAGGCTGGACGAATCGTGTTGCTGAAAATCTCATCTATGCTGCTCAAGACAATTAGCTTAAAGCTGTGCCTCCGATTCTCAGGTTGCACAGCTCACACTATAAATAGTAATGTGAACGTCTCGATTTGTGTAAGGGCTTTGTGATGTCGCAAGTCATGATCATGGTTTCGGAAGCGGGCAGGATGGAAAATACTTGCAATCTACCCGCTGATTTAGATAAGAACGGGAATGTTCTTAAAATCTATGACTACTCATTAAAAGAGTTGCCTATTAATTTGGATGGAACTGTGTCTTACAATGGCAAAAGATGGACCTTTGATAAGAAGCAAAATTACCTCTAAACCTGTGGATAAATAGCGCATTACGCCAAATATACGCCAAAATATATTTAAGTTATTGATTTTATAAAATAGATTGGTGCGCCCGGCGGGGATCGAACCCACGACCCCAGGCTTCGGAAACCTGTACTCTATCCAACTGAGCTACGAGCGCACATGTGTGGGGCACATCATAGGAAAAAAACACCGTTAGGTAAAGCACGAAATACATACCAAGTGAGTTTAATGCTTATTTAAACAGCAGCTTGTTCTATTTTTAGATGGGTTGCTGAATAAGCTGAATTGAATAGTTAATAGATTGAAGTGTCTTTGCTAGCTCATGAGGGGGAATACGTGACTCTTGTAAGTGAGTAATCCATTGCATTTGACACATTTTAAGTTCTTGAAGTGTTTTGATTTGCTCTATTTTTTGAATAAGGGGTTTTGCCATAAGGCCACAGAACTGACCTAAGCTTTGTTTCATTAATAATTGTATTTCTTCAAAAGACAGTTGCTGAACTGGAATAGATGGCTGGTCATTGTCTATATTTGAAGAAGTTACAGACGTTGATTGAGGAACCTGAATCTCTCCAACTAAATCGTTACTTTTATTCTCATCAATATTTTTCTGATTTACTTCATTTGATGTTATAGATGACTCTTGCATAGATGTTTGCTCGGTCAACTCTGAGTAACTTTCGTTAGAAGTAGCAATGAGTTTTAAATCAATCAGTTGTTGAATCAGCTCTGGAGGAGCAATACGCTTTTTAAACTCGCTATTAAGGCTTTGAAAATCTTCATGATCAATGAGTAGAAGTAAACGTCTTTGTTTTGCATTTAACGTGATATTACGTTGTTGAAGCGCAACTCTTCCCAAATTGGTTCGATAAAAACCAGACATTGTATTTCCCCAATATAAAAATGAAGCAGACTGTTTAATTTTTATCAAACAGCACTGTTCTTAATAAAATATAAATGGGGTTAAAGATAAAACTCAAAAATGACAATATGATGAAGAATTTATGAATATCATCTATTTAAGTCTTTAAAATGCACTTTCTAATGCCTTACGTAAATAGACATCAAGTTCGTCTTGACGTAGAAGCCATTGAATATAATCTTTAGGCAGTTCAGCAATTGCTGTACCTTTATGCTTACCAAAGTTCATAGTCGTGGGGATACGGGCTTCTTCAGAAACTTGGTAAAGTTCTTCAATATCTTGAATATTTAAATGATAGATAATATGCATCAAAATATTGGCAGTTAAAATAATATCGGCATCGGCACGGTGTGCACCTTTGAGTAATTCTCGTGCTTTACTACTGCCTTGAGAAATCATATAAATGAGTGCAGAAATATTATGAGCTTCTGCATCTGGCCAAGCTTTGCGTGCTAAAGCTAAAGTACAAATTGGTTTTATATGAGATACATCAACGCCACAACGAGCAATAGCTGCAATATCATAATCAATGTTGTGACCAATAATATAAGTTGTGCTATCAGGTAATTTAAATGTTTTATAGTGAGGCTGGTTTTCTAGGTCAGACTCCAAGATATGATGCACCGCCATCGCAGCATAAGAGATCGGCGTTCCAACCTGATAGAGCTGATCAAATAATTTGCTTTTATCTAAAGTCAGTTTACCTGCATTAAGTTCAATGGGAGCGTATGCAATTTCAATAGGCAAACCATTTAGTGTATGAGTTTCTGTATCTAAAATAATGGCTTGCATCTTTTGAACCTTTAAACAATTACAAGTAACCGTCAATGTTAACAGTTGACTAGCGACTTTAAAACATAGATTAAGGTGAGATATAGCTATGAAATTTAATTTATGTTGAAAAGTAGAAAATCTCGCCACTTATTTTGATTAAATATCACTTGCGAAAAATGAAGATTAGGCGTAATTGTTTGTAAGACATTTAAAATGTTCATTAAAAACTAAAGCACAACAAAAATCGAATTTAAGGGAAGATATACCAATGAAAATGAAACTGTTCATGACCAGTGTTCTTAGCACAAGTTTATTGTTGACGGCATGTGGTGGTGGAAGTAGTGATGACAGTCCAGCGACTACTGATCCATCTGGTACACCAGCCAATAATATTCAAAATCCAGTGGTTAAAGTTGATGCTTACACAAGTACTAACTTAGGAGCGGTTGCCGCTGAAAGTAGTATTTTGACTTATAAAATGTTAGGCCAAAGTGGACAAGAGGTTCAGGCGACAAGTTTAGTATTTACACCGACGACACCACCACCAGCAGGCGGTTGGCCAATTGTGGTTTGGGCTCATGGTACGACAGGGGTTGCAGATGCATGTGCACCAAGTAAATCGGCATTAACAGATAGTACTAAAGATTTAATTAGTAAACTTCTTGCGGCGGGTTATGTCGTTGTCGCTCCTGATTATGAGGGTTTAGGAACCCCAGGCATACATCCATTCTTAAATGTTAAAAGTGAAGCTTATTCAATTACGGACGCCGTGGTTGCAACACGCAATTATTTATCTCAGCGTAATTTATTAACTTCGAACAAATGGGTCACTGTAGGTCACTCTCAGGGTGGGCATGCTGCATTGGGTGCTGCACAATATGCAAGTCGTGCACAGCTAAACTATAAAGGTACAGTAGCGGTAGCACCAGCTTCAAATCTAGGATTTATTTTAATTGCAGGTGAACAAGCCGTTGCCAATGCAACTTTGGATAAAAAGATCCCAATGTATGCACAGCTTGATACATATACTGCTTTAGTTACAGCTGGCATTCGAAATACACAACCAAGCTTTGATTATTCGCAGGTATTTACTTCACAAACCGCAAGTACTGCACAGCAGGCGGAAACAATTTGTGCAGGGCCATTGGGTCAAGCCTTTGGTGCAGGTATGACTAAGTATGCTACAGAGCATAATGGAACACTGGATGGATATACGCGTACACAACCTAATTTTATGGCAGTACCTTTAGTTAAAACATTCTTAGATAAAGATTCTCAACCTTTACAGGCAAAAGTCACTACCCCGATTATTATTTATCAGGGCTTAGCAGATACAACAGTTCCGAAAGTAGCGACTGATATTTTGATATCTAATGCCACTGTGGTAGGTACAAAAATTAATAGCTATGTAACGGGTAACTGGGACCATAATACGGCGATGAGTAGTAATGTAGATAACATTGTTGGAAATGTACAAAACCTATTGTCAGCTCAATAAGGGTAATGATATTTAAAGTTTTTTTGTTGCTATGAAAAGCTAAATTTAACTTTAGAAAATTATTAAATAAATACTTTTTAAGTGTTTATAAATTATTTTAGATTTGATGGCTCATTTTTTATAAAAATTGAGCCATTTTTATTTAAAACTGAGCTAACTTGATTCTGTTTAATTATAAAGTTCATGCTACAATATGCCGCAATCTTAGCACGGCTTAAAAGCCCTAATTTATAGGACCCCCGCTAATGTTTGCCAATATTTCCATTTCTGAATTTGATCCAGAATTAGCTCAAGCTATTGCTTCTGAAGATGAGCGTCAAGAAGCACATATCGAGTTAATTGCATCTGAAAACTATTGCTCTCCTGCTGTGATGGAAGCGCAAGGATCAAAACTTACGAACAAATACGCAGAAGGTTATCCAGGCAAACGCTATTATGGCGGTTGCGAGTATGTAGATGTTATTGAGCAAATGGCGATCGACCGTGCTAAAGAACTTTTTGGTGCTGATTACGCAAACGTTCAACCACATGCTGGTTCACAAGCTAACTCTGCTGTTTATTTAGCACTTCTTAACCCAGGCGACACAGTTTTGGGTATGAGCTTGGCTCACGGTGGTCACTTGACTCACGGTGCAAAAGTAAGCTTCTCTGGTAAAACTTATAACGCTGTTCAGTATGGTTTAAACTCTGAAACTGGCGAGATCGATTACGAAGAAGTTGAACGTTTAGCGTTAGAGCACAAGCCACGTATGATCGTTGCTGGTTTCTCTGCTTATAGCCGTGTTGTAGATTGGCAACGTTTCCGTGACATCGCGGACAAAGTTGGCGCTTACCTTTTTGTTGATATGGCTCATGTTGCAGGTCTTGTTGCTGCTGGCGTATATCCAAACCCAGTTCAAATTGCTGACGTAACTACAACGACGACTCACAAAACACTTCGTGGTCCACGTTCTGGTTTAATCCTTGCGAAAGCGAATGAAGAAATCGAGAAAAAACTTCAATCAGCTGTATTCCCTGGTAACCAAGGTGGTCCATTAATGCATGCGATTGCTGCTAAAGCAATCTGCTTCAAAGAAGCAATGTCTGATGACTTTAAAGCTTACCAACAACAAGTTGTGAAAAATGCTCAAGCAATGGCTGAAGTATTAATCGCACGTGGTTATGATGTTGTTTCTGGCGGTACAGACAACCACTTATTCTTATTATCTTTAATCAAACAAGACGTAACTGGTAAAGATGCTGACGCTTGGTTAGGTGCTGCTCACATTACTGTGAACAAAAACTCAGTTCCAAATGACCCACGTTCTCCATTTGTAACTTCTGGTATCCGTATTGGTACTCCAGCAGTAACAACTCGTGGTTTTGGTGAAGCTGAAGTTCGTGAACTTGCTGGTTGGATCGCTGACGTGATTGACAGCAAAGGTGACGAAAAAGTTATTGCTGATGTAAAAGCGAAAGTTGAAGCTGTTTGTGCGAAATTCCCTGTATATGCAAAATAATTTGAGTGTATAAAAAAAGCGCCGTAAGGCGCTTTTTTTATATCAATTATTCCAACCCCCACCTAAAGCACGGATTAAGTTTACACTTGCAATGATTTGGCCACCTTTAAGCTGAGCTGCCAATTGTTCTTGCTGCAAAATAGTCCGGTCGGAGTCAATCACATCAAGATAGCTAATCGCACCTTCTCGATAGCGTAGATGAGACAGTTGATTTGCATGGCGAGACGATGAGAGTGCTTGGTTTTGAGCTTGAATTTGCTGATCAAGAATACGTTGATCGGACAAACCATTTTCAACTTCACGAAAGGCGTTTAGTACAGTTTGTCTATAGTTGGCAACACTTTCTTCATAAGCTGCTCGTGCTTGAGCAATACCTGCTTTACGTTGTCCGCCATCAAATAGTGGTAAAGATAAAATAGTACCTGCGACTGGACCAAGCAAGAAGGTACGGCTCGACCATTTACCTAACTCGCTTAAACTTGAAGATTCATAACCTAAGGCACCCGTTAGATTAACTTTCGGGAAAAAAGCTGCACGGGCAATTCCAATACGTGCATTATCTGCTGCCATAGCACGTTCAGCAGCAGCAATGTCAGGTCGCCTTTCAAGTAAACTCGATGGTAATCCTGCTGGAAGACGAAGACTATTTGTAGTTAAAGGTTGGACAGTTAAGCTAAAGTCAGCTGGTGTTTTGCCTAACAATACTGCAAGTGCATGTTCTGCATTGGCTCTGTTACGAGCAATGCTCAGTGCATTGGTTTGAGCTGTAGCAAGTTCAGTTTGTGCACGAGAAACATCTAATTCACTGACTAAACCATTTTTAAATCGGGTTTGAACGAGATCTCGTGTCTCACCAAGTAATTTAATAGTACGAGTATAAATTGCTTGTTCAGCATCAAGCTGGCGAATGAGAAAATAACCTTGTGCAACATCGGCCTGTAACGCTAAAAGTGCCGACTGATATAACGCTTCTTGCTGTTGTAGATCCGCTGTTGCTGCATTGACACTACTGGCGATACGACCAAATAAATCGAGCTCATATGAAACATTTGCTTGAGCGCGCCATAAGGTTTGTGCAGATGTATGCGCATTGTCATCTAACCCCAATGAAGCAGGAGAAGGTTTTTGACGAGTTGGGCCAAAGCCAGCACCAATACTTGGCAAACGTTCGGCTTGTGCTGCCGAACGTATTGCACGTGAAGCCTGAATATTAGCTGCTACCGCTTTAAGATTTTGGTTGCCGGCAATCGCTTGTTGTTCTAGCTTATTCAATTGAGCATCATTAAAAACACGCCACCATTCACCTCGAACTTGCTGATCGGCAGGCTGGGCAATTTTCCAATTATTGTCTTCAAGTTTAGGGTCTGACTCCTTGAATTTGACAGGAACTATAACTTTTGCAGGTTGATATTCCGGAGCCAAAGAGCAGCCTGCAAGAAGCAGGCTCCCCATCAGTGAGGACAATAACAAGCTTTGTTTTGCTGTAGTCATTAAATGTCCTCCTTAATGATCGTGTGGGTTAGCTAATGGTGCTTCATGAACTGCTGCCGAATGCAATTTATGTTTGCTATTCAATGTACGAATAAGGACGTAAAAGGCTGGCGTCAGGAACAAACCAAAGAAAGTTACCCCGATCATTCCGAAGAACACTGCAACACCCATGGCATGACGCATTTCAGAACCTGCACCAGTTGAAGTAACCAGTGGGACGACACCCATAATGAATGCAATAGAGGTCATTAAAATTGGACGTAAACGAAGACGACTTGCTTCAACTGCTGCTTTAAAAGCAGTTGCACCTTGCATTTCGAGTTCCCGCGCAAATTCAACAATCAAAATGGCATTTTTACAGGCCAGCCCAACCAGTACCATCAGACCGATTTGGGTAAAGATGTTGTTATCTCCACTGGTGAGCCAAACACCTGTCAGAGCCGCCAAAATTCCCATCGGTACAATTAATATGACTGCTAATGGTAAAGTTAGACTTTCATATTGAGCGGCTAAAACTAAGAACACGAGCAATACGCTAATTGGGAATACCCAAAGTCCTGCATTACCAGCCAAGATTTTTTGGTAAGTTAAATCTGTCCATTCAAACTTGATACCACGTGGTAGAGTTTGAGCAGCAATACGTTCAACCGCAGCTTCTGCTTGGCTAGATGAATAACCTGGTGCAGGACCGCCATTAATATCTGCTGCGGTATAACCGTTATAACGCACCACCATTTCAGGGCCATAGGTTTGAGTTACATTTACCAATGAAGATAATGGAACCATTTGTCCGGCACTATTACGGGTTTTAAGCTGCAAAATATCTTCAGGATTTGAACGGAAAGGCGCATCGGCTTGTGCGCGAACCTGATAAACACGTCCAAAGCGGTTAAAGTCGTTAACATACTGCGAACCTAAATAAATCTGCATAGTGTTGAAAACATCTGTCACAGCAACACCTTGCTGTTTGGCTTTTACACGATCCAAATCTACGTTGAGTTGAGGTACGTTAATTTGATAACTTGAGAACATTGGACCAAGCTCAGGAGCTGATTGAGCTGCTTTCATAAAGTTTTGTGCAGCATCATTCAAGGCTGAATAGCCTAAGGCACCTCGGTCTTCAAGTTGAAGTTTAAAGCCGCCCATAGTCCCTAAGCCCATCACAGGTGGTGGTGGGAAAACCGCAATATAAGCATCTTGAATAGCTGAGTATTTCTGGTTTAAGGCACCTGCAATAGCATTTGCAGATAAGTCTTTGGCCTTACGTTCATCGAATGGCTTTAAGGTCACAAAGACAATACCGGCACTTGAGCTATTGGTGAAACCGTTAATTGAGAGACCAGGGAAGGCAACCGCGCTTTCTACACCAGGTTGTTTAAGTGCCGTATCACTCATTTTACGAATGACAGCTTCGGTACGATCTAATGATGCGCCGTTTGGTAGCTGCGCAAAACTAATCAAATATTGTTTGTCTTGAGCGGGAACAAAGCCACCCGGAACAATATAAGAAATACCAACGGTTAAACCTAAAAGTGCTGCATAGACACCCATTGCCGATGCTTTATGGGAGATAACACGACTTACGCCTTTACCATAGTTGTCTGATGCACGGGTAAATACGCGGTTAAACAGCGCAAAGAAACGTCCAAATACACGGTTCATAAGGCGTGTTAATGCATCAGGTTTCGCATCATGTCCTTTTAGTAACATGGCTGCTAAAGCAGGAGATAGAGTAAGTGAGTTAAATGCCGAAATAACCGTTGAAATGGCAATAGTCATGGCAAATTGTTTATAAAATTGCCCTGTTAAGCCTGTCATAAAGGCAAGAGGTACGAATACAGCAACCAGCGTTAAAGCAATTGCAATAATCGGTCCGCTTACTTCTCGCATGGCACGGTACGTCGCTTCCCTTGGATTTAAGCCAGCTTCAATATTCCTCTCGACGTTTTCGACGACGACAATCGCGTCATCGACCACAATCCCGATGGCAAGCACCATCCCGAATAGCGAAAGCGCATTGATTGAGTAACCAAAAGCAAGCATGAGAGCGAATGTACCAATAATTGAAACTGGTACAGCAAGTAATGGAATGATTGAGGCACGCCATGTTTGTAAGAATAAAATAACAACCACAACAACCAGTGCAATCGCTTCAAGTAAGGTATGAACGACTGCTTTAATACTGGCACGTACGAATTGAGTCGGATCGTACACAATGTCGTATTTAATTGAAGATGGGAAATCTTTTGAAAGTTCTTTCATTGTGCTACGCACTTGATCAGAAACTTGCAAAGCATTAGCACCTGGTGCTTGGAAAATTGGAATGGCGATCGCTTGTTTGTTATCAAGTAATGAACGTAAGCCATATTGTGAAGCTGCAAGTTCAACGCGTGCAACATCACCCAATCGAGTAACCGCGCCATCAGGAGCCGTTTTTAAAATGATATCGGAAAATTCTTGCTCAGTGGTTAAACGACCTTGAGCGTTTACCGAAAGTTGTAAAGGGGAATTACTTGGTGATGCACCAATGGTTCCTGCTGCAACTTGAATGTTTTGTTCGCGGATTGCACTGACAATTTCAGTGGCTGTGAGATTACGTTGCGCTACTTTCTGTGGGTCGAGCCACACACGCATCGCATATTCACCAGAACCAAATAAACCGACTTCACCTACACCTTGTAAGCGTGCCAAACGGTCTTTTACGTTGAGCACCGCGTAGTTACGTAAGTAAGTCATGTCATAGCGATTATCTGGTGAGGTCAGATGCACAACCATGGTTAAAGTCGGTGAGCTTTTTAAAGTAGTAACGCCTAAACGCTGTACGTCTTCAGGTAAACGAGGCAGGGCTTGAGATACACGGTTTTGAACCAATTGCTGTGCTTTATCTGGGTCGATACCGAGCTTAAAGTTCACCGTAATGGTTAAATTACCGTCGCTGTTTGCCTGAGATTGCATATACAGCATGTCTTCAACGCCGTTGATGGATTCTTCAAGCGGAGAAGCAACAGTTTCAGCAATCACTTTCGGGTTTGCACCCGGATATTGAGCACGTACCACCACAGAGGGTGGAACAACTTCCGGATATTCTGAAATCGGTAATTTAAATACCGAAAGAAGACCGGCAAGTAAAATCAGTACTGATAACACGCCAGCAAAGATCGGCCGATCAATAAAAAATTTAGAGATATTCATATGTGATTAACCTTTTGCCGGAGTTGAAGTTTTTTCTGTTGGCTGAGGTTGAGGAGTAGTGCTGTTCGCAGTGATTTGCGCGTTTGGCATAGGTACAAGATGAGGTGTAACAGGGTCACCCGGACGAATCCGCTGTAAACCATTCACCACAATACGGTCACCCGCTTGTAATCCGCTATTTACGATTTGCAAGCCATCTTGTTGTGCACCGAGTTTTACTTCACGGTAAGCAGTTTGATTTTTAGCATCGACGACCACAACAAAACGTTTATCTTGATCGACACTAATTGCAGTTGGGCTAATCAGAATTGCTGAACGAGGTTGACCACCACCCAAACGGATTCGAGCATATAAACCCGGTAATAAAACGCCGTTAGGATTATCAAAAGTTGCGCGAACACGAATCGTACCTGAGGTCGTATTCAGGTTGTTATCGATGGAGTTGATGGTTCCTTCACGAGAGAAACCTGTTTCATTGGCAAGCCCCATATAGACAGGAACTTGTGCTGAATTACGCTGATTACTGATATATTTTAGATAAGTTTGTTCATCAACGTCGAAAGAGGCGTAAAGGCGAGATACAGACACCAAGCTTGTTAAGACCTGTGCGCCATTACCGGCAGACACCACATTACCAACGGTTACTTCGGCACGGGAAATTCGGCCGCTGACTGGTGCAGTAATACGAGTGTACTCAAGATTTAAACGTGCAGACTGAACAGCGGCTCTAGCAGCTTGTAGGTTGGCATTGGCTGAACGTGCATCATTTTCAGCTAGATCCAGCTCTTGGCGTGATACAGCATTACTCTGAATTAAACGTTGAATACGAGAAAGGTTAGATCCCGTATAAGTGACTTGTGCCTCAGCCGAAGCAAGTTGAGCTTGAGCACGATTGAGTTCTGCTTGGAAAGGACGTGGGTCGATTGTAAAAAGTAAATCGCCTTTTTTTACAAGACTGCCATCTTTGAAGTGTACGGAAATGAGTTTACCTGAAACCTGTGGCCGAATATCGACTTGATCAATCGCTTCTAAGCGACCGGAATATTCTTGCCAATCGGTAATCGTTTTGCTAATGACATTAGAAATATCAACTGTTGCAGCTTGTTGGGCACTGGTCGGTGCAGCTTTTGCATCGGCATTTTCATGTAAAAACATAAAACTACCCCCTGTAGCCAAAATGGCGACAAAGATGGCAGACAGTGCGAACTGTTTGCGGGAAAATGACATGAGGTGCTCCTAGTTATTTGGATACCTGTTTTCAGACTTTTAGTTGTGGTCCGTATGGGAGAAACAGGGTTTATGGGATGGACGGAGCATAAAAGTTTGTCAATCACGAATAAATATATTAAATTCGATAACACTATTCGTATTTTTATAACAATTGATGTGTTTGATTAAATAAATGCATTGATAGGAGTGTGCGTGTGGATCTATTTCATGCGATGAAAGTATTTAACAAAGTTGTCGAAACAAATAGTTTCAGTTTAGCGGCTGACAGTTTAGGACTACCGCGTGCTTCTGTGACGACAACCATTCAAGGTTTAGAAAAACATTTGCAAGTTCGTTTATTGAACCGAACCACTCGTAAACTGAGTTTGACACCAGATGGTGCAGTTTATTATGAAAGGACTGCACGAATTTTAGCCGACGTAGAAGATGTAGAATCGAATTTTCATGATTCTGAACGTGGCCCTCGAGGTCGACTGCGCATTGATGTTAAAGCGTCAATTGGACGACTCATCCTTATTCCAATGCTTTGTGATTTTCATGCCAAGTACCCCGATATTGATTTGGTGATTGGAATGAGTGATCGTCCAGTCGATTTGGTTCAAGATGCAGTGGACTGTGTTATTCGTATTGGTCAATTGAAAGATTCAAGTTTAGTTGCACGTCGTATCGGAACAATTCAGTGTGTCACTGTTGCTGCGCCTCGTTATTTGATGGAACATGGCGAACCAAAAACCATTGAAGATTTACAAAAACATCAAGTGGTGCATTATTTTAATAGTCGTACTGGACGCAATATTGACTGGGATTTTATGGTGGATGGCGAGATTCATAGCGTCGGTGTGAAAGGGCGTGTTTCTGTCAATGATAGTGATTCATATATTGATTTGGCAGTGCAAGGTTTCGGCTTAATTCAATGTCCATATTACATGGCGGCAAAACATTTAGAATCTGGTGCACTTAGAGAGGTATTGACTGAATGGTTACCTGCACCGATGCCAATATCAGTCGTTTATCTACAAAACCGTCATTTATCGCCTAAAGTTCGTGTATTTGTAGACTGGGTAGCTGAATTATTTGCAAGTTGTCCATTGTTGAGTGGTTGTTCAATGGCATGGGATTCGAAATGTGAATTTGCCAGCGCTAAAGAAAATAACCATGAATATACTATTCGGACATTGGTTGAAAATGAAAATATGGCAGAAGCCTATACACTCAAAAACTAATTTAAAATTTGAGTGATTTTTCAACATTTAGATAGTTAATCCAATCCATTGTTTAGACATATTCATAAATCCTTAATTTACTGGTATAGAAATTGCAATTATTTCGGCAGAAGAGTAATTTAGAAATTGCTCAAGTTTTTATCACCTTATTTGGATTTTAAGGAGAAGCTTCAAGATGGCAAGCTTTATGAAAAAAATGTTCGTTTCAACAACCTTAGTTTTGGCTGCTGTTGCAACGAATGTTCAAGCAAAGGATTGGAAGGTGATTCGTTTTGGTACTGAGTCGTCTTATGCTCCATTTGAATATAAAACACCAGATGGCAAGTTAACTGGTTTTGATGTTGATTTAGGTAATGCCATTTGTGCAAAGCTTAAAGCCAAATGTGTTTGGGTTGAAAACTCTTTTGACGGGATGATTCCCGCACTTAAAGCGAAAAAATTTGATGGCATTCTTTCATCAATGACAGTGACTGATGAACGTGCGAAACAAATTTTATTTAGTAGCAAAATCTACAATACCCCAACGCGTATGGTTGCAAAAAAAGGCTCACCGTTATTGCCAACACCTACTTCATTAAAAGGTAAGCGTGTAGGGGTACAACAGGGCACAATTCAAGAAACATACGCTAAAACCTATTGGGCTCCAAAAGGTGTGAGTGTTGTTCCTTATCCAACTCAAGACTTGATTTACCAAGACATGATGTCTGGTCGTTTAGATGCAACGTTACAAGATGCAATCATGGTTGATGGTGCTTTCTTAAAACAACCGAAAGGCAAAAACTTCGCTTTTGCTGGTGGCAATGTGGTTGATGTCAAAACATTGGGTGTAGGTGCGGCTATTGGTTTACGCAAAGAAGATGCAGATTTGAAAGCGAATATCGACAAAGCTTTGGCTGCAATCATTGCTGATGGCACATACAAGAAACTCGAGAAAAAATACTTCGCTTTTAGCATTTACTAATGATGTGAAAAATGTCGGCTAAGTGCCGACATTTTTAAATCTATTCTCATCTCATCAATATTAGATATTGTTTTTAAGGAGAAGATGAGTCATGTCTTTTTCTGGCTATGGGCCACTCCTTCTCAGCGGAACATGGATGACCATACAGCTTGCGCTGTTGTCACTCTTGCTTTCTGTCATTATTGGCTTAATTGGTGCGAGTTCAAAACTCTCTAATATTAAAGCTTTACGTTATATTGCGACCGGCTATACCACGCTCATTCGTAGTGTGCCTGACTTAGTGATTATGCTGCTGTTATTTTATAGCTTGCAGTTGGGTCTAAATCAAATTACTGAAGCACTGCAAATGGATCAGATTGATATCAACCCATTTGTGGCTGGTGTGATTACCTTAGCGTTCATTTATGGTGCATATTTTACAGAGACCTTTCGTGGTGCATTTCAATCTGTTCCAACGGGACAAATTGAAGCAGCAATGGCCTATGGGATGACGCCGTGGCAGGTTTTTCGACGTGTTTTATTCCCTCAAATGATGCGTTTTGCATTGCCTGGTATTGGTAACAACTGGCAAGTTTTGATTAAAGCGACCGCACTGGTTTCCATTATTGGCCTAACTGACATTGTAAAAATTACGCAAGATGCAGGTAGAAGTACCATGCAATTGTTCTTTTTCAGCATCGTCGCTGCTGCAATTTATTTGGCAATTACCACCGTGTCAAACCTGATTTTAATGTGGCTTGAACGTCGTTATTCTGCTGGTGTAAGGAAGGGGCAATTATGATTGAAATCCTTCAACAATATTGGAAGGCATACCTTTGGACCGATGGCCTACAGATGACCGGTGTCGCGATGACTGCTTGGTTATTGGTGCTTTCAATCGGTATTGGGTTTGTGCTTGCTGTGCCTTTATCACTTGCACGAGTATCAGAAAATATCTGGTTGCGTGGCCCAGTTTGGCTGTTTACTTATGTGTTTCGTGGAACACCACTGTACATCCAATTGTTAATTATTTACTCGGGCATTTATAGCTTTGATTATGTTCATGAACATCAAGCGCTCGATGCATTCTTTCGAGAGGGCATAAATTGCACCATTTTGGCATTCGCGCTCAATACTGGTGCATATACGACTGAAATCTTCGCTGGAGCGATCCGTTCTATTCCACATGGTGAGATTGAAGCTGCTCAAGCTTTCGGTATGTCAAGATGGAAACTCTACACACGGATTATCATTCCGTCGATGTTACGCCGCGCTCTGCCATTTTATGGCAATGAAGTCATTTTAATGTTGCATGCGACAACCATTGCATTTACAGCAACTGTTCCCGACATTTTAAAAATTGCGCGCGATGTGAATGCCGCAACCTATGACACTTTCAATGCTTTTGGAATTGCTGCTGTGTTGTATGCAGTGTTGGCATTTATTTTGATTTGGATATTTCGTAAGTTGGAAAAACGTTGGTTGGCATTTTTAAAGCCATCGAATCATTAGGAGACATAAATGGAACACGTTGCAAAACTAGTGATTCGTGATTTACACAAAACATTTGGCGATCATGAAGTACTGAAAGGGATATCACTTGATGCAAATGCTGGTGATGTAATTAGTATCATCGGTTCATCTGGTTCGGGTAAAAGTACCTTGCTGCGTTGTATCAATTTTTTAGAACAACCGAGCAATGGCACCATTAAACTCAATGGTGAAAAACTACGCACAGTCTTTGATAAAAAAGGCAATTTAAAAGTGGTTGATCCAAAGCAACTACAAAAAATGCGTACTCAACTGATGATGGTGTTCCAGCACTTTAATTTATGGTCACATATGACAGTGCTGGAAAATGTCATTGAAGGGCCAATTCATGTGCTTGGAGTAAAACGTGCAGAAGCAGAAGAGCGTGCACGCAAATATCTACGCAAAGTTGGATTGCCTGAAAGTGTTGAAAGCAAATATCCAGCATTTTTATCTGGTGGGCAACAACAACGGGTAGCGATTGCTCGTGCTTTGGCAATGGAACCGGAAGTGATGCTATTTGATGAACCAACCAGTGCACTTGATCCGGAGTTGGTGGGTGAAGTGCTCAAGGTTATGCAGAGTTTGGCTGAAGAAGGCCGTACCATGATTGTGGTGACACATGAAATGGGCTTTGCACGTCATGTGTCTAATCAAGTGATTTTCTTGCATCAAGGAAAAATTGAGGAACAGGGCCATCCTGATGAAGTACTCAACAATCCGAAAAGTGAGCGTTTAAAGCAATTTTTAACAGGCAGTTTAAAATAAGCCATTGATACCGAGTAAGATGAAATTTTTTATAAAAAGATTTTCATCGTACTCGGTTTCTTTTTGGTTATATTTTATAGATGAGTGTTTTTAGAAAACACATTAATAATGATAATACCTGCAATCATTAAAGTAAGACCAATACAGGCCGCTAAGTCTAAATGTTGTTTGTAAAATATCCAGCCAATTGCAGAAATTAAAATAATACCCGCGCCCGACCAAATGGCGTATGCAATTCCAATTGGGATCGTTTTTAGCGTCAGGGACAATAAATAAAAAGCAATCGCATAGCCCACAACCGTAACGATGGATGGAATGGGAACAGTAAAACCTTGAGATGCTTTTAAGGCTGAAGTTGCAATGACTTCACAAGCAATCGCAATTGCTAAATAAAGATAAGACATGGGGAACTGCGCCAGAATGAGTTTTAATCAATCTATATGAAATGTTGAAATGGTTTGCCAGTTTTAACGATTGTGCAATTTTTTTGGTACAACATTACCAGTAAACCAAACTGAACTGATCATTTGATTTTATATTAGCAAAGTGGCTTAAGCTATTTATTCATTTATTTAATCATTGATCTGTATAGTCATTTAAGAGAATCAGCAACCTTAGCTTGATCCTCTATAGAATTTTTAATGAGATAAATTAGTTGAGTAAATTTAACCCTTTAAATTTCTCTAACAGTTGCTCTTTATTTTCAATATGCGCAGGGTCTGGTTTTATGCAATCGATAGGGCAAACCGCTTTACATGTTGGCGCATCGTAAAAACCTACGCACTCGGTACAACGAAGTGGATCAATTTCATAAACTTTGCTCCCTTCAAAAATAGCGATGTTGGGACATTCAGGTAAGCACATATCACAGTTGATGCAGTCACTCGTAATCAAAAGTGCCATGTTTAACTCGCTGAATAAGCCAATGTAGATGCAGTAATACTTTCTTTCGCATGCGGCAAATTGCGTACGAGTAGGGCATAACTGATATCAACATCTTGTGAGAGTGGAATTTCAACAAAATACCCCGAACCTTTAGCATCTATAATTGGGTTACCTTTTAAATCGCGCATTTCGGTTAAGGTAAAGGTGATATTGCCTTGAGGTGTCATGAGTTCAAGTGAGTCGCCAACCACAAAACGATTTTTAACTTCAATGCGAATATAATCACCGCGACGTTCTAAAACCTCTCCACAAAATTGTTGATAGTCAAAATGTGATGAACCATCAGCATAGTTTTGATATTCGCTATGAACATGACGTCTTAAAAAACCTTCGGTATAACCGCGATTTGCCAACCCTTCGAGCTGAGTCATTAAGCTTGGGTCAAATGGTTTACCTGCTAAAGCATCATCAATGGCCTTTCGATAAATTTGAGCAGTACGCGCACAGTAAAAATACGACTTAGTACGGCCTTCAATTTTCAGTGAGGCGATGCCCATTTTGGTTAAATGATCTACATGTTGTACCGCACGTAAATCTTTAGAGTTCATAAAATAGGTGCCATGTTCATCTTCTTCGGCAGCAAACATTTCTTCATCATTACGTTGTACAAGCAAAGTTTGAGCTGAAGTTGTCTCTGATTGTGCAGATGAGCAGCAAGACTTTTCTAAGGTGTTGAGCTGAGTGACTGGAATCACATCGCCGTTCACATCTTCTTGAGCTTCATGCAACTTATAGTCCCAACGGCAAGCATTGGTACAAGCACCTTGGTTGGCATCACGTTTATTCATATAACCAGAAAGTAAGCAGCGACCTGAGTAGGCCATGCATAGTGCGCCATGTACAAAAACTTCGAGTTCAATATCTGGGACGTGTTGCTGGATTTCTTCGATTTCTTCTAATGACAACTCACGTGATAAAATCACGCGGCTTAGACCGTAGTCTTTCCAAAATTTAACAGTGGCCCAGTTAATAGCGTTGGCTTGAACCGATAGATGAATTTGCACTTCTGGGAAATGCTCACGCACCATCATAATTAAACCCGGATCAGACATAATAAGTGCATCTGGCTGCATCGCTACAATCGGTTCAAGGTCACGAATAAAGTTCTTTAATTTGCTGTTATGAGGCTGAATATTCACCACAACATAAAACTTTTTACCCAAAGCATGCGCTTCATCAATTCCAATTTTTAAGTTGTCATGATCAAAAGCATTATTACGCACACGTAAACTGTAACGTGGTTGGCCTGCATATACGGCATCTGCTCCATAGGCAAATGCATAGCGCATGTTTTTTAGTGAACCTGCGGGAGAGAGGAGTTCAGTTTTCATAAAATAAAAAGGCATAAAAAATATATGGTTTTATTTTATTAACTCCACATGTTGGATTCAACCTACTGAATTAGTAGGGATTTGATCTATATCATTTTGCGCGGGTAGCATATTTTTTGCTAACTCTCCTAAGCGCATCAAAGCATTTAACATTTTAGGATTTGGCTCAAAACAAGCTGCAATACGTAAACAATGTCTAAAACGTTTATCAGCCGAACATAAAATTCCCGGCATACATAAGATTTTTTCATCCATGGCCTGATGAAACAGTTCTAGAGTATCAATTGATTCGGGTAGCTCTAACCATAAAATAAATCCTGCTTGTGGTCGACTGACTCGAGTACCGAGTGGAAAATAACGGCAAATATAAGATTTGACGGTATCGATTTGCTGTTGATAGCGTTTTTTGAGCTGCCTTAAATGTAGATCATATCCGCCATTTTCTAAAAAAAGTCCCAACGTTTCCGTGAGCAAAGCCGGTTCAGCAACAGTGGTCGTAAATTTAAGTTGCTGCACAATATTACGAAAGCGCCCAGCTTCTACCCAACCAATTCGATAGTCGGGTGCTACGGTTTTCGTATAGCTACCACACACCAAAACCCATCCATTTTGATCAAACGCCTTAATGTTGGGTAAAAGCGGTTCTGTCAGTTGCAATTCGGCGTACATCGCATCTTCAATGACAGGAACTTGAAACTGATTAGCTAACTCTGCCAAGCGACGACGGTTAGTTTCAGGCATGCTAAAACCGAGAGGATTGTGACCTGTTGGAATGGTTAATATAACTTTTACACTTTTAGATTTTAACAGTTCTTCAAGAGCATCAAGGCACATACCTGTATGCGGCGAAGTCGGCACTTCTACGATTTTTCGGCCTAAATTATGAAGAAGCGGGTACAGGTTATGAAAAGTAGGAATCTCAAGAGCAATGCTGTCACCTGCTTGTGTGGTTGCCATAATCGCAAGACTCAAAGCCTCCATTGTGCCGTGAGTCAGCACAATATCATCTGCTGAAAGAAACATACCAAGTTGTAAACTTCGCCTCGCAACTTGAGTACGTAAACGCATAGAGCCGGGCGGTAAAGTATAGTTTTTAAAAATGTCTGGCTGCGTCCGTAAAACTTGAGCAGTTAAGCGTTTTAAGCGTTCAATTGGATAGAAGTTTTCACCTGTAGGGCAAGCTAAGGCCAAATTGACATAGTCGGTGTCCATCTGCTTTTTAATAATTTGCGCGAGAAAACAGCTAATTCCTGAAAGAGATACTTTTTCTTCACTGACATAACGTTCTTCGAGTTCGAGTAAGTTTGAAGGTGCATGACAAACATAATAGCCAGACTGTGGACGAACTGAAATTAAACCTTGGTCTTCAAGCTGACGATAAGCTTCTTTTACGGTGTTAATGCTGACCTGATAATGATTTGCGCAGTCGCGAATTGATGGTAAGCGAGAGCCGATAGGCTGTCTGCCATTCTGAATTTGCAGGGTGAGGTCATCACTCACTTTTTTATATTTGTACATGTCAATTCATTAAAAAGCCAAAGCAATGGATACACTTTATAGTGATCTTATATTTAACTCAAATATAGTGATTGCTTTTGATTAGTTCATTTAACACAAATCTAACTTAAAAACTGTGTCTATTATTTTTCATATGAACTGATACTGTAACCATTAAAAATAAATCAGTAAGATCAAAAAATGGTAAGGATTTAAAAGCCATAATTTTTAATTACAAAATCAGTAGGAGTGGTCTATGTCTGTTGTTGCATTTAAACAAGTTGATGTTTTTACTTCACAAGCATTTAAAGGTAATCCTGTTGCAGTCATTATGGACGCCAGTGCCTTAACATCTGAACAGATGCAGGAAATTGCGAATTGGACTAATCTTTCTGAAACAACATTTGTGCTCCCTGCGACCGATTCTCAAGCTGACTATCAGGTTCGAATTTTTACTCCGCAAAGTGAGTTGCCATTTGCAGGACATCCTACAATTGGTACTGCCTATGCTTTGCTTGAAGCAGGCCTCGTGACACCTAAAGATGGTAAACTGGTACAGCAATGTGCTGCGGGTTTGGTGACTCTGACCGTAAGTGACTCAAAGCATATTTCATTTGAACTACCTAAGCCTAAAATTACTCCACTTGACCCAATGCACACTGAAAAACTGGCTGAAATTTTAAAATGTCAGATTGATACTCAATGGAATGCTACATTGGTTGATGTAGGCGCACGTTGGATTGTATTACAAGCGGTGAATGCCGAAGCTGTTTTAGATAGCCAACCAGACTTTGCTGCTTTAAAAGAACATGATTTAGAAATGAAAGTTGGTGGAGCGACGGTTTATGGTTTTTATGAAAATAATGATGAGCAAAAACATATAGAAGTCCGCTCATTTGCTCCTTCTATTGGAATAAATGAAGATCCAGTTTGTGGGAGTGGTAATGGTAGCGTAGCTTCATTTATTCGTTACCATGAAATTTTGCCAGCACAAAATGATGTGGTGCTTTCTTCACAAGGTCGGGCTTTAGGCCGAGATGGACAGCTTCAACTTGAATTGCACCAAGATAAAATTTTAGTGGGTGGAACAGCTGTTACCTGTATTGATGGCAGTATCACCTTATAAAAAGAAATAAAAAACCGAGGACTTTACCTCGGTTTTTTTATTTAGAAAAATCTTATTTTTCTACGAACGCACGTTCAATTACGTAGTCGCCCATTTCACCCATACGAGGTGATTCAACTAAACCATGTTGGTCAAGTAACGCAGCAACGTCTTTTAAGAATGCGGGGCTACCGCAAAGCATTGCACGGTCAGTTTCACGGTTAAAACGTGGTAAACCAATTTTTTCAAATAAAGCGCCAGTTTCAATTGCAGTTGTTACACGGCCTTGAGTGTGGAAAGGTTCACGAGTAACAGTAGGGTAGTAAACAAGTTTGTCTTTAATACCTAATTCTTCAAAGAATTCATGGTTTGGTAATTCGTTCAAAATCAGGTCTTGATACGCTAATTCAGAAATATAGCGTGTACCATGAACAACGATGACTTTTTCAAAGCGTTCGTAAGTTTCTGGGTCACGAATAATTGATAAGAATGGAGCAAGACCAGTACCAGAAGATAAAAGGTACAAGTTTTTACCCGGTAAAAGATCATCATGAACCAATGTACCTGTTGGTTTTTTAGAAACTAAAATTTCGTCACCAACTTGTACTTTTTGCAAAATCGAAGTTAAAGGACCGTCTTGTACTTTAATTGAGAAGAATTCTAACTCTTCTTCGTAGTTCGCACTTGCAATCGAATACGCACGCATTAACGGTTTGCCATTCACTTCAAGTCCGATCATCACGAACTGACCATTTTTAAAACGTAAGCTAGTGTCGCGTGTAGTTTTAAAACTGAAAAGGGTGTCATTCCAGTGGTGCACATGAGTAATGCGTTCAACGTTAAAAGCAGCCATTAAAGGTCTCGATCACGATTAAAAGAAAACAGATTGCTATTCTAATCTAATTTCATTCCCGATAAACTGAATATATTTAATTGTGTTTATAAGAAAAAGTGATGATGAACTCTGTCACCCTCCCAATAGTCGGGCACATGTGCTCACCTTTTCGAGAAAAATTTGGTATTCCACGTCAGCCCAACTTGGTCAATATCGAGTCTTATATCGAAATGGTTGAACCTTATAATGACTTATTGGCTTTTGAGGGAATTGAGCAATTTACTCATCTCTGGCTCATCTGGCAGTTTCATGACAATAAAAATCAGGAGACTGCAACTAAGTTTCGACCTCAGGTTCGCCCACCACGTTTAGGGGGGAATGAAAAAATTGGTGTATTTGCAACACGCAGTATGTATCGTCCAGCGCCTGTAGGTTTATCTGTAGTACGTTTAAAAAAGGTTGAAAAAGTCGGTAAGTCTTTAAGAGTGTATGTTACGGGCAGTGATTTACTAAATGGCACGCCAATTTTAGATATTAAACCTTATATTCAATATTCAGATGCCATTGTTGATGCTCAAAGTGGCTATGCACAAGCTGAACCAGAACGAAAGCAAGTCATCTGGTCGGAAAGTGCAGTGAATATCCAGCAAAATCTTCTAAAAAATAAAAAAATTAACGGGCAATATCTGGATGAATTAGAGCAAGTTCTAGCTTTAGACCCAAGGCCTGCCTATCAAGAAGACCCTGAACGAGTCTATAAAATGAAGTTTTCTAATTTTGATATTCATTTTAAAGTGAATGATAATGTAATTACAGTGGTTGATATGGTAGAAGATGTTTTACTCGCTTAAACATCTCATTTCAAAACCAATGTATGTTCATCCAGAGTAGGCAAATTAATATCGCCATGTGAGTGAGTTGTGCGGGAATAAAAGCAAGGGCATAGCGTATTCCACCTGAAATAGCCGAATTAATACTCTTGGCAATTGCATGCACTGCAAAACCACTCATAAAAGCGATTAGTAGCGATGTGTGAGCGTTATTCGGTTCTCCTTGTACAATTACTGCTGCAATAGCTGCATGTATTTCGAATAAAGAGGCAAGTAAGGTCCCTGCGATTAAGCCTGCATCTCCTAAATATAGACTTAGACCATAAACACCAATCTGAATGAGTGTGAGTGTTCCCGCAATAATCACGGCTTCTTTTAAGCTGAACATTCTGGAGTCTAATTCGGCTGAAGTCGTACTTGGTTCCGCCTTACGCAATAAAATAAAGGCCCACACCGCTAAAAAAACCAATGCAATCAGCATTGGAAATATAATGACTTTGAACCATGCTAAGCTAATTCCAATCACAATAATTAAGGTCTGAATGAGTGTAGAAACACACGACATCAATGCAGCACCTGCATTTGTGGTGGCGTTCGCACGACCAGAACGAACTTCTAAACCTAGAGTTGCAATAGTCGCTGTACTCGATACAAAACCAGATGCTAAAGAAGAAAGTAATAGAGCATTTTTCGATGACAAAAGCCGCTTTGCAATATGTGCGAGCGCTTGAACAAATAAAATCAAAGTCAGTAATTTTAAAATCACATGTGGGTTTAAAACAGGTCCCCAAAATGGTTTATTGGGGACTAACGGTAAGGCAATTAAAAGTAATGCCAGTAAAAAAATCCCATCACGCAATTCTGATTCTGTAATCCATTGACTGGCTATGCCATGCATGGATTGTTTTGCTAATAAAATAATCGTCATGATGACGGCGAGACCCGCAGCTAACGAAATATTCCAGATACAAAGTGCTCCTATAAAGTAAGTCATAATAAAAGCGAGTTCTGTAGTAACACCGGGGTCATTCGGCTGATTTTTAAGGGAGACTATGCTGATTGCGCCAATAAGTAGAGCGCCTACAATTCCAATTTCAGTACCAAATAAAAAGCAGATTGCACCAAGTAGGGAGCTAATTGCAAAAGATCGAAAACCTGCAAACGTTTTGTATTCATGTTTGAGCTTGCTGCGTTCACGTTCCAAACCAATTAATAACCCACAGCCTAATGCCGCTGCAATAATGGTGATAAATTCTTCAAAAGATGCAGTTTGTAATGACATTGTCATTGGAAGATTCATAATACTTCCTCTTTGGTTTATTGTTATATACAGGTGTTAATCATATTTAAATCATGTATTCATATGCAGTGTATGCTTTTTATTGTATTGAGCCTAGTCTCTTTTTTAATCAAACTATCACAATAAATATCTTTATAAATATGATCTATGCCACAAAACAATAATAAGTTGAGAATTGGTTTAATTAATTGAAGTTAAAAGGTATTTAAAAGCTGAATTTGGAAATTTTCATACCAGTTAAATCTAAAACATCTCTGCTATATTATAAAAATATATTGGGGATAACACATGAATGCACATGTAGAAATAGACGCACATTGGTGCCTAGAACAACTATTACAAGAAGGCCGTATTACTGAGCGTGATAAATTACTGGTACAAACGACAAATAGACAAAAAGATCAATTGAAATGGCATCCATTACAGTGGATTGCCCATTTTAATTTAAAAGATCAACACCACGTACAGGCACATTTAAGTTTAAACCGCCTGTGCCAATGGTTTGCCGATCGGGCGCAATTACCATTATTTGTGATTGATCCTTTAAAGGCAGATGTCAGCGCTTTAACTCAAGTCATGTCACAAGAGTTTGCGATTCGAAACCACATTTTAGCTGTAGAAGTCCATGCGGACCGAATTGTGATTGGTACCGACCAGCCTTTTAAAATAGATTGGTTAAATAATCTGGAACGCAGTTTGGCACCGAAGAAAATTGAACGGGTACTGCTTAATCCCGAACAGTTGCAACGTTATTTGCGAGAGTATTATCAGGTTAGCCGTGCAGTAAACTCAGCTCAGAAAGATGCAGCTCATGACCGTGATAACAAGGGGGTAGAAGCACTTTTACAGCTTGGTGATAGCCAAAACCCTGATGCCAATGATCAACACATTGTGAAATTGGTCGACTGGATTTTACAGTTTGCGTTTGAACAAAGCGCCAGTGACATTCACATGGAACCGCGTAAAGACAATGGTAACGTTCGGTTCCGTATTGATGGCGTTTTACACACCATTTATAACATGGCTTCAAATACACTGACCGCCGTGATTTCCCGAATTAAAATTTTAGGGCGGTTAAATGTAGCGGAAAAGCGTAAACCGCAAGATGGTCGATTAAAAACACGGACACCGAAAGGACAAGAAACCGAACTACGTTTATCAACTTTGCCGACTGCATTTGGTGAAAAACTGGTTATGCGTATTTTCGACCCAGATGTATTGGTACGTTCTTTTCAGCAATTGGGTTTTGATCAGTCTTTATTACAACAGTGGCAACGCATAACACAAAATAGTCACGGCATTATTTTGGTTACTGGTCCAACAGGTTCTGGTAAAACCACAACGTTATATTCTTCTTTAAAGCAACTCGCAACCGATCAAGTCAATGTCTGTACCATTGAAGACCCGATTGAAATGCTAGAGCCTAGTTTTAACCAAATGCAGGTCAATAATGCAATTGATCTGGGCTTTGCTGATGGTGTGCGTGCCCTGATGCGTCAAGACCCAGACATTATTATGATTGGGGAAATTCGTGACCAAGACACTGCGAACATGGCCATTCAGGCGGCACTCACAGGGCATTTGGTGCTGTCAACTTTACATACCAATGATGCGCCGTCAAGTTTGACTCGTTTACACGATTTGGGCGTGCAACCCTTTTTAACAGCAGCGACTATTTTAGGTGTATTGGCACAGCGTTTAGTGCGACAGCTTTGCCCGCACTGTAAGCAGCAAACTCATATTAATGAGGATGAATGGCAGCACCTAACTTTCGACTACATTATGGAAATGCCAGAAAAAGTGTATCAAGCAGTAGGCTGTGAACAATGCCGTCATACAGGCTATAAAGGCCGAGTCGGTATTTATGAATTTATGCCTGTTAGTCTTGAGCTTAAGCATTTGATTGGTAGTCACGCAACATTAAATGAACTAAGAAGCCAAACTAAAAAAGAAAGTGTGGAGCCTTTGCGAATTGCTGGAGCGCATAAAGTCATTGAAGGACTTACTACTTTGGAAGAGGTATTACGTGTTGTGCCTTTAAATTAAATTTTTCTTAAGATTCACCTCATTTATGCTTGTTTTACTGATGTCATTCCAAGATGTAATCAAATAGGTGATTTTATGAAAACATTTAAAGTGATCTTGATGACAGCTATTACTGGTATCGCCATAGCACATCTATCTACGAGTCAGGCAGCAGCGATACCTGCAACGGTTACTACTGTTAAGCAAGCATTAAAGGCAAAAGACAATACGCCTGTAAAATTACATGGGCAAGTAGTGAAGTCTATAGGCGATGAGAAATATCAGTTCCGAGATAAAACAGGCACTATCATTATTAATGTAGATGATGAACTTTGGCAGGGTCATCCTATTTCTCCAACGACTAATATTGGTCTGGTTGGTGAAGTCGATATAGACTTTAAACCCTCAAAACATGTAGAAATTGATGTAGAGCAAGTCCAATTTTAAGCATTGGACTTTGCTTATACCATTTATAGCCGCACGAATGATGCGGCTTTGCTTTTTTAATAAATGCTTGGCAAGATCAAGTCAGAATATAACAGGATAAATAGATGAGAATTTTGCTTGCAGAAGATGATCGCTCTCAAGCGGAAAGTATTCAATCTTGGTTAGAGTTAGATGGCTATCAAGTCGACTGGGTTGAAAGAGGTGATTACGCGCTTACTGCGATTGAACAGCATGACTATGACTGTATTCTACTTGATCGAGGTTTGCCTGAATTGGCGGGTGAAAAAGTCTTAGCAACAATACGTTATAAACAAAAAAATGTACCAGTCATTTTTATTACGGCGCGTGACAGCATTCATGACCGAGTAGAGGGGCTAGATTTAGGTGCTAATGACTACTTGGTTAAACCTTTTAGCTTAGAAGAGTTATCTGCCCGTATTCGGGCTCAATTACGTAAACAAACTTTGAGTCAGCAATCGGTTTTAACTTGGGGAGATTTACATCTTGATACTCAAGCAAAAGTTGTATTATTGGCGGGAATCTCTATTGATTTAACAGCAAAAGAGTTCCAAATCTTACGTAAGCTCATGGTTCATCCTGAACATATTATTACGCGTGATCAGTTAGAAGAAGCGCTCTATGCATGGGGTGACGAGATTGAAAGTAATGCGATAGAAGTTTTTATTTATCAACTTCGAAAAAAAATCGGCAATAGCAGCATTAAAACCATACGGGGACTAGGCTACCGTATGGGAGATTTAAAATGAAATTGAACCGTTCATCTTTACAGTCTCAACTGGTTAAGACCACCATGTGGAGCAGTGTAGTGGTAGGGCTGTTGGCTTTAGGTTTGCTGACTATATTCTCGATTTACCACAACATGTCCGTGCAAGATCAAATTATGGATGAAATTTCAGATACTTTGTTGGTTTCTGATCTTTCTAACCATCCTATGAAGCAGTTTGATGAGCTTAGTGATGAATTTGATATTCAGTATGAATTATTAGACTCTGGTCAATTGCTTACCCATTCTCATACTTATCAACATGAGCTTTTTGAGCAGGGTAATTTATCCAAAGGGTTTTCATACTTTTGGTTTGATGGTCAATTATGGCGTAGTCTAGCCACACAGCAAAAAGATTCAGAGCTGCAAGTTGAAGTCTTTCAGCCCATGAGTACACGTGTTGAAGAGGTACTCAAAGCACTCGCTGGATATAGCGGTCTTATGGTTCTGTTCTGGCTATTACAATGGGTGATTGTAAGCTGGCGTACAGAACAACAATTGGCGGCTTTAAATCTACTTTCTAAGCGTATTGCTCAAAAAACTGCATCAAATTTAGAACCTATTCAAGACCCGGATGTCATTACAGAAATTCAACCAGTCATAGATGCTTTAAATCAGTTACTTGCAAGACTCCAGCGGGCGCTTGTTGCTGAACAACGCTTTACCGCAGATGCCTCACATGAGTTACGTTCACCTTTATCAGCAATACAAATGAGGCTTCAAGTTTTACAGCGTAAATACCAGCATGTTCCAGAGCTTGACCAAGACTTCGAACGCATCCAACAAGACGTTTCAAGAAGTACAAAGATTCTTGAAAATTTACTACTACTTGCTCGTTTAGAGCCTAATGAAACAGAACAGCCAGATCTGTTTAAGAGTGTGATTGATTTAAACCATATATTGGCTCGAGTCATTGAAACCGTAAATATTGATGCGCAAGCCAAACAAATGATGATTGAGACCAATATTTTGTCAAATGAAACTAAAGTATTTGCGAATGAAGAGTTACTCTTTATTGCTTTTCGAAATCTATTTGATAACGCGATTCGCTATAGTCCTACTTTAGGATTTATTCATGTTGAACTGAGTCAGTCCCAGCAACAACTGAAAATTTCTATAGAAGACGCTGGAAATGGGGTAGATGATGAAGTTTTAAGACGTCTAGGACAGCGTTTTTTTCGGGTATTAGGTACGCAGCAGCAAGGGTCAGGACTAGGGCTCTCAATTACTAAAAAAATTATTCAACTCCATAGTGGAGAACTACAATTTATGCATGCAAGCCAAGGTGGTTTAAAAGTTGAAGTGATAATGCCTTTTAATCAGGAAATACAAAAATAGCATGGTTGCCCATGCTATCCATTTTTTGTTTTCCCACGAATATTGTTGAAACGCGAGGATGGTTCTTATTTAGTTAAAATGAGACGGTTATTGCGTGTAAGGCGTAAACGATATTCCTCGCCAGCATGCATAATTCGAATTTCACGACCTAATGCAAATAGGTTGTTAGAATGCAGCATTGGTAAGGCATGAGCTGAATCAGTGTTACGAGTAAATAAGCTAAAAGGTGCGTTCATTTGTTGTGCTCCGTGGTATATTCTTGAACGATTTAAATGATAATCATTATCGAATAGATCTGTCAATGAGATTTTAAAGAATTTATAAATTGATAAAATTTGCTTACACTTGTGAAAAACTTGAGTGAGTAGAAAAATGCCTAAACCGATCGTCGATGTTGCAATAGCTATCTTAATTCATCGTGGGAAAATATTAGTTGGATGGCGTGGGGAGCAGCAGCATCAAGGTGGCAAGCATGAGTTTCCAGGAGGAAAGGTCGAGCAAGGTGAAACACCAAAAGAAGCCTGCCGCCGTGAAATTTATGAAGAAGTCGGTATCGGTTTAAAAGAATGGCATCAATTTGATTATATTCACCATGAATATGATGACATTATTGTCAATCTTCATTTGTTCCATAGCTATGTACCTGATGAGTTATTAAATCTTATTCACCAGCCTTGGACATGGTATACGCGTGATCAGCTAGTTAACTTAAACTTCCCGAAAGCCAATAAAGACATCATAAAAAGATTGTATTGGCCACATTTCATTAAAATTAATTCTACGCTCGTACTAACCGAAAATAAGGACACTTTAGTGTATTGGCGTAGTGAAAAAGATAGTTTTAATCCAGAAGATATAGAAAAATTAGTGCTGTTAAATACAGAGCAGCTTTCAAAATTAATCATAAATATCGATATTTGGCGCAAACTAAAACCTGAGTTAAAAAGCCACATAAAAACAGTTCATCTTAAACAGTCCCAATTAATGAGTTTGCATAAAGGTGATTTAGAGGTGGGAGTGCGTTTTATTGCAGCTTGCCACGATGCAGTTTCTTTACAACACGCACAGCAAATCGGCTGTGATGCTGTTTTTGTAAGTCCTGTCAAAGTAGCTGAAACTCACCCAGAAGCGAGAGCACTTGGGTGGGATCGTTTTGCTGACTTGATTGAGAAATGCCAGATTCCCGTCTTTGCTTTGGGGGGGATGAGTCCTGATGATTTAGCCACAGCACAGCAACACGGTGCGTATGGCTTGGCAGGTATTCGTAATTTTTAAAAAGATATAAAAGCATTAAAAGCTAAAGCGCTTTTAATGCTTGCTGAGCTTCTTGAATAGTTTTTTGGTTATTGCGTTGTTGCCCAGCTTTTAAAATGGTTAGCCAAAGCTGTTTTTTCATCGCTTGGCTCTGAGCAAAGCTTAAACCACGTCTTGCAAGAGACTCAGCATTAGCATATTGCTGTTTATGACTTGCACTGAGTGCTAAAAATAAATAAGTCTCGGCGGCTTGTGGTGCTAAACGCTGCGCTTGAAGGGCGTAGCGCTCAGCCTCTGACCATTGCTGGTTTTTGTAAGCTTGCTCAGTTTTTTGCATTAACGTTTTAAAAGCAGGTAATTGGCTTCCATCATCATTAAATCGTTGGGGCTTTTTCTGCTGAGGAACAATCACCTGTAAACTTTTACGTTGAATATCTGGATGATCATAAGGTGTAATTTTTACACCAGATGGTGTCTCAGTATTCTTTTTTTCGGCAACAGGTGGTGTTTTCTCTTTTGGGACTGAATGATCTGGTAAAGTTGTACAGCCGACCATAAGTACAGCACCAATATAAAAAACACCCTTCTTTAACATATCCTGTTTCCTGTTAACACTTAGTTGTTATAACTACCACTAGAAATCACTCGTGTGTTATTCGACAGATCTTGTTCCATCTGACTTTCACTATCACGAATATAGCTATCGCTATTATCCGGTTGAGATGCTGGTGCTGTGTTATCACTTTGTGGTGCGTATGTTGGATCAACTTGATAATAAGGTGCTGCACATGGCGTAGCACGATGTGGCACTGTATGCGTCAGCATAGGAATATACATTGCGCCAGCACAAGCCTGTGCCGACAAATCACCTGTTGCATGATCAATCCATTGCCACTGTACAGTGTCTGGTTGACGTAGATTTACTGGGGTTTGACGTAACTGTTTCATCACATTAATCCACACAGGTAATGCTCCAGATGAGCCAGTTAAGCCAGTTACTTTATTGTCATCTAGACCTAACCAGACTACAGCAACATGGTTACCGGAATATCCAGCGAACCATGAATCACGTGTATCGTTGGTTGTACCTGATTTACCAGCCAATTTTAAAGTAGGTGATAAGCTGTTATAAGCTGCACGACCAGTACCTGAAGACATAACCTGTTGTAGACCATAGTTCATGATATAGCCAACAGATGGATCAATTGTTTGTTGTACGTTTAAACCATAACGATCAAGTAAACGACCCTTGGCATCTACTACAGAACGAATTGCACGAGTTGGATATTTAAAACCACCTGTAGCAAAGTTTTCATAAATACCGAGTACTTCCATTGGTGACATATTAACTGCACCAAGGAAAATAGAAGGGTAGGCTGGAATTGGTGATTCGACACCAAATTTCTTTAAGTTGTTGGTAAATGTAGATAACCCAAATTCTTGACCTAAACGCACAGCAGAAAGGTTATAAGAGTTTGCCAAGGCTTCACTTAAACTTACAACGCCATGACCACCGCCACTATAGTTTTTCGGTGTCCAGCTTTTACCACCATCTACAGGAATGCTAATTGGCGCATCTTCGATCTTGCTTGCCCAGTTATAACGTCCAGACTCCATTGCGCTTAAATAAATCACTGGCTTCAATAGGGAACCGACTTGACGTTTTGCGTCTAGAGTACGGTTGAATCCAGTAAAGTCTTGAGTCGAGCCGACAGCTGCAATCAATTCACCATTTTCTGGATGTGCGATGAGCACAGCACCTTGCAAGTTTTTCAAACGAGCAGGGTTGCTTTGACTAAGACGTTCTACAGATGCTTTAAATGCATCTTGAACTTGAGTTTGAGCAATTGGGTCCAAGGTCGTAAAAATACGTAGTCCTTGATTTGTTAAATCACTTTCTTGATATTCGGTACGTAACTGACGACGTACAATATCTAAAAAGTCAGGGAATTTTGCAGGCCCTAGGCTTGGTTTACTTAGAATACCTAAAGGACGTGCAATTTCAGTTTCATATTCTGCTTGAGTTAAATAACCCATTACACGCATGTTATTGAGCACTGTATCGCGACGATTTTTTGCCCCTTCAGGGTTTTTCCAAGGGTTATATAACGATGGACCTTGAACTAAACCGACTAAATAAGCTTGTTGCGCGACATTGAGTTCACGAAGTGGTAAACCAAAATAAAATTGTGAAGCTAAGCCATAACCATTGATTGAATAGTTACCATTTTGGCCTAAATTTACTTCGTTTAAATAAGCTTCTAAAATTTCATCTTTGCTGTAATGCAACTCAATAAGTAAAGCCATTAATGCTTCATTCACTTTACGTTTTAAGGTGCGTTCAGGTGTTAAATAGAAGTTTTTAACTAACTGTTGTGTGAGTGTTGAACCACCTTGGCGACGTCCTCCAGTGACATTACTCACCAAAGCACGTGCTGTACCACGAATCGAGATACCGTGGTGATGATAGAAGTTGCGGTCTTCGGTAGAAATTAAAGCTTCAATCAGTGGTTTAGGAACACTATTAAGTTTAATCAGGACACGGTCTTCATTATGCTGGGTATAAATGCCCCCAATGAGTAAAGGTTCTAAACGAGCCACACCTGTTGATGATGGTTTTGTACTACGTACATCTGCAACCTGATCGTTTGCAAAGCTGAGCTCTAAAACCTGTTCAGGTTCTACGCTATCACCATAGTCGAAACCACGTGTATGCACATACATGTTGCTACCTTGAGCAACAAAGGTTCCTGACTTGTCATAATTACTTGAAGTTTTGTAACCTAATAATTTTAATTCTTGAGTGAAATTTGCTTGTGTAATGGGTGCATTATTATAAATTTCCAAAGGCCGAGCAAACACTTTGGCCGGAATGTCCCAGCGCTGTCCTTCAAATTTTTCACGAATAATATTATCTAAACGAATCAGATAGATACTAAGAGCAATAAAAGCACTAATCACCAAAATTGAAAAAATTAGCGCGAAGAAACCGATACCACGTTCAAACTTCATATAAATGAGATAAAACCCTAAACAATACGTTAATGATGCGATAGCTTGTCATCAATTTGCAATGATAAAACTGTGAATAAATTGAAAACTTAGATTGAATTTTACAGCATCTTGTTGTTATGTTTTTTTAAATTAATCAGGATAATGTTATGATAACGTAGAATCGCAGCGGAGCTTACTCATTCGTGCAAATTTCACATAAGTCCTTCAGAAACGTCGGGTTAATTGGTCGACCGGATAAATCATCAGTTGTAGAAACACTATGTTTAATTCATGACCATTTGCTAAGTTTAGGCCTAAACCCCATTTTTGATCAGGAAACTGCCGAATTAGTGCCCTATGATCATGCGCAAGTTGTTAGTCGTCACTTATTAGGTGAAGTCGCTGATCTGGTCATTGTAGTAGGTGGAGATGGTTCTTTGCTTCATGCAGCCAGAGCTTTAGTTCGCTACAATACACCTGTTATTGGCATTAACCGTGGGCGTTTAGGATTTTTAACCGATATTAAGCCTGCGGAAGCTATTTTTAAACTTGATCAGGTATTACAAGGTCATTTTCAACTTGATCGCCGTTTCTTGCTTGAAATGGAAGTACGTACCAATGGCGAAGTCATTTACGACGCAATTGCTTTAAATGATGTCGTACTACACTCAGGTAAGTCGGTACACATGATCGACTTTGAACTTAATATTGATGGTCAATATGTTTACCGTCAGCATAGTGATGGTTTAATTGTTTCGACACCAACAGGATCAACTGCTTATGCATTGTCAGGTGGTGGCCCAATTTTACATCCAAGTATGGATGCGATTGCATTAGTCCCTATGCACCCCCATACATTATCTTCACGCCCAATCGTAGTCGGTGGGCAAAGTGAAATTAAAATTGTTATTCGCGAAAACCGGGTATTACCGATGGTGAGTGCAGACGGACAACACAGTGTATCGCTCAATGTCGGTGATAGTTTGCACATCCGCAAACATCCATTTAAATTAAGTTTATTACACCCACCAGGTTATGATTTCTATATGGCTTGTCGTACCAAACTGGGTTGGAACCAAGATTTTGAATCTTTTCAAAGAGATGAATCATGAATATTGAACAAATGCTATCTGTTTTAAACCCTGAAATTGTCGAGCGTTTAAAAACAGCCGTAGAGATCGGTAAATGGCCAAATGGTGTTGTTTTGACAAAGGAACAGCGCGAAACATGTATGCAAGCTGTGATTGCTTGGGAGTTAAAGAACTTACCGGAAGATCAGCGTAGTGGTTATATTGACCGCGGAACGAAAGAAGAGGGTGAAGAGTGTGATGATGATCATCACAAGCATGAGCCTGAGTTTAAACCGATTCGTTTTGTTTAAAACTTAATAAGACAGAAAAATTATTTTTGGTTATTCCATACAGCCCTTATATAGCATGTTTTTCATAACTCATAGCATATAGGCTTTTATTACTTTTGAAGGATCAAAAGTAACCAAAAATCCTCTGTATCACTGACGATACTTCCTGTATCGCAGTGATACGGTCGACATCCATGTCGACCTTCACGATAGCATCTGTTAACTACAAATTAATATTGCTTAAATTTCGTGTTTCCCATAGCACTTTTGCTTTTTGCATCGCTTCTTCAAAGCTAGCAACAACGCCCATGGTATATAACGCAATACCCATGGTTTCTGTTACTGCCATTTCACCATATTCATGATGCTGCTGACCAAGCCAGACCGCTTTAAACGTTGCTAAATCTAACTCTTCTTCAATTCGGCTACGTTCAGGCGTAAGCTTTGGCAACTCATGTTCATAGAGCTCACCATTTTTAATACCGCAAATGAGAGTTTTAGCATCAGGGTTTCGCTCAAATTCACCGCCTTCACCTTTAATCACTGCACTATTTTGATAGCCCAAGCGAAGCGCACTATGTTGATGAGAGGTTCTATACGCGGGATGGAATATCGCTTGTAAGGTGGCTTTCGCATTAAATGGGTTAATGAGGCGAGCCAAAGTGTGAATAGGCGAGCGTAAGCCCATCACATTTCTCAAAGAAATTAAATCGCTTAAAACAGGTGAAATTACATCTAATGGTAAGTAAGCAAAATTCTGTTCGGCTAATTGTGTGCGGACTTCTTGTTCAGAATGGCAAATTTTATAATCTAAATATTCCAAAACTTGTTCAGTATAGACTCGGTTAATCGTATGCCCAGAAGCGCCATGCATGACGATTTTGTAGCCGTGATGCGCAAGTGTCAGAGCAGCCAATAAAAACCAAGGATAATGTTTACGCTTGCCTGCATAAGATGACCAATCTAAGTCAACGTCTAAAGGTTGAAAATTAAGCTGGTCTTTGGTGGCTTGTACGAAACCTGAAAGCTCATCAATGGACTCTTCTTTAACACGTAGTAGCATTAAAAAAGCACCCAACTGAACATCAAGAACTTCGCCTTTTAAAATCATGGTAAAAGCTTGATAGGCTTCTTCATAACTCAGTGAGCGAGATCCGGTTTTCCCCTTACCTAAAATACGGACATATTGCGCAAAGGGATGTTCAGCATCTTTATAGATATTACGTTTAGTATTCATGGCAGTTCAAAACAGTAAAAATAAGGGGTATGCAGCTCAAAATGAAATGTCTGCAAGTACTTATCAATATGACATAAAAATCTGCTGAAAAAATATCAAAAGTGTTTGTCATACTAAAGTCTTAAGGCCGCATGGGTGTTTTTTATACGTATTAGCCAAAAATTTAACCGAATCGTGATTTAATTCGAGTAAACTTTCATGTGCTTTTTTGAGCACTCATATCATAATTTTCTGTGATTCTCCTATATCTTCAGCTTTTTATTGAAAAAGTAAGAGGTTATTTCTGGCTACTCAAAGTGGTTGGAAACTTCAGGTATTTTCCTGTTTTAGAAAACAGCTTTTTTGTTTTCGTTGAGGTAGTAGGAAGGTTTTTTGTTATTAAAAAACCATTTCCCTTTTGCGGTGTCCATGTGAAAGGTTAGGGCTGTGTATTCGTAAAGAATAGACGTTTCATTTTGATATTTCCAACGGACTTGGAAATATAGATTGAAGTAAAGTTATGGCTAAAAAACCGATTTATAAATCACTTTATTTTCAGGTGATTATTGCGATTATTGCGGGTGTTTTGGTAGGGCATTTCTCTCCAAGTACAACGCAAATAGTGAATGGTGTTGAACATCATATTCCAGGTTTAGGTGAGCAACTCAAGCCATTAGGTGATGCTTTTATTCGTTTGATTAAAATGATCATCGCACCTGTTATTTTCTGTACAGTGGTCAGTGGTATCGCTGGTATGGAAAGTATGAAGTCAGTTGGTAAAACTGGCGGTGTTGCGTTGTTATACTTCGAGATCGTTTCAACAATCGCACTTCTGATTGGCCTTGTGGTGATTAACATTGCAAAGCCAGGTGTAGGAATGAATATTGATCCTACAACCCTAGACACTTCAGGTATCCAAAAATACGTTACTTCTGGTGAGTCACAATCTACCGTTGATTTCTTAATGCACATTATTCCTGACACGGTTGTAGGTGCATTTGCAAATGGTGAAATCTTACAGGTCCTTCTTTTTGCAATTCTTTTTGGTTTTGCACTTCATAAGTTAGGTGATGCAGGACGTCCAGTTTTAAAGTTAATTGATCAAATTGCACATGTATTTTTTAACATTGTAAATATGATCATGAAGCTTGCTCCATTGGGTGCATTTGGAGCAATGGCATTTACTATTGGTAAATATGGTGTGGGGTCACTCGTACAATTAGGGCAACTTATTATTTGCTTCTATATTACGTGTCTGCTCTTTATCTTCTTGATTTTGGGTACAATCAGCCGTATCAGCGGTTTTAGCATCCTTAAGATGATTCGTCTAATTCGTGAAGAACTCTTAATTGTGCTTGGTACTTCTTCTTCAGAATCAGTCTTACCACGTATGCTGCGTAAACTTGAGATTGCTGGTTGTGAAAAGTCTGTAGTCGGTTTAGTTATTCCGACGGGTTACTCGTTTAACCTTGACGGCACTTCAATTTATTTGACCATGGCTGCAATTTTTATTGCTCAAGCCACAAATACACAGCTTGATATCCAGCATCAAATTACTTTGCTTTTGGTACTTTTAATTTCATCTAAAGGTGCAGCAGGTGTAACAGGTTCTGGTTTTATTGTTATGGCGGCAACTTTATCTGCTGTTGGTCATATTCCAGTTGCAGGTTTGGCATTAATTTTAGGTATTGACCGTTTCATGTCAGAAGCACGTGCTTTAACCAACCTTGTTGGTAACTCTCTAGCAACAATTGTGGTTGCTAAATGGGTAGGTGCTTTAGACAAAGATAAATTAAATGATGCATTAAATAATCCAGAGGACGTGGATAGAAAAATGCTTGAGCCAAAAAGTGTTGTTGCTGAAGCATCTCACTAAACAATATGATTGATAAAAAGGGAGCTTAGGCTTCCTTTTTTATTAGCTGACTGAAAAGTACAGTTTTAATGAGCAGCTATGTCATGACAGTAACTAAAAAAATGATTAGCATGCTCAGCAATGAGAATTGATAAAACAATAAAGCTGAAGGAAAATATTATGTTGGCATACGATGCAGATTTAGAATTATTTCGTGATAATTTTAAACGTTTTATGAATGAGCATATCGCTCCACATTATGACCAATGGGAACACGAAGGAATTATGCCGCGTTCAGTTTGGAATCAACTGGGCGAAAATGGCTTTTTATGTGTAGATGTTCCAGAAGAATACGGTGGTTATGGCGTTCCAACTTACTATTCATTAATGTTGGTTGAAGAATCTGCTCGAGCTGGTTTTTGCGCATTATCAACTGCTATTTCTTGTCACTCTGAAATTGCTGCACCATATATTTTACATATTGGAACTGAAGAGCAAAAACAATACTGGTTACCAAAAATGGTTACTGGTGAAGTGGTTGGTGCAATTGGTATGACTGAACCGGGTGCTGGTTCAGACTTACAATCAATGCGTACGAGCGCCATTTTGCAAGATGACCATTATTTACTAAATGGTTCAAAAACCTTTATTTCAAATGGTCAACATGCTGACCTTGTGGTGCTTGCAGTAAAAACCGATCCTCAAGCGCGTGCGAAAGGGGTGTCATTATTATTGGCTGATACGCATTTAGAAGGCTTTAAAAAAGGTACCAACCTCGACAAAATCGGTCTGCATTCTCAAGACACATCTGAGCTATTTTTTGACAATGTTAAGGTTCCTAAAAACCAGTTACTCGGTCAAGCTGGGCAGGGGTTTGCTTACTTAATGCAAGAGTTACCACGTGAACGTACAGCGATTGCATCTACCGCTATTGGCGCTATTCGTGGTGCAATTGATTTGGCAACGGCTTATGTAAAAGAGCGTCATGCATTTGGTCAACCTATTTCTCAGTTCCAAAATACGCGTTTTGTTTTAGCTCAAGCAAAAATTGATGAGCTTGCTACGGCTGCTTTTTACGAGAGAAACGTTGCTCTATATCAAGAAGGTAAGCTAGATGTGGAAACAGCAGCAGCACTAAAAAGCTTCAGTACAGATATGCAAATGAAAGTCGCAGACAACTTGCTGCAACTCTTTGGTGGTTATGGTTATATGACTGAATATCCAATTTCACGTTTCTTTGTAGATGCTCGTATTCAGCGTATTTACGGTGGTACAAATGAAATTATGAAAGAAATCGTAGCGCGTGGTTTAATTGGTAAAGCCTAATTAAATAGTTTTAAAAGAAGCCTACCTTTGAGTAGGCTTCTTTATATTACCTATTTGTTAGTTCGATAAATGACAGGATAGTCTTGTTGCTTGGGTAACATGTGTAAGGCCTGATTGATCTTTCTTAAAAATGCATCGGCTTCATCTTGACGAAAAGAGTCTTCGGTATATTTGCTACGTTTTTGATTGATGCCACAACCCGTTATTTCCATATTTTCAGGATTAAATGACCAGTCATTTGGATTCTTTAAGTTAATGTCTAAATCACTTTCACAGCTTTTCCATAAACGTAAAAACTCATTTGATAATTCTGTTTTAAATCCTCGTGCTGGATAGACCGAGAAGCCTTTCATTTCGGGATTAGAAAACTGTATAAACATGTCTACTGGCATACCGCCCCAAATGATTGCTGTATTTTCTGGTAAAGCAATGCCTGATAAATTTTTCTCATTTAAAGAATGTTTTTGCTCAAATTTTTGCTTGAAAGCTTGCGACTGATAGTTCAGTTTAGTTTCGGCTGGGATTGGAATACCACGAACTTGATTGCTGGTAGTTGTCATATAGTACGGAGAATTATCAGTACCATTACATCCTGCGATTATTGGACAACCGCTACAAGCAGTTAAACTATAACTTGCAAGACTCAGTAGACTTAAAACAATAATTTTATTCATTCTATTTTACTGTTCTTTTAACATCTTTAAGCAGTATAGCTAATCTAGGCTTTAAGATGAGTTCAGCATTTTGAAATTTGAGTAATTTCTTATTCCGTTGCCTTCTCACTCTGTTCATCAAATAAAGATTTGCAGCTTTCTAGATCTTTGCACGAAGCAAACATAAGGGCTTTAGGCAAGCTCGCATACAAATTTGTAATGTGTTGCTCAGCAGGATTATAAAAATGCCAATAATTAAATTGGTTTGAACGTTTGTTTTCTAAAGCTTTAAAGAAATCTGTTTCATTAAACTTATTATTAGATTGAGTACGAGGCCCACCTTGCTCATGTGTACCGACTGTGGTCATGAGTAAGGGATGATTTGATTTTTGACTTTGCCAATGCTTTAACTGTTGAAATAACATACCTTGGTCAAACCACAGAGAAGGGCTTGCAGCGAAGTAACGTTGAAATGCATCTGGCTTTTGAAAAAAATGATAAAGCACAAACAAGCCTCCAAAAGAGTGCCCATAGATACTTTGTTGCTGGCTATTAATTGGAAACTGTTGTGCAATTTCAGGTTTGAGTTCGTTATTTAAAAATGCAATAAACTGATCAGCACCGCCATATTTATATTTACCTTGAGCCTGAAATTCAGAAGAAGGTTTTGGAGTGTAATCATAAGCACGCTTTTGCACATCAAAGGTTTTTTGCTTAGGATAACCAACCGCTACAATCATAAGTGGATCAAGTCCTAATTTTGTAGAGCCAGCGCCAATCGACTGAGCAATATTGACAGCACTTGGGAAAGTTGCATTTCCGTCTAGTATATATAGTACGGGATACCCATGTTGTGGTGGGGCAACAGGTGGTTTATAAATTTGAATAAGATAATCATGGCCTGTATTTTTAGATTTGATTTGGAATTGTGCCTGATTGTTTTGAAAAACGATTTTTGATTGATTTTGTATAGCCGTTTCAGCTAGAACATTACCGCTTATTAAAGTACTCAAGATAAAACTAGAAGAAAAAAAGAAAAATGATTTATGCATGACAGATAAGAATAAAATTTATTACTCAAATCACAAATGAAAATCATTATCAAATAAAGGCATCAAAAGAATGTCCGCAAAAAGGTTAATGAAAAAAGCTCTTACAGCCATATTGCCTAACAAATCAAAGCAGACTATTGTTATACTCTCGTTTAAAAGATGATTTTACTGAGGCTGCATTCCAATGATCAACGATGATCAAAACAAAACGACTTCTCTTAGTTTAGAACAAATTCGCGAAGATATTGATAGTGTTGATCAACAGATTCAAGAATTATTAAATCGCCGCGCAAGCCTTGCTGAAGCTGTTGCTAAAGCTAAATTTGCTTCCGAAGAGAATCCTTTGTTTTATCGTCCTGAACGTGAAGCGCAAGTCTTACGTAAAGTGATGGAGCGTAACCAAGGTCCTTTATCTGACGTTACTATGGCGCGTTTGTTCCGTGAAATTATGTCTGCTTGCCTTGCTTTAGAAGCTCCGCAAAGTATTGCATTTTTAGGACCAGAAGGTACTTTTACTCAATCTGCTGTGCTTAAGCATTTTGGTAAGGATGCAGTTGTTCGTCCATTACCAACTATTGATGAAGTGTTCCGTGAGGTGGAAGCGGGTAGTGCACATTACGGTGTAGTTCCAGTTGAAAACTCATCTGAAGGTATTGTGAACCATACTTTAGATTGTTTTAAAACATCTAACTTAAATGTGATTGGTGAAGTTGAATTGCGTATTCATCATCAATTCTTAGTCTCTGAAAATACACGTAAAGACAGCATTAAACAGATTTATGCTCACCAGCAAACTTTGGCCCAATGTCGTCAGTGGTTAGACGCGCATTATCCGGGTGTTGAACGTGTTGCCTTAAACTCAAATGCAGAAGCTGCACGCCGTATTCGCAACGAATGGCATTCAGCAGCAATTGCATCTGATATTGCAGCAGGTATGTATAACCTTGAAATTTTGCATAGCAATATTGAAGATAACCCAGAAAATACAACTCGTTTCTTAGTCATTGGTCGTGAAAAAATTCCACAAAGCGGTAATGACAAAACATCGTTATTAATTTCAGCACATGACCGTGCAGGTGCTTTATTAGAAATTTTAGCGCCGTTTGCAAAACATAATATCAGCTTAACGAGCATTGAGACTCGCCCAGCGTTACCTGAAAAATGGGCCTATGTATTCTTTATCGATTTAGAAGGTCATATTGATCAAGAGAACGTTGCTGCGGCAATCAATGATATTCGTCCAATGGTAAAAGAGCTTCGTATTCTAGGTTCTTATCCTGCTGCTGTTCTCTAATCACTCATGTTGGAATAATGGCATGTATCAAAATAGAGCATGTCATTATGCTTAAAAATAAATTGCTCAGAGGTTTAAATCACTTTGAGCAAAAGCAAAGTTGAAGTTATGTCACAACCCCTATTTAAAAAAGTTGCATTTATTGGTTTAGGACTCATCGGGTCGAGTTTGGCGCGTGTTATTTTTGCAGAAAAATTGGCGACAACAGTTGTTGCATCTACACGCTCACAGAAAACTTTAGAAGATGCAAAATCACTTGGCTTAATACAAGAAGGATTTTCCGATCCTGTAGAAGCTGTGAAAGGGGCCGATTTAGTTGTTTTAGCCTTGCCAGTACGTGCTACACAAAAAGTGCTCGAGCAAATTAAACCGTATTTGTCAGAAACTACGATTGTAACTGACGTGGGTAGTACAAAAGGTAATGTTGTAGATGCAGCAAAAGCTGTATTTGGTGAAGACTTACCTGTAGGTTTTGTGCCGGGACATCCTATTGCTGGTAGTGAGCACACAGGTGTTCATGCAGGTAAGGTTGATCTATTTGCAAATCATAAAGTGATTTTAACGCCGTTGCCAACAAGTGCAGAATGGGCTGTTGATAAACTGATTCAACTATGGTCGGCTGCTAAAGCTGAAGTAATTTGTATGGATGTTGCCAAGCACGATGAGGTTTTGGCACATACGAGTCATTTACCGCACTTAATGGCATTTAATTTGGTTGAGCAACTTGCAAACCGTGAAGATAATCTTGATATTTTCCGCTATGCAGCAGGTGGTTTTCGTGACTTTTCAAGGATTGCGGCTAGTGATCCTCAAATGTGGCATGACATTTTCTTTGCCAATAAAACAGCGATATTAAATGCTGTTGATGGCTTCGAAAAGCAACTTACAGTACTTAGACAATTGATTGAAAGCGAAGACTCTCATGCATTAATGGGTTTACTCGGTCATGCTCAGGCAGCACGTCAGCATTTCAATCATATGTTAGCCAAAAAACCTTTAATGGAGAAAAATAAGGTGACACAGCAATTCAGTATCTTACCGGGAAATAAGGCTTTTAAAGGTAAATTTACCGTACCGGGTGACAAATCTGTGTCACATCGCTCCATTATGTTTGGTGCTATTGCCGAAGGCACTACTCATGTAACTGGCTTCCTCGAAGGTGAAGATGCTTTGGCAACTTTGCAAGCTTTCCGTGATATGGGTGTAAGCATTGAAGGCCCTAAAAATGGTGAAGTGACCATTCATGGCGTAGGTATGCATGGTTTAAAAGTGCCAGCAAGTGCATTGTATATGGGTAACTCTGGTACAAGCATGCGTTTGCTTTCAGGTATGTTATCAGCGCAAAAGTTTGATTCAGTGATGACAGGTGATGCATCACTTTCTAAGCGTCCAATGGAGCGTATTGCTAAGCCATTACGTTTAATGGGTGCGCAAATTCAGACTACAGGTGAGAAAGGTACACCACCTGTAAGTATTACAGGTAGCCAGCACTTAAAAGGTATTCAATACGATTTACCTATGGCATCTGCTCAGGTGAAATCAGGTATTTTACTTGCTGGTTTGTGGGCAGAAGGCGAAACTTCGGTAACTGAACCAGAACCAACTCGTGACCACACAGAGCGCATGCTTCGTGCATTTGGTTATGAAGTTAAAACTGAAGGCAACAAGATTTCACTTGTGGGTGGCGGAAAATTAGTAGGTACTGATATTCAAGTTCCATCTGATATTTCATCTGCTGCTTTCTTTATGGTGGGGGCTGCAATTACTGAAGGTTCTGATGTTGTTTTGGAAGCTGTAGGTATTAACCCAACACGTACTGGTGTAATTGAAATTTTAAAACAGATGGGTGCAGATCTGACTGTTGAAAATGAACGTATTGCTGGTGGCGAACCTATTGCTGATATTCATATTAAAGGCTCACGCACGCTTAAAGGCATTCATATGCCTGAAGACCAAGTACCTTTAGCAATCGATGAATTCCCAGCTTTATTTATTGCAGCGGCTTGTGCCGAAGGCCAAACAGTATTAACTGGTGCGGCAGAACTTCGCGTGAAAGAATCTGATCGCATTCAGGTGATGGCAGATGGCTTAAAAATCATGGGTATTGACTGTACGCCAACTGAAGATGGCATCATTATCGAAGGTAAAGGCAAATCTGGCGATTGGTCACCAATCTTCGCTGGCGGTGAAATTGAATCACACCACGACCACCGTATTGCTATGAGTTTTAGTATGGCAGGTCTTCGTAATTCTGGTCCGATTACAATTCATGGTACTGAAACCGTTGCTACAAGTTTCCCAACTTTCACTGAGTTGGCGAATCGTGCAGGTTTAACAATAGAAGTTAGCCAATAACTTTTTACCTAACACATTTTATAATTGCTAACACAATAGCAACGGCAGCAGCGAGCTAAAAGCTTGGCTGCTGTTTGTTTATTGCTTATGCTAAGTGCAGATAATGATAATAGTGTTAGGACAAAGGATGAAAAAATTACAATTTATTGCCAGTTGCCCACAACATGGGGTGCTTGATCATCCACCAAATGAATGCCATATCACTCAAGAATATGTAGCGGCTTTATTATTTAAACAATTGGGGCATTATGGTTTCGATGCACAGCATATTGTGCATGAACATGAAAAGGTAGAAGTGAGTATTGATAATCATCTTTTACCTTTGTCTATTACTTGTCAAAAAACAGACCATGATGGACACCTGATGTGTGAAATTTCTGCCAATCCAGATGAAGAACAAGACTGGTTTGAGAAAATTGAAACACAAAGCATTATTCGCCAGCTTGCACAGGCCGTTGAAAATAGTTTGAAAGCCGATCAGAGTTTTTCCCAATTTGTTTGGAAGTCTTGATCAATTAAATATATTTTATGAAGTAAGGGTGAACATATTTGTTCACCCTTTTTATTTATTAATATTGATAAGAATTAATTATTTTTGTAGTGACATTATTTAATAAAAATTAACAAATGAAAAAATAATATTGTTTGAATTTTGAACTAATTTTCTATTAATTTAAAAATGCTTTTTAACAAAGAACTACTCAATTTCCTCTTCTTATTTATATTATTTTACAGAGAATTAACATGAACATAATTTCCAGTAACTATTCAAAAGGCTTTGGTATATTGATTATCTCCTTATTATCAGCGTGTAATAGTGATGATAATGATACGACCATAAACTCAACAAACCAGAAGTTGCTAGAAGGAACAATTACTTCTTTAGAGAATCTTAAGCAAAATCTAGTATGGCAAGAAAATCAGTGTGATAGTGTCTATTCTAAAGTGATCAGTGAGGCAGCAATTGCTCAAAAATCAGCGGCAGAACTAAGAGCCAATATCGCTAGTTCAAATAATTTAGGAGTTTTTCTTGATAATCAAATTATTCCGAAACTAGCTCAGCTTACCGATGAGTCGACTGTATTAAGAGCGAGGTGTAATGCTCCAGACTATGATGGAACAGGCGTAAGTATTGAACGACCTGCCATGCTAAGGGAAATGTTAAGTGAATGGCAAGGAACAATTAATTTATTAATTCGTCAAATCAATAACCCGCCAAATATGAATCCTGAAATTAAATTAGCCTCATTAACCAACACCAATATTAATCAATCAACTCTAGCAAAGTCTAAATTCAAAGATTGTTCAGATAGTTTTTGTCCGGAAATGACGGTTATTCCAGCTGGCAGCTTTTTAATGGGTGGAAATATAAATGAGCAAGAGCAACAAAATGTACCGGCTCAATCTCGACCATACGAATTACCTCAACATTTAGTACAAGTCGAAAAACCATTTGCAATGTCAACTTATGAAACAACAATTGCTGAGTTTCAGGCTTTCCAAAAGGAAACTGGATGGGAAGTCGAGGGGTGTCGTAATTGGGAAACACGCAATGGTGTTTTCAATATGTGGTATCGAGATGATTTAAATCCGAATAATTCGGGTATGAATCAAACATCTCAGGATCCTGTTGTATGTGTACGCCGTGAAGATGGAAGAGAATTTGCGAAATGGTTATCTAAAAAAACAGGTCAGACCTACCGTTTACCAACAGAAGTTGAGTGGGAATATGCGGCGCGTGCTGGAACGACAACAGCGTATTATTGGGGAGATGATCTTAATCTTGATCAAGCTTGTAAATATGCAAATGTGTTAGATCCAACTACAGCCGCGGCAATACCCCAAACCAGTGGTTGGAGTCTATTTAATTGTACGGATGGTTATGCATTTACGTCACCAGTCGGGAAGTTTTTACCAAACAATTTTGGTTTATATGATATGAGTGCCAACGCACGAGAATGGGTGGATGACTGCTGGCATTCAAATTATGAAAATGCTCCTAGTGTGAATCGTCGCTGGGGTGAAGAAAATAATGGACAGTGTAATTTCCCAGTTTTGCGTGGAGGGGCATGGATATATAACACTTATAATGTGCGAACTGCTTATCGTAATGCATATGTAACTTCACAAGCTCGTTCAATTATGTGGGGATTCCGTTTGGTTCGCGAAATTTAGCTTTGATTTTTATACCTAATATATTCTACATTTAAAGTCATTTTTTTAATTTATCAGCGTCGATTTTAATAAAAAGCTAAAACTGCGCTGATAAATTCTTATCTTTCAATAAACCTACGTTTATTAAGAATATTTGTGAGAGTATAAATATATGGTGCCATTTGATTTTTCGAACTTATCTCCTCAAGTTGTTTGGCAGCATTTTCAAACACTTTGCACTATTCCACGTCCCTCAAAGCACGAACAGCAGCTTCGTGAGTTTTTAAAAAACTGGGCTGAAAGTCGAAATTTAGAAACTTACGTAGATGAAGTTGGTAATTTAATTATCCGTAAGAATGCGACTGCGGGTAAAGAACATGTGTCTGGCGTTATTCTTCAAGGCCACTTAGATATGGTCACACAAGCCAACACTGGCACAGTACACGATTTCCTTAAAGACCCAATTCGTCCAATCCTTGAAGATGGCTGGTTAATTGCTAAAGATACTACTTTAGGTGCCGATAATGGCATTGGTGTAGCCTTAGCTTTAGCTGTATTAGATTCAAATGATATTGCTCATGGGCCAATTGAAGTTCTCTTAACAGTCGATGAAGAAGCAGGCATGAGTGGTGCACGGCTTTTACAGGCAGGTGTACTAAAAGGAAAATGGTTATTTAATATTGATACGGAAGAATGGGGCGAGTTATATCTCGGATGTGCTGGCAGTATTGATGTTGAAGTAGAACAATCACTCACGTATGAACCAATTTCTGAAAATTTGACGGTTGTAAATATTCAGGTAGCTGGTCTTAAAGGTGGTCACTCTGGCGTAGATATTCATTTAGGACGTGGCAATGCTAACGTTATTTTGGCTCGCTTTTTAAATCAATATTTAGGCTCACTTGGTGGGCATCTTGTTGAGTTTACAGGTGGTACGGCCCGTAATGCTTTACCGAGAGAAGCTGTAGCGACTATTGCAATTTCATCTAACCAATTGCCTAAATTAGAAAAATTACTCGATGAATATCAAACAGCATGGAAAAAACAGCTACAAGGTATTGATGACAATCTGCAATTAATTATTCAGCCTACTAGCGTTGAAGTGACCGAAGTGATTGCTCAACAACAGCAAAACGAGTGGTTACAAGCTTTAGCAACAAGTCCTTATGGCGTTGCAAGTATGAGTCAAGCTTTACCAGACGTAGTTGAAACTTCAAATAATATTGGAGTGGTGAGACTAAATAGAGAAGGCGGAAAAGCTGTTTTAATGGTTCGCTCAATGGTGAACCAAGAAGCTCAAGATTTTGCAGAAAAAATTCAGGCGCATTTTCGTCAATTTTATATCGCCTCTATACTCACACCATTAGTTTCAGGTTGGACACCAAATCCTGACTCGGCTGCTTTAAAGTGCTTACAGCAGGCCTATCAAAAGGCATTTAACATTGAGCCAAATCTTAAAGTGATTCATGCAGGCTTGGAGTGTGGAATTATTGCCGAGCATTATCCACATTTACAGATGGTTTCGTTTGGCCCGGATATTCAAGGTGCGCATGCGCCGGGTGAGCGAGTAAAAGTAGAGACCGTAGATAAATGTTGGAAGTTATTGGTAACCGCTTTGGCATCTGTAGAGTAATTTTTTAAGAAATAAGAAGCTCAGTTATGAGCTTCTTAAACTTTAACCTTTACGTGAAAATGATCTGGACTTAACTCGATAAATTCGATTTCACAATCAATAAATTTTTCAATCATGTCTGCTTGAGTACGAGTGTGCTCGCTAATACATTGTGCGGTGAATTCACCACCTTGACCTAAAGCTAAAGGTAGAAGCAATTGATCTGCCAAATATTCATCTACAACAGCCTGCGAAGATAAATATAGCTTTACATCTTTTGCTAAATGATCAGCTATTTGCTCTGCACTTTTGCTCTTCTCACCTAAGGCTGTAAATAGTTGGCTGTGATATTGATAAGTAACTTTCACATATACTGTATTGCCTTGGCTAATTCCATTTAAATGAAATTGCTGCTGAGAGCTTAAGTTTAGCTTTTTACTTAATGTGGTTAATTCGCGTTGTGCAATTTGTGCTTCTTCTGAAAGATTTAATACTGCTGCAAAAGCCTCATTGCTTTGTAAAACACCACGATCTAATAAATTTAGCTTGTTTCGATTTTGCCATGGCTGAATGGTAACTTGAATTTCACCCGCACCAATTGGAAAGAAGCCAGCTTTATTTAATTTAAAATCTACGTTAATTCCAATCTTCGCTAGAGCAGGTAAAAAGCAATGTTCAATAAAATCTGCTGTTGGTGCAAGTGGATTATGTGTACCGCCTGAAATGGTGAGTTCGCTAGCTTCATTTTGTAATAACAAAACAGGTAGAAGCGTTTGTAAAACCAGTGTTGTACTACCGGCTGAACCAATTTGAAATTGATATTTACCACTTCGAACATGCTGAGGTGCGAAATATAAACGCTGGCTATGTAATTCAGCGCCTTCCACATAAGCTTGGCTAATTTGTTGAGATGCCTGTACACAAACTAAATGTTGACGCATTAGCCCAGGTTTTTTACGTCCTGCACGTATATTAATTAATTCAAACGGTTGGCTTGTAATCATTGAAAGCGCAAGGGCAGTTCTTAAAATCTGTCCACCACCTTCACCTTGTGAACCATCAATTTGAATGGCTTTTGGCATATTTGCCAAAACTGTATTCACTTCTATTTTCCTTATTTTCTAATTTAATGAACATACTGTCAGTACATGGTAATGCGAAGTAACGCGTGACTTTGCTTTTGACAAAGGTTTGCTAGGTGCATAGTGCTGAGCCTGATAAGTGAATATCGATGCACGGCTCACATGCTGCCATAGCCGCCTGAATTATTTTCAATCCCTCAGATCGGAGTAATGTAGGATCTTGTACTCGCCCAGTATGTCCAAACTTTGATTGTGAAAATGATTTCACAAAATTCATTGTTTAATCGATTAGATCAATTTGCCAATTAGCAGCCTGAATTTTTACGTTTAAGTCTCGTAGTTTCGCACTAATATCATCCGCCTGCTTTTGTAAGTTAGAAACAGGAATGACTTTCTTCCACTTAATTTCACGTGAGCTATAACGATCAGGTTCTCGATGTGTATTGGCAATTGCATCGATTAAAATCTTATGCTGTTCAGCATAATTATCGCGCAAGCTTAATAGAGACAATAATACTCTGCCATCTTCCAGTTTTGCTTGTGCATTGGTCAAATGAATACGACAAATCAATTGATTGCTTTCCTGAGTTAAAGCAAATATCTGTTTGATCAGTTCATTTGGATCTTCACTAGGTTCATCACCGTCTTGTACCAATACATTGGCATTAATTCGTTGTTTTAACGAAGCAAGCTTTTTTTGTTGATCGCTTCGAAGTAAAAGTGCTTCTGCGAGTTTCATTTTATTTACCCGTATCAGTTTTAAGTGTTGGCTTCAAAAGTAACCAGAATTTCTGCATCTTTACCTTGGAGGTAAAGATGCTGCCAATGTTGGAGATACTTCGGAAGGTATTTATTTGGTGGTCTTATATAGCCCTGTTGGGAATCTTTTAATTCTCCGATTAGACCTTCAATATATGATTTTAAATAAACTGCAATTACCGTGAATTGCTTATCACTTAACGTGGAAAATAGATTTTTACGAAAAAAGTAATCTATTGTTTCAGTGGGTGTTCCTATACTTTTCATTTGAAATTGCCAGTCTACAAATTGTGGATCATCACACATTTTCTTCATGCTTCTCCAAATGGATTTAGAAGTAAAGAATTGCTTGAAGTTCTCATAAATTGGCATATTTTCATTGAAATTTAATAGTTCTATATAACAGTCAAATTGTGGTTGAAATGCTGGATCTAAAGCATTTGCTGTTATACATATCCCTTCTAAAATGTGATTGAATTTTTCTATATCTATATTTTGCATAGCATTAACCCTTCACACACACCACTTGTCTTAATGTATAAACCACTTCAACCAAATCGCTTTGGGCTTTCATTACATCTTCAATTGGTTTATATGCCGATGGAATTTCATCAATAACTGCTGCATCTTTACGGCATTCCACACCTTCAGTTTGTGCAATCTGATCTTCTACGGTAAAACGTCGTTTTGCTTCAGTACGGCTCATAACACGGCCAGCACCATGAGAACATGAACAGAAAGATTCCTGATTTCCAAGTCCACGTACAATAAACGACTTCGCACCCATTGAACCTGGAATAATTCCGTATTCACCTAGACGCGCACGGACTGCACCTTTACGAGTGACCATTACTTCTTCACCGTAATGTTCTTCCTTTTCCACATAGTTATGGTGACAGTTCACTGCTTCCAAACGTGCCTGAAAAGGCTTTGGTACAATCGTAGCCAAGGCTTTAATCGCAGATTGCATCATGATTTCTCGGTTCTTCATCGCAAAGCGTTGAGCCCAACCTACAGCAAACCAGTAATCATCAAAGTGTTCAGTTCCTTCTACTAGGTATGCTAAATCTTTATTTGGCAAATTAATGAAATGCTTCTGCATGTCTTTACGGGCAAGTTCGATAAAATGATTACCGATAGCATTTCCTACACCACGAGAACCTGAGTGCAACATAATCCAAACATGATCATGCTCATCTAAACAGATTTCGACAAAGTGGTTTCCAGTACCTAAAGTCCCCAAATGTTTGCGGTTATTGGTGTTTTTCAAGCGTGGATGTTTTGCACAAATGTATTCAAAATCTGCAACCAGATCGATCCAAGCTTGATCTACCATTTCTGGTGGAGTTTCCCATGAACCACGATCACGTCCGCGCTTAGTCATTCCATGGGGAATTAATCGCTCAAGTTCAGTACGTAGAGCATGTAAGTTATCTGGTAAATCTGAAGCAGTTAAGCTTGTACGGGTTGCCATCATTCCACAACCAATATCTACACCCACAGCAGCAGGAATAATTGCCCCTTTGCTTGGAATCACGCTACCAATAGTTGCTCCTAAACCGAAGTGTACATCTGGCATTACAGCCATCCATTTATAAATAAAAGGCATTTGTGCTGTTTGTAATAATTGTTGTTTTGAGTTGTCATCAACAAGCACGCCTTTAGTCCACATTTTGACTGGCATACTTTTTTCATTTTGCAGAACTTCATAAGAACGTTGTTGCTGCTTTTGTTCAAACTGAGCTTGTTGGTTAATTTCTTCAATGACAGACATTTTCTTTTCCTTTCAAAGCCTGCCTGCCAAGCGTTTGCAGGCAGGTGTTATTCACAATATCCGAATGATGTTGTGTGCTTTGTACTATTGCACTGAGTGTGCCAACTTTTAAAAATATACTTAATTAAAAATATAAGTTATTGAAAATAATATATAAAAACAATTGTTATTTCTGCGCAACTAATTTCTGTTGGAAATTTTAATATTTAAAAGATATCTAAAAGTATATTTAAATATCTTTTTGGATATATGTATTTAATGTGTCTTCCCGTTTTTATCGACTTTTAAAAGCTGTCCAGCTTCATTTAAAGTAAATTCATCAAAATCATTTGCTAAATAAAAATGACCTTTATAAAACTGGCGAACTTCTTCAGTAATAGCTTGTTGCCCAGCTTTATCCTGATGTCGGGGGCTAAAATGCGTTAGAATTAAATTGCTTAAAGATTGCTCTTCTGCAAATTCAGCCACCATTTTTGCTGAGCTATGCATTGGACCTTTGCCGACTTTATCTAAAACCGTTTGTAAGTATGTGGACTCATGAATAAGGAGTTGAGCATCTTTGCAAGCGTCAGCTAATAGTTCTGGTTGGTCATTATCACCACCTATAATTGCATGAACTTGTTGATTTTGAATTTTGATAAAGTCTTGAGCTTTTAATGTTTGTCCTTCAAATTCAATATTGTAGCCTCGTTTCAAATGGCCCCACATATCGCCTTGAGGTACGCCAAGTTGAGTTAGAGCTTGGGTATCTAACTTCTTATGAATAGATTTGATATAAATGCTAAAAGCAAAACTTGGAACACGATGGCTTAGAGGGTGTGCTTGAACAATGAATTCGTCAGTGATTTGTTGTGGCTGCGTTGCTTCATTCACATCAATAAATTGAAGGGAATAGGGTAAATGTAAATCTGTAAGTTCGGCAGTGATTTCAAACCATTGCTGAATTTCTTTCGGTGCAATCACGATTAAGGGTTTGCTACGGGCATTCATGCCTGCACTTGCTAATAAACCAACTAGACCATAACAATGGTCGCCGTGAACATGTGTAATACAAATGGCAACTAGGTTTTGTAGTGAAAGTTTAGCTTGTTGAATACGGTGCTGTGTCCCTTCGCCAGCATCAATTAAAATCCAGTCCTTATTTTTGCTGTTACGAACTGCTAATCCTGAAACATTACGCGTCAGGGTCGGTACACCTGAAGATGTGCCTAAAAAAGTAAAATGAAGCATATTCTTGGAATTTTTTGGTCAAATGCGTATTGTATATTATAGACACTTATAAAATTTTATAGAAATTATGGCGGATACAAAGAAAACAGTTGTTATTGGCTTTGTCGGTTCTACACTTGATCAGGGGAGAAGGCCAGATCGCTGGCAGCGTTGGCGTCCTACACTTAGCCTGTTAATGCATGAAGATTTGCTTGTAGATGAATTGGTACTTTTACATGATCGACAACATCATAATTTAGTTAAATCTATAGCAGCAGATGCTAAAGAAATCTCTCCACAAACTGAGGTTTCTGGACATAAGGTAAGTATTAAAGATCCTTGGGATTTTGCTGAAGTTTATGGTGCACTCTATGACTTTGTAAAAACCTATCCGTTTGATGTCGAAAAAAATAACTATTTACTGCATATCACGACAGGAACGCATGTTGCTCAAATTTGTTGGTACTTATTGGTAGATGCACATTATTTGCCAGCTCAACTCATTCAAAGTTCACCTAATCAACACAAGACATCAGAAGGTGAATATAGAATTATTGATCTGGACTTATCTCGATACGATGTTTTAAAACAACGCTTCGATGATGAGCAAAAGCAAAATTGGCAACAACTTAAAGCCAATATTTCTACTCATAATAAAGCGTTTAATCAGCTTATTGAGGAGGTTGAATTAGTTGCAACCCGCTCTAGTGCACCTATTTTAATTATGGGGGCAACAGGGGTTGGTAAGTCTCATTTGGCAAAACAAATTTTTCAGTTAAAGAAAGATAAATTTCAATTAAGCGGCCGTTTTATTGATGTTAACTGTGCAACCTTGCGTGGTGATAGTGCCATGTCGACCTTATTTGGTCATATAAAAGGTGCATTTACAGGCGCAGCTGCATCTCGTGCTGGTTTATTAAAAAGTGCTGACCAAGGCATTTTATTTTTAGATGAAATTGGTGAATTGGGACTTGATGAACAAGCTATGCTGCTAAAAGCGCTAGAAGACAAAAGCTTTTTTCCTGTTGGAAGTGATAAGGAAATTCAGGCCGATTTTCAGCTAATAGCGGGTACTAACCGTGATTTGCGTAATGAAGTTCAAGCTGGCCGATTTCGTGAAGATTTATGGGCTCGTTTGAATACGTGGACATTCTTTTTACCTAATTTAAAAGATCGTGTAGAGGATATTGCACCCAATATTGATTTTGAGTTACAGCGTTTTGCTGCAATTCATCAAAGACAATTACGTTTTCAACGTGAGGCATTAGAAACATATTTAAAGTTTGCTAAATCGGCAGATGCATCATGGCAAGGAAATTTTAGAGATTTAGCAGCGAGCGTAACTCGTTTAGCAACTTTATCTCAAGGTGAGTTAATTCGTCGTGAAGCTGTAGAAAAAGAAATTGAGCGCCTAAGGCAACTTTGGCTTATTCAGGGTGAATCTTACAATGGTAAAAATACAGATATTTTGTTGAACTATTTGAGTCCTGAGCAGCTAGAACAAATAGATGAATTTGATCAGATTCAATTACGAGGTGTGCTCAAAGTCTGTGAAAATTCAAAATCAATGGCAGAGGCGGGAAGACAACTCTTTTCAGTATCTCGCCAACAACGTAATACAACAAATGATAGCGACCGAGTAAAAAAATATTTGGCACGTTTTGGGTTAAGTTGGAATAATTTTTAGCAGTTACTGTGCTTATGAAATGATGGACATAGACTCAATCTATGCCCATCAAATACACTTTATTTCATGATAATAAAGCGTGTAATGATTTGACGAAGCTGTTTTAAATAACCTGTAAAGAAGTGGTTAGCGCCTGGTAAAATCGTAATTGGATGCTTCTGTGGTTTTGCCCATGCAATTGCATCTGAAAGTAAGGTAATGTCATCTTGCTCACCATGAATGAGTAGAATATCACCTTGAATTTCTGGAGTTTTATAGTGACGTAAGCCCACTACAGTCGCTGTTGGCAAGCCACACAAAATTAACTGTACTGGTTGTAATTCTGGGCTAAGCTGCGCATGGCATTTTGCCAAAACGTGTGAACCGAAGCTAAAACCGCCTGCATAGAACGGCAAGCCTTCATGAAGCTTACGAACATGCTCAATCACAGCTAAAATATCTTCGGTTTCACCATGACCTTCATCATGAATGCCTTCACTACCACCTAAACCACGGAAACTTGGGCGGTAAACAATACAACCATATTCATTAAAGATTTGGGTTAAAAGAGCAGGGACTTTATGTTGAGGAGTTCCACCTTGCAATGGATGCGGATGGCAAACGACCGCAAAGCCTTTGATTTCACCTTCAGGGCGGTCTACAAAAAGTTCAATTTTACCAACTGGACCCTGAATGAAAATTTGCTCAGACATATAAGAATCGATAAATAACAATACGTATTCCTATTTTACCGATAGTCGTCATTGAAAACACGAGTTAGCATTAAAAAATATCTACTGTTATAGTTGGTATTAAGAATAATTTTTTCAGGTTGTCTATGCTTGCTTTAATTTCTCCTGCAAAAACTTTAGATTATGAAACAGCGTTACCTACAGATGAGTTTACTCAGCCGCGCTTATTAGAAAACTCAGCACAATTAATTGATGTTTGCCGTAAACTTTCCGCTTCGGAAATTGCGACTTTAATGAGTGTTAGTGAAAAAATTGCCACACTCAATGCAGATCGTTTTAGAGATTGGAATCCCGAATTTAATTTCTCAAATGCTCGCCAAGCAATCTATGCATTTAAAGGTGATGTTTACACTGGTTTAGATGCTTATCATTTAAAAGACAAAGATATTGATTTTGCACAGCAGCATTTGCGTATGCTCTCTGGTCTATATGGTTTATTGCGTCCTTTAGATTTAATGATGCCTTATCGTTTAGAGATGGGCACTAAATTAAAAAATACGCGTGGCCATAATTTGTATGAATTTTGGGGTGATATTATCACTAACCAGATTAATGAAGACTTGGTCGCAATTAAATCTGAATTATTAGTAAATCTAGCTTCGGATGAATATTACAAGTCTGTGAATGAAAAGAAAATTAAGGCTGATATTGTGAAGCCTGTTTTCCTTGACCAGAAAAATGGCAAATATAAAGTCATTAGTTTCTATGCGAAAAAAGCACGCGGTTTAATGGCTCGTTTTATTATTGAAAACCGATTAAATAAAGCTGAAGACATCAAAGCGTTTAATACAGAGGGTTACTACTTTGATGCTGATAACTCATCTGCAAAAGAGTTGGTATTTAAACGTGATGAGCAAGTGGCTTAGCCTTACTCAAATTAAACTCTAGCAAGATGTAACTATCGTGAGGTGGCATGGATGCCACCGTTTCGCTGTATTACATGGATGTAATATCAGCGAAACAAAAGATTTTTGTTACTTTTCATCTTTGAAAAGTAAAATGCCCATACAAGTTGCACTGAAATTACAACGGCAATTAAAGGCTATGTTCTTGCAAGAAATAAATTATTTAAAGAAATAACCTGTTTCTGGTGAGCTTGCATTTGCCATGCGTTTACGTGGCATACGACCAGCTAAAAATGCTTCACGTCCTGCTTCAACAGCTTTTTTCATTGCAGAAGCCATCAAAATAGGATTTTGGGCAGCTGCAATTGCAGTATTCATGAGTACGCCGTCACAACCAAGTTCCATCGCAATAGCGGCGTCACTTGCTGTACCAACGCCTGCATCGACTAAGACAGGTACTTTTGCATTTTCTTTAATAATTGAAATAGTGTGAGGATTTAAAATACCTAAACCTGAACCAATCAGACTGCCTAATGGCATAATCGCAACACAGCCCATACTTTCAAGTTCTTGAGCAATGATTGGGTCATCAGACGTATAGACCATAATTTCAAAACCGTCATCAATCAAAGTTCGAGCGGCTTTTAAAGTCTCGGTTACATTTGGATATAAGGTTTTTTCATCACCTAAAACTTCGAGTTTTACCAAGTTGTGACCGTCTAGAAGTTCACGCGCTAACATACATGTGCGTACTGCGCTATCAGCATCAAAACAACCTGCGGTATTTGGCAAAATTGTATATTTTTCTGGTGGAATGACTGAAAGTAAATTCGGTTGATCTGGATTTTGTCCAATATACACACGACGAATTGCGACAGTTACAATTTCTGCACCACTGGCTTGAATAGCTAAATCCGTTTCATTTAAGTCTTTATATTTGCCAGTTCCTACCAATAAACGAGATTGAAAAGAACGTGAACCAATAATGAGAGGGGTGTCTTGCATGGATAACTCCGACTTAGCCGCCGCCAACAGCGTGAATAATTTCGATACGGTCATGTTGAGCAATCGTAATTTGCTCTAATTTGCTTTTAGAAACGATTTGCTGATTGTGTTCAACAGCAAAACGTTTTCCTTCAAGTGCCAGTTCCTGAATGAGTTGCAACAGGTTTTGGCTAGGCGTGTCCGTTAATTCGCCATTTAAATAAATTTGCATGATCACATTCCGATTATTTAGCGTATTTGAAAGCATTCCAAGCCAAGATCAGCCATCCAGCAATCACTAAGGCTCCACCGATTGGTGTAATTGCGCCTAATATTCGTGGTAAACCTAGTGCCATGATATAAAGCGAACCACAGAAAAATAGAATACCAATTTGAATAAGCAAGAAAGATAACTTGATTGGAAAGAGAGGAAGAACCTTACTTAAAATACCAAGTGCTAGTAGGCCTAAAGCATGATAAAAAAAGTAATCGGTTGCAGTCTGCCACCAAGCAAGTTGCTCAGGACCCGCGTGAGCTTTAAGACCATGTGCTCCAAAAGCACCCAACATGACTGCAAAAGCAAGATTAAGGGCTGAAATGGCAATCCACATAACAAAAAACGCTACTGAATAATGAAAGGCAACGTTACCATAGAATAGGTTGGCTAAACATAGCCAGATAAAACAAAAGGGCTTATCGCCCTTTTATTTTTTTCATTTAATTTAGCTTGCTGACATTGCGACTTTAATTTTTTCCATCGCATTTTTTTCAAGCTGACGAATACGTTCCGCAGAAACATTATATTCAGCAGCAAGCTCGTGTAGGGTAGATTTATCATCATCTAACCAACGACGCTGCAAAATATTACGCGAACGATCATCTAACTGATCCATGGCGTCATGTAAAGCAGATGTGCTTTGCTCTTCCCAGTCTTCATTTTCAACTAAACGAGCAGGGTCGTAGCGGTTATCTTCAAGATACAACGCAGGCGCTGTGTGTGGTGTGTCATCGTCGTCATCGCCTTGTGCCTCAAAGGCAGCATCATAAGCGGTTAAACGACCTTCCATTTCCAGAACTTGTTCTGGAGTTACATTTAAGTCATTAGCAATCGATTGAGCTTCTTCGAGCGTTAATTTTTTACTCGATTTTTTTAGGCTACGTAAATTGAAAAATAATTTACGTTGAGCTTTTGTCGTTGCAATTTTGACAATACGCCAGTTGCGAATAACGTATTCGTGAATTTCTGCCTTAATCCAGTGGACGGCAAAAGAGACAAGACGTACGCCCATATTTGGGTCGAAACGTTTTACGGCTTTCATTAAGCCTAAGTTACCTTCTTGAATAAGGTCGCCTTGTGGTAGGCCATAACCTGCATAGCTGCGCGCAATATGAACGACAAAACGTAAATGCGACATTACCAGCATTTTTGCGGCATCAAGATCTTGGTCATAATAATAACGTTCAGCAAGTTCTTTTTCTTGCTCGGCCGTTAAAATAGGAATCTGATTGACAGTACTGATATATGCACCAAGGTTTACACCGGGCGCAGACAATGACAGGGGCATCAATTGATTGCTGCTGTCACTCATGAGTTCTCCTTATAGGATAGGATGGATTAACCAATAAATTCATCTTAATTTGAATTGTCTTCATAATTAAGGAAAATTGGGTAGAAAAATGTAAAATTTTATGCAGTTTCTAATCTTTTATTTTATCAAAGAATCATTGAGTTTCAATTAAATAGTGAAACTCTCTTTCCGAAATCTGCATGGTTTGACACATAAAATGATGTAAATTGCAGTAACGGGTTACATCAATTTCACTATGTGGGTCAGATGACTTTAATAAAAACAGTTGCTTTCCAGATAGTTTTTTAAGCTCACGTTTTAACATTAATAAAGGCATTGGACATGGTTGACCAAGCGCATTAATTTCAATGGGGGTAATAGCAGAAGAGGTAGTGCTCATTCATCATAAAAACAACTAAAAAAAATATTCTAACAAATTTTCTTATGAACTCTAGCTGTTTTATAAAATTATGAGGTCACGGATTCTTATAAAAATTCTAGTCATAAGGTGTTTAAAAAAAGAGCTAAAAAATAGGGGAAATATTTGAAAAAAATTCTATTAATTGTCATAAACCCGTGTTAAGCTCGAACCGTTTTAGGGATTACCACACAGTTAAATTGTTTTAATAACCTATAACAAATGGATGTAACCGGAAATTGTTGATAGTTTTACAGAATGATTACAAGCTTTAAGATTATAAAAATTTTAAATCCTTGTTTACTCTGCTGTTTGCAACACCGGAAGGTCCTTTTTTCATCATCTGAGGATTGACTTATGACAGCTCGTGAACAAGGCGTAGTAAAGTGGTTTAATGACACTAAAGGCTTTGGTTTTATTCAACGTAACGGCGGCGACGATGTATTCGTTCACTTCCGTGCAATCGTAGGTGACGGTCACCGTTCTCTACGTGACGGTCAACGCGTAGAGTTTAGCGTTGTACAAGGTCAAAAAGGTTTTCAAGCTGAAAACGTTCAGCCTTTAGACTAAGACTAAATTCATCTTTTGATGAATCATGGACGCTCCAATTTTTGAATTGGAGCGTTTTTGTTTATAATGATCTTCTCATTCGAGAGATTGTTTGTTAGAGCACGTATTTATGACATCTGGTTTTGAAACCTTGAATTTACATCCGCAACTTAAAAAGGCGATTGATGCTTTAGGGTTTACTCAAATGACCCCAATTCAGCAAAAGGTTTTAAAATATACATTAGCCGGGCATGATGCAATTGGGCGAGCACAAACAGGAACAGGTAAGACCGCTGCCTTTCTGATTAGTGTAATCAATGATTTACTCAATAATCCAATTAAAGAGCAACGTTTCCGTGGCGAGCCTCGTGCTTTAATCTTGGCGCCTACTCGTGAGTTGGCATTACAAATTGAAAGTGATGCTAAATTTCTCACAAAATTCTCTAATTTACATGTCGTGACCCTATTGGGTGGTGTCGATTTTGATAAGCAGAAGAAGCAACTTGATGCTAATTTTGTTGATATCATTGTTGCTACACCTGGCCGTTTAATTGATTTCGTAGAACAAAAAGAAGTCTGGCTCGATCAAATTGAATTTTTAGTGATTGATGAAGCTGACCGTTTATTAGATATGGGTTTTATTCCTTCGGTAAAGCGTATTGTTCGTTATTCACCGCGTAAGGAACAACGACAAACCCTCATGTTTTCAGCGACATTTAGTTACGACGTCTTAAATTTGGCAAGACAGTGGTTATTTGAACCCGTAACAGTTGAAATTGAACCTGAACAAAAGACCAATAACGATGTCGAACAACGTGTTTACGTTGTAGCTAAACAAGATAAATATCGTCTTTTACAAGATATTTTGCGTGAAGAGCCGATTGATAAGGTTATGATCTTTGCAAATCGCCGTGATCAAGTGCGCCGCCTATATGACCATTTGAAAAAAGATGGATATAAAGTGGGAATGCTCTCGGGTGAAATTGCTCAAGACAAACGTATGAAAATGTTAGAGCAGTTTAAGCAAGGTAAACACAACATCATGATTGCAACCGATGTTGCTGGTCGTGGTATTCATGTAGATGGCGTATCGCATGTAATCAACTTTACTTTGCCTGAACAGTCTGATGATTATGTACACCGTATTGGCCGTACTGGTCGTGCAGGGGCACAAGGTGTAAGTATTAGTTTCTTGTCTGAAGATGATGCTTTCTATTTACCAGAAATTGAAAAAGCAATTGGTAAAAAACTACCACTCACACGATTAGATGGGTATTGCTAATAAAAAAAATCCCAATCAGTTGATTGGGATTTTTTTCACTTAATTAATTTTACAGTAAAAAGTAAGAGTGGTTTGGTAATCATCATCTTTTGCTAAAGACGCATTTTTACCAGTTAAACTACCAATGACACCTGCAGCAGCTTCTACCATTTGACCAGTTTTTTCACTGACTACATCTTTTAATACACCGTGATAAGTGGTTTTTTCATCAATAATAACTGGGGTTGTGCTCTTAGAGCAGGTTTTTTGTGCGGCAGTCACTGCATTGTTTTTTGCAATTAAATTAGTTTTACCAATACCAGTTACTTCAAACTGATTATTTTCTTTTTGAATTGCTAAAGTGTTTTTAGGAGTAGTTGCACAAGCACCTAGTAATAAAATAACGCTACTCATTGCACTCGCTAAAATTATTTTTTTCATGATTCACCTAAGTTAACCGCCAAAAGATAGGGTTATTTGAACATAAGTTTTCTAATTGATTTTGAAGACGTTGTATGAGTTTTGAAGTTTTGTATTAAAAAATGTCAAACTATGAGTTCACTAAGTTTATAAGCTAGATTCCATGGTGGATTAACGGTAGATTATGCTAATCTATTTCGAATTTTTGAGTTAGATCAATATTAATGACGGATTCAGCAATACAAATAATTCACCAAAATATTCATCAGCGTCAGTCTATTGGCCAATTAATTGAACCCGCTCCAAACTCAGATCAATTAGAGTTGGCTTTTCAGGCTGCTTTAACAGCTCCAGATCATCATAGACTTAAGCCAACACGTTTTGTAATTGTTTCTGGCGAACAACGTGGAGCTTTTGGTGAGGTTCTAGCAAAAGCTTTGGCAGATTTAGGTGAAACTGATCCTGCTCAACTTGAACGCGTTAAGCAACATCCTTTTCGCGCTCCGCTACTTATTTTAGCGCTTACTCAGTTGCAAGATCATCCCAAAGTGCCACATTTTGAGCAAATCTTAAGTACAGGTGCGGCAGTACAAAATCTTTTGTTATCTTTGCAAGTTCAAGGGTTTTCAACCATGTGGCGTAGTGGTGCTGTTGTCGAATCAAATTGGTTAAAACAGCATTTAGGTTTGCAACCCCATGATTTAATATCAGGTATTATTTACGTTGGTACAGCAGCTAAAGCAATTGCACCGCGTGCAGATATTGAAAGTAAAGAATTCGTAAAAGTTTGGCAGGCTTAAACGTCTGTAAAAGTAAGAAATAGGATAATAAAGCATGTCTGAATTTAAGTTTACAGATTTGGTGGAGCCTGTTGCGGTCGATAAAAAAACGGCATTACGCATTACTGTTTTAGGCGGCGGTAGCTTTGGTACGGCCATGGCTAATTTGGCTGCTCGTAATGGCTGCGATACCATGATCTGGATTCGTGATGCCGAAACAGCCGAAGAAATTAATAAAACCCATATTAATAAGCGTTATTTGCCAGACTTCACTTTAGAATCTTCATTGCGCGCTGTTTCGGATTTGGAACAAGCTGTATGTGATCGAGATATTATTTTGGTCGCAATTCCTAGTCATTCTTTCCGCGATGTTTTAAAACAAATCGCGCCTTATATTACTGCACAAGCGGTTGTTTCTTTAACCAAAGGTGTTGAAGCTAAAACGTTTAGTTTCATGAGCGATATTATTCGTGAAGAATTACCAGAAGTTCCATACGGTGTATTATCGGGTCCAAACCTTGCCAAAGAAATTATGGCAGGTATGCCATCTGGTACGGTGATTGCAAGTGATTCGGAACTTGTTCGTTATGCTGTACAACATGCACTGCATAGTGCGTTATTCCGTGTTTTTGGGAGTGATGATGTGCATGGCGTTGAATTAGGCGGTGCGCTTAAGAATATTTATGCAGTCGCGATGGGAATTGGGGCAGCATATAAAATTGGTGAAAATACCAAGAGTATGATCTTAACGCGTGCTTTGGCTGAAATGAGCCGTTTTGCGGTAAAGCAGGGTGCAAATCCACTTACGTTCTTAGGTTTATCTGGTGTTGGTGACTTATTTGCGACTTGTAATAGTCCATTGAGTCGTAATTATCAAATCGGTTATGCATTAGGTTCTGGTAAGACACTTGATCAGGCAAGTAAAGAGTTGGGTCAAACTGCAGAAGGTATTAATACAATTGTTCAAGTGCGTGGTAAAGCAGAAGAACTGGATGTGTATATGCCAATCACCAATGCCTTATATGAAGTAATTTTTGAGGGTGCTCCACCATTAAATATTGCGCTTTCACTTATGAAAAATGGGCACCGTAGTGATGTTGAGTTTGTTTTACCTCATCATGAAGTCTGACGAATAAATGTCATAAATTGTGGTTATAATGCAGGAATTATTAACAAGGAAATTTTATGCAACTGACATTAGTTCGTCATGGGGAAGCTGCTCCGCCAGTAAATGGTAATGATATTAAACGTCCACTTACTGCGCGTGGACATGCACAGGCTGAGCAAACAGCAACATTTTTAAAAGATATTGTTAAACCAGATATTTTTGTTGTTAGTCCGTTACTGCGTGCTCAAGAAACATTAGCGCATATCCAGATATATTTTAAAGATGTGCCTGTATTGTTATGCGATAAAATTAAGCCAGATGATGATGCAAGAGAAGCGGTTGAGTGGTTGTCTCAAATTCCTTATGAGTCGATTGTGGTGGTTTGCCATATGAATGTTGTTGGTCATATTGCAGAGTTACTTACTCATGAGAACTTCAATCCATTTGCTCTTGCCGAAGCTAGAATTTATGATCAAGCTGTTATTGCAAATGGTTTATCAACACAAAAGAATAGTTTTATACCCACAATATAATTAAAAAGGTTATTTAGCCGACATGCTGTATATAAGGATGCCTGAAACCAATGGAACATGGCATTGGTCTAACGGAGAGAACTGGTTGCAGGCTACAAGTCTCGATCAATTAATACAAGACTTGCAAATACACCAAGGAAAAGAAGCTACAGTCTTTTTTCCGAGTCGTCATGCTCAAATGCTTCAGCAAACTATGGCAAAGTCCCACTATAAACAGCTTGGGGCTGATGGGGTTAAATATCTACTTGAAGAGTTTGTGACTTTGCCGATTGATCATATGAAAGTGGTTCATCATTTTCATGGCGATCAGTTAACTATCTTGGGTGTTGCCCAGGGGATGGTCGAGACATGGCAACATTCTTTAGCATTGTTACCAACTAAACTTGCGGCCTTACTACCAGATTTTCTGATTTTACCCGAACCACAAGCTCAGCAAGTTATTCTGTGTAATATTGATCATCAGCTTTTGGTACGTGAAAATAAGTGGTTGGGCAATTCAGTTGATGATTTGGGGCTTTTTTTAGAATTTCAGGCAACTGAAACGCATTATCAATATAGCGGTTTAACAGTAGAGCAGCTCGAAAGTTTAGAGGCGGCTTCAAGTGCTGACGAACGTTCTGAGTTTATTTATCAATTCCAGACTTTAGATAAAACTAAACAACATCCTTTTAATGTTTTGCCAAAGTCAAAAGGCCAAGAGCGTACTTTTTCTAACTATTGGAAAGCTTGTGCGGCTATTGTTTTAGCAATTATTGTGGTGCAATTTAGCTATGATTTATTGCGTTGGGTTAAATTGAAAAAAGTGGCGAACCAAACTGCTGATCAAACAATTGAACAATATAAATACTGGTTTGGGCCATCTAGTCGCGTAACCGAACAAAATATTAAAGGTCAGTTTGAAAGCCATTTAAGAATGAGCCAGCAGGGTGATACTCAAGCACTTTCATTGTTAAGTCGTGTTGGGCCTATTTTAATGCAAAGACAGATTTTGGCTCAGCAACTTAATTATGATGCTTCAATCCTAACAATGGCATTAAAAGCAAAATCGGCAGATGATTTACAAGCTTTGACACAACAATTGAATCAGCAAGGATTTAAGGCTGAGCTAGGTAATGTCCAAGCAAATGGTAGTGGTGCAATTGGGGTGGTGAAAATACAATAATGAAAATGTTAGCTCAATTGCAAAATCGTTTTGATCAGTGGATTGAACAAGTTGTTCAATATTTGGATCGTTTAACGGTCCGTGAACGTATTATGGTTATCTTTACTACAATTTTTGTGGTGGTGGCGATCATTGGCTCTTCGCTTTGGAAAATGCATTCTTTGGCAGAACAACAGCAAAAGCGCTTAAATGATTTAAAAGATCTGATGGTGTGGATGCAAAGTAATGCTGTTACTATGAAGCCTGCAAATGAGCTTGAACTTGATAAGTCTGGAAAAATTCAAAGAGTCGCTCAACAGCAAGGTTTAACTGTGACTTCTCAGCAAAATGGAGAGCAGTTACAAATTGTTGTAACACATCAAAATTATGCAATTTTAGCTAACTTTTTAACACAACTTGCACAGATGGGTCTTAGTATTCAGAAGATGGAAATGGTTTCCAGTGAAGGTCAGATTAAATTAACAGCGACAGTTCAATAACATATCAAAATATGCTTATGTCAAGCATGGTGTTTTGTGCTACCTGTGCCTATAATATGCGTACCTAAAATCAGTAGATTGTGATTGGTATGTTATATTCACTTGCTCGCCCGATGTTGTTTAGTTTAGCACCAGAGCGTGCCCATGAATTAACATTATCCATGCTTGATAAAGCACATAAGCTAGGCATGATGCGTCAGGCTGTACAAGCAAAGCCCACCAAATGTATGGGAATCGAGTTCCCTAATCCTGTAGGTTTGGCTGCGGGGCTAGATAAAAATGGTGCTCATATTGATGCCTTAGCCGGATTAGGTTTCGGTTTTATTGAAATTGGTACAATTACACCTCGCCCACAATCAGGTAATCCAAAACCACGGTTATTCCGTATTCCTGAAGCTAAAGCCATTATTAACCGTATGGGTTTTAATAATGATGGTGTTGATAAGCTTATTGAAAATGTTAAAGCTTCAAAATTTAGAGGCATTTTAGGAATCAATATTGGTAAAAATGCCGATACGCCTGTTGAAAAGGCGGTTGATGATTACTTAATTTGTCTTGAGAAAGTTTATAACTACGCGTCATATATTACAGTTAATATTTCATCTCCAAATACTAAAAACTTGCGTAGTTTACAAAGTGGTGATGCGTTAACTGAATTGTTGCAAACACTAAAAGCACGTCAACTTGAGTTGGCTGAGCAATATCATCATTATGTTCCTTTGGTTTTAAAAGTCGCTCCTGACCTTACGGCTGAAGATGTTGAATTTATCTCTGCACAATTACTTGATTTTAAAATTGATGGTCTTATTGTGACTAATACGACTTTATCGAGAGAAGGGGTTGAAAACCTGCCTTACGGTAATGAGTCAGGTGGCTTGTCAGGCGCTCCTGTATTTGAGAAAAGTACAGAATGTTTGCGTTTATTTGCTCAATCATTAAAAGGACAAATTCCTTTAATCGGTGTGGGTGGTATTTTGTCTGGTGAGCAGGCTTTAGCGAAACAACAAGCTGGAGCAATACTTGTTCAAATTTATAGTGGTCTAATCTATACGGGACCAACACTTGTAAAGCAATGTGTTGAAGCTATGACCTAATTGAACATGAACACTATTGATATCATCATTCTAATACTTTTGCTCATTGGGGGGCTAAACGGTTTGCGACAAGGATTTATAAAAGCCTTTGCGAACTTGGTAGGATGGATTTTTGCATTAATTATGGGTGCAAAATATGCTGTTCTTCTAGCTCCGTCAATGTCGGGTTTAAGTCAGGATCCGGTGGTTCAAAAGATTGCGGCTTTTGCATTTATTGCACTCATTATTATTGTTTTAACTTGGATCGTCACTGCAATTTTAAATGGCCTCTTGAAAAGTTTGAAATTGGGGCCATTAAATCGTTTAGCAGGTGGTGCTTTTGGTTCCTTAAAAGGTTTACTAGTTGTTCTTGTTACCATGCAAGGCGTAGGACCTTGGGTTGAAAGTTCAGCAAACTGGAAACAGTCCATACTTATACAGTTTTTATTGCCTTATGCGCCTTTAGCAACAGAGTTGTCTAAAGATGCAGCAAGTGAGGCGTATCATCAGATAACATCTGGAGGTAGTGCATCAAGCACTCCTTCAAAAACAATGGACGAATCGGATGAATCAGAAACCCGATCCGACCATTCAACAAAGAATCCTTTTTATTAATTCCTAGCTTGTCTGCGAGGTTGCTATGTGTGGAGTTGTTGGTATAGCCGGTAAATCGCCAGTGAACCAAATGTTGTTTGATGCATTAACGATGTTGCAGCATCGTGGGCAAGATGCAGCTGGAATAGTAACCTGCCATGAAGGCCGTCTTTTCCTTCGTAAGGATAACGGTATGGTGCGTGATGTCTTTCATACTCGTCATATGAGAGCATTACTTGGTAATTATGGTATTGGCCATGTACGCTACCCAACTGCTGGCTCTGCTAGCAGTGCTGAAGCTCAACCATTTTATGTGAACTCACCTTATGGGATTACACTTGCACATAATGGTAACTTAACCAATGCAGAAGAAATTCATGATGACCTGTTTAAAACAGATTTACGTCACATGAATACTGATTCTGACTCAGAAGTTCTTTTAAACGTTTTTGCGCATGAGTTGCAAAAGAAAGGAACGTTAAACCCTACAGCTGAAGATATTTTTCATACAGTTTCTCGTGTGCATGAGCGCTGTCAAGGTGCTTATGGCGTAGTAGCTATGATCACTGGTCATGGTTTGGTTGGTTTCCGTGATCCAAATGGTATTCGTCCACTTATTTATGGTTCTCGTGAGACTGAACAAGGTGGGATGGAATATATTATTGCATCAGAGTCTGTAGCGATTACTGCACTTGGTTTTAAAATCGAGCGTGATATTGCACCAGGTGAAGCAATTTTCATTGATTCAGAAGGTCAATTATTCACTAAACAATGTGCAGCAGAACCAAAATACCGCCCATGTATTTTTGAATATGTTTATTTTGCTCGTCCAGATGCAATTATTGATGGTATTTCAGTTTATAAAGCCCGTTTAAAAATGGGTGAAAAATTGGCGCATAAAATTTTGCGTGACTGGGGGGAAGACCATGATATTGATGTGGTTATCCCAATTCCAGATACCAGCCGTACTTCTGCACTAGAACTTGCAAATATTCTTGGTGTGAAGTTCCGCGAAGGCTTTATGAAAAACCGTTATATCGGTCGTACCTTCATTATGCCGGGCCAACAACAGCGTAAAAAATCTGTACGTCAAAAATTAAACCCTGTTGAGTTAGAGTTTAAAGGTAAAAACGTCTTATTGGTGGATGACTCTATTGTACGTGGTACTACGTGTAATGAGATTATTCAGATGGCGCGTGACTCAGGTGCGAAAAAAGTATACTTTGCTTCAGCAGCACCAAAAGTGATGTATCCAAACGTTTATGGTATCGATATGCCTGCTAAGACTGAGCTTATCGCTTCGGAACGCAGTGTAGAAGAAATCCAAGAAATTATTGGTGCTGACCGTTTAGTATTCCAAGATTTGGAAGACTTGAAGAACGCCGTACGTACAAGTAAGGTTCCTACATTGACTGAGTTTGATTGCTCTGTTTTTGATGGAATTTATGTAACTGGCGGTATCGATGCAGACTATCTGAATAATTTGGAGCAGAAGCGTAATGACTCTGCGAAAAAGAAAAAAGATGGTTATATTGATGTCAATATTGATGCAGCGTCAGTAGATTTGACGGGTATTAAAGAAGAATAGAAATAGCCGAAAAAAGCGGGTGTTTCCCGCTTTTTTCTTTTATGATGAAACTTAACAATGTAATTGGGATTATTTACATTGAAAGAAGTAAGCCACTATTTAATCGAAAATAAGAATATGGCATGGTCCATCACTATGTGTTTGGTCGCTGTGCTTTTAACTATTTTTATTTTAAATCTCATTTTGGGTTTACTTGTTCATTTCTTTGATTATAGCCAGCCAATTTGGTGGCATACCTTAAGTCCATATTTTGTTGCTCTTTTGCTTTTTATTATGGTTTGGTCTGTAGTGATCGAGCTTTATATTTTGCGTAAAGGAGGACATTCACTTGCTAAACAGCTTAAAGCGCGTCGTTTGGTAAAAGGTGAGAGTACACCGGAAGAACATGCTGCATTAAAAATTACAGAACATTTGGCGCAAACATTTTCTCTGAATATTCCAACACTTTATGTTTTGCCTGACGAAGTAGGAGTGAATGCATTAACTGCAGGTTTTCACTCAAACGATATTGTCATTATTTTGACTTGGGGAGCTTTGCAGAATCTAGATGAACTAGAGCTGTATGGTCTATTGGGTCATGAGTTTAACCAGATTTTATCCGGTGAAGCTGTAGAAAATACTAAATTAAAAATTTTATATAGTGGTTTAACAACCTTTAGTCAATGGGGCAGTAAGCTCGCCAAGCAGGGTTTCAAACGCTATAGTCCTGGTTATAAGCATAAATTTGAAACAGTCTTTGTAGCTGTTGGTGGTGTAATCTGGCTGGCAGGAAGCTTGGGTGTATTAATCACACGTTTTATTAAATATTTAACATTAAGTGGTCGTACGTTCCGCAACGACCAAAAAACCATGCGGTTGCTAAAAAATAGTACGAACACCCAAACTTTATTGCGTATTTATGTTCACCATTCAGGTTCGCAAATTCATAGTGCTTACTCTGAATCTATTGCACATATGTGTTTTGCAAACTCACTTAGCCCTCAAAGTTGGATGAATATTCACCCAAGTATTCGTGAGCGTATTTACGAACTAAATCCAACTCTATTGCAAGATTTACAATTAGAAAATTTAAAGAAACTTCGCAATAGACCGTTATTTAGTCTTTTTCGTTCATTAGAAGAATCTGAAACAGAAATTTATATTCCGTGGTCATCACCACAGCCTTTGCCTTTGTTGCGCCTTTCTCCAATTAGTTTTGCATTAAATGATGCGATTAAACCTTTAAGTAATGATATTCGGCGTAATAAAAAACGGCCGGAGCTCATTCAGCGCGCCTTGCAAACTGCTACTGGTTCGCGTGAGGTGATGGTTGCAATTTTAATGATTCGTCAATATCGAGAATTTATTCCGCAAGAAGCTCCTGTAAGTCATTCTATTGTTGATGCTTTGCTTAATTTAGATGGTCGTATTCATATTCAGATATTTCACGATGCATGTAAAAATATTGGCCATATGCCGGCGAGTATTGCTCGTCAATTTTTGACAAAACTGGCACTCATTATTCAGGAAGATGGCGAAATAGGACTGCTTGATGCCTTGTTATTAGAGCGGGTTAAATATGAATTGAACCTGATGCCACTTCACTTACCTACGGCATTTGAAGAAGTAAAACCTCAAATAGTTCGTTTAATTGATGCACTACTTCATGTGCAGCAAATTAATAGTCCAAACCAGTTGGAAGTTCGTGAACGTATTTTACGTTCATTGCTAAACCCAGATGAAATGAATATTTATGATGAAATTTCGGATGAGCCTTTGGATTTGGCTGAAATTTTAAATGACATTGCTGGGCTTTTACTTCGTGATCGTTTAAGCATTTTGGCAATTGCTGAAATGTGCTTATGGAGTGACAGAATTATTACTCAAGATGAACTTGATGTACTTGAGTTGCTTTATTGGCGATTTGGTTTTGAGTCAGATGAAATTGTAGAGCAAATGCAGAAGAAAAATAGCGTTATGATTATTTAAGAAACATATGTGGTTTTGAAAAGAGATCATTTAAAGAAAACGCTGAAAAAAAATCAGAAGCCCGTTAGAATGTGAGTAGATTAGAGATACTGATTTAAACATGATTGGGCAGCAAAGAAATATACTGGCAACTTTAGGAATCGATGTGTGGATTCCTAGAACACAAGTGTGCCAAAAAAATAATGCTCATACTTTATGGCGTGATCAGGTTGTTGAGCCTCATATTCCAATTAATATACCTATTGCTGTAGATATTCCTGCATTTGAACAGGTACCATCTAATCCTGAACTGCTTGAAGTTGCTAAAGTGGTTGAGGAGCCTTCAATAGCCATTGTGGATGTTCCGCAGCCTGAAGTGGTTGTAGAAAAACCTATCGTTGTTGAGCGAGAGGTAATTGCTCCATTTGAGTTGCAGGCTTATTGTCTTGAAAAGTGTGTAATCTTTGTTGATGTAACTGCATTAGAGAAAGAGGAAAAGCAACTTTGGGCAAATATACAAAAGGCCAAAGTTGGACATTATGCTGAATTAAGGTGGCCTTTTCCATTAGCAGCTTATCAAGATCAACGCGGTGTCGGTTCATATATTCAAGGTTTTTTAGATGCTGTAGCGGCAGAAAAAAAGATTTTGTGTTTAGGTAAATGTACCTATATTCAACATGCAAATATTATTCATTTAGCTAGTTTAAAAGAGATGTTAGATAAGCCTCTCCTTAAAAAAAGGCTGTGGCAACTTATGCAAGATAACAATGAGTAGTAGGGATATACATGAAAAAGGTTGTGGTTTTTAGCCAAATTGATGAAGAAATTTTGTCACGGTTACAGCGGGATTATCATGTTGTCGTATTAAACCCTAAACTGGGTGATATTAATGAACAGATAAGAAGAGAAGTCGTAGATGCTGATGGAATGATTGGCGCGGGGCGCTTGCTCAATGAAAGTAATCTTGCTCCAGCACAAAAACTAAAAATTATTTCATCTGTGACAGTTGGTTATGATAATTATGATGTTGCTTATTTGAACCAAAAGAAAATTTGGTTATCAAATACACCGCATGTTTTGACTGAAACTACGGCAGATCTTGCTTTTACACTATTATTAAGTGCAGCTAGAAAAGTACCATTTCTAGACCATTGGACTAAACAAGGTGAATGGAAAAGAACAGTTGGGCCACAGCAGTTTGGACTAGATGTTTTTGGGAAGACGCTAGGAATTATTGGGCTTGGTAATATTGGTGCTGCAATTGCACGTCGTGGTTTTTATGGTTTTAACATGAATATTGTTTACCATAATCGACGAGAAAAGCCTGAATTGGCCGAGCCATTGAATGCTCAATATTTAAGTTTGGATGAGTTGTTACAACAGTCTGATTTTGTAGTCACAGCAGTTGATTTAAATACAGAATCTAAAGCTTTAATGGGTAAAGCTCAATTTGAACTTATGCAAAAGCACGCTATTTTTGTCAATATTGCGCGTGGTTCAGTGGTCGATGAGCAGGCGCTTATTGAAGCTTTGCAGAATGAACTTATTTTTGCTGCTGGTCTTGATGTATATGAAAAAGAGCCTTTGCAAGATTCGGCACTTTTCAAATTACCAAATGTTGTTACCTTGCCTCATGTAGGTTCTGCTACAGCTGAAACTCGCAAAAAAATGGCAAATTTAGCTTATAAAAACTTAGTGGAAGCACTGGAAGATAAAACTCCAAGATATTTGGTGAACCCTAATTTTGCATAAAAATTGAATAACACTTCATTGCAAATATAGTCTATTTTCAATGTTATAGTGAAAGCCTATTGATATGATGCAAGATAATTCAAGCATTGTATGAATGGGCTTTTTTGTTGGTCTAATTTTTAATAGAGAAGAACTTTTGAAATTTTTGCCAGTTATTTTAAGTTTGGCTTTTATAACAAATGCCTCTTATGCCGATCCTTTTGATTCCAAACCAGCTTCTGGGCAAGTTGAAATTCCGAATATTGGTAGTGGAATAGGATTGCTTGACCAACAGAAAGAAAAATTTATTGGTGAAAAAGTTTTTCGTGAAGTTCATAAGCAAATGCCAGTCATACAGGATGTATGGCTGGAAGATCAGTTTTTTCAAGTCTTCTCTAATATTTTGGGTCAAACCCAGCTTGGGCAACCTATTGGTCTAGTTGTAATTAAAGACCCTCAAATTAACGCATTTGCTGTCCCAGGTGGGCTATTTGCATTAAATACTGGCCTTATTTCATCTGCTCGCAATATTGATGAGATTGCTGGTGTGATGGCACACGAAATTGCTCACGTTTCTCAAAGGCACTTTAGTCGTTCAGAAGAAGCCTTTAAAGGGCAAGCACTCTTAAGTTTGGCTGGTTTGCTGGCAGGCGTAGCTTTGGCTGCTCAGGCGGGTGGAGATGCAGGGGCGGCAGTCATGTTAGGTACGCAAGCTGCACTTTTGGATAAGCAGCTTACCTATAGCCGTAATCAAGAGCGTGAAGCCGATCGCATCGGAATGCAATACATGTATGCCGCGGGTTATAACCCGCAAAGTATGGCGGATTATTTTGAAACAATGCATAGGGCAACTAGCCATGTAAGTTTTCTGCCGGATTTTTGGCTTACCCATCCTTTAACGACTGAGCGTATGAGTGAGGCTCGTCTAAGAGCTAATCAAATGCCTCGTGTTAAAAGTCGAATATATGATGTCGATTTTGAAATTTTAAAATGGTACACCATGGTGGTTGCTGGAGAAGCTACAGAAAATCAGCTTCAAAGTTTAGCCTCGCAAAAAAATCTGGCAGGGTTATTGGCGTTGTCTGCATTTTATTTAAAACAAGGTGATTATACGCAAGCTCAAACAACCTTAGATCAAGTAAAATCTAGTGGTAAGCCGCTTGTTTCTTTAATTCAAACAGATATTTATTTGGGGCAAAATAAACTTGATCAGGCCTATAATTCTATTGCGCCATTGCAAATGACCATGCCTGAAAATAAAGCATTTAGCTATAAGTTGGCTGAGGTTTTGTTACGTCAGGGGAAATATGCGCAAGTACAGACACTTGTTCAGCGTTTTATTAATAAAAATGCCCGAGATATTCAAGGCTGGCAACTATTACAGCAAGCCGCTAATTTAGATAAAGAGTCGCCTTTAAGGGCGGTGAATGTTTTGCGCTATCGAGCAGAAGCACAATTTTGGTCTGGTAGTGAAGAAAATGCAATTAAATCGATGTTACATGCACAGCGACTTGCAAAAGACAATCATGCAATGTCTGCTAAAATAGATAGCCGCTTAAAGCAAATGCAAGATGAACGACGAATGAAAATTTAGGACGTGTAGAGTAATCTTGTGATTTTCGCAGACACGAATTTACTTAAACTGACAAGTAACTGAAAGCTTGGTCTAAGAATGTATAAGGAAAGAGGAGGGAATTAAGCTAACTTAGCTTTAATTTTTGCTGAAACTTGAGCAGGATCGGCACGCCCGGCTATGATCGGACGTAGAGAATTCATCACCTTACCCATATCTTTCATGCTAGTTGCTTCTTGAGCAGCAATCGTTTGCTCAATGATAGAATCAAGCTCTTCCTCAGTCATAGCTTCTGGTAGAAACTGGGAAATAATCTCAGCTTCGGCTTGTTCTTTACTAGCTAAATCATCACGACCAGCACCTTCAAAGGCTTTGATCGATTCTTTACGTTGTTTAATTTGCTTTTCAATGACCGCAAGAACCTGAGCGTCGCCAAGCTCTATGCGCTCATCAACTTCGATTTGCTTAATTGCTGCTTGTAGACTACGCAAAACCGTCACTGTTGCCATATCTTTGGCACGCATAGAAGTTTTTAATGCATCAGTAATTTGGTCTTTTAAAGTAGTCATAATTTCAGCAGTCAATCACAAATTAATTAGTAAAGGCGAGTAGTACGTACAGATTCGCGAGCCAATTTCTTTTGGTAGCGTTTAACTGCAGCAGCTTTTTTGCGCTTACGTTCTTGAGTTGGTTTTTCGTAGAATTCGCGCTTACGAACGTCAGCTAAAACACCAGCTTTTTCGCATGAACGTTTGAAACGACGGATAGCTACGTCAACTGGTTCGCCTTCTTTCAACTTAACTTGTGGCATGTAAAATCCTCTAGATTATGGATAAGATCAGGCACACCATTGCGCCGGATCACAAGTGAAGGTCAGTATTTTACTCATTTACAACTCATATCACAAGTCTATAATAGCGATTGCAATATTTTGACTCATATAAAAGGCAGTTTTGATGATTGTTTTAGGCTTAGAAACTTCTTGTGATGAAACAGGGTTGGCACTTTATGATAGCGAACTCGGCTTGCGGGGACAGGTTCTTTATAGCCAGATAAAACTTCATGCTGAATATGGTGGGGTGGTTCCAGAGTTGGCTTCTCGTGACCATGTTCGTAAGCTTATTCCTTTAATGAATCAATTGCTTGAACAAAGTGGTGTAACGAAACAAGAGATTGATGCAGTTGCTTATACGCGTGGCCCAGGTTTAATGGGAGCATTAATGACAGGTGCATTATTTGGAAGAACTTTAGCTTTTTCTTTGAATAAGCCTGCGATTGGTGTTCACCATATGGAAGGTCATATGTTGGCTCCATTACTTTCAAGTCAGCCACCCGAATTTCCATTTGTAGCATTGCTTGTTTCAGGTGGTCATACACAATTGATGGCTGCCCATGCAATTGGTCAATATGAACTCTTAGGTGAGTCTATTGATGATGCTGCTGGTGAAGCTTTCGATAAAGTTGCGAAAATGATGAGCTTGCCATATCCGGGTGGGCCAAATATCGCAAAACTGGCGCTATCTGGTGATCCGCTAGCATTTGAATTTCCACGACCAATGCTTCATCAAGGCCTAGATTTTTCTTTTAGTGGCTTAAAAACAGCCGTTTCTGTTCAATTGAAAAAATTGAATGGTGAAAACAGAGATGCTGATATAGCTGCTTCATTCCAAGAAGCAATTGTAGATACCTTGGTGAAAAAATCGGTAAAAGCTTTAAAGCAAACTGGGCTTAAGCGTTTAGTGATTGCTGGTGGGGTAAGTGCAAATTTACGATTACGCGAACAGTTAGAAACTTCCTTAGCGAAAATTAAAGCGCAGGTTTACAATGCAGAACCTGCTTTATGTACAGATAATGGTGCAATGATTGCATTTGCAGGATATCAGCGCTTAAAAGCAGGCCAACATGATGGCTTGGCTGTTACGACTACACCACGTTGGCCAATGACTGAATTATCTATTCCTGAGTAAAATTATTTATCTGCAAAGGCTTGTTGGTTTTCAATATCTATATATTCGATATAACCACGGCCTTGCACTTCATTGCTAAAATAATGACCAGTAAATATATAACCACTTGCATAACCTTGCCCATGACCATAGCGGAATGGGCAGTCAATTTCTGCCTGAATATTTAAAATAATTTGCTTTGCATCATTTCTAGCAATCCAAGAAAAGTATTTGGGAAGTCGCATTTTCTTGCCCGTTGGAGAAATGAAGTCATCAATTTGATATGAAATAATATCAAAGCTGACATCTGTAAAAATTTCAGCTGGCCGATCAAGATGTCTAATATGCAATGTATAAGTTACTGTTTGACCCGCAATATCAGCTTTGGTTAGAAGAAGTTGAGTATTTTCATTCAAATTAATGATTTGATAGGTAAAAAAATCCAGCGGTAATTTATGGTTTTCAGGGACAAGTTGATTTGTTAATGAGTGGGGGCCAACTGCTCGAGCATATTCGTAAGTGCAAAGTCCTTCGCTTTCAATGTATTTATCTTGATAGTTTAAAAAACCTTTAAATTTGGCTAATAAACTCAAATGATCATAAACAGGCGTTTTTACAAACCATGAAACATGTGAGGTCACATCAATATCAAAGTCAAAATCTAGACTTTCATAATGTCCATTAATATGAATTTTAGGAAATTTTCCTTGAATTGAAATTTCCTGACCTAGTTCGATTAAGCTTCCATCTTCATTAATTTTTGTATCTTTAGGAATGATATAGGCTTTCAATAAGGCTTGTTCAAGGGCGGCTGTGCTTGAAAAAAAAGTCGCTGTTTTTCTGGGATTGCCAACAATAATGTCATCATGATCAAAAGCAAGCGCACCAGGTGTGCCTAATAAAATCATAATATTTAAATAGCGATGCGGTTCTGGCAAAAGGGGAAAAAAGATGCCGTAATGAGTCCAGCTATAATATTTTTCGTCAACACGTGGGCGAATGATATGAGATTGAGTAAAAGGAAGCGTTGAATATTTTTTTGCTTGGTCTAAAAAGCCTTGTGCGAATAACAAACTTTTAGCAATAGTTTTGCTTGCGATAGAAAATTTTGGCAATTGTTTTTTCATATATATAAACCTAAAAGGGGGCGATCTTGGTTTTAGGTTATGAAAAACAACTGCCAAAGCTAAGCGGTTTACAGGCCAAAGCTAAGGCTTTGTGGGACATTTTATTTAACTGTTAGACAACTCTTTTAAAGCATTCAAACCAATCCAATGCTTAGAAAACTGATAAGCCGCACGACCAGAGCGCTGACCACGCATTTGACACCAACGTAAACTCTCAGCACGAACTTCATCATTAAAAGGCATGTTTGCTTTATCAAGATAATGTTCTACGATTTCTAAATATAAATTTTGATCCATTGGATAGAAAGATAACCATAAGCCAAAACGGTCTGATAGAGAAATCTTTTCCTCAATCGCTTCTTGTGGATGTAGTTCGGTATATTGAGGTACATCAACCTTAGTTACAGGCGTATTTTCATGCATGAACTCGGGTAATAAGTGACGGCGGTTACTGGTCGCATAAATAATAAAATTTGTTGAACCAGATTGTAATGAACCATCTAATACACTTTTTAGACTACGATAATTTTCATCTTCAGCATTAAAAGCTAAGTCATCACAGTAGACGATATACTTTTCAGAGCGGTTTTGAATGATTTTTTGGATTTTAGGTAAGTCTGCTAAATCATCACGCTCAATTTCAATTAAACGTAGTCCTTGAGGCGCATATTCAGTGAGTAAAGCACGTACTATAGAGGATTTGCCTGTACCACGTGAACCCGTTAACAGTACATCATTTGCAGGTAGGCCATTTAAAAACTGCAAAGTATTTTGAATGATTTTTTCTTTTTGACGTTCGATGCCTTTTAAGTCATCAAGATAAATATTCTTAGGCGTATAAATGGCTTTAAGTTGCTGGTTTTCCCATCTAAAAGCAGGTGCAGTGAAATCAGTTTCTTGTTTCGGTTCAGGTAAAACCTGCTGTAACTGATTTAATACAAGTGATAAGGTTTGAACTAAATTGTCGGGTAAATCAATGGTAGCCATGGTTAATCAATCATGTTAAACAGTAATTTACTAGGATACTAACACCGAAATTTGCAAGCTGACAAAAAAGATACTGCCAATCTAGTTTATCTGTTTTGCAATTGATTGAAATGTTCAGACCGCGCATAGTGTTGTCATGTCTATTCAGTAAAATCATCTGTGAAGATGAGGACGAAATATGTTTGAAAAAATACGAAGTGATATGAATCCGCATCAGGCTTACCGTATCAAAAAATTACAACGTCAATTAGACATGGCTGAATCTTATGAAGAGTGGAAGTCTTTTGCATTAAAACTGGATGAAGAAACAGGTGCACAAGAGTGGAAGTTCGATAATAGTTCACCTTATTTTGATGCTGAGCTCATTTCTTATCGTTACACTTTACTGAAAAGATATCGTCAGCAACATCGTACTTTAGATTTGATTTATCTTTTAAAAGAAGGGCTAACTTACGATATTGCAAATATTGGTCATCCTATGTTATTTGCTGCAACGCATGTAGGTACAAAAAAGTTAATTGAAGATTATATCGAAGAAGTCAGCCAAAGCTTAGCTTATATTGCTTCTAGTGAATGTATTACCTTTCAAAGAAAAGAAAAAATCGAGTTTTTTGAAAATTGTGAAAAAGCATATGGGCAACCCGCGCTTATGTTTTCGGGTGGTGCAACTTTAGGTCTTTTTCATACAGGTGTATGTAAGGCTTTAATTGAACAAGACTTAATGCCCAAAGTCCTCTCTGGTTCAAGTGCTGGCGCCATTATGACAGGCATGCTTGGAACTTCTGCGAGTGAAGACGTTCAAAACTTATTAAATGGCGAGCAATTTTTTAGTGATGCATTTCATTTTAGAAAGCTTCGTGAACTTATAAAAGGGAATGGGGGCATTGCGGATGTCCACTATTTGAAAAAATTCCTTATCGAAAACTTAGGTGATTTGACTTTTGAAGAGGCATTTAAAAAATCGGGTTTAAATATTAATGTGGCCGTTGCACCATACGATGCAACAGAAAACCCGCGAATTATGAATGCAATTATGACACCCAACGTTTTGGTTTGGAGTGCTGTATTGGCTTCTTGTGCTGTGCCAGTTTTATTTCCCCCTGTGCGTTTAACCAGTAAGCGTTATGATGGTGAACATACGCCTTATATGGCAAATACAAAATGGGTAGATGGCAGTGTGCGCAGTGACTTTCCACAAGAAAGAATGGCAAGGCTTTACAATTTAAACTACACCATTGCCAGTCAAGTGAATCCGCATGTTGTGCCATTTATGCAAGATGATGCACACCGTTTCCGTAAAGATCTTTTAAGTTGGCCAGAACGAATTTTAAGACGCCAAGGTAAAGTCCTGTCTATGGGAGTAATGGACTTTACTCGTCAAAGACTTGGTGCTATTTCTCCAGTAAGAAGATTGCTTGATCATGGATATGGGGTAATAGGGCAGCGCTATTATGGCGATGTCAATATTATTGCTAAATATGGCCTAAAACATTATGCCTATACATTGCAAAACCCTCGTCCGCATTTGTTTAAGCGTTTACAACGAGAAGGTGAGCGGGCGACTTGGCCAAAAATTTCCTCTATTGAAACTCATGCACGTATTGGTAAAACTATTCAGCATTGTTTAGAAGTTCTACGTTTTGAAGAAAAGAGACAACAACCAGAGTCTTATTATGCTGAAGCATGATTTTGCTTCTCATATAGAAAATCTAAAAAGTGTGACAAAACCTAAAAGTGCAGATTTAGGACGGCATCTATGGACATGTACTATAGATGCCCATCACTACTGGCTAAAATATCAAGTGCCGCATGTATATGCTCAAAATGAGCAAGATTTTTTGCATGAATTGCAATTTTATGAAGATATTCAGCATAAAAACGTAAATTGGCTTTTACCATTTAAAATAGTTGATGCCGACACTGTTTCCCAACTACAACAACATGAAGGGAAAATATTAATTTTGCCGGATACAGAAGACTGGTTTGATCGTTCCATCCCAAAGCAAAACTTAAAAGATATTTATGAGACAGTTATTAGCGCACTTAAGGCTTTAACAGCGCTTCATGGGTTGGGATGGATTCATGGAGATATAAAAAGGGAACACTTTCGAAAGTTTGAACAGCAGCTCTATTTAATTGATTTTGAAAAAACACGGCTTATATCGAGTCCTGATTCAATCGTTGATGCTACCCCAAGATATATGGCTCCTGAACTGTTCCATGGAGCAAGTAAGAGTATACAAAGCGATTTATATGCTTTTGGAATTGTTTTGTATGAATGGTTAAGCCAAATGCGTTTACAAGCAAATAGTTATCATGATTGGGCTGTATTGCATTGTCAAAATTTAGACATTCAGTTGCCTGATTCAGTTCAAGTTTTTTATCCTTTACTGGCGGGATTATTGCAAAAACAACAGAAAAATCGGTTTTCAAATGCATTTGAAGCGATAAATTGTTTAAAAGTACATTCAAACTTATAAAAATCATTGATCTAGTATCTGTATACAATTTACACGGTCAGTTTTTTTTAGAAAAAAAACACTTGTCACTGTTAGATCTTATCGCTAATATACACAGCCATCGGGGGCGTGGCGAAATTGGTAGACGCACTGGATTTAGGTTCCAGCGCCGCAAGGTGTAAGAGTTCGAGTCTCTTCGCCCCCACCACTTTAAGTTTTAACTTAAAGTTGATTTGAATGTTAAGTCATTTAAATCTTGGAAGAGGATTGGTGTAATGGTAGCATGACGGTCTCCAAAACCGTTCGTCAAGGTTCGAATCCTTGATCCTCTGCCACATTTATTTTAAATAAATGTCCCAGATGGGGGCGTGGCGAAATTGGTAGACGCACTGGATTTAGGTTCCAGCGCCGCAAGGTGTAAGAGTTCGAGTCTCTTCGCCCCCACCATTGAAAGAAGCAAGACGATGATCTTGCTTTTTTTATGATTAAATCTAAAGGGTTTAATTGTATATATAGAGGATTGGTGTAATGGTAGCATGACGGTCTCCAAAACCGTTCGTCAAGGTTCGAATCCTTGATCCTCTGCCAAGATTCAAAAAAAGCTCCTGTTACGGGAGTTTTTTTATGTCTAACTGATTTTTATAAATAAATTGTGATTTAAAACTAATATCTTATAAAAGTAAGATTTAAGAAAATAAGATTTATTTTACATACAGACAAATCTGTATAAAAAATGCTTCCACTTTGTTAAGGTTTTGTTAAAATAAAATTAAGTTGATATTAATCACGGTTTAATTTTATATGTTGAACTATAACAAATTTAATAAAAGTGTCTTATTCATCTGCTTATCACTAACAGGGGGCCTAAGTTTTGCTGCGGACTCGGATGATCCTATTCGTCAGAGAATTCAGGCTGATCAAACTATTCGACAACAGCAACGTGATAGTGCTTTAGAAAAACAAATACAACCAGATGTAAACGTCAATCTAGGGCAAGAACAAAATAAGATTTCAGTTCAGCAATTACAATATTTACGCTCTAACAGTGAAACCCCGTGTTTTGAAATTAAGAAAATACTTTTAGAAGGTGAAGAAGCTCATCAATTCATATCAGATTTTCATGTGATTACGACTGGCAGGAATAATATTATTGGACGCTGTTTGGGGGTAAATGGACTAAACCAAGCCCTTGATCTTGTACAAAATAAAATTATTGCAGATGGTTATGTCACAACACGAGTTTTGCTTCCTCAACAAAATATCGCATCTGGCAAGGTTCGCGTTCGTGTTATTCCGGGACGAGTGGATCAGATTAAGTTTGCTGAGGGTACTTCTAAACGTGCACATTTGTGGAATGCTTTACCGATGAAGTCGGGAGAGCTGTTAAATATTCGTGATATGGAGCAAGGTCTAGAAAACCTCAAACGAGTGCCGACAGTTGAGGCTGACTTTAAAATCCAGCCAGCAGAACAAAAAAAAGAACCAGGCTATAGTGATGTGGTTTTGGCTTGGCAACAAGCTAAACCTTATCGCTTACACCTCGGAATTGATGATTCAGGGAGTGAGGCGACCGGAAAATATCAAGGTACAGCAACTTTATCGCTTGATCATCTGCTGACCTTAAATGATCTATTTTATATCAGCTATAACCATGATTTAGGTGGTGGAAACTCTGGTAAACATGGTACTGATGGCTTTTATGCAAGTTATACTATTCCATTTGATTATTGGTTATTTTCAACCAGTTATAGTCGCTCTAATTACCTGCAAACAGTGGCTGGAAGTAGTGAAACTTATCAATATAGCGGTAAAAGCGAACTCATTAATGCAGATTTATCTCGAGTGATTTATCGAGATGCACACCGTAAAACAGCCTTAGGTTTTGGTGGGTGGTACCGTGAATCACAAAACTATATTAATGATGTAGAAATTGAAGTACAACGCCGTAAAACCGCGGGTTGGAAAGCAACCCTTGATCATACTGAATATTTTTCTAACTCTACTTTAAGCGGCAATGTGACTTATAAGCGTGGTACAGGCTGGTTGAATGCAATGAGAGCACCAGAAGAAGACTTTGGGGAAGCTTATACGCATGTCGGGATTCTACAAGCCAATGCCAGTTTACAAGTGCCTTTTAAAGTGGGTCAGCAAAATCTGCAATATCTAGCTGAATGGCGTACTCAACACAGCAATCAACCTTTAACTCCTCAAGACAGATTTTCAATTGGAAACCGTTATACCGTAAGAGGTTTTGATGGTGAGCAAACTTTATTGGCCGATAACGGTTTCTTAGTTCGCAATGAACTAAGTGGCTCAATTATGAATAGGCCACACTCTTGGTATGCAGGTATCGATTACGGAGAGGTTGGTGGAAAAACTGCACATTATCCGAATCCTTTACCAGGCACGAGTTTATTAGGTGCAGTTATCGGGTTGCGTGGACAAATTGCTCCCTTGCGTTTGAATTATGACGCTTTTGTGGGTGCGCCTTTGAAAAAGCCAGATCACTTCGAAACAGATGATTACACGACTGGATTTAGCGTGAATTGGACCTATTAATTCAAGTTTAAAGGTCCAGAACTTAATCAACTTTATTAAAAAAAGATTTAGTGAGATTTTAGAATGAATAAGAACCGTTATCGTATTATTTTTAGCCATGCTCGCGGTATGTTTATTGCTGTTGCTGAAATTGTAAAAAGTAAAACCAAGCAAGCAGGGCAAAGTCAGGGACAAATCGGAACAGATTCGACCATAGATTCGGTTCTACCTATTCATTATAAAAAACTAAATCCACTTAATTTTGCTGTAATTGGCTGTTTGGGAGCGTTGGTGATTAGCTTGCCAATGAGCAGTGTTGCTGAAACTCAGATTATTGCCGATAAAGGTGCACCTACATCGCAGCAACCGACCATTTTAAATAGCGCAAATGGAACAACTCAGGTCAATATTCAGACACCAAGCGCTGGGGGTGTTTCACGTAATACCTATACTCAATTTGATGTTGGGCAAGAAGGCGCTATTTTAAATAACTCACGTAATAACACCCAAACCCAATTAGGAGGCTGGGTACAAGGTAACCCATGGCTCGCAAAAGGCGAAGCCAAAGTTATTTTGAATGAAGTGAATAGTAATAATCCAAGTCAACTCAAAGGCTATATTGAGGTTGCCGGAAAACAAGCACAAGTTGTTATTGCGAATCCATCTGGTTTGATCTGTGATGGCTGTGGTGTGATTAACGCAGACCGTTTTACTTTAACTACAGGTCAAGCGGTGATGAACCAAGGTTATCTTGAATCATTCCGCGTCCGCGAGGGGCAGGTCACGATTGAAGGTAAAGGCTTAAACGGAAGTTTAACTCCCTATACAGATATTTATGCGCGTGCTTTAAAAGTGAATGCAGGCTTATATGCAAATGAGCTTAATACGGTACTTGGACAAAATGATATTCAAGTCAAAGACCAAGTAGCTCCTCAAATCACGGCAACGACAGCAGCTACTACCACACCTCCGCCAAGCTTTGCTTTAGATGTAGGCCAACTCGGTGGGATGTATGCTGGAAAAATCTTTTTGGTGGGAACAGAGCAAGGGCTAGGTGTACGTAACGCAGGTACGATAAATAGTAACCAAAGTACGCTTACACTGGATGCAAATGGTGATTTGGTCAATAATGGTAACTTGATTGCGAACAAAGATCAGGTACAGCTGAAAGCTCAAAATATTCAAAATACCGGTAATGTCAGTAGTGCAACTTCACAAATTTTAGTTGAGAGTCAAAGTCTAGATAACTCTGGTTTAATCAGTAGTGCAGACGAGTTACATCTTAATCACCAGAATAGTTTAAGTAATAGTGGCACATTGAATGCCGCTCGCGTTGTTATTGATGCGGGAAGCTTAAAAAATAGTGGCTCTATCGAACAAACAGGTTTGCAAGGGCTGGATTTAAAGTCGGGTTCAATGACCAACCTTGGCGGTAAAATCGGAATTGCCAAAAGTACCACAGGTGGTGGTACGGGTGGGTCGACAGGTGGCAGTGTTCCGACAGTTCCAATTGATCCATCCAAAGATGGCGGAAGTTTAGAAGTTGCCACTCCAACAGATACCACTCCAAAAACTTATGATCAAGGATATATTCATGTTAAGGAACAACTAAATAATGACCAAGGGGCGATCATTGCCAATGGTGGTGTAGATTTAGATAGCCAAAATGGGTTAGATAACCAAGGCGGTCAACTTAATTTGGGTGCTATTCATATTAAAGGGAATAGCTTTAATAACAACCAAGGTGAGCTCACAGTTAAAAGTGCTGATATTCAAACCTCAAGTTTTAGTAACCAACAAGGATTGCTGCAATCGCTCACTTCTTTAGATGTAAATAGCCAGTCGATTGATAATCAGGGCGGTAAAATTAATGCCTTAAATAATATTAGTATGATCTCGAGCGGAAACATTCTAAATCAAGCGGGGCAGATCGCGAGTTCGTCTGAACTTTATTTACAGGGGTTGGGCCTAAATAATAGTGGGGGTGATCTGGAGGCTGAACAATTATTAAAACTTAATCTTTCAGGTCATTTGAATAACCAGAAAGGAAAAATAGTCACTAATAATAACTTGGATAGTTCGCTTTTTGGTTTAGATAACGACCAAGGTGAAATTTCTGCAAAAAATATTACGATTCAAAACAAAGATCAGGCTTTAAATAATGGTTCAGGAACGATTTATGCTGACCAAAGTTTAAAAATTCAAACTGGATCTTTAAATAATGCAGTCAACGGTACGTTATCTAGCCATGAAAATCTGCAAATTGACAGCCAGCAACTTGCCAATCACGGTTATATTCGTGCTGATCAACAATTAAAAATTAATAATACAGGTGTTATGACGCAGCAAGGAGGTATCCTTTCTGCCTACGGTAGTATTGATTTAGCAAGTCAGCGTCTTGTTAGTGATGAAAAAAGTGTTATTGCGGTCGGTATCAATGCTCAAGGTGAGCAAGATCAAAATACTCAAGCAGATTTAAATATTAAAACAGAACAGTCACTTGAGCATCACGGGAAACTACTGGCAAGCCGTAATATTGATTTAGATGGGGCAAATGTAGATTTATCACAAGGAACTGCAGCAGCTCAAAATATAAATATTACAGCTCGTGATGGAGATATAAATAATCAGTCTGGTATGTTGCAGGCTGACACTATCCAATTAAATGCTGTACAAAACCAGCAAAGTTTGATTAACCAGAGTGGTCAAATTCTTGCGAAAAAATTGAATCTGAATATTGGGAAAGATATTAATAACCAACAAGGTTTGATTCAGCACACTGCGACAGATGATCTGAATTTAACTGTTCAGGGAGTCATTAATAACCAGCAAGGCCGTATTCTCACCAATGCAAATCAACTAAATATTCAAGCACAGGGACTCAATAGTGACTCTGGTGTGATCTTGCATTCGGGCCAAGCTGGCTTAAATATGGATATACAAAATATTCATGCGCAAAAGGCTGAATTGAGAACTAATGGTGTACTGAGTGGTCAAGAAGCAGCACATATTTTAGCTCATACCGTTCTTGGTGCAGCAGTTGCGGCGGCTGGTGGAAATGATGCGTTGACTGCGGGACTTTCAGCAGGAGGAGCAGAGGCAGCGGCACCAGTATTATCGAGTTTCTTGTATGGAAAAGATGCCAAAGACCTCACAGCAGATCAGAAATCTACGATTAGTTCTATTGTAGGTTTAGCGGGTAGTGCAGTTGGATCAACGACTGGTGATATTGGTTCTACAGTTCAGAGTGGGCAAGTTGCGCAGAATGCGGTGGAGAATAATGACTTTTCTATAATTAATAAAGGAATTGAAAAAGCCATCGCTGAAAACAAAAAGAAAAAGGATCTTAATGATAAAATAATGGCAAATTGTAAAGATAAAAGTTGTATTATTCCAATACCTGAAAAGAGCCTGAGTGATAAGACCTTAAATGTCATTAATGATATGACTCTTCGTCAACTCGCTGCAGCGGCTGGGGCAAAATATGATCCTTTGACAGGTGAGGAAATTACACCAAATGAAAGACAGTTAGCTAAAGCCTCTATATTGGGATTAGGGTTTACTAAATCTGTTTCTGGGGTTACTCGATTAACTGATGAGGTATTGGTTGCGATTGAAAAGCAATATGGTAAAGATATTGTTAAGAAAATTGAAACTCAAACATATTATAGGGTTGAAGGCGGAGGAGTCGGAACGAAAAGTAGTCTGAATAGAATCACTGTAAATTCTGACCAAACGATTTCAATTAACTCTGGATGCTCTGGTCAATTATGTGTTAGTACAAATGGACCATCACATGCTTTATACTATCTTTCAGAAAAACGTCCAGATGGGAAAGTTGTTGTATTTGAGATAGATAAAGCTCTACATCAAAAAATCCTTTCAGAAGCTATTCCGCAAAAACCTATACCAGGCATTAGCCGTAATCCTAATGCACCAAAGATTGTGGATGAATCTAAAGGTCAGCCAAGTATTAATTTAGAGTTACCTAAAGTATGGGATAGATTATTAGAAGAAAGTTCTTCTAAAGCAAGAGTGTTAACGCAGAAGGAGTTTGAAAATGAATATAGAAAATAATAATCAATATGAATTTTTATTAAATTCTATATTTGAAGGTAGTTGTGAAATAGCTATTATTGTTTCACAAGGAAAGCATTATTTCATTGTTGATGATAAAGAAAACTTTGTTATAGATATAAAACCATTTTATGATTCATATTTAGAAAAAGGTATACTTGATGAAAATAGCTATACCTTTGCTTTAAAGGAATTTAGAGGGGGAGCATCAATTTTAAATAATGAAACTTTACCACTATATTTGTCAAACTTGCCTGAAATGAATATTAAAACGCTTGATTGGATGAAGAGTTTTTTTAAGTATAAAATTAATATGGATGATTTGGAAAAATTATATATTTATGTGGAAGACTATCTTATGTCTGGGGAGGGAGATATAAAAAATGAATTATGGGCTATAATGGAATCTAGATTGCCGAAATTTTACTTAAATCTTGATAGGAATTTATTTTTCCATACAGATTGGCAACGTGAGTTTGAAAATCAATTGCCAGACAATTGGAAAGGTAAGGCATCCAGTCAATTTTGGTCATTAATTCCAGATAGATATCAATATTGGATTGTTAATGGAATGAATTTTTGGAAATTATATGGTTAGTATTACCATATTTAGAGATAAAAGAGTCATGTTATAAATACGATTGTAGCTTCAAGACCAAAATAAATGACTTCCAAAACAGTATAGATCCGGTTTCATTAATATAGAGGTACGAATAAAAAAGTTGCCTGAACTATCGTAAGTGGGGTAATGAAGTTAAGATTTACAGGTGTAGAGCTCCCCACTCAATTTTTAAATAGTTTTTTATAAAATTAATAAAACAAAATGAGAACTATTAATACAGAAGAGGTCTTTTTATGAACTCATGGCAAAATGAACATAATGAGAGACAATATAATTTAATGTTAGAGATAATATCCGACTTTAAAAAAGAGAAGATTGGTATTAAGCAACTTATTTTAAGTTTGAAATCCTTGTTCAATGCTTTGGAATCTATTCCTGAAACTTGGAGAAATTCTTTTAATGAGGAATGGTTTACGATTGAAACAATTTATGCATTAGCTTTAGAAAGGCAAGAAGAAAGTTTAGATAAAAAGTTCATTCTCACTAGTGAGGAAATAAATATAATTAATAATACATTAGTTAATTTACAAAACTTAATATCTGAGAGAAAGGCTAAATAAAATAGAAAATTAGGTAAAATCTAAACTAATATAGATAGGATTTTTAAAAAAATCTTCCACCTCTGAGTGGAAGCATAATTCTCATTTTACTGAAAAGCTATAAACTCTTATAGTACTTGTTTAACCAATCATACTCCATTTTCAGCTTGGAAAAATTTGAATCCATTCTTATGCATGAATCACTAAAATATATGGTTTGCTATATCAATATAATCAGTATACAAATAAAGCGTATGATATGAAGATAACAACCCCTAAACCAGCTTGGAGTAAGTAAAATGAGATTTGTTGAGAAAGACTCTGGATTGAAAGGGATGGTAGGTTCTATATATTTTACTGATGGAAAATATCACTACTTGTTAATGATAGAAAATTATATGGGGCTGAGGGTTTTTTTTGAAAATGAAATAGATATAACTAGTAATGATTCATGTGAGTTATTTGAGTTTAAGGCTGCCTTATATAACGATATTCGTCAAATGCATCCTGTTCTGTATAATATATTAAAAGAGGACTGGGATTTATATATAGATATAGTTGAAGGTGTTCCAGAGCCTTGGCAAATTTTTCTAGAAAAACTAAAAGAATTTGATGGGAAAAATAATCCAAATTGAAAGCAAGAGCTTAGTTAATTAATCAAGGTTATCTTATAGTGTGACCAAAAGTGGTATTAAACCCAAAACATTACAATCCAAGATGAACGAAGTCAGAAAGCATTAACAGGTAAAACTGCCTGACAAATTAAATCTGAGATATTGACGTTTGTAACCACAGATACCACACGTGAGAATATTGTAGCACTGCAAAACAATTTTGATAAAGATAGAGTTCAAAGTGAAATTAATTTACAGATGGACGTAACGAAGAATTTTGATGCCAACCGTCAGGAAGCATAAGATAATTATTGAAACATGTAGTAATTGTCAAGTTACATGGCCGAAAGGAACAAAATAATGCATATTTCTAGAAGTGATTGGGAACCAGGTTTTGGTGAAATATTTACATGGTTTGCTATGGATAAAAATGGAAAAATAGCAGTAATGGTGAATAATTGTTGGGGACGGCTACCGGAAGCATTGTTGGTTATACCTAACTTTGAAGATTTATTAGATGATCTTAATGAATATAAATGGCAAGAATCAGAAAAGTATGCGAGTTATCCTGCAGAAAAAAATGGAGAAACTATCCTAGATTTGTATTCATCTTTAGTCCATGGGGAAAATTACCCTAGACAAGATGTTGAGTTTTGGGTGAAAAGTAAGCAAAATTCTGAAGATTTAAATGAAATTAATATGCCTTCAAAAAAAGGTTTTTTTATTTATCATAGTCTTGAGGGCGATAATGCTGGCAAAGACTACCCTGTGGGTTATAATCGAGAAACGAAGATAGGAGATTATTTTAGATATTTAATGCCAACAGTGTATGCATCAATTAATGATTTCCCAATAGAATTACATCATGGAATAGCTGTCTCTGATACAGTTGATTTTACTGTGGATAGATTATTTGATAACGAGAAAATAAGTGAATACTTCCCAAAAATGTATAGATAACACCTGAGCTTTGTTGGGTAAAGATTTATAATTTGAACTACATTTAGCTAGAATGCAATGAAAAGGATGATATAAATATATTGGCTTGGTAAGTCAAGATACCTCTTGGATAAATCAAAAAAATGATCAGTCTAGAATTTATAAAACAAAGGCTTTTACTATCGAGTTGATTTTATTTTGTACAATTATGCAAGAGGTCTAATATTTATTTATACCACGACCAGTATAAAAACCGCCAAGGAAAATAGCGGAGCCTTAACTTAATCCTAGACAAAATAATTTATAGGTTCGCATTATTTGTACTTTAATGGCCAAGTAAAGGAAGAATTAGTGTGTATTTAAATAAGAATACGTACACGCGTAACAGTGCTCAATAAATTTACTCAATTAGACCGAATTCATGCCTATTTTTTTACTTAAATGTGAGCAGTTTATAAAAACCTAGCTTTAAAGGATTTGCATGAAAAAAGCTATTTAAAGTGAATGAGTATAAATCATAATAATTGGTATTTAGATTGTTATTTAATTATTCATGTTTTTATAAGCAAAAGAAATAATTAAATTAATCTGGAGAAATTTTTATAATGTATATTAGGTTGACTTTTAATGTGTCTGGAGACTTTTTGGATGCTATTCAAGCTTTAAAAATATATCTAGTGATAAGATTTATTTTGCTTTTGATGAAGAATACCCCAATTATATTCAGTTTAACTCTAACAAAGATTTTTCTAATGAATATTATGATGAAGAATATGAGTCTATATTTTATGAGTTCATTTCTAAAAATATTGAAAATTTTATAAAAAATGGAGCTGATGGTTTTAGTTTATTTATGGAGGTATATATTTCAGAAGATGAGCAATGTAATTTTGAGGTTTTAAATGCTGAATTCTTATCTTTAATCGGGAAATATAAAATTTCTATACCATTGAGTGTTTATAAAGTCACGGACTAAATGAGAGCGACGGAGGAAGCCGAGTTTTCCTGTATTGATACATAAGCATTTGACTTGTACAATTTAAAAGTTTGAGATAGTAGGTAAGATCTATAAAAATTTGTGTTTTATGGGAGGTTAAATGGTTGATGAATTAAAGAATATTATCAAAAATTTAAAAAAATATACTAATGAGGAAAGATGCTTTTGGTTGTTGAATAACTATCCTTTAAATAGTGAGGATTATTATTTGGCATTCCAGTTAATCCCTCATTTTTCATGGGGAAAAAAGGAAAGAAAAATATTAATGAATTATTATTTACATAAGTTACCATTTTCATCAGAAAGGCCATATTTAGTATTTTTGAAGATTTCACCGTTGTCAGAGTTTATGAAAATTTTGGAAGAAATTGTAACTGATAAAAATAATGAAGATTTAACTCTATTGAGTTATCATCTGAATAGAATATTTCAATATGAAATAAAGAAAGATGTATATAATAAACATAAGGTTGATATAGAAAGGCTTTTAAATAAGTTGAAGTAGAAATTCTACTATCGCTAATTAATTTTCATCCCTCCCAGAAAGCACCAATTTCAAATCAATAGATATGGATAAAACATGAATTCAATAAATCGCAGTAGTAAGTTCTTTCTTGCAGTTTTTCTTATGATGAGTCTTTCAAATACATATGCAGCAAAGACACAGGTTGAAGAGGTTGATGCAATGGAAGCTGCTGGAGCAGAAGTGGCAGAAGCGGGTGGAGCTGATGTTAGTGGAGTAGAGGTTGAATGTGGTGCTGATGGAGCTTGTTATGGTGTAACTTCTGTAGCTCCCGTTTCTGATGATGAAAGGTACGGTGGTATTGAACAGGAATATGTTGTAAAAGGCTGTAAAGTAACAGTCTACAATGATGGGCCAGTGAAAATGGTGGATGTAAAGACGGATCAACCATGTGATGCTCCACTTCCTAAAGGTCATAAATTCTCTAAAAAGAACCATTAATTATTTTGTGTAGCATCTTTAAACAGGTGCTATTGAAAAGGATTTACTAAGCCTCAAGCCAACTGAGAGTAAGAGGCTTATTTTTCTCATCTATTCTGATTAGGAACTATAAGAATTAGCCCAATCTTTCTTATTGCTGAACTCAATTATTTTTTAAAAAACCTATAGAAATAAAAACATCTGATTTTACCCGTAGATTTTGTAGTTCATCTTAAAACCCACTGATTTATCAAATACTTTGTCTGATTTATTTTAAAACAGTTGTCACTTTTTGTGCTTGACGATAAATAGAGTGACTATTATTCTTTGCGTGCTGGCCTACATTGCCAGTCGGTTGTCGCAGACCGAATCAAACGAGCATTAAAAGATTCTTCTTTTAGTGTGTACACCCTCGTGCCCCCTCTACGGTGGAACGGAGGGGGACACCTTTGGGTGTGCTGGCCTCGTTTGACCAGTCTGCGAACCCCCTTCGTTCTGCCACCATAATTTTAATGTCTGGCAGAACTCCCAATAAAAAGGAGTTGGCTTTGTACATTCATTATTTCTTGGCAGCCTTTGCCAAAAGCTATAACAACACAACTTAGTTTATTAACGAGTTTGATCGCCATTGGGTTTATCAAGCTTTAAATCATCACGACCAAAAACTTAGCAACTATAAAACTCGAGATGTGCTAAGCACAGTCTTTATGGGTTTTGCTGTGCCTTTTTTTCTCCCAGAAAGGGCACAGATTTTTTTAACTCACTTATATACAACAAAAATTTATTTTATAACGGTAAAACTATGCCAAATTTAACACTCCCAACACGTGCTTTAAATGTTGTAAAAAAAGGGATTCATCTTTTCCATCATGGTGGATTTCACACAGTTGGCGTCGACAAGATTGTGAGGGAAACAGAAGTCACAAAAATGACGTTTTATAATTATTTTCACTCTAAACAGCGCTTTATTGAAATCTGTTTAATCGTGCAAAAAGAACGTCTTCAAGAACAAGTGATTGAAATGGTCGAATATGACCACGCTACAAGTACACTAGATAAACTTAAGAAGCTGTACTTTTTACATAGCGATATAGAAGGGCCATATTACTTATTATTTAAGGCCATTTTTGAAACAAAAATTAGCTATCCAAACGCTTTTCAGACCGCAGTGAGATATAGAATGTGGCTTATCAATGAAATTTATAGCCATCTCAGACAGTTAAAAACCGATGCAACATTTAATGAGGCCAGACTCTTTTTATATGTGATTGAAGGCACGATTATTCAATTGTTAGATAACTGCAATGTGGCTGAAACAGAGAAGGTACTGGATTATTTTTTACTAAAGCTTGGTGTGGTTTAGATAAATATCCCAAAGTACATGGGCAAGGTACTTTGGGATATACAGGTCTTAAATTTTACTTATAGTAAGTTTGGATTTGGGCAGCAAGAAAGTCATAACTCGCTTTATTGTATAAAGCAAATTTTCCTTTTGTTTCATAGTTAGTGGTCGACATAATTGCTGGTTCACCGTATGTTTCAGAAACAACATTACCTTTAACTTGCCATTCACCATCGTAAATTTTGCCATTCATTTCAATAGCAGGGTCTTTACCACCCGAATAAATTTGGTTTCCTGCACTGTCTACAGAGTAAGTCACATTGTAGCCAGCAACAGTATCAAATTTATAGTTGGCCTTTGGATAAAGAGCTTGTTGCCATTCAGCTACGGTTTTGAAACTAGTGAGTGAGCTATCAAAGAAATAAAATTCGGTATTGTTATAAACAACAGACTTCGGTACATAAACAAAAGAACCACTTGGGAAAGTCGCATTACTATTCAATAAGCTCGTAAAAGCTGTTTGATTATTTTTAAGTGTTCCAGCAAAGCGATTACTCATATATAAGTAGTCTATATTTTCTGGTCGACTTGTTAAAATATTTGATGGGAAAATGTCAGATATTTTTTTACCTGAAACATCAATTTTTTCGTAGTCGTAACTCACATTATCTGAATTTAAACTACAACTATCATTAAATTGAGCAGTCGTAATTTGTGAGCCTTGGGATGCAACGACATAACCTAAAGGCCAACCATTATTTTGCTTTTGGTATGTCTTTTTAGTGAAAAGACCGAAAGAGTTAAGGTCATAACTTTGGACGATATCTTCAGCCAAACTACTTTCAATTTCATCAGCAGTTATATTGTAAAGTGCTTTTGGATAAGCATATAACATTTGATCATTTCTTTTAATTTCATATGCATAAAGTTGTGGAATTGAAGTTGGAGGATTTCCTGAAGAAATTTCCTTAAATCTATAATTTAAAGAATATAGCGTTTCATCAAAAATTGTATTGGTTGAAAGCGTAGAATTTAAGAGAATACCTCTATCACACTTTAGACTATTTACATTTTGAGTAGATTGCCCTTGAGCTTGCGATGATACATTTTGAGTAGATTGTTCCTGAGCTTGTGATGATACATTTTCAGTATTATTAGAGCTTGAACTACCTCCACCGCACCCCGTTAACATAATAAATGAAATAGAAACTGCTAAAGTTGAAATTTTTTTCATGAATAAACCTTAAGTATTTATGTTTACTTTGCGGGCGTGATTATATATTTTTTATTTATTAAAAACAGACTGTTAAGTTGTATTTGTTAAATATTAAATATATTTAAATATACTGCATAGTCATTTTTACCTAAAAAGCCCCTATGGAGCTTTAGTTTTGTAAATTTTTATTGTGAAGTTTTTATAAATAAAAAGGCTTGTTATTTATAAATAATCTACATTCTTATATCTATATATAAATATTTTTAATCACTGCTGATTCTTTTCTCAAGCATATCTACAAATGTTTTTAAAATATTATTGTGGTTCTTACCCTTATGAGTAATTAAACATATAGGGGTACTATAGTGCATTTTATCTTTTAAAACAGGTTGCATCACACCATCTTCAACCCATTTTTTTGCATAGTGGTCGGGTAAAAAACCTAAAAATTTTCCGGTTAAAATCAGAAAGGCAATACCTTCGCGGTCACTAGCGGTGGCTTTACAATCTAAAAGCTGATGTAACTTTGCTGCTTCCGATGTAATCGCATAATTAGGAAGAATGGCTTGCCATTTTTTTAATTCATTTAAATTGATGTTGCTACAGTGGTTAAATAAAGGATGGTTTTTGCCGCAATATAAAAATGAACTTTCACTATATAAATCGAAATAGTCTAAACCAGACAAAGCCGTCACAAGAGGAATAACACCCGCATGCAATCGATTATCGAGTACACGGCACTCAATATCTGACAAAGTGCTCATACTAATATTAATAATAACTTCGGCATGCTCTTCGGCAAGTTGAGTCAAGGTGTTGGTGATATAGCCTCTAGGCATAGTCACAAGGTTGTTAATAATGCCGATATTAAACTCACCCTTGAGGCGATTATGCATTTGGTTGACTTTAGAGCGGAAGTCTTCAATTGCTGCTGTGAGCACTTCAATATATTCTAAAATTTCCCGTCCTTCATCGGTGAGGGCAAATCCAGCACAGCCTCGCTGACATAGTCGAATCCCCAGACGATTTTCTAAATCACTCATATGCAAACTAATTGCAGAGCGGCTAATACCTAAAATACTTTCGGCAGATGTAAAGCTGTGACAGTCGCAAACCGTTTTAAATATTTTGAGAAGTTTTATATCAAAATCAGTGACTTGATTTAATTTTTTAGGTTTCATTTAGTTTTGTTTTTTTAAATCTAAACTCAAGATAATTTGAATTTATCAAACTTATGTCGCTATGTACACTCAAACCATAATTTGAAAATAAACAGGAATGGTTATGTTTGATACGGATAAATTTAGCGACTCTGAGCATACTTTAGATGCGGTTCAACCTAATAATAATATGCATATAAATTATCAGGCACACTGGATGCCTTTCTCTGCAAATCGAAACTTTGCTAAAGACCCGCGCATGATCGTCGGTGCAAAAGGGTCATACCTGATTGATGATTCTGGCCGTGAAATTTATGACTCACTTTCGGGCTTATGGACGTGTGGTGCAGGTCATACCTTGCCTGAAATTCAACAAGCGGTGAGCGCTCAGTTAGGTCAGCTCGACTACTCACCAGCTTTTCAGTTTGGTCATCCACTTTCTTTTAAGCTGGCAGATAAAATTGTTCAGCATATGCCTGAAAAACTACAACACGTTTTCTTTACCAACTCAGGTTCGGAGTCGGCAGATACGTCTATAAAAATGGCACGTGCGTATTGGCGTATTAAAGGTAAACCAAGCAAAACCAAATTGATTGGTCGTGCCCGTGGCTACCATGGGGTAAACGTTGCGGGAACAAGTCTAGGTGGGATTGGCGGCAACCGTAAAATGTTTGGTCAACTTATGGATGTAGACCATTTACCGCATACCTTACAGCCGAATTTAACTTTTACCAAAGGCTGTGCAGAAACAGGCGGTGTAGAACTTGCCAATGAAATGCTTAAGTTAATTGAGCTACACGATGCTTCAAATATTGCAGCCGTCATTGTAGAGCCTATTTCTGGCTCGGCAGGTTGTATTGTGCCGCCAACGGGTTATTTACAACGTTTAAGAGAGATCTGTGATCAGCATGACATCTTGTTAATTTTTGATGAGGTGATTACAGGTTTTGGCCGTTTAGGAACGTGGACGGGGGCGGAATATTTCGGAGTTACGCCAGATATTTTGAACTTTGCTAAACAAGTCACCAACGGTGCCATTCCTTTAGGTGGTGTGGTGGCTAGCCATGAAATTTACTCTGCCTTTATGCAGCAAGACTTACCAGAACACGCCATTGAATTTACTCACGGCTATACCTATTCGGCACATCCGGTTGCTTGTGCGGCTGCTTTAGCTGCGCTTGAAGTTTTAGAAAAGAAAAACCTGTTAGCTCAATCTGCGGCGTTGGCTCCAAGTTTTGAAAAAATGCTACACGGTTTAAAAGGCGCACCGCACATTTTAGACATACGTAACTGTGGCTTGATTGGAGCTTTGCAGTTAGCTCCGCGTGATGGCGATGCCACCATTCGAGGTTTTGAGCTTGGTATGAAACTCTGGAAAGAAGGTTTCTATGTTCGCTTTGGGGGTGACACGCTTCAGTTCGGTCCAATGTTTAACAGCACTGAGGCTGATATTGACCGCTTAATGAATGCCGTGGGCGATGCGCTTTATCAAGTGAAATAAGGCTTAGAGACATTTCATGAGCATCTATAACGGTAATAGATGCTCTTTAGAAACCAGATGAAAAAGCAGTTTGATCTGAAAATTAATTGTAGTAAGGAGTAACAACAATGACAAATGGCCTAGAAGATTTTAGCTATGACGAAGTTTCAACTGAAAATAGTACGCATAGTGAACAAGCCAAAAAAGTGCTAGGGCATTTCATTCAAGGACGAATTGTATCTAAAACGGCAAGAAAACAGCCAGTTTACAATCCTGCGACGGGTGAAATTAGTAAAGAAGTCGAAATTGCAGATGCTCAAACGGTAAATGAAGCCGTTCAGGTAGCCGAGCAAGCATTTCCTGCATGGCGTGATACACCAGTTATTAAACGTGCACGTGTTATGTTCAAGTTCAAACAATTACTAGAACAAAATGCCGAAAAGATTTGCGCTTTGATTGGGCAAGAGCACGGTAAAATTTCTCATGATGCTCAAGGTGAATTGCAACGTGGTATAGAAAATGTTGAATATGCTTGCGGTGCACCAGAGCTTTTAAAAGGGGAGTTTTCAAAAAATGTCGGTCCAGATATCGACTCATGGAGCGAGTTCCAACCGTTAGGTGTTGTCGCTGGTATTACGCCATTTAACTTCCCAGCTATGGTCGCTTTATGGATGTTCCCAATGGCACTAGTCTGCGGTAACTGCTTTATTTTAAAGCCGTCTGAAAAAGCACCTTCTGTGGTTTTATACCTTGCAGAACTATTAAAACAAGCAGGTTTACCTGATGGCGTATTTAATGTGGTGAATGGTGACAAAGAAGCGGTAGATGCTTTATTGCATCATCCTCGTATTCAGGCAGTTAGCTTTGTAGGTTCAACACCAATTGCTGAATATATTTACCGTACCGCAACTTCAACAGGTAAACGTTGCCAAGCATTAGGCGGTGCAAAAAACCATGCGATTATCATGCCTGACGCCGATATTGATAACGTGGTGACTTCATTGTTAGGTGCAGCTTTTGGCTCTTCGGGCGAACGTTGTATGGCACTTTCGGTTGCTGTTGCCATTGGTAATGAAGTTGCCGATGTTGTGATTGATAAACTGACTCAAGAAATGAAAAAATTGAAGTTCGGTAACTATGCAGATGCAAGCAATGACTTTGGGCCACTGATTACCCAAGCACATAAAGACAAAGTGCAGGCTTATATACAAAGTGCAGAGCAGCAAGGCGCAAAAATTGTGGTAGATGGCCGTGATGCAAAACCTGCAGGCTATGAAAAAGGTTTCTTTGTTGGGCCAACTTTAATTGACCAAGTCACACCAAACATGACCAGTTACCAGCAAGAGATTTTTGGTCCTGTGTTGCAAGTTATGCGTGTGAATAGCATGCAAGAAGCGATGCAGCTGATTAATGACCACGAATATGGCAACGGTACTTGTATCTATACCCGTGATGGTGAGGCAGCGCGCTATTTTAGCAGTCATATTCAAGTGGGTATGGTCGGTATTAATGTGCCTTTACCAGTACCTGTGGCTTACCACAGCTTTGGTGGCTGGAAACGTTCGTTGTTTGGTGATTTACATGCATATGGTCCAGATGGTGTCCGTTTCTACACACGCCGTAAAACCATTACTCAACGTTGGCCATCGGCTCAAGTCCGTGAAGCAAAGCAATTTTCAATGCCGACTTTAAATTAATAATTACCACAAGGGGAAAACATGAGGTTTTCCCTTTTTCATGACTGTAGGATTTTAAACATGTAATAGATTGTTTTGATGGATATATTTTTAAGGAATGAAATATGAATAATGATAGAACAAAAAAATTAGGCGAAGGACTTTCAAATCGCCATATCACAATGATTAGTATTGGCGGTGTTATTGGTGCAGGTTTATTTGTCGGTTCATCTTCTGCAATTGCCAAGGCAGGCCCCGCAGTTATTCTTGCTTACCTGATTACCAGTATTATGGTCTTTCTAGTGATGCGTATGTTAGGTGAAATGGCCGTTTTAGAGCCGGACACTGGTTCATTTTCTACCTATGCCCGTAAAGCAATTGGCCCGTGGGCAGGCTTTACCATTGGTTGGTTATATTGGTGGTTTTGGGTACTCGCGATTCCGGTCGAAGCCATTGCTGGTGCTGAAATTTTACATTCGTGGTTTCCGAGCGTTTCGGTTTCTATCTATGCGTTTTGCTTTATTGTGTTCCTAAGCTTGGCCAACTTTTTTAGTACCAAAAGTTTTGGTGAGTTTGAGTTCTGGTTTTCTTTAGTCAAAGTCCTTGCCATTATTGGGTTTATCATTATTGGTATTTTGGCAATTTCAGGTGTTTGGCCTTTAGCTAAAAATGTCAGCGGCGTTGCCAATTTATACAATAACGCAGGTTTTATGCCGCACGGTATGGGAGGTGTTTTATCTGCCATTTTAATTACGGCATTTTCATTTTTTGGGGTAGAAATTGTTTCCATTGCCGCAGCCGAGTCATCAAACCCTAAACAGAAAATTAGACGTGCCACCAACTTGGTGCTGTACCGTATTATTCTTTTCTTTGTGGTTTCAATGTTTATTGCCGTTTCGCTGGTCGATTGGCGTTCACCAGACTTACAGAAATACGGGACATTCCAATACGTTTTAATGAGTTTAAACGTACCGGGCACGAAACTCATCATTGATACGGTCGTATTTATCGCCGTGGCGAGTTGTATGAATGCTGCAATTTATACGTCTTCTCGTATGTTATTTCGTTTAGGCACACGTAATGAAGCGCCACAGGCCGTCACTAAGGTGAATTATGCCGGTGTGCCTGCCATTGCAGTGTTCGCTTCAACCTTTATTGGGCTGGTGTGCTGTGTTATTAACTATGTATTCCCAGGAAAAATTTTTGGCCTATTGCTCTCAAGCACAGGGTCAATTGCGTTGCTGGTGTACTTGGTTATTGCGTTCTCACAGTTACGTTTAAGACATAAGCTAGAGGCAGTTGGAGCGGAAGTTCCATTTAAAATGTGGTTATTTCCATGGCTGACTTGGTTTGTGATTATCATTATTTTAAGTGTGCTCGCTTATATGTTCTTATCACCTGCATATAGTTATGAAACAACTTTATCTTTAGGTGTGACTTTGGCTGTGGTGGTTTGCGGATTGGTTGTGACCCGAAAGCGTAAAGTAACTAGCTCGGTTGCCATAAATCAGAGTAATTTATAAAAATATTAAATAAAATTTTAATGGTATAAATAAAAAGCTCCTTAATGAAAAAGGAGCTTTTTATTTTTTAAGTCTGATATTTTTATTTTAGTTGTTATTTATATTTTAAATAGGCGGCAGAGTTATAAAATAACTCAGCCAGAGACTTAAATCGCTTGCCAGTTGTCTTTAACTTCTTGTGAATTTTTATTTAAAATCACTTGATCATCTTTTACCTCACCAATCCAAGACGTTGGAATAAGGTGATGTTGATCGTTTTCATCACGAGTAAGTTTTAACTGGTTTTCACCTTCAAGGTGATCGACAGTTCCTACTTTTGTGCCACAAGAAGCAATAACGTCGGCATGTTTTTTAATATCATTAATATTTAAAGTATTCATTTTTTGACCTCTTCTTTGGAAATAGAAAAACCGTAGAAACTAAATTACTGGATAAAATCGGAGAAATCTTTGTTTTTTAATAAACCTTACATGATTATTTTATAATTTCACTTAAGCAATATACTTAAATAACAATGAAATAAAAAGAAATATTCATTTAATAAAGATTGTATAAAATATCTTTTTATTACATTTTATATCTTTAAATAAACAGAATTATTTCGATATGTTTAAGTGAATACTTTTGAATAATTATTTGTAATGAATATTAAAATATCTATAAATATGAAAATCTTGAGTATGTTGAATGAGTTTGAAGATACTCATGCTGAAAACAAAAGTCAGCTACGCCAAGATTTACTATACAAATTGGTAGATTTGGCTAAAAATTTACCCTATCCCGCATCAGGTCAAACCTATCAGCGGTGGCAAATGTTTGCTCAAATTGCAGGGTACGACTTAAGTCTTGCTAAATTATTTGAGTCGCATTGTGATGCTTTAAGTATTTTAAAAGAACTGGGTTATCAAGCTGAAATAGACGACCAAACTTGGGCTGTATGGGCAGCAGAGGGTGGGCCTGTACCCATACAAGTAGAGAACAATCACTGTAGCGGTATCAAAACGTGGTGTTCAGGTGCTGAGTTTATTCAAAAAGCCTTAATGAGCTATAAGGATAAACAAGGCCAAGCACAGCTTTGTATTGTTGAACTTGCTCATCCTTCGGTTCAGGTTGACCTCAGCCACTGGCAAGCAGTAGGCATGTGGGGAACTCAAACAGCCCAAGTACATTTTGATAATACTCCCGTTACTGTTACAGGTCAGCCAAATCGCTATTTGGAGCGTCCCGGATTTTGGCATGGTGCCGCTGGTGTCGCTGCGTGTTGGTATGGTGCGGCGGTACGCTTAGTTGGCTTTCTACATGAAAGCTGCGAACTTAATCCAAACGCATTTAAAAAAATGTATTTAGGAGAGCTAGCTCAACAGCTTTCTGTAACCAAACAGTATTTTCAATATATTGCCAAGCTTATAGATGACGAGCCTATGCTCAGCCATGAGCGTGAAATCCGTATATTACGTGCCCAAACAGAACAATGCTGCCAGAGTGTTATTCAACTCGTTGGCAAAGCTTTAGGTGCACGCCCTTATTGTGAAGAAGCTATATTTTCTCAGCTCATTGCTGATTTGCCCGTCTTTATTCGACAGAGCCATGCAGCTTTTGACTATGAGTGTATTGCAGAACTCTGTTTGTCGGAGAAAAGCTTATGGGAACTTTAACGCATCCCTTGGTCGAGGACCGCGTGATTTCAGGTGAAGGGACACCGAAGTTCAGATGGCTAGAGGCATTTAAAAAGCATCCTTTAGATGGGCTGAATTTACAGTTATTTCAATCTAAACGAGTGGTGATTGTTGCGCCGCATCCCGATGACGAAGTGCTGGGTTGCGGTGGTTTAATGCAACAGCTAGTCAAAGAAAACTGCCACATTATTATTGTGGCGGTCAGTAATGGCACGCAAAGCCATCCTCATTCAACAAAATACAGCCCAGACCAATTAAACGATTTACGACCACAAGAAACTTTAGCTGCTTTGGATAGTCTAGGTGTGTCAGATCATTCTGAACGAATTGCTTTAAATCTTATGGATGGTCAGATTCATTTGCAGACTCATCAGTTGAATCAAGCGCTCAGCAGAATCGTTCAGCCCGAGGATATTTTAATTTGTAGCTATGAATTTGATGGTCATCCTGACCACGAAGCCGTCGGAAAAACGGTACAGGCCTTTGCAAAAACTCATCAGTTACTCTGTCTACATGTATTGATTTGGGCATGGCATTGGGCAGAGCCTTTAGACCCACGGATTGATTGGTCCAAAGCAAAAGCTTATGCCCTAACGGAAAATCAGTTAATTAAAAAACATCAAGCGCTTATGCAATTTAAAACCCAAATTGAAGCCGATGAAAGCACAGGCAATTCCGCCGTTTTATCTTCAAGTGCAATTCGCCGGCTTTTAATGCCTTATGAGGTATATCTGAGTGACTCATTCTCGTATGTATTTTGAGGAGTTGTATCGTACTAATAATGATCCGTGGGGCTATGATTATCACTGGTATGAAGCCCGTAAAAGACAAATCTGTCTTGCATTATTAACACGACCACACTATCAAAATGTTTTGGAAATTGGCTGTTCAAATGGGCATTTAAGTGTTCATTTGGCAAAACGTGCGGCTCATCTTTTATGTATTGATGTATCTGAACACGCCGTTCATTTAGCGACTCAGCGCTTACAATCATTTGAACATGTAACTGTAGAAAATAGAAAAATCCCTGAAGAGTTGTACGAACAAAAATTTGACCTGATTGTGATTAGTGAAGTGGCGTATTACCTCACATGTGATGAGTTAGATGAGTTTATTAAAAAATTAAAGGATGCATTAAAGCCAGAAGGGGAAATTCTTTGTTGCCATTGGCGACACGATATTCAAGATTTTGAATTGAATGCTCAGCAAGTTCACCAAAGCTTTCAGCAATATTTTCCATTTCATCACTATTTAAGCCTAAACGATCCAGATTTTATGGTTGATGTTTGGACGGTTAGCACATCATCCATAGCTCAGCGAGAACAATTACGATGAAAATAGGTGTGGTAGTTCCAGCGCATAACGAAGAGCAATATTTGTCTGCCTGTTTACATTCGATTCAGGTTGCAATTGAAAGAGTTCCACATGAACAAATCGAGGTCATGGTTGTACTAGATAGCTGTACAGATATGTCGCGTTTAGTTGTACAGCGTTACGCAGTAAATTGGATTGAATGTGATTATAAATGCGTTGGCAAGGCTCGGGATTTAGGTATTCGCCAACTCATTCAAAATGGAGCGAGCTGGATTGCCTGTACAGATGCCGACACTGTTGTTAGTTCAGACTGGTTCAGTTGTCAAATTCGGCATCAACCTACCGATGCAATTTGCGGTATTGTCACTTTAGATGATTTGAGTCATTTATCGGCTCAAAAACAAAAAAAGTATTTGTCACATTATCAAGATTGTATGGATCATCATCATATTCATGGTGCAAATTTAAGTTTTAGTGCTGCTGCTTATATGCAAGTGGGCGGTTTTGAGTCGATCCCATGTCATGAGGATGTTTCACTGATTGAGAAACTGACTAGACATTGCTGCAATATTACTTGGAGTAATTTAGTGCGTGTAACGACTAGCAGTCGCTTGGAAGGCAGGGCACCTCAAGGTTTATCAATTTTTTTAGAAAATCTTTAATTATGATAATTTTATTAAGTTTATTTTAATAATTGCTTTTTAATCTTAATATATATCCTCTGTTACACCGATTGTTTTAGTGTTCATTGCGTTACATCTTTTGCCACATCACCCGATGTGGTTTTTTTTATTAAAAAATAACTATACTGCGACATGTAATGTTCAAACAACTCAACAACCGTACTCTATATTTAGCACGATAAAACAAAAAATCTAGTACTAGGGATTTAATACATTTTTTAGTCTTGAGAGTTTGAGCGAGATTTGGACTTTTTATGAAAATACCTAAAGTTATGATTTTTATAAGAAAGAAATATAAAGTAATTCTAAGAAAGGTGTGTTAATTTGAAAATTCAATTAGTAATGAAATTTTAAATTTCACGGAAGTCTTATGAACGTTCGACTGTGTTATGCCAGCCAACGAAACGAAAAAAATGAAGATTTGCTACAAGATTTGCGTGATATCCTGACTGAAGCTCGTGATTTCAATGATTTAAACGAGATTTGTGGGGTACTTTATTATGCCGATAATGCATTTTTTCAATGTTTAGAAGGCGAACAAGAGGTGGTAGAGCAATTATTTGAAAAGATCCAAAAAGATGAAAGACACTACAATGTTAAATGGTTATGCACATATTCCATCGACCAAAACGCTTTTCAACGTTGGTCAATGAAATATGTACAACGTAATACAAATATTGAGGCTTTCTTTCTTAAGATGGGAGAAAATACCTTTAACCCAATTTCGCTAGATCAACAAAATCTCAAAAACTTTTTAAATGAATTGTTAGTTGCAGAGCAAACTAAGGTTAATACAGATAAGAAAGTTGGAATGGTCAATCGGGGAGTAAACCCATTTTAACTATTAGATGCGATACCGATATGAATGTTCTTGAGCTTAGGTACTAGTTTCGTCATTACGAGATAAACAATAACCGAAGTCGCGAGCATCCATATCACTTCTAAACTTTGACTAATCACAAACATTGCCCAATAGAAAAAACTAAATAGAGCAATACATAGACCGCTACCTTTGTAATACCATGTAATAAATATTCCAAACAGAGCCGAAGAAATGAGTAGGTTTAAGGTTTCATTCATTCCAAGATAGTTAAAAAGAATAATCATTAAGCATAAAGCTAACATTGATAGTAAATATACAAATATATTTTTTGCGATAAACATTTTCTATATCCTATCTGAAGAATTAAAAGGTATCTTTCCTCTGTTTCCAGAGGAAAGATAGTACATATTAATTTTTGAGATTCTTTTTCTACTATTGAGAGTTTTTATATTAATAAAGATGACTTTATCATTTTCTCCAGATCTCTTTATTAATATTCAGCTTTCTATTTAATAGTAAAGAGTGCTTATATGTACTGAAATTAATTATAGGAAAAACAATCGCTTGTGTTGTAAGATTTAGCTTACATGTTTGTGAGATATTGCCTACATTTGTTTGAATAATGATCAAATTTTACAAAGTTTAATTTTTTAAAATACTTTTTTTTCAAATATTTATTGCAAAATTTTATTGATGTAAGCTTTACAAAAATAACAAAAAGTAACATCCCCTTTAAGAAGGTAATCATTCTGAAAGAAAAGCATTAACTTACTGTGTGGTTTTTTGATTAATTATTTTTTAACGTTTGATAAAATATTTTATTTTTAAAATAAACTTTTTATAAATAAATTTTATGATTTTTGTGTTTGTGATAATTTTTTGATACTAAGTAATATTATCTTGTTGTAGATTTATATATTTAAAATATAAAGGAGGTTTAAAATTTTGGAATAAAATATATTGAAATATAAATGTGATTAAAAAGAATAATTTTGCAAAATTTGATATTCACCAGTGTAGGTTTGATTGGCTACACTGGTGTTGATGTACGGGTAAATTAACTTGAACGTGTAGCTAACCAGCTATTTATTTCTGGCCAAACAGAAATAGGTGCTTGGCTGCCGGAAACTATACCCATATGACCACCTGAGACAACTTTAAACGTTTTATCTTGGCTGCTAATTAAATCCATAAGTGGCTTCACAGCATCACTGGTCACAATAATATCGGTACTACCTCCTACAGCTAACACAGAGCATTCAATATCTTTAAGATTGGCAGTGAGTTCACCAAATTTAACTACGCCCGTTGAAAGTTCATTATCTATCCAGAAACGAAGAATAATGTCTCGCATCACGCCGCCTGGATAAGCCAGCATGTTATCTATAAATGAACTAGAGGTGGCGTGGTCTACTATAAATTCTCGGTTATCTAAATTTTTAAAAAGTTGCCAATAGGTTTTTAAGTTGCCAATCGGGTCAGTTAATTTAAAACCTAGAGTGTTTTGCCAGCCATGTATATGGAACACTTTACTTGGTACATGTTGGCGAATACGAAAAGGTGTGTGTTTGCGAACCCATTCGGCAGGTTTGGTTAGGCTTCCATAGAGTTTGCCCATATAGCCTGCTTTGTGAGTATCGATCGGTGAAGCAAGAATAATCAGATTTTTAATATCTTTATCTTTAAATAATGCGGTATAGCAGAGTGAAAGTGCACCGCCCAAACTCCAGCCATGTAATGAAAGCTGCTGTTGTCCACTATGTGCACGGACTTGCTTCAACAATTCAGGCATAAAAACTTTTACATAAGTACCAAAATTATATTTTGCCTGATGTAGTGTTGGTACGCCCCAGTCTATTAAATAAACATCAAATCCTTGAGCCAAAAAGTAACGAATAAGGCTGCGTGTAGGGAATAAATCGTAAATGAGCATGTTGACTGCCAATGGCGGAACAATCACTAAGGGTACGCGGTGTTTATGCGTAGGAACTTCAGCCTCATTTCTATAGTGACGTAAGCTCATAATTTCATGCTTATAAATCACATCAAAAGGCGTTTTTCCTGACAAAGCAATTTGCTGACCTCTAAAAAACAGATCTGATGCATTGGCTAGCATGTGAGGTAGTTTCTGGCCAGCATGTTTTTTAAGAGATGTTTTAAGCGATTGCACCTGCGGCACATTTTGACGAACTTTAAGCAATAAACTCATTGAATATAAAACCTGTAAAGATGTTGCCCAGAGCAATAACGAGCTGGTTTTGAGGCATATTAACGATAAAAATAGGGGAGTTCAGTGACTTAAAAGACAGTATTTTTTGCTTAAGATATCAAGTCATAAATACTATAAAAATATGAATTTTTTAATATAAGTTTTTGATATTAATAAATTAATAATAATTTTCAGATAAATTTTTCTAAATTATTAAAAATTTTAAGCTATTTTTAAGAATAGTGAAAAACACATTGCTAGGGTAATTTTGTAAAGTTTATTTGTGTTTTTTTTACATATGAAAAAATAAAATATAATTATTTTACAATCGATTAGAAATGTAATTAGAAAGTAGTATATATGGAATTTGTTTTTAATGGTTTTTATACACTAATTTCGGCGGTCATCGTTCTACTGTTGGGCCGCTTTCTTGTCAATCGGATTGATTTTTTAAAACGTTACAATATCCCCGAACCTGTAGCTGGTGGTTTGGTTGCTGCTGTAGTGTCTTTACTTGTTCACACATTGTGGGGATATAGCGTTGTTTTCAGCAGTGAGTTGCAAACCAGCTTTATGCTCGTGTTCTTTGCTTCAATTGGTTTAAGTGCCAATTTCATGAAGCTTAAAGAGGGCGGTACTGCTTTAATTATCTTCTTAATATGTGTCGCTTCATTTATTGTTGTGCAAGATGCGGTTGGTATGAGCCTCGCCACCTTATTGGGTTTAGACCCACTTATTGGTTTGATTGCTGGCTCAATTACTTTAACGGGTGGTCATGGTACAGCAGGTGCATGGGGTGAAATTTTAGAAACTCAGCATGGTATACAGGGTGCATTAGCGCTAGGTATGGCGAGCGCTACTTTTGGTTTGATCATTGGTGGTGTGATTGGTGGTCCACTAGCTAAATTGCTGATTAATCGTTATGGCTTAGCTCAAGCAAAAACCAATGCGGAAATTCAAAACCGTGATACGCATGTTGAACAAAATTCGGATGATCTCGCGCCGTTTGAAAATCCGCATCAAGTTCGTTTAATTACAGCCGATAATGCAATTACTACATTGGGTATGTTTGCAGCCTGTTTAGCGTTTGCTGAATTTATGACAGGTTTTAGTAAGGGAACATGGTTTGAGTTGCCAACCTTCGTTTGGGCACTTGGTGGCGGCGTAATTTTAAGAAACATTTTAGAAAGCGTGTTGAAAATTGATATTTTCGACCGTGCGATTGATGTTTTTGGTAATGCTTCTTTATCCCTTTATTTAGCAATGGCATTGCTTTCATTAAAGCTTTGGCAACTTGCCGACTTAGCTGGTCCGCTTGTGGTTATTTTAGGTGCGCAAACACTGACCATGGCTTTATATGCAGCTTTCGTGACTTTCCGAGTAATGGGTAAAAACTATGATGCGGCAGTTTTAGCAGCAGGCCATTGCGGTTTTGGTATGGGTGCAACGCCAACTGCTGTTGCCAACATGCAAGCTATTACTAACATGTATGGTCCTTCGCATAAGGCATTTTTGATTGTTCCACTATGTGGTGCTTTCTTTGTCGACTTAATTAATGCAACAGTGATTCAGCTTATGTTGAAATTTATTGCTTAATTAGAAAAAGCCCGTAAGGGCTTTTTTTTATGGGTACGTTTTCTCATCACTAAGCATCGCCCCTAAACCTCTTTTTCACATAGAATGAATTGCAAATAAATAAAATGAGAAATGTATGAGCGAAGAAGCACATTCAATGAGTCTGGTTGCTCCAGTGGTTTTATTGGCAGCGGCTGTAATCGCAGTCCCTATTTTCAAACGTATTGGTTTGGGTTCGGTATTAGGTTATTTAATTGCGGGCTTAATTATTGGTCCATTTGGTTTTGCTTTTTTTCAAGATTCGACTGCAATTCTGCATATTGCCGAGTTAGGAATTGTGATGTACCTCTTTGTGATTGGCTTGGAAATGCAGCCATCACATTTGTGGAGCTTAAGGCGCGAAATTTTTGGTCTTGGTACACTACAGATCATCATTTGTGCACTGGCTTTGACTGGGGTAGGACTATTATTTGGTTTTACGTGGCAAGTGGCATTTATTGGTGCAGCAGGGTTTGTATTAACGTCGACTGCCATAGTTATGCAGTTATTGGGCGATCGAGGTGACTTGACGCAACCTCGCGGTCAAAAAATTGTAGCCATATTATTATTTGAAGATTTATTGATTGTGCCATTGCTGGCTATTGTTGCTTTTATGGCACCAAATCATGTTGTCGAAAGTACATCGGCACGTTTAGAAAACATTGGAATTGGTTTATTAGCAATTGCGGGACTTATTGCGGCAGGCTATTGGTTACTTAATCCATTATTTAGACTCTTGGCTGCTGCAAAAGCCCGAGAAGTCATGACAGCCGCTGCATTATTGGTTGTGTTGGGTGCCGCATTGCTCATGCAAGTCAGTGGTTTGACAATGGCAATGGGTGCTTTCTTAGCGGGTGTGCTTCTATCTGAATCTACATTTAGACATCAAATTGAAGCCGATATTGAACCATTCCGAGGAATTTTACTGGGTCTGTTTTTCCTTGGGGTTGGTATGTCACTGGACTTATCCGTAGTTGCTCAAAACTGGCAATTGATTGTGAGTGGTGTAATTGCCCTGATGTTTGCTAAAGCACTCATGATTTATATAGTGGCTCGATTAACGAAAAGCCCTCATACTGAAGCCTTAGATCGCGCTTTACTTATGGCACAAGGTGGCGAGTTTGCTTTTGTACTTTTCTCTGCTGCATTAAGTGCTCAAGTTATTGATAGTACCGTTAAATCTAACCTTACTGCTATTGTTGTACTTTCAATGGTATTGACTCCAATAGTGGGTATTATTTTTAAACGGTTTACTCAAGCTAAAGAAACGGTTTCATTGGAAAACATTAATATTGCTGATGGGCTAAGCGGTAGTGTTTTAATGATTGGTTTCGGGCGCTTTGGGCAGGTAACTAGTCAATTACTGTTGGCAAGAGGCGTAGATGTCACCATTATTGATAATAATACTGACATGATTCGAAACGCCGAAAAGTTTGGTTTTAAAATTTATTATGGCGATGGTTGTCGCCTCGATATTTTACATGCTTCTGGCGCTGCAACTGCACAAGCGATAGTGGTTTGTGTAGATAGTAAGGACACGACCAATAGAATCGTAGAACTCGTGACCCACGAATTTCCTTTGGCGAAATTATTAGTACGCTCATATGACCGTGAGCATTCATTGCATTTAGTCAAACAAAAAGTGGACTTTATGATCCGTGAAACGTTCGAGTCTGCAATTAAGTTTGGTGGCGTTATTTTGCAAGAGCTTGGTGTAGATGAAGACGAAGTAGAAAGAATTACCGAAGAAATTCGAGATTTGGATAATGAGCGTTTTGAAACTGAAATTGCAGCAGATGATGTAAATGCGGGAGTGGGCATGCAATACACCCATACTCATCACCCTAGACCAACTGCACCATTGATTCGACCAAAACGAGAAGGACAGATTTTAAATAAAGATAATGTCTCAGAGAATGAGAGTATTGATTAGTTATAAGCCTCAGTAATAAGTCTTCTTAGAAGTACTTTTACTGAGGCTTTTCTAGAGGAAAGAGTAGCTAACTGCTAAATTCACTGGGTTTACCAATCAAACTGTCATTTAATGAAGTGAGTTGGTTAATCATATTAAACCCACCTATAGATGCTCTAACGCCGTGCCTTTAACCGGGTTTCTGCGCCAGTAATACGGCTGTAAAAATCTAAGGAAAAGTTTCCAAGGCGTCATCCACGCGATGCGTCGGTTGGTTTTTTTGTTTTGAAGAATTTGTTTTGCTAAATACGCACAAACAACCTCAGGTGGGTCAATCACAAAGAAAAATAAGCGTTTCATCTTTTTCCAGTTTTGTACGTTGCCATTTGTCCAAGACGAAACTAACAAGTCGGTTGCCACCATGCCTGGGCTGAGAGTACCAGTTAAAATAGAGGTCGACTTAGTCTCTTTATAAAGTGCTTTACTAAAATAACTTACCGCTCTTTTAGTTGTAGCGTAGGCAGTCATACCAGCACTCCATTCGCCGTTGCTTCCCCAACCTTCCATATTGAAGATTTGACCATGACCTTGTTTGAGCATGCCTTTTAAAGCGACTTGAGAACCAAGCATTGTGCCTAAAATATTGGTAGAAATGGCTGCGTTTAATTCATCGGATTGAAGGTCAACAAAGTCCTTGGTAGGGTGGCAGCTTCCTGCATTATTAATCCATACATTGACTTGAGCAAAATGCTGTATGGCAACATCCCATAGGTTTTGTAGGTCTGATATTTGTGTGACATCACAGCATAGGCCAGTGAACTTTTCTTTATTGAAATGAGTTTTTAAATAACTAAGTGCGTGGTTAATAGACTCTAAGTTGCGGCCAGCGATCACAACCGAACATCCAAGCTCTAAAAACGCGTGGGCGAGTGCTAAACCAATACCCTTAGTGCCTCCAGTAATCACCACACATCCAACTTCATGGTTTGATAAACTCATTGAAATCTCTATATAATTTTAAAAAATTTAGGCTGTTATTGAGCAGTTTTATGCAAATAAGTCGTTTGCTCTTTTAATAAAAGCAGATAGATGACTGATAAACTTATCATCGAAATATTCATGACGATAGGGTTGTAAGGTGAGATCAGCGTTGAAGGTATGAGAAAACCAATTAAAAGCAATAGACCCAACAACCCCAAAATACTTAAATAGTGAATATATTTTTGGTTTATAAATACAAACAATAAACCAAAAATAATTTCTCCTAAACCACTTGCACGGCCTGCAAGCTTTGCATATTCAAAAGAAAGACCTATTGATTGCCACACAAAAATTTCATCAGCATTAATAAAAATTATTTTAGGGACAAGTCCCTGATATATCCACAGGAAGGCTAACACAAAGTTTATAAGTTTTAATTCTTTAGCATTATTCATTAAAGTTCTCTAAAATTTTAAAAAGTTAAATTTTCATTACTAAAGTTATTATCTTTCTATTTAATTTATTGTTCAACTAAAATAATTATAGTCTGTTTTTTAATCATTTTTATTTTTTAAAGTAATGCAGGAAGTGATCGAAATGTTATATTCTGATTTTATATTAAAAACATAGGAGAAATGACTCCTATGTTTTTAATCTTATGGTTCACTCACTAATCTTGATATATTTTTTAAAACTATATTTCTTAGAAATTCTTTATAACATTCATCTGTATTCTTGTTCGAATGCTGAACTAAATATCCATTGAGTTGTGTAATTATAATAATGGCTCTTTCTTTATATTCTTCTGATGATATTTCATTATGAATGGGTAGAATAATCTTATATATAAGTTCAAGATTATACTTTTGTATAGTTGACAATGATTCATATACATAAGGTAAATGATCTGAAATTGAAAAAAACTCCTTAAATGTATTGGTAATAATTGGTTGTTCTATTTCATATATTATATTGGTAATAATATTCATAAAACGATGTAAAGGTGGTTCATTCGCATTTAAGTTGATTAAAATTTCAATTCTTTGTATGTAGTCACAAGTGAGTTTATTAAGTAAAGCCTGTAATAAAATATCTTTATTGGGAAAATAATGTTGCAAGGTACTTAAACTAATATTTGATTGTGTAGCAACTCCTCTCATACTAAAGCCAGAATAACCTTTGGTTAGAAAAACTATTTCAGCATTTTTTAAGATTTGCTTTATTCTTTCTTGTCCTTTTAGTGTGGTAAAGGACTTCTTAATTTGTATAGTATCAAAGGTATCAATTTTGATCATTATCCAGCCTGTAAGTACTATTTAAAAAAAGGCATTCTAAACCATGAAATTAGAAAAATATAAATAAAATATTTAAATTCTATTAAACTAAAATTAGGTCATATGACCTATTGTTTTTTTAATATAGGTCAATTGACTTAATTAAAACCAAAAAAATAGGTCAGGTGACTTATTTTATTTTGTTTAGTTCTGGTTTAAATAGGTCATATGACCTATTTAAATGGTTGGAGATAAATGTGGAATTTGGATGAATTATAAATAATTGTATTTGAATGCATATTGACTAATTTTTATATGATTTTTGATATTAATTTTTTATATATTTTCCTTGATTTTATAAAGTAGGGGTGGGTATTTAATTGGCTATTTTTACAGACAATAAAAAATGTGGTTTAAATAAATCAACATAGTCTTTTTGTAATATGTGTATACAAGTTAAATAATTGTTATTAAATTGTGAAAAGAATCACACAATAGTAAAGGGTAGTTTGTTTTATATGTAAAACAAATTGTTCGCATTTTATTTATCGAGTTTGATTCATTTTGTTCTACAAAACTAATCATTATATATGTAGGTTATGAATATGAAAAACATTCAGAAATCACTTCTTGCAGCATTAATAGTTGCTGGTTATGCAGTAAATACTCAAGCGGCTGTTACTGGACAAGTTGATGTTAAATTAAATATCTCAACAGGCTGTACTGTAGGTGGTAGTCAAACTGAAGGGAATATGAACAAGTTTGGTACTTTAGATTTTGGTAAAACTTCTGGCACTTGGAACAACGTATTAACAGCTGAAGTTGCTTCAGCAGCAACAGGTGGCAACATTTCTGTGACTTGTGATGGCACAGATCCTGTTGATTTTACAGTTGCAATTGATGGTGGTGAGCGTACTGATCGTACTTTGAAAAATACAGCTTCTGCTGATGTAGTTGCATATAACGTTTACCGTGATGCTGCACGTACTAACCTTTATGTTGTGAATCAACCACAACAATTTAGCACTGTGAGCGGTCAAGCAACAGCCGTTCCAATTTTCGGTGCAATTGCTCCAAATACTGGCACAGCAAAAGCGCAAGGTGATTATAAAGATACTCTATTAGTCACAGTAAATTTCTAAAAATAAAAAAGAAATAATTAATTGAGTAGCAGGTTTACTTCAATATAAGTAAACCTGTTTGAGATGGAGGGGAAATGATATTTAATCGTAGTTCAGTATTTATAATTTTATACTCATTATTTACTTCAGTAAATGCTGGACAAATTGGAGCAAAACTAACAACGCAAATTGAACTTTTACCTTCTTGTTCTATTAATAATAAAATTGTTGAAAATAATTCTACAAACTTAGACTTAGGAACTATTGATTTTGGAGATGCTACGACAGGTTTTAATGGAATATTAGAATCAAGCTTAATTAATAATGGAAACTCAGGTCTACAGATTGAATGCTCTGGTATTTCAACTTTAAAAATAACTTTTGGAGCTGGAAATAATGACAGTCAAGTTCCCACTAATTTTTCACAAAATTATTATCATGCTCTAAGTAATGGTAGAGATTTTATTGCTTATAACTTGCTCTATGGTTTAAACAAACAAGTTGTTAGAGCAAACGATGTTTTTATTCTTAATGATTTGAATACTAAGAAAAATATCGATATTTATGGCCAAGCCACCCATGATGGTAGTCGTATATCTAAGGGTGAATATACAGATATAGTGCCGATTACGATTGAGTTTTAAGAAAATGAAATACTTTTGTTTGAAAGCAATATTATTGCTGTCAGTTAGTCAGTGTATCTACGCAGCAGATCCTCAATTAAGTTCAAGCTTCAAAGTTCAAGCTAAAATTGAAAATGGATGTTCAATAGATAATATTGAGCAAAGTATTAATTTTGGTCAATACTCAGCTTTATCAAAAGATAAAGTAGTTTCAAATATTATAAATAGTAAAGACTCATGGAATATACGTTGTACTGAAAATTTACCGGTGAGTATTTCTATTGATGGTGGTGAAAATCTTGATAATAATATTAGACGTATGAAGAACTCATCATCTAATTATTTATCTTATAAGTTGTATAACTCAAGTAATTTAACAACTGAATATATTGTGGGTAATAAATATTTATTACCTACAACTACTCCAACAAACCGTCTTGTAAATTTTGAAATATATGGTGTGGTTGATTTAGGAAATAATAATGAATCACATGCCGCCGGAATTTATAAAGATACTGTTTCAATAATGATTACATGGTGATTTGTATGAACAACTCTGCATTTATTAAAAATAGCATTTTAAAATCTTTTTTATTTGCAAGTACATTATCACTTGTGACGCCTGTGATGGCGCAAGCGACTTTTTTAATTTGGCCCATTTATCCAAAAATAGAAGCCAATGAAAAAGCGACCGCAGTTTGGCTTCAAAACACAGGCAAGACCGATGCGATGGTGCAAGTTCGGGTATTCAAATGGAATCAAGATGGCTTAAAAGATAATTATAGTGAGCAATCAGACATTATACCTAGCCCGCCTGTAGCTAAAATTAAAGCAGGCGAGAAGCATATGCTTCGTTTAACTAAAAGTACCAATTTGCCAGATGGCAAAGAACGGTCATATCGTTTGATTGTAGATGAATTGCCGATTCGCCTTTCTGATGGAAACGAGCAAGACGCTTCTAAAGTGAGTTTCCAAATGCGTTACTCAATTCCATTATTTGCCTATGGAAAGGGTATTGGTAGTGGTTTAACTGAAGAAAGCCAAAAAGCCAATGCAAAAAATCCTTTGGCCAAACCCGTTTTACAGTGGTCAGTCCGCAATAATGACCAAGGCCAGTCTGAGCTATATCTGAAAAATAATGGCCAAAAATTTGCACGTCTTTCGGCGCTTAAAACTTCAAAAACTGGTAATGATATTTCTTTAGGGAAAGCTGCTTTTGGCTATGTTTTATCGAATAGTACCGTAAAGTTTTCTATCGATAAGTCGACTGCAAATGAGTTATTAAAAACATCTAAAATTTATGGTGTTGATAGCTCAGGCATAAAACAAGAGTTGATCGAAATCACTAAAATGGAGGATCCAACATGATCCTTCGGCATAATAATTTATGCAAAAGTATTTTACTAATTTTGTTGTCGGGTGGATGCTTAAATATTCCAAATATTGCTTTGGCTGGCGATTTACCCCCACCACCAAAAGATATTAACGAAATTAATCAACTGTTTAAGCTGTATCTAGATTTGGTGGTAAACCAATATTCAGTTCAGCAAGTTGTGCCCGTTATTGTTAAAAATGATGAGTACTTTATACAAAAAAACAAGCTAATAAATGATTTGGAAATTCAAATTCCTCAAGAACTATTGACCAACAACGAGACTACTTTAACCAATCAAGATGTTTTAACTTTGGGGTTTAGTGGCGATGCGAATGACTGGATATCTTTAGATAAGTTGAAAGATGTAAGCTATGAATATCAATCATCAAACCAATATTTTAAGCTTAACTTTCCACCTGCTTGGATGCCGACCCAAGTTTTGGGTAAAGACTCATGGTATAAACCTGTCGTTGCTCAGTCGGGTATAGGGCTGCTCAATAACTATGATTTTTATACTTATAGACCGCATCAGGGTGGCTCAACTAGCAGTTTATTTACAGAACAGCGCTTTTTCTCTCCGTTAGGAGTGATTAAAAACTCTGGTGTGTATGTCAAAAACCAATATAAAAATGAAGGTAATGCCGAGTCTCTAGACAATGACGGTTACCGTCGTTATGACACGTCTTGGCAATTTGATAACCAGAATAACGCCACGTCTTTTGTGCTAGGTGACATTATTACGGGTAGTAAAACGACTTGGGGAAGTTCAGTTCGTCTGGGTGGTTTTCAGGTACAAAGAAACTATTCAACTCGACCAGATTTAATTACCTATCCTTTACCGCAGTTTATTGGACAAGCTGCTTTACCAAGCACAGTCGATTTAATTATTAATGGACAAAAGACCAGCTCAACGGAAGTACAGTCTGGCCCATTTATATTAAACAACGTTCCCTTTATTAATGGTAAAGGTGAAGCCGTTGTCGTCACAACCGATGCAGTCGGGCGACAGGTCGCAACAGCCGTTCCTTTTTATATTTCCAATACATTGTTAAAACCGGGCTTATTTGACTACTCATTGTCTTTAGGAAAAATTCGAGAAGACTACGGACTGAAGAATTTTTCCTATGGAAAGTTTGCAAGTGCAGCCGATGCCCGTTATGGGGTAAATGACTGGTTTACCTTAGAAGGGCGTACTGAGCTTTCTTCAGACCTACAGTTATTCGGTGCTGGGTCTGTACTCAAGCTTGCAAACTTAGGTGTGCTGAGTGCCTCTTTTAGCCAGAGTAAAGCCGATAAGTCTATGTCTGAAGATCGAGCCAAAGACTTAGAGGGCAAGCAATATACAGTCGGGTACAGCTATAACCGTAATAGGTTTGGTTTTAGCATTAACCATAACCAGCGTGATGATGAATATACCGATCTTTCACGGCTGCAATATAGCAATTTAATTTCGGTCAATAGTAATAAAAGCTTAACGGCCAATACGTACTTTGCTACCAAAAACTCAGGCACCTTCGGTGTGGGTTATATCAACACCAAAGCAAATGACTTTAAAAACCGCTTTTTAAACTTGTCATGGGCACCTGTTTTACCGACTTATATGAATGGCGTAACCGTTTCACTAAGTGCCAACCGTGACTTTATCGAAAAAGAGTGGAGTGCTGCATTCCAGCTTTCGATACCACTGTTCCAACGAAACGCGACTGTAAACTCGGGTTATGCATTTAATAAACAGGGCGATACGGGCTATGTTAATTTCAACCGTTCTGTACCGTCTGAAGGTGGTTTCGGTGTCGATTTAACCCGACGTTATAATGAAAATAGTGAAGATTTAAATCAGGCACGCATCAATTACCGTAATGGTTATATCAATACCGACTTTGGTATGTCTGGAAACCATGACTATAACTACTGGTTTGGTCTATCAGGTTCACTTATTTATATGGCGGGTGAAGTATTTGCTTCAAACCGTTTAGGTGATTCGTTTGCCTTGATTGATACCAACCAAGTACCAGATGTGTTGGTTAGATACGAAAACAGTTTAATTGGTCGTAGTAATAAAAAAGGCCATATTTTTGTGCCATCGGTGACGCCTTATTATTCGGGTAAATACAGCGTCGACCCAATCGACTTACCTTCAAACTTCACCATCACACAAGTTGAACAACGCATTGCTGCTAAACGCGGCTCGGGTGTTGTGATTAAGTTCCCAGTTCATCAGTCTATTGCTGCCAACGTTTATTTAACTCAAGCGGACGGCAAACCTATGCCTGTTGGTTCTGTGGTGCATAGAGCTGACCAAGAGTCTTCTTATGTGGGAATGGATGGCATTGTCTATTTAGAAAATTTAAAACCGAACAACACCGTGACGGTTCAACGTTCGGATCAAAGCATTTGTAAAGCAGACTTTTCTGTAGATGTAGAACAAGCCAAGCAACAGATTGTGGTGGTTAAGCCTGTTACGTGTCATGAGGTATCTTTACCATGAATATAAAAACAAAAAAATTACTTCGCCATTTAGGCATGTTTTCTGGATTGATGCTGGCTGGAAATTTGACTCATGCTGCTTGTAGCGTGAGTGCTTCGGGTTCATCCTCTATTTCGGTTCCATCAATCTATTTAACAGAAAACGGTGAAAACTCTTCACAGTTTAATTCAGGTTTGTCATGTACGGGTTTTAGCTTGGCTTTGGCGAACATGACTTATTTAAAATATCGGGTTGAGCAAATGTCGAATTCATTTACCAATGCTCAAACTGGAGAAAAACTCAATGCTGTTATTTTAGATAGTAATAATGAAATCATTAGCTTAGGCCAAGAAAAAGACATGAGTAGCTTTACGCTGGTCAATCTTTTTAGTGGGCCAGATGGCAATTTGCCTTTCTATATCCGCCTTCCTGCTGGGCAAAGTGTGTCTCCGGGTGTGTATCAGGCTGACTCACCATTGAAAGTAAAATGGTTCTATTCTGTACCGGCAGTTGCAATTATTGGAATTGGGGTCTTTTTTGAAAGCCCAGGGTTTAGACGTGGGGCATTAGGAATTGGTTTTAACTGGGGAAGTGGAGCGGACTCGCTTGGTTCACTTTCCATTACTGTGCTTCCAGACTGCCGAATTTTAACGCAAGACGTAAACTTTGGAACGGCAGCTTTTGCTTCTAAGCTTGAGCCTGTGCAGTCATCTATGGGAATACGTTGCTCTGTAAATACACCATATTATGTAAGTTTAAATAATGGACTTTCTCCGCAAAATGGTAACCAGCGTGCTATGAAGTCACAAACGGGAAATACTTATTTAAAATACGATATTTTCAAAAACTCATCGAATGACCGATGGGGAAGTGGTAACGAGCGTTGGTCGAGTTTAAATGCGACTCTTAATCCCGGTGTACATAACGGGGTGACGCAGCAGAGCTATGTGTTTACCACAAAAATTATAGATGAAAATGCAGACACCACACCAGCGGGAACGTATCAAGATACGGTTACAGTACAAGTCGAGTTTTAAAAGCTGTTTTGTATAAAAGATAAAAGCTCAGTTCATGGGCTTTTTTTCTTGAAAATTAGTCTACAATCAAATAATTATTTTAGGATTTAACTTTAGAACGATAGGGATGATGTATGTTAGTTATGTCTGATAAGCAACTGCCTAAGCATATTTTGACTAGCATCGATTCATACATTCCTTTTTCTATTGAATTCACTGACAGTAGATTAGCTGATCTATACTGGCGATGTGGAAATGGAAAAACTTGTTTATTTGAACTAGGTTTAAGTAACACTGGCGAGGTAATTCATATTACTCTTGTATCAATAAACAATAGTAATATATTGAAAAATAGCAGTAATTTTGAATTTACATTTCCTGTGAAAAATTTTTTACCTAAATTTGATGTCTCAGATTGGAATATAATGTCTGAGGATTATTCAAGCATATTTAAAGATGATTTTGGTTGTGAACTACAATTAGTTATAGGCTTAGATTACTTAGTATTAAATTTTTTAAATTATGAAAAATCAATATTTTATTTTAAAAATGAAGAATTGTATTTTGGTTTGAACTCTAATAAAGAGCTATCATCAATACTACTAACTCATATTACAGCCGAAGAAATAGAAATCTTAAAACGAAATTTTTAAGGTAGATACAAACTAATTTGAGATATTTGCAAGAAATAACTACTCAAGCTCTAATTGGTCATCATCTTTGGTAATTTTAATCTTTATCTTTTTATATTTACGTTTATTTGGATCTAGTGCCGAGTTCATTACTTCATCCGCAAAGGGAGGGCACTGCATGAGTTTTGCATATGCTCTATAGCCGATGCGTATTCGCGTAGGTGGGCAATCGGTTCTTTTTGAATAGTATTCAATGAGAGAATTCAGTTCTTGTAATAAAGTTTGCTGTTCCATCATACATATTTAACAATTTGTTAATTCAAGCATAATAGAATTATAGGCTTAGTGGAATATGTAGTCAAAATACTAATTTGTTTGAAATGTGATATAGTTTTCACTTTTAATTAAATGTATGAATTTTTTCATTTTTAGATAGAATGTTTGAGTCTTAGTTTTGCTTTACTAAGACCAAAAAAACTATAAAAAGTTAGATTTTTTTTTGAATCATTTATATTTACGATTAAATGATTAAATTAAAAAAATAAAATTTAACTAATTGATTTTATTCATATAAAATAATTTTAATAAATATAATGTCAGAAATATAAAATTATTGGAAATATATATTAACTTAAAATAAACAATGCTTACATGATGTTTCATATATTTACAAGTTGTTACATAACATAAATCATACTTACCTAAAAAGCGCTCCAAATACCACTTAGTAAATAAGGATACTTTAATGCCTCAATATCTGATGATTGCAGAAAGTGTGTATAGGAAAGTTAAAGACAGTGAGCTCTTCACAGAAGATACCATTGAAAATCTTAATCATCTAATGACATTTATCCGCAAAGAAATCGTTGGGACTGTATTTAAACTTAAGTACAACTATATTGATTTTAATGAACTATTTAGCAAACCACTTAACGAGTGTAATGTAAAAATAGATGTAAGCCTAATTCCGCATTTCAATCATGAAAATGAGTATGTTTTATGGTTGGCGGGATTTATTGAAAAAATTACTGAAGGCGGACCTAAAACTCCACCTCCAATTAAGAAGTTTATTCCTGAGTTTATTAGTTTAAGACTAGAGTTTGATTCAGTGGCTTTGCCAGATGAAAAAACTGAAAATCAGGGTGAAGAAATAACCGAATACTTTAACTCTCAAGCTTTTACAAAAAAGATGGGAAAGTAAAAGTGTTATAAAAGGTTCAATTTTTCAATAATCGCCTTCGGGCGATTTTTTTTTAATCATCTTGTCATAATGAACAGCTAATTTAAGCTTATAAAAAGAAAAGATGAAGATTGTTGCGAACAACAAAATCAAAAAGCAATTTTCAAGTAAAGCTGGTCTGTTGTAATTAAGCTAATTCGAAAGAATTGGCTTTTTTGTTTTACATATGATTGAAAGAGAAAAGACTTTTTAAAGTTTTATTTATTCTAATAACAAAACTTAGGATTTTCTCACAGTTAATGTGCTATGAACTGATCAAGAAGGGAATCTGATATTACTTTCTCACAACTGAATATTACAGTGAGGTATGTTAATTTTTATAGCATAGGTCACTATTACTTTTTAAGTTGGTGAGGTGTGTAATGAACGAAATATGGGGATATCATTTTAAAAAGGGTTGGATTCAACAGCATAATTTTCTTGCCGCTTATCTCACTTTATTTAATGAGCATGATATATCTAAAGCTATAATTGCACTTGGATATTTTGGAAAATATGGAGTTTATCAAATAGATGATTCAATACTGGGAAATCCAATTGAAGTATATGAATTACAAAATGGTTCAAGACTGCCCAAATATTTAATTGAATATTGCCCAGTAGGAGCAAATGTCGATTATTTTGTTGCATATAATATGCCGAGCTTGATTGAGCTTTTAAACAAGCTAGCTCCATTAGTGCATGCAGTAACAGCATGTAATCAAATTAATGATATATCATCGAATTTAAAAAAACATTCAAAAGCAGTCAATTAGACTTTAAATACTATTTAAATTAATTCTAGTTACTAAGATTGAATTAATTTTTGATTATTTGTTTTATTGGGGATATTAGAGATCCTCAATACAATGGACTAGTCACACCTAAACTTGAAAACTTTCCAAGTGAATGCGAAGTAAATGATGCTGAGCACGTCAATAAAATTATTGAAAATCAGATCCGAATCGCGCCCACACAATACATGTGGTTGCACAGACAATTTAAAATTCGTCCTTTCGGTGAGACAAAGTTCTATTGATAGATTTTGCTTTCATTATTCAAGATCGAGTTGGTTATCATCTTTGGTGACTTTGATTTTTAACTTTTTATATTTTCGTTTGTTTGGATCAAGTGCAGAGTTCATGACTTCATCTGAGAAAGATGAGCATAGCATGAGTTTTGCATAGGCACGGTAGCCAACCAAAATTCTATGTAAGGGATAGTCGGTTCTTGTAGAGTAATATTCAATTCGAGCGTTTAGCTCTTGTAGCAGGGTCTGCTGGGACATTGGAATAATTTTCTATAAGTGGTTCATTACAGCATATAGAGATTTACACTCTCTAAAAAGAAATATTTTAAAAAATTAATATTATTCATAGTTAATTTATTAAAAATCATATGCTATAAATTTTTATTCCTTTTAAAATTAACTAGATATAACAAATTTTTAAATATTTTGGTTAACGTTTAATTATCAAAAATAACAACTCTTTTAAAACAATAAGCGTATGTGTGTTATAGTCAATTTTAAATAATTTTTGGTATAAAATGGATATTTGTATTGGTGGCCTACTTAATGGTCAAAAAAGATATGATAATCAAAGCTTTTTTAAAGTAGAGAATCACTATTCTGATTGTTTTTCCGAATATACTAAAGAGTATTTTCATTTAAATGGTCAAATTTTTTCATTTTGGATTAGTAAAGAAATAGACTTTTTTGAAGCTCAAAAGAAAATTGAATTATATTTAATAGATATTGAAAATATTTAAATTAAATGTACATGTCGGAAAATAAGTTAATTAATATAGAATTAGTTTTTAATAATTTTAATTTTTGAAATTTCTCTATACATAAAACTTAATGCTTTTTTCTTTTTTGAATTGTAATATAAAAAATAAAGTAGGTTGTAGGTATGGGTATGAGTGATCAATTAATTGAAAGAGATAAACTTTTAAAATATCTAACTCAAAAAAATGCTGAAAAGGAGTTAGAGTGTGAATGGCTTAGAAATATTATTATTCGGTTGCTTGATGAAATTGAAGATAGTCGATTACAGGCTCTGCTAATTAGACAAGTTAATGAAGAGCTGATTTTACTGATCCAAACACATATAGAGCCAGAGTTTAACTTAAAGGATTTAACTCAGTTTCCAAATTGAATAAGTAGTAAATATTGCTAAAAATAATAATTTGTTTTGAATAAATTTGAAAGAAATAAAATATTAACTTAAAAATATTGAATTCTATTTTTTTAAAAATAGTTGATAGATTTTAGATGAGTGAAAAGAAATGATAATAAATCAATGAATTTTTTTAAATATTTAATATAAAAGCCCTATATTAAATAGGGCTTTTATATTAAATAAAGAGTATATTTAATTAATTTTAATGTTTATTTTCCTTCTCGTTGTTTTCTGGTAAAGGAGTGTCATTTTCAGTGGGTTGAATAGGTTTCTCAATTTTATCCGCGTTTGATTTAGGGTTGAAATTATTTTGCTCTTGAGTTGCTTTTTTTGAAAAATCTTTAAAATCAGACATTTTAAACTTCTTTAATAATAGTAGTAAGGAAGCTTTATACTAGCCCTTTAATTTAGTTACATTGCGGTAGTTGTGAGAACACTATGTAGTGATATGTTCTAAAAATAGGTTAGTTATCGACATAATGTTTCTAAAAATTAATTTGAGTGTTGATATATATGAAAAAACACTTTTTAATGAAATACAGGATGTAACATATAAATTAATATTTTATTTTATGAGTTTTGAAAATAAATAATTTTAGAAAATGTATTTAAATGTGTGGGTTTTTAATTTATTTAATGATATAAAACATGAGGTTGAAATTTTTGAAGTGTAAAAGTCTTTAACTACTTACTTGTAAATATATTTGAACAACTTAAAGATACATTTTTAGATAAATAATGCATACTTAGTTAGATTAAATTTAAAAATGAGAAATAATATGGATACTGAAGTAAAAAAATATTTTGATGTTGCTGAAAGTGTTTATAGGAATATTAGTTTTAAAAATCAGACTAATAAGGGGAGAGTCGACTATCTTAATAAGCTACTAGTTGAGATAAAAAAAGAAGCTGCTATCCATCAATTAAGGTTGATGTATAGTAATATTGATTTTGAAAACTGCTTAAATAGACCAATGAAAGAACGTGTTGTCAAAATAGATTTAAGTCTACTGCCTAGTTTAGATAACAAACATGAGTATATTATGTGGTTGGCGAGTTTTATAAAAAGTATTTCTGCCGAAAGAAAATAAAATATATAGCCATAAGAATTTTAATTTAGAGTTTTTTATCTAAAATTTTATTAATTTTGTAGATTGTTGAAAATTAAAATGAAAAAATATAATTATTAATTATCTTAATAATAAACAAGGTGATGACATTTAGATACATTTGTATAGTATCTAAGTTGGTATAAAGGGAATATTGTCAGTAAGTGCTAGATAATCATCTGCACATCATTAAATAGGAGAGACTCTAATGTCTCAACATGACCAAGTTAAAAATGATCAAGAAAAATCAAAACAGCAACAACAGCAGCAGCAAGATGGTAAAGAGTTTGTTCCTAAAAGTCCTGATCAGAATGATTTAGAAAAATTAAATCAAAATGATAAAAATCAGAAAAAATAATATTATTATAAAATTTATTTTTTCTTAAAATATTAATTGGTAGAAAGAGTTTCTATTCTTTTTGCCAATTTCTAAGATTAAGAGGAATATTTTGAAATGTTTTTTATTATAGTAATTGTTTTTTTAGTTATTGGTGCTTATTTTTTAATTAATTTTTTTTCAAAAGTTTATTTAGAGTTGCCTGAGAAAACTATAAAAATAGCTGGAAAAATATTTACTGAAAATAAAAATTTTTTTGAGCATGAAATAGTTGTAACTTTATATCAGGAAGAATTAATAACTTTAGTAGGTGAGCAAGATGGTGATAGAGTTACTGTTTTTAAAAATGCTGTAATATGTCTAGAAAAAGAAACATATAAAATAGCAGTATATATTGATACTTTAAGAGTAGGATATCTTAATAAAATAAATGCTCATAGTTTTTCTGATTTTTTGAAAATAAAAGGTTTTAATAAAAGGGATGCTTTTGAAGTTGATGCGGTTATAATTAGTGAAAACTTAAGCCTGTGGAGTGTGAGGCTAGATATACCATATGACATGAAAAAATTTAGGTTTGATAAATATTAGATTTATAATAAATATTTAAGTGGTATTTCTGTAATGTATCTTAGAGCTTTTTTTGAATTTAAAATAAAAAGAGATCATAATAATTTTATTGATAATAAAAAAGGAGAACGGTTATGGAACGTAGAGCTGTTAAAGTGCATAAAATGTTTAGAGAGTTTCATGAAGAAAAGGATCATGGTTATATAGGAGAATATGATGAAAAACATAACCTTATAGCGATATATAATAGTTTTAAAGAAAAAATGAAGAAAATAGAAGGAACTTATCAATGGATTTTACCTTCTTCGGGTGAGATCTTTTTTGTTGAAGAAGATCCCCTCTATATTCGGTAATTAATAAAGAAATCATATTTGTTAATACACTAACTTTCAAAGATAACAATAAGGTGTTATCTAATCTGGCTTTAAATGATCTATTTTATATTGTTTAAATTTTAGACTGAGTATCTCCTTGCTGGTAGTTTATAGATTCCCGTACAGATCATCACTTTATAAACCCCAATTTAACAATAAATTTTAATTATTTAGCTTACTTTTTTAATGCTCTAAATTAAAACAAATGTCATTTTGTATGCTTGACTGTAATAGGGTAGAGCACTATTCTTTGCCTGCTGGCCTACATTGCCAGCCGACTTTGACAGGTCGGATACCCAAAGCACACGAAAAAGAATTTCTTTTTTGTGGGCATCCCTGCGTGCCCCCTCTGCGGCGGAACGGGAGGGGGACACCTTCGGGTGTGCTGATCTTTTGGGTATCAGTCTGTCAACCTTCTCTCGTTTCGCCACCATTATTTGACAGTAATATGGTGAAACTTCTTTATTACCCAAAGGAGTTCGCACATGCGTACTAATTCTTCTTCATTGGCCTTTGCCAAATTCTCTCTGCCCATACCGCTTAAGAAGTCTATAAAACGGTTTAATCGACTCTAGGTTTTCTACGCCTTAAGAATCGTTACGACCAAAAATCATAGCCACAATAAAACCGAGATAGGCGAGCACACCATTATTGTGCGGCTTTCTTATGCCTGTATTTAGCACTCATTTTAAGAGTGAAGGTATTTATATCTCTTTTTTTATACAACAAAAAATTATTTTAAGCGGTAAAACTATGCGAAATTTAGAAACATCTTCCAAAAAACTACATGTAATTCAAACTACCATTCAACTCATGACGATACATGGGTTCCATAATGTAGGCGTAGACCTGATTGCTAAAGAAACCAAAATTGCAAAAGGTACGCTTTACAACTATTTTCACTCAAAAGCAGGCCTTATTGAAATATGCCTGTTACTGCAAAAAGAAACGCTCATGGAAAAAGTAAGAGAGGTACTAGAAATAACCCAATATTCCACTTTGACTAATAAACTCAGGCAAATTTATCTTTTACATGCCGACTTAAATAGCGCTTATTACCTACTGTTTAAAGCGGTTTTTGAAACTAAATTACTTTATCCTCATGCTTACCAAAGTGCTGTGCGTTATAGACGTTGGCTAAAAAATGAGATTTTCTGCCTTATAGCAGAAACTAAAAAAATGGCTTCATATACAGAAGCTGAGTTGTTGGTATTTATGATAGATGGAGCAATTTTGAGGCTTTTAATTTCAGATAAAATTGAAGAACAAACTAAGTTGTTAGATTACTATTTGATGAGGGTAATCTAACAACTCATTGCTGCCCAAGCTATTGAGCTTGGGTTGCTAAATACCTATTACGGTAATGCCGTCATATTTGTTTTCGACTCTCTCAAGAAATTTGGTAATTTCTATGATCATGTTGAGAGCTTGTGGTTTAAAAAAATTGAAGTGATTTGCAAACCATTTTGTTTCTTTTTCGAAAATGAGCTTTAACGTCTTATCGTATTTATCTAACTGATTTATAAATGAATGAAGCTTATATAAATCTTTTATAATTTCTTTGATATTTTCAGAGTCTATAAAAGTATTTCCCCAATGAAAAAACTTTTCTTTATCTCGGTTAAATAAATTTTCAACGAGTGAAAAAGCAATTTCATCAACAACTATAGAGCCGATACAATTTTCATTTCTATCGAGGTCCATAGGTATCACTTGAATATTTAATGAACCTACTAAACCAGAAACAAATTTAACGTCAAAATTAATTTTCATATTAAATAACTGAATAAATTAAATTTTATATTTCTGAGATTAAATTTTCACTTAAATTCAATTCTTTAGAAAATACAGGGTTGGATTTCCAGTTAGGTTGTCTCTAGCTCAATTAATGTATTGATATAGTTCCACGTTTTCTCTGGTTCAATTGGATTTTCTTCGCAAACAGACGCATTAATCAAGCCATCGAGGAGAGAGAGGAATAAATGAGTGAGCGTTATAGGATCCTTTATTTCTAATTCTTTAAAAATAGAACTGGTAGTGTCAAATAACCAATTTCGATATTCATCTAGCACGACATGAATAGTTGGATATAAGCTTCCTACATCCATTCGTGCTTTATGAAATGGACACCCTCTGGCACCATTTTGATTTACCCAATTGATATACCACATATAGAGTTGTTCTAATTTTTCTAAAGGAACTGATCGTGCAGATATTTGCTCTTCTACCGCAATCTGGATATCAAGTTTTAGTTCCTGTAGGCAAGCGGCCACCAATTCTTCTTTAGATGGGAAATGTTTATAAAAGGTCGCTTTGGCAATATCAGATTCAGCAATAATTCGGTCTATACCGACAGCAATATAACTTTCCTGAATAAAGAGCTGAGTTGCTGTTCTTAGAATAATTTCTCGTTTTGATGGTTTTTTTAATTTTATTTGTGCATTCATAAGGGCTTATTGCATTTTGTTGAAGAATTAAGCTTGGTATTTTAGTTGATAGAGGGACTGTTAGACTAGTCGATATGGTTGAAATTTAAACAAAAGAAAGACAGAACTGTATGTATTTAACCGCATATCTTGGATTATGATCTAATCTATAAAAATTTAATGTTTAATTTAATAAGATTTATCAAATTTTAGAGATTTTTGCTTCATTTGGCACATCGTTCGGTATGTCTCTATTTTCCAGATAAATTCTTAAATAGTTGTTTTTTTCTTAAAGTTTAAATGAGTAAGATATATTATTTTTTTATATTAAATAACTGAATAATTTAAATTTTATATATCTGAAACTAAAAAGATTTACCTTAAAAAAATCTACTCAGTTAGATAAACATAAATGAGCCGAATAATTAAAGATATAAAACTATTGGAGAAAGCTGTGGATGAACACAAGTTAAAAACAAAAGTCGGCACACTTGAAATGGTCGTAGCTATGCTGCTTTCAGGGAGTATTGGCCTATTTGTGATTAAATCAGGTCAATCACCAATTAACATCGTATTTTTCCGCTGCCTTATATCAGCCTTATGCTTAATACCCATCTGTTTGTTTTATGGTCATTTTAAAAAAGTATATTTTGGCAAAAAAGAACTATTTCTAATGGTGACTTCGGGCTTACTTATTATTTTTAACTGGGTTCTGCTGTTTGCTGCTTTTCCTAAAACTTCTATCTCTTTAGCCACGATTGTTTATCACGTAAACCCGTTTGTGATTTTATTTTTAGGGGCTTTGGTCTTTCATGAAAAGCTAAATAAAAATGATGTGCTATGGACCCTAGTTGCTTTTGCTGGGCTAATTGTAATTATTGGTTTGGGCAGTGCCTCGGTGAACTCTAATCAGTTAGTCGGTTTGGGGCTGGTTTTAGTTGCTACTACACTGTACTCAATATCGGTTCTAATGACTAAAAAACTAACTAACACGCCGCCTTTATTAATTGTGCTTATACAAACCTTAAGTGGAGCCATTGTTATGACTCCGTTTATATCGGTTTTTGCAAATCCACCGATAGGCCAACAATGGCTGTTTGTACTTGTGTTAGGGGTTTTACACACAGCATTTCTTTATTATTTGATGTACTCGGCAATTAAGAAAATACCTTTAAATAACATTGCGATATTATCTTTTATCTATCCTATATCGACCATAGTAATTGATTATTTTTTCTTTGATCATGTGCTGACCCATACTCAAATTTTAGGTGCAGCTTTAATTTTATTGGGTGTGCTCGGAGTAAAGTTGCATTGGAATGTTTTTGCGTTGAAAAGATTAAAATAGCAATACGAAGAGTTTTGCTTATCAACAAAGTTGCGAAAATAAGTCATTAAATATTAAATTGCAATTGAGGTGAGCAAAATGAAAAATCAGTGGATAACAGACGAAGATAGATGGCAAGCAATTGTTGATCGTAATGCAGAAGCTGATGCATATTTTGTTTATGGCGTGAAAACCTCAGGTATGTACTGTCTGCCATCAAGTACCAAAAGACTGCCTAAAAAAGAAAATGTAGTTTTCTTTGAGAGCGTCGCGCAAGCCGAGAAAAATGGTTATCGAGCAAGCCAAAAAATACAAAACAGACTCTCAAATGCACACGATCCAAAGCTTGTAGAGAAAATCGAGAAAGCTTGTAGATACATCGAACTACATGAAGAAAACTTGTCTTTATCAGATGTGGCAGATCATGTAGGAATGAGCGCATATCATTTTCACCGAGTTTTTAAGCAAATTACAGGCCTAACACCTAAAGGCTATGCCGATGCCCATAAAAGTAAAAAGCTAAGAGACAACCTAGACGAAAATATTAGTGTGACTGATGCAATATTTAATGCAGGTTTTAATTCAAATAGTCAGTTCTATGAAAATTCAAATTCGCTATTAGGTATGACAGCGAAAGAATGGAAATCTGGCGGTAAGGGTGTACGTATTTTTTTCGCCATAGGAGCGTGCTCTTTAGGAGACATTTTAGTTGCTCAAAGTCAGAAAGGCATTTGTGCAATTTTGCTAGGTGATGACCCTGAAAAGCTTTTAAATGATTTGCAAGATAAATTTCCTGAAGCCGATTTAATTGGCTGTGATGATGAGTTTGAGCAACTGATTGCGCATATTGTCGGGTTTATTGAAGCGCCACAAATCGGATTAGATTTACCACTAGATATTCAAGGGACTGCATTTCAACAAAGAGTATGGCAAGCCTTGAAAGAAATTCCTGCGGGGCAGACAGCAAGTTATTCCGATATAGCCCAAAAGATAGGTTCACCTAAAGCGGTTCGGGCTGTTGCAGGGGCGTGTGCAGCAAACATGTTAGCTGTTGCTATTCCATGTCATCGTGTTGTTCGAAATGATGGTTTTATTTCTGGGTATCGTTGGGGCGTGGAGCGTAAACGTGCATTATTAGAGAAAGAAGCAGAACTGGCACGAAACTAAAATTGTTTTAGTAGGCTGTTTTATATAGGTAATTTTTTCAAAACAGCAAGAATCAGAGAGTCTATTTTCTTCGGGTTACTCAAAATATATCCATCAATTTAATCAAGATGGAATTGTGAGTATGAGCAGATTAAAAGACAAAGTGGCTATTATTACGGGTGCAAGTTCAGGTATAGGTTTAAGTGCCGCATCGCTATTTGTAGCCGAAGGGGCGAAAGTTATTCTGGTTGCACGCCGTGAGCGTGTTTTAAAAGAGCTTTGCGATAATTTGAATCGAGACGGAGTCGTTGCGCATTTTATTGCAGGGGATCTTAATGACCCTACAACCATGCAAAGAGCAATTGATATGGCTACGCAATATTATGGCAGGTTAGATATTGCATTTAATAACGCAGGCCTGTTGGGAGAATATCAACTGACTCACGACACAACCGATGAAAATTGGAATTATGTCCTTCAGAATAATTTAACCAGTGCGTTTCAGTCGGCTAGAGAGCAGCTTAAAGTCATGTTAAAGCAGGAATATGGCTCAATCCTGTTTACCTCATCTTTTGTGGGGCATCATATCGGGTTTCCTCAAATGGCGGCTTATGCTGCAAGCAAAGCAGGACTCATTGGTCTAACCAAAGTAATGGCAGCAGAATATGCAACCTCAGGCATTCGAGTAAATGCACTTTTACCCGGTGGAACAAATACTTCAATGGGTCAAGAGGCCGCTTCTTCGCCAGAAGTTCTAGAGTTTGTAAAAAGCATACATGCGATGAAACGTTTAGCAGAACCCGATGAAATTGCAAAAGTGGCGCTCTTTTTAGTGAGTGATGATGCAAGCTTTATTACAGGCAGTGCTGTACTCGCCGATGGTGGAGTGACTATCTGTAAAACCTAAATAAACAATGAATAGATAGGTCGTAAAAAAGTGAGGCTGCTAGAGCCTCACTTTTTATATGTACTTATTTTCCTTTTTTGGTTTTTAAATACTCGGCATAAGCTTCATCTGCGAAGCGTCTTAAAGAGTCACCAATAGCAGCATATTGGTATTCATTAAGGTTAGCCAATGACGCACGGGCAGAAGGGTGCTGTACACCGAAACCAGAACCCGGTAATAAAACCACACCTGTTTCATCGGCTACTCTAAATAAAAGCTCGGTCGGATTTTTATTTTTCATTACCCAGTCGGCAAACTCATCACCATAGAGAGTGCGTGAGGTGTTTTCAAGGTTAACAAGAGTGTAGTAGTCCACCGCATTTGGATCTGTTGGAACATCAACACCAAGTTGTCGATACAGTGCTGCATCGCGTTCACGTACAACAGATTTGACCGCTTTTTTATAGCTTTGGCGTGAGTCCATCATATTAAACAATGCAAATAAAACCATTTGCACTTGTTGTGGGGTAGACAGGCCCGCAGTATGGTTTAGAGCAACATTACGGCTGTCTGCAACTAAACGGTCAATAAACTTAATACTTGATGGGTCTGTAGTTAAAGATGAATATCGCTCTTCAAGCTCTTTCTTCTCTTTTTTCGATAAGTTCGCAATTTGTTTATCAAGCACATTGTTATTTGAAAGTGCAATGACACCAAGTCGCCAACCAGTCGCACCAAAGTATTTAGAGAATGAGTAAACCAAAATGGTGTTATCAGGACAGATCGCAAAAAGTGATTTGAAGTTATCGGCAAAAGTACCGTAAACGTCATCGGTCAAAATAATCAGATCGGGGCGTTTTTTGACAATATCCGCCAAAATCGCAAGACCTTCATCACTCATTTTTACCGATGGCGGGTTACTTGGGTTGACTAAGAAGAATGCTTTAATAGACGGATCTTCTAACTTTCTAAGCTCCGATTCTGGATATTGCCAACCGAGTTTAGGGTCTGCCTCAATGAGCACTTCTTCAAGTTGGTAGTCATTAAGTTTCGGAATTTCCAGATATGGCGTAAAAATAGGACTGCCAATCGCAATGCGGTCGCCATTTTTAATAATTTTATTTTCTTTTAATGAGTTAAAAATATAGGCCATTGCGGCTGTTCCGCCTTCAACAGCAAACAAATCTAAGTCTCTTTTTTGCATACCTTGTACGCCCATTTCTCGTAAGACGTACTCTTTAATAATCGTTTCACTTACTCGGAGCATACGGTCTGGTACGGGATAGTTACAGCCCAGAATACCTTCAACCATTTCAAGTAAAAAAAGATCTGGATCTAAGCCTAATTGGTCGCGTACATAAGATACGGCTTTACCTAAAAAGACAACGCCCGGTTTATCGCGGTTTTCCAAAATGAAGTTGTCAAAACGTGACTGGAGTCCAACAGGGCGAGGGAAGCCGCCTAGACCTTCTGGCATATAAGAAAACGAAAACTCGGATTCGGTTGCCGAAAACAGACCTAGTTGAAAGAATGCTCGGCGTGGGATAGTCGCAAGAAAGTTCGGATTGCCTCGGCCAGCATTTAACATCATGCGGTCAGTTCGGCTTTGAGCTAATTCTATTAAATTATCTTTCAGTTCAAATGGACTGAGTTTTGCGTATTTAGAATAATCGACTTTCCCCATGGGACGTCTCCTTAATTATAGTGAGATGAATAAAATTTCTAATTCAATGTATAAAATCAGGCTAAACCTACGATTAGTGGTCCGAGTAAGGTCAAGAACACATTTGCAAGGGCATAGGTGATTGCGAAAGGAACAGTCGGAATTGAGTTGCCTGCTTTGTCTAAGATGGCACCAAAAGCAGGGTTTGCACTGCGTGAACCAGATAGCGCTCCAGCCATTACCGCAACGTTGCTATAACGCAGAACATAACGAGCAAACAGCATAGAAAGCAGCAACGGAACCAGTGTTACAACTACTCCAATCATAAAGAGTGAAAGACCACTTTCTTTAATGGTTTGAATGGCCTGTAAACCTGATTGTAAGCCAACCGCTGCAACAAAGCCCGCCAACCCTAAGTCTTTAAGAAGCTGTGAAGCCGCTAACGGCATATTGCCATGCACCTGATTTCTACTACGAATCCAACCAAATAGAAGACCCGACAGTAAAGCACCACCGCCAGCGCCAAGCGTTAATGGCACATCGCCTAAACGAATCACAAAAAGACCAATCACTAAACCAACGACAAGACCTGCACCATGAAAAATCCAGTCTGTCTTTAGGCTTTCAGGTAAGGCTTTGCCAGCTTCTTTCACTAAACGGTCGAGGTCACTTTTTGTACCATAGACAGTAACGACATCACCTTGTTTTAAAACGGTATCGTCACTTAAAGGTTGAGTTTCATCGTTACGTTTAATCGCAAGTACATAAATACCGTGCTTCAAATAGGCTGGAGTATTGGCCTTAATATCACCTAAGGTGCGGTTAATGTATTTGGAATTTCTTAAGATGACATCGCTGGTATCCATAATCATTTCCATACCCTGCGATGATTGCAATTCGGGCCCGATTTGCTCGGCTACGGAAACGACACTGGCACGGCGACCGACCAGCAATACCACATCGTCTGTTTGTAAGGTTAGTTCAGGAGCAACATCAATAAACTGATCTTTACGTTTTAACCGTTCAATCGTAATGCTTGCTTCTTTTGCTTCAAGTTCCGCAATAGTGTGCCCATTGGCTTGTTTAACTTTATAAATACGTCCAACAATTTCCGGCATTGCCAGTTCTTGACCCGGTGCGAGTTCAAAAGCACCTTTAAGTCGTTCACTTTGAGCTTTTAGAGCATCGTCGTGAATTTCTTTACCCATAAATTTAGGCAAGATATTTACACATACAATGATTGCGCCCAAAGAACCGAAAATGTAAGTCACCGCATAGCCAATCGCGACATTTGCTTGAAGTCTTTGAATCTCAGCCAGAGGCAGATCGAGTCTAGAAATGGCATCTCCGGCAGTACCAATAATCGCAGATTGAGTCATGCCACCAGCAGCGAGTCCGGCAGCCAAGCCTTTATCGAGATGGAAAATTTTAGCCATGACTAAAACGGTGACTAAACCACACACTGCCATAAATACGGCTAAAAGAATTTCTTTTATAGACTGTGGACCAAGTGATTTAAAAAACTGGGGTCCACTTTCAAAGCCTACCGCGTAAATGAAGAGCGCAAATAAAATTGCTTTAACGCCGTTATCAACAGGTACACCAATAAGACTTAGAACGACTGCTACAAGTAGGGAGCCTGCGACTCCACCAAACTGAAATTTTCCAAACTGGAACTGTCCAATCCAGAAGCCAATTGCGAGTGATAAGAACAATAATATTTCGGGGCTATGTTTTAAAACACCTTGTAACCATTCAATCATTTTGATCTCACTTTTATTATTAGATCTATCTTTAATATATAAATTTATTTATTTTTCATTTTTAAAATACTATATGAAAATTACTTAAGCAAACCTTCAAGTCTAATGATTTTCTTAAGTTTAGTTATAGAAAATAAGTCGTTTAAAGTGCTTGTGATGTATGTATGTCACTAATTCTGAGTGATTAAATCAGCTTTGGTTTTGAATGTAAGGTAAAAATTTTTTACAATAATATAAAGAATATTTTATGAAATAAAATTGTCTTTGAATTAATTTTTTTGCATATGTTTTTTGTAATTTATTGATATATGGTGATTTAATATTTTTTGCTGTCGTTTAAGTAATGGTTTTTATTCAAATTAAAAAATAATCTACTTAAAAATGAGTTTCTGTTAACTAGATAGCATAATTTAAATTTCAATATATTTGGAATACATTTAAATAAATCTTCATAATAAGACTTATTTTAAAGAAGCAATATAAACTCAACTTGAGGGTTTTTCATTTTTAAATAAAAAGCTTCGTGTTATGGAAGCTTGATATTTAAAAATATTTATTACGTTAAAATAGTGGTTTATAGCGATTTAAAACTTTGAAATTACTGTTTCGAAGCTAACATTTTTAAGTAAATATCTGCTCGATGCGCATGACCAAAGCACCAATCTTCTGGGCTATTTTGCACAATCACAAACATGATATCTTGCTCTGGAATCTTAAATTTTTGATGGAGCTGTGCTGTTACATGCTGCATTAAATCTGATTTTTGCTGAGCTGTTCTGGCTTTACCAGAAGTGATGTATAGTAGCATGAATTTTTCAGTGCGGGAAGATTCCACCCAGTAATCAGGATCAACATATATATTGCCTTGAGCCAAGTGCTCAAAGAAATGAAAGCAATCATTTGGGGGAGTATCAAAATAACTTTCCATACAAGTCTGCACAATTTTCGATATCTGAGCTTTTTCATGATCTGTATATGCATAACTGGTTGTAAAGCGAATCATGGGCATGACCATATCTCCTCTGGCATATGTTCTAGTGCTGAAATGGCCGTAGGTAAGCCTGCATAAAAAGCAATATGGGTAATGGCTTCAATAATTTGTTCTTTTGTGATGCCTTCAGTTAAGGCATTTTTTATATGCCATTCAAGCTGCGAATAACGCCCTTGTAAAACAAGCGCAGTGATCGTAATAAAACAACGTGTTTGAGTATCAAGCATCTGTCTTTGCCAGATATCCGCAAATAAATAGTCTTTGCCGAACTCATAAAGTTTGGGCGAAATCATTTCCAAATTATGAATATCAATTTTTCTGAACATTTTAGAACTCAACATTGATGCTGTTGTTGCTAATATGGCAGTTTGATATAGTTAAAAAAATCAAAACTTTTCTAACTAATAATTCGGTTTTTATGAATGATTATACTAAACCCCCAACCAATCTTGATTTAGATGCCTTACGTGCATTCGTTAAAGGAATCGAGCTAGGGAGTTATCAGCTAGCAGCACAACACTTATGTCGTTCACCAGCCGCAATTAGTGCGCAATTAAAAAAGCTAGAGCAACAAACAAGTTGCCAGCTTCTTAGAAAACAGGGGCGGCTATTAGAATTAACCCCAAGTGGTGAATTATTGTTGAGCCATGCAAAAAACATGTTGGCTTTGAACGATACTGTGCTTTTAAAGCTGCATCAGACTCAAGCGAGTGGAGTCATTCGTTTTGGTTTACAAGAAGATTTTGCTGAAGGAACCTTACAGCAACTTATCGCTCAGTTTATGTTGCAGCATCCAAACGTACAGTTTCAAATTCGGGTTGACCGCAACCTTAACTTGATTGATAAAGTACAAAAGCAAGAGCTTGATTTAGCACTTATATGGCAGCAAAAACCAGTAATTGAAAACTTTCATGAGCTTAAAAGTGTAGAGACAAAATGGTTATTCTGTCCTCATCCCCATATCTTGCAAATCATTGAAAATAGAGCCTCCATACCACTTGTGGTATTACAACAACCTTGTATTTTAAGACAAATGGCTATTGAGGTACTTGAGCAAAAGGGTATTGCTTGGCATATTGCTTATGAGTGTAACTCAGTCCAAGGACTATGGCCTGCTATAAGGGCGGGGATTGGCATTAGTCTAAGATCATGTTTTCAAATTCCACTAGATATTCAGACCATAGAAACTGATGTACTGCCTGAACTGGAGACTTTAAACTTTGGTCTTTATTTCAATTCCACCACACAATCAGTACATATTATTCAGCAGTTTCAACAATATATTGAACAGCATCTGCGGTAATTTTTTATTGTCAAATTTGTATTGCCCAGTATAGTTTTTAGATTGCTTTATATTTTAATTTAACTTAGTAATAAAAGAGTTTGTGTAAAACAGTTAAAGAATAGCCCTTAGAGTATGCCTATGAAGCTTAAAGAATTAGCAGGTTGCGAGGAGTGCGATACCGTCTATCGTAGAGTTCCGCTTGCTTATGGAAAAAGAGCTTATTGTGTTTGCTGTGGTGCAGAGCTTTATCGGCATACTAAGCCATTTACGACTTTATTGGCCCTTATTTTAACGGCCTTAATCGTATTTGTTATTGCCAATAGCTTTCCGATTGTAAAGATTGAATTGCAAGGGAATATATCTGAAACCACTTTATTGGGTGCCGTATGGGTCATGTTTCATTATGATCGAGCTTTTGTCGGTGTCTTAATTTTAATTACCACGTTTATTGTGCCACTTTCATATTTGTTATTAATGGCCTATGTACTGGGTACGGTCAGTATATTTAAAAGACGACCAAAATTTTTAGTAGTTGTCTTACGAACGCTTTATTTTATGAGAGTCTGGGGAATGGTTGAGGTATTCCTGATTGGAATTTTGGTCACCCTTGTAAAGTTAATGGGTATGGTGCTTGTTATTCCAGAAATTGCCTTGTGGGCATTTGCGGTTTTGAGCCTATTGATGGTTTATATTACGTCCATAAAGGTGAGCGATATATGGAACGAAATTGATAGGTCACCACTATGAAAACGATAAAAAAAGTGACTGCACTCAAGGCCGAAAATACAGACATGGTTCTAAAGCAATATCCACGAGCCAAAGATCTATCGCTGATATTGTGTCACTGCTGTGGGTTATTAAACTCATCAAAAGTAGATAAAGTAGTCGCTGCTAAAAAGAATAAAGTTTTACGCTGCGTTAGATGTCGTAGTGTACTGCATGAGCGCAAACAGGGAAGTTTAAACCGTACCTTTGCCCTAGTTGTTGCTGCGACTATTTTGTATATACCGGCTAACGTACTGCCGATGACAATAACCGACTCACTTTTAGGCAGCCAGAAAGATACCATCATGAGTGGTGTGATTTATTTTTGGCAAAATGGAGACTATTTAGTGTCGGTGGTCATTTTCATGGCCAGTATTTTTATTCCGATGCTTAAGCTATTTATTTTGTATTTCCTATTATTGGTTGTATATATACAGTCATCGGCAGCTTGGAAATTTTCACCAGAGCAATGTATCAAACTTTACCGAATTGTAGAGTTTGTCGGACGTTGGTCTATGATTGACGTCTTTGTGGTCGCTTTATTAACTGCACTTATTCAGATTCAATCGCTTGCGACTATTTTGGCAGGGCCAGGTTCAATTGCGTTTGGTGCAGTTGTAGTCTTAACCATGTTTGCATCTTTAAGTTTTGACCCACGTATTATTTGGGATAATTTTTACGCATCCCAAAATACCAATAAACCCAATGATTTTTCTTCGGAAAAAACCACAGTTATTCAGGCAGAGCATTCGTCCTTGAATAATGATCCCATTAATCCCAGTCAATAAAAGAAAAATGAGTATGTCTGAAAACAAAACAAACGGCGGTACATCAGATCATCATGAGACTGATGTTGAACTGGAAAACATGAATGATTTACCAGAACCGCAAGAAAAGAAAAATCGGTGGAAACCTCTATTAATTTGGATAGTTCCATTGGTTGCACTTTTAATTGCACTTTCACTCGCAGTGAAAGCGTTGCTCTCTAATGGGCCAACAATTGAAGTATCTTTTCGTACAGCAGAAGGCTTAGTTGCAGGTAAAACAACTGTGCGCTATAAGCAGGTTGATATTGGTGTTGTACGGCAAATTGATCTGGCCGATGACCGCTCACATATTATTGCGCGAATTGATTTACGTAAAAATGCCAGCAACTTTGCCGCGCAAGATTCACGTTTTTGGGTAGTACGACCACGTATTGGGACAGGTGGCGTTTCAGGCATAGACACCTTATTGTCAGGTTCATATATTGAAGTAGATGGCGGTAAGTCACCCGAGAAAAAACTTGAATTTACAGGTTTAGAAATACCACCAGTGATTACTTCCGATGTACCGGGTAAAGAATTCTTTTTGAAAGCTGAGGATTTGGGATCTTTAGATATCGGCTCGCCGATTTATTACCGTCGAATTAACGTCGGACAAATTACTGCTTATAAGCTAGCTGATGACGGTAAAAGTGTGCAGCTTCAGACTTTTATTCGTGCACCATACGATAAGTTTGTGACTACAGATGCACGCTTTTGGCAAGCAAGTGGTATTGATGTGAGTTTGAATGCTTCAGGCTTTAATTTAGATACTCAGTCGCTTGCGAGTATTGTTGCTGGCGGTATTGCTTTTGGTTTCCCTGAAAACTCAAATGCGACTGTAGCGGCCAATAAGAGCAGCTTTAATCTTTGGGACTCAAAATCCGATGCGCTCAAAGAACCAGATGGTCAGCCACGTGGCGTGATTATGTACTTCGATCATTCACTTCGCGGTTTAGCTGCTGGTGCGCCAATTGATTTCATGGGTATTGAAATTGGTAATGTTAAATCGATTAATGCGGAGTTCTATAATAACTATAAGCAAATTCGTATGCGCGTTGAGGCGGTCATTTATCCGTCACGTGTTGAAAATGGACAGGCACTCAATCCAAATAGCAACATTTTCAAAGATTTTGTTGAGCATGGATGGCGTGCGCAGATGAGAACGGGCAACCTCTTAACAGGCCAAAACTATATTGCCTTAGATAAGTTCCCTAAAGCGAAACCAGCTAGCTTACAAATTTTGAGTGATAACCGTGTGGTGATTCCAACCACTCCAACAGAGTTGAGTGGCTTACAGGCACAGGTTTCTCAAATTGCCGATAAGTTAACTAAATTCCCATTAGTTGAAATTGGGCAAGATGTTCGTAAAACGCTTAAGAATATGAATACAGCTATTGAGTCTACCGACAAGCTGGTTAAACAGTTAGATGGTAAAGTTGCACCTGGTTTACAAGCAACCTTAGACGATGTTCGTAAAACTGTAAGATCGTCCGAGTCTATTTTGTCGAGCGATGCGCCGTTACAACAAGACGTACGTAAAGCATTGCAGCAAATGACACGTGCAGCAGCTTCATTACAGCTCATGGCAGATTATATTGAGCAACATCCTGAATCAATTATTCGTGGTAAGACACCAGAGGCCGATGATGAAAAATAAAAATACTCTATCTTTTCAACATCCTAAAGCAGCCAAATGGCTGCTTGGGAGCGGCCTGTTTTTTATGGCAGTTGCTATGACGGCCTGTTCGAGTTCACCAACGCCGAACTACTATACGATTAGTCCTAAAATAACTCCGGCAGTTAGTTCAAGTATTCGAGTTATTGAAGTTCTACCGGTTGGTCTTCCAGACCGTTTAGACCGTGCGCCTTTGGTGCTACAAGACAGTAGTGGCAAGTCTACGGTGTTAAACAATGAGCGCTGGACGTCGACTATGAGTACACAATTACGCGATACACTATCGGCAGGTTTACAGCAAAAATTAGGCGCAATTGACAGTTATAGCAGTGGGCTTGCTGGAAACAATCAGCCTTTATATCGAGTTTCTACAGACTTTTCTCATTTTGATATTGTTGATAAAAGTTATATTAATATTGCGGTGTCTTGGGTCGTGAAGCGTCAAATACCCCCAACTCAATTAGAGTCATCTAATCCAAAAGTCATTACCAATGCAGGATCTCAGCTCAATTGTCGAATTGCGTTTAAACAGTCAATTGATCAGAAAGCTAAGAAAATGGATGCAATTGTAAGTGCTTCAAGTGAGGCGATGGGCCAGATTATTAATTCGGTTTCTTCTTCAATTGTGGCATTAGATTCAAACAAAAAAGTAGTGATCACGAATGGTGTTTGTTCGTAGTAAAATTTGCTAACACAAGCCTTTATCTGTCTAAAAACAGATAAAGGCTTTTTTATTTTAGTTGCCTCTGTAGGTTGAGTAACCGTAAGGGCTGAGCAGTAACGGAATATGGTAGTGGTTTACGCTGCCGTCCACTTTAAAAATCACAGGTACTTCACTAAAGAACGTTTGCTGTTTGTTCTTTTTAAACCAGTCTTCAGTTTTAAAGGTAACTTTATAAACCCCTTGCTCTAGTTTTTTATTTTCTGGATAGAGTGCAGTAATACGGCCATTTGAATCAGTCACTTGCTGGTTGAGTTTTACCCACTGATTATTGGTGTTTTTTTCTAAAACGACTTCAACCTGAGAAGAGGGTAAACCCGTTTCTAAATTTAACACATGCACACTCAGCGGATTAGTTTGTGCAAATGTAGCCGAAGCTATAAATAACGAAGATAAAGCAATAAATGATTTTGCCATGTTGAACTAACTCCTTATGAATTAAAAACGGTTTCAATGGCTTTGCTTGCGCATTGATTGTCATTTTGTGCACCGCCAGCACCCGCAACGCCAATTGCTCCGATTACTTGGTTCTCAAAACGGACAGGTACGCCACCGCCTAACAAAAGTAAATTCGCTATGGTGGTTAAATTTTTTGCATCGGGGTTTTGGTTACTGTTTTGGCTTAAAACTAAGGTCGATGTTTTGGTAGATAACGCGGTATAGGCTTTTTTCTCGGCAGCCATTAAATTATGTGGCCCCACCAGCTCATGCCGTTCGGCAGTTAAAGGATTACCGCCGCGATCTACAACAACAACCGCAATGTTTTGATTTAATTTTTTGCATGCCTCTTTAGCACTGTCAGCTAACAGGTGGGCAGTTTTTAGATCTAACGAATAAACTTGATTCAAAGCAGGGGGCTGTGCAAAAGTACTATTACCAAATAGCACGGCTGTTAACATCAGCCAGTTCAATTTTTTCATGTTGATTGCCTCTATGTTGCTTTGAAAATCTTAAACAAATTGCTTAATTTCAAGCATGACAATCACATTACAAAGTTGTCATCTTTCAAATGAGTCTCTAAAAAATGCGTATCCTTATTATTGAAGATGAGATCAAGATCGCCACTTATTTGGTCAAAGGATTAAAAGAATCCGGCTATCAAGCAGAGTGTGTTCACTTAGGGCTTCAAGGTTTGGAAATGCTAAAAAGGGATCAATATGATTTGCTTATTCTTGATGTGATGTTGCCTGACATAGACGGCTGGAGCGTATTACAGGTCCTACGCCAGTTTTCAAAAATTCCGGTGATTTTCTTAACGGCAAAAGATCAGGTGATGGATAGAGTGAAAGGGTTAGAGTTAGGTGCAGATGATTATCTGGCTAAGCCTTTTTCCTATATTGAACTGTTGGCACGCATTAAAAGTTTGTTAAGACGACAGCAATATCTGCAAGAAAACGAGCTGTCTATTAGCGATTTAAAAATGGATTTGGTTAGTCATAAAGTATGGCGTAGTGGCAAGTTAATTGAGCTGAGTAAGACCGAATTTAATTTGTTGCGTTACCTGTTGCTCAACAAAGAGCAAATCGTGACGCGCAGACAAATTGGTTCCGAGGTTTGGAATATTAACTTTGACACCGATACCAACTTTATTGACGTCGCGGTACGCCGTTTACGAAGCAAAATTGATGAAGCCTATGAGTTAAAACTCATTCATACCATACGTGGCTTGGGCTATAAAATTTCGGTTAGCTTATGAACTTTAAATTACTACGTTCGCTTGAAGTCCGTATTACATTACTGGTCACGCTTTGTTCTGCCTTAATTTTATGTTCCGTCGGCTTTATGACCTATTTAGGTATTAACCAGATTTTATTAAAGCAGCAAGATAAAGCTTTAGCAGAGCGAATTAACCGTTTGGAAATTTTGCTACAAGACAGCGAAAATGTAGAGCAAATTATTGCGCGGCCTAAGCTGTATCAAAACATGCTTGGCAATCAAGACAACTTGTTTCTGCTCATCCATAAAGATAAAGCTTTAATTAATATCAATCCGCTTCATATTCAGTTACCTGAGTTTACAGAAAAAAACACTCTTCAATTTCAAGATTTAGCCAATAACCCATATCCAACCCGAATTGCTTGGAAAACCATAACGATTAATCAAGAGCCTTATTTGCTCATTGCAGGTAAACAGTGGTCGGAACGCATCAATATTCTTTTACCTTTTCAAGAAAGTCTCTTGATGTATGTGGTCGGGGGCGTGTTTGCGATCTTTGTGCTTTGCATTTTAGCGTGCCATTTAGGTTTACGGTCGCTACAACAGCTTCGCAAGCAAACTCACTCTATTAACGTAAACCAGCTACAGAAACGGTTAAATCTCTCAAATTCTCCTTTAGAAGTTGAGCTGCTTTCAAAAGATATAAACCACATGCTTGAGCGTATTGAAAAAGGCTATATGCAGCTCAACCGTTTTTCTGAAGATATCGCTCATGAGTTCCGTACGCCTTTAAATAATTTGATTGGGCAAACCGAGATTGCTTTAACTGGTGAACGTTCGATTGAGCAATATGAAGATTTGCTGGTGTCTCATTTAGATGACTACCACAGATTAAAACGCATGATTGATAGCATGCTTTTCTTGGCAAGAGCCGATCAGAGAATGGTTCTTGTAAACAAACAAGATATAAATATCCAAGACGTTATAGATAACCTATGCCAAATTTTTGAATATCAAGCCGAGGAACAAGACTGCCATTTTAGTTTAAATTTAGAAGCCCAAAAGTTATTTGCAGATCCTGAGCTATTTCAAAGAGCAGTTTATAACTTGATTTTAAATGCACTGGTTCATGGTGGGAATAAGCGAACTATTTTTATTAAAAGTAAATATAAGACACTTGATCACAAGAAAGTGGTGAGCCTAAGTGTGATAACCAGTGGTATTTCAATTGCTGAACATCAACTTGAGCATCTTTTTGAAAGATTCTACCAATGCCACTCAAGTCGAAGTGATGAGAACCAGACAGGTGGATTAGGGTTATCAATTGTCGCTTCAATTATGGATTTACATGAGGGTCTTTACCGCGTTTATAACACGGTTGAAGGTGTGTGCTTTGAGCTTGATTTTCCAGTTCTAGACACTTCAAAAATATTAAATTAAATACTTAATAGCGCTCATTAATTTTTAAAATTCACACTTTGTTCACAGCACTCTGGAGTATGGTTAAGCATATTAAATAAATATAGGAGGATCATTGTGAAATTATCATTTAAATCACTTGTTGTGAGCACTGGCCTTGCTATGGTTAGTGTAGCGCTTCCTTTTAGTACGTATGCAGACAACAACACGAAACCTATCGCGGTTGAGTCTATTGATATTAATAAATACGCAGGTAAGTGGTATGAAATTGCGCATTTACCTATGTTTTTTCAGCGTAATTGTGTAGCCAATACAACAGCAAACTATTCTATTAACGCGGACAAAACCGTAGGTGTATTAAATAGCTGTACCAATAAAAAAGGTGAAATGATTTCATCTGAAGGTGTGGCTTATCCGCAAAATGAAGGCAACAGTAAATTAAAGGTGAGCTTTTTACCTTCTGGTCTCAGATGGATTCCTTTTACCAAGGGTGATTATTGGGTTCTAAGAGTAGATCAGGACTATAAGGTTGCTTTAGTGGGTGGCCCTAGCCATAAATATTTATGGATTCTTTCTCGTAGCCCTCAACTTGATGAAGCGACATACCAGTCTTATCTGCAAACTGCGAAACAGTATGGTTATGATGTTTCTAAACTTGTTAAAACTACACAGTCTAAATAGAAAATAACTGATGAAGAAGATCTTAAATTTTATTCGTAATTTTAAGATCTTCACATAAAATTCATTGCGCATTTTCTAAATTAAAAACAGAAAAGAAATGCTTTAGATCAGGAAGAATCAATGTCTAAATTTTTTCTACGCTGGATCGATAGCTGGTCAGATTCAGAAAATGCGCAAATGGATACTTCTAGCGAATATGTCATTGAGAAGAAAATTCAATGGTTAAGAATTATTCCTTTTATTCTATTACATATCGCTTGTTTGGCTGCGTTTTGGGTCGGCGTGTCTTGGTTCGCTGTGATCTTTATGCTCGGTTTTTATTTTATACGTATGTTTGCGATTACCGCTTTTTTTCACCGTTATCTTTCGCATAAAACTTTTCAAACATCACGTATTGTCCAATTCATATTTGTACTCATTGGAACCATGAGCGCGCAGCGCGGACCATTATGGTGGGCAGCGCATCACCGTTATCACCATCATTTTACCGACACCGATCAAGATCCTCATTCAGCAAAAGCAGGCTTTTGGTATTCACATGTTGGTTGGTTTTTAAATGAGCAAAATTTTGCCACTCGAAAAAAAGTCATTAAAGACTGGTTGAAATATCCAGAACTAATTTTGCTTGATCGATTTTGTCTGCCTATTGTGATTTTGACGGCTTTGGCAATTTATGGTTTAGGTTCATGGTTAGCTCGACATCATCCCGAACTAGGGACAAATGGCTTACAACTTTTAGTGTGGGGATTTGTGATTTCTACTGTTCTTCTAATTCATGCAACTTTATGTATTAACTCGCTTGCTCATCGCTATGGTTCACGTGAGTTTAATACCCCAGATGATAGCCGTAATAACTTTCTACTTTCTCTAATTACGCTAGGTGAAGGCTGGCACAACAACCATCACTTTTACGCGGGCAGTGTGCGACAAGGTTTTCATTGGTGGCAGATTGATATTACCTTTTATATTCTCAAAATCATGTCTTTATTTGGTTTGGTATGGGGGTTAAAACCCGTACCGAATAAAGTTTACCAATATAAAAAAATTAAAGATCTACCAATAGAAAAAATTGAAAATGGGGAAGTGTTATGAAGATTGCCATTATTGGTTCAGGTATATCGGGGCTTTATACCGCTTGGAAATTGTCAAAACAACATCAGGTTACGGTATATGAAAAAAATAACTATTTTGGTGGTCATACTGACACGCATGAGCTGAATATTGACGGTGCTAAAGTCGCGGTAGATAGTGGTTTTATTGTGTTTAATGATTATAACTATCCGTTATTTACCGATATGCTAAAAAAATTAGGTGTAGAAAATCAAAGCAGCGATATGAGTTTTTCGGTAAATAATTTGGTGAGTGGACTTCAATATAACCCTTCCAAAAAATGGTCGCTGTTTGCGCGTCCGCAAAACTTTTTAAACCGAAAGTTTCTGCAAATGTTGTCAGATTTACTACGTTTTTATGATGACAATAAGAATATTGATGTGGCAGATATTGATCCAAATTTATCGATTGAAGAGTATTTGGACCTTCACAAATATAGTCATGAGTTCCGTTATGAGCATCTTTATCCGATGTGCGGTGCCTTATGGTCGGCTCCGGTTGAGCAAGTAGGTCAAATTCCATATCGATTTGTGGTGAGCTTTTTTCAGCATCATCGCATGTTACAGCTAAAAGAACGACCGCAATGGCAAACGGTTAAACACGGTTCGGCAAGTTATATTCGTGCGATTCAAAAGAACTGTCCATCTCTTGAATGGAAGTTTGCAGAAGTAAAAGCTGTGAGCCGTTCGCAAGAAAAGGTGTTGATTGAAACCGTTGAAGGACAATCACAATATGACTGGGTAATTTTTGCAAGCCACGCTGACGATAGCCTAAGTTTATTAAAAGATGCGTCATCTCTGGAACAAGAAATATTAAGCCAATTTGGTTATCAAGATAATCGAATGGTAGTTCACCGTGATCTTTCAATTATGCCTAAAAGCCGTTTGCAGTGGGCAAGTTGGCATGTACATGTAACGCCAACATCACAAGTTGAAAATGATACGTCCGCTATACATTACGGGTTTACATATTGGATGAATAATTTGCAGAACTTATCTTGCAAAACTCAAATTTTCTCTACCTTAAATCCAAATATGAAAATTAAACCCGAGGATATTTTGGTGGAACGTCAGTATCGTCATCCGGTATTTGATGCAAAAGCAGTTCAAGCCCAATCACGCTGGCACGAAATTAATGGACAAAATCGTACTTCATTTTGTGGAGCGTATTGGGGATGGGGCTTTCATGAAGATGGGGCCCGTAGTGCAGCTCGTGTTGTAGAGCAAATCTTAGCGTTATAAATATTAAAAGCAGGAGGCTTCTCAAATGTTATTAAATAAACTTGCTATAGCTCCTGCACTTATTCGTCATAGACGTTATAGCCCTAAAGAGCACCAATTCACTTCGACTTTAAATTATTTGTGGTTCGATCCAGATCAATTAAATGAAATTTCAAAAGATTGCTCACTTTGGTCTACCGATCATTGGAATGTACTAAAACTATCTGAAAATGATTTTTTAAATATGTATCGTGGTTCTATAAGGGATAGAGTAGAGAAAGCAATACTTCAAAATAACAACACACATTTCCGACCAGACTGGCAAATCAGAGTATTGGCTTTACCTCGATGTTTAGGTTTTCGTTTTAACTCGGTCGTATTTTATTTTGTTCTAACTAAAACTGGAAAACCTGTATTTATTGTTAGTGAAATTACCAACACCCCTTGGAATGAACGAAAAGTTTATGTTCATGATTGTACGAACCAATACAGTCACATAAAGGATTATGAAAGTTTTGATTTTAAATTTGAAAAATCATTTCATGTTTCGCCGTTTATGCCTATGCAGTTGACTTACCGTTGGCGCTTTAGTTTTTCAGATCAGCAAAATGTCATTCATATGCAGCTCTTTGAAGAACAAAATCAAGTCTTTGACGCCACTATGCGCTTTGAACTTATACCCATCACATTTCCTTCACAACAATATCGATATGCTGTTAATAACAGCTTGGCGCCTTTTAAAATGCTGTTTTCAATATATTTAGAGGCATTTAAGTTGTGGCGAAAAAAAGTGCCATTTTATCGTCACCCTAAAAAGATCAAGGTAGATAAGATATGATAAAAACATTTCTGTATGGTGAAGATGACTCACTACCATTACTACTCAAAAGCCTTCTCAAATTACGTCATGGGCAGATTACTTTTCAGGGTGCATGGAATGGTACGGTGGGTGAAGTATCAGACTTGCATGCTGTGGTTGAAGTACATAATCCTTTATTGATGGAACTCATTTTAAAAAATGGCGTTTTAGGTGCAGCAGAAGGTTATATCCGTGGAGATTGGAGCAGCCAGCAACTTGTCGAGTTGATTCAGATCTTGGCGCGTAATCGAGATGTATTAGACCAGCTTAATCAAAATATGTTTGCCCAAGCGAGCCAGTTTTTTCTTAAAGCTTGGTATAAAAATAGAAAGAATTCTATAAGTGGTAGCCGTAAAAATATTGCCGAGCACTATGATTTAAGCAATGACTTTTTTAAGTTATTTCTAGATCCATCTTTAATGTATTCGAGCGCCGTTTTTGAAAATGAAAATATGACACTCGAAGAAGCATCAGATTTAAAAAAAGAAATTATCTGTAAAAAGTTGGATTTAAAACCATTAGATCACTTGGTGGAAATCGGAAGTGGTTGGGGTGGTTTTGCAATTTATGCAGCTCAGCATTATGGCTGCCGAGTGACTACCATTACCATTTCGCAAGCCCAATACGATGAAGCGATTACCCGCGTAAATGAAGCAGGTTTAGCACATCGTATTGATGTGCAATTAAAAGACTACCGTTTGCTCGAAGGTAAGTTCGATAAGCTGGTTTCAATTGAAATGGTTGAAGCAGTTGGTGCACAGTATCTATCGACATATTTTGATCAATGTAGAGCACTTTTAAAACCTAAAGGTTTGGCTCTTATTCAAGCCATCACCATTGAAGATTTTCGCTATAAAAAAGCACTCAATACTGTTGACTATATTAAACGCTATATTTTTCCCGGTAGTTTCATTCCGAGTGTGAGTGTACTAACTCAAACCGCGTCTGAGAGTGGTTTAAGGCTAAAGTATTTAAATGACATTGGTCTAAGTTATGCGCAAACACTTCATCATTGGCGAGAGCGTTTTTTAGCTGCAAGGGAAGAGGTATTGGCTCTAGGTTTCGATGAAAACTTCATTCGCATGTGGGATTTCTATTTATGTTATTGCGAGGGCGGTTTTAAAGAAGGCGTGACAAGCAATGTTCACTTGTTGTTTGAAAGTACCAGTTACTAGTTCAAACACCTTTAGCAAGGAGACAGCTCATGTTATGGAATTTGCTCATTCTGGACTTACTTATCATGTTGATAAGCTGGTTACTTGCAACTCTAAATGGTCGTGCTGGAATAGTAGATGCTGCTTGGAGCTTCTGTCTGGCAATTAATATTATTGTGTCTTCTTTACTCATTTCAGTTGCTCCAGTTGAAGTAAGGCTATTTATCGGCGTGTTTAGCGGTCTATGGTTTTTAAGACTATTTTGGCACCTGTTAAGACGTTATCAGTCTGAACAAAAAGAAGATGGTCGATATGCAAATATGCGTCAGGCCATGGGTAAGTTCCAGCATTTTGGCTTTTTATTATTCTTTATATTTCAAACATTCTTAGTGTTTCTGTTCTTTTTACCAATGTGGACATTGCTTAACGTAGAGGCAGCTCTATGGAGTAGTGAATATAAAATCGCTTTATTGATTGCAACAGTAGTTATGGCGATTGCTTTCATAGGTGAGCAGCTTGCCGATCAGCAGTTATACAGATTTAAGTTAAATCCGGAAAACCATGGCAAAACCATGGATCAAGGATTATGGCGTTATTCACGACACCCAAATTACTTTTTTGAATGGTTACATTGGTTTGCCTATCCCATTATTGGTTTAGCTGCAGACGAATATTTATTGTGGATTTATCCTGTGTTGATGTGGCTATTTTTATACTACGTCACGGGTATTCCATTTAGTGAAAAACAAGCAATCAAAAGCCGCGGTCAAAATTATCTTGATTATCAACAAAGAACTTCAATGTTTATTCCGCGAAGACCAAAAAAATAGGTGCTCATATGGATTTTATTGTTCATCAGTCTTTAAAAATTGTTGAAAGTGGTGTGATTCCAGATCATGCGATTAGAGCTGCGATTCGTGCTTTAAGTAAAAAGCGCTTAATTCAAGAAGGCCGTTATGATCCTGAGCAAGGGGCGCAGCGCTATATGGACGTTCTTAATTTACTCAAAAAGAGTGAAATTGCTGTAGAAACAGATAAAGCAAATGAACAGCACTATGAGTTACCGACCGAGTTTTTTCAGACAGTACTTGGAAAAAGGCTTAAATACAGTGCATGTTACTTTCCAACTAAAACAACAACTTTAGATCAGGCAGAAGAGTTGGCACTTCAGCTTTACTGTGAAAGAGCACAACTTAAAAATGGTCAACACATTTTAGAGTTAGGTTGCGGTTGGGGTTCTTTAACCTTATGGATGGCGGAAAATTATCCACGCTCACAAATTACGGCTGTTTCAAACTCCGCGACTCAGAAAAAACATATTCTCGAGCAAGCAAAGTTGAGAGGGCTTACCAATGTTGAAGTACTCACTTGTGATGTAAATGTACTCGAATTAGACAAGGGCCAATTTGATCGTGTTGTATCGGTCGAAATGTTTGAACATGTGCGGAACTATCAACGTCTATTTGAAAAAATTCAGGGATGGTTAAAGCCAGATGGGTTACTCTGGTGTCATATTTTTTGTCATCGCTTTTTGCATTATCCTTTTGAAGTAAAATCAGACTATGATTGGATGTCCAAGTATTTCTTTACTGGCGGTTTAATGCCTTCAACTTCCACTTTTCTACATTTTCAAGAGCATTTAGAACTGGCTCAACACTGGCAGTGGTCAGGTGAGCATTATATGAGAACAGCGAATGCTTGGCTTGATAATATGGATAATCAAGAGGAAGAACTTAAACCGTTATTTAAAAAAATCTATGGAAAAGATGCCAATATTTGGTGGCAACGCTGGCGTATTTTTTTCATGGCTTGTGCTGAACTTTTTGGGTTTGAGCAAGGACAAGAATGGGTCATTGGTCACTTTTTATTTAAAAAGAGACCTTTGTAATTTCTACAGCCTATCCCGGCGATAACGATATGATAAGAACTCGACGCGATGGCAAATCTAGCCATCCATTAGCCAAAATGTTCAATCGATATTATTGGTTGCAGATTGCTCTAATCGCATTGTCGATTGTGGTCGGGTTGGCTTGTAGTGCTTGGGTAATTAAGGGTTCTTTGCTTAAAACGGCTCTAGAACAGGAAATGGAACATTACTGGTTACGTATAGATCGTAACCCAAATGCAGATTTGCCAGATACTAAAAACTTATATGGATATCGGTGGAATACCCAGATAGCACCTCAACCTTTTAAAGATATGCATTTAGAGAGTGGGGTACATCGAATCTTTATTGATGGTAAAGAACGTATGACCGTATACGGTGAGCGTAATGGACAGCATGTACTTTTGGTATTTGGCGAGAGTAACGTCAACAAGCTGATTTGGTTATTTGGACTTGCTCCATTGATGTTCAGTTTATCTGTTTTATACAGTTTTTTGTGGTGGTCAAACCGAAGAGCAAGACGCTATTTTTCCCCAATTACCCGTTTGGCAAATGCATTAGAAAATATTGATTGGGCACATCAAGATACACAAGCTTCACCTTTTAAAGATATAAATACCAATGGCAATATGGAAGCAGAGTATCTGAAACAAGCCTTGGAAAAATATCATCAGGTCTTAAGTGAGTTTATTCGACGCGAGCGAGAGTTCACTGGAGATGTAAGTCACGAACTTCGTACTCCACTTACGATTTTAAAGGGTAATGTTCAGCTTTGTCAGGCTAGATACGGTGATGATAAAGCCTTAGTTCGACTTCATAATACGATTGAAGATATGCAATTATTAGTCGACACTTTACTCGCAATTGCACGTAATACAGTAAAAAGCCTACCATCGGAAAAAAATTTCCTATCACAAATTGTGCGAGACTTAGTCGAAAGCTTGCAAGTCATGAGTGAGAGTAAGGGTATACATATTCATATTCACCCAGACTCAGCAGAACAACCGCGCTGGTTATATCCTTCTATGACCAAAATGGTTCTAGGTAATATTTTGCGCAATGCCCTCAATTACTCTCAAGGCTCACAAATTGATATTATTCAACAAAAAAACAGTTTGATTATTGCTGATAATGGGATCGGAATTTCTTTACCTAATGATGTGAAGGTGCAAGAGCTTAGCGATTCACAGCTTTCTTTAAAAGTTAAAGGTCATGGCATTGGGTTGCAACTGGTACAGAAGCTTTGCAAACAATTAGGATGGCGAGTCGAATTGTTTGATCGGCAATACTATTTAGCTACACATCCTGAATTAGACTTAGAACAAGCAACAGGTTTAATTGTTGTGGTATATCTAAGTTAATCGGCCGAATTTTCCAAAGAAATCTTTAAACCGACACCTGCTACCGTGTGTAATAGTTTAGGGTCAAATGGTTTATCTACCATTTTTCTTAAGTTATAAATATGACTGCGTAAAGCATCACTTTCAGGTTCTTCGTCTCCCCACAGCTCCATCATAAGCTCTTGCTTGGTAACCACTTTCGGAGACTGACGCATCAAAATTTTTAATAATTTAAATTGAATAGGTGGCAATTCAATATTGTTTCCAGCGCGAACTACGGTTTGAGTTGCGCTATCAAGAATTAAATCATGAATCTGAATTTTATGATTGGCGACTTCACCTGCCGCTCTTTTAATTAAGGCCCTAATACGCATTACTAATTCATTAAAATCAAAAGGCTTAACTAAATAATCATCTGTACCGCCAGTAAATCCTTTGAGTTTGTCATCTAAAGTATCTCTTGCAGTTAGCATCAGCACCGGAATATCAACTCCTTGTTCGGTACGTAGCCAATTACATAGGTCATAACCTGAGCCATCGGGTAAGTTTATATCGAGCAGTAAAAGATGATAGTGCTGCGATTTAAGAAAAGAACGTGCAGCATCTAAATTACGGGCATGATCGATGACATATCCATGCACTTCAAGAAATTCACAGACTGTTGCCGCCAGTTCAAAATGGTCCTCAACCATGAGGATAAAGTGATTACCCATAAGATTTTATTAAGCCATTAATTTAATAGTTGTTGTTTTAATTTAGCATTAAATGGTTCGCTACCAAACCAGATTTTAAAATATTGATTTGCATTTGGATTATTTATAGAACCCAGTAGTTTTTGATTTAATTTTAACTCCAGTTTTTGATTTTCATGTTGGTAATAAAGACTATATAAATCTCCGCTCTTAATTGGTCTATAAAGTTCATTAATATGATTAAGTGGAGATTTTGCATCAAATCCACTAATATTTTTCTTCAAATAGTGTGCTGCCGCCCGCTTAAATGCCCATTCGGGAATATCTCGATTATAGCTAAAATCCATTTTTATGCTTTGGTTTTGCCAGCTTTTTAAGCAATCTTCAGCAAAGTAACTGACATTTCCTACTTTTTGACTCGTTACCATTAAAGGTGCTGAACTACATTTCTTTAGTTCAGCCGCATTTGCGTGAGATGCAATTAAAATACCCAGAAGTATTAAGATTCCGCTTTTTTGAACGGCAATATCCATTTATAAACTCCTCCAAATACAGGTAAAGAACGATAAAGACCGTTTGCTGGATCCCAGAAATCTTGTTGGAAAATGATTTTCTGTTGATCATTAATTTTGATTTGGCTAATTCCGTAAGAAGCCATGGTTTTCGAGCGTCCTAGCATTTTAAAGTCATAGGTCATGTACCAATGGATATAAGCGCTATCTTGATGATGAGTTGCACTTATGAGTTTGACTGTGACATTACTGACGCGTGTGTTCATACCCTCAAAGTGTTTAATCAAATCTTTTTTCTGAGAGAACTGTGAGAGTGTATCGTTGATATAGAGCTGATCTGCATAAAGATTACTTGCATTACTTACAAAGGATGGTGTGCCCAAAGTATTAAATGCAGCAACAAAGTGATTACCAATCTCTAGTGCTTGTTCATCATTTAATGTAACACCAGTAATTTGTTGTTCGGCTTTACCATAATCACCTGAATAACTAGGCACACTTTTGCATGCTGTTAGACCTACTAAGGTAATCAGCCCTAGGGCAGTAGTTATAATTTTCATGAATGAATCCTAGCCAACTTTATAAGATTAAATTAAAGAGGCTGTCGTGAAATTTGCGTGAATTCTTGAGTTTTTAGTTTTTTACGTTGAAGGGAGAATCATTGATTATTGTTCGCTTGTTTGAAGATATTTTTGAGGCGCTAATATTTTTTAATATTAAAAATAACTAGGCTAAGAAAAGATAAACAGCAATGTGTTTCTATTCATGCAAAAGAAGCTGTAAATTTTGCTTTAGAGCAAAAAACTAAAACTAACTCTGTTGCAGATAAGTCTATATCAGTATGACCAAAGCTTTTAATCCTTTTTAAAATAAGAACTGATAACTGTCCAATTTGTTGAAAGCCAGCAGATGAGTGAACCTGCTGTAACCATAGCTGTTCCTTGCCAAAAGCTGATTGATAACTCGGTTTGTAAAACCAACATGGCAAGCAGAGAAGAGATGATGGGCGTAAAGTAAGAAGCAACTACTAGCATGGTGGTGTTGCCATGAATAATGCCAATATTCCATGCCGCATAACCTAGCCCAATTGCCGTGGAGGCGAATACTAAAGATAAAGTTGTATTTAAATCGAGTGATGGCAAAACGGCTTGGCCACTAAACAATAGCTTTAACCACAATGTTAGAGCGACGCCAATAAAGAAAATAGAAATAGGATTTTGTCCTTTACCTATTTTCTTAGTCAACACGCAGTAAAAAGCCCAAATAATGGCACCTATAAATGCCAAAATATAACTTAGAGGATTGCTATAAAAGTTATCGATAACTCGACTTAGACTAAAATCTCCATTTCCGGTCTGAATAAAAATAATGCCAAAAATTGAAATAATTAAGCCTAAAATAATAAATACATTAAATTTTAGCTCTTTAAAAATGACAAAAGCTAAAATCGTCAAGCTTGGCCAAAGGTAGTTCACAATGCTTACTTCAATCGCTTGTTGAGCAGTTTTTGAATAGGCAAGTGCAAACGAAAAGCAGAGCTCATAAGCGATAAATAAAATTGCACCTAAAATTAAATATTTTTTAGAAATTAACTTAAAGTTTGGCACTCTAAAAATAATAAGGAGTAGCAACGCACTTAAGGAGTAGATCAGTGTAATTCCAACATCTGGCCCGATGACGGTCGTGATATGTTTTACAAAACCCACCATAGAGGCCCACATCAGGATGGCACTTAAACCAATCAATGTTGCTAATTTTTTTGACATAAGAAATAAATGAACTTAATTAAACGCCTGAGCTACCGTGAAAGTTAAAAATAGTTAAAGTAGGTCAGGGTAAAGGAATTTTTAATTAAAAAATAGTGCATTTAAAAAGCTAACTTAAGAAAATAAATCGTAAATATTTAAAATTATTTTAATTTTTTCCTAGATATGTGTTTCATCCTTATTTTTTCAGATAAATATAAAACCAAATTTAGTAAAGCTCGGCTGTCATTAAACGTTAAGCCTGTGTCGTCAAATGTAAAGTGGCCCATATCCTAACTGTTGTAATTTTAGTTATTGCTTTTATAGGCACTCAATAAAAAACCAAAATATGGAATAGGACATGACGTTGACGAAAGCTATACGTTTCTATGGAACAGGAACGCCAGAAGTAATGCGCTATGAAGATGTAGAAGTAGGAGATCCAAAAGCTGGAGAAGTACGCCTACGTCATGTAGCAGTCGGCCTAAATTATGCCGATACATATTTTCGTAATGGAACCTATCAAATTCCAATGCCTAATGGCATGGGCGTCGAAGCTTCAGGTGTCGTTGAGGCTTTAGGTAAAGGAGTAACTCAGCTTAAAGTAGGTGATCGAGTTACTTATACAGGTTTTTTAAATACGTTAGGTGCATATAGCACCCACCGTCTAATTCCAGCAAATGCTTTAATTAAATTACCCGAAGAAATTTCTTGTGAAACAGCGGCAGCCATGACCATGCGAGGGTTGACCGCTGCTTACCTGATGCGCCGTATTTATGACTTTAAAGCGGGCGATTCAATTTTATTACATGCAGCCGCAGGTGGTGTTGGGCTGATTGTTTCTCAATGGGCCAAATTACTTGGCTTGACTGTTATCGGGACCACATCTTCAGAAGAAAAGGCTGCTGTAGCACGAGCTCACGGTTGTGATCATGTCATTAACTACAGCCATGAAAATGTTGCCGAACGTGTACGCGAGTTAACAGGTGGCATTGGTGTAAATGTCGTTTTCGATAGTGTTGGCCAAGCCACTTTTATGAGCTCATTAGACTCGCTCAAACGCCGTGGTTTGTTAGTTTGCGTAGGAACAGCGTCTGGTCCAATTCCTGCTTTTGATCCGGTATTACTTGCCGTGAAAGGTTCATTGTTTGTCACACGTCCAGCTTTGGCAGATTACATTGCAGATCCTGCCGAGAAGAAAGAACTGGCAAATGAATTATTTGATCATGTTCGACATGGACGAATCAAAATTGAAATTAATCAGCGCTATGAGCTAAAGGATGCCGTGCAAGCTCATCGTGATTTGGAAGCACGTAAAACAATAGGTTCATCAATCTTTGTAATTTGAAGGGATTTCTTATGCAAATTGAACAGTTAACTTGCAATATTGGTGCAGAGCTCAGTGGCGTCAAACTTGCCGATGCGATCTATGATGATGGATTATTTGCTGAAATTCGCACACAACTCCTTAAACATCGTGTGTTGTTTTTACGAGACCAGCACTTAACTCGTCAGGATCATGTCGCATTTGCGGAAAAATTTGGACAGTTAGAAGATCATCCTGCGGTAGGCAGTCATCCTGATCATCCGGGTTTGGTGCAGATTTATAAACATCCTGAAAGTCCTGTCGATCGTTATGAAAATGCTTGGCACAGTGATGCAAGCTGGCGCAAGGTTCCACCGATGGGATGCGTGTTGCATTGTGTTGAATGCCCACCTGTAGGTGGTGACACTATGTGGACCAATATGGTCATGGCCTATCAGTCTTTACCTAACGATATTAAAGAGAAGATTGCAGACTTACGTGCTTATCACAGCATAGAAGCGAGTTTTGGTGCGGCTATGCCACTTGAAAAACGCTTGGACTTAAAAGCAAAGTTTCCCGATGCTGAGCACCCAGTGGTACGTACTCATCCTGAAACAGGTGAGAAAATTTTATACGTCAACGCGTTCACAACCCACTTCAGTAACTATCACACCAAAGAGCGCGTCAGATTTGGACAAGATGCCAATCCGGGCGCAGCTGAACTACTGCGTTACTTAATTTCTCAAGCCTATATTCCAGAGTTTCAAGTGCGTTGGCGCTGGAAGCCTAACAGCATTGCCATCTGGGATAATCGCAGCACACAACATTATGCAGTCATGGATTACCCACCTTGCCACCGAAAAATGGAGCGGGCCGGCATTATTGGTGATGCAACCTATTAAATCTATAGGTTAATAATTTTATCTATTTGAAAATTCTAAAAATATATGAGGAGATGCACATGCAATTCTTTGACGACTCATTGCACCCAGAAAATATGGAAAAAGTGGTAATCACGGTTGCGCCGTATGGCCCCGAATGGATGCCGGAAGACTTTCCCGAAGATATTCCAGTGACCATGGATGAGCAAATACAAAAAGCGGTTGAGTGCTATGAAGCGGGTGCGACAGTGCTGCATTTACATGTCCGTGAGCTTGATGGGAAAGGCTCTAAACGCTTGTCAAAATTTAATGAACTCATTGCAGGTGTTCGTGAGGCTGTGCCTGACATGATTATTCAGGTAGGCGGTTCGATTTCATTTGCACCAGAGAGTGAAGGTGAAGCGGCTCTATGGCTAAGTGATGACACCCGACATATGTTGGCTGAACTTACACCAAAGCCCGATCAAGTTACGGTAGCAATTAACACCACACAAATGAATATTATGGAATTGCTCTATCCTGAATATTTAGAAGGGACTTCATTGGCACATCCTGCGACTCAAGCAGCATATGCAGAGATGACTGTGCCAGCAGGGCCTGCATGGGTGACTGAACATATTAAACGTTTATGCAAAAACAATATTCAACCGCACTTTCAGTTAACCGGTATGCATGGTCTTGAGACGCTAGAACGTATGGTGCGTAAAGGCTTATATATGGGGCCGTTAAACTTAACTTGGATTGGAATTGGTGGCGGTTTTGATGGTCCAAACCCATTTAATTTCTTTAATTTTATTCATCGCGTACCTGATGGATGTACTTTGACATCAGAATCTCTACTCAAAAATGTATTGCCTTTTAACACCATGTCGATGGCAATGGGTTTACATGCCCGTGTGGGTAATGAAGACACGATCATTGATCATCATGGACGCCGTTTTTCATCTGTAGAGCAAATTAAACAAACTGTTCGGATTGCCCATGAATTAGGCCGTGAAATTGCCTCAGGAAAAGAAGCCCGTGAAATTTATCGTATTGGGGTGCAATACAACAGTATTGAAGAAACTCTAATCGCAAATGGTATGGCACCTAATCGTAAAGTAGGGCAAAAGGGTGTGCCGCAGCGTAACTAATGTGACAAGGTCTAACGGAATTTAGACCTCAAATGTAGTGCAGCTTATTCGCTTTGTTTTTAAAAGTGCGTTGCTGCACTAGCTAAATAGAAATTATAAAAAATACAAGGAGGTCGTATGAATGCACATCAGTATTCAGATCAGATGAGCGATGTTGATACGTCAATCAGTATACCTCGTCGTTATGCATGGCTTGTTTTTGCTTTGACATTTGGTTTGCTCATTTCAGATTACATGTCAAGGCAAGTCTTAAATGCAGTCTTTCCTTTACTTAAAAATGAGTGGTTGCTCAGCGATAGCCAGTTAGGTTTGCTCAGTGGCATTGTGGCGTTAATGGTGGGTTTATTGACTCTGCCGTTGTCTTTAATGGCAGACCGTTTTGGGCGAGTGAAAAGCTTGGCTATTATGGCGGCTTTATGGAGTTTGGCGACTCTAGGATGTGCACTGGCTGAAAATTATGAGCAAATGTTTATTGCTCGTTTTATGGTTGGTGTGGGTGAAGCTGCTTATGGCAGCGTTGGAATCGCGGTGGTTGTGGCTGTTTTTCCACGAGAAATGCGTGCAACACTCGCCAGTGCTTTTATGGCGGGTGGCGTATTTGGCTCGTTTTTGGGTGTGGCTTTAGGTGGTGTACTCGCACAGCATTTCGGTTGGCGTTGGGCATTTGGAGGAATTGCTTTATTTGGTCTCATTTTGGCTTTTCTATATCCAATTTTAGTGAAAGAAAACAGAATAAACGCAGCACCTCAAAATAAAATTCGTAGTAAAACCCAGCACATAAAAAGCCCTTTAAAAACTTTATATTCAAGTCGTTCAGTCATTGCCACTTACATTGGTAGTGGTCTGCAATTATTTGTTGGTGGCACAGTAATTGTTTGGATGCCGAGTTATCTCAATCGCTATTACGGCATGAGTACCGACAAGGCAGGTGTGATGGCTGCGGTCATTTTGCTATGTAGTGCAGTAGGCACAATTCTATGCGGCATGTTATGTGATTATTTGGGCCGTAACTGTCCAGATCGCAAGGTCAGTTTAGCGATTACATACTGCTTGCTCGGTTGTGTTCTTTTATTCATTGCTTTTACTGTGCCTGCGGGACGTAACCAGTTACTTCTCATCTGCCTTGGAATGTTTATTGCCCTAGGAACAAATGGGCCATCTAGTGCCATGGTGGCCAATCTCACACATAACTCAGTTCATGGCTCTGCATTTGCAACACTCACCTTAGCTAACAATTTTCTTGGTTTAGCGCTTGGTCCTTTAGTCGTTGGCAAAGTATCTGATGTGATTGGTTTACACAGCGCATTTCAACTTATGCCATTGGTCAGTATTGCAGCAGCAGCCGTATTTTTTTATGCCAAACGCCATTATCACAAAGATATCGCATGCTTTGAGCAGCAAGGAATAAATGAGCTTAAAAATCATTCAGGTAACCAAATACAAAAATGCGGGATGAATAACAAATGATGATTCGGCAATTACATATTGATGTATTTTTTGACTTTATTTGTCCTTGGTGTTTGATCGGAAAACGTCAGTTACTGATCGCTATAAATAGATTTTATCAGCTTCACCCCAAAGTCAAAGTTGTTGTGCATTGGCGAGGTGTTCAGCTTATAACTGACTTAGCTGTTGAAGGTGTACCGTTTCAAACGTTTTATTTGAAACGGTTAGGTAGCTTGACAGCAGTTCGTATGAGACAAGAACAGGTCAATAAAGCTGCACATAAAGTTGGGCTCAAGATCGATTTTGAGCAAATTAAACGAATGCCAAATACGGCCAAAGCTCATCGCTTATTTGATAAAGCTTTAAAGATAGGCACTCCTGAGCAGTGCAATGCGTTGTTAGAACAACTCTTTGCTGCATATTTTTATGATGGGTTAGACATCGGAAATACCAGCACTTTATACAAAATCGCGAAAAGTTGTGACTTCTCACCTGAGCTTATAAAAGATTTACTTATTCAAGATCATCAAGATCTTATCTCTGCAAGTACAGGAGGTAATGGCGTGCCTTACTTTATTTTTGATCGGGCTTCTGCCTTAGTTGGCGCGCAATCAGCAGATGCACTTTATCAAGCGATGCAAGAGGCAATGCTGGCACAAGGAGAGTTGATATGACCAACCGATTTGAAGTGCCTTTTGAAAAAATTCCCAATTCAGGTGAGCGGGCTTTTTTAAAAATTGGAGATAAAACTCTCGCATTATTTAACGTTGCAACTCAATTTTATGCAATCGATGATAGTTGTCCTCATCAGGGGGCATCGCTATTTAGTGGACGTCTAGAAGGACGAGTGATTCAGTGTTGTGCCCATGGTCTACGCTTTGATTTAACAAATGGCTGTTTAGTTAATTCTTCTCAGCTCAAAGTTGCAACCTATCCCGTAGAAGTGATCGAGGACAGGGTATTTATTGTGATGGGCTGTGGGGAAAATCATGAGTAGTTTAGTTTTGAAAAATTTTTCCCAGCGTACAAGAGAATTAGCACCAGGCTTTGTAGTCAGTTCGGTCGTTGCTGCGGCTGCCTGTTTTTTATCAGAGCATTATGGTGCGCCAGTCATGCTATTTGCACTACTGCTCGGCATGAGCGTGAATTTTTTAGCGGCTGAAAGTAAATGTAAGGTAGGTATCGAGTTCACCGCACGTAGTGTGCTGAGGATGGGCATCGCGTTACTCGGCATGCGTATAACTTTAGGACAAATTACCGCACTAGGTTGGCAGCCTGTTGCGTTAGTCGTTACTCTGGTTATTGTCACAATTGCCGTTTCTGTTATTGCCGCTAAAATCTTAGGCTTCCAAAAACTATTTGGCATGCTCACTGGTGGATCCACGGCAATCTGCGGTGCTTCAGCCGCATTGGCACTATCGGCTGCTTTTCCAAATCATCCGCAAAAAGAAAAAGCGACCTTGTTTACCGTGATTGGTGTGTCAGCACTTTCAACCTTTGCAATGATTGTCTATCCGATGATTGCGAAGTGGCTAGAGTTATCGCCACAAGCGGCTGGTGTGTTTCTTGGTGCTACGATTCACGATGTGGCGCAAGTGGTCGGCGCTGGTTATAGCATGTCTACTCAAACAGGTGATACGGCGACTGTAGTTAAACTTATGCGTGTAGCAATGCTGCTTCCAGTAATTGTTTGTGCGGCTATGATTACCCGTATGCAAGGAGCAGATTCAACCGGAGAGCGACCACCATTACTGCCTTGGTTTGCTGTTGGCTTTCTACTACTCGCTTGTATTAATAGTACAGGATGGGTACCAGCGATGGTTCAAAATGGAATTAATGACTTATCACGCTGGTTTTTAGTCATCGCAATTAGTGCTTTAGGAATGAAAACTCAGTTAAAAGAATTAGCATCTGTCGGCATTAAACCAATTCTTTTAATGATCGGCGAAAGCATCTTTTTAGTGGTATTGGTTCTTGGACTTATGCGCTTGTGGTTTTAATTTTAAAAATTAGATTTTTAAGGAAGTTATGGAATAGTTCTCCAGCTTCCTTATACTTTAAATGACTTCATGGGGTGTCAAATAAAGAGAAATTAATTGAGCAGGGCTTTATTGTGACTACGCCACATATTCGGTGACATACCAAATTGGCTAATGAACCAACGCGTAAAAGAACTCGGCATTGAATAACCTAAAATATCAGACACTTGAGCGAGTGAATAATTTAGATTTTTTAAATAACGAAATACGAGGTCTCTACGTACTTCATTCATTAAATCACTAAAACTCGTCTGAGCTTCTTCTAATCGACGTTGTAAAGTCCGTACATGAATACCATGTGTTTGAGCGACTTGATCAATCGTAGCGCGGCCCATTGGCAAAAGAAGATAAATACTTTTACGAATATCAAAAATCATGGTCGATTCATTGCTATTTTGCAAAATATCTAAATAGCGCTGCGCATGGTTAGCCATAGCCAAATTTGCTTGAGGGTTTGTTGTATCAAGTTCGGCCGCCGTACAAACAATGCCATTAAAGTCACTACCGAACTCGAGCGCACAGCCAAAAATCCGCCGATGCAAAGTTAAATCACTGGGCGGGTTATGAGTGAAGTGTACACTTAACGGTCGCCATTTTTGCATCATGAGTGCTGCACAAAAACGATGGGTGATTCCTAAAGCAAGTTCTGTGGCTTGGCGGCTATATCCGCAAGTTGTGGTTATAACTTCTTCTCGAATAACTACTGTATCGTCAATTTCTTCTATATATATTTCAAGTGAGTTATTGAGTAAATTCCTATAACGAACAATCGTTTGTAGCGCTTCTCTCAAAGTATATTGGTAACTTAATAATAAGCTCAGTTCACCAAAATCTGCGATTTCACGTTGCTCTGCCATATGTAAACCGAAAACATCACAGTTACTCATCTGGGCTGAGTCTTCCAGCAAAGTAATGGCTTTATCTACAGGAATACGTTGTTTAAGATCATTCAATTGAGTTTGGCTAAGCCCAACACGTGATAATAAATGGTAGGGATTTAGATCTAATTGCTGAGCAACTGCCAAATAATTTTTTAAAGAGGCGGTATGCGCAAGAGGCACCATTTTATTATCTCCTGTTCTTAATCAGCCATATTCCTTACAGCTGATATCTAGTTATAACTAAAATATCTGCATTACAAAAGCTTTTATTTAAGCGCCTAATCTTGATGTCGATTCAATTTTAAACCTGTTCTTTTAATTCACTTGTAATTACAAAAACTATTTTAATTAATTTACGAAATTTTAAAAAGATGTGTCGTCAAATGAAAAGTCCGTGACGCCTTATGTACACCATTAACTGAAATGAGCCTTTATTGTGAATGGAGTTTTATAAAAATTCTTAAGCCTCCTAGATGGCAAAATTCACAGGCGTCGAAATGGAAAAAATACAAACTAAAGCAACAATTTTAATTATTCCGGGGTTACGCGATCATGTTCCCGAGCATTGGCAAACGATCTTAGAAACAAAGCTAGCAAAGGTTCGCTCTGTACCACCTGTAGAAACTAATAAACTCAATTGTGAAAATAGAGTTGCTGCAATACAAGCACAACTAGAACAAATACAAGGGCCTGTCATTTTAGTTGCACACAGCGCAGGCGTGCTAATGACAATACATTGGGCTGCAAAATATCAAAGACCAATTCAAGGTGCTTTGCTTGTGGCTCCACCTGACTTAAACGAAAGCTGGCCAGAAAATTATCCAAGCCCAACCGTACTTCATCTAGAAGGATGGAGTCCTTTACCAGATCAAACACTACCTTTCCCCAGCATTTTGGTTGCAAGCACCAATGACCATTTAGCTCGTTATGAAGCTGTAAGTGAAATGGCAGAAAAGTGGGGTAGTCAACTCGTAAATCTGGGGGAAGTGGGACATTTAAACCCTGCATCTGGCTTTGGCTATTGGCCTTTAGCTGAACAATTCATTCAACAGTTAGATCAGGTCGAACAACCTGCCTTGTTATTCACCAATTAAAATGTCTATGCGATAAACCATTTAAAATGTCCTGTTTTTAACCACAAGAGTCAAGCACAGGATTTAACTTTCTTTGTTCAATAACAGCTTTCTGAGCTTTACGACTCGGCATACTTTTCTTGAGACGGGAACGTTTATTCTGTTTTTCCAACTCTTCATGCTGTTGCTGAATATGTGCCAGAACTGTACCTAACCGTTTATTCTCAACGATCTCATTCTGCTGTAGCCCAGCTAATTTATTGAAAATGCTGTAGTTGAGCTTTCGTCCCTCGTACATGAGGGCCACAGTGCCATCTGGGTACTCCAGAAATGAAATATATTGCCCAACAAGCTTATGATTCAGCTCTGTCGGTTCAAGCAGATAAATACATTTGTCATAGGTCAGGGTCAGATTCTTGGTGACCTTACGCGGTTCCTGCCAGGTAAAAATATCATCCAGTTCAAGATGAGATTCGGTTAATGGCCGATGTAAATTCTTTGAGTTTCGCGCACACTTGGCAAACTTCTGATTGAAATGCTCAATAAAGCAGGGCAGCCAGGCATTTGCCTCGGCAATTGAACAGATACCTTCTAGGCGCATTTCCTTGATCAGGCGATCCTGGAGTGTTCTATTGGCACGTTCCACACGGCCTTTGGCCTGGGGTGAGTTGGCGAAGATAATATCAATATTTAACTCATTCAGAATCCGCCCAAATTGCGTGATCTGGCTGTCCTGGCTCGATTTCTGGTTCACTCGGAAGACCGAATGTTTATCGCTATAAAAGGCCAGAGGCTTACCGTATTGTTCAATGTAGGCTCGGGTTGAAAGCATATAGTCGAAGGTCGTTTCCGCCTCACAGAAGCGCAGATGCAACAGCTTTCCAGTGGCATCATCGATATAAACCAGCAAGCAGCACTTAGCAGCGCGTCCTTCGAACCAGTCATGATATGAGCCATCAATCTGGATTAGCTCACCGAAGCAATCCCGGTTATAACGTGGCTGATATGGACGTTTAAGGCGCTTGGATCGTGGAATCCAGAGGTCATTTGCAGTCATCCAGCGCCGAAGCGTTTCTACCGGGATATTCAGGTCAAACATGCTGCTGAGCTTCTCATGGGCCAAGGTAGGTCCAAATCCCAGCAGATGTTCAGAAATAATGGAAAGACATTTTGATTTTAATAAATCATCATGGCGACGATGGCCAGGTTGACCACGACTGGCATGCGCCATACCTGAAACACCATCTTGATTGAGCTTCTGTAATAACCGGGTAATTTGACGGGTTGAAAGATTAAGGATTTCAGCAGCACGGACTTGTGTAATACGATGATCTCGAACGTCTTGCAGAACAGCAAGACGTTGAATTTCTTTGTCAGACATAGTGATCAGCATCTATATTTCATATCCAGTCCATGATGTTTAAGCCATCATAAACTAGACATTTTTATTGGTGAGAATATAGACACTTTAAATGGGTTCTAACATGCCTAGTACAAAAAATACCTGCTTATGTAAACCATTTAAAAGCCAATGGATGGCTTTGAGTAATAAGCAATAAATAAGAAAAATCATATTGATAGGGAGATAATATGATGGGTCATTACGTCTATTTAAATCAAAGAAATAATCACGTTTTATATATTCAAAAAATAGGTGTTTCATTAAGTCTGATTTTATTCATGTCTAAAGCGAACGCAGCCAGTTTTGATGTTGATAAAGACTGGAAGTTCGAGACAAAAACGACATTAAGCCTAGGTGCAAGTTGGAGTACACAAGATCCAACCGTTTCATTACTTTACCGGCCAGATGCAAACAAAATAGTCAAACAAGGCGCTAGCATTGATGTGAATGGTGATGATGGACGTATGAATTTTAGTAAATATGATGCCATTTCACAGATTATCAGAGGCATAACTGAAGTTAAGCTAAATGGAGAACAACAAGGTGCGGTCATTAGCACTAAATACTGGTATGACCATGCTTATGAGACAGGGCACGGAGATTTTAAACCCTTTAATGATTCAGCGTGGCCAAGGCTTGCAAAATTCAAAGGTATCGATTTATGGAATGCCTATATATGGAAAGATTTTGAATTAGACGATGGAAAAAGCATCAATTTAAAATTAGGCAAACAGACTTTAAATTGGGGGAAATCTCAGTTTTTTCAAAACGGTTTAAATTCGGTGAGTGCATTTGATTTTGCCGCGATTAACCGACCGGGTGGTGATGCAAAAGAAAGAATCATTCCAACCGAAATGATTTCATTCGACACAAGCATTAATAAAAATTTGAAAATAGAAGGGTTCTATCAATTTAAATTTAGACCTTCAGTTGTTGATGGTAACGGAACTTTCTTTGAGATTTCAGACTTTGTCCCCGAAAATGCAGGTCCAGTTCTGATTGCTGGAGGTGGAGATAAATTATCAGATACCGCAATTCGTTTACGTACCTATATTCCACGTGCAGAAAGTAGAAAAGCAAAGGATAATGGCCAATATGGTATTGCTTTAAAACAGACATTACCAAGTTTAAATAATGCTGAGTTAGGTATTTACTATGCGAACTACCATAGCCGTAATGCAAACTTTGATGGAACCGCTGTAACAGCAGCAGGACCCGAACATTTTAATACCGCGAGTTATTTTTCTATCTATCCTGAAAATATCAAAATGTTTGGATTAAGTCTGACTGGGAAAGTTGGAACAACAACCGTTTTTAGTGAATTAACCCACAAACCTAATCAACCTTTACAACTAAACGGTACAGACATTGTCTATGCTCAAGTGCTATCGGAAGGAACACCATTTGCGCCGCCGGGAAAAACTGTTGAATTAGGTCAATATATTCAAGGATATGTACGCTTGCCCGTAACACAATTTTCAGTTGGAGCAACTGATAGCATATTCAATATTTGGGGTGCAAATTCGATGACATGGTCTACAGAGTTTGCCTTAAACCATATTGCAGATATTGGTAATCATCGGTTTGGCCGGACAGGCGCATTTGGCCGTAGTGAGCTTTCAACTGGTGCTTATAATCCTGAAACAGGTGACTTTAAATGTACGCCGTATGGTACAGCTCATCTTACAAATACAGAAATTGATAACTTGAATGAACGCTTTTGTAATAAAAATGGTTTTTTTAATGAATGGTCATTTGGTTACCGATTACGTGGCGCATTAAATTATCAAGATATTTTACCCTCTACAGTGATTACGCCAAGTCTTAGTTTTAGACATGATGTTTATGGATATAGCCAAAACTTTCAAGAAGGGCAAATGAGTGTAAGTGCAGCGTTATCTATGACTTATCAGCAAAAATATACAACAGAGATTGCCTATAATAACTTTTTTGGTTCTAATGAATTTAGCACCATAGATGATCGAGATTTTGTATCATTAACATTTAAAGCTAATTTTTAGTTCGATTATTTTATAAAAAATATATAGAAATACTCGTTAAAAATGAGATTTAGACGTGGAGGATAACTTTTGAAATTTAGATCAAAAATTGATTGGTGGCTTTTATTAATATTTGTTGTGATCACTGCCAATATTATTTTTAAAATTTATCAAGAAGTTCATCATTCTTCTATGGGCACCAATTTTTCGCATCTCATAATTTATAGTTTAGTCATTGTAATTATTTGGTTCCCAATCTTTAGCACTTACTATGTGGTAGAAAATAGTACATTAGTCATTAAGAGTCTGGTTTTCCGTTGGAAAATTAATATTGATGATATTATCCAAATAGAACCGACGTATAACCCACTTTCATCTCCAGCACTATCGCTAGATCGGCTTAAAATTAGTTATATGAAAAATGGAAGAATAGCAAAGGTGATGATTTCGCCAAAAGATAAAGAGGGCTTTTTAAATACTTTACGTAAAAATCCGTATAACAAGTTTTTGTCTGAAGCTTTTGAAGTTAATGGCTAAATTGATCTGCGTGTCTAGAAAACACTAGTTATGTATTAAAAGTTTAAAAATATGGACGGTATTCCTTAGTATAGTTAAATAAATAAACTATAAGTCTCTCTCCTAAAGCATTACCCTATGCCTATTGCGAAAAATAAGAAATGGAGATAAATGATGCTTACACGTTTTTTAATGCCACTTTTAGGTACAACAGTTGTCATTCTTGTTGCAGGGTGTGCTTCATCCTCTCAATATCCAATTACAGAGAGTTATGGACCAGATCCAAAATTACCTGAACCTAAAACAAGTTTAATTCCAACCGTAAATATAGCCCCGGCACAAGGCTGGCCGAGTGGTGTTATGCCAACACCAGCTGAAGGCTTAAAGGTAAAAGCATTTGCTAAAGGACTTGAACATCCACGTTGGCTCTATGTATTACCGAATGGTGATGTATTGGTCGCTGAAACGGATGCTCCGCCTAAACCAGAAGATAGCAAAGGCATTAAAGGTAAAATCATGACGTTTGTGATGAGACGGGCAGGCTCATCTCATCCAAGTGCTAATCGTATTACTTTACTTCGTGACACCAATGGAGACGGAGTTGCTGATAAAAAAACGATATTTCTTCAAAACTTAAACTCACCATTTGGTATGGCTTTAGTAGATAATAACTTATATATAGCCAATACAGATGCACTCATACGTTTCCCTTATCAAGAAGGGGAAACACAGATTACTGCGAGCGGAACTAAAGTATTAGACTTACCGGGCGGTCCTTTAAATCATCATTGGACCAAAAATGTCATTGCTAACCGTGAAGGTACCAAGCTCTACATTACCGTCGGTTCCAATAGTAATGTTGGCGAAAATGGTTTGGATCAAGAAAAAAGCCGTGCACAAATTACAGAGTTTGATATTGCAAGCGGTCAGTCTCGTCCATTTGCAACAGGACTGCGTAATCCAAATGGTATGGCTTGGCAACCTCAAAGCGGTCAATTATGGACGGTTGTAAATGAGCGCGATGAAATCGGTAGTGACCTAGTACCCGATTATATGACATCGGTACAAGATGGCGCTTTTTACGGCTGGCCTTATAGTTACTATGGTCAACACGTAGATGTGCGAGTCAAACCACAAAATCCAGCAATGGTCGCTCGTGCAATTAAACCTGACTATGCACTAGGCAACCATACTGCTTCTTTAGGTCTTACATTTTATGCAGCCGAGCTGATGCCACAATTTAGAGGTGGGGCATTGATCGGTCAGCATGGTTCATGGAACCGCAAGCCTCATAGTGGTTATAAAGTCATTTTTGTACCATTTAGAAGTGGTCAGCCCTCAGGTCCACCGCAAGATATTTTGACTGGATTCCTCAGTGATAAAGGAAAGGCTTATGGACGTCCAGTTGGGGTGGCAATAGATTTTTCGGGTGCCGTGTTAGTTGCAGATGATGTAGGCAATACAATTTGGCGTGTTTCACCAGTTGCAGAGACAACTTATGAGACCCCATATAAAAATAAATAGCTTTTACTCGGTTGATGACTTCATTATTTTGATTTTATTTTAATATTTTAAAATAACTAACTAATTTATCCTTATTTTAGATTGATTAGTTAGTTTTATTTATATATCTATTTTTTAGTCTGAGCTAAATAAGGTTCTTTTTACAATTAATAATTAAATTTTGTTAGCATGCGCCGTATAGATAAGAAGAATTGTTGATATGAATTATGACCGATCAATTAAGAGCAAGATTTGAAAATTTAGAGCTTAATGCGGGTTTAGGAAAAATTAGTGCCTTTATATCCATGGCATTAAGCTTACTTTGCTTATTTGGAGCTTTATGTTTTTTGTTTCCCAGTGTGCTGACAACCCCAGAGTTACGTCCACTTTATGCAAAGCACTATAATCTTTTTTATTATGGACTAATCACAGGCATTATTATTAGCGCTGGTTTTGGCGCATTTAGTGCAATCATCCGACAAAATCGATATGGCTTTTATGGTTTATGCTTTGCACTCATAGCAGCAGTATTAGGCTGTGGTGTTATTCATGCTCCAGTTATTCCAAGCGTACCATTTTATGCAGGCATTGATTATTTTGTACTTACCCTAGTCATCTTGGCTTTTATTTTTATACCGCTTGAAGGCTTTTTTGCTAAAAACCCTGAACAAAAGATCTTAAGAGTGGGCTGGGTGACCGATATGAAATATTTCATGGTCAGCCATATTGGTATTCAACTATTTAGCTTTTTAACTGTCATGCCAATTCAATATTGGATTACGCATTTACCTGATAATCCAATTGTGCCCTACGTTCAAGCTCAGCCAATTTGGCTACAGTTTATTGAATTGCTTATTGTGGTCGATTTTACGGTGTATTGGTTACATCGTGCTATGCATGAAGTTAACTTTTTATGGCGTTTTCATGCGATTCATCATTCGACCGAGTATATGGATTGGTTAGCATCTTCCCGTTTACATGTTATTGAAGTTTTAATGACTCGTTTTATTGCCACCTTACCGATTTTTCTTTTAGGGTTTCATACTTCTGCTGTTTTTGCCTATTTAATCTTTATTTCATTTCACGCTATTTTTATTCATTCCAATGTACGTTTTCGCTTTCCATATCTACGTTGGTTTATCGCAACACCGGAATTTCATCATTGGCATCATTCTTCAGAAAAACCTGCGATTGATAAAAATTACGCTGCTTTTATTCCACTCTATGATGTCTTATTTAAAACTGTATATATGCCGAATCACTTGGCGAGCGTGTATGGTACGGTTGGCTATAAAATTCCAAATAGCTTTGTAAAACAGTTTACTTGGCCATTTAAAAAATACGTAAAACGCTTTTTAAAACGCTGGCGTGACCAGTAAATGTTAAAAAAAGCCTCAGTTCGAGGCTTTTTATATGGTTATTTATTTTTAAAATTTTTAAAAATCATGAAAAGGGCAACAAGCGAAAGTAAGACAATAAAACAAATATAAGTATTTGCTGTATGCATCAGTCCAACTTTCCCTACAAAATATCCAGCTAAAATTGCAGGAATACTAAAAGCCAAATAACTTTCCACAAAAAATGCAGCCATAAGGCCTGCACGTTCTTCTGGAAGAGCCAGCGGCATTACACTACGAATGGCTCCCATAAACGCCGTACCAAAACCAATTCCAGTAATAATTGAACCTAGAAATAACACAACTGCATTTGTAAGATTAATTGCTAAAAATAAAATGATTGAACCAATAGCAATTGAAAGAGTACCAGTTAATAAAATACGGAAATTTGTCGATTTTCTAAGCGTTAATATACCTACTGCACCAGAAAGGGCGAGCGCCATAAACATAATACCGTTTAGCCATGCCGATGAAGTATGGAAAATTTTTGCCAGTAAAGATGGCATAAGTGACAAGAAGAAACCACTGACCATCCAAAGTGCAATATTAATAGGGCTAATACTTAATAAAGCACTTTTCGTTTGTGGAGGAATAGCCATCGCGGGTTTCAAAGAAGCAAGTGCACCAGTTCTTTTTTGGACTGTCTCTGGAGTAAAAAAACTTAAAATAAGTTCACAAATAAGAAGAAAGCATAGAAACTCAAAAACAAGCTGTAACGGGTGAGTGGAGAGCTGCAAGATAGAACAGGTCAGAAAAATCCCGGCAGCCATACCGACCATTGGGGCAATACTATTGATCAGTGAACCATGAAGCTTACCAAAATCTAAAATTGCTGCACCCATAGCTGAAACAGCAAGCCCAGTTGCGATGCCTTGTAAGCCTCGTGCAATAAATAACATCGAAACATCTGAAGCAAATAAGAAGAAGCTCATTGAAATAATTTGCAGAGAAATGGCTGCAATAATGACTGGTCGACGCCCAATATAGTCAGACAGAGAACCAATAATCAGTAATGATCCTAGCAGGGTAAAAGCATAAGTTGCAAAAATTAGAGTCAATGTGACAGGTGAAAATTGCCATATCTGTTGGTATAGGCGGTAGAGCGGCGTTGGTGCACTAGATGCAGCCATAAATGTCATCAGCGTAATAGTATTGAGTGCCAATGCACTTGCAGCATCTAATTTAAAAACAGCTCTTGACCGTTTTGAACTTGAATTGTTCATATAACATGAATAACATAAAAGCGAATATTTAGCTTTTATACATTATTTTGACACTAAAGCAAATCTTTAGCTTTAGTGTGTTTTGTATATAGATATAAATATTTATAAATTTTTATCCCTTTACAGAGTTTATAAATGGCAAAAGTTGTTAGTGGATTACGCCCTGGCGGTCGCAGCGAAAGAATACAAACTGCGGTACATAATGCTGTAAAAGAATTACAAAAAGATTTCGAGCAAAGCCAAATTACAATTCCAATGATTGCAGCACAAGCAGGGGTAACTCCTTCAACTATTTACCGTCGATGGGGTGATATCAACCAACTGTTTTCAGATGTAGCTTTAAATGAACTCAAACCAGACATGGAACCTAAAGATTTAGGTTCATTTAAACGAGATATCACAGCTTGGGTTGAACAATATTTTGAAGAGTATTCTTCCGAAGTCGGTCAAGATTTATTGCGAGATGTGCTCTATACATCAAATTCTGATTCTAATGCCCGTATGTGTGAAAGTTTAATTATTCAACAACTCGATATTATTCAAAATCGTGCAAAATTAAGAAATGAGTTCACTATACTAAACCAAGAAATTATTGAAACTGTAATTGCACCCATGTTATTTCGGATTCTATTTACCAATCAGGAACTAAATTTGGATTACGTACATAGTCTTTTAAAACGCCTATTTGTTTAAGCATATAAGTCTCTTCGTTTTTTTAGATGAAAATGGCTAATTTAAATAGCGGGATATATAGGTTTTTGTTTTTTATTAAATAATTATATATCAATTTTTCTTATTATTTAAAAATTAAATTCTCATAATTTAAAATAAACATGAAGTTGATTTAATCATTTATTATTAAAATGTGTATTCGGTTGGTTCCAAAATTAGATTTAAAAATCTTTAGCTAAATCACTAATAGAATAAATTTAATAATAAACATATTCTTATGAGATTTAATGATAATTTTTATCAAATTTAATTGTTAAATAATGCAGAAAAATATGAACTTTATATACAATAAATTACATGATTTTTGGTTTTAACATTTTTTAAATTTATGACACAGGGTATTTTTTATTCTTTACAATGGCTTCACTTCCCTTAAAGCAGCTTGTGGTGCCCGCTTTATATTTTATTTTTTTATCCCCATCGAACAGGTATTTAGATAATGGATTTCAATACCCTTGACCAAGAAACGGTACAGAAAAAGCAGAAATTTCACCAAATTTTGTATGTACAGGTCATATTTGCAATTATTTTAGGCGTTTTAATTGGTCATTTTTACCCTGAACTTGGACAGAGCTTAAAACCGCTTGGTGATGCATTCATCAAAATTGTTAAAATGATTATTGCTCCCGTAATCTTTTTGACTGTGGTCACTGGTATTGCCAGCATGACGAACATGAGTCGTGTCGGGCGTGTGACTGGTAAAGCAATGCTGTATTTCATTACTTTCTCAAGTCTTGCACTTGTGGTTGGTATGATTGTGGCAAACATCATTCAACCGGGTAAAGGTCTAAACATTGACCCAGCAACCTTAGTCAGCGATAAGGTAAATACTTACGTTGAGAAGGCTCATGCCACCAATATTACTGACTTCTTTATGAATATTATCCCGCAAACACTGGTAAGTCCGCTTGCTGGTGGTGAAATTTTGCAGGTTCTATTTGTGGCAGTACTATTTGGTATTTCTTTAGCTGCTTTAGGCGATCGTGCACGTCCAATCACTGATTTCCTAAATAACTTAACGGCACCAGTTTTCTACTTGGTTGGAATGTTAATGAAACTTGCGCCAATTGGTGCTTTTGGAGCTATGGCATTTACTATTGGTGCTTATGGAATCGAATCAATCGGTAATTTATTACTATTGATTATGACTTTCTATATCACGGCTGTACTGTTTGTACTAATCATTTTAGGTGCAGTGGCACGTTACAATGGCTTTTCAATTATTGCTTTGATTCGCTATATCAAAGACGAGCTTTGGTTAGTCTTAGGTACAAGTTCATCTGAAGCAGCTTTACCATCTTTAATGGATAAAATGCAAAAAGCAGGCTGTGAAAAATCTGTAGTGGGCTTAGTTATTCCTACAGGTTATTCATTTAACCTTGATGGTACTAACATTTATATGACCATGGCTGCTTTATTTATTGCACAAGCATGTAATGTAGACTTAACTATTAGTGAACAGCTTGCATTATTGTTGGTCGCAATGGTGAGTTCAAAAGGTGCAGCAGGGGTAACAGGTGCAGGCTTTATTACACTCGCTGCTACTTTATCAGTTGTCCCATCTGTACCTGTGGCAGGTATGGCGCTCATTTTAGGTATTGACCGTTTTATGTCTGAGTGCCGCGCATTAACTAACTTAATTGGTAATGCATGCGCAACAATTGTTGTTGCTCGTTGGGACAAAGCTCTGGACAAGGACGTTCTAGATAAAGCATTAGGTAAATCTAAAACGAATTAATTATTTAAAATTTTAATTCGAAATAAAAAACCTGTAGCAATTGGCAATTTGGGAGAGGCGCCATGCTACAGGTTTTATTATATCTAGTCGAAAATTTAATTTAAAAAAACTATCTTGTATGTAAATGCTTAATTATGGGAGGCCAGTATAAAATTTTCACAAACTCTCATATAGATCTACTTTGAAAGCAGAACTTTTAAGTTGCCTATACTGAAAATAGTATATGCAAAACAGCTCAAGCTTACGCTTTTAAGTGATCCTCAAATTCTTCACCTAATTGCATTGCTAAAGCATTGCCTGCCAAATCACACGTGACTAAGCCATACTCTTTTTTAAAACTGAAAGTGAAACCTTTTCCATCGGCCAAGTTTTTAACCGAATACCCTAATTTTTCTAACCAAATACGGAACGCAATTAAATTTTTAGCTTTAACAACCTTTTTCACGTGAGAACTCCTTCTTCTATCCGTGTCTTACACCTTATTTATTAATAGGGATTTACCTAGATTTTTTAAAGGGGGAAAACTTTGTTTTATTTTGCAACTTGTAAAAAAAGTAAAATAGATAATGTAATCTCTTTCACTTTATAAAATTATTCGGTTTTTATGTAATCAATTTTTGTACTAATAAAATTTAAGTATTTAATTTTTATGGTTATTTTAAAATAAAAAGATTAGGGTGAAATTTAATCAAAACAAGTTAATTTAAAATCAATAAATGTAAAAAATAATTTCATGAAACATGCTTTATTCAAAAAGATACAGTTCTTAAAATGAAACTGTATCTTTCTATAGAGCCCATAAATTTAGAAATTATCTTTTAAACTACGTAAATGGGCGAACTCATCTACACTTTCAGCACGTAAAAATGGATTAGTTGCCAATTCAAGTTCAATACTACTTGGTAGGGTAATTTTACCTTCCGTGCGAAGTATGCGGACTTGTTCTGCACGTTCTTGTAAGGCATGATTTTCAGGTTCTACGCTTAAAGCAAACTCAGCATTAGAAAGTGTATATTCATGCGTGCAATAGACTTTGGTTGTGGTTGGAAGGGCTGCAAGACGATTTAATGAGTGATACATTTGCTCTGCCGTACCTTCAAATAGTCGGCCACACCCCATTGCAAACAAAGTATCACCACAAAAGAGGGCATTCAGTTCCTCAATAAAATACACAATATGCCCTAAGGTATGACCTGGTGTGGCAATAATCTCTGCCTTTAAATCATTAAATTTTAAATGGTCATCATGTTGAAGGGGATGGGTAATACCAGGAATTTTACTTAATTCATCTCTTGGGCCATATACAGCCAAAGTGGAGTTAGCCGTTAAATCTGCAACGCCACCGATATGATCTTTATGCCAATGCGTAAGCCAAATTTGCTTTAAGGTTAAATGATGGTCATTGCAAAATTGAGTGACTAACTCAGCTTCTGTTGGATCAACTGCAACGGCTTCATGAGTTTCAGTATCTTCTAAAATCCAGATATAGTTTTGTAGGGCATTTTGCACATCAATAAAATGAATTCTATAACGCATTGTTTTATCCTGAAACCAAATCCAAAGAGTAACCACTAATTTTGATAATAACAGAAAATGGCATTAAGCCATGCACTCAACTTTTTAATGACAAGAGCTTATAAAAACAAAAAAGCCCCCGTTTAGGGAGCTTTCTATATAAATGATTTAGCGGATCTTAGAGAGCCAGTTGCCCAAAGTCTGTACAATTTGCACTAAAAGCAAGAGGATAATCACTGTTAAAATCACAACGCTTGTATCAAAACGTTGATAGCCATAAGAAATGGCTAAGTCACCAATACCACCAGCACCAACTGCACCAGCCATAGCGGTTGCACCAATAAGGCTAATCGTAGCAGTCGTCAAGTTCAAAATAAGAGAACTACGAGCTTCAGGTAAAATAAAGCGTGAAATAATCTGCCAAGGTGTTGCACCCATTGCTTGAGCAGATTCGATAATTCCTTCATTTACTTCAAGTAGGGAAGTTTCAATAAGTCGGCCCATATATGGTCCAACATAAATCGTTAAAGGAACGATTGCCGCCCATGTACCAATTGAAGTGCCTACCAAGAACTTGGTGAGTGGAATAACTGCAATAAGTAAAATAATAAATGGCAGAGAACGCAATGCATTTACAATTGGGTTAAGCAAATGATAAATGAATCTGTTTGGTAAGATCCCTTCTGGGCGAGTTACAAGCAGAATAATGCCTTGGATGAAGCCCCAAATACCACCAAATATAAGCGCAAAGAACACCATATTAAAGGTTTCTTGTAATGCAGTTACAAACTGGTCCATAGAAAGGGAACTTTGCCAGAAAGGCTGAGTAAGTTCAGTTAACCATTGTACGATTAAATCTCTCATACTTGATCTCCTGATTGAACTACGCTCACTTCATTTTTCTCTAAAAAATCAATCGCTTGACCGATCAACTGCGGGTCACCTAAAAGCTGTACAAACATTTGACCAATCACTGTGCCATTAATTTCAGTCATATTGGCAAATAAGATATTTAAACTAATATCATATTGTTTAATAAGTGACTGAATCACAGGTTCTTGAGCCGAACGCCCTAAGAATTGTAGGCAATAGATGCTGTGGTGATGTTGATTTTCTAATTGATTTAGAATGTTAACTGGCAACTGCTGATGTAAGACAGTTTGTATAAAGTTTTTAGTTGTTGGATGCTGAGGATTACTAAAAATATCAATAGTTGAGCCTTGCTCAATCACTTTACCAGCTTCCATAACTGCAACATGGTCACAAATAGATTCAATGACATCCATTTCATGAGTAACCATAACAATTGTGATTTTCTGTTCTTGATTGATTTTCTTTAAAAGCTCTAGAACTGATTGAGTGGTTTGCGGATCTAGTGCAGATGTGGCTTCATCACATAATAAAATTTTAGGATGATTTGCCAAAGCACGAGCAATACCAACACGTTGCTTTTGACCGCCAGACAGTTCATCTGGATAGGCATCTTTTTTATGCTTAAGATCAATAAACTCTAATAATTCATTTAAACGCTTTTCACGTTCTGCTTTTTTGTAATTTAGCAGGCGCATTGGCATTTCGATATTTTCAGCAACTGTTTTGGTTTGAAGCAAATTGAAATGCTGAAAAATCATACCAATATTTGCACGCTCCTGACGTAATGAACGTGCATCTAAAGCAGTGAAGTCCTTTTGATTAATAATAATCTGACCTTCATTTGGTCGTTCGAGTAAATTAATCAGGCGAATTAAAGTACTTTTACCTGCACCACTATAGCCAATAATGCCGAAAATACTGCCCTCTGGAATCTCTAAATTGATTTGATCGAGTGCGCGTATGGTTTGGCTTTTGAGCTGATAGTGCTTTGAAATGTTTTTAAATTGAATCATATCGTCAGAAACTATGCTTGAAAGAAAAAACAGGCAAAGATAATTTGCCTGTTTCACGTTTGGGCTATTATATTACTATTTAGCTTCTGAGAGATAGCTGATTGGTTTGTCTACGTCAACTTTTGTTCCACCAAAGTGTTCTTCAATGTATTTTTTAACAGCTGCAGTGTGGTAAAGCTTACCAACTTTTTGCAAGACAGGATCATTTTTACGTGATTCAGCAGTTGCTAGAACGTTTACACTAATTTTTGAGATTTGATCAATAGGTTCATAGAACATAGAATCTTTGAGTACGTTTAAACCTCCCTCGAGTGCTATGGTATTATTTAATACAACTGCATCAAATTCATTTTTAAGACGTAATGCAGTTTCCATTTTGATTGGTTTGATGTTGATCTTTTTGGGATTTTCGATAACATCAATTGGACTGCCCTGAACGGGATTATAGTCAGCTTTAAGCTTGATTAAGCCAGCAGTTTGTAACAAGAGTAGCGCACGAGATTCGCTGGCAGCATCATCCGGGATTGAAATAATTGCACCTTCAGGAAGTTCTTCAATTTTTTTGTATTTACTTGAATAAATCCCCATTGGCTCAATATAAGTGGTAGAAACCGCTGCAATCTTATCCGGGTTTGAATTATTAAATACAGTAAGATAAGAATAAGCTTGGAATGCGTTCAAATCTACTTCTTTATTTGCAACTGCTGTATTCATTGAAACGGAGTCTGAGAAGTTTTTTACTTCTAACTTCAGTCCAGCAGCTTGGGTTTCAGGTAAAGATGCGATATAACGCCAAATGTCAGCATCCGAACCTGTAGAGGCAATTACTACCGTTTGTACTTTGGTACTATCATTGTTTTGTTCGGCTTGTTGAGCATTTTCTTGTTTGCTACATGCTGTCAATAATACTACTGACATGCTTAAAAAAAGGCTGATCAGCTTTTTCATTTAAAAAAGTCCTGATTAAGATATAGAACAATAACGATTGATCTATATCAATATGAAAAGAGAGGAGTTGGAATTACAACTAGTCTAAACTCTGTGATCTTTTTCTGGGGTTCCATAATTTGCTTGCATATTTTGGCTATAACAGAGGGTAATTGTTTAATAAACAAAAACTGTTTCCCCAAACAGTTCATCCCCAACAGTAGCCAAACGAGCATTCATAAATTTAGAATATTAAAAAACTCTCTACAGGCATAATTTGTAGAGCAAGTCTTTATGGAAATTATTAAAACAGCAGTGTCTGATGACAGTTACAACTATGTACTAATGATAGCAATAAAAATGTAGTTGATATAGAGGGCTTTTTTCTATTTGTTGATATCTTAATAAATCTTCTAAAAATTTATATCATTTTCTTCTATTGGTGCACAAAATAAAAAAAGCTTCCTAAATAGGAAGCTTTTTTTTTGCTAACTTTTATTCAGCTTTTTCACGAGCAATCGCGCGGTAACCGATGTCACTACGGTATTGCATACCTGTGAAAGTTACTTGGCCGCATACTTCTAAAGCATTAATTTGTGCTTCAAGAACGCTGTCACCTAAAGCAGTTACGCAAAGCACACGTCCACCAGAAGTCACAATGTGACCATCTTCACGAGTTGCAGTACCTGCGTGGAAGATTTTAGTATCTTCAGGTGATTGGCCGATACCAGAAATCACATCGCCTTTACGTACGCTATCTGGGTATCCTTCTGCTGCAAGTACAACACCGATTGACTTACGCTCATCCCACTCAGCTTCTTTTGGTAAATTACCTGCAATACCTGCTTCAACCAAATCAACAAGAGATGACTTTAAGCGCATCATGATTGGTTGAGTTTCAGGGTCACCAAAACGGCAGTTAAATTCAATTACGCGTGGTTGACCTTGTTCATCAATCATTAAACCCGCATATAAGAATCCAGTGTAAACATGTCCATCAGCAGCCATACCATCAACAGTTGGACGCATAATTTCAGTCATTACACGTTCAAAAACATCTGGAGTTACAACTGGAGCAGGAGAGTAAGCGCCCATACCACCAGTGTTTGGACCTTGATCACCTTCAAAAATACGTTTGTGATCTTGTGAAGTTGCCATTGGTAAAATATTTTTACCATCAATCATACAAATGAAAGAAGCTTCTTCACCAGCCAGGAACTGTTCAATTACAACGCGTGAACCAGCATCACCAAATTTGTTGCCTGCAAGCATGTCATCAATCGCTGCAAAAGCTTCTTCGTTGGTCATTGCAACGATTACACCTTTACCAGCAGCAAGGCCGTCAGCTTTAATAACGATTGGTGCACCATTTTTTTCAACGTAAGCTTTCGCTGCATCAACTTCAGTAAATACATCGTAAAAAGCAGTTGGAATGTTATGGCGTTTTAAAAAGTGCTTAGCAAATGCTTTTGAGCCTTCAAGTTGTGCTGCATATTGAGTCGGACCCCAAATTTTTACACCAGCTTCACGTGCAGCATCTACTACACCATTTACTAATGGTGCTTCTGGACCAACAACAACGAGTTCAACATTATTTTCTTTAGCAAAAGCAATAATTGCTGGGTTGTCTAAAATATCAAGTTGAACATTAACGCATTTTTCTTCTGTTGCAGTACCAGCATTACCAGGTGCAACAAAAACTTGAGTAACTTTGGTATCTTGTGCGATTTTCCATGCTAAAGCATGTTCACGGCCACCACTACCTAAAACTAAAATATTCATTTTTAATTTGTTCCTTAACTTTAATCCTTTTTCATCCCCCTCTATTTCTCAAAGTGGAGAGATAGTTCCATTATTGTGGAAAACCCTCCTGAATAAAAGGAGGGTTAGGGAGGACTAAATTTAAATTAGTGGCGGAAATGGCGCATACCAGTGAAGACCATTGCAATTCCAGCTTCATCAGCTGCTGCAATAACTTCTTCATCACGCATAGAACCACCTGGCTGAATAATGCACTTGATGCCAGCTTTAGCTGCATTATCGATACCGTCACGGAACGGGAAGAATGCATCAGAAGCCATAACAGCACCTTCAACAACCAAACCAGCATGTTCTGCTTTAATTGCAGCAATACGCGCTGAGTTAACACGGCTCATTTGACCCGCGCCTACACCAATAGTTTGACGGTTTTTTGCATAAACAATAGCGTTTGATTTTACATATTTCGCAACTTTCCATGCAAAAATAAGGTCATCAATTTCTTGTTCAGTTGGAGCGATTTTAGTAACAACTTTAAGATCATCTTTAGTGATCATGCCCAAGTCTTGGTCTTGAACAAGTAAGCCGCCGTTAACGCGTTTATAGTCAAGTTGTGGAGCACGTGCATCAATTGCAGGTAATTCACCACATACTAAAACACGAACATTTTTCTTCGCACCAGTCACTTCAAGTACGCCATCAGCAATACTTGGAGCAATAATAACTTCAACGAATTGACGGTCAACAATTGCTTGAGCAGTTGCAACATCTAACTCGCGGTTAAATGCAATAATGCCACCAAAAGCAGATTCTGGATCTGTTGCATAAGCTAAATCATAAGCAGCTTTAATGCCGTCTAAAGAAACCGCAACACCACAAGGGTTAGCATGTTTTACAATTACACAAGCTGGTTTAGCAAATGATTTAACACATTCAAGTGCAGCATCTGTGTCAGCAATGTTGTTATAAGACAATTCTTTGCCTTGTAATTGTTTTGCTGTAGAAACAGATGCTTCTTTTGCGGTTGCTTCAACATAGAAAGCAGCAGATTGGTGTGGGTTTTCACCGTAACGTAAGTCTTGTGCTTTGTTTAATTGAGTGTTGAACGTACGAGGGAATAAATCAGCTTCACCTTCGGTCTTACCAACGCGAGCGCCTAAGTAAGAAGCGATCATGCCGTCATATTGAGCAGTATGTTCAAATGCTTTAACAGCTAAATCGAAGCGTGTTTCATAAGAAAGTGAACCAGCAGCTTTTAATTCGTTAATCACTGTATCGTAATCTGAAGCATTTACAACAATACCCACAGAAGCGTGGTTTTTAGCAGCAGCACGAACCATTGTTGGACCGCCGATGTCGATATTTTCGATAGCGTCAGCAAGTGAGCAGTTAGGTTTAGCCACTGTAGCTGCAAATGGATAAAGGTTGACTACAACTAGATCGATTGGATCAATGTTGTGTTCTTGCATAACTGCTTCGTCTAGACCACGACGAGCTAAAATGCCGCCATGAATTTTTGGATGTAGTGTTTTTACACGGCCATCCATCATTTCTGGGAAACCAGTATGTTCAGATACTTCAACAACAGCAATGTTATTATCTTTAAGCAACTTATATGTGCCGCCTGTAGATAATAATTCTACCCCTAAAGCTGCAAGGTTTTGAGCAAATTCGACAATTCCTGTTTTGTCTGATACAGAAATCAAAGCACGTTTAATAGTCATGATGTTCAAGTCAACAATTTCAAGTCTACGGATTAAAACCAATTAGAAGCATAAAAAAATGCCCACGACGTCGTGAGCATTTTATCATTTATTCACTCATTAAACCGTGAGCTTTTAACTTTTTGCGTAAAGTGCCGCGGTTTAGTCCAAGAATTTCTGCGGCACGTGTTTGATTGCCACGAGTATATTCAAGAACTACAGATAAAAGAGGTTTCTCCATTTCTGCTAGCACCATGTCATATACCTGAGATGGTTGCTCACCTTGCAATTGTGCAAAATAATGACGAACTGCGCGATCCACGTGGATGCGAAGAGCAACATCAGATTGTGCAGTAAAAATAGGAGATTTGCTATTCATGCGAGTTAATCCGAAAATCAAATACTAGCTTGGGTAAAGTAGTATATAAATGTGGTCTAAAATACGGAGTCCTGTTTTAGATCCTAAAACAGTGACTCTAAAACATAAGAACAATTAGCTTGCCATAAATCTTCGTATTGAGTAAAAAATAAGCGTAACAATAGTTAAATATTTGTTACAGCCCCCTCAAAAACAAAAAAAGTTAGGCTATGCGCTTAATTTAGAAAAGCACACATGCTTAACAGTATATTTTTTGAATTGAGAGCGAGGAGTATATGAGTCAAAGCTTTCGTGGCGCGTATCATACCATTGTCTAGGAAAAAGTGAGCAAATTAACTGCATTTTTTTTATTTTTTTTTCACTTTTTTTACAATTTAGGGGTGGACAATTTCTAATCGATAATTTAGTAAGCTCTTTTTGCTTTTATTTAAGACAAATTGGAATCTAAAAGGTGTATTGGTTGGAATACGTTGAATTCCACGTAAATTTTCTACCAAGTACTGATTAGGTGTAAAAATGATTTGTTCTTGATCAGTTTGTGAACCAAAACTGAGTTTTAGGCTTGGTAGTTCAATACTTTTATTATTTTGATTGACCAAAACACCTGAAACTTGTGTATGTTCTGAATCAATTCTACGTAGTTTCACTTTCTCTATATTAAGAAGTTCGTATTGTTCAGCTGACTTACTGCAATGCAAAATTTCGCATACATAATTAAATGCATGACTAATAGCAGGACTCTGTTGCATGAGTTTTGGGTTAAACCAGAGAATCTGAAAAGTGAAAACCAAAAGCAGAATCAGATTTGCCGAACTCCAAAGCGTATAATATAACCAACTATGTTTTTTACCATGATCTTGTTCGGGGGAGGTTGCTTGCTCTGCTAAGTTGAGATTCGGTAGTGCATTGATTGGTTCATTATGAAAATAATTTAAATTATTTAAATATGTCAGAAGATCAATATTAGAGTTTTCAACTTTTTGATCAAAGATATCTAACACATGAGAGTGAGTCATATATCGTGTTTGAATAGAACCATTGGCTAAAACAGATGAGTTTGTTGGTTCTGGCAGTTCAATACTAACCAAGTTGGTAAGAGCATTAAAATTTAAATTACATTTAGGGCAACAAACCATACCCTGAGCGACAGTTAACTGGGTAAGAGAAACTTTATAAACTGTTAAACACTTAGGGCAGCGGGTTTGTTTTTCATTCATGAGTTAAATAGTCTCAGTTTATTGTTTTGCGTTTTCCTGAAATGCGACACCAATTTTCTTCGCGCTTTTCGATATCTAATATATCAAAAAATTCAGAATAAACACCTGAAACATCAGCAACTTGCTCTTCAATTACACCAGCAAGTGCGAACTCACCATCAGATTTAACTAATTTTGCAAACTCTGGCGCAAGTGCCATTAATGGTCCCGCTAAAATATTTGCAACTAAAACATCTGCTTGTTGAGGTTTGAATTCTTGATCAAACTCTTCAGGGAGGCCAATATATAAACCATCTAGAACGCCATTGAGCTCAGCATTTTGTTTTGTTGCTAAAACAGCTTGCGGATCAATATCTGTCGCATAGACTTTTTTAGCACCTAATAATAAAGCTGCAACACCTAAAATACCTGAACCACAACCATAATCAATTACGATTTTATCTTTAACATCAGTTTTGCCTAACCATTGTAAGCATAAGAATGTACTTGCATGGTTACCTGTGCCGAAAGCTAGACCTGGATCAAGTTTAATATTGGTCGCGTCTGCTTCTGGTGGCTCTAACCATTCAGGTACGATCCAGAATTTTTCCCCAATTTGAATAGGTTCATAATAATCCATCCATGCGCGTTCCCAAACTTGGTCTTCAAGTTCTTCATGACGCATTGGCACATCTGGAAGTTGAGCTTTTAAGAAAGCTTCTAATGTATCGACATCGATTGGGTCTTGTTCGTCTTGTTGATAGATACCTGTAACAATGACTTTATTCCATAAAGGTGTTTCACCTGGTAATGGTTCAAGTAGAGCCTGATCTTCGGCATCATCCAGAGTTACGCTTACCGCACCTAGAGACATTAATAGTGTTTCTGTGAATTCAACTTGTTCTTGATCAACGGTAATGTGTATTTGTAACCACTTCACGAAAAGGACCTAAAATTTTATTTAAAGGTCTATTGTAGCTGACTGGAGTATTTTAAAAAAGAAAACGGCCCATCTTTAATGGACCGCTTTTGAAAATCATACTGTGTTATAGAAAAACTAAAATGTTCTTCTACATATTAAATTTAAATTACATTAAGGAGCAGGGGCTTTAAACTGTAATTTGCCGTTTTCATTTGGTTGGCAAGTACCGTTAAAAGTTGCGCCATTATGGCTATAAGATACCCATTCACCCTGACGTTTTTTAGCACAAGCTCTTAGCTGTTTTTGCATCTCTGATTTGCTTGAATCGGCAGCATGATGAGTTGCTTTGCTGGATTTAGCCGTATGAGTCGACTTTGCAGTATGATTGGTGGCAGCGTGGGTCAACGTTACTCCTGAAAAACAAAGGAGAGATGCAGTTAAGATTTTTAACATGGTACTTTTCATTTTGTGTTCCTTCTAGTTACGTTAGTTTTAAAGTCATATAAGTGCTGTACAATTTTTATTCTAAAATGAAATATTTCAAAAAACATTCACTTTGTATTGAATTCATGCAACAAAATGTCAAAACATGTGGTGTAGCGTAAATCATGTGATGACAATTTTGTAATTATGTACATCAATAACCAGATAATTTTGCTATAATGTTCCGTCTTTTTTTTCTGGTGTTTTTGTACTCATGCACTATCCTAAAGTTTATGATGTTATCGTTATCGGTGGCGGTCACGCAGGTACGGAAGCGGCACTTGCTGCGGCGCGTATGGGACGACAGACTTTGCTTTTGACCCATAACATTGAGACTTTGGGTCAGATGAGCTGTAACCCAGCAATTGGTGGTATTGGTAAATCACATTTAGTACGTGAAATTGATGCGCTTGGCGGTGCGATGGCTTTGGCTGCTGATAAAGGTGGTATTCAATTCCGTATTTTAAACTCACGTAAAGGTGCGGCAGTACGTGCAACGCGTGCTCAGGCTGACCGTGTTCGCTATAAAGCTGCAATTCGTGAGACTTTAGAAAACCAAGCAAATCTTGATATTTTCCAACAAGCGGCCGATGACCTGATTGTTGAAGGCGATACCGTTAAGGGTGTTGTTACCCAAATGGGTATTCGTTTTGACACAAAAACTGTTGTGTTAACTACAGGTACATTCTTGGGCGGTGTTATTCACGTTGGTTTAGAAAAATCAAGTGGTGGTCGTGCAGGAGATCCTCCTTCTATTGCACTTGCTCAGCGTCTTCGTGAATTAAAACTACCAGTAGGTCGTTTAAAAACTGGTACACCACCACGTATTGATGCGCGCTCAGTTGATTTCTCTGTTATGACACCACAACCGGGTGACTTTCCGTCTCCAGTGATGTCATTCATGGGTGATGCTTCGATGCATCCTGAACAAGTGAACTGCTATATTACGCATACGAACGAAAAAACGCATGACATTATTCGTGGTGGTTTAGATCGTTCACCAATGTATACCGGTGTCATAGAAGGTGTAGGTCCACGTTACTGTCCTTCAATTGAAGACAAGATTCATCGTTTCTCTGATAAAGACTCACATCAGGTATTTTTAGAGCCAGAAGGTCTCGATACTCATGAGCTTTATCCAAATGGTATTTCGACTTCATTACCATTTGATGTTCAGTTTGAACTTGTTCGCTCAATTCGTGGTATGGAAAATGCCCATATTTTGCGTCCGGGTTATGCAATCGAATATGATTATTTCAATCCGCAAGCTTTGAAATTCACCCTTGAAACTAAAGCAATTAACGGCTTGTATTTTGCAGGGCAAATTAACGGTACTACCGGTTATGAAGAAGCGGGTGCCCAAGGTTTACTTGCTGGTTTAAATGCTGCACGCCGTGCTTGGGAACAAGAAGAGTGGACACCGAAACGTGACCAAGCTTATATGGGCGTATTGGTTGATGACTTGATTACTTTGGGTACAAAAGAACCATACCGTATGTTCACTTCACGTGCGGAATATCGTTTGATGTTACGTGAAGATAATGCCGATCAACGTTTAACAACAATTGGTCGTGAACTTGGTTTGGTTGATGATGTTCGTTGGGCTGCTTATTGTGAAAAAATGGAAGCAGTTGAGCGCGAAACATCGCGTCTACAACATTTGTGGGCGGCGCCTAACAATCCAATGGGTAAGAAATTTGTCGAAATGACTGGCGCTGACTTGAGTAAAGAATGTAGTGCGATTGATTTACTCAAACGTCCTAATATTAGTTTTGCTCAAATTGCAGAGCTTACAGGTTCGGAAGTTTCTGAACAAGTTGGTGATCAAATTGAAATTGCTGTTAAATACGTAGGTTATATTAACCGTCAGCATGAAGATGTAGCTCAATTAAAGCGTCTTGAAGAAACCAAAATTCCAGCCGATTTCGATTATGATGTTGTTTCTGGTCTATCGCGTGAAATTACTCAGAAATTGAAAACTGTTCTTCCAGAAACGTTAGCTCAAGCGAGTCGTATTCCTGGTGTTACCCCAGCTGCTGTTCAGCTTGTAATGATCACGATTCGTAAAAATAACATGATGAGAAAAACAGCTTAATTATTTTAGTATGTAAAAAAGCTCAGTTTATACTGGGCTTTTTTATTTTCTGATCAAAAAATATATGGAAATTTCCTAAGGAAGAAAATAGATTTCACTTCCTTTTTTTCTTATTTCACAGGTTTCAAAACGAAGGTTATATTAAATTCACGTTCAAACAAGAGGGCTTTAAATATGACAATGAAATCGATTCGTTACAATAGAGATGAAATGGCATGCCAATGCTCATTTTCAAAATAGCGCAAAACAAGACAAGAGGCAGATCAGTTTTGGCGGGGGAGAACATATTGATCTGAACATAACTAAAAATATAAATGCCAATATAAAATTAAGAAAATGATAATTCAAAATCTAAAGAGAACCTTATGGTTCTCTTTTTTATATCTATTTATTCTCAGAATCAATTTCTCGTACAGCATTGTTTACTTGAATAGGTTCTATACGTAGTAGTTTTTTCCCAAAACTTCGTAGCCACCACACCAGTTGAGATGTAAATGGAACAGTCGCAGTAACTTCGACAATGTTTTCTTCAATTGGAGTAATTGTTTGATCTTTACTTAACTGGCTTTCATAAAAAGTTTTAGCGGTTTGCTCAGTCATTGTTAATGTGAGTTGAATAGACTCTGTAGGTTGGTTGTAATCTACTCTAAAACCTAAAGCACCTGAGTCAATATAGTGATCAATATCAAAGTTGACAGGGTGAAGCGCACGACTTTCTAAAACTTTTGCTGATCTGAAACGGTGCAAAGCAAATGTTTGTACTTCAGTTTTGTCATGTCGGGTGCAAATTAAATAAATGACAGCACCTTTTTGGACCAAAGCAAGTGGATTTAAAATATAAGTTTTGTCTTCACCTTGGTTTACACGAGCTTGATATACACATTCAATTTGTTTGTCTTGTAGCAAGCCTTCGTATATAGCTTGTTGAGCAGCACGATCGACCACAGGTGGAATAAGCGGCTGACTTGCTGGCACAATGCGTACACGATTAATCCATTGCCTTACATTATTCTGTGTAGATAGACTCCGTTTTGCCAAGTCAAACCAGGGTCCCATTTCATCTAGTAGGCTAGGTGGAAGCAAATGTTTGAGATGTTCTTCAACCATCATAAAGGTCACCGCTTGAGAGCTTGTCATATGCGGTAAGCTTTGAATTGGAGCATCTGATTGCCAACGCCAGCCTTGAGGTACGGCTTTATTGCTTTCAATTGGAAAGCGCTGAGCAATTTGATTTAAATCACGCTGAATTGTCCTTAAACTGATTTCAATACCTTCACGCTCAAGCATTTCTTGTAATTCTCGAGTTCCGATCCATTTACCGGTAGGGAGGCGAGATAAAATCTGCCATTGGCGATATAAACTATTTGAAGTTTCTTTTTCTATTACAGACATAAGCGTAATAAATCTATATCCAATTGCTTTGGTGTCACCACAATAAAAAAACTTTACACATTTAGCAAGTTTGTCGGATTCAGTTTGTGGCTATCGTTACAATCAATGCTAAAATTTAGAAGGAAGTTATAACAATGAAAGCCAATAAGTATTATAGATATATAAGTGGCACTGAAATTGCTTATTTAAAAATGAAATATATATAAATGATAAGACGAGGTTGCTATGTCAGAACAAGAGAAAGACCTACAAGCCGATATTGAATATTTTTTACAAGAGCAGGCGACCAACGCAGCATTACTTAACCAGAGTCCATCGTTTATAGAAAATCTTTCTGTACAGACGAATTTATTTGAACAACTAAAATCGCAGTTTTTCAATGAGATGTTAGATGATGTAACGTTTAATGGAGCAGCTTCTAAAAAAATTGAGCAATGGTTGAGTATTCGTACTTTAGATGAACTTAAGCAATTAAATGCTCAGGCCAAGCAACATTTTCTCTATCAAGGGATTACTTTTAATGTATATGGTGATAAAGAGGGCGCAGAACGAACGATTCCCTTTGATTTAATTCCAAGAGTTATTGAAAAAAAACAATGGGAAAAAATTGCAGCAGGCTGTGCGCAGCGAGTTAAAGCTTTAAATTACTTTTTAGATGATATTTATCATGGTCAACATATTTTGAAGGAGAAATTAATTCCAGAGAACCAGATTGTTTGTCATGAAGCCTTTCAGCCACATATGCTCAAGCATTCACTAAAAGGTAAAATTTATTCTCAAATTAGTGGAATAGATATTATTCGTGATGGCGATGGAGAGTTCTTTGTACTAGAAGATAACCTAAGAACACCTTCAGGGGTGTCATATATGATTGAAAGTAGAAATATTAGTCAACAACTTATGCCTGAGCTTTGTACTGCCAATAATTTACAAGGAATTGAACATTATCCAAGTTTATTAAAAGAAATACTTCAAGAAAATTCAGAAGTTGATCAACCCTTTATTGTGGTCTTAACTCCAGGGCGTTTTAACAGTGCTTATTATGAGCATGCTTTTTTAGCGCGTGAAATGGATGTACCACTGGTTACTAACCGAGATTTATTTGTAGAAAATGATCAAGTTTTTGTTAAAACAATTCGCGGGCGTCAAAAAGTTGATGTGATTTATCGACGTTTAGATGACGATTTCTTAGATCCACTTGCATTTCGACCTGATAGTGCTCTTGGGGTGGCGGGGCTTATGTCTGCTTATTTACAGAAAAATGTAGTGATTGCCAACGCACCAGGTACAGGGGTTGCTGACGATAAATCAATTTATCCATATGTTGATCAGATGATTCAATATTATTTGGGAGAAACACCAATTTTAAAGAATGTACCTACTTATCAATGTCGAGAAAAAGAACATTTAGATTATGTACTCACTCATATTGACCAATTAGTAATTAAAGAAGCTCAAGGTTCTGGTGGTTATGGCATGTTAATTGGACCTAAAGCGAGCTCATGTGAAATTGATGAATTTAGAAAAAAACTGATTGCTACACCGCATGAATATATTGCGCAGCCAACATTAGCTTTATCTGTTGCACCGACTTTAACAACATCAGGGGTGGCTGAACGTCACATTGACCTACGACCGTTTGTATTGAGTTCTCCATATCGCACAGAAATTGTGCCTGGAGGCTTAACCCGAGTAGCCATGCAGGCAGGATCTTTAGTCGTAAACTCCTCACAAGGAGGAGGTATTAAAGATACATGGGTCGTTGAGACATTACATTCCTAATTGTTGGTTAAAGAGGAAATTTATGGTTTTACTCAATTCGAGTGCACACCACATTTATTGGTTGGGCCGTTATTTAATGCGGATTAAATTTGCTGTATCACACTTGCCATTTAAAAATGATGAAAAAGCAAGTCAATTTGCATCAGCATTTGGGTTGGTTATTGAGCAAGCGGAATTACTGAATTGCTATATGTTAGATACTCAACAAACATATTCATTACTGAACCAGTTTGCTATTGCCAAAGATAATATCCATGAATTAAGAGGAATATTATCTTCAAGTGCGTATGCGGAATTGAATCATGCGATTAAGTCTATTCAAGCTAACCCTGATTCATTAAATCAGGCTTTGGATAAATGTAATCAAATACTTAGTGCTGAACATGAGGATATTGCCCTCTTTCTGCAATTGGGCCAAAAGATAGAACAATTCGATATACAACTACGTTTTCAACAAGACCTTACAGTGCTTTTACAAGATTTGGAAAAATTACTCAAACAACTTAATGACTTAGGGTGGGATAAATTAAATGAATTGTGGACATTGTTGAAAGATCATCCAAATTGGGAGAGTTACTATAATTTCACACAGCAGTTGGAATATATGTTCGAGGCATAATTATGAAACTGATGATCAATCATCAAACGCATTATCACTATACGGAAACTGCTAAAAACAGTATTCAGTATATTAAAATGATGCCTCAAACATCATTACATCAGCATGTCTTGAATTGGGCAATCAGTGTGCCTGGAGATAAAACCCTCAAAAGGGATATCTTTAATAATATTTGGTTAACCGCTACTCAGCGCTACGAGTATCAGCATTTAACTTTTATGGCGCAAGGGATTGTGGAGCTTCTTAATACAGAAATAGGTGGAGTAGATGTATCTATACCTATGAGCCTATTTCTTCAAAATACTGAAGCCACAAAATATGATTCCGAAATGTTGGATTTTGCTCGGAGAATTGTAACGGTAAAAGATAGAAAACATATTGCTTTACTCAGTGAAAATATTTTGCAAAAGATGCCTTATCAACCAGATAGTACCTCTGTTCATACGATTGCTACAGAGGGTTTTCATGCAGGACAGGGGGTATGCCAAGATCATGCACATGTTTTAATTGCTATGTGCCGTGCGTTACAATTACCAGCACGTTATGTCTCTGGTTATTTATTTGATCAAAATTCCCCCCACCTTGCCAGTCACGCTTGGGCGGAGGTATTTTTAGATAATCAGTGGTATTGTTTTGATGTAAGCAATCAATTGTTTACACCAATGCATCATATTTATCTTGCGGTTGGTCGAGACTATCTTGATGTTGCGCCGATTAGAGGTGTGAGAGAAAAAGGTGGAGTCGAAAATATGATGTCTGTGGTTCAAGTGTTGGCCTGTTGAATGTGAAGAGAGCGAAATGACCTATTGTTGTGCACTGAGATTAGAGCAGGGTTTGGTGTTTATAAGTGATACTCGAACTAATGCAGGGGTCGATCATATTTCTGTGTTTCGTAAACTTCATACTTTTGGTGTGACGGGTGAGCGATTTATTGCTTTGCAAACAGCAGGTAATTTAGCAACAACACAAGCGGTTATCGGGCATTTGCAAAATGCCCTTACTTTGCAACAAGAGCCTAATCTATATAGCATTAACACAATGTTTGAAGTGGCTGATCTAGTTGGTAAGACTTTAAAAAATGTTTTAGAGGATATTAGCTCGGATACTCAAGAACAAATGAATTACGCCTGTAGTATTTTAGTGGGTGGGCAAATTAAAGGCGGCGATATGCAGCTTTATAATGTTTATCCACAAGGTAATTTTATTTGTGCAACGACAGATACGCCTTACTTTCAAATTGGTGAAAGTAAATACGGTAAGCCTATTTTAGATCGTGCTTTATATTATGCTATGCCATTGGATGATGCGCTGCGCTGTAGCTTAATCTCGTTTGACTCGACGTTGCGTTCTAATGTTTCGGTAGGTTTACCTTTAGATGCGCTAGTCTATACTAAAGATAGTTTTGTAATCCCTATGGGGAAGCGAATTAGTGAAGATGATCCTTATTTTTCACAAATAAGTCATCAGTGGTCGGATACTTTACGCCGTGGACTGCAAGAAATGCCAAAACCTACCGATGATTATTGGCGTTAAAAATGACTTTAAATAAAAAATCCAAGCAGAGCTTGGATTTTTTATTGATTAAATTATTAAGTGCTTTGGCGGACTGGTCGAGTACTTAAGCGACAAAGTAATTCATAACCAATTGTGCCATTTGCATCAGCAACATCATCAACTAAACGATGTTTACCCCAAAGTTCAACTTGAGTACCGAGTTTTACTTGGGTATTTGTGACATCAATTGCAATCATATCCATACTAACTCGCCCTACAACTGGACAAAGTTTGCCATTAACAGCGACAAAATTTTGCTTTATATAAGCTCGTGGATAACCATCACCATAACCAATAGAAACTATAGCGATATCCATAGCCTTTTGAGCGCAAAAAGTAGAACCATAACCCACATGTTCACCAGCTTGAATATGATTTAACGCGATAACTTCTGCTGTGAAAGACATGACTGGTTTTAAATCAAGCTCATGTACTGTTTTATCTGCAAAAGGTGAAGCACCGTAGAGCATGATACCAGGACGTACGTAGTCGAAATTTAGTTCTGGCCATTTAAAAATAGCAGCTGAATTACAGCAAGATGCTAAAACTGGATCACAAGCTTGTTTTACGTGCAAAAATTGTTGTTTTTGCTGCTCGTTAAGTGGGTGGTCTACATCTGCATTGGCAAAATGCATCGTAAGTACACAAGTAAATCCTTCAGATTTTAAAGTTTTAATAACTTCAATAATTTCCGGATTTTTAAAACCTAAGCGGTTCATACCGCTGTTCAGCTTAACCCATACTTTTAGACCTTGGGCGATATAGGCTTGTTTATATTTAATTAACCACTCAAACTGTTGTTGATGGTGAATTATACATTCAAATTTTTCTTCAATTGCGATAGGCATTTCATCTTCAGAAAATACCCCTTCAATTAAAGTTACAGGTTGCTTAAATCCGAGTTGTCGAATTTCTAAGCCTTCTTGTAAGCAGGCGACACCAAAGGCATCTGAGGCATTTAAGGCTGCTAAACAGTCTTTGACTCCATGTCCGTAAGCATTGGCTTTGACCATACTTACGATTTTTGAATTTGCTGCGAGTTGTTTGACACGGTTTAAATTATATTGAAGCGCTTGGCGATCAATATAAACTGTTGCTTGACGCACCCTCATTTACTCCTTTGGGCTAGAGATAGAGTTTATTCTTCATCATCATATTGGCTGTAATACTCAGGAGAGAGATTACTAAAACGAGTGTATTGACCTTCAAAGGCAAGACGAACAGTACCAATTGGACCATTACGTTGTTTACCAATGATAATTTCTGCGGTGCCTGCTTCTTTAGATTCTTTGTTATAGACTTCATCACGATAAATAAACATGATTAAGTCGGCATCCTGCTCAATCGCACCCGATTCACGTAAGTCAGACATTACTGGGCGCTTGTTTGGTCGGTTTTCCAGACTTCGGTTAAGCTGAGAAAGTGCGATAACAGGACATTGCATCTCTTTCGCTAATGCTTTTAAGCTACGTGAAATTTCCGAGATCTCGCCAACACGGTTGTCACCCATACCCGGAACTTTCATGAGCTGTAAATAGTCGACCATGATGCAGCCGATTTTACCATCGTGCATTTTGGCAACGCGGCGAGCACGGGCACGGAGTTCGGTTGGAGGTAAGGCTGACGAGTCATCAATATACAAATGCATTTGCTGAAGTTGCAGGATGGTACCTGTAACTTTAGTCCATTCATCAGCATCTAAGTTACCAGAACGCAAATGTCCTTGGTGAACTTTGCCCATTGCCGAAATTAGACGCATTGCAATTGAGTCTGCTGGCATCTCCATCGAAAATACCAAAGCTGGAAGTTGGTTGTATTGCAAGACGCTTTCAACCAAGTTCATTGCAAAGGTAGTTTTACCCATAGATGGACGTGCTGCGACAATAATTAAATCTCCCGGTTGCATACCAGAAGTTTTATTATCAAGTTCTAAGAAGCCTGTGGTTAAGCCTGTAATATTGCCATCGAGTTTTGAGAGCTCATCAAGTTTGCTAATCACATCAGCAGTTACAGAGCTAATTGCTTTAGGGCCAGAATCTTTTTTGTTGTTATTATGCTGCTCTGCTAAAGAAAAAATACTGGTTTCAGCCAAATCTAAAATTTCACTAACACCGCGACCTTTTGTGTCATAAGCATTTTGCAAAATTTCAGTACTGACTTTAATCATGCTACGTAGCGTAGAGAATTCTTTAATTTTGGTCGCATAAGTTTCAAGGTTATAGAAACTCGAAGGCGAGTCAGCCATAAGCTGCATCAAATATTCTTCACCACCGATTGCACTAAGTAAATTTTGTTTTAAAAGCCAGTCATTCACTAAGACCGCATCGTACGGTGAATTTTCCTGTGCCAATTTTTCAATCGCGCGATAAATATATTTATGGCGAGTGGCATAAAAATCATTTTCTTTGAGTAGATCGCTGACTTGCTCAAAAGATTCAGCAACAGTCATCAGCGCAGCAAGCACAGCTTGCTCGATGGCTAAATTGTGTGGGGGAGTGCGAAACTCTTTAAGTTGGCCTGATTCACTCGTCTTATTTTCTGTTGGAGATGAAAGCGTTAAAGAAGTGGCATTCGCCTGAGACATAATTAGACCTGATGATAAAATGTGTACACAAAAAAGGGTTTTAAGCCGAGAACTATCTTAAAACAAAAATAAATAAACTACCTAATTAAAAAACCAATTAAACTGAAGAACTGATCAGGAATTAATATATCTAATTTTATTGCATAAATTTAAGAGATAAAAAAAGAGCATGCGTGAGCATGCTCTTTTTTTGATGAGAAATTACTCAGATACGATAGTAACGAGAACTTCTGCAACAACATCATGATGCAATTGAATTGCGATGTTGAATTCACCAGTGTGACGAAGCGCACCATTAGGTAAACGAACTTCTGCACGGTCAACTGTAAGACCAGCATTCGTTAATGCGTCAGCGATGTCACGAGTACCGATAGAACCGAAGAGTTTACCTTCGTCACCAGCTTTAGCAGTGATAACGATGTTAACTTCGTTCAATTGTTCAGCACGTGCTTGAGCAGCAGCTAAAATTTCAGCTTCTTGCTTCTCAAGTTCAGCGCGACGAGCTTCAAAAGCAGCAGTGTTAGCTTCAGTAGCTGCAACTGCTTTACCTTGAGGGATAAGGAAGTTACGGCCGTAACCAGCTTTAACTGATACTTTATCGCCTAATTTACCAAGGTTCTTAATGCGTTGTAATAAGATAACGTCCACAGATCACCTCACTTATGGTTGTCAGTGTACGGAATCAAAGACAAATAGCGAGCTTGTTTGATAGCAAGTGCTAATTGACGTTGATAACGAGCTTTAGTACCAGTGATACGGCTAGGAACAATCTTGCCGTTTTCAGTGATGTACTGTTTTAAAGTGTCGATATCTTTGTAGTCGATGTACGCAACATTCTCAGCTGTAAAGCGGCAGAACTTGCGACGACGGTAAAAACGTGCCATTGATGTTCTCCTTATTCAGCTTCTTGAGCAACTTGCTGTGCTTCTTCACGTTGAGCTTTACGCGCACGCTTTTCTTCAGCACTCTTAGCAAGCAATGACTCTTCAGTGATTGCGTGTTCACGACGGATGATAAGGTTACGAATGATTGCGTCGTTATAACGGAATAATTCTTCTAACTCATCAAGCGTAGCTTGACCACATTCAACATTCATAAGAATGTAGTGCGCTTTGTGAATTTTGTTAATTGGGTAAGCCAATTGGCGACGGCCCCAATCTTCTAAACGGTGAATTTGACCTTCAGCTTCTTTGATCTGAGAGATATAGCGTTCAACCATACCTACAACTTGATCGCTTTGGTCTGGGTGTACCAAAAGTACGATTTCGTAATGACGCATTGTCAGCTCCTTACGGTTTAAACAGCCCCTAAAAAATTAGAAGCAAGGAGTCATAGCTAAAATATAATATAAATAGCTACGTCGCATAAAATGCGAAGGGTGAATTATAGGTAAAAATTAGACTAAAAACAAATCTTTTGATAAGAAATATAAAAAGTTGTTTTTGAGGAGGAAATCCTCCCTTAATTAAAAGAGAGGAAGATTTGGAGCAGGGGATTGATAGGTAAAGCTAAAGCTCAAACTTAACAGGGTAATTAATATGACCGAGTAGAGGAAAAAACGTTTAGCCCATAGTTGGTCGTTTTCGGCTTTAAACCCAATAATCGATAAATAGAACCAGTATGCAGTCAAAGCATTAAAGGTAATTAAAAAGAATACATTGGTATAACCAAAACAATATAACCCATTCAAAACAGCTGCAAATAACAGGATATATATTACACATTCAATTTTCGTACGATAAATAGAACGTGCTACAGGCAAAATTGGAATTCCTGCATTTTTGTAATCATCAAAACGATAAATTGCAATTGCCCAAGAGTGGGGCATTTGCCATAAACCATATGCTAAAAACAAAAGCAGGGCTGCCACATCAAATTGATGAGTTACTGCTGTATAACCAATAACAGGAGGGCTCGCTCCGGAGATACTACCAATAACGGTTTGATGGATTGAGGTACGTTTAGTCCACAAGCTATAAAAACCGACATAGACAACAAAACCAATGACTGCAAATAAAAATGCGTAACCGTTTACACCAAACCATAAAATGCTAAAACCAATTAATCCAAGTACAAATGCATATACAAGTGCAACAGTAGGAGAGATGGTTTTTTTAACAAGTGCACGGTTTTGTGTGCGCTGCATCTTTATATCAATATCTTGATCTATAACATTATTAACAACACAGCCAGAAGCAACAACTAACGTTGTTCCAATAAGGGTGAGTAATAATAATAAGATGTCTATAGAGCCTTGGGCGGCTAAGAAGAAGCCGCCCAAGGTGGTAATGAAATTACCGAAGAGAATTCCTGGTTTGGTCAGGAATAGATACTTTCTCAACATGACAATCAGTTTAGATCATCATATTGTAGTGAAGGTAATTCATAATCCACACAGAACCGATTAAAAGTACAGCGATACATAGGATTGTGTAGATAAATGCAATCATATTCCAACGTTGTTCAGATGATGTATTCATGTGTAAGAAGTACACAAGTTGTACAAGAACCTGAGCAACGGCAGTAATTGCAATCACTGTAACTAAAAGACCGCGACTAAAACCACCCGCCATCACCATCCCGAATGGGATGATGGTAAGAATAACAGATAGAATAAAACCTACAGTGTATTGCTTAAAGTTACCGTGTGACGCACCAGCAGCATTATGCTCATGACTACTCATTAGAGAACTCCCAGTAAGTAAACGACGCTGAATACACAGATCCAAACGATGTCAAGGAAGTGCCAGAACAAGCTTAAACAAGCAAGACGACGTGTATTCGGTAAAGTCAAACCTTTAGTCTTGATTTGATACATCAATACTAACATCCACACTAAACCAGAAGTTACGTGGATACCGTGCGTACCAACCAAAGTAAAGAACGATGACAAGAATGCACTGTGAGTTGGACCATGACCTTCCTCTACAAGGTGATGGAATTCATAGAGCTCCATACCGATGAAGGTTGCACCAAAAAGGAATGTAATAAATAACCAAGTGATCACTTGATTTACATTCTTTTTATAAGATGCAAGTACAGCAAAACCAAATGTTACCGATGAAATCAATAAGGCAAATGTTTCAGTTAACACGTAGCCTAGTGATTCATGGAATAGTTTATATGCACTTGGAGTACCTTCTGGAACATGACTGCTTAATACAGCGAACGCAATGAAGAGTGATCCGAAAAGAATCAAGTCACTCATCAAGTATGTCCAGAAACCAAAGACCGTTAAATCTGTATCATCATGTTCATGATGACCATCGTGGCCATGGTTGTCGTGATGAAGTACTTCAGCCATTTCCTTAGTCCTTCTTCAAGTGTTTTTCAAGTAAAGCATAGCGTTCGTTTTCAATACGCTCAACTTCAGCAGCTGGAACATAGTAATCAACATTCTTAGTGAATGAGCTTACGATCAAGCTAATAACAGCTGAAGCGAATGAAACAACAACAAGCCACCAAATATGCCAGATGAGTGCAAAGCCAAGAAGTGTAATGAACATTGCAATGACAAAACCAGCAGCACGATCAGTCGGCATGTGGATGTCTTCATATTTAGTGTTACGTGCGTATGCTACACCATTTTCTTTATCAGTCCAGAAACGGTCAACACCGCTTGCATCTGGTTCATGCGCAAAGTTATAGAATGGAGCAGGGGAAGAAGTTGCCCACTCAAGCGTACGAGCATCCCATGGATCGCCTGTAAGGTCCATGTTGTCTTTGCGTTGTACGAAACCAACGATGATTTGCATTAAGAAACATGCAATACCAATAGCAACAAGAACAGCACCAAATAATGCAATCGCAAGGTATGGGTCCCATTCAGGGTTGTCATATGTATTCAAACGACGAGTCATACCCATGAAACCAAGGATATAAAGTGGCATGAATGCAAAATAGAAACCAAAGAACCAGAACCAGAACGCAGCTTTACCCCATGCTTCATTGAGCTTCCAACCAAACATTTTCGGCCAGTAGTAAATGATGCCGGCAAACATACCAAACACCACACCACCAATAATTACGTTATGGAAGTGAGCGATCAAGAATAATGAGTTGTGTACTAAGAAGTCCGCAGGTGGAACAGCCATAAGTACACCAGTTAAACCACCGATACCAAATGTTACAAGGAAGCCAAGCGTCCATAACATTGGAGTAGTAAAGGTGATGCGACCTTTATACATGGTGAATAACCAAGAGAAGATTTTCACACCAGTAGGAATCGCAATAACCATGGTCATGATACCGAAGAACGCGTTAACGTTCGCACCAGCACCCATGGTGAAGAAGTGGTGAAGCCATACAACGAACGCAAGAACAGTAATCGCGATAGTTGCATACACCATAGACTTGTAACCGAACAACGCTTTACGAGAGAAGGTTGCAACGATTTCTGAGTATAGACCAAATGCTGGTAATACCAAGATATATACTTCAGGGTGACCCCATGTCCAGATCAAGTTCACGTAAAGCATTGGGCTACCGCCAAGCTCATTTGTGAAGAAATGGAAGCCGAAGTAACGGTCTAAAGTAAGCATTGCAAGCGTACCTGTTAATACAGGGAATGATGCAATGATTAGTACAGCCGTACAAAGTGAAGTCCACGTGAAAATAGGCATGTCCATCAATTTCATGCCAGGTGCGCGCATTTTAATGATGGTAACGAAGAAGTTAACACCAGATAAAAGCGTACCTAGACCAGAAACCTGAAGTGCCCAGATATAGTAGTCAACACCTACACCAGGAGAATATTGAATGCCAGATAGAGGAGGGTAAGCCATCCAACCAGTCGCAGCAAATTCACCTAATACAAGTGAAAGCATCATTAAACCAGCAGCACCCGCGAATAACCAGAAGCTTAAAGAGTTTAATAATGGGAAAGCAACGTCACGAGCACCAATCTGTAGTGGTACAGAGATGTTCATCATACCTACAACGAGACCCATTGCTACGAAGAAGATCATGATTACACCGTGTGCGGTGAAGATCTGGTCGTAGTGGTCAGGATGTAAGTAACCTTCGCCGCCGCCTTTAGCGAGGAAAAGTTGTAAACGCATCATGATTGCATCGGCGAAACCACGCAAAAGCATGACGACAGATACGATGATATACATGATACCAATTTTTTTATGGTCTACAGTAATAAACCATTCATTCCACAAATATCCCCATTTTTTGAAATAGGTGATACCGCCAAGCACTGCAATTGCACCAATTGCCATAAGGACCATGGTGACAAGTACGATTGGCTCTGTCGGGATAGAGTCCCAACCCAGTTTACCAAAAATCATATCCATGTCTTATTCCCCTTGAGCAGCGTGTTCAGCTGCAGCATGAGTGTCAGCTGTTGCATGTTCAGCAGAGTGGTCAACACCATGATAGTTACTCATATAATGGTTGATAACTGTTTCAAACAGTTTTGGTTCAACTGAAGAGTAATAAGTCACAGGGTGCGGCTTAGTCGGGAACGGTTTCATCGCTTCTGCTTTAGCAAGTGCTTCTTGATCACCAGCAGCTTTAGCACGATTTACTAAATGCTCGATTTGGTGCTTAGAACGGTCGCCATCACGTAAGGTTGCCAATTCAGCTTGGTCAAGCGTAGCTTTTTGAACTGCTTCTGGATTAATAGTTGAACCCTTACCAGCTTTAACAGCTGCTACCCATTCATTGAATTGTTGCTCTGTAACGCTATGCGCTTTGAAACGCATTTGAGAGAAACCATAGCCTGAGTAGTTAGAAGAGAAACCACGATATACACCAGTTTCATTTGCTAACAAATGAAGGTGAGTTTGCATACCTGCCATTGCGTAAATCTGACCGCCTAACTGTGGAATGAAGAATGAGTTCATTGTGAAGTTAGAAGTGATTTTGAAGCTTAACGGAGTTTTTTCTGGGAAACGTACTTCGTTAACAGTCGCAATGTTTTGTTCAGGATAAATAAAGATCCACTTGAACTGTTCAGCAATAACCTGAATAGTTAAAGGTGCTTTATCTGATTCTAAAGGACGGTATGGGTCATACTTGTGGGAACCCCACCAAGTTAACCAAGCTAAAATACCAATAATAATGACAGGGATACCCCATACTACAACTTCAATTGCAGTTGAGTGTGCCCATGTAGGTTTATAGTCTGCATCTTTATTTGACGCACGATATTTCCAACCAAACCATAATGCCATGATGATTGAAGGAATCACCACAAGTAACATTAAATAGATCGCAGTCATCATAAGGTCACTTTGACCTTGACCAACTGGACCTTTAGAGTTTAGAAGTACCATATCACCACCACACCCAGTCAAAAGTGCGGCAAGCGTTGATAAAGACAATACAGCTAAAATCGTTTGTCTCATTTTACAACCTCGGTGAAGAGTCCCATTCCCTAATTAAATATGGGATAGCGATTAAAGTGTCGCATGATTGAGAATGCTAGTCTTAAAAAATTTAGACTTCTCAATGATGCGACACCGCTACGTTGTAGGGCATTATGCCTCATATCGACAAACTAAGCTACACATAAAGCAGCTTGAAATAATTGTTTTAAAACCCGATTCTTTTTGTAGGGTATCGAATCTTGATGGAGCTTTTATTTAAATATCAATTCTCTATAGAAAAAAGGAGGTGGGGTGCCTCCTTTTTTTTAGACTTTAAATGAATGAGTCATTCACACTCATTTGATCACTTTTGTTCTTGCAATTTTGTCATGTAGAGCCTGTCGTTTTTGGCCTAATGCAAAAGCATAGTCAATAATTGTGCTAATAGGCATAAACAGTAAGTTCAATATAATGAAAACGATACTTCTGAGTAAGAAGACACGCGTTAAATTAACTTTACCATTAGTTTCAGCATCTACAATCTTAATTCCGACAATTTTCTTCCCTATACTTTGACCAAATTTGGTTAAAAGAAAAGCTTGGATAGCGAGCATGATGACGACATAAACTAACATTGTATGCCATGCTTCAATCGGAATAAGCGTAAAAAGCTGTTGTTGAAGTTCCGCTGCTTTAGTTGAGGCAACTTCTGCAGATTGCATCTGTTTTTGTAACTCAAAAAGTTGTTTATATTGAGCTTCGTTAAAGAAGAAAGAAGGAATGGCTGCAATAGGTAACCAAAGTAATAGGTCAATAATTTTTGCAAGAGCACGAGATGAAATTGAAGCAAGTTCATGTGTTTTAGTTTCTACACGAATGTGCTGAATTGTCTCATTATGAGTCGTATTTGTATTTGCTGAAAAAGCAGAATAACCCGTAGGTTGATATACAAGTTTACCTTGGGTTAATTCTCCTAAAGCTTTCCACTCTGTCATGCATTCATGCCAAGCTAAATCAGTGAGTAAAACTTGTTGGCTTGCCAACATCTGATTTAGTTGTTCTAAGGTATAAGGCCCAGCTTGTTGATTATTACGTGCCAAGTAAATTTGCATAAGTAAAAATTCTCTATTCTAAAGATGAAAAAAGACCCACGGATGGGTCTTTTTCTATAACAAATTAGATTTGCTTGATTTTTTCTTCAGCAAGGAAGAACCATGTATCTAAAACTGAGTCAGGGTTAAGAGACACTGACTCAATACCTTGTTCCATTAACCATTTTGCAAGGTCAGGGTGATCAGACGGTCCTTGACCACAGATACCCACATATTTGCCCGCTTTACGACAAGCATGAATTGCCATAGAAAGAAGTGCTTTAACAGCAGCATCACGTTCGTCAAATAAGTGAGAAACAATACCTGAGTCACGGTCTAGACCAAGTGTTAATTGAGTCAAGTCGTTAGAACCGATAGAGAAACCATCAAAGTGCTCAAGGAATTGTTCAGCTAACAATGCGTTAGTTGGTAATTCACACATCATGATTACTTTTAAGCCGTTCTCACCACGTTTCAAACCATTTTGAGCAAGTAGCTCAATTACACGTTTTGCTTCAGATACTGTACGCACGAAAGGAATCATGATTTGGATATTGGTTAGACCCATTTCATCACGAACTTTTTTAAGTGCACGGCATTCGAGTTCAAAACAGTCACGGAAGTTATCTGAAACATAACGGCTTGCACCACGGAAGCCAAGCATTGGGTTTTCTTCTTCCGGTTCGTATAACTTACCACCGATAAGGTTTGCGTACTCATTTGACTTAAAGTCAGACATACGAACGATTACTGGTTTGTCAGCAAACGCTGCAGCAAGTGTTGCAATACCTTCAACTAGTTTTTCAACATAGAATTCTACAGGTGATGCATAGCCAGCTGTGCGTGTCATTACAGCAGCACGAGTTTCACGAGGTAAGCTTTCAATATTAAGAAGCGCTTTAGGGTGAACACCGATCATGCGGTTAATAATGAATTCTAAACGAGCAAGACCAATACCTTCGTTTGGAATTTGAGCAAAGTCAAAAGCACGGTCAGGGTTACCTACGTTCATCATGATTTTGAATGAAAGTTTAGGCATAGACTCAACAGAGTTACGTTGAACTTCAAAATCTAATGCACCTTCGTAGATGAAACCGGTATCACCCTCAGCGCAAGAAACAGTAACTTCTTGGCCGTCAGTCAATACCTCAGTTGCGTTACCACAACCTACAATTGCCGGAACACCAAGTTCACGAGCAATAATTGCCGCGTGACACGTACGACCACCACGGTTAGTGATAATCGCGGCAGCACGTTTCATTACTGGTTCCCAATCTGGATCAGTCATGTCAGATACAAGTACATCACCGTCTTGTACTTTGTCCATTTCTTTAATTGAGCTAACAATACGAACTTTACCAGAACCGATACGTTGACCAATTGAACGACCTTCACAAAGAACAGTACCTCTTTGTTTGAGTAGGTAGCGCTCCATTGTGCCGACATTTTGACGGCTCTTAACGGTTTCAGGACGAGCTTGGACAATATAGATTTGACCATCGTCACCATCTTTTGCCCATTCAATATCCATTGGTGCACCGTAGTGCTGCTCAATAATAAGCGCTTGTTTTGCTAATTCTTGTAATTCATGATCATTTAATGCGAATTGTTGACGCTCTTGTTTTTCAACATCAACAACAACAACTGATTTGCCAGCTGAACCTTCTTCACCATAAATCATTTTTTGGTGCTTAGAGCCTAAGTTACGGCGTAATACCGCATGTTTGCCAGCATTTAATAATGGTTTAGATAGGTAAAATTCGTCAGGGTTAACTGCACCTTGTACAACCATTTCACCTAAGCCATAAGATGCAGTAATAAATACAACATCACGGAAACCAGACTCAGTATCGAGTGTAAACATTACACCCGCAGCGCCAGTTTCAGAACGAACCATACGCTGAACGCCCGCAGATAATGCGACAACATCATGATCGAAGCCTTGGTGTACACGGTAAGAAATAGCACGGTCATTATATAAAGAAGCAAATACTTCTTTGATGGCGATAAGTACGTTATCAATACCACGAATATTCAAGAAAGTTTCTTGTTGACCTGCGAAAGATGCATCTGGTAAATCTTCAGCAGTTGCAGATGAACGAACGGCAACCGCGATATCAGGGTTGCCGTTAGAGAGTTCTGTAAAAGCGGCGCGAATTTCTTGTTCTAAGGTTGCAGTGAGTGGAGTCTCTACAATCCATTGACGAATTTTAGCGCCTGTTTCTGCAAGTGCATTTACATCATCGACGTTAAGTTGTGCAAGTTCTGCTTGAATTCGAGCGTTAAGACCGCTTTGGTCTAAGAACTCACGATAGGCCTCAGCAGTTGTTGCAAAACCACCAGGTACCGATACACCAGCATTTGATAAATGGCTGATCATTTCACCCAAAGATGAGTTTTTCCCACCTACGAGTTCGACATCGTGTTTCCCTAATTTTTCTAGACCGATTACGCGCGCTTCCAAAGTTTTCACTCCACTTTTGCAGTATTAATGTCTATCTTGGCATGAAATTAAAAAAATAAAGTGCTTAGTTGAGAATTTTACTAAGCGACAGTCATGTAAGATCAGTTTACTATAAAGATTATATAGCACTAAGACAAATGTTTAAGGAGAATTTTAATGTCAGAAAGTAAACAGTATAAGCGGAGTGTTTTTTTTATTTCTGATGGAACTGCAATTACTGCCGAGACTCTTGGACATTCGTTATTAGCACAATTCCCTAATGTAGATTTTGACATTCACATCATGCCTTATATCACAACTGAAGAGGCAGCAATGGCTATTGTGGTTGAGATTAATAAATGTCAAACCCGTGATGGATGCTTACCATTAGTATTTGATACTTTAGTTGATCCGCATGTCCGTGAAATTATTAATACTGCAAAAGCGGTTAATTTAGATGTATTTGAAGGACTAATCAGTAAACTTGAGCAGGAGCTTGGAACGCCGCCAACAACATTAGTTGGGCAAACACATGCAGTTACTGATTCTGAGTATTATAAAGCACGTATTGATGCAGTGCATTTCGCACTTGATAACGACGATGGGGCGCGTACCCGTCATTACGATAAAGCAGATTTGATTTTAATTGGTGTTTCTCGCTCAGGTAAGACCCCAACTTCTATTTATCTTTCACTACAGTTTGGTATTCGTGTAGCTAACTATCCTTTGACAGAAGAAGATTTGGACGATAACCGTCTACCAGCAGTATTAAGAGAACATCGTAGCAAACTGTTTGGTTTAATGATTGATGCAGAACGGTTAGTTGCTATTCGAAGCGAGCGCAAAGCAAATAGTCGATATGCAAGTTTTAGTCAGTGTCAAATGGAATTAAGAGCGATTGAAGGTATTTATATTTCAGAAGGTATTAAATATTTAAATGTCACTGAAATGTCAATTGAAGAAATCTCTACTCGTATTTTACAAATGACTGGTTTAAAACGACGTATCGGTTAATTAAATCAACTGTTTATTTTGGCCATTCAATTTAAATAATTTAAAGTTAATTAGATTGAATGGTTTTAAATTTATATACATATTAAAAATAAAAGTTTTAAATATAAAACGCCAAGTTAATGAATCGTTTCTGATTAGTTATCAGCGAGTAAACTCTTACACTACAGTTTGTGAGTTAAAATAAGCTTTTTGAAAAGAAATGTATATAAAATAATAATCTATGTTTTTATAAATATTTGTTTTTAATTATTTTTTAAAAATACAAATACTTTTTTTATTCATAATTTACATTTGTTGTAAATGTCATGCGCATTTTGATTATTGTGATGAAGTTCACATTTTTAATTATAATTTCCCATCTCGATATGGGACTATCCGATTATCAAAATGCTAAAAAAATGTGTTTTTTCATTGGTATATCTCTTGCCAATTCAATTGTACGCTGCTCAAGTGGATGTCTTGCGTGAGCAGGCTATTCAAGATTATAGAGCAGGGCAAACCCAACAGGCTGTTTATCAGCTACATCAATTGTTAAAACAGTCTCCACATGATCAAAAATTGTTAGCTGATTATTTAATTGTTATGTCTAATGAAAAAAAGGATCTGACTAAACTTACAGATTTATTGGTAAATATTAATTATGTGAATTTTCCGGAATATGCAAAGCTACCTTTAATTCAAAATTTTCGAGATTTTAAATATTTTAAAATAGCGCTTGAATGGGCAAATAAGCTTAATATTCACAAAACGATTGATGGGCGCATTTTATTATCTGTTTTATATGCTGAATCGCAAGACACAGTGAATGCTAAGACTCTGTTATCTAAAATCAATATTAAAAATTTAAATGCTGATCAATTGGTACGTATTGCATATGCTTACCGTCTAATTAATTTGCCTGTAGATGCTTTAGCTACAATTGAGCATGCTTATCAGCAACAACCTAAGTCTTCATCCGTTTTACAAGAGTATGTCTATGACTTGATTGCTATTGGTGCATATAAAAAAGCTCAGCAATTACTCCAAACAAGCGAAAAAAATCAGCAAACTGCGCAATTACAGCAAACTTTACAAGTCAGTGAATTTTCTCAGCAGGTCAATAATTCAATTACCCGTTATAAATATTTAAATCGCCAAGGCTTATCAGATACAGAAAGTTTTGCTGAATTAGATAGCGTGTTAGAAAAGGGGCAAAAGTTACAACAGCAAATAAAGCCAGAAGATCCTAACTATTTAAGGTTTCACTACGATTATTTATATGCATTAGATTTTAGAGGGCGAGCGAAAGCGGTTTTAGATAATTTTACTCAATTAAGTATTCCGCTTGAGAAATTACCTGCATATGTACGTCATGCAATTGCTGATAGTTATTTAGCTGAGCAAAAGCCGAAGCAAGCTGAACTTGTTTATAAGACACTTTTAACCGAAAAAAATTATCCGGATATGATCGTCTATAGCGGGTTGTATTATTCTTATATTGAACAAGAAAAATATAAGGAAGCTGAACAGCTTTTGGCAAAAGTTGATCACCTTATTCCGACTTATAAATATAGTCAGGCAAAGGGTGTAGATAAAACGAGCCATCCTGACCGAGACGATTATATTGCTTTAAAAGGAATGCATTTAGCTTATGCAAATCATTTAGATCAAGCTGAAAAACACTTTCAAAAAACAGTAGAGCAGGCACCTGCAAATGAGAGTTTAATTAATAACCTTGCCCGTGTGGAGCGCTGGAGAGAAAAGCCTTTAGAAGCAAAAAAAACAATTTCTCGTTTAAATGGTTTAGATCCGATTGCTAAAGATACTCGCATTAATGAAATGCAAAATGCTCAGGCTTTAGGTGATATCCAGACATGGCGTAAAACAACGCAAAACTTAGTGCAGTTTTATCCCGAAGATAGTGGCGTTATTAAAAGCCGCAAAGAGTTGGATGATCGTAATAGAGCTACGATTTCACATTCAACGACTTGGGGCCAAAGTAAAGCTAATAATAGCGATTCTGTAAGTGGACAAAACGGTTTAAAAGACCGTGAGATGGAAACTCGCCTTAATAGTCCGTGGATAAAAGATAATTATCGTTTATTCGCTTGGCATCAAGATCGTTATGGCGAATACAATTTTGGCGACGTGCATAACCAGCGCTATGGTGTTGGGGGCGAATGGCAAGCCAATCGTAAGGCGTTATCTGCGATCTTGTCGCAAAGTACAGATGGCGGACAAGCTGGTGTTCGTCTTGATTGGTCACAGTGGCTAAATGATCACTGGCAGTATCAATTGCAATATAACAGTCAGGCTGATATTCCTCTACAAGCGATTGATGCAGGAGAAGATGGTCAATCTTATCGAGCTGCATTGACATGGCAAAAGGACGAATCACGTCAAATTGGCGCAAGTTACGGTTTGACTGATATTAGTGATGGCAATAAACAACAAGAATTTTCAACTTTTTGGCGTGAAAGACTATTTGCAGCGCCGCATCACATTACTTATGGCACTGTCCGTGGTTTTTTCGGCAGTAATAGCCAAGATCAAACTGCTTATTTTAGCCCAAGTTCGCATTACAGCGCAGAGTTGAACTTAAGTCATGAATGGGTGACTTGGCGTGAATATGAGCGTTCATTTAAACAGCATTTCGAGGCTGGGGTGGGCTTTTATAAACAAGCCGATTATTCCACTAAACCAACCTATTCTTTGCAGTATCAACATCAATGGCAGCTATCACGGACATGGCAACTCAATTATGGAATTGGCTGGCAATACCATCCTTACGATGGACATGGTGAACAGCATACCTATGGTATTTTCGGATTTGAAGGGCGTTTTTAATGAATAATTTATTTTCGAAAATGTTGGGCTGTGCTTTGGCCTCGACATTGTTACCTCTGCAATTTGCATATGCCCAGATAGAAAAAGATTTACCAAAAAATCATGTGGTTTCTTTAACTTTTCATGACGTCAGAGATGATGTTTTAAAAGAGGGCGATCGGGATATTTATGCAATTCAAACTAAAAATTTAGCGCAGTTCTTTGACTGGCTCAGTCAATCTGAGTGGAAGCCAATACGCTTAAAAGATATTGAAGAGGCTCGTAAGCAAGGCAAAGAGCTACCTCATAATGCCATTTTGTTAACCTTTGATGATGGTGCTTTAAGTAGCTACAGTCGTATATTTCCACTGCTTAAGCAATATCAGATTCCGGCAGTTTTTGCACTCCCAACCAGTTGGCTAAATGGTAATACAAAAGCTGGCTATGAAGCCTATGGACAAGGGAACTTGGTCAATTGGAAGCAAGTACGAGAAATGCAGGCTTCTGGCTTAGCTGAGTTTGCAAGCCATAGTGATGATTTGCATCATGGTGTGCTTGCTAACCCTCAAGGGAATGAACAACCCGCAGCAACTTCTTATATGTATTTAAAATCACAGGCACGTTACGAAACCGACGCGGAATATCAACAACGTATTTTGAACGATTTAAAAAAATCTCATGATGTCTTAAAAAAAGAATTGGGTGTAGAGCCGAAAGCGATTGTATGGCCGTATGGTGCGGTCAATCAGCAGTTAGAAAAAATAGCTCAACAAGCAGGGTTTAATTTTTCCTTTAGTTTAGGGCGTGATGGGGTGAACCAAATTAATGACGTTACCTTCAAACGCAGTCTTATGGTGGATAACTCTACAGCTGAGCAGCTATCGGAGACGTTGCTTAATATTTTGAACTCTGCAGAGAAGGATTTATATAAGCAGCCAAAACATTTTGTGAGTATGGATTTAAAGCAATTAGCTGCTTTAAGCAATACTCAGTCAGATGAAAAATTAGGGTTATTGTTATCCAAACTTTATAGCTTAAAAAACAATACGCTGATATTGAAACCTTTAGATGACCAAGATGGAGATGGACAATATGACGTTGCTTATTTCCCAACAACTCAAATGCCAGTTAAGCAAGATATTTTGAACCGTAGTTTATGGCAGGCACAAACTCGTGCAGGTCAGGCGGTTATTTTAGAACTACCTATTTATCCTCAAAAAAATAAACCGTTTTTGGTGGCAGATTTAGCTAAAGATATTGCGCGTTTTAATAGCAATTTAAGTGGTATTCAACTTAATGCTGGAACTGCTTTAAATTGTGCAATGCAAAATACAACGCTGAACGAAAGTAACTGTGTTCAACAAGTGAAGCAATTGTCACAACTGAATCAACTGACTCAAAAAGCCGCAAAGCCTTATTTGAATATGAGTAATCAGGCCCAGTTTAGTTTGTTGCTGACACCAGACTTAGAGCATATTGAGCAGTTACCAACACTTTTAAAATCACTTTTAACCCAGAATGATTTAGTGAACCTAAAATTTAATATGGTGGGTAAGCAAAAACAATTTAAACAAGCCTTAGAGCTTTTAAACACGCTTGATGCGAAATACAAGCAAAGAATTATGCTGACATTAACATTGCCAGAAAATGACCAGAAAAATGCTTGGCAAGAAGTGAAACAAGGTCTTTTTGATATTCAACGTATAGGTATTCAGAAATTTGGTGTTGATGGCTATAGCCCTAAAAATTCAAAAAGTGTTCACGAATATTTATATAACCCAATCAGCTTAAATTCCAGTTCTGTGATGTATCAGCCCTTTGTGGGTCTAGCGAATGAGGGGAAAAAGTAATGAGAGTATTACTCGATATTCTATTTGCTTTTGCCTTTTTATATCCGCTACTTATGGCGTGGACATGGATGGTAGGTGGTCTCTGGTTTTTCTTTAAACGGGAATATCATGAACAGCAATTACCTGAGCCTTCAAATGAAGGTTGCAGCATTATTATTCCTTGTTTTAATGAAGAAGCTCAAGTGCGGCAAACCATTCGTTATGCCTTGCAAACAAAATATCCAAATTTTGAAGTGATTGCTGTAAATGATGGTAGTAGTGACAGAACAGCAAAGATTCTTGATGAGTTAGCAACACAAGATACTCGTCTGAGAGTCGTGCACTTAGCAGAAAACCAAGGTAAGGCAGTTGCTTTAAGATCGGGAGTGTTAGTAAGCAAATACGAATATTTAGTTTGTATTGATGGAGATGCTTTATTACATCCTCATGCTGTACTTTGGCTCATGCAGCCGTTTTTAAAATTTCCACGTATTGGGGCTGTCACTGGTAACCCAAGAATTTTAAATCGCTCAAGTATTTTAGGGAAATTACAGGTTGGGGAGTTCTCTTCAATTATTGGATTAATTAAGCGAGCACAGCGCACGTATGGACGTATTTTTACAGTATCAGGAGTAATTGTAGCGTTTAGAAAAACAGCCCTAGCTCGGGTCGGTTTTTGGTCTGACGACAAAATTACCGAAGATATTGATATCTCTTGGAAGCTTCAGATGGACCATTGGGATATTCAATATATTCCTCAAGCACTTTGTTATATCTACATGCCTGAAACTTTTAAAGGTCTTTGGAAACAGCGTTTGCGTTGGGCACAAGGTGGGGTAGAAGTCTTATTGGAATATATTCCAAAAATGCTCAAAGTCCGCTTGCGCCGTATGTGGCCAGTCATGCTTGAAGCTTTAGTCAGTATTGTTTGGTCATATGTGATGATCTTTATTTTCTTACTTTTCTTGATTGGTCTATTTATTGAATTGCCTCAGCAGTGGCAGATCAATTCTCTAATGCCACAGTGGTATGGCGTGATATTGGGTGGAACATGTCTCATCCAATTTTTAGTCAGTTTATGGATCGATCATCGTTATGACCGTGGGCGTCTTTTTAGAAATTACTTTTGGGTAATTTGGTATCCGTTGTTTTTCTGGTTACTAACGTTATTTACCAGCGTGGTTGCGGTACCTAAAACTATATTTAACACAAAAAAACGTGCCCGCTGGGTTAGTCCCGATCGAGGCTTCCGTGGAGATAATTCATGAAAAATGAAGAAAATACTGACGTAGAAGTTTTAGACATACCTGAATATATTGATCAGCCTGAATATGTAAAAAATAAGACCGCGAACTATACCTTGCAAACAATAGGTTGGTTTTGTTTAATGTGGCTGCTTTTTCCGCTAGTGTCATTATTTCTTTGGTTTTTTGAAGGACATCTTATTTATGACTATGTGTGGGTAGATCATATTTCGGAAGTCAAAACTTTACTGCATTTACTTCTTTTAATTTGCTTAAGTGCTTTGGTTCTAATTTTATGGGCAAGTTATAACTGGCTTAGATTTCATGGTGATGATCGACGTAGTAAAGCGCCAAATAGTTCTGATGATTTATTGGCTTTTAAATTTACAGTAAGTACAGCGTCATTATCAGAATTGCAAAAAGCTCAACGTGTCATTCTGCATTATGATGAGCATGGGCATTTGCAAAAATATGATTTGAACTGAATGAAAAAAGCATGGTATTTCAACCATGCTTTTTTTATTTTCAAGAAGTTGTTCTAATAATGACATCAATGGTTTGCTGAGTGCCATCCATACTATATATAGCCGTTTGAGTAACTTTCACAATTGGCCAAGTCTGTAATTTGCAATTTGGTCTCTGTAGAGCTGCATAATAGTTATCAGATTTAAAAAATGTTTTATGGGCTTTTGCAGTATTAGGAGTCAAAAGACGCTTCAGCCATGTTTCATTTACTTGGGTTTCCAAAAAACGTAGAGCTAAGATACTTTTTACACGGTTATTAAATAGCCTCCTGTTTTTAGCAATAAGTGGATGGGTAATGAGACGATGTATACCAATTTGACTATGGGGCAAAATAAAGTGTGGTGTGATTTGAAATACAGTTACAAACTTTGCTTGTTGGCAGATTTTGTCTAAGTGTGTGACAGTTTCCTGATCCGTTCCGATAATCGCTACATTTAAATTAGAAAAATCATATGCTTTGATTGTATTTGATAAAAGAACTTGACCATTAAAAGCGTCAAAATCCTGAACTGAATTTTGAAAAGTAGCTGATTTTGCAACACTATTTTTAAGTTCAATACTCATTTTCCAAAAGTCCTTTTGGTTTTCATTTATGATGATTTTTTATCGTTTTAATATAAATAACCAAGCAAGGTAGCTGGGTAAAGTATTTTCAGATGGGTGGTTATCTCAGGCTTGGAACTGAGCCAAGCATGAGACTTTGTTTAGATATTAATGACTTGATTTTAATTGCATTAATTGAGTAAAGCTTTCTAAACGTTTATTTGTATCATAGACGTCACAAGTAAAAATAAACTCATCGACTTCATATGTAGCCAAAAGCTTTTCTAAACCTGAACGTACTGTTTCAGCAGAACCGATTTGTGCCATCTGATAGAAATTTTCAACTGAAAGTTGTTCTGCTGTGTTCCATAGTCCTTGCATTGAATTAACTGGTGGCTTGAGTTTTAAGCTTTCACCACGAATTAATCCTAAAACACGTTGGTATGCGCTTGTTGCTAGGAACTGAGCTTCTTCATCTGTATTGGCAACTACAACAGGTACGCCCATTGAGACATAAGGCTTGTCCAAATATTCAGAAGGTTCGAAATTTACACGATAAAGTTCAATCGCTTGACCAAGCATGCGTGGCGCAAAATGCGATGCAAATGAATAGGGTAATCCTAGCTTCGCAGCCAATTGTGCGCTAAATAAGCTTGAACCCAATAACCAGACAGGCACATGAGTATTTTGTCCAGGAGTGGCAGTAATTCTTTGGCCGGGTTGAGGTGCTTTAAAATATTGCAAAATCTCAACAACGTCTCTAGGAAACTGATCTTCCGTTTCCTGTTGCCCACGACGTAAGGCACGCATAGTGAGCTGATCTGTACCCGGAGCACGACCTAAACCTAGCTCAATACGATTTGGATATAAGGTTGCTAATGTACCGAATTGTTCTGCAACCACTAATGGTGCATGGTTTGGTAGCATGATACCACCTGAACCTAAACGAATGCGCTGGGTATGAGCCGCGATAAAGCCAAGTAAAACAGCAGTTGCTGAACTCGCAATTCCATCCATATTATGATGTTCTGCAAGCCAAAAACGGTCATAACCTAATTTTTCTGCATGTTGGGCGAGCTCTAATGCATGACGTAATGAAAACTCGATTGTTTTATCATCACGTATTGGAGCTAACTCCAAAATTGAAAATTTGGTGTCTTGAAGTGATCGCATGCGATATTCTCAAAAAACGTTATATCGAAATAATACGATATAAATGAGGTGATGTATATCGATTTTTTTCGATATAAATTTCACTCCCAAATAAAAAAAGCACCGCTAGGGTGCTTTTTAATATCTGTATACCAATTAGTGATGTTTATACCATCCACGGTGTAAGCCATTATCATGACGATAATAAGCGCGATCATTGTAATAACGACGGTCTTCACGATCATAGCGACGATCGTAACGGCGGTCATCTCGATCATAACGACGGTCATAACGGTCATCATAGTTACGGTCTTGACCAACTTTACGACCTAAAGCAGAACCACCAGCGGCACCTACTGCTGCACCGATATACCCACCGTTTGTACCACCCATGTTTTTACCAACGGTATAACCAGCACCACCACCTAAAGCGCCACCAATAGCCGCTTCTGTACGGTTACGACGGTCACTTGCTGCGGCTGCACCACCAGCACCACCTAAAGCAGCACCAATTGTTGCGCCAGATGTACCACCAATACTTCTACCAATTGCTGTACCGACTACACTACCTAGAGCCGAAGTTGCTGCTACACGGGTACCATTATCTGCATGTGCAACTGACACCATAGAGGTTGTTGCGATTAATGCACTTGCTAACCAAATATTCATTTTCATTTTGGAACTCCATGCTCATTTTGCTGAAGAGCAATCTTTAATATCTTGAGCTAAATGTAATTAAAAATTTCGTGAAAATTATGGAGAAGGGCAATGCCGATACAATAGTTTTGTGTCTGCTTTGTATTGGTTGTATTAAGATGTGAATAAATCATGAGCAAAAGATTTTAAGACCACAAAAATGTTAATCATAAAAAAACTCCCGAAGGTGTTTTAAGATATTCTCTTCACTATGATTAGTGACGATGACGATGTTTTTTCTTCCAGTGTTTTGAAGATCGATCATAATCACGGTCTTTAGAGATTTTATTACCTAAAGCACCACCACCTGCTGCACCTAAAGCAGCACCGATGTATCCACCGTTTGTACCACCCATGCTTTTACCAACAGTATAGCCAGCACCACCGCCTAAACCACCGCCAATTGCAGATTCTGTACGGTGACGACGATCACTAGCAACTGCTGCACCACCAGCACCACCTAAAGCAGCACCAATTGTTGCGCCAGATGTACCACCCATGCTTTTACCAATTGCAGTACCAGCAACACTACCTAAAGCTGAAGCAGCTGCTACGTGAGTTGTATTATCAGCATGTGCTACAGTCATCATAGAAGTAGCCAAAACTGCACTACATAATAAAGTATTTAATTTCATTACTTACTCCATGTCCCAAGTTGCAGGACCATATATCTTTCGTTACGGCAAATGTAACAAAACACTTCTCTTTAAATGTGGAGAACCCTCATTTGATTATTGGAGTTTAGTGTCTCGTTTGTATGCTTTCTATTAAAAACGTATGTAAAACCATCAATCTGACCGAAAAGTTGACCAATACAAATGTTTGAAAATAAGTAGTGAGCGTTTGATAGGGAAAATATCTAATTTAATGTACTTAGGAATGTTGAGAAGACTATTCTAAAGTTCAGGAATTGAAGGATTACATATGTCATTTAATCAGCATAATCTGTAAACTATGCGCTATTTTTATGATTTGGCTTATCTTCTTATATTTATCTAGATAAGTTTTTTGGACTTTTGAGATATTTCCTCTTATGAAAGCGTCACTCCGTTTACGACTTGATCAACTCTGTGATCGTCATGAAGAACTTACCGCATTGCTTGCAGATGCAGAAGTGATTTCCGATAACAAACGTTTCCGTAAACTGTCTCGTGAACATAGTGATTTAAGTGAAATTACCGAAGTTTGGGGCAAATACCGTCAAGCAGAAGAAGACATTGAAACTGCGGAAATGATGAAGTCGGACCCTGACTTTAAAGATATGGCAGAAGAAGAAATTCAGGCGAATAAAGCATTGCTTGAAGAATTAGAGAGCCAGCTCAATATTTTGATGATTCCAAAAGATCCAAATGACTCTAATGCTGCTTATTTAGAAATTCGTGCTGGAACAGGTGGTGACGAAGCTGCAATTTTCTCAGGCGATTTGTTCCGTATGTACAGCAAATATGCCGAGACACAAGGCTGGCGTATCGAAGTCCTTTCTGAAAATGAAGGCGAACATGGTGGCTTTAAAGAAGTCATTTGCCGTGTAGATGGTGATGGTGTTTATGGCCGCTTGAAGTTTGAAAGTGGTGCGCACCGCGTACAACGTGTGCCAGCGACTGAATCACAAGGTCGTGTACATACTTCAGCTTGTACAGTTGCAATTTTGCCTGAAATTGATGTTGATACTAACGTTGAAATTAACCCAGCAGATTTACGTATTGATACTTACCGTGCATCTGGTGCGGGTGGTCAGCACATTAACAAAACTGATTCGGCAGTACGTATTACGCACATCCCAACGGGTACAGTTGTTGAATGCCAAGAAGAACGTTCACAGCATAAAAACAAAGCTAAAGCGATGGCCTTGTTAGTATCACGTTTAGAAAATGCAAAACGTGCAGCAGCCGATGCAGCGACTTCTGAAATGCGCCGTGATTTAGTTGGCTCTGGTGACCGTTCTGAACGTATTCGTACGTATAACTACCCGCAAGGTCGTATGACTGATCACCGTATTAACCTAACTTTATATAAGTTAGATGCAATCATGGAAGGCGATTTAACTGAATTGCTCGATAGCTTACATCGTGAATATCAAGCAGATCAGCTTGCAATGCTTGCACAGGAAAATGGCGGCTAATGAATATTGCTCAAGCGCTTGCAATTCGTGGTGAGCCTGACAGTTATGAACGACAAGAAAATGCTTGGCTGCTTGAGCATTTTCTAAAAATCAATTCGCTTGAATTAAAGTTTAGACTTGAGCAAGAGTTAACAGCCCAGCAAGAGCAAGACTATGTAGCTGGTCTTGAACGTATCCAAAATGGTGAACCTTTAGCTTATGTGACGGGTTCACAACCATTTTGGACACTCGATTTAAAAGTAACATCTGATACTTTAGTACCACGTCCGGATACTGAGGTTTTGGTTGAAACTGTTTTAAATCTAAATTTGCCAAATAACGCAAATATTGTGGATTTGGGAACAGGGACAGGGGCAATTGCACTTGCATTAGCGAGTGAACGTCCAGATTGGCAGATAACCGCAACTGATATTTATGCGCCTACTTTAGATGTCGCAAAAGAAAATGCACAAGCTCATAATTTACAACGTGTGAAATTCGCTTGCGGCGCGTGGTTTGAGGCGCTAGAGCCACAAAAGTTTGATTTAATTGTTTCTAATCCGCCGTATATCGACCCTGAAGATGAACACATGCAAGCTTTGGCAACAGAACCGCGCCGTGCATTGGTTGCAGACCATCAGGGACTGGCTGATATTGAAATTATTATTGCTCAAGGGAAAAACTGGTTAAAACCACAAGGCTGGATTGCATTAGAGCATGGTTATGATCAGGGGCAAGCTGTTCGAGATCTTTTCACAGAGCATGGTTTTAGCCAAATTAAAACTATTCAAGATTATGGCCAAAATGATCGAGTCACTTTGGCATCATTATAAGTAAAATGGAAACTATTTAAGCGGAGCTAAGAGTAGCTTCTCGGTAAGCACCTGGGCTGATACCTGTCCATTTTTTAAAAGCACGGTGAAAAGCACTCGGGTCATGGAAATTTAAGTCTTCACTAATGTCTTGTATTGAATCATTGCTTTTACTTAAGCGTTCAATCGCAATATCACAGCGAATTTCATTTTTAATTTGCTGATAACTTACTCCTTCATGTTTGAGGCGTCGTTGAACAGTAGCTTCTGAAATATTGAGTTGCTGCGCGACATCTTTGAGTTCAGGCCATTGGGATGGGTGAAGTTTTAATAAATGACGACGAATAAGAACGCTCAAGGCATTTTCATTTTTAAAACGAACCAAAAGATTCTGTGGAGTTTGTTCTAAAAAATCATAAAGCGCTTTTTTATCTTTTTTAATTTTAATATCTAAATAGTGGGCATCAAACTCAACCTGATTTATCTCGGCATTAAATTGTATATTTTCACAGAAACGAACTAGATAATCTTGAATATCGTTTGGTTTTGAACAGCGTACAGCAATACTGTTTAAACTAATTCGCTGGTCTATTAACCAGCACATAAGCCCATGTACCAACATTAAAAAGGTTGCGTAAGTAAACATACGTTTAGGTTGTTCACGATCACGAATGACCAAATAAGCTTTTTCTTGTTCTCGAATTAACTCTCCACGCATATCATCTAAAACGAAGTTAAAAAACTTCAAAATATCGTAGAGAGCCTTTTCTAAAGTTTCAGCCGTACTGACGAGTTTTGTAAGTAATTTATAGCTGCCACGACGCATAGGGTGGCTATCCATCCCAAAAAACTCGTCATTCATGGCATTAGCAAGTTCTATCCATAATTGTGCATACGTTCCTACCGGAACACGGGCTTTGGGTGTCATGAGCAATTCAGCAGGAATGCCAGCTTTATTCAAAATGATTTGAGTATTTAGACCCTTGGCATAAGCCGCACTTAATGCTTCATGTACCAGTGCAATCGAAATTGTTCCTTTACTTAAAGAAGATTGGACAACCATGTCAAAGACTCATTTTTTTACGTATTTCAAATGAAATATTTCATATTCAAAATTTGGATTGATCAAAAGCTGCAAGCATTTTGAGGTTTTTTGAAATTGTATCGGAAAAAAACAACTTTTACTCTCACTACTAAGGTTAAAGAACATTTCTATAGGACGTTACATAATGAAAATTCAAGGAAAACATTTCGTGATTACAGGTGGTGGCTCTGGTTTAGGGGCTGCAACTGCTGAGTATTTGGTAAAGCAGGGTGCCTCAGTCACATTAGTAGACATGAATGTAGAAGCAGGTGAGCAGCAGGCGAAACAGTTAGGGCCAAAAGCTGACTTTGTAAAACTTGATGTAACCGATGAAGCAGCTGCTGAGCAATTCTTTAAAGATGTGTTGGCTAAACATGGTTATTTGCATGGTTTGGTGAACTGTGCAGGTATTGGCCCTTCTGCGAAAGTAGTTGGCCGTGAGGGCGTTCATGACTTGGGGTTATTTGCAAAGACTTTAAATATTAATGTCACAGGTACATTTAACATGCTGCGTTTTGCAGCAGATGCAATGAGTAAAAATACAGTTGAAGAAGGTGAAGAGGACCGTGGTGTCATTGTTAACACTGCGTCTGTTGCGGCATTTGATGGCCAAATTGGACAAGCAGCTTATTCTGCATCTAAAGGCGCCATTGTGGCGATGACTTTACCAATTGCTCGTGAGCTTGCGCGACATGCCATTCGTATTATGACCATTGCACCGGGAATTATGGAAACTCCAATGCTTAAGGGTATGCCGCAAAATGTACAAGATGCTTTGGGGCAAATGGTTCCGTATCCATCTCGTTTAGGAAAACCAGAAGAGTTTGCTCGTTTGGTTGCGCATATTGCTGAAAATTCCTATTTAAATGGTGAAGTTATCCGTCTAGATGGTGCAATTCGCATGGCAGCAAAATAATAAAATAAGGAGGTTGAAATGATTCTAAATGCTGAACAAAGCATGGTTCAGGAGATGATGCGTAACTATGCGCAAAATCAGTTAAAACCAACAGCTGCCCATCGCGATAAGACCCATGAATTTCCGGCTCAGGAGTTAAAAGATTTAGGTGCACTAGGCGCTATGGGAATGACTGTGCCCGATGAATGGGGCGGTGCCGGAATGGACTATGTTTCTTTGGTGCTTGCGATTGAAGAAATTGCCGCAGGTGATGGTGCTATTTCGACAATCGTCAGTGTTCAAAATTCATTGATTTGCGGTATTACACTGGCATACGGTTCAGAGCAGCAAAAACAAACCTATTTGCCAAAATTTGCCTCTGGCGAATGGCTAGGGTGCTTTTGTTTAACTGAGCCACATGTCGGTTCCGATGCGAGCGCGATTTTATGTAAAGCCGAGCGAGATGGCGACTATTGGGTGCTCAATGGTGTAAAGCAATTTATTACCAGTGGTAAAAATGCTCAAGTGGCTTTGGTGTTTGCGGTTACAGATAAACAGGCTGGCAAAAAGGGCATTTCATGCTTTCTTGTACCTACGAATACGCAAGGTTACTTGGTCACTCGTATTGAAGACAAAATGGGTCAACATGCTTCGGACACCGCAACCATTACGCTTGAAGACTGCCGGATTCCTTTAGAAAATTTGGCGGGACAAGAAGGTGAAGGTTATAAAATTGCGCTATCTAATTTAGCGGCTGGTCGTATTGGTATTGCGGCTCAATCTGTTGGTATGGCAAGAGCTGCTTTTGATGCTGCTGTCCAATACGCAAATGAACGTAAGGCCTTTGGTGTAGAACTGGTTCAGCATCAGGCGGTTGGTTTTCGCTTAGCAGATATGGCAACCCAGATTGAAGCGGCACATCAGCTGGTTTTACATGCTGCGACTTTAAAAGATGCAGAGCTACCTTGTTTAAAAGAAGCCTCAATGGCGAAACTCTTTGCATCAACTATGGCTGAGCGAGTATGTTCGGATGCAATTCAGATTCATGGCGGTTATGGCTACGTTAGTGATTTCCCTGTTGAGAGAATTTATCGTGATGTTCGTGTAAGCCAGATTTATGAAGGTGCTTCTGATATTCAGCGCTTGGTGATTGCTCGCGAAGTGGCTCAAGTTTAGATCATAAGGTATTGAGTTTTTAAACTTAAAACTGCAAGAAGCCGCATGCCATGTGCGGTTTCTTGCAATTGAAATCATGCATTTTTGCTATTAGTTTTGTTTGAAATAGATGGAAAAGTTGAAGAAATATTCTTCGAGCTTTAGCTAAAACAATAACAGTCAGGACAGATTTTGTGGCCTTACACAAAATTAATCATCAAACGGAATGAAGGTGAGCATCATGAAAACTTTGGCAGAAGCTTATCAGCAATTTGATCTTGCACAACTCATTGAAGAGCAACTTGTTGGGTACCCCCAAGCGATAAATGCTTATGTTGAGTGCTGTGAGCGTTATGTAGGAAAAAATAAAACAGCGCTCATTTGGGAAGGAAAAAACGGACAGGCAGAGCACTATACGTTCGAACAACTTGCTGAACTTTCTGGAAAACTTGCTAACTTCTTTAAAGCACAAGGAATTCAAGCTGGAGATTGTATTGCAGGACTTCTACCAAGAACGCCTGAGTTATTAATTACAATTTTGGCAGCGTGGCGTATAGGCGCTATTTATCAGCCTTTATTTACTGCCTTTGAAGCAAAATCGATTGATCACCGTATTACGACTGCTCAAACTAAATTGATTGTGACCAATGATGAACAGCGTCCTAAACTGAATACTTTAAATGTTCCGGTTATTGTCACTGTTCATCAGACTGGTCCTTTGTCTGAGCATGACTTTGATTTTTGGCAATCTTTACAACGCTATTCTGAGCAATTTGAGCCAGTTAGTCGTAGCTTTGAAGATGACTTTTTAATGATGTTTACCTCTGGTACAACTGGACTTGCGAAGTCTGTACCCGTTCCACTAAAAGCAATTTTAGCATTTAAAGGTTATATGACCCATGCTGTCGATTTGCGTGAAGAGGATATGTTCTGGAATTTAGCAGATCCGGGCTGGGCATATGGTTTGTACTATGGCATTATCGGGCCTTTAAGCTTGGGGCATAGCATTATTATGGATGAGCGTTCATTTAATGTAGATCAGGCAATAGAATTAATTAAAAAATATAAAGTAAGTAATTTAACTGGTTCGCCTACAGCATTTCGAATGTTCTTTGGGTTTAAGGAAAAATTTGACCCTTCAATTAAACAACATTTACGCGTAGTGAGTAGTGCAGGTGAGCCATTAACTCCTGAGGTTGTGAACTGGTTCAAGCAGGATTTAGAGGTCAATATTTTCGATCAATATGGCCAAACTGAGCTAGGGATGGTGATTGCAAATCATCATGCGCTTGAGCATCTATTAAAAGTAGGTTCAGCTGGTTTCGCAATTCCTGGACATCGTTTTGCGGTGTTAGACCAAAATTATCAAGAATTACCAACTGGTGGTGTGGGTATCTTGGCGATGGACTCGGAGCAATCTCCATTGATGTGGTTTAAAGGTTATGGTGGCAATAATCGAAAATCGTTTGTTGGCAAATATTATTTAACTGGTGACACGGTCACTTTAAACGAACATGGTGGCATTGATTTTGTAGGGCGTGTTGACGATGTCATTACAACCTCGGGCTATAGAGTTGGACCATTCGATGTTGAAAGTACTTTATTAGAGTGTGAGGCGGTATTAGAGTCAGCCGTAATTGGTAAGCCAGATCCAGAACGAACCGAAATAGTAAAAGCTTTTGTGGTACTTAAGCCTGCTTATCAAGCGTGTGAAACATTAAAAGATAAGTTACAGCAATATGTTCGTAACCGTTTATCTCGTCATGCGTATCCAAAAGAAATTGAGTTTGTGGATAGTCTGCCGAAAACCACGAGCGGAAAAATTCAAAGAGGATTATTGAAGCAGCAAGAAATTGCAAAAATGCAGTAAGCCTATGCAAGCTAAATTGAATAAAGGGAAATATTTAAATATTTCCCTTTATTTTTATCTTAAAGATCAGCTTTCACTTCTTCACCAATTAAGTAAAACGTTCCACCTGCAATATAATGCAGGCTTCGAAGTTCTTTTGGCGCATCTTGAAAATGCCAGTGCCCATCTCTAAAAACGCGACTATCTGCCCATGCACCTACAACAGAACCAATAAATAAATCATGAACTGACTGATTATGCGGTTCAGGAATAAGTTTACAAACCAGCCATGCGATACAACGTGATACAAGTGGGCTACTCAGGTCTTCTTGATAGAATAGTTCAACTCCACAGTGTTCAAGTTTTTGTGGGTCATCCAACTTACTAATGGTTCCAAGTTGCTTGGTCATATTAAGCTGTGCATAGCAAGGAACTTGTAGGGTGAAGTAACCACTTTGCTCAACAAGCTGTCGAGTTTTCGTACTTTTATCTAAAACTACAGACACTTTGGCAGGCTTAAATTCTAAGGCACATGCCCATGCGGCAGCCATTACATTGCGGTCATCACCATGTTGTGCAGAAACCAACACAGTTGGACCATGATTTAATAAACGATAAGCTTTTTCTAACTCTACTGGTGCAATATATGATTGGGACATATTTAGCCTAAGTAACAAAGAAACTAATTCGTTCTATTGTTGCAGAAAGTTTGAAAGAAGTAATGTGAACAATAGAGCAGTAACCGAATAAAAAACTGTTTCTATTTTATAGCTTTCATAATAATTAACTTAGTCATAAAATCATTTGGCTTCTAAGTGAAAGGATTAAAGTGTGACCGAGCTTCAAGATATCGATTTTGTAGAGTTAAGTGATGAAGAAATGCATCTCTATAGCCGTCAGATTTTACTTGATGGATGGGATATTGAAGCTCAGGAAAAGCTCAAACTTGCTAATGTAATGATTATCGGCGCTGGTGGCATAGGCTGTAGCAGTGCAGAACTACTCGCACGAGCAGGGGTTGGGAAAATTACACTCATTGATGCAGATACCATTGAGATAAGTAATTTACAGCGCCAAATCGCATTTGGTCATGAAGATATTGGTCGCTATAAAGCTGAAGTTTTGGCAAAACGGTTACAGAAAATTAACCCTTATATCTGTGTTGAATACTTTAATGAACGTTTAGACGAACATAACATTGATAGACTTGTTGAACACCAAGATGTGGTTTTAGATGGCTGTGATAACTTTACAACTCGTTATTTAGTGAATAGCGCTTGTAAGAAACATCAGGTCGCATTAATTAGTGCTTCTGCAATTGGCTTTCAGGCGCAAATGTTTATGGTTGAGAGTGATTCTGCTTGTTATGAATGTTTGTTCCCCAAAGAACAACATGACAATGAAGGATTGCGATGTGCTGAGTCAGGAGTGCTTGCAACAACTCCTGTAATGATAGCGTCATTACAAGCACATCACACTTTGCTTTATTTAGGGCTAAATCGTACGCCGTTAAAACAGAAACTGCTACTTTGGGATGGGTTAACGATGACACAACGCATTGTTAATTTTGATAAAGATATAAATTGTCCACTTTGTCAGGCAAGCTAATCAGCAAATAAAGCAAAATTTGCTACACTTGAGACGAATATTCTGGTTCTAAAGAAATATGAAAAAAAATATTTTATTTGATGGATTGCGCTCAGTTGCCCGTATCGGTGAAACCGCAGTGGTTGCTGCTAAAGCTGGTATTAAATATGCAACTGATAAACCAAGTAATGCCAAACTCATGCGAGAGACTTTTGAGTCGCTTGGCTCAACATATATTAAGCTTGGTCAGTTTATCGCGAGTACACCATCGCTATTTCCGCGTGAATATGTAGAAGAATTTCAAGGTTGTTTAGATCAGACACCAACTCTGCCATTTAGTTATATTCAAGGCGTGCTTGCCTCTGAATTTGAAGGGCGTGATTTAAACCAGATTTTTAGTTATATCGATGAAAAACCTTTAGCTTCTGCTTCAATTGCTCAGGTTCATGCGGCTAAACTCACGACTGGTGAAGATGTCGTTATTAAAGTACAAAAACCTGGCGTAGAAACTATTTTATACACTGACTTAAATGTGGTGCATTGGGCAGCCAAACTACTTGAACGTGCAGTCCCTAAAATCAAGTTTGCTGCTCTTTCTGACATTGTCGATGAAATTAAAACTCGTATGGTGCGTGAAGTTGACTTTATTGAAGAAGCCCAAAACTTAGATGACTTTATAGAATATTTAAATATTTCTCAAAACCACGCTGCGACAGCCCCTAAAGTTTATCATCAGTTTTCTACACGCCGTGTGTTGACCATGCAGCGTTTATACGGTGTGTCTTTGACAGACTTTAGTGTCGTGAAACAATATGCTAAAGATCCGTCACAGGTACTGATTACTGCCATGAACACATGGTTTGGTAGTCTTATGCTTTGTAAGAGTTTCCATGCGGACTTACATGCTGGAAATCTAATGCTACTCGAAGATGGCCGAATTGGTTTTATCGATTTCGGTATTGTGGGGCAGTTAAAGCCAGAAGTCTGGACAGCGTGTATTGCGTTTATGGATGCCTTACAAAAAACTGATTATCAGGCAATGGCTGAAAATATGCTGAAAATGGGCATGACCCATAACAAGGTTGATGTTCAGGTTTTAGCTCAAGATTTAGAGCGTTTGTTTAATGGCGTATTAATGGCCGATCCACAGCAGATTTTGTCTTCAAATCCAGCCGATTTAAACGACATTATGATGGATATGGTAGGGGTTGGTGAGCGTCACGGTATTAAATTCCCTCGAGATTTTGCCTTGTTATTTAAGCAAATGCTTTATTTCGATCGTTTTATGCGCGTACTCGCACCATATACTGATATTTATGCAGACCAACGTTTGAAAATGGTTCAAAATATGGAACCTGCTTCTTTGTTAAAGCATTAAGGTCAGTTTAGATTTATGGATGCCATTATTATTGAAGGCTTAAAGGTTGAGACAGTCATTGGCTGTTTCAACTGGGAAAGACAAATCATTCAACCTTTAATGTTGGATTTAACCATCCATAATGATTTGAGCCGAGCTGCAGCATCTGACAAGCTTGAGGACACACTCAACTATGCCCAGATTTGTGAGTTATCGGCTCAAACCATTCAGCAAGCCAAACCTGAGTTAATCGAGCACGCAGCTCATCTAGTTTTGCAATGTTTATTTGAAACCTTTCCAACAATTGAAAAAATTACCATAACCATCCGTAAGCCAGCCATCATTGCAGAAGCTAATGCTGTAGGAATTCGTCTTGAACGCACCAGAAACAATTTTTGCACTCGCCCTAGCGAGTAATTTAGACGCAGATCAGCACTTTACTTTTGCTTATACGCAATTAGCAACTTTGGGGAAAGTGCAGTTTTCATCTGTTTATCAAATTCCATGCCGAGATGGTATTGGAGATGATTACTGGAATTCAGCGTGTCTATTACGAAGCACGTTATCATCTGAACAAGTTGAATCTTTTTTAAAGAAACTTGAGTCAGATTCTGGACGTGTTCGACCATCGCATCATATTTCTTTAGATGTAGATTTGATTGCATGGGGAACTGATTTGGACCATATGCAATTTAATTCTAAAAAATTACCTTTGGCGCTCGATGTAAAAATTCCTTTATATGAACTTTGGCATTGTGAAAGACTAAAGGCTGATAGTACGCTTTACCCAGTTGTTAATTTTAAATTTTAAGGTCTTTCAAACTAAAATTTACGCAAAATTTACGCGGCCTTTGAGTTCCTCAATAGAGAATTTACGAGCATTTTATCCATACTGAAATCCACTAAATTAGTGTTACTTCAGGACAATAAAGATGCTTATAAATTCTCAAATGCGCATCTTGCATCAGTCTGGCATAGCCTTATGCGGACTCAAAAAAAGTGATATTTCTTCATCTCTCCTTATTTCCATTTTGGCAAATCAAGCCAAGGGGTATAGAGGAGAATAGCCATGTTAGAACTTATCCTTGTTTTATTTATTGCTATTTTTTTAGCATGGTGCCTTAGCAAATATCTATCCCAAGTAATGGCAAATCAGCCGATGGTCGGCGATGGATTATTTCGTTGGATTGAAAATCCTGTATATCGCTTGTTAGGTATATCTCCACAACAACAAATGAACTGGAAACAATATTCTTTAGCATTTGTTGTTAGCTGTATTTTTTTAGCTATAGCCGTTTTTGCTATTTTTATGACGCAAGCATGGCTGCCATTAAACCCAAATCATGCACCAAATATGAGTTGGGATTTAGCATTACACACGGTTATTTCATTTTTAACCAACACCAACCAACAGCATTATTCTGGTCAAGCTCAATTGTCTTATTTGTCGGAAATGACAGGTATTGTAGGTTTGCAAGTCATCACACCAATGATGGGGCTAGCTTTAGTTGTTGCGACCTTAAGAGCTTTCTTTTATCAACGTCCTAGCCATATTGCAGCTGACGTTGCGGAACAGCCAGATCAAATTTTAATTGGTAACTATTGGGCAGATGTAATACGTCCTACAGTTCGTTTCTTGCTTCCTCTTTGTTTTGTTTGGTCATTGTTGCTTAACAGCCAAGGCGTACCAGCAACTTTTCAGGGTGGGCCGGAAGTACAGCTTATTGATAAAGCGAATACCGTACAAACCCAAAAAATTCCATTAGGTCCAGTTGCACCCATGGTTGCTGTTAAGCAATTGGGTAGTAACGGTGGCGGTTGGTATGGTCCAAATAGTTCTGTACCTTTAGAAAATCCAACGCCGCTATCTAATTTATTAGAAATGATTGCGATTTTACTCATTCCAATTACAGTCGTTTTTATGGTGGGACATTTTACTCGACGTAAAAAATTTGCCTACTTTGTGTTTGGTAGCATGCTTTTGATGTCAGTTATTTCAGGTGCAGCAGCTGTCTGGTCTGAAAGTATGTCATCGACCGCATCTCAAATTGCTGTAATGGAAGGTAAAGAACAACGTTTTGGACCAGCCGCATCAGCAGTTTGGGCAGCGATCACTACGCAGGTGAATAACGGTTCGGTCAATATGATGCATGATTCTTCTGCGCCGCTTACTGGGCTGGTTGAACTCATTAACATGTTGATTAATGCAATTTGGGGCGGTGTGGGCTGTGGTCTGCAACAGTTTATGATTTATCTGTTACTTGCGGTATTTATTGCAGGCTTAATGACAGGTCGTACACCTGAATTGTTTGGACGCAAAATTGAAGCAGCAGAGATCAAGTTACTTGCGATTATTATCTTAATTCAGCCTCTTATTATTCTGGCTTTTACAGCCTTGAGTCTTAGTATTCCGGGATTATCAGGTATCACAAACCCTGGACCACACGGTATTAGCCAAGTGTTCTATGAATATGTTTCTGCTTTTGCAAACAATGGTTCAGGTTTTGAAGGCCTTGGAGACAACACCGTATGGTGGAATGTCACATGTAGTCTTGCTCTTCTTTTAGGACGCTTCCCGACATTAATTTTGCCATTAATGATTGCGACACGTTTAGCAGCAAAAAGAAAAGCACCCGAAACAACAGGTAGTCTTCAGGTTGAAACTCCAACCTTTGCCTTAACGCTGATTACGATTGTTGTATTGCTTACCTTATTACAATTTATGCCAGTTCTTGTCCTTGGGCCAATTGCCGATCAACTTTTGTTGGTTAAAGGCTAAGGAGGCGAGTGAAAATGAATACACAAACTCATGTAAATAGCCATAAAACGACTGTGGCAGTACCAAGTTTTGAAGTTTGGAAAAATGCTTTTGTAAAATTGCTACCACAGCATGCAATTAAAAACCCTGTCATGGCAATTGTATGGCTTGGAACAGTAATCACTGCTCTAAGTACCTTAATGGGATATGCCACACTGATGTTTGGTTTGGTCGTTACAGCAATTTTGTTTATTACGATTTTATTTGCTAACTATGCTGAAGCGGTTGCAGAGGCTAGAGGTCGTGGACAGGCATCTTCATTGCGTGCAGCAAGAGAAAACTTGACTGCTCGAAGACTTAATTCTTTGACAGACCGCCAAGCAACTCAAGTTGCAGCCACCGAACTACATTTAAATGATTATATTGAAGTACATGCAGGTGAGCTTGTTCCAGCTGACGGTGAAATTGTAGAAGGCTTTGCGACCATTAATGAATCAGCGGTTACAGGTGAGTCAGCACCCGTGTTACGTGAAGCTGGAACTGACCGTTCAGGTGTTATTGGTGGGACTAAAGTTCTTACAGATCGTATTGTTGTGCAAGTGACCGCAGAATCTGGCCAAAGTTTCTTAGACCGTATGATTGCTTTAGTTGAAGGCTCAAATCGCCAGAAAACACCAAATGAGATTGCACTTGGCTTCTTGTTAATGGTGATGACACTTACATTTTTAATTGTGGTGATTAGCCTACCATTTATTGCTCATTATTTGCATATTGAACTTGATCCAGTTGTACTCGTAGCATTGTTAGTCTGCTTAATTCCAACAACCATTGGTGGCTTGTTACCTGCGATTGGTATTGCAGGTATGAACCGCGCGCTCAAAGCCAATGTTTTGGCGAAATCAGGTAAAGCTGTCGAAGTTGCAGGTGACATTGATGTACTTTTACTGGATAAAACAGGAACCATTACATATGGTGACCGTCAAGCGACTTCTTTTTATCCTTTAACTTCTGTGACTGAATCTGAATTAAGAGCTGCTGCTTGGGTAAGCTCACTTGCTGACCCGACACCAGAAGGCAAGTCGATTGTTAAGTTAGCAAAAGAACAGGGTTTAAAACAGCAAGAACCTGAGCAAGCCGAATTTATCTCTTTTAGTGCTTCGACTCGAATTTCTGGTGTGAATTTACCGAATGGTGAGCAAATTCGTAAAGGTGCTTTAGACGCAATCTTGAAGTTTGTAGATGAAGATTATTCTCAAGATTTAGAGTTAAAAGCACGTGTTGAACAAGTTGCCAAAAAGGGTGCAACACCATTGGTAGTCGCAAATCAACATCATGTATTAGGTGTGATTGAACTCTCTGATGTGATTAAACATGGCATTAAAGAGCGTTTTGCACGCTTAAGAGAAATGGGCATCAAAACTGTCATGGTTACAGGTGATAACCCATTAACCGCTGCCGCGATTGCTGCTGAAGCTGGGGTAGATGACTATATTGCCGAAGCAAAACCAGAAGACAAATTGGCTTGTATTCGCACCGAACAACAACAAGGTCGTTTAGTTGCGATGGTCGGTGACGGAACCAACGATGCACCAGCATTAGCACAAGCGGATATTGGTTTAGCTATGAACTCGGGTACACAAGCCGCGAAAGAAGCTGGCAACATGGTCGATTTAGACTCTGACCCAACCAAACTACTTGCTGTGGTTGAGATTGGGAAACAGCAGTTGATTACCCGCGGTGCTTTGACAACATTTTCGTTAGCAAATGACGTCTCTAAATACTTTGCCATTTTGCCTGCATTGTTCGCTGCTGCGATTCCACAAATGCAAGTATTGAATGTAATGCACTTAGCAAGTCCAAACAGCGCGATTTTATCTGCATTAATTTTTAACGCGATTATTATTCCGCTATTAATTCCAATCGCACTCCGAGGCGTGAAATTTAAACCTTCAACTGCAACTCAGTTACTCCGTCGAAATATGTTGATTTATGGGGTGGGCGGTGTGGTTCTACCATTTATTGCCATCAAAGCGATTGATGTTGTGATTGTTCAATTATTTGGTTTGTAATCTGGAGGTTGAAATGAAAACTTATGTACAAAATTCAGAAGCAAATTTGGGTCAAACCTTAAGAGCATCTTTCGGACTTCTAATTTTTACCCTTGTTGGTTGTGGTGCCGTTTATAGTGCGATCGCTACAGGTGCGGGACAGGTGTTATTTAACAATCAAGCAAATGGTAGTTTGATTGAAATAAACCATAAAGTTCTAGGGTCAAAATTAGTCGCTCAGCCATTTGTTGGAGAGGCTTATTTTCATCCACGTCCTTCAGCGGTTGCTTATGACCCAATGTCTATGGGGGCCACAAACTTAGCCCTTACCAATCCAGAGCTTCAAAAACAAATTGATGCTCAGATTCTTGGGGTAAAAAAACAAGACCATACGGGCAATACCGCTATTCCAAGTGATTTGGTGACTAAATCAGGTAGTGGTATCGATCCGCATATTAGCCCTGAATCTGCTCAATTGCAGGTTGCCAGAGTGGCTCAAGCGCGTCATTTAGACCCTAAAGCTGTAGAAGAGTTATTACAAAAGCATATTGAACCAGTTCAGTTTGGTGTACTAGGGCAAGCTCGTGTTAATGTATTAGAACTCAATATCGCTTTAGATCAATTACAATCTACACATTAACTTAAAAATAAAGTTGTTAGTTTACCGGATGATATCAAGTGCAAAGCAATCGCGAAAATCAGGCTGAAGCCTTATTAAATCATGTCAACAGATATCAAGCCGGTCGACTAACGGTCTTTCTCGGTGCCGCACCTGGGGTTGGAAAAACCTATGCCATGCTTGCCCGCGCTAAAGAGTTATATCAACAGGGCACAGATGTTGTTGTGGGTATTGTTGAAACCCATGGAAGAATAGAAACTCTAAAAGTTTTGGAAGGCTTGCCTCAAATTGCTAGAAAGGAAATGCAATATCAGGGGCACACTTTAGAAGAAATGGACTTGGATGCTATTTTACTCAGGCATCCGGAAATTGTTTTGGTTGATGAGTTGGCTCATCGCAATATACCAAATAGTCGCCATGAACGACGGTGGCAAGATGTCAATGAATTGCTAGACGCTGGTATTGATGTATTTACCACCATGAATATTCAGCATTTAGAAAGCTTAAATGATGTGGTACATCAGATTACGGGCATTCGAGTAAATGAAACTGTGCCAGATCGTGTATTTGATCGTATTCGAGACATTCGTTTAATTGATTTACCTGTTAGTGAACTGATTGAAAGGCTCCATCAAGGAAAAGTTTATGTGCCGGAGCAAGCGAATCTGGCATTGCAAGGCTTTTTTAGCATTTCAAACTTAACTGCATTGCGTGAACTGACAATGCAATGCGTTGCTGAGCATGTCGATTCAGATTTAAAACAGAGTTATGCCTCTAAAGGTTTAAAGTCTATCTCGTTGCAAAATGAATTGATGATTGCGATAGATGGACAAGGTTCTTCTGAATATTTAGTGCGGGCAGGTTGTCGTTTAGCTGAACGCTATGGAGCAACATGGACTGTAGTGAATGTTGCTAAAAGTTTGGACTTGGGACAGAGTTCGGGAAATTCATATAAAAAAGAATATATTGAAATCGACCGCGCATTTGAGCTGGCTCGACAACTCGGTGGTCGAACAGAAGTCTTATATGGGCATCGAGTTGCGTCAGTGTTAATGGATGCTGCCGTTGATCGAGGAATTTCCAATCTGGTTATTGGTAAAAGTATTTCACCGTGGTGGTTAAAGTTATTTAAGAAAAATTTAGCTCAGCAATTATTAAATCAAGAAAATTCGATTGCTTTAACTATTTTGCATCCAGAACAGGGCACTAAAAAGATCACTCAGCTTGAAAAGCCATCATTTTTATCATTAAAAGAAAGTATTTTTGTTTTAGCGGTTACTTGTGTCAGTATTTTTATAGCTCACTTTGCCGAAGTTCTATTGGGTATTGAAGACTTTTCTGTCATTTTCATTATTTCAGTTTTAATTGTAGCAACGAAAACCCGAATGCTTGCTGCAGTAGTAGCCGCTCTTATTTGTTTCTTAGCCTATAATTTTTTCTTTATAGCACCACGTTTTACATTTCAAATTTCAGCACACCAAGGGGTGGTTACCGTTGTTGCTTTTTTTGCAGCAGCTTTAATCGCTGGGCGGTTGGCTTCTCAGTTACGCCAGCAAGTTTTGTCTTTAAAAGCTGCCAATGCTTACACCACAGTGATGCAAGACTTGGCACGTAAGCTTTCTAGTGCTGTGAATCTTGAAGAAGTCATGCAAACAGGGCGTATGACTTTAGAAACCCAGCTTCAAACTAAAGTGTGGATTTCTATTCAAGATAGAGTCATTTCATCTGATATTGAGCTAAATGATAAAGAAAAAGTAGCTGCAGAATGGTGTTTGAAACATCAACAGCCATGCGGGCGCTTTACCGATACCCTTAGTCAGTCGAACTGGTGGTTTCTACCGCTTTTAGAACAGAAAAATAGCCTAGGTATAGTGGGAATTTACTTTAAAGATGAAGTGGTTTCTCTAAATTTTGAGCAAAAAAAACTAACTGAAAGTGTAATTGAATATATTGCACAGGCAGCACTTCGAACCCAATTGGTGAATGAGCTTGAACAAGCAAAAGTCACCAGTGAAACAGAGCGCTTACGTTCAGCTTTATTATCTTCGGTATCGCATGATTTACGCTCGCCACTAGCTTCTATTATTGGCGCAGCAGACACGCTTGCCAATTTTAAAGCTGATATGTCAGAACAAGACCAACAAGATTTACTTGAAACGATTCATTTAGAAGGGGAACGGTTAGACCGTTATATTCAAAACCTACTTGATATGACCCGTTTGGGACATGAAGGTTTAACTTTAAAAAGAGACTGGATTGGGGTAGATGAGTTAATTGGTTCAGCTACCCGCCGTTTAAAGCGCTATAAACCAGATACCAAAGTCACAGTTCAGTTGCCTGAGCAACCGATTAGTTTGTATGTCCACCCAGCATTGGTAGAACAAGCCATTTTTAACGTTTTAGAAAATGCTGCAAACTTTTCACCTCCCGATGAACCAGTCATGATTCGTGCGAATCTTTCATCAGAAGATGAAGTAAAAATTGAAATTGAAGACAAAGGTGTGGGAATTCCTGAAGAAGAAAGACACCGCATTTTTGATATGTTTTACACGATGGAGCGTGGAGACCGTGGAAAATTTGGTACTGGTTTAGGGCTTACAATCGTAAAAGCGATTATTGGTGCTCATATGGGTACAATAGAAGCATTTTCAGGGCGCCAAAATAAAGGTACTTTAATTCAAATCAGATTACCCATTCACCCCGTAAAAGAATAAGTTGTAAATTCATGATAAGTTCCGAAACATCACCTGTAGAAACACGCATTGTGATTATTGATGATGAGCCTCAAATTCGTAAATTTTTAGATATCGCTTTAAGAACTCAAAAATATAAAACCACGCTCTGCGAAACGGGTTACAAAGGTCTAGAAGCTTTAGCAACCCAAGGTGCCGACTTAGTTATTCTAGATCTGGGCTTACCCGATTTAGACGGGAAAGAAGTCCTTCAAGAGTTACGTAGCTGGTCGAATGTGCCGGTTATTGTGTTATCTGTACGCGCTGATGAATATGAAAAAGTTGCCTTGCTAGACGCAGGGGCAAACGATTACATGACCAAGCCTTTTAGTGTGCAAGAGCTTTTGGCGCGCATTCGTGTCATATTAAGAAATCAACCAATCCAGCAAGAAGCGCATATTTATGACGATGGTTATCTCAAAGTTGATGTTACGCAACGTTTGGTTTGGGTCGAGCAGCAGCCAATTACGTTAACTCGAAAAGAATTTCGGTGGTGTTTCAAAAAGTATGCTGAAACAAAGCAGGTTGAATTTTGATAAAATAGAGAAATGCGAATAACTCTAGAAATCAAATGTCCAACCTGCCTCAGTGACAGTATAAAGAAAAATGGCATCAAAGTAGATGGGAAACAAAACTATCAGTGCAAAGACTGTAAACGTCAGTTTATTGGTGACCATGCTCTGAGCTATCTAGGATGTAATTCAGGCATTACTCGAAAAATATTACAGTTGATGGTCAGAGGTAGTGGTATACGAGATATCGCTGAAGTTGAGCGAATCAGTATCGGTAAAGTTTTACGTACTTTAACCGAATCGACCTACCAAATTCAGCCTAAACAAAGTCATTATGAGTCTCTTGAAGTTGATGAGTTTTGGACTTTTGTGGGAAATAAAAATAATAAACAATGGCTTATTTACGCCTACCATCGAGAAACAGGTGAGATTGTTGCTTATGTTTGGGGTAAAAGAGACTTAGCTACAGTTCAACGATTGAAAACAAAGCTTAAACAATTAGGTATTCACTACACCCGAATTGCAAGTGATCATTGGGACAGTTTCATAACTGCTTTTAAAAACTGCAAGCAAAGTATTGGTAAATTTTTTACTGTAGGTATTGAAGGTAATAATTGCAAAATAAGGCATCGAATTAGGCGTGGTTTTAGAAGGAGTTGTAATTTTTCAAAAAAGATTGAAAACCATTTTAAAGCTTTCGACTTAACCTTTTTTTACATCAATAATGGCTTCATTTAATGTCAGCATACTTTTTGAAACACCACCAGAATTTCAACTTTTGACCCTATTAATGCGCTATCAAGGACAGCTTTTAACCCAGCCACAGCTCTTAAAAGAACTGTGGGGGCCAACCCATCAGGAAGATACGCATTATTTGCGTATTTTGGTGGGTAAGTTGCGCAGTAAACTAGGAGATAACGCGATTCAGCCACGCTATATTGCTACTGAACCTGGTGTGGGATTACGCTTTTTAGCTAAACAGAAAAATCATTAATGAGATATAAAAAAACCTTAGGGTATTTCTCCCTAAGGGTTTGCAAAGTGGTTTATAGTTTTTTGCTTTTTTTTATTTATATATCCCAATGCTGCTCTGCTTCAGTCATTTGGCTGTAAATATTTTGATATTCAGCCTGCTTAACCGTGTACCAATGCTCTACAAAGTCAGCTCCTAAATATCCTTTTAAAATAAGGCTTCCTTTAAATATTTTTAAGGCTTCTGGTTGGTTGTTGGCTAATAAAATGTGCTCATCTTGAAACTTCAAAAGATGTGCAGGTTTTGGTAGCGGTAACTTATGAGATAAGCCATAAGATACGCCCGCTAAAATAGTGGCTGTAACAAGATAGGGGTTACAGTCAGCTCCAGCAACACGATATTCTAAACGTTGATTTTGTATATCTGAGCATGGAATTCGAATTGCGACATTACGATTGTTGGTATCCCAATTGGCTTCTAATGGCACATGATGCCCAATTTTAAAACGTCTATAAGAATTAATATTAGGCGCTAAAATCGCCATAGATGCAGGCATTAACTCAATGAGTCCGCTAATCGCACTGAGTAATTTGGCTGCCAGCTCATCTTTTTCTTCTTCTGAGCTAAATATATTTTCATGGTATTGATTGAGCATGCTCATATGAAAATGCATGCCACTACCAGCTTTTGCCAAGTTCGGTTTCGCCATGAAACAAGCGGTTAAGTCATGCTTTCTTGCAACTTGCTTTACAATTCTTTTTAAGGCATTAATTTGATCGCATAGCTTTAAAATGTCATGGCTGTGTTGAAGATTTAGTTCATATTGTCCAGGTGATGACTCCGCAACAATAGCGGTAATTTCAATAGATTGCAGTAGGGCGGCTTTTTCAACTTCATCTAGGACTTGTTGATAGTTATTGGGTGCATCTATATCAAAACATTGGTTTTCTATACATGTGTCAGCCTGATTCTGAGGTGAGAAAAGATAAAACTCTAATTCGGCAGCCATGACAGGAAAGTAATTATTAGCATGTAACTGATTTAATATTTTTTTTAATATATTGCGTGGTTCATAGCGACAGTCTGTACCATCTTCTTCTTGCATGGATAGATAAAGCTGGGCATTTAATTCTGGCGATAAGGCACTTGGTTGTAAGCTGCCTAAAATGGGCAGACAAAGTCTATCTGGTTCACCGATATATTTTCCTAAGCCTGTCTCTTCAATCACTTTACCATCAAGACTCATGGCATAAACAGAAAGTGGAAAATAACATCCATTCGATAGATTTTTTAGACTTGAACCGTACCGGGTTTGTCGGAGACCACTTTTCTTGAGAGAATGTCCCGATGAAAAAAGTAAAATACACCCCTGAAATCAGAGATAGAGCGGTTCAATTATTGATTGAATCCGAAAAAGATTATCCTTCTACTTGGGCTGCAATCACAGCAATTGCTCCCAAGATTGGCTGTACTCCTGAAACACTACGTTCCTGGCATCAGAAGCATTTGAATCAACAGAATCCAATTAAAGTACAGCAGCTTTCAGACCAAGAACGCATTAAACAACTTGAACGCGAAAATAAAGAACTGCAGCGAGCCAATGAAATTCTACGTAAAGCAGCTGCTTTTTTCGCCCAGGCGGAGCTCGACCGCCCACACAAATAATGGTGGATTTCATTCATAACCATAAAGACCTATACGGTGTTGAGGCGATTTGTAGAATTCTACCAATCGCAACTTCAACCTATTATCGAACTTTAGATCTTGCGGACAATCCAGAACATCGAGCGAAAAGAGATCTACATGACCTGCATCATGCTGAACAAATTAAACGAATTTGGCAGGAAAGTTCAGGTCGGTATGGTGTACGTAAAGTCTGGCAAAAACTGAAACGGGAAGGTTATATTGTTGCGCGCTGTACAGTTGCTCGATTGATGCAACAGCTAGGAATACAAGGTGTTTGGCGTGGTAAGAACAAACAAACGACACGTAGCAGAGATGATCAAAAACGAGCAGCCGACTTGGTGAAACGGAATTTTAGTGCTGATCATCCAGATCAGCTGTGGGTCGCAGACTTCACATATATTCAAACCCATTCAGGCTGGGTGTATACCGCCTTTATGATTGATGTTTTCTCACGGGCAATTGTTGGCTGGAAAGTATCAACACGGATGAATACAGACATGGTCCTTGATGCACTGGAACAAGCGTTACATGCTCGCGGTATGCCAAAGAATGTAATTCATCATTCCGACAGAGGCGTGCAATACCTTTCTATTCGTTACACCCATCGTTTGGAAGCAGCAAATTTACGAGCATCAGTCGGTACAACTGGTGATTCATACGATAATGCTTTGGCTGAAACGGTGAATGGCTTATACAAAACAGAGGTGATTGAATATTTAAAAGCAGATTGGCAAGGTTTAGCAGATGTACAACTTGCGACACTAAACTGGGTAGATTGGTTCAATAAAAAGCGTGTACACAGTGCACTGGGTTATGTATCGCCTTTTGAGTTTGAAGCAATGTACTATGATAAGATTAACCCGTTAGGTCAGGTGGCCTAACTTAAATAAAAAAGTCTCCGACAAACCCGGTACGGTTCAACTCTTAACATCAATACGTTTACCACGAATATGCCCGTTTAAGTCGTGTAGACAAATATCAATGTGTTGAGTCTGAGGATATAAACTTAAATATTCATCCACTTCTTTAAAAAAAAGTTCTGAGTTAAACGTATGGATTTGCGTTTGTGGAATAAGATCATCTGATATTTTAAATGCCTTAAAGTGAGAATCTTTTAAGTTTAAATTGGGGTAAATAAGCGTACTCATTATAAAAAACCTTGGTGGTTATTTAATTCAAATCCTACCTGAGCCTTTGAAGGAAATCGCGTAAAAAAAGAGTAAAGATGGTTGAAGAATATTTTATGAAAAATTTAATTTTTTATATTTATAATCAATGTATTGGGATTTATTTTGATAATGGATTTTTAAAGTAAAATTAGCGTATATGAATAGTCGGAGAGATATAAAACTTCTATGGATTTCACTTTCTAAAGTTAAATGTGGTTGGAAATTGAACTCTATCATTTGGTCAGATGGTGAAACTGATTTAAACTTAAAATGCTTATCCAGTTAAACATTTATGTATAAGTTTTGAATAAAGCAGGACTTACATAGTGTATGTACTGGAATTTTATTTCTTGCGTTTTTTTAAATTTTATTTTTGAGTTCTCTTAATATGAAAATTATCGGTTTAGCCATTTTGGCAATCAGCCTCTCGGGTTGTGCTGCAATGAGCGTAGAAGAATGTAAGACTGCGAATTGGTCATTAGTGGGTGAGAAAGATGGTTCAAAAGGTTCTTCACCTCGTTTAGATCAATATTACAAAGCGTGCGGAAAAGCCAATATTGTTCCAGATCAAAAGTCATATGAACGTGGATATAAAGAAGGTCTAGGGTATTATTGCCAGCCAGCAAACATTTTTTATAACGCTTTAGAGGGGAACGGTAATATTAATGTATGCCCAATCGAGCAGCGTAATCGTTTAAGACCTTATTATCGAGCTGCCTCAGATTACTACAATGCAAAAAATGAATATGACCGTTATGATGAAAAGTTTAAGCAGTATTCTGACAGTGCTTATAACGAAAAATTAAAGCCAGAAGAACGTGAACGTTATCGTAAGCTTTTAAGAGATCTACAAAATGATCGTGACCGTATTAATCGTAACTATTGGAACTCGATTCGAGATATTGAACGTTTCAAATATGACCATGGTTTAAAATAATATTTGAGAAAAGGATTGATCTGAATGAGATCAATCCTTTGTTTTTTTAAAGATAATAACTGGTTTTTGTCATTAACTTTGAAATAGCGGTCATACTGATTTTTACCGCATAAGGTAATTCAACACCGCCTGCTTCGAGCGCAGTATGACGATGATGTAATTCATCTTCATTCATTTGCTCTAAAATTTTACGAGAGCGTTCATCTTGAGCAGGTAATTGGTTTAAATGATCTTGCAAATGCATGCTTACCTGACGTTCAGTTTCAGCAACAAAGCCTAAGCTATATTTATCACCAGCAATACCTGCAAGAGCACCCATACCATATGACAACCCGTACCAGATAGGGTTTAATAAACTTGTATGGCTATTCAACTCTTTTAAACGATCTTCGCACCAAGCTAAATGATCTTGTTCTTCAATTGCTGCCTGTTGCATTTCGCGGCGCACATTTGGCAATTTCGCCGTTAATGCTTGTCCATGATAAAGCGCTTGGGCACACACTTCACCACTATGGTTAACACGCATTAACCCCGCAACATGGCGAGCATCTTCTACTCCAAGTTTTGTTTCAGCTGTTTCAGCCGGATTTTGGCGCTGCGCTGCTGTTGCACCTGGGACAAGACTACGTAATGCCTGATCAAAGGAGTTAATAAGTTGATCAATTCCTGTGTAGTGGCGCATAAATTAGTCCTCCAAAGAAAGATGTGCTGTGGCAAGCATCGGTTTTAGTCGGGCGAGAAGCCAGATACTAAAGATTGCACTAAGTACAGCTGTAATAATAAATAGTATTTTAATATCAATTTTTAAAACACTTAAGATTAAGATTGAGAAAATTGCAGAAGAAACCATGAATACAGCATTTAAAATATTATTCGCTGCAACAACACGGGCACGATGTGAGCGTGGTGAGTAAGCCTGCATCATGGCATATAAAGGAACAATATAAAAACCACCACTAATACCCAATAAAGTAACAGCAATCATGACGTGGTAGTAAACCCAACCTTGAGTGAAAATATCTTTTAAGGTCAGTAAAGCTCCAGTTCTTTCAGGTACAAAAGCTAGACTGGCTGCAAGGTAAAGTGCAAAAACAGTAAGGCCAATTGCACCGATTGGCACCATTTTAATGTTGATTTCCGAACCACCAATTTTACGGCAAAGTAATGAACCAACACCAATTCCGACAGAGAAGAAGGTGAGTAACAGGCTAACTACATTTTCCGATGCATGAAGATTTTGCTGAGTCAGCTGCGGAATTTGCGTTAAATAAGTTGCCCCATAAAACCAGTACCACGAGTTACCTAATAAAATTGTGAACACTAACGGTAAACTTTTAGCATATGTAATGGTTTGGAAGCTTGTCCGAATAAAGTTCCAGTCTATATCTAAATCTGGCGCAGCAACTTTCTGTGGCAAAATAAAACGACTAAACACATAGCCTATGCAAGCAATAGCGACTACAGTCAGACTAATCCACAGCAAATTGCCTTCTGATGATGCAATTACGGCACCACCTAAAATCATACCGAACAAGATTGCCATCGATGTACCAGATTGAAATAAGGCATTACCTGACATGAGTTCGTTTGGTTTTAAAATTTCAGGCAAAATTGCATATTTAATTGGGCCAAAGAAAGTTGAATGTGTACCCATTAAAAATAAGGCGAAGAGCAGCAACCATAAATGCCCCAATAAAAAGCCAGCAGAACCAATGAGCATAATAATAATTTCTAAGATTTTTATGCCGCGTACAAGTTGTGATCGTTCGTATTTGTCTGCAATTTGTCCAGCAGTTGCTGAAAAAAAGAAATATGGCAATATAAACAATAATGCTGCTAAATTATTGAGTGTGCTTACTGGGGCAGATTGTTGTTGAATCCAACCATACGTAATGACTAACAATAAAGCTTGCTTAAAAACATTGTCATTTAATGCGCCAAAAAACTGTGTAAAAAACATCGGTACAAACCGACGTGATGTCATCAGGGATTCATCTTGTTTCATCATGTGCAAGCTTCATTGAGTTTTATTAAAAAATGTGACCGAGTGTTAATTTGCATCGAAAACCATGTATGATATTTTTAACGCTTGATTAAATGAAAAATCAATGGTTTCGAGTGAGTTTTATCCTCATATTGGTGCGTTTATTAAAAAATAAGTTTAGAGTTTTCCATGCCTTCTAAAATTAAGTTTAAACAGTCAACTCTTTCTCACTCTATGCATTTAATCTTAAAAATGCAGAGTATACCTAAACTTATTTGTAGCAGCTTATTGTTAAGTTTATGTGTTACTCCTTGTTATGCTGAAAGTTCGGCAGAAACAGTAACATCAGCAGCCCAACAGACGGTAGCTAATTTATCATCACAACAAACCAGTACAAATAACCAAAATGATGTTCCAATTACGGATGTTGCGACGCTTGTAACTCAAGCACAGCAGCAACAAGATAGCTTGGCTATATTGCAACAACAAGAACAATTTCCAAATCAGATTGAAGAATTTAAGCCAATCACGCTGGATAACCTTGATGACTTACCTGTTATGCCTGTTGATCAGAGTATGGCAAATGAAATTTATCGAGTTGCAGAAGAGGCAAAAACTGAAGCGCAAAACTTCCAAAATGGAACTCAAAAACATCCGGAAATAGTGGTCAATGATGCATCTCAAGCAGAATTACATGAAATTACTCAAGCACCTGTAAATATTGACCAACTCATGAGTGAGATTCAATCGGATAGTAAGATTGTAGTCGAAGCAAATGAAACGGGAAAAACTTTACCAGAACTTACAGCCGCTACAGAAGAACCACCTGAAGAGAAAGGTTTCTTTAAACGTATTATCAATAAAATTCGTCCGCCGCGTGTGGCTCCGATGGAACAAATTCCACGTATCACTGCGGAGGTTAGTGGTGCACCGGATGATCTTGCTAAAAATATCAAAGGTAAGTTATCTACATTTACCCAAGAATCATTTGAAGATTTTAATTCTGCGTTACCACAGCTTAGAAGTTTAAGTAACCAAGCCGCACAAGCTGTAGGTTATTACAATGCCGAATTTCGTTTTGAAAAATTAAGTGCAAGTCGAGTACGCGTAAAAGTCACACCAAATGAACCTGTTCGAATTAATGAACAAAATATTGAATTTAGTGGAGCAGGTGCAAAACAACCACAGTTCCAAGTTATTCGTTTAGTTCCAGACCAAGATGTAGGAGATATTTTTAACCATGGTCTGTATGAAACAACTAAAAGCCGAATTGTAGATGCTGCATCAAATAATGGATACTTTGATGCATTTTGGCGGTTACACGATGTAAAAGTCAGCCAACCTGAAAACAAAGCAGATATTAATCTCAAATATGAAACGGGTGAGCGATACAAGCTTGGTAAGGTTGAGTTTCGTATGAGCGATCCTTCAAAACCATTACCTATCAAATTAAATATTTTGGAAAGTATGGCGCCTTGGAAAGAGGGCGATGACTATACATTTTGGCGTGTAAATGCTTTAGCTAATAACCTGACTAACTCGAGGTATTTTAACTATACTTTGGTCGATTCAATTAAACCTGATCCAATTGAAAAGCCGCTTGAGTTACCTCCAGATTTACAAGCACTGGTCGATCAGCAAAATGTCACGATTGATGAATCAAAACTGCTTTCTCCAGAGCAACAACAACTTGCTAAAGCACGTCAATTAGCCTCACCTACTAAAGAGGTTAGTCAAAATGTTGTAGACGAAAAACAATTTGCTGGGACTGAAAATGCACAATTAGCTGCAGCTCCAGCTGCTTTAAAAACTGCAGCAGATCATCAAGAGCAAGAATCGGAACAAGACCGTTTACAAGCTAAAGCACGTGAAGAAAAAAGAATTCCAGTTATTGTGACTCTAAATGCAGACAGATTAAATAGTCTAGAAACTGGTGTGGGTTATGGTACCGATACGGGAGCTCGCTTACGTAGTCAATATCGTCGCTCAATTGTGAACGAATATGGTCATTCATTTGACGCGAACTTTGAGCTTTCTCAAATTCGTCAGTCCATAGATGGCCGTTATAGTATTCCTTATAAACATCCATTAAATGATTACTTTAACATTGTGGGTGGTTATGAGCGTGAGACTAGAGATAATATTGGGCCTGATGTCAGTTTATTAACCGAATCTGCCGTGTTTGGTGGAGAGCGCGTTATTAAAAAACCGTTAGGTGATTGGCAACATACCATTGGAGTTCGTTATCGTCTGGATCGTTTAACTCAAAAAGGAAATGTCGATATTTCTGAGTTACCCGATGCTTTTAAAACTGCCGCTTCAGAGCAAGAAGCGTTATTGTTTGGTTATGAAACTTCTAAAACTTCAAGTAATACACGTTTAAACCCAACTAAAGCATTTAAACAAAGTTATAAGTTAGAACTGGGAAGTAGCAGTTTACTTTCCGATGCCAATATGGCAATTGCAACAGCTGGTTGGAGATTTATTTATTCTTTAGGTGAGAATGATGACCATCAGTTTGTGGGCCGATCAGATCTTAGTTATATTTTTACCGATGAGTTTGATAAAGTTCCATACAATTTAAGATTCTTTACAGGTGGTGACCAAACAATTCGTGGGTTTGACTACAAAAGTCTTTCTCCGGAAGTAGATGGATATAAAATTGGTGGACAAGCTCTAGCGGTAGGCTCTCTGGAATACAACTATCAATTCAAAGAAGGTTGGCGAGCAGCAATTTTTTCTGATTTTGGTAATGCTTACGATAAGAATTTTAGTAACCCGACAGCTTATAGCGTTGGTGTTGGTATTCGTTGGAAGTCACCTATTGGCCCAATTCGTTTGGATGTAGCTTCAGGTATTTCTGATGAAAATCATCCAATTCGTTTGCATTTCTTTATTGGTCCACAACTTTAAAAATAAAATTTTATTAGGTTTATTTTATGGCGGAAGTAGAACAGCAGCCCACTTCGGCACCAAGCTCTCCTAAGAAGCGACGTATTTTGCGTAGCTTCTTGCTGACAATATTAATCATACTTTTATTACTTGTTGCTTCCATCATTATTATGATGTCGACTGACCGTGGAAGCCGTTTTTTATTAGACCGTGTTTTACAAGCTCAACAAGTCATTAAATATGAGTATGAAGGGGGTAATTTACTTAGGGGAATTATCCTTAAAAATATTATTGTTCAGTTGGCAGAAGTCGATGTTACTTTAGATAGAGCTGATGTTCGCTTAGGATGGCGTTCTTTACTATTAGAAAAAGAAGTCCATTTAAGCAACGCAGATGTACGCAACTTAATCATTATTAATAAAGCGCCGCCGTCAGATAAACCATTTGGATTTAAACCTATAAAACTACCATTTGTTTTACGTATAGATAAGGCAGATGTTGATCATTTAGAAATTAAAAATTCGGGTTCTGTTGTAAATTTTCATGATGTCCACTTAAACGAGGCGCTGTGGTCAGAGACAAAGCTGAAGTTTGAAAACTCAAGCATGGATATGGGTTATCTTTCTGTACATAACGCAACAGGAAACATGGATTTTAGTGGGAAATATCCGCTTAATGCGACAGCAGATTTAAGAATTCCTTCTTTAAAAAGCTTAAATATTCAAAATATAAAAGTTGCAGCCAGAGGAAGTTTAGATACATTACAAGCTGGCGTAGCAACGACAACACCAGACCTCTTAACAGGCTGGGTTGTTTTACATCCAGTTCGTCATGAAGTTCCAATGCAAGGGGCTTTGTCACTTAAAAATTATCACTTGCCTTTACTAGTTGATCAAAAATTATTTGCTAAAAATGGTGTTATTAAATTTGAGGGTAATGTTCAAAAGCTTAACTTAGCACTTGATACAGATTTAAAAGGTGCGAACTTACCTGAAGGCCAATACAACGCCTTAATGAATACTGATTTAGTACATCAGTTGAATATTACTGACTTTAATGGCCAAGTCATGAAAGGTGCAATTAACCTTAAAGGGTTAGTGAGCTGGAAAGACCATGTTACTTGGGACATAAAAGGTCGTTTAGATCATGTTAATCCTAAAGATAAAGCGATTCCTCAAGTCGTTCAGGACTTCTTACCACCAAGTTTAGATGCAGCAGTTTCTTCCACTGGTTCTTTAGAAAAAGGCACTGAAGTATTAGCCAATGTAGACTTCGACCGTTATGAATCTTGGAAACTTAAATTAAACCAAGCACCTGAAAAGAATAAAAAACCTCAACCAATGTTTATGAATGTGGCTTGGTCAAAAATAGACCGTGCTATGCCATATATAGGTTGGTTAAGCAGTGATAGTGGACAAGTTGATCTGACTTTGCGAGATGGTCAGCAAGATATTAAAGTCGCAACCAAAGTATATCAGCATGAACAGACTCTTTTACCAGCAGGACAATATCTCGCAACGTTGAATGTTAAAGATAATATTCTTAATGTTCCTAGTTTTAGTTTTGCTGCTCAAAAAGGTAGCCTTACAGGCCAAGCCAAAGTTTTATTGCCTACTGAAAAACGTCAGTTGGCTTGGAATGCCTTATTAAATGCAAAAGATTTTAATCCGCAAAGTATTCATACAGCAGCACCTGTTAACCTACTCAATGGATCAATCAAAGCAAGTGGTTTTGCAAAGCCAAATCAACAAATTATTCAACTTGAAAAAATCGATTTAAAAGGTCAATTGGCTCAAGCAAGCCAAGAAACGGTTGCGCTAGCAGGGAAAAGTACAGCTGCTTTATTATTTAATGATGTTAAAGCAGGTGGTGGGTTTAAAGGTTTTGCAGTTAATTATGATGGATCGTTGAAAGCACTTAATCAGGCGAATGGATTATTAAAGTTCTCTATTGCGGGTACTCCAGAGTTTATTCGAATTAACCAGTTACAACATGATGGTGTTGCTGGAAAAATCTATGCGACTGGCTCAGTAAACTTAAAAGATCGTATTGCTTGGGATATCAATAGCTCGCTTGTACGTTTTAAACCTCAATATTTTGCTTCAAGTGTAAAAGGCGAAATTTCAGGAAATGTAAAAACGCAAGGTGTTTGGTCTGATAAGTTAAAGCGTATTGATATTCAACAGTTGAATCTTGCAGGATTTTTGAATAACAAACCTGTGAGAGGTAAAGGTAATTTATCTATACTTATGGATTCGAACCAAAAGGGATTCTTACCTCAACAATTTGAAGCGAATAATCTATTTTTGGTTTATGCACAAAACCAGTTACAAGCAACAGGTAATGCGCAAAATTTAAAAATTAAGCTCAATGCTCCTGCACTTTATGAGTTGTATCCTGGCTTGAGTGGGGGTGCCTATGGGGATTTGAGTGTCCAATCTCAACCTCGCCTAAAAGCTACCGCGAATATTGCAGTTGATAACTTTGCGTATACTAATTTAGTGAGTATTAAAAAACTGCGTATACAGGGTGAACTCCCAACATCTGAAACAACACCAACCCAGCTTACAGCTAAGTTAGATAATTTACGTAGTGGTAGCCGTCTAATTCAGTCTGCTGAAGTTAATTTAACAGGAACACGGAAAGCGCATTTATTAAAAGTGCAGGCAAACAATAATGTTTCTAAATTCTATGTTCAATTGGCAGGTGGTTTTAACCAAAATAATGATTGGTTAGGCCAAATTCAAAAAGGAAGTTTTGATTCGCGACGAATTCGTTTAGCACAAAATCAAAATGCACCTATTATTTTCTCATCAGCACGTTCTGAATTATTTGTTGGGCAACATTGTTGGCAGAGTAAAAATAGTCAGTTATGTCTTGATCAACCTGTACGTGTAAGTAAAGCACAGGGTAATATTTCATTTGTTACCCAAAATCTGGATTTAGGCGATTTTGCTGCTTTCATGCCAGAAGGTTTGGCAATGACAGGGCAACTCAATGGATATGCGAAAGCTTCTTGGGTAAATGGTGGACATCCTAAACTTGATGCACGTTTAGTGACTCGAAAAGGTGAACTAGGCCTAGCTGCGGAAGACCCTCAGGATCCGCCAACCACATTGACTTATGACGAGCTCAGTGTAATTGCGAAAAGTATTTCAGATGGTCTATTGTTACGCGTTGACGTGAAAACACCTGATATTGGTACTGGCTATGCAAATGTCATTATTAATCCATACCAACCCTCTATGCCAATGCGTGGTGAGGTGGCCTTTAATGATGTGCAATTAAAAGTTTTGAAACCATTTATTCAAGATGTACGCTCAATGAGTGGTACGTTAGCTTTAGCTGGTAAAGTAAATGGTACTTTAACCCAACCTCAATTTACGGGTGAAATGCGTTTGAAAAACGGGGCGATCAGTATGATCTCCCTGCCAGTGAACTTAACCAACGTACAAGTGTATTCATCTATTCGTCAGGATATGGCAACAATTGATGGTGCATTTAACAGTGGACAAGGGGTAGGTTTACTTAAAGGCAGTTTCGACTGGAAAGATTCACCGCGTCTACAGTTGAACTTAAAAGGTGATAACTTACTGGTACGCCAAGCACCATTAATTACAGCAATTGCAAATCCGAATTTGACACTTGATATGTATCCTTTCGATAAACGTTTAAGTTTGAAAGGGTCTGTAGATGTTCCTCGTGCACGTATTTCAATGCCTGAAACAACGGCACCTGTCATTAATACATCTTCAGATGTGCGTATCGTCCGTCAGGGCCAAGACCCACTTGCAATTTTACGCGCAGCTAAACCTTGGGATATTCGTGCTGATATTTCGGTGAATATTGGTAACCAAGTAATCTTCCAAGGCTTTAACAGTAATATTCCTCTAGTTGGTCGTTTGAACTTGACTCAACGTGGTTATGAAACGGCAATGCGCGCGATGGGTGCTATTGGTGTAAGTCAAAAAGTGAAAATTGAAGCATATGGTCAAAGCTTAGATTTAAATCGTGCAATTGCTCGTTTCAATGGGCCACTGTCAAACCCGACTTTAGATATTGATGCGAATAAAAATGTTCAGGGAAGTATGGTTGGTGTGCGTGTTACAGGTACTGCGTCATCACCAAGTATTCAAGTTTATAATGATGCTGGTTTGTCTGAACAAGAAGCCTTGAATGCATTGGTAACGGGTCGTATTAATGAAGGTTCAAGCGGTTTAAGTAATTCGGAAGGTTTTAAATCTGATGTAAACAATACTATTGCTGCTGCTGGTATTAGTATGGGCTTAGGTGGCACTCGTGCTTTGACGAATCAAATTGGTCGTACTTTTGGTTTAAGTGGACTTGCCTTAGATGCCCAAGGTACAGGGGATGATACTCAGGTAAGCTTAACTGGATATATCACACCTGACTTATTTATTCGTTATGGTGTTGGTGTATTTACGCCAGTCAATAAGCTTACCTTACGTTATCAAATGAATCGCCGCTTATATTTAGAAGCAAGTCAGTCTTTAGAAAGAGCGATCGACTTATTCTACAATTGGCGTTTCTAAATGTATGAATTAAGAGCTCACTTTAAGTGGGCTCTTATTTTATTAACGCTATACTATTTTAAAAAAATTAATAATTCTCATATAGATCATTAATTTACTTTGAAGTAATCACATATTAAACACGATTCTGGTTAAAGAAACTTCACTTGAAAATTGCTGTTTTATAAATTAATTTTCAAAATCATTAAATGAAATTAGATCGATAAAGCCTTGTTGATAATTACAAATAAGGTGAATTTGATCCTAGCCAAAATAATGGACAGTACTTCCCTCTAAAGATAACGTAACGTTAACTTTGGAGATCCAAGAAATGGCCAAACGTTTTAGTGCTGAATTTAAACAGCAAGCAATTGATTATGCACTTTCAAACTCACACGAGCCTATAGCTGCAATCGCCCAGAAATTAGGTGTGGGTTATTCAACTTTAGACAAATGGATTCGTGAAACCAATCCAGTGGGTTCAAGCAAACGTCAACTTTCACCAGAACAACAGCGGATCTTGGAATTAGAGAAAGAAGTCAAACAGCTCAAGGAAGCCAATGACATCTTAAAAAAAGCGCATGTGTACTTTCTAACAGATCATGCCAAGAAAAGTACACGGTAATTCAAGATCTAGATATGAATGAAGTCACGGTATCTTCTGCCTGTAAATACCTAGGTGTCAGCACTTCAGGCTATTATGCCTGGCGAAAACGTCAGGCCAATACGGTAGAGAAATATAATGATTTAAAAGCCGTATATTGGCAGCATCATGCACGATTGGGTGCACCTTCATTGGTACATGACATGCATGATTTAGGTTACAGCATGAGTGAACGCACTGTTGGAAGAATGCTGAAAAATCTGGGTTTACGCAGCAGGATTGCGCGTAAATACAAGCATACGACTGATTCAAACCATCGTTTGCCTACAGCACCCAATCTGTTAGAGCGTCAATTTACAGTCATTCAGCCTAACAAGGTTTGGACAACGGATATTACCTATATCCGTACCAAGCAAGGTTGGCTGTATTTATGTGTGATGCTGGATCTATTTAGTCGTCGTATCGTGGGGTGGCAAACCAGCCATCGAATAGACCGCCAGTTGGTGTGTGATACGTTTAACTATGCAATGGCTCGTCAGGGTTATCCAACTGGTGTTATGGTTCATTCGGACCAAGGTTCACAGTACTGTAGTCGTGATTTTAGAGCGCTGTTACTGACAAATGATTGTACTCAGAGTATGTCTAGACGTGGAAACTGTTGGGATAATGCAGTGACTGAAAGCTTCTTTCATACATTGAAAGGTCATGTGGTCCATGGCAGTGTGTTTGCCACTCGAAAAGAAGCGAATGCTGTCTTGTTTGACTATATTGAGATTTATTACAATCGGGTCAGAAGACATTCTGCAAATGGCTGGTTAAGCCCTGAAGCCTTTGAGAAGAAATATTTTAAGAATTTAGAGGGATTTGTTGTCCACGATACTGTCTAGGATCAATTTTCAAGGAAATGCCAGTGAAAAAAGTTACTTGTGTTGAAATTACAGAGAGCAAGGATAACGATATAAAGCTTAAATATCGTGCATTGATTCAGAAATTAACAGCAACTTTGTCGTTGACGTTTTTATCACTTGGGTGGGGTAACATAGTTAATGCCGCAGACCAACAAATCGCTTTAGTAGGAACATGGACATCTATTCCTAATGCACCACTTGTGCAAAAACCAAAGCAGGCCAGCGAAGGTTTGTACCAGTTTCAAGTTAATAGGGATGGGACTTTAACTCCTATTAAAGTATTAAAAATGAAAAGTCCTTCTTGGATTGTGAAATCGAAAGATGGTCGTTTTGCATATACAACAAATGAAGAAAATTTAGGAGAAGTCACTGCATTATCAGTTCAAAACGGAAAGGTAGAGGTACTAAATACAGTAGATAGCCATGGTGGGCATCCAACACACGCCTCAATCAGTTTAGATGGTAAATTCCTATTCGTGTCGAATTATTCTGCATTTGATAAAGGTCGTGGTGGTGTAGCCGTTTTGCCAATTTTGCCAAATGGACATGTAGGTGAAATGGTACAGAATATTGTTTTCGCTGAAGGTTCTGGCCATGTCAAAGGTCGTCAGGAAAGTGGTCATGCACATTCGACAACTTTCAGTCCAGATGGTAAGTATTTATATGCGAGCGATCTAGGAAATGACAAAGTCTATGCCTTTCGTTATAACCCTAACAAACCCCAACCACTTGAAGCAGACAGCAGTCGAGATGTGAAGTTTGTTCATGGTTCTGGGCCGCGCCATATGGTCTTTTCTCCAAATGGCGAACACGCGTACATTACCGCAGAAATGCGAAGTGAAATTGTAGCGTTCAATGTACAAGATGGACATCTGAAAAAAATAGCTGAGCTAAAGTTGGTACATGAAGATAAAACACCTGAATTTAAGAGTGCGAGTGGAATTATCTTGAGTCCAGATGGCAAATATGTCATTGCTGCCAATCGTGGCGCAGACAACAAACTTTTGGTATTTAAAATTCAACAAAATGGGTTGTTAGGTCAACCAGTCATTTATAAAGCTAATGGCATTGAACCACGAGCTTTCTCCTTCGATGCAACAGGTAAATATTTATATGTGACGAATGTATATAGTAATAACATCAGTTTGTTCCGCTTTGATGCAAAAAGCGGTAGCTTAAAACCTGCTGGCGATGCTGCAAAAATATCTACACCTACTGATATTAAGTTCTTTAATTAATTTGAGTAAAGCAACCTATATTTTTGACACTTCATATAAAAGATCGAGAGCTGGTATCTCGGTTTTTTTATGGCAGTTTTTGCAAAGTCTGTCAGATTCAGTATGATGTGGGCAGCTTAGTCTGTGTAGAGTAATGATGAAAAAAGTTTTATTTGTCTTGATAGGAATGTTGTTAGTCGGCTGTACAGAGAAAAAACCTTTGACACCTGAAGAACAATGGCATGGCTTTTGTACCAGTGTTGGTAATGCGGCTAGAAGTATTGTATTTGACCGCCAGCAAGCAATTGAAAAGTCTCAAGCGGTTGAGCATGCAAATAAAATTGAAGATGAGATCACCAAAAAATTCATCTTGAATATTATTGAGAAAGTTTATGCTATTCCACAAGATGAGCTAAAAACTAACCCAGAAGCTCTACAAGAAAAAATTAGAAAACAAATGGCAGATGAATGCTTAGTTACACCACATGACAAAATGCCAAACTACAAAAAGTTCTAAGTGTACAAGACATCGTCAACACTCCACTAAGGTGGAGTGTTCTTTCAATTCAAAATATCGCATGATACGTCAGTCATTAAGATCATTATTTACACAGGGGTATTTAGTTACAAAATAATGGGCATCACGGAGAAACACCCCGCGCGCATTAACTTTTAGCTTGAACTCTAGTAAAATTTTGTAGTCCATATTACTTGTGAAGCTTTGTGAAAGCTGGAATTTACAAGTAATTTTTTAAAAAAAGAGGAATGAACACCGTGCTAGAAGCTTACCGCCAACACGTTGCTGAACGTGCCGCACTCGGAGTCCCACCGAAGCCACTTGATGATGCTCAAACTGCTCAACTTGTTGAGTTATTAAAAAACCCACCGGCAGGTGAAGAAGCATTCTTGGTTGATTTGCTTGAAAACCGTGTTCCTGCAGGTGTTGACCAAGCAGCTTACGTAAAAGCAGCTTTCTTGGCAGCGATTGCAAAAGGCGAAGCGACATCTCCGCTAGTTTCTAAAGAACGTGCAGTTTATTTACTAGGTACGATGCTTGGTGGCTATAACGTAGCGCCTTTAGTTGAGCTTCTAGATGATGCTGAATTAGGTAGCTTAGCTGCTGAAGCATTGAAAAAAACATTACTTGTATTTGATGCATTCCATGACGTAGCTGACAAAGCTAAAGCTGGCAATGCAAATGCAAAAGCTGTTTTACAATCTTGGGCTGATGCTGAATGGTTCACTAGCCGTAAAGACGTACCAGAAGAAATCAAACTTACTGTATTCAAAGTAACGGGTGAAACAAACACCGATGACTTATCTCCAGCTCAAGACGCTTGGAGCCGTCCGGATATCCCATTACACGCAAACGCAATGTTGAAAAACGAGCGTGATGGTATCAATCCTGAAAAACCAGGTGAAGTTGGTCCATTAAATCAAATCAAAGAACTTATTGCTAAAGGCAACCAAGTTGCTTATGTAGGTGACGTTGTTGGTACAGGTTCATCTCGTAAATCTGCGACAAACTCTGTGCTTTGGTTCTTCGGTGACGAAATCGCTCACATTCCAAACAAAAAAGACGGTGGTTTCTGCTTAGGTTCTAAAATCGCTCCGATTTTCTTCAATACTATGGAAGACGCTGGTGCGTTACCTGTAGAAATTGACGTTGCGAACATGAACATGGGTGACGAAATCGTTCTTAAGATTGATCACTCGGCAGCTAAAGTAACTGCGTTCAAAAACGGTGAGCAAATCGCTGAGTCTGAACTTAAAACTCCAGTTCTTTTAGACGAAGTGCGTGCTGGTGGTCGTATTAACTTGATCGTTGGCCGTGGTTTGACTGCTAAAGCGCGTGAAGCTTTAGGTCTTGCACCATCTACATTATTCCGTACTCCAGTACAACCTGCTGCAACTGGCAAAGGCTTCACTTTAGCTCAGAAGATGGTTGGTCGTGCATGTGGTCTTCCAGAAGGTCAAGGTGTAATTCCTGGTACTTACTGCGAACCTAAGATGACTACAGTTGGTTCTCAAGATACAACTGGTCCTATGACTCGTGACGAGTTAAAAGACTTAGCTTGCTTGGGCTTCTCTGCTGACTTAGTTATGCAATCTTTCTGTCACACTGCTGCTTATCCAAAACCAGTTGACGTACAAATGCAACATACACTTCCAGACTTCATTATGAACCGCGGTGGTGTATCTTTACGTCCGGGTGACGGTATTATCCACTCTTGGTTAAACCGTATGCTTCTTCCAGATACAGTAGGTACTGGTGGTGACTCGCATACTCGTTTCCCAATTGGTATTTCGTTCCCAGCAGGTTCTGGCCTTGTAGCTTTCGCTGCTGCAACTGGTGTAATGCCACTTGATATGCCTGAATCAGTTCTTGTTAAGTTCAAAGGTAAAATGCAGCCTGGTATCACTTTACGTGACCTTGTACATGCGATTCCTTACTATGCAATCAAAGAAGGCGATCTTACTGTTGAGAAAAAAGGTAAGAAAAACATCTTCTCTGGTCGTATCTTAGAAATCGACTTAACAGAAATGGAAACTGACTTAACAGTTGAGCAAGCATTTGAACTTTCTGATGCTTCTGCTGAACGTTCGGCTGCTGGTTGTGCAATCACACTTTCTGAAGAGAAGGTTGCTGAGTACTTACGTTCTAACATCACAATGCTTAAGTGGATGATTTCACAAGGCTATGGTGATGCTCGTACTATGGCTCGCCGTGTTGAAAACATGGAAAAATGGTTAGCAAACCCAAGCCTACTTAAAGCTGATGCGGATGCTGAATACACTAAAGTGTATGAAATTGATTTGTCAGAAATCAAAGAACCTATTCTTTGCTGCCCGAACGATCCAGATGATGCAAAACTTCTTTCTGACGTTCAAGGTGACAAAATTGATGAAGTATTCATCGGTTCTTGTATGACGAACATCGGTCACTTCCGTGCTGCTGGTCAGTTACTTGAAAAAGTACCAAGCGGTTCATTAACAACTCGTTTATGGTTGGCTCCACCAACACGTATGGACGAACACCAGTTAATGGAAGAAGGCTTCTATAACACTTATGGCCGTGCTGGTGCACGTACTGAAATGCCTGGTTGTTCATTATGTATGGGTAACCAAGCACGTGTTGCGCCGAACACAACTGTTGTATCGACTTCTACACGTAACTTCCCTAACCGTTTAGGTCAAGGTTCTAACGTTTACTTAGCATCTGCTGAGCTTGCATCTGTTGCTGCTGTACTTGGTAAATTACCAACTCCAGAAGAATATCAACAATATGCAGCTCAAATTGACAGTATGTCTGCTGACATCTACAAATATTTGAATTTCGACCAAATGGGCGAATATACAAATGCTGCTGATAAAGTAGATACTAAGAAAATTGCTGCTGCTCAATTGACTTAATACCTCAATTTAGTACAAAAAAGGAGCTGATTATTCAGCTCCTTTTTTATTTAAAAGAGAATTAATACACAATTTTTAAATTAAAATATTAAATAGATCATATTTTGTATATTTAAAATGTAAAAATAAATATAGCGCTAGATATTAAAGAAGTTTTTGTTTTAAAATGTTTTCATGAACTTAAAAATAATTAAAAAGAACACGGGTATTTTATATATGGAACTTAAAAATGCTAAAGACAATTGTTGAATTTAAATTTGATGACTATCAGTTATATGATCAAAAATTATCAACAGAAGACGGAAATACATTAGTACAGAAAACTGAAGATATTGCACAATATATTTATAGTATCTTGAAAAATAGATATCACTTAAATATCGAATTAAATCCTGAGCGTTGGGGTTGGGAAATAGAAGTACCTCTACCAGAGATCACGATGTATATTGGTATTAGTGTTTATGAAGAATACAGCAATGGTTTCGCAATATTTATTTCACCAAATACACCAATTTTGAAAAGATTTCTTTTTAGAAAATTGGATATTACTCATCATATTATGCTGCTTCAAAATTATATTAATGTCATTTTGAAATCACATGGTGGTATTTATGATGTGCAATGGTGGGAAGAAAATGAGTTTAGATATGTTGCTGCCCATTAAAATATAATTAGAAAATATGAAATATTCTTTATGATTGTTTAGCTAATACAATTAATAAAATATTTTATTAAGCATTATAGTGGTGAATTTACGTGTGTGAGCTTAATATATGTTCAAAATAATGTGGCTCAGATCCGTATGCGAATTTTAGCTTGGAAGGCATTACGTAAGTTCTTCTATAACAACCTTCATGATCATGATTACGAAACGACAGTAAGTCGATGTATTAACTATTTCTTGGTTTTCTTAATTATAGGAAATGTAATTGCGGTACTGCTAGAAACAGTAAATGATCTGTATTACAGCTATCGTATATGGTTTGACTACTTTGAAAATATCTCTATCACAATTTTTAGTATTGAATATCTCTTGCGTCTCTGGAGTGTAGTCGAACGTGATCCGACACAACCTGCTTGGAAACAGCGTTTTGCTTGGATGAAGAGTGGAGAGGCACTGATTGACCTCATGGCAATTCTGCCTGCATATCTAAATTTCTTTGTACGAATAGACCTTCGTATGCTTAGAATTTTACGTTTACTTCGACTATTAAAATTAACTCGCTATTTTATCTCTTTACAAATATTGCTTTGTGTCATTAAAAGGGAAAAGGGCTCGTTTCAGGCAGTAATTTTCATTTTAATCATTATGATTATTATGACTGCTTCAGGTATTTATGTGGTTGAAAATAAAGCTCAACCAGAAGCTTTTAGCTCTATTCCAAAAGCAATGTGGTGGGCAGTCGTTACCTTAACTACTGTCGGATACGGTGATGTCACACCTGTAACCAGCTTAGGAAAGTTGCTAGGTGCTTTGATTACAATTTTAGGGGTAGGGATTGCTGCTTTACCGGCTGGTATTTTAGCCTCTGGTTTAGCTAATGAACTGAACCAGCGTAATCAGCGCCTTGAACAAGAGTTCCGAGAGTTACTTCAAGTGCGTGGTATAGATATCATGCACGATGAAATTGAAATAGAACGTATTCGGCAAAAAGTCGGATTGCCAAAAGAACAAGCGCATAATCTGATTATTCAAATCATGCGCGAAAAGGTATTAGAAGAAAAAGAAGTGGAAAGGGAAAGGAAATGTTATTGCCCACATTGTGGTGGAAAGCTAACAGACTAGTATTTTGGTCAAAAGTCTGGCGCTAGTCAGGCTTTTTGAGTTGCCTTCTCTACAGCAAATGCAATAAGTAAAATAATAAGACCACCAAGACTTAATACAAACCCTACCCAGATCGGTGCAATCCAGCCCATCTGATGACTGAGTACCCAACCACCTAAAAATGCACCTAATGCATTCGCAAGATTAAAAGCTGAGTGATTCAGTGAAGCTGCTAGTGTTTGTGCATCACCTGCAACATCCATCAGGCGTGTTTGTAATGCTCCGCCTAAGCCCATTACAGTCAATCCAATTAAGAATAAAGAAGCAATAGCACTATATATATTACTCATTAGAAAACTTGCAACAACAAAGGCGATTGCTGAACTAATAAGTACGCCTACAATGGTTTTATTGAGGTTTTTATCTGCCAGCCAGCCAGCTGTTAAACCTCCAATCACCATCCCAATTCCCCACAGGGCTAGCGCAATAGGAACGATTTGAATATTAACTTTTGTATATTCAGTCAAAATAGGTGAGACATAGCTATATACCGAAAACATGCCTCCAAAGCCAATTGCACCGACCGCAAGGGTTAACCACATATTTATATTTTTAAGCCCAGCCAATTCTGTTTTTATACTGGCAGTAGCTTGAACCGGAATATTCGGCACAAAGCAAGCTACAGCAATTAAAGTAAAAAATGCAATCGTTGCTGAAAATTCAAAACCTGCTCTCCAACCAAAATGTTGGCCTAACCATGTCGCTAAAGGTACGCCAATAACCGTAGCAACGGTTAAACCCATCATCATTTGTGCAACTGCAGAAGCTCTTCGTGATGGGCCTGCAAGTTCAGCAGCGACTAGAGCACCCACTCCAAAATATGCACCATGGGGTAAACCTGCAATAAAACGAGAAACTAAAACGGTCTCAGGCGTATCTGCTAGGGCTGTACAAGCATTAGCAATACCATAAAACAGCATGAGACAAAGCAATAAAGTCTTTCTAGGTACTTTAGCACCCAAAATAGCAATAATAGGGGCGCCAATAACAACACCTAATGCATACGCACTAATAAAATGTCCAGCTTCAGGTACTGTAATATTTAGGTTGTGTGCAATTTCTTGAATAAGGCCCATTGCCACAAATTCGGTGGTGCCAATACAGAAACCACCAACTGCGAGAGAGAAAATTGCTAAGAACAGTGAATAATGTTGAGGTGTGTTGGATGAAGATTGGGGGGACGCCATAATAAATTAAAAAAGGAGGCTCAAAAATGAAAGTATAAGGGAAAAAGGTCAAAATAATAAAAAACTAAAACATTGAGCGTACAGTTGCAGGTTTTAAGCAAAAGCATTTTATATTTATTTTAAATAATTTATCGAAATTTTTTAATAAATTATATATGATAAGTTCGTAATACTTTAGGCATTACAATAAGTTGTATAAATATTTAAAAAATAGAGAATCTAAATCGTGAGAAAATTAAGTATTGCCTGCCTTATGGGGTTGGTTATGTTATCTACGTCAGGTTGCTCAGTCTTTATGGCGGGTAATCAACCAAGTAAAAAAAATTTAAACGTGTTAAATCCGGGTAGTTCTCGCAATTATGTCATTGCTGAGCTAGGAGCACCTGTACTTTCTGAATATCGTGATGGTACAAGAGTCGAGATTTATACTTTCCAACAAGGCTATCCAAAATGGGCGAAAGTCAGCCGTGCATTTGGACACGGTATAGCGGATGTTGCGTCATTCGGGCTATGGGAAGTATTTGGAACACCAACTGAGGCGTATTTTAGTGGGAAAGAAACTTCTTATGAAGTAACGTACGGGCAAGATGATTTGGTGAAAAGTTTTAAGCTCATCGATTTTGACCAGGCATTCCCTAAACCAAAAGCAGAGTGATGAAATGAAAAGGGCCGTTAGGCCTTTTTCTTTGTATATGTTAAAAAATTATATTAAATAAAATCAATGTTTTAAAATTTAATTGGCTTATTCACCTTAAAAATAATCAAGTAAAAAGCAAGTTGAGACATATTAATTAATATTGTGATAAGATGAATACTATTCATTAATAATGATTTATCTAAACTCACTCTATTTTCTTCAAATAAGAGAAAAGTTTCAAAATTTATGGATAAATCTATTTATTTAGGCTTTTGCCCATGTTAGAAATTCGTCATCTTAAAACTTTGGTTGCATTACGTGAACATGGTTCACTTGTTGCGGCAGCTAATGATTTGTGTTTAACACCCTCTGCTATTTCTCACCAATTAAAAGAATTAGATCATTGGTATGGGGTAGAGGTCGTGAATCGTCGAAGCAGACCTGTTAGTTTTTCGAATGTTGGGCAGCGCTTGCTCAAATTGGCTGATGATGTATTGCCACAGATTCAAATTACTCAAAGTGATATTACTCGTATTGTGCATGGGCAAACGGGTAGAATTATTTTTTCTTCTGAATGCCATAGCTGCTTTGACTGGCTAATGCCTTTGCTCAATCAATACCGTCATCAATATCCAGATGTTGATTTAGATTTTGCTTCAGGCTTTGAGTCAAACCCACATGAGCTTTTACAAAATGGTGAGTTTGATTTACTCATTACAGCCGATCCAATTGCATTAAAAGGAATTGAATATTTTCCAATTTTTGAATATGAATCACGTTTAGTTCTATCAAACACTCATCGATTGGTTCGTGCTGAAAATATTACGGTCCAAGACCTTGCAGAAGAAGTTCTTATTACTTATCCCGTTGATAAGCATCGTTTAGACATAATGTCGAAACTGTTTATACCAGCAAATATTCAACCTAAACAAATTCGTACAACAGATTTAACTCAAATGCTTATTCAGCTTGTAGCGAGTGGGCGAGGTATTGCTGCTTTACCAGACTGGGTAGTAAATGAATATGAGCAAAAGGGATGGGTCACTAGCCGCCGTTTAGATTGTGTTTCTCAAAATGGTTTAAGACGTACATTATATGCAGGCTATAGAGTTGAAGAAAAAGAGAAGAGCTATTTTGAGGGGTTTTTAAAACAGTTAGAAAAGTTCTCTTTAAAGCGAAATTCTTATTATTCAGGCTAAACATGGGTACTTAACCCGAGTAGTAATAAAAGGTACTTAGATGTGCCTTTTTATTTGCCTATGAATAAAGATAATAGCCCTGCTGCAATGAGTGGGCCAACTGGTACTCCGCGAAGTAGTGCAACGCCTGCAACTGTACCAATGAGTAAGCCCGCAACTACATCAGGTTGGCTTGACATAAGTTTTACACCACGTCCACCTAACCAAGCAACAAGTAGACCGATTGCAATGGCAATCAAAGATTTAAAACTAACAAACGATTTTAAAATACTTTCTCCACTAAGTTTGCCACTCGCAATGGGGGTAAGTACGCCAATCGTTAAAATAAGAATTCCTAAATTAAGACCGTGCGCTTGGATATAAGGAAAAAACTCATTTAGCGGGGTAATCTTAATCACAATAAGCACACCTGCTGCAATTGTTACAGCAGCATTTTGGCTTAATAAGCCACAAATCAGCAAAACCAGTAAAACAACTAAATTAACATCGAATTGGGCAAGCATGGAGAGTGGCAAGGAAAGCAAATAATTTGAATTGTATAATAATTGAGAATCAAAATGTGAAAGCATTTAAAAGTTGCAAAGATTAGAGAATGAATTTGTAATGACAATTTTAGTCTATATGATTCAATCATAAAGAGTTTTGCTTTCTGGTTACGATTGGAAACGATGTTATATAAATTAACAAGTTAAAAACTCTTCTTTTGAAATGTTGTGATATAAAAATAATCATTAATCGTAATTTTAGGATGATTCATATGGACATTGTTGATATTAAAATTAAAGACCAGTTCGAAAAAATTTATGATGCGAAAGCTCAACTAAAGAAGAATTTGGTTGAACATGATAATGAGCCTCTAAAGCTAAGTCAGCGAATTGAACATATTATTGTGGATAATGAAATTATCTTGCCTACGACTGAACTGTTATTTGAAAGTGAACAAAACGAGAAAATTTATCGCGTCATTGAAGAATAACTTTAAAAAGGTGAGACTTAAGTACAAAGTTGATAAAGCAAAAAGGGTAATAAAGTTCTGAAACTGCGTTAAAATAATGGTTTTGTTTTAAAGAGAAAGCTTTATGCTGCTGGAAAAAATTTTGCAATCACAAGGGTTCGGTTCACGTAAATATTGCCAGCAGTTAATAAAAAATGGTTCTGTAAGTATTGATGGAGAGGTTGCGAGTGATCTTAAAAAGCAATTCTCTCCTGAAAATTTTGAATTTTCTGTTTTTGGTCAAAATTATCTGTATCGAGAAAAAATTTATATTGCTCTGAAAAAGCCGGAAGGTTTCGAGTGTTCGCACAATCCTCAGCATCATCAAAGCGTTTTTAGCTTATTGCCTGAAACTATTATTCAACGTGGTGTGCAAGCCATTGGTCGTTTAGATCAAGATACAACTGGCTTATTGTTACTTACTGATGATGGTAAATATCTTCAAGCTTTAACGCATCCTCGTAAACATGTTCCAAAGGTTTACCATGTGACGACTTATGACCCAGTCACACCTGAACAAATTGAAATGCTTACTCAAGGCGTTAATTTACACCAAGAAAAAGGGATATTTGCTGCTACAGATGTAGCACTACTTGGAACTCATCAGTTAACGATGACCATTCATCAAGGTGTATATCATCAAGTCAAAAGAATGATTGCTGCTGTTGGCAATAAAGTCGAAATACTGCATCGATATCAAATAGGCCAACTGGTCTTACCTGAAATTGAGGAAGGGGATTGGGTGTATTTGTCTGAGCAGGAAAAACAACTCGCTCAAAATATTATTTAAGAAAACAATGAAATGTCTGAAATTCACTGTCTTTAATGAAGCCCATTTTTTCATAGAGGCGGTGAGATTCATGATTGTTCGTTTGAGTCTCTAGGCTAATACGTAAAGCATTTTCTTGTTTTGCAAATAAAATCGCTGTATCAATAAGCTGTTTTGCTGAACCCTGACGACGGAACATTGGAGTGACATATACGTCATCTAAGATGTAATAAGTTGAACAAGCAACTGAAGAAAAACCTAAATAGAGAAGGACAAAACCAGTGATTTTTTCATCTTTAATATGAATAAAAAATACGCTTTCTTTATTTTCAAAACGTTGTTTTAAAAAATGATGTGATTCATCAAGATTCGAAGATGCACCGTAAAATTGACGGTACTCATCAAATAGGACAGCAAGTTGTGTTAAATCTTCTTTGGTCGCTCGTCTTACAATCATTAGGCGCTCCTTGTATTTATGTTTATGTTTATGTTTTTACAAAGAGAGCATAACTAAAAAAAAAGCCAATTGACGTTAAAAGTTGTTTAAAAATGCAACACTGTTAAGTGTTGTCACTTTCACCCAATAAGGCATTTAATTCTTCAAATAAATCTTCGTGGTCATCATCTTCATTTAAACTTGAAGGGTTCTGATTTAAGGAAGATGCTTTCGCTTTTCTCAGTTTTAATAATTGTTCCATATTAATGTTCTGATTTTCGATCGCAAAAGGAATAGATTTAGTTAAGACGACTTGTTTAAAGAACAGTCGCACTGCTTGGGCAGGGGTAATCCCCAATTGTTTAAAAACAGCAAAAGCCTGTTTTTTCTCTTGGGAGTCAAGTCGAACCTGATAAACTTCTGTTTTTCGCATGAATAACAAAACCAAATGATTTTTAATTTTTAGGGATTTATTTTAAACCATCGGAATGTAATTTCAATGTCTTTCAGCATAAAAAATAATCTTTTTGTCATTACGATATGATTACAGTGTCAATTCAAAGCGAGAATTGAAAACCATTTCCTGTTTTGTGAGGGGGTCTATGAAAGAAATTTGCTTAGCTAATAGCTGTAACGGTTGAGAAAAATCATCATCAGTTTTATGTTGAACTACTGGGTAAAACGGATCATTTTTAATCGAAATTCCCAAATGGCTTAAATGCACACGGAGTTGATGTTGTTTTCCTGTAGTGGGTGTTAAACAGTATTTAGCCCAAGATTGGTTATGCTCGAGCAACTCAATTTTTGTTTCTGTATTGGTTTTGGTATGGGGAATAACGCACATTGTATAAAAAGGCGTACCTTTATCTAAATAGAGTTTTAAAGTCTGAGGAAATTTTAATTCAGCTTTATATTGAGCGATTGCATGATAAATCTTATGAACTTGACGATCTGCAAATAACTGTTGGTAAACCCCGCGTGACTGTGGCCGTTTGCAAAATAAAACGACTCCCGCAGTTTCACGGTCTAATCGATGGATTGGGGTTAAAAACTCATTGCCCGTTTGTTTTTTTAATCTGACTAATAGCGTTTCTTGTACATATTGCCCTGTTGGACTAATGGTTAAAAAATGAGGTTTATCTACAACAAGCAAGTCATCATTTTCAAATAAAATTTGATGTTCAAACGGAACGTGGGCTTCATAAGCAAGAAAGCGATAATAAAAAATATGGGTGTTTGCTATATATGGGCTGTCTAATGTTAATTTTTCGCCATTTGCCGCGTAAATAAGCCCATCTTGAAAACGTTGTTGCCACTCAACTGTTTTTATATGAGGAAAATTTTCGCAGAGAAATTGATAGATTGTCTGAGCATTTGTTTGAGTCGGAAGATAGACTTGGCTTGCGCTTACGCCATCAATCATAGGTGGGAAAAATTCAATCGGACTAGACATAAAACTGTGTCAATATTTAATAAATGTGGTGTAAAAAAAGCCATCGTTAAGGACTTAAGTAGGCTTTAAAGCAGGGCAATGTTATCATATCGATTATTTTGAATCATGTTATGTGTGTTATGTCGTATTCATTGAAAATTGTCTTAAATCATGAAGAAGATACCCAGCGTTTAGCTCAGGCATTGGCGCAGCATGTTCAGGCCGGTGTGATTTATTTGATTGGCGATTTGGGTGCCGGTAAAACGACATTAACCCGTTATTTTTTGCAGTCTTTAGGGCATAAAGGCTCGGTTAAAAGTCCTACCTATACACTTGTTGAACCATACAAAATCAATAATAAAGAAATTTTTCATTTTGACTTATATCGTTTGAATGACCCCTACGAACTTGAATTAATGGGAATTCGTGATTATTTAGACATTCAGGATGCACTATTTTTATTTGAGTGGCCATCGAAAGGTGGAGACGAAATACCGCAGGCAGATATTGTTATTGATATTCAAAAATCAGATGATGAACTCAATCGTTTCGTCACTTTAACTTTAACAACAGAGCATTTGTACCAGACTTTGCAGGAACAGCTTCATGACTGATGAAAAGCTAGCACAACGTCGTATTCATACATTAGACGCCGCGTTAGCCAACCAGATTGCTGCCGGGGAGGTAATTGAGCGTCCTTCATCGGTTGTAAAAGAATTATTAGAAAACTCAATTGATGCGGGTGCAACTGAACTGATTGTGCGGATTGCACAAGGCGGATCAACACTAATCGAGATCATTGACAATGGGCATGGAATATATTCTGATGATTTACCATTGGCAGTCATGCGTCATGCAACAAGTAAAATTAAAACAGCAGAAGATTTACACGCAATCGTCAGTTTAGGTTTCCGTGGTGAAGCGCTTGCTTCTATTGCTGCGGTTTCACGATTAACTTTAACCAGTAGCCAAGATGAAAGCGGAATTGGTCATCAGGTTGAAGTGAATGGTACAGCCTTTGACCACCAACAAGTACAAGCTGTGGCTGCACAAAAGGGCACTCATATTCGAGTTCAGGATTTATTTTTTAACGTTCCTGCTCGCCGTAAATTTTTAAAAAAGCCCACAACTGAATTTGGTCATATTGAAGAAATTGTACGTCGTCTGGCTTTAACACATTTTGATATACGTTTTGTACTCGAGCATAACGATAATATTCGGATTAATTTACCAATAGCCGATAGCGGTGAATTAAGATTTCAGCGTGTACAGCAATTATTGGGTCAACAGTTTGTTCAAAATGCTTACTGGATAGATGCTGACAGTATCAACATGCGTTTGTCGGGTTGGTTAGGACATCCTTCAGATGCACGTGCTCAAGCAGACTTACAATATGTCTATGTAAATGGCCGAATTGTGAAAGATAAAACCATTTCACATGCTTTAAGAATGGCTTATGACGGTATTTTACATGGTCATCAGCATTCATCTTATTTACTTTTCTTAGAAGTTGATCCTGAAAATATTGATGTTAACGTTCATCCAACCAAACATGAGATTCGTTTTCTAAATCAACGCGAAGTACATGAGTTTGTAAGACATTACGCTAAAGAAACCCTAGCACAATTTCAGACAGCGAGTGCTGATTTAGCCCAAGCTATGAAGGTGGACGATACTCAGGCCTCATGGGTACAACCTCAGCCTAAATATCAAGAACAATTCACATTGCATCGTACAGAGCAAGCTGTTGATACAACACTAGACAAGCCGAGTAGTTATCAGCCGTCTACTGAACTTTTAACTGATTTTAATGACAGTCGTCCACAAGCTGTTCACTATGCAGAACAAACTCCAAAATATAATGGTTCTGCGCAGTTAAATAATGCCTTAAAGACTTACTTGGCTCCATTACGTGATCAACCTGCTGCCAATTTTTCAGTTGATGAAAATATTGAGCCTGTTGCTAAAGTCGATGAATTTCCATTAGGTATTGCCATTGCTCAGCTTCATGGAATTTATATTCTGGCGCAAAATACGGAAGGGTTGATTATTGTTGATATGCATGCAGCACATGAACGTATTTTGCTGCAACAAATGAAAAATGCTTGGGATAAACCTGAGTTTTGGACGTCTCAACAGTTGCTTATACCTAAAGTGATCTCAATTAGTCGTATGCAAGCTGTGCGGGTCGAAGATTTAAAACCTCAGCTTGAACGCTTAGGATTAGAGATTGATCTGTATGGCGACGAGCAAGTGATTGTGCGTGGTGTGCCAGCTATCTTGCAAAAAGCGGATTTTGAAAATCTTATTCCAGAACTTCTAAATGATTTAGATCCAAATGATGAAGCACAAGGGTTATTGCAAAAGCGTGATGAACTGTTAGCAGGTATGGCGTGTCATGGGGCAGTGAGAGCGCACAGACAACTCAGCCTTTCTGAGATGAATGCTTTGCTGCGCCAAATGGAACAAACTGAATTTGCGAGTCAGTGTAATCATGGCCGTCCAACTTGGCGTGCATTTCCATTATCTCAACTAGATAAATTATTTGCTCGAGGAGAGTAGTTTTACATGTCAAATCAATTGCCCGTCATCAATTTAATGGGACCGACTGCAAGCGGAAAAACCGCTTTGGCATGTGAACTTTATGAGCGTGGAAATTTTGAGTTAATTTCAGTTGATTCTGCACTTGTTTATAAAGATATGGATATAGGTACAGCTAAACCCACTCGTGAAGAGCAGGAGCTATATCCACATCATTTGATTGATATTATTTCCCCACTTGAAGTTTATTCGGCCGCTCAGTTTGTTGAAGATGCATGTGCTTTAATTGATGAAATGCATTCGCGCGGTAAAACTCCTATTTTGGTAGGAGGAACCATGTTGTATTTCAAGGCGCTCTTGGAAGGCTTATCAAGTAATTTACCAAGTGCTGATGCAAATGTTCGTGCAGCAATTGAAGAAAAAGCGGCAAATGAAGGTTGGGAAGCCGTTTATAATGATTTATTGCTAGTAGATCCGATTGCTGCTGGAAAATTTAAGATTTCTGATAAGCAAAGAATTATCCGAGCGCTTGAAGTTTATCGTATTACAGGTCAACCAATTACTAAATTGCAGGCTGAACAACCAAAAAATGTACCATATCGATACATATTTCATAACTATGCTTTGCTTCCAGATCGGTTAGAATTACATCAACGCATTGAGCAAAGATTGAGCAAAATGTGGGGTATCGGTTTTTTGAGTGAAGTTGAGTCTCTAATTGAAAAATACGATTTAGATGAAAATTTACCCTCTATGCGTTCAGTTGGTTATCGACAAGCTCTAGAATTTCTATTAAAAAGTGATATGAGTCTCAAAAAAAAGCAGGAAATGGAGGATAAAGCCTTATTTGCAACACGACAACTTGCCAAACGTCAATATACGTGGTTACGTTCTTTGCAAGAAATACACGATTTTAAAACTTACTTGACGATAAAGCAGGCGAAAGAAGACTTGCGAAACTCTTATGGATAAAGCAAAATTTGCACACTGTCTTTTTATAATTTTTAGTTGAAAAATAAAGATAGTTTTTTTGCGCTGATTTAAAAATTTTTTTTTGGAGTTAAAAATGTCTAAAGGTCAAACTTTACAAGATCCGTTCTTAAATTCTCTCCGTAAAGAACGTATCCCAGTTTCTATTTTCCTTGTTAACGGTATTAAATTACAAGGTCATATTGAATCTTTTGACCAATATGTTGTTTTATTAAAAAATACTGTAAGTCAAATGGTTTACAAACACGCTATTTCTACGGTTGTTCCAGCTCGTAACCCTCGTCCAGCAGGTGCACAAGGTGCAGGTTTCCCAGCTCAGGGTGGTAGTCAAGGTGGCTTCGGTGGTCAAGGTACTGGCTTTGGCGGCGGTCAAGGTGGCGGCTTCGGCGGTCAAGGTGGCTTCGGCGGTCAAGGTGGCTTCGGCGGTCAAGGTGGCGGCTTCGGCGGTCAAGGTGGCTTCGGCGGTCAAGGTGGCTTCGGTGGTCAAGCTGGTGGCTTCGGCGGTCAAGGCGGCTTCGGTGGACACCAAGGCGGTTTTGATGGCGATTCTAAATTTGAAGATGGTCAAGAAGACGAAAATAATCGTTAATTGATTACCATAAAAAAACCAGTCATAAACTGACTGGTTTTTTTATGGCTTTAAAAATATAAAAGTAAATTAGCTAGCCTTCAGTTCATCTCATTTCTTCAAATTTCGGTTAATTAATTGGTTCTTTGCGAATGATATTAATATTTGCTGCAGCACTGTGCAGTGTTTTGGTTTCCGTGCTGCTAAAAAATTTAAAGAAAAAGGGATACCAGCCCATGCAGATGATTGCATGGAATTATGCTAGTGCAAGCTTGTTATGCTATTGGTGGTTTAAGCCAGATATACAGCATATATCTATACAGAACACGCCTTGGTGGCTAATTTTCGCATTAGGGATCATTCTACCGAGTATTTTTGTGTGTCTTGCAAAATCATTAGAATATGCTGGTATTGTCAAAACTGAAATCGCTCAGCGGCTATCTGTAGTACTTTCTTTGTTAGCAGCTTATTTCTTTTTTCATGAACAGTTTAGTTCTCTTAAATTATTAGGTATTGGTTTAGGAATTTTTGCTGTTATTTTAATCGTATTTGGACAGATAAATGGCACTTCAGGCCATCAATCGAAAAAGGCAATTCTTGCGTTAATGAGTGTCTGGTTTGGTTATGCTGCTGTAGATGTCTTGTTAAAATACACGAGTAGTTTGGGGCTACAATTTACGTTAACTTTGAATCTGATTTTTATTACAGCCTTTGTATTATCAATAATTTATTTATTATTCCAAAAAAAGTCAGCATGGAATTTTAAAAATACTGTGGCTGGATTAATACTAGGTGTACTTAATTTTTCAAACATTGCCTTGTATGTTAAAGCACATATTTTACTTAAAGATTCACCAGCGATTGTCTTTGCAAGCATGAATATTCTAGTGGTATTACTTGGGATAGTTTGTGGTGTAGTTTTATATAAAGAAAAATTAAAACTCCCAACGATTTTAGGAACGATTTTGGGAATAAGTGGATTGGTTTGTTTAGCCTTAGCTATGAAATAGGAGTTCAAAAGACAGTTCTTTTGAACTCTGCTAATCTTATAAATGTGTAAAAATAACTTCATCTGGCAGACGAGATTTTGGCAACTTCGCATTGAAATCATTTTCACTTCTATAGCCAAGTGAGACAATGACAGAGCTACGTAAGCCTTTTTCTTTTAAGCCAAATTCTTCATTTAGAATATCTTCGTCGAAGCCACCCATAGGGGTTGCATCTATGCCTTCAAGACCAGCTGCAAAAAGTAGTTGTCCTAAAGCAATAAAAGTTTGGTTTTCCATCCAGCCAAATAAATTTTTTTGTTCATTGCGATAAAACTCAACGTAGCCATGACGTGTATCTTTTTGACCAAGTTTTGCTTTTTCATCTTTAAATCGACCGCTTAAATCATCTTGCTCAAGTAATTGATTTAAATATTCGGGTGAAATATCTGTTCTTGTACAAAATATAAGCGTATGTGATGACTCAAGAACTTTAGGAGCATTATAGGCATATCGCCCTGTTAAGGCTTTAGCAATGCGTTCTTTAGCAGCAAGATTGTCAGCCACCAAGAAATGCCAAGGTTGAATATTCACTGAAGAAGGGGTGAAGCGTAAAATTTCTAATAATTTATTGAGTTTTTCTTGAGGAATTTTTTTCTCAGGATCATACGCTTTTGTGGTGTAGCGACTTTTAACCGTATTTAGTAAATCCATACTTACTCCATATCAATCTTATTACAATCGAAGTGTTCTAATCTTTGGCATGATACGCGATTTTGTAGGAAAACATCTGCATTTTAATGTGATAAAGAAATATAATACTTATATAAATTTTTTAATAATTTATTGAAAATGTTTGATTTAATGCCCAAAGATGCAAAGAGTAAGCTGCGAGAAATTAGAGTTGTTAAAGCCTTTATTATTCTTATATTTGTATTGAGTCTTCTTATTTTATATATTGATTATCACAATCATGCATATATAAGTTGGAAATTTATATTTATTGCTAGTATGTGTGTGATTTACGATTCTGATTTAAATAAAAAAATTAAAGAATTAGGGTGTGTTGACACTTTTAGCTTAAAAAAATAGCGAAGTAGTAAAATCAAATCGCCAAACCCAATTTTACTATTCGCTATGCCTCGTACTATGCTGACAGATCAACACTGGCAAAAGTTGAAAGTTATTCTGCGTAATTTATCCATTCACCACAACTCAAATTTACGCAATTTTATTGAAGCTATTCTCTATAGAATTAGAACAGGCTGTCCGTGGCGAGATATTCCTTGCTGTTTTGGTCATTCAAACTCTATTTTCAAACGTTTTAATCGTTGGTCAAGCAGCGGTAAGTTTCTTAGATTATTCAAATTACTAGCCTCATGCCCCGATATGGAGTGGATTTTTATTGATGGCTCTCATGTACGTGCTCATCAACATTCTGCCGGCATAGCGAATCAATCTATTTCTAAAAGTGTAGGAGGAAACTCCTCAAAAATACATTTGATTGTTGATGCACATGGCAATCCTATTGATTTCATGATTACCGATGGAACCACACATGATGTTAAAGTTGCACCTGATTTAATATCAACATTAGATTTAAAAGAGACAAAAGTGGTATGTGCAGATAAAGGCTATGATTCAGAACCACTGCGTGAACAGATCAGGAAAACAGGGACTAAAGCGAATATACCAAAGAAAACAAATAGCCAATCGAACAATGACCATATGGACTGGTATTTATATAAAATCAGGCATTTAGTTGAAAATATGTTTTGTAGATTAAAGCAATTTAGAGGAATAGCTACTCGATATGACAAGCTCAAAAGAAATTATCAAAGTTCTGTTGCTTTAGCATGTATATTTTTATGGCTACCTTTATAGGGTTAATTATGAACAGTAAATGTCAACAAACCCTAAAAGTTCAAATAAAAAGTGACTAATTTCTAACTAATAATTCCAGACAATCAATTCGAGCTGTTGCGTATTTGAAGAGGGATCAATTTCTAAAATTTGTGCGTGATCTTCTTTCCAGTCACCGAGTACAATCCGTTGTTTATGCTGTACTTCATGAATAGCTGGACGATGAGTGTGTCCATGAATAAGTATGTCTATATCTTTTAGGGCGGAGAGCACGGCTTGTTCATTCACATCCATAATCTCATAACTTTTGTGTTGTTTGTCGGAATGACTTCTTTTGCGGAAACCATTGACAAGTTTCGTGCGGAAACTTAGAGGTGTTCGACGTAAAAAAGCGACTAAAATGGGATTTCGAATAATTTTTTTAAATCTTTGATAAGAAATATCATCCGTACATAACGCATCGCCATGTTCTAAACGGTATCGATGGCCTGCAATATTAAGATAATAAATATCGGGGAGTAATACACCATTAAACTTATTCAGGAAAACCTGATTTAGAGCAAAGTCACGATTACCGACTTGAAAGTATACTCGATTACCTTTTTGATTAAATGCTTTTAAAGCTTCGACAATTTCATCGAGCCAAGGGGCTGAATAATCGTCACCAATCCAAGCGTTAAACCAGTCACCTAAAATGTAAAGCTGTGTTTGCTTATTTTGATAATGTATCAACAAATCTAAAAACCCTCGAACGAGTCGAGGGTGTTCAGGTGACAAATGTAAATCTGAAATAAACAGATAGGTCACAGCTTATTCCTAAAATTATTCAGAAATAATTTTAGCAGATTCGATAACAACGTTTTCTAAAGGAACGTCAGCGTGATAACCACGGTTACCTGTACGTACACCTTTGATTGCTTCTACAACGTCCATACCTTCAACCACTTTACCAAATACAGCATAACCCCAACCTTGAGCAGTTTTTGAAGTATGGTTCAAGAAAGAGTTATTTTTTACGTTAATGAAGAATTGTGCTGAAGCAGAGTGAGGCGCTTGAGTACGTGCCATAGCAATTGTACCAACATCATTGCTTAAGCCGTTGTCAGCTTCGTTTTCAATCGCATCGCGAGTTGCTTTTTCTTTGAAGTTTTCATCCATCCCGCCGCCTTGGATCATGAAACCATCAATGACACGGTGGAAAATAACGCCGTCATAAAAACCGTCACGTACGTATTCTAAAAAGTTTGCTACTGTTTTTGGTGCTTTTTCAGTATTTAGTTCAAGAACAATACGACCTTTATTGGTGTTTAATTCGACTTGAGGAAAACTCATTACATTAATCTCCTAAACATGGGCTTATGACCATGGGTTTTTTGGTTGAGAGAAGCATAAGCAAACTGTAAACTACAAGGCAAGTAAAAAACGTTAAAATCTTTGTGAAAAATGAAGATAGCGTTTATTTTTTCGAAATTTTACCTACAAAGAAGTGATTGATACACTATGAAGCCTAATGATGTTGTCTCGAACCTGCCAAACAACCCGACACCGAATACTCATGCCTCTGTCGATTCTGCGCAGCAAGAACAACAGGCTGGATTAGATTTTGTTCGCCAAGTCATTACTGATGATTTGGCTGCCGGACGTGCAAAACAAATCGTAACGCGTTTTCCGCCAGAACCAAATGGTTATTTACATATTGGTCACGTAAAAGCAATCTGTCTAAACTTTGGTGTTGCTGAAGAGTTCAATGGCCTTTGTAATTTACGGTTTGACGACACAAACCCAGATGCAGAAGAACAAGAATATGTTGATGGTATTGCCAATGACGTGAAATGGCTTGGTTTTAACTGGAATGGTGAGCCACGCTATGCATCGGGTTATTTTGATCAGCTTTATGCATGGGCAATTCAGTTAATTGAGCAAGGTGATGCTTATGTTGATTTGCAATCTCCGGAAGAAATTAAGTTAAATCGCGGTAATTTTGTCGAACCTGGTAAAAACTCGCCATATCGTGATGCTTCTGTAGAAGAGAATCTTGCTCGCTTTGAACAGATGCGCAGCGGTGAACTCAAAGAAGGTGAAGCAGTTCTACGTGCCAAAATTGATATGGCAAGCCCGAACGTGCATATGCGTGACCCGATTTTGTATCGTGTTTTGCATTCAGAGCATCACCAAACTGGTGACAAATGGAAAATCTACCCAATGTATGATTATGCTCATCCATTGTCTGATGCAATTGAAGGAATCACTCATTCACTTTGCACATTGGAGTTCCAAGATCACCGTCCATTTTATGACTGGATTGTTGAAAAGGTTAAATCTAAATCTGTTCCACACCAATATGAATCTTCTCGTTTAAACGTAGACTATACGATTACCTCTAAACGTAAATTGCGTAAGCTGGTTGAAGGTGGTTATGTAAATGGTTGGGATGATCCACGTATGCCAACAGTTGTCGGTATGCGCCGTCGTGGCTTTACGCCAGAGGGCTTACGTGATTTCTGTAAACGTGTAGGTGTGTCTAAAACTGACGGTATTGTTGATGTTGCAATGCTTGAGTTCTGCATTCGTCAATCTTTAGAAAATACTGCTGCGCGCGGCATGGCTGTTTTAAGCCCACTTAAAGTGACTTTGACCAATTTACCAGAAGATATGGATCTTACCCATGCTCGCCATCCTAATGTGGATATGGGTGACCGTGTAATTCCTTTAACCAAGGAAATCTATATTGACCGCAAAGACTTTGAAGAAGTACCTCCTAAAGGCTTTAAGCGCTTAACAACTGATGGTGAAGTGCGTTTACGCCATGCATACGTCATCAAGTGTGATGAAGTTATTAAGGATGCAAATGGCGAAGTGGTTGAGTTGAAGTGTTCAATTGATCCTGAAACTTTAGGTAAGAACCCTGAAGGCCGTAAAGTAAAAGGCGTAATTCACTGGGTATCTGCGACAAAAGGTATTCCTGCTGAGGTGCGTATTTATGATCGTTTATTTACTGAAGCAGCGCCTGATGCAGATGATGACTTCTTGGCAAACCTTAATCCAGAATCGTTGAAAGTGGTACAGGCTGTGATTGAGCCTGCTTTAGCTCAAGCGAAACCAGAAGACCGTTTCCAATTTGAACGTGAAGGTTATTTTGTTGCTGATCAACATGATCACACTCCTGAAAAACCAGTCTTTAACCGCGTTCTTGATTTGAAGGACAGCTTCAAACCTGAGAAAAAATAAGAGATTAATTATCTCTTACTTTTTCGCAAGACGAACAACATGTTGTGAGTAGATAGCAGAGATTACTTATCTCTTATTTTTTCGCAAGACGAGCAACATGTTGTGAGTAGAGAGCAGAGATTGCTTATCTCTTACTTTTTCACAAGACTATAAATATGTTGTGAGTAAATAGAAAATATTAAAAAAGCCCAACTATAAGGTTGGGCTTTTTTTCGGAGGTCTTCTCATCATAATATTCTTTTTCTTTATGATTTCGCTTCCTTGGCAAACAAGCTTAGGTAGGACTAATCACATAAAAATAAAGAACTAATAATAGGAGAAGTATAGTTGAAAGCATTAAATAAGTATTAACCGTATTAAAGCTTTTAATAAACTTCCAGATATCCATAGTAAATCAGCGTATATTTTATGTTACAAATTAATAATACACTGAAATTTTTCTGAAATGTTTCTAAAAATAAAATATAAAGTTTTTTTGTTAAAAAAATAATCGTAAAATACCAAGTGTTAAAAAATAGTGATCATGAAACATTAGAAACCACTTCATTTAAGTACTATAACCAATTCTTTTTAGGAATTTTTGAATTATTTCAAAAGCAGCATGTTCGAGGTTTTGAGCATATTTTTTATTTTCTTCACGAAGTTTCTGGATTGAAATATTGGCACTACGAAGTTCACATGTATGGCCAATAAGCCATTTTTCAAAATGTTCTTCAGTAGTTTCAATATGGAACTGCAACGCGAGAATATTATTACCAACTTCAAATGCCTGATTGGTATAAATATCTGAGCTAGCCAAAAGGGCAGCATTTTCAGGAAGATCGAAAGTATCACCATGCCAATGTAGGACATGAACATTATTAAGTAAAGGAGATAATACCTGATTAGGGCGTAAACTTAAGCTCAGTGGGCTCCAACCAATTTCTTTTTGATGACCGGCATATACTTTTGCACCAAGTGCATAAGCAATTAGCTGCGCACCTAAACAAATACCAAGTGTAGGTTTATCCGCTGCCAAGCGTTGTTTAAGCAAAGCAATTTCATCTTTTAAAAATGGATAATCTTCAGTTTCATAAACTCCGATTGGACCACCTAAAATAATAGTTAATCCATCGTGTGCAAAAGCAGCAGTTAAATCATCTACACCCGCTTCAAAATAACGGACGCGGAAGCCAAGTTGATAAAAGACATCTTCTAATGAACCTAAGTCTTCGAAAGCAAGATGCTGAATGGCATAAATAGTTTTTGGGAAGGCGTTTGTTGTGCTCATACAAATGATTCATAGAAGATCAATAGGTGGAGTATAGCGATAAATATAAAGAAGAAAATATCTGTATAAATCATCAATACCTGAAAATTGATATTTTTCGTTAAGATAATGTTGTTATGCAAACGATTACCTATTTTGAGTGAATCTGTTTGCATATTCCATCTTTTAAAATAATAGCTTTTGAGTTGTCTCAAGGCCTATATCTGCAAGTTGATGTTCATCTTTTAAATTAACGCCTGAAAAGCCAAGTTGTTTTGACTTTTTCATGAGTGCGATTAACCTTTGTACTGCAACAGGAATACTTAAGCCTGCTGAGCGGACATTGGAAATACAATTACGTTTGGCGTCGAGGCAGCCTGAATATGCATTCCACGTGTAGTAAATTCCCATACTATCAGGAGAGCTTAAACCTGGGCGCTCACCAATGAGCATAACAAGCATGGATACTTTAAAGATTTCAGCAACCTCATCACCTAAAGCAACCCGACTGCCTGTTGCCAGTGCAATGGGTGCAAGAGTCCAGTTTTCTTGCTGAACTTGTTCACTTAGCGCGGTAATGAATGGAATAGCATTCGCTTCAATCGCTCTTGCTGAGAGTCCATCACCGACCACAATACAAACATCATATTGTTGCGGATTTTCTGCATACTTCTTAATTAAGGCTTCTTTTGATGGGTTTGAAAGCTGACGGCCTAAATCTGGACGTTTAAGATAGATTTCCTTACTAGGTGCGTTGCTGTGGACATGAAGACTTTGCAGCTGTCTTTGTGCTAATTGCTCAGATAAATAGGAAACATCCATATCTTGATAAACCGCATCTTTTGCTTGTGCATGCGACAACTGGAACTCAAGTAAGGCTTGTGTGGGGATGCTACAACCAGCACGGCCGAGAGCAATACGGGCATCAGTAAACTGTTTGAGTTTTTCCCACTGGTCTTGATGAGTAGAAGATGGATATTGAATATTACGATTCAGTTTCATGGTGTTCTCCCTAGTTCATGAGCAGACGAGAGAATTGGTCAGGCATATGGTCTGCCCAACAGATTTGAGAGTTTTGCTGTTTAAAGATACCTTGCTGTTCAAGCCAAGCTGAAAACTCAGGGGCGGGTTTTAAACCGAGGAGTTGTCTTAAATAGAGGGCATCATGGAATGAGGTCGTTTGATAGTTGAGCATGACATCATCCGAACCGGGAATTCCCATAATAAAGTTAATGCCCGCAGCACCAAATAAAGTAAGGAGAACATCCATATCGTTTTGGTCTGCATCGGCATGGTTGGTGTAACAAATGTCGCAGCCCATTGGGACACCAAGCAACTTACCGCAAAAGTGGTCTTCTAGTCCCGCACGTATAATTTGTTTACCGTTAAAAAGATATTCCGGACCAATAAAGCCAACGACTGTATTCACTAAAAGTGGATTGTATTTACGGGCCACTGCATAAGTACGTGTTTCTAATGTTTGCTGATCAACGCCGTGGTGAGCATTGCTGGATAAAGCACTGCCTTGACCCGTTTCAAAATACATAACATTTTGTCCAATGGTTCCGCGCTTGAGTGCGAGTGTGGCTTCATATCCTTCTTGTAGTAAATCGAGTGAAATTCCAAATCCTTCGTTTGCCAGTTGCGTCCCAGCGATTGATTGAAACATTAAATCAATTGGCACATTTTTTTCAGCCAGTTGAATGCCTGAGCTGATATGGGTAAGTACACAAGATTGTGTTGGAATTTGATATTCCTGAATGACATGATCAAGTAATTTTAATAGTTCTGACAAATTATGGAGGTTATCTGTGGCGGGGTTAATGCCAATCACTGCATCACCATTGCCATACATCAAACCATCTAAAATACTGGCAGAAATACCAAGCACATCATCGGTCGGGTGATTAGGTTGTAAGCGGGTAGAAAGATGGCCTTTTAGACCAATCGTGTTGCGAAATTGGGTGACCACTTCACATTTGCTGGCGACATAAATCAAATCTTGATTGCGCATAATTTTGCTGACAGCTGCTACCATTTCAGGAGTTAAACCCGATGCTAATGCTTTTAAACTTTGGGCATTTGCTTCTTCTCCCAGTAACCAATTTCGAAAATCACCTACTGTAAAGTGTGAAATAGGGGCAAAGGCTGCCAGATCATGTTCATCAATAATTAGTCGTGTAATTTCATCGGTTTCGTAATCGACCACAAATTCATTTAAAAAGGTTTTAAGCGGTACATCGGCCAAAGTCATTTGTGCCGCAACATGTTCGGTTGCATCTCTGGCTGCTACACCTGCTAATTGATCGCCAGAACGTAACGGCGTTGCTTTTGCCATCAAGGTCTTCAAGTCAGCAAAGTGATACTGTTGATTGGCGACAATATTGCGATAACTCATAGTTGCATCCTTTTTTATAGTTCTTGTTCTGCGGCTTTAATATTTGCAAACTCTTCTTCTGGTGTACCTTTAACTAAATGATAACGGCTGTAGAATAAAAAGTAAGCAATAAATACGATATAAATAGCGGCAGCAATAAACCAAACTTTCGGATTAACAACAAAGCCCGCAACTACAGCAGCGACTGCTAGAACTAAGGCAATAGTTGAAGTAACGATTCCCCCAGGAGTTTTATAAGGACGAGGCATGTCGGGTTTAGATAGTCTTAGTTTGATGTGGGACAAGAGAATCAACACATAAGAAATAGTTGCACCGAACACAGCAATTAAAATCAGTGAATCGCCTTCTTTGGTGAGTGAAAGCAAGAACCCGATAATACCCGGAATAATAATTGCCAGATAAGGCGCTTTATTTTTATTTGTTAAAGAGAGTGAGGTCGGTAAGTAACCAGCACGAGAGAGTGCAAAAATTTGACGGGAATAGGCATAGATGATTGAAAAGAAACTCGCGATTAAACCTGCTAAACCGACAAAGTTTACGAAAGTCGCAAGCCAAGTGTTGGTGCCATAAACTTTAACCAGAGCATCTACGAGGGGAGCACCTGAGTTTTGCAAAGTACTTGCACCTGCTGCGCCCGCACCTAAGAATAAAATGAGCATAGCAAACGCCGTTAATATGAGCATTGCACCAATTAAACCACGTGGGAGAGATTTGGCGGGATCTTTTGCTTCTTCGGCTGCTAATGGCACACCTTCAACTGCAAGGAAAAACCAGATTGCAAAGGGAACCGCTGCCCAGATACCTAAATAGCCATGAGGTAGAAAACTGCTTGCACCTACACCTGTACCAACTGGAATATCAAATAAATTTTGTGCATTAAAGTGTGGAATCATTGCTACAATAAATACAACCAGAGCAACAGCAGCGACAAGGGTAATTGCGAACATGATTTTTAAGGCTTCGCCGGCACCTTTCAGATGTATGCCCATAAAAATGGCGTAGCAGGCGAGGTAAATCATCCAGCCATTAATGCCAAATAAAGATTCACAATAACCACCAATAAATACGGCAATCGCCGCAGGAGCAATTGCGTATTCAATTAAAATGGCTGTTCCTGTTAAATAACCCCCAAAAGGGCCAAAGGCAGCACGTGCAAAACTATAACCGCCACCTGCTGTCGGCATCATGGTGGACATTTCTGACATAGAAAGACATAGACATAGGTACATGATTGCAGCGAGGGCAGTGGCAATAAACATACCCCCCCAGCCACCTTGGGCTATACCGAAGTTCCAGCCAGCAAAATCACCTGATATCACATAAGCTACGCCTAAACCAATCAGGAGTAACCAACCAACCGTACCTTGTTTAAGTTGACGCTGAGCAAAATATTCTGCTGATGAGACTGCTGTACTTGAAGAAATGACGGAAGCTGTTTCTGGTTGATTCATACAATACTCCTGCGAGTGGGTTTGTATGAATCAATGCAAAAGCAATGCCTAAATGAAGCACTTCAGAGAGTAGATGGAACTTTTTTATTCTAAAAGATAAAAATTCAAGCTTAACAATCGTAAATAAAGAAGCCAGCAATCTAAATTACTGGCTTCCTATATAATTAGTCATCTTACTTCTTTGTAGTGTTGATAGTTTGGTATCAACTTGGTGCGAAACTTAGAAGAAGCCCATTGGTTTAGTTGAATAACTCACCAACAAGTTTTTAGTTTGTTGATAATGATCTAGCATCATCTTATGGTTTTCACGGCCAATACCAGACTTCTTGTAACCGCCAAATGCAGCATGTGCAGGGTAGATGTTATAGCAGTTTGTCCAGACACGGCCCGCTTCAATAGCACGACCAGCACGATAAGAAATGTGAGCTGAACGTGACCAAACACCTGCACCTAAACCATACATGGTGTCATTGGCAATTTTAATTGCATCGTCAAAGTCTTTAAATGTTGTCACAGCAAGTACAGGTCCAAAAATTTCTTCTTGGAAAACTTGCATGCTGTTGTGACCTTTAAAAATAGTCGGATCGACATAGTAACCATCGCCTACTTCTTTACGGCCGCTACCGCCAAGTAAGAGCTCTGCACCTTCTTCACGACCAGTGTTAATACAACGTAAGATTTTCTCTTGTTGTTGCAAAGATGCTTGAGCACCAATCATCGTTTCAGTATCAAGTGGGTGACCAGTTTTAATACGTTTTACACGCTCGACAGCCATTTCTAAGAACTGATCAGCAATGCTTTCTTGTACTAAAGCACGAGAAGGACAAGTACATACTTCACCTTGGTTTAAGGCAAACATGGCAAAGCCTTCAAGCGTTTTTTCTAAGAAGTCATCTTCTTTATCCATGATATCTTCAAAGAAAAGGTTTGGTGACTTACCGCCAAGTTCTAAGGTAACTGGAATAATATTTTCGGTCGCATATTGCATCACCATTTGTCCAGTTTGAGTTGAACCTGTGAATGCGATTTTTGCAATACGTGGGTTTGTCGCTAACGGGCGGCCGACTTCTGCACCGAAACCATTGACAATATTAAGGACACCCGGCGGTAAAATGTCTTGAATGAGTTCAGCCACCAACAAAATACCTACTGGCGTTTGTTCAGCTGGCTTAATCACAACACAGTTACCAGCTGCTAAAGCAGGTGCAAGTTTCCATGCCGCCATTAAAATTGGGAAGTTCCATGGAATGATTTGACCAACGACACCTAGTGGTTCGTGGAAATGATACGCAATGGTATCTTCATCAATTTCAGAGATGCCACCTTCTTGAGCACGAATACATCCAGCGAAATAACGGAAATGGTCAATCGCAAGTGGAAGGTCGGCTGCTAAAGTTTCACGCACTGCTTTACCGTTATCCCAAGTTTCTGCAACAGCAAGCATTTCAAGATTTGCTTCTAAACGATCAGCAATTTTTAAAAGGATATTTGAGCGTACCGTTGGTGATGCTTTATTCCATGTCGCTTTTGCTTTGTGCGCTGCATCAAGAGCGAGCTCAATATCTTCGGCACTAGAGCGTGGAATACGTGTAAAAGCTTTTCCGTCAACAGGAGATACATTGTCAAAATACGCACCCTTTACAGGTGCAACCCATTCACCGCCAATAAAATTTTCGTATTGTGATTTAAATTGAACTTTTGAGCCTGGTTGATTTGGATCGATATAGCGCATATAAATATTCCTTTGCTTTTTAGGACTAAAGACTAACAAGAACCCTGTCAGTAGGTACTTTCGTACTTTGTATAATTAGGATATAAAGAAGAAGGTTGGAGAAAGGTTGGAATAGAAATGTGGATATATAAGGAATTTACAAATGTTCACAAAAAAGGATTTATTGCAGCAACGGACGTTGATTGATCAACTGCGCACGCAAAATAGTCTCTCTCCTCAGAATGCTGCCAAACTCGGCCAAAGTATTGCAAGCTCATGGGAACGGTCAGCCTCTGCTGCGATTCCTAAAGAGCGTTTTGCGGCTCCCTTAGTCGAGAAAAAAACTGCTTCACAAAACGCTTTAGATATGGCCTTAAGCCAATGTGCCGACGACTTACGTCATATTGCAGAGCAATCTTCAATGGTAATTGCTGTCGGTGATATCGGCAGTACGATTATCTGGACGGCAACAAGTGCTCAAATGCAAAGTGCAGCTGAGCGTGTTCACTTTGTACAAGGTGGGCAATGGCGTGAAGAATTTGTAGGCACCAATGCCTTAGCGTTATCTTTAAAAACTCAACAATCAAGCTGTGTTTTTTCAAACGAACATTACATGGAATCGATTCATGATTGGGTATGTTATGCTGCGCCGATTATCGATCCATACTCAAAACAAACTCTAGGGGTTGTTGATTTATCAACCACTTGGAAGAATCATAATAGTTTAGGAATATTGGCTGCTGAACGTTGTGCATCCATTATTCAATCCGCTTTGCTAGAGCAGCAGCGCCAGCAATTACATATTCGTGCTTTTTCGACACCACAAGTTAAATTTAATGGCAAAAGTCTGTTATTAACGCCGCGTCAAATTGAAATATTGACGATATTGGCTTTATGTCCACATGGTCTAACTTTAGAGCATCTTTATCAGGCACTCTATGGCGAACGTAAAGTCAGCATGGGCACGCTTAAAGCTGAAATGTCTCAACTACGCGATATTTTGGGCGGTTTGCTTGGTTCACGTCCATATCGATTACTTGTACATGTTGAAGCTGATTTTTTACAAGCTGAACAAGCACTAGATGCGGGATATGCAGCTTCAGCTTTGCAGCTTTACACAGGTGTATTTCTGGCAAAAACGGAAAGTCCGTTTTTATGTGCATGGCGTGACTGTCTTGAATCACGCTTAAGTGATGCAATTTTTAAAACACAAGAAACAGATTTATTACTTAAGCATTTAGCTCATTTTCCTGAAGCAATTGATGCGGTAGAACGCCTTATGGAGCTATTACCGAGTGAACATCCTGCGCATCAACTGCTGGTGAAATACCTTGACTCACCTAAACTCAGTTAAGTGATTTTTTGATCTAGCCACTGGAACAATTGTTGATAGACTTGTTCCCGTACTGGCTGGCCTGAAAGCACTAAGTCATGCAATCCATTGTGAATAGAAACTACAGAGACATCGCCTTTCATTTTTTTACCAAATTTGGCAATGTCTTTAACATCTAAAATGATATCGCTTTGAGTCGCATCTGTTCCCCATTTTTTAGGGTTTTTAGTCTGATGAGAATGCATAATCAGCGCGGGAATATTGAGTTTAACCCCGCGATGTATTTCTTTTTGTGCTGTATGAATCGCATGTAAAAAACTGAGTTGAACTGTCGGGGCAGAGGTAGGTTTCCAGTCCAGATTAAAGTCCCATTCGCCCTTGAGCTGTTTGTGAAGGCTCGCGGTGTACCATTTGTTTAATTGACTTGGGAATTTAACTTTTGGTAGATATTTTCCTACACGACTAAGTACTGGAATGCCCAATTTTTTCTCGACCAAGCTTAAATTGAAGTCATAAAACGGACTATTTGCCCAAAGTCCTTTAATCAGAGGGTGGTTTGGGTTATGGGCAGCATAAAGCGTTGCTGTCAAACCGCCAGTCGAATGTCCTGCAAGTAATATTTGGGTGTGTTGTTCTTTGCCAATAATCTCTAATGCTTGAGTAATTTCAGCATCGTATTCATTTAAATCAAGCACATTATAGAAAATCTGATGAGGCAGCTTTGAGCGACCATATTTTCTTAAATCGAGTGCATAGAAGTCATAACCATGAGCATTGAATTGCTCAGCCATTTCGGTTTGAAAGAAATAATCTAAAAAACCATGAATATACAGCACGGCTTTTTGAGTCGATTGAGCGGCCTTTTTACGCACTAAGGTAGCTACAACTTTACCTTCGTAATCATTAGGAAAGTTGAGGGTGAGCTGTTCATAGCCAGTACCTAAAATATCTGGAACATAAGTTTGAGTAGCTAAAGATGTATTCATTGTTATCGAGCTATTGTAATTAAGACATGCTGAGTATCCTTCAATGAAATGGGCGAATTGTCAATCAGGTTTAGAGAAGGTTGAAGTATCGTTCTTAAAAAAAGGGAATACCGCTGGAGCTAAGTATTCCCTAAAAAGTAAGTCACCGGTCGGAGGGATTTGACTTACTAGAGGGACAAGCTATCACATCAAGATTAAAGTGCTGCTTTAAAAATCTCCACAACTTGTGCATGGTTTGCTTTACGAGGGTTGGTGAGCATACATGCATCTTTTTGAGCATTATCTGCCATCACCGCAAGGTCTTCAGTTTTTACACCAAGCTCGGTTAAGCCAGATGGAATACCAATCGATGCAGACAGTTTACGAATGGCGTCAATTGCAGCATAGGCAGCTTCCATCACTGTTAACCCGTGAGTTCTTACACCCATTAACTCGGCGATTTTTGCGTAACGATCTGGACAAGCAATTAAGTTAAATTCACATACGTGTGGTAATAAGATTGCGTTACATACGCCGTGAGGTAGGTTATAGAAACCGCCCAACTGGTGCGCCATGGCATGAACATAGCCTAATGACGCGTTGTTAAATGCCATACCAGCCAAATACTGTGCGTAGCTCATTGCATCACGTGCTTCGATATTTTCGCCGTTTGCGACAGCAGGTTGTAGCCACTGGCTAATCATCGTAATTGCTTTTTCTGCACACGCATCGGTAATTGGGTTTGCCGCTGTAGAAACATATGCTTCAACTGCATGGGTTAATGCATCCATACCTGTTGCAGCAGTTAAACCAGCTGGTTTTGCAATCATGAGTTTCGGGTCGTCAATTGCAATGAGTGGGGTACAACGCCAGTCAACAATTGCCATTTTTACATGAGTGTCTGTATTGGTAATAATACAGAAACGAGTCATTTCAGATGCAGTACCAGCCGTTGTATTTACTGCAATCAGTGGTGTCATTGGCACTTTGCTTTTATCAATGCCCTCATAGTCACGAATATGACCACCGCCAGCAGTAACTAGGCCAATACCTTTCGCACAGTCGTGAGATGAACCGCCACCTAAAGACACAATAAAGTCACAGCCATTGTCGTTATAGGCTTTCACGCCATTGTGAACATTAATATCGGTTGGGTTCGGTTCTGCACCCGGGAAAATATGGCTCGAAACGCCTGCTTCAGTTAAATAGTTTGCGATAAGGTCTGCAACGCCAAATTTAAATAAGCCTTCATCGGTCACAATTAATGCTTTTTTTGCGCCGAGGTTTTGTGCCTTCATACCAATTTCTTTAGCACATCCTGGTCCAAAGAGTGATACGCAAGGAATATAAAAACCGTTTGTTTGATCTGCAATATTTTTAAAAGCCATGGAGTGATTCCTTTTTCCATAAATCCATTGTTTGTTATTACAGGTGAGCCTCACCATGGGCTTAGTATTGTGATCTGAAGATTATTTTCCTACCTACCAAAAACCTACCAAATATTACTTGGGATTTAATTATTGATTTTTAATAACTTTATATAAAATTTGGCTCATTCATTTAATTTTTTCGGGAAAATCGTTAAGCTATGGGCTGTTGAAGATGTACATATGAGATTATGAAACAGGAAACTGCGCTTAAACTGCTCAAAGCAGGTGAAAATGTTTTTTTAACCGGTTCGGCTGGTGCAGGGAAAACCTATACACTCAATCAGTACATCCAATATCTAAAAGCACGTAAAGTGCCGGTGGCTATTACGGCGTCTACAGGTATTGCGGCAACGCATATGAACGGCATGACCATTCATACGTGGGCGGGCATCGGTATTAAAGATCAGTTAACTGACGATGACCTAAAACGTATGAAAGAGCGTAAATATCTCAAGGAACACCTTGAAAATGCGCAAGTTCTCGTTATCGATGAAATCTCAATGTTGCATGCAAAGCAGCTCAATCTGGTCAATCAAGTCCTAAAATATTTTAAAGAAAGTGATGAGGCATTTGGTGGCATTCAAGTCATTGTGGCTGGAGATTTCTTCCAGTTACCACCTGTAGGACGTAATGGTGAAGCCAATCGCGACAAGTTTTGTTTTATGTCAGATGCATGGGTCGAAGCCAAATTCCGCGTATGTTATTTAACAGAACAACACCGTCAAGACGATGAAATTCTCAATCAAATTTTAAATGCCATTCGTGCGCAGAATATTCAATCAGATCATTTACACGCACTGCGTCAATCTCGCTCGCATGATATTGGTGAGACCTTTACTCGTCTTTATACGCATAATATGGATGTCGACAATATCAATTATCAGCACTTAAATGAAATTGATAATGAAGGGCATCAATTTAATGCCGTTTTAGATGGTAATGAGAAACTGGTAGAAACTTTAAAATCCTCGGTACGTGCACCAGAAGAACTCACACTGAAAAAGCATGCCAAAGTTATGTTTGTCAAAAACAACTTTGATATGGGATATATCAATGGAAGCTTGGGTGAAGTTATCGGCTTTGAAGAAGATGACGAAAATGGCTTACTGCCGAAAGTAAAACTAACCGATGGCACGACATTGCTCGTTGCCCCTGAAACATGGTCAGTTGAAAATGAAGCAGGCAAAGTGATTGCAAGTTTTCAGCAAATTCCACTTCGTTTAGCGTGGGCGATTACTATTCATAAAAGCCAAGGCATGACTTTGGAAGCTGCAGAAATTAACCTCATGAACACCTTTGAAAAAGGTCAGGGTTATGTTGCGCTTTCGCGCTTAAAATCTTTAACTGGATTAAAGTTATTAGGTATTAATGAACAAGCTTTAGAGTTAGATAGTTTAGCGGTCAAAGCGGATCGCCGTTTCCAAGAGCTTTCAAAAGAAGCCGAAGATAACTTTGCAGATGTAGATTTAACGGCTCAGCATAAAGCCTTTATTCGTCATTGTGGCGGCACCTTAAACGAAACTGAGATTTCTCGTAATGAGAAGAAACTCGCAAAAGGTGGCAAGCAAAATTACGCTACGGCAACGCTAGATGAAACACGTGCATTGTTTGAAGAAGGCTACGAAATTGAAGACATTGCGCATGAACGTGGCCTGACACCAGCGACGATTATTAATCACTTGGCTCGACTTCATAAAGAACAAAAGCTGGATATTTCGGTTGCTCATCCTGGTGAAGAAGTGGTTGAAGAAGTCCGTAAAATTTATAAGAAATTGAAAAAACGTCAGAATCCAGATCATTTTTCTGATGATGGTTCGATCAAACTAAGACCAATTGTTGAAGCAACTAGTCCTCGAATGGGATATGATCAGGTTCGATTAGCTTTATTATTTATTGAATAAAGTTTGATTGGCTTAATTACTTATTACATAAATTGAGGTGGCTATGCCGCACGTAGTAGTCGATTATTCAGAAAACTTAACTGGATTAAACGCAAAACAATTACTTGAAGAAATTAATAGCACACTGATTGAGACAGAGTTATTTAGTCCAGAAGACATTAAAAGCCGTGCACGTAAAGATGATGTTTTCCTAATAGGCTTAGGAGCTGATCAAGCCTATATTCATGTAAAGGCGTATATTTTGTCGGGAAGAACGGCTGAACAAAAACAGCTTATGGGTGAGCAATTATTAGCAGCACTTAGCAACAAAAGATATTTACAACAAGGGTTTAATAAAGAAATTCAATTGTGTGTTGAGCTAATTGACATGCCAAGAGAAGATTATTTTAAGCAAGTTGTATAACTATAAAAAACGCAATTTCGATCAAGAATAGCGATGAGCACTATGTAAAAGTAGTGCTATCGAATGAACAGACATAAATGTATGGCTGTATATACACAAAAGCTGCAACTGGTTTGCGATTATATTCAAAGACATTTAGATGAAGATTTAGATGTTGACCGATTGAGCCAGATTGCGACCTTATCTAAGTTTCATTTTCATCGCATTTTTGCCATTCATATTGGCTTAAATGTAATGAAGTTTATTCAACTTTCTCGTTTAAAGCGGGCCTCTTTTCAACTGGCTTTTGAACCCGATCTCAAGATTATTGAGATTGCATTACAAGCAGGGTTTGACAGTCCCGAGGCATTTACTCGTGCATTTAAGCGTTCATTTGATCAAACTCCTCGGGCTTTTAGAGATAAACCAGACTGGGAATCTTGGCACCAGAAGTTTGTTTTTACACTTCCAAAAAGTGAGCTAAAAATGAATGTAAATATTGTTGAGCGTCCTGCTGAAAAGATTGCCTATCTATCGCATTTAGGAAGTCCAGATAAAGTCTTGGAAACAGCTGCGCGTTTTATTGCTTGGCGTAAAGAAACAGGTTTATCGCCCGTAACCAAGTCTAAAACTTATGGTATTCCTTTTGCTGACCCAGATCAGACACCACCTGACGAGTTTCGATTTGATATTGCAGGTTCAATTGAAAAAGCTGTACCTGAAAATAGTTACGGCGTGCAGACAGGTGAAATTCCTGCGGGGCGCTATGCAACCGTAAGACATTTGGGTAGCCATGACCAGATTAAAGATAGTGTGTATTAAATCTTTAGAAACTGGTTACCTGAGCAACCAGAAGAAGCAGGGGATTATCCAGTTTTCTTTCACTATCACAACTTTGTGCACGAAGTGAACGAGTGCGACCTTGTTACCGACATTTACTTACTTCTAAAGTGAGTCTAATCTGATACAGGCATAGCTTAGGTTATGCCTGTATGTTTAAAAGTTTGATATCTGCGTATTGTTCAATCAGGTTGTCATCTAGCATATGGATATAATCCATAAAGATGCTACTAAAGCTTCCCATGGTTTGCGCTTGATTTGCTGCAAGTTTACCTGCAATTGCAAAATGAACATGAGCTGAAAGAGCAGCAATGGTTGGTGTTGTCACAGCGCTATATGCGCCAATTAACGCACCTAAAGCACAGCCTGTTGCGGTAATTTTAGGTTGTAAAGGACTTCCGCCGTTTACTTGAATCACTGCATCTATTTCATGAGACAGGATATAGTCTGACTCGCCAGAAATAGCGATACAGCTTGCATGTGTTAAGAGAGAAAAAGCTTGTTGATAGGCTTGATCACTACTTAAAGTGCTGTCTACACCTTTAGATTGAACCTGATTGCCTGCAAGCGTACTGATTTCTGAAGCATTACCACGAATAACGCTTGGCTTGAACTGTAAAAGCTCGTCTGTCATTTGGCTACGCCAAGCTAAAATTGGGCCGTAACCAACTGGATCAAGTACCCAAGGAACATTATTAAGCTGTGCTGTTTTGGCAGAAATTTGCATGGCTTGCATTTGCTCTGAAGTAGGTGTGCCCAAATTAATGCTTAAAGCCGATGAAATTTTAGTAAAACTTTCTGCTTCATAAGGATTATCAATCATTGCTGGTGAAGCACCAGAAGCCAGTAACACATTGGCTGTATAGTTGGCTGCAACGCTATTGGTGATGCATTGCACAAGAGGCGTTTGAGCCTGCATGTTTTGCCAAGCTTCAATCACCTGTTCAATGAGGTTTGATGTTGAAGTCATCTGATTATCCTTATAAGCCAGAGATAACGAATTTAACGGGTAAAATAGTGATCTTGATGCTTACATCTTTCGCAAATCAAAGAAACATAATCTGCTGCATCATAATCAACACTTAAATCATTTGAACCACAATGCATACAACGCTTAACCGAGTAAAAGTTTAACCGAGGTTCAATTTTTCGCCATGCTTTCCATACAGGTTGTACAAAAATGTGTTCGTCATAACCTAAAAAGCGGTTAAACAAAATGTGGCTCATTTTACTGTAAGGAATATTGTAAGGGCGTGGCAACATTGAAGTTTCCCACTTTTCAACTAAAGCCCGTTCCCGATATTGCTCTAAAGTTTTCTTTAATAAATTGGTATTAATAAACTTTTCATTACGTGGCTGTAGAGCTTTTTGTTTATAAAGATATTCGAGTGCAGTTTGAATCAAATAATAAATTTGACCAATCGCCAATGAGTCCATTAAACGGTAGCAAAAAGTTTGAAAGTTAGAGCTACCCGCAATTTGAATACCCCATGTTCGGCAGTAGAACTGCGTAAACTGAATAATTTCTTGATAGAGCACTTGAAAAAGGACGTCTTTCACTTCATCGGCACTACGAAATGGAATACCAAGACTTAAGTTTTCATAGAACCAATGACGTAGTTGTTGGGCTACACTAAATAAGCTTGGGTCACTATAGCCATCTAGGCGAATGTTTAAATAAAAGCACTGTGGTTCGTCAGATTGATCCTGTGCATTTAAAATCCCATCTTTATGAAGCTGTTTAATGAGATGATTTTGGAACATCCAGTTGGGTGTAATAGGCTGATATTTTATTTGGTCCCAGTGAATATATTCATCATGCGCAACATCGTCACGTGCATAATCATCGAGCAGGCTAAGCAGAAAAAGTTTATTTAAAAAACTAAGTTGCTCCAGACTACGCTGAGGTTGGTCTTTTGACTTAAACTGGCGTTGTTCTTGTAGGCGGGTTTGCTGTAAAAGTTTCTTTCTTTGTTTAGTGCATTGGTCACAGTGACACGTCATTTTTGTGTCTTTAAATACACGGTGCTGGCAATGACTGCATTCATGAAACTGAATGTCTTGCTCAAATTGTTCGGCATCTACCCAATACATTGAAGCTTGGCAGAGTGGGCAATGGCTACTTTCATCTAGCTGTTTCTGTAGAATTTGTAAGGCCATTTCGCTCCGAACACTTAAATCAATCATGATTGACCTATTATACACAGCCGCATTGCCGATAGCTGAGATTGTATTTTTGTTTGGTGCAAAAATAGAAAACCTAAAATCTTTATTTTGACTTTAGGTTTTCATAAGAGATTAAAAGTTAAGATTAAACAGGGCACGGCAAGCTCTCATCATGTTGTCCAAGTTTTTTAGCATTAATAAGCGCCTGTACTTTTTTACTTGGTAATTTCACTTTACCTAATGCGTCATAAGTATTAACGATAGTTGTTACCTCCTGAGCAGTCATTGAAATACCTTCAGCAGTTAAAAACACGGCAATCACATGATGGTCGAGTCCCGCTGCATCTAGATCATGAATAGCTTTAATATTTTCTAAACGATGTAAATAAGTTTTTAATTCCATAGTAGCTACCTCTTGTTCTGATCGAAATACTTATACTGGTATATTCAATAAGGCAAGAACCATGCCTAAAATGTAAGCAGCTCCTATAAAATGTTAAAAGCGAAAGGAGTTTTATTTTTATTGTATAGATTGATTATATAAACAACGATTATCGTAATTTTGGTCTAATCTGTGCTAATAAAATCAGATTCTAATTTGAAATGTATAAATCAAGTCCCATTAATTTTATTAAGGTAAGCAAACATTGTATGTATGAATGTGTATGATCAAGTTCATAAAATTTGTACTACGGTTTCCGAAAAGTATATAAGGAATAAAGATGAATATTGCGGCACAGCCTCCCGTTCAGGCAGATCAAACAGTTTATTTAAAAGATTATCAAAAACCTTCGTTCTTGGTTGAATCCATTAATCTTGATATTCAAGTCTATGATGATAAAACAATTGTTGATTCAACTTTAGTCATGAAGCGTCAAACTGCTGGAGACTTGGTGCTGTTGGGCCGTGACCTTGAGTTGCAATCTATTCAGCTCAATGGTCAAGAGCTTACTCATGCACAATATTTACTCGATAGTGAGCAACTGGTGATCACTAACGCACCAGATGAAGTCATTTTACAGACTCAAGTGATTATTCATCCGGAAACCAATACTCAGCTTGAAGGCTTATATAAAGCTGGTGATTTGTTTGTTACGCAAAACGAGCCTGAAGGCTTCCGCAAGATTACCTTCTATCCAGACCGTCCAGACGTACTTTCAGTCTTTACTACACGCGTAGAAGCAGACAAAAAATATCCAGTATTACTTGCGAATGGTAACTTGCTTGAAACAGGTGAAGCGGGTGAAAACCGTCACTTTGCAATTTGGCAAGACCCAACTAAAAAACCAAGCTATTTGTTTGCTTGTGTTATTGGTGACTTAGCTGTACTTAAAGATCGTTATACGACTTCGGAAGGGCGTGATGTTGCCTTAGAAATCTATGCTATTGAGAAAGACATTCCAAAATGCCATATCGCAATGGAAGCATTAAAACATTCAATGCGTTGGGATGAAGAACACTACGGCCGTGCGTATGACCTCGACAACTATATGATTGTTGCGGTAAGCCAGTTCAATATGGGTGCAATGGAAAATAAAGGTTTAAATATCTTTAATACTTCATGTGTACTTGCTGATGAAGAATACACAACGGACGCAGCGATTATGCGTGTGCAGTCGGTGATTGCCCATGAGTATTTCCACAATTGGACAGGTAACCGTATTACTTGCCGTGACTGGTTCCAGCTCTGCTTAAAAGAAGGTTTAACGGTATTTCGTGATCAATCTTTCTCGGAAGACTTACAATCTGCTGCGGTTCAACGTATTGATGACGTTGCTGTACTTAAATCACACCAATTTCCTGAAGATGCAGGTCCATTATCGCATCCACCACGTCCAGACCACTTTGTAGAAATTAATAACTTCTATACTGCGACAGTCTATGAAAAAGGTGCGGAAATTAACCGCATGATGTCGACCTTACTTGGTAAAGAAAAATACCGTAAGGGAACAGACGAATACTTCCGCCGTCATGACGGACAAGCCGTAACTGTAGAAGACTGGGTTGCTGCATTATCAGCAGGTTCGGGTGTCGATTTATCTGCATTTTTAACTTGGTATAACCAACCGGGTACACCAAAGCTTGAAGCAAAAGGTGAGTACGATGCAGCAGCACAAACTTATCGTTTAAGCTTTAAACAAAGTCTGAAAGCTCATCCTAAATATCCAAATTTAAAAGCTGTTCCAATTCCTGTGGCTTTAGCGCTATTTAATGCTAAAACAGGCGAGCAATATACATTGCACAGTGATAGTTTATTCGTTAATGATGTTAAAGATGGTGTGTACTTGTTTGATCAAGACGAGGCAACCATTGAATTCACAGGTGTGACTGAACAACCAGTTGTTTCGTTACTTCGTAATTTCTCTGCGCCTGTAAATCTTGTATTTGACTATACCGATGCAGAATTAGCTTTCTTAATTCAGCATGAAACCAATGGTTTTAACCAGTGGCAAGCAACTCAAACCTTGCTTGAGCGTATTTTGTTAGAAGACCATTCTGCCGATGCTTACATTCAAGCTATTCAAAGCACTTTACCTGAACTAGTTGGCCGTGACCCACTTTTAGCATCTCGTTTATTTGATGTACCTAGTGAAGGTTATTTGGGTAGCCGTATTGATCAGGACTATGCACCAGCCGATGTTCATGTAAAACGTGAAGCCTTGCTGAATCGATTAGCACAAGAGTTAGGTTCTTTCTGGAAAGATACATATCTTACGCTTGACCCAGACCTGCAAAAAGAATTTTCTTTAGCGATGGGTGTTCGTGCATTAAAAAATATCATGCTGATGATGATGGCTCGTCAGAGCGATCAAACTGCATTTGAATTGGCTTATGAGCAATATCAAAACACAGGTAACATGTCTGAACGTTTAGGTGCATTACGTGTACTAGTTTGGCAAAATGCGCCTCAAGCGAAGCAAGCACTTACTGATTTTTATAACCGCTTTAAAGATGAAGCATTATCTTTAGACCAATGGTTTATGATTCAGGCAGCCAATCCAAATGCGACAGCAGAAACAATCGAGTATTTAACTCAACATCCTGATTATGACCTAACGACGCCAAACCGTATTCGTGCTGTAAGTGGTGGCTTGTCAAATAACCCTGAAAATACTTGGGGCTTTGGTGTAGCGCACTTTATTAATCTTGCGCAATATCTTGACGAGAAAAATCCAATTTTAGGTTCACGTTTATTACAGGTATTGTCACGCTGGTATACGCTTGCAGAGCCTCAACGTACGCAAGTGCAACAAGCTTTGCAGGCATTACAGCCTAAAGTGAAATCTAAAAACGTTTCTGAGACTTTAAATAGTATGTTAAGCGTTTAATTATTTAACAATACTTAATAAAGGTCTCGTATGAGGCCTTTATTTTGACCATTATTTTGTATTTTTAAACTATAAAGTTTTTTAATTAATATTAAATGTATTATTTAAATATATTAAAAAATAAAATACTTTAATTTTAAGTGAATTATTTGGTTAAAAAATTGATTTATGTGACCAAGTTCAATAAAAATATAAATTGAAATATTTAGTTAAATTTTATGAATAAAAATTGTTTTATTTGGTTTAAGTTTATATAAATCAATTGCTTGAATTAAATTAATATTAACTCTTATCACTGAAAATTAAGTTTTAGTAAAAATATTTTGTTAATTAGAAATTAAAATAATAACAAACTCATGCATTTTAATTATTTTTATGTATGATATTTAAAAATAGGAATAAAAAATAAGCTTTAAAAGAGCAGTCAAATAAAAATGATTGTAAGGATAAGAGTTAATTTTTTTATATCTATTAATTCGACAATTTCATTCAAAAGGTTTTGACCATGAAAAAGACTTTTTTTTATTTATCAGCACTTGCTATAGCATTAATTTCTGTTAATGCAGCAAATGCCGCTACAGCAACGGGGACATTAACTGTTAAGGCGACAGTAACAAATAGTTGTGTCCTTAATACCTCTGCAACAGGTACCACAACAAATGCGGTTTTGGACTTTGGTACTTTAAGTTCTCTGACTAGTAATGTTGATGCAGATACCACAACGACAGGCGGTACAGCAATTAAAGTCCTTTGTAACAACACTGTGCCATGGACTTTGTCATTTGATGGTGGTCAAAATGTTTTATCTACTCAACGACGAATGATCGGTGGGGCAACAAGTAACGAATATATCCCTTATAACTTGTATTCAGATACAGGCCGCGGTACCGCGATTGGAATTGCTACAACAGCTTATAGTGGAACTGGTAGTGGTGCAGTACAAACAGTGAACGTGTATGGTCGTCTTCCTGCTGGTTCAGCTTTGCCAAGCGCTGGTAGCTATGTTGATACAGTAACTGTGACTGTGACTTATTAATTTTTTTAAATCAGTTCTGTTCATTGTTGTCGCTAGCTCTTTTGTAAGAGCTAGCCCTACCTTAATTTGAGAAAAGTTATTCTGGGCAAGTTATGAAAAAAAATATCTTTGTTGCTACTTTATTGTTATTTTTGCCTAGTATGTTAAATGCTGCCTCAATACGTCTTTCTCCTGTGAATGTTGAAATATTGAGTGATCAATCTGCGTCCTCAATTAGTTTATATAATCAGTCGAACGAAAGTGCTGACTTACAAATACGTATATTTGAATGGACTCAGAATGCTGGACAAGATCAATTAATTCCAACAGATGATATTGCAATTAGTCCGCCTTTCTTAAAATTAAAACCGAATGATTCTTATAATTTGCGTGTAGTCCGCATTAAGCCAGAACCAATTTCTGGTGAAAAAACTTATCGTATTATTCTTGATGAATTACCAAAACCCATCGATAGTCGTAAAGCATCTCAAGGTGTAAATGTATTACTTCGCTCATCATTACCTGTATTTGTAGTGAATAAAGATGCGATTACCCAACTGAACTGGAAAATTGATGCGAAGCAAAATGATACTTTCTTGAATATTAGTAATATTGGTAACAGACATGCACTTTTAAATGACTTAATTCTTATAGATAACACAGAGAATAAAAGTTATCCGATTAAAGTAAATACCGTAAATGGTTATATCCTTTCAGGAAAATCAAAAAATTATTCAATTAATAATTTTACATATCAGCCAAATCACAAATACAGTATTTCTCTAACAGTTAATGGTAAAAAAACCACACTTTAAGAGGCTTATATGAAATATATTATAGGTGTCTTATGTGTCGCATATTTTCCAGCACATTTATTTGCTGAACAACTTTTAGATCATACGAACACTACGGTTCCCAGTGTTCCTAAGTCTATAAGTAACAATAATAAATATATGCACGAAAAGACGGATGGACAAGAACAAGAAAATAATTTTACTCAGCTATTTCTAAATATTTCTATTAATTCAAATGCCTCTGAAGACTTGTTTTCTGTAAAACAATCTAAGGATGAAAAACTATATATTCGCTCTGGTGACTTAAAAACGCTAAGAATAAAAATGGATGAGCATATCCCTGACAGCCAATGGGTATGTATTAATGAATTGAAAGGAATCCAGTTTAAGTATCTGGAAAATGAGCAGTCTCTAAACTTACAGGTTCCTGCGAGTATGTTGAGTGATTATTCTGTTGACTTAACTGGTCAACCGACTACAAACACCAACTTACTAAAAATGAAACCTTTAAATGCTGCAATTCTGAATTACAGCATGTATCACACCATTACCAATGATGAGAATATTTTCTCAGGTTCGGCAGAAGGGATTTTTAACAGCGCGCTTGGTAATTTTTCATCAGGTGTTTTATACAACGGTAATAATGAAAATAGTTATAGCCATGAGAAGTGGGTGCGCTTAGAGAGCAAGTGGCAATATGTAGATCCTGAAAAAGTTAGGATATATACCCTAGGTGACTTTATTTCCAACAGTTCTGACTGGGGCAGTAGTGTACGTCTTGCCGGTTTGCAGTGGTCGAGTGCCTATACTCAGCGTGGTGATATTGTTACTTCGGCGCTGCCACAGTTTTCCGGTTCAGCGGCGCTACCTTCTACACTGGACTTATACGTTAACCAGCAAAAGATTTATTCAGGCCTTGTTCCTTCAGGCCCATTTGATGTTAAGCAGCTCCCATTTATTTCAGGAAATGAAGTCACACTGGTAACAACTGATGCAACAGGTCAGCAAACCATTACTAAAAAACCTTACTACTTTTCATCGAAGATTTTGGCAAAAGGTATCAATGAGTTTTCAGTCGATGTTGGGGTTCCGCGTTATAACTACGGACTGTACTCAAACGATTATGATGATGCCACCTTTGCCTCTGGTGCAATTCGTTATGGTTATAGCAACTCACTGACCTTAAGTGGTGGTGCAGAAGCTTCAACAGATGGTCTTTCCAACGTTGGAACAGGCTTTGCCAAGAATCTGTTTGGTGTGGGCGTTATTAATGCCGATATTGCAGCAAGCCAGTATAAAGATGAAAATGGCTATTCGGCTCTGCTTGGTTTAGAAGGGCGAATTAGCAAAAATATTTCGTTTAACACCAGCTACCGCAAAGTATTTGATAACTATTTTGACTTAGCCCGTGTGTCTCAAATTCGATATTTAAAAGATAACCAGATTACTTCTGAGCCACAAAATTATTTGAACTACAGCGCGCTGGCAGACGAGATTATTAGGGCAGGGATTAATTATAACTTCTATCCGGGCTATAGCATTTATGTCGGTTATAACCAGATCAAATACAGTGATAACTCGTATAAGTTACTGTCTGCTAACTTAAGCGGAAGTTTAAACAAGAACTGGGGCTTTTATAGTTCTGCATATAAGGATTATGAAAACCATAAGGACTATGGCATTTACTTTGCACTTCGCTATACACCATCTACCAGAGTTAATGCAATTTCTAGCGTATCTAGTGATAGTGGCAGGCTGAGTTATCGCCAAGAAGTATTTGTTTTATCGGAACCGCAAGTTGGTTCATTTGGATGGGGTGGTTATGTTGAGCGCAATCAGGATACGCATGACAATAATGCATCGGTCTATGGATCTTACCGAGCACGAGCTGCGTACCTGACAGGTCGCTATAACCGAATTGGAGATAATGACCAAGTTGCACTTTCAGCGACAGGATCTTTAGTTGCAGCAGCAGGCCGTATATTTGCGGCCAATGAAATTGGAGATGGTTATGCTGTTGTCACCAATGCTGGACCGCAAAGCCAAATTTTAAATGGTGGGATAAATCTAGGAACAACGGACAAGTCTGGAAGGTTTCTTATACCAAGCCTTATGCCGTATAGAGAGAACCATATTTATTTAGATCCATCATATCTGCCTTTAAATTGGAATGTTAAATCTACAGATCAAAAAACAGTAGTAGGCTATCGCCAAGGGACTTTAGTCGACTTTGGTGCTCATCAGGTTATTTCAGGTTTGGTGAGAGTAGTTGATAAAAACAACTCACCATTATTACCGGGTTATAGCGTTCGAATTAATGAGCAACAAGATGCCGTAGTGGGCTATGACGGTGAAGTATTTATTCCAAACCTATTACAACAAAACAAACTTGAGGTAGATCTTCTTGATCATGGTTCATGCCAAGTTGAATTTACATATAACAGTAATCAGTACTCAACTAAAAAATTGGGACCTTATATATGTCATTAAATATTATGAATAAGGCTCAAATAGAGAGCTATAAAAAAATTTCCTTATCTTTAAAGTACTTTATAGGTATTTGCTTATTTTATCTCGTTTATGCTTTTTTTAGTCCAACACATGCTGCCTGTACGGTAGCTGGAACCACAAATAATACGTTTATTTACACGGCAGCAAATATTAATAGTGATGCAACTGTAAACTTTTCAGGAACAATTAGTTGTACGAATGGAGGACTACTACCTCAAATTTCTCCATTTATGTGTATGAAGACAGTATTTACAGGAGCAACCACTACAAATAATAGCGTATCGTTACCATATACAGTCACTGCAACGGTAGGCGGAGCAGGTTCTTCTACAACCAATCAAACTTCGAATGTTTGGTATGGTCCAGTGGTAACAATCGCTTCAAATAATATTCTTAGTTACTCGGTAAATGTGAAGGTACCTGCGCGAACGGGGTCACTCATTGCATATCCTCAAGGAACCTATACAGCTACGGTTCAACTATTTTGGGATATGGATCTTCTAGCGGCGTTATGTTTAGGAGATGTCATCAGTTGGAGTTCTGGAAATGTAACTTTAACAGCGAACTTTGTGGTACCGACGCTTTGCCAATTAAACTCAACCTCAAATGTCGATTTCGGCAATATTAATGATATTGGTATTACTAAGCGTGACTACACGACTCAAGGTGCTGTAAATACGACATGTAACTCTGGAACGCCATATTCGATTTATTTAGGGGATGGCAATAACCGTATAAGCGGAGGGTTCAGGCGTATGGCCAATAGTAATAATGAGTTTATTCCCTATCAGTTATACAAAGATGCTGCTTATAGTTCGGTGTGGGATGCTACAGGTGGAGTGAATAGCGTTGGGGGAACGGGAGGAGTATCTGGCACTGGAACAGGTAATGCTCAAACCACTACAGTTTATGGAAAAATTCCGCAAGGTACTACGATTGCAAGTAGACCCGGTAGCTACTCTGATAGTGTTGTTGTTACAGTGACTTATTAATTATTTCAGGCACTATTTCTTTAAAAGAGATAGTGTTTTATTAATTATAAGATTTAGTTTTTTTTAATTATTAAGAAGTGATAAGTATGCCATTTATCGGATTTAGTTAAATTATTTATGTATTTATATATACTAAACGTTCAAATATAAAAAAGGGATAATGACGTGAAAAAGATAATTTTAGCAACAATAGTAGGTGTTTTGGGTATGAGTAACTCTTTTGCTGAATGTACCTATAACTTTGATGCAAGTGTACAAGATTTAAAAACTTTAGAAGCATCATTGAATTCCCCTACAGGGTTGCAACGTTATATAGAGCAAGTCTCTAATATAAATGTGAACCGTACCGGGTTTGTCGGAGACCACTTTTCTTGAGAGAATGTCCCGATGAAAAAAGTAAAATACACCCCTGAAATCAGAGATAGAGCGGTT